>NZ_ATDN01000001.1 GCF_004014805.1 Mycolicibacterium elephantis DSM 44368
AAACCTACAGAACCTGGCTCCAAATCGCTTGACATCAATAGGAGCATCAAATCTCGGACCCACAGTTCAGGCAGGCACGATGACGGTGAGATCGTTGCCTTTCCGCTCCACCCGCATACGGGCGCGCCGCGCGATCGTCGCGACGCCACCGGCGTCATCGGGTTCGGCCCTGGAAGCCGCGAGGATTCGGGCGAGTCTGCCTTTGTGCGCCTTGTTGAAGTGGGTGACCGCCTTGCGGGTGCCGCCGGAGTCTTCGGCGACGACGTCGACGCGCACGGCATCGGCAAGCCTGCCGAGCGAGACGTAGGAGCCGGAGCGTAGATCGACCACCAATTGGGTTTCGGCCAGCTTGGCGAGGACCGGTTCCAACAGTGGTCGCCATTGTGCGGCGAGCGCCGGTCGTCCCGGCAGCTTCGAGGTCGCCGACAGCCGGTATGCGGGAATCGGGTCGTCCGCGCGCAACAGCCCGAAGAGGGCGGAGCCGATGACCAAGCGGTCTCCGGCGCGAGCCGCTGCGGTTCCGCGCAGCGACCCGATGTCCAGCGCGTCGTACAGCACCCCGGTGTAGCGACGGATCGCCGGCAGGGTCGCCGCGGTATGGAGCTCGGCGTTCCGATCGATCTCGGCATCCTGCGATGCCGACAGCCCGAGCGCCTTTCGACACGCTGTGCGGTCGCGCGCCAGTTCCACGAGGTCATCGACCAACGCGGTCCGCACAGGCGTCAACTCGGAACAGCTCAGCGATTCCAGTCGCAGCACTGGTCCGTCGCCGCCGGCTCGCTTGGTCTCCGACGGCGGCAGTAGGACGATCACGCCGCAGAGGTTATCTGGGCGAGCGCCGGGGTCAGGCCGGCGGCATACCTGGTGCCGGCGGTGCGCCGGGCGCGGGAGGTGGCGGCGGCGTCCCCGGAGGCGGCGGCGGAGGAGGAGCGAACGGGTCGCCCGGCGGTGGCGGCGGCGGGGCCATCTCCGGCGCCGGTGGCGGTGGCGGCGGTGCGAACGGATCCGCGGGTGGCGGTGGCGGCGGTGGCGCCATCCCGGGTGGCGCCGGATGTTCTGCTCCCACCAGCACCACGGGGGCCGGCGGCGCGTCGGGAGCCACAGGCTGTTCGGGCGGCATGGGCAGGAACATGTGCTTGGTGAACTGCTTCTGGTATGCGCCTCCACCACCGATCTTCACCCCGCCACCTTCACCAGCGGAGACGGGAGTGCCATCGGGCAGTGTCACTGCGGTGTGTCCGCTGTTCCAGCCGACCACCAGTGCGCCTGGCTGCGCGCCGTACTGAAACCCACGTGCGAGCAGCGCGTTCTCGATGTTCCCGGTGTGGAACCGGTCGCCGTAGATCGGTCGTCCTGTTGCCGCGTTCGTGACCCAAGAGACCAGCCCCGAGCAGTCCGTACCGGCGGGAGAGTCCCCGCCAGTGACGTACGGCGTGCCCGACACCTGGTTCACAAGCGTCAGCAGCGTCGCGATAGCAAACATGCGGCCGGACGTTAACAGAGGAATTTGCCGGGCTGCAAAATCTGTGATGTCCTTCACAAACCACAATGTGTATTGCGCAGTTCACGAATGGCATTGAGTTCAACAGTATTTCGACTTCACATAGCAAAATCGAATACCAGCATCCAATCAGCAGCTCCTTCAAGCCAATTGCATTAGTCCCTGGTTCAGGAGAAATGAAAGTCGTTTTATACCCGATGAATTCGATACCGGAGCAGTATCGGATCAGCCGTACGCGAGCAGAAGAGGCACCATCTGCTCAGCGAACGTCAGCGACCCGTGATGTCCGATCAGCGAGGACTCCATCGGTTCGACATCACGCCGAACCATCGCGGCCGAACCTCGCGCGGCGGCCACCACGTCGCCGATGCGCGGCCTGACCGCATCGCTGACCCGTTCACCGAACCAACCAGCCTCGATCGCCTGGTCCCGAGACACCACCCAGGCTCGATCCGCCAACGTCTCCTGCCAGGTCGCGAGCACGTCGGCCAGCGCACCGTCGTCGACGTAGACGTGCCGGGCCCGCGGCTCACCGCCCACGGCCTCTACACCGTTGATCAGCGCTTTATGGTTATCGATGTCGACGATGTCGTCGGGGTCGACGCTGACCATGCCGTGATCCGCCACGACGGCGAGCAACCCGCCTGGCGGCATCTCCTCGAGAATCGACTCCACCAGCCGGTCGACGTGGCGTAACTGCATCCGCCACGCTGGTGAGCCAGGCCCGTACAGGTGGCCCAGCAGGTCGAGCTCGCTGTGATAGGCATAGCAGAATCCATTGGTGGACAGAGTTTTTCGCACCTTCGATGCGAGGTCGCCGAGAGCATGCACGCCGACGTACTGTCCGCCGCGCAGCGCCGCACGAGTGAGACCCGAATTGGTGAACTGCGCGCCGGAGATGATGTTGACCGCGACACCGGCGGACGTCGCTCTCTCGAACACCGTCGGGTGCGGTTGCACGTCCTCCGGTGGCACGTCACCACGAAGGTCGTCCCCCCACGGGTGCGGTCTCCAACGCAGCGGGTTGATGAGCCCCACATCGGGCAGCCGGAAGGAGTAGCCGACCAGGCCGTGCTCGCCGGAGCGGCAGCCGGTGCCCAAAGTCGTCAGCCCGGCCACCGTCGTCGACGGAAACCCAACCTGCAGCGTCTGCCCTCGCAGCCCCGCCAACACGGGGGCGTCGGCCACATGGGCGTCGAGCAGTTCAGCACCGAGACCGTCGATCAGCAGCACACACGCGCCCGCGATGCCGTCGCGCAGCGGGAGCCGGCGGTCGAACCCCTCACTTCCCATCGCGGCGAGGACGGACGGCACCACGTCGGCCAGGTGAGGGACGTCGGGATCGGGCTGCGGCAGGTCCACGAGCCGAGCCTGCCACAGCCTGCCCGCCAGGGTCTTTGACTAGGCAATCGGCTGCCTTTACCCGGCCTTGACCGTCTGTTGAATCGCCGTACTGACGATGCTCAGGTGATTACGCTTCAACAGGTGGAGCTGGGGGTCCTGGGTCCTCTCCAGGTCCGGCAGTACGGCCTGCCGGTGACCATCCCGGGCGCGAAGCCTCGCGCCGTCCTCACGATGCTCGGATTGCACGGCGGCACGGTCGTGTCCGCAGACGTGCTCCTCGAGTTGCTGTGGGGCGACGAGCCGCCCCGCACCGCCGCGAAGGCCCTGCAGACTCATATCTCTTCACTTCGGCGTGCCCTGGGCGACGGGTTCATCGTCACGGAGGGCGCCGGTTGGACGCTGTGCACGGCGGAGGTCGATGCCACCCGGTACAAGGCGGCGATCAGGAAAGGGCGCGACGCCATCGCCGCCGGAGATGCCGGCCAAGCTGTCGCGCATTTTGACAAGGCGTTGGCGCTCTGGCGCGGCGTTCCCGAACTGCCCGACGGCCCACGTGGAGCGTCCGAGAAGACACGCTGGCTCGAAGGCCACGCCTCGCTGGTGGAGGATCGCGCCGACGCGGTGCTTGCGACGGGGCGGGCCGCCGAGATCATCGGTGAGCTCGAAGCGGCCGTCGCCGAAGCGCCGCTGCGCGAAAGGCGCTGGGGTCAGTTGATGCTCGCCCTTTACCGAGCGGGCAGGCAGGGTGAAGCGCTCGGCGCCTATCAGAGGGCTCGATCGCTGTTGGCCGACGAACTCGGGGTCGATCCCGGCCCGGATCTTCGCCGCTTGGAAGCCGCGATCGTCGCGCAGGACAGCGCACTGGAAGTTCCTGTGGCACCGCAGCTTTCAGTGACACGTGCGGTGACCTTCCTGCTCACCGACATCGAGGGGTCGACGGCGGCGTGGGAGGCTGACGCGGAGGCGATGGCGGTCGCGTTGGCGCGGCACGACGAGATCGTCGAGCAGGTCGTCACCTCCCGCGGAGGGCGGCTGATCAAGACCCGCGGCGAAGGAGATGCGACGTTCTCGGTCTTCGACCGGCCTTCCGGGGCCGCGATGGCTGCTGTCGATCTGCAGGAAGCGATTCGCCTGGAGCCCTGGAATCTCGCGCAGCCCATGCGTGTTCGCGTCGCGCTGCACACCGGCGAGGTCGAGCTTCGCGACGGCGACTACTTCGGTCGAGCGGTCAACCGCGCCGCCCGGCTGCGTTCCCTTGCGACCGGCGACCAGATCCTGTGTTCGGGGGCCACCGCCGAACTGGTCATCGACTCGCTCCCCGAGGACGTTGTGCTGGCCGATCTCGGGACGCGCCAGCTGCGCAACCTCGCGCGCCCGGAGCACGTGTTCGAACTTCGTCTGCAGGCCGACGAATCTCCCTCGGTGACATCCGAAGAGCCCTTCGAACGCCCAGCGCTGCCTGCCGTACTGGCCGGCCGCGGCCCGTTCGTCGGGCGTGGTCACGAGCTCGGTCGAC
Organism: Mycolicibacterium elephantis DSM 44368; assembly: GCF_004014805.1. GTDB lineage: Bacteria > Actinomycetota > Actinomycetes > Mycobacteriales > Mycobacteriaceae > Mycobacterium > Mycobacterium elephantis. Next base: position 4,362 of record NZ_ATDN01000001.1, read on the forward strand.
TTCTGAGCTCATGGCAGGTGACGCTCGCCGCAGGCACGCGCGCCGTGCTGATCGCCGGAGAACCGGGTGTCGGCAAGACGCGACTCGCCGGCGAGTGGTCACGCCAGGCCTACGAGCAGGGCGCCGTCGTGCTCTACGGCCGGTGCGACGAGGATCTGGGTGCGCCGTACCAGCCGTTCGCCGAAGCGCTTCGGTCGCTGGTTCCGTCCCTCGGCACCGACCGCTTGCGCGGGCTACGCGGCGTCGAGGCTCTGCTTCCGCTGGTTCCGCGGCTCACCGATGCGTTGCCCGATTTGGCGGCGCCGCACCACGCCGACCCGGACACCGAACGCTATGCGCTCTTCGACGCAGTGGTCGGGCTGCTGGGAATCGCCTCCGCCGCCGCGCCCATCGTCGTGGTCCTCGACGATCTGCACTGGGCCGCCAAACCGACCCTGCTGCTGATGCGCCATCTGCTGCGGTTCGGCGAGCACGCTCGTGTCCAGATTGTCGGCACGTACCGCAGCACCGACCTCGACCGCTCCCATCCACTGGCCGCGATGCTCGCCGACCTTCACCGTGACGGCTCCGCCGATCGCCTCGCGCTCGGGGGACTCGACGAAGACGAGGTCACCGAATATGTCGTCGAGGCCGGCTACGACGAGGAGCTAGCCCAGGCATTGGCGTCGGTCACAGGCGGAAACCCGTTCTTCCTCATCGAGGCACTACGTCACGTCGACGAGAGCGGCGGCCATTGGGATCCCAGCACCTTGCCGCAAGGTGTCCGGGAGGCTGTGAGTCGCAGGCTTTCTCGTCTTCAGTCCGAGACCAACAAGGCACTGGCCGCGGCCGCGGTCGTGGGCAGCAGATTCGCCATCGACCTCGTCGAGCGGGTGATGGATCAGGACCTCGTCGACGCGTTCGACGAAGCGTGCAAAGCCGGCATCGTCATCGAAGAGCAGGGCGGCCGCTACCGGTTCAACCATGCCCTCGTGCGGCAGGGTTTGCTCGCCGAGCTTCCGTCGGTGCGGCGCATGCGGCTGCATCAGCACATCGCCGCAACGCTCGAGGCCGAACCCGGCGCCGACGAGGACCTCCTTGACGAACTCGCCTATCACTACTTCGAATGCGCGTGGGCGGGCAATGCGGCCAAGGCTGTCCACTACTGCCGACGGGCAGCGGACCAGGCGATGGCGCGGCTGGCTTACGAAAGCGCCGCCGATCATTACGACAGAGCATTACACGCACTCGATGAGCTCGACGACGAGCTGCCCGACCGCGACGATTTGCAAGCCGAACTGCTCATTGCTCGCTGTGAAGCACTGCTCGCCGCCGGTGATGTGGTGTCGGCGAAGGGGGCAGTCGCCCAACTGCAGCAGGCCGCAGGCGATTCCGCGCGGCTGGCGGCGTGGGGGACCAGCTTCGATGGTCAGGTCTCGATGCTGACCGACCCGGAGCGTCTGGACGAGATCGAATCGGCAGTCGCCTTGGCCGCCGAAACGCTGGCCGGACTGGACGACGCCGCCGGCGAGGCGAACGCTCACACGGTACGGGCCGGATGCCTAGCTCGCCTAGGGCGAGTTGCCGACTGCGAATCCGCGTTGGACCAGGCTCTCACGGCAGCGCGACGCTCGGGCGAGCACCGGCGGGTCAACGCGGTGCTGGCCGGTGCTCCATTGGCCGCGCTCTGGGGCCCCAATCCGGTTCCGCGCGCGGGCGGGCGGTGTCTGGACGTGGTTCGGCTGCTGCGGATCACGACGGGTTCGCCGGTCGTGGAGGCGACGTCGACCAGGTGCCAGGGGGTGCTGGACGCGTTTCGCGGACGCGCTGCGGCGGGCCGTCACCTGATCGAGTCGGCACGACGGACGCTGACCGAACTCGGTATGCGACACGCATTGTTGGAAGTTGACCAGTTCGCGGGCATCGTCGAACTGGTCACCGACGACCCCGCGGCAGCCGAGCCGTATCTGCGCCGGGCCTACGACGGCTTTCGGCGGATGCGCCTCGATGCCGACACGGCCGAGAGCGCCGCGTTGCTGGCCCGCGCATGCCTCGCACTGGACAGAGCCGCCGAAGCCGACGAACTATGCACGGAGAGTGAACGTCTCGCCGGCCACGCGCTGAAGCCGTCGATCGCCTGGCGCAGTGTGCGAGCACAGTTGCTGGCGCACAGCGGTGCCCACGACGAGGCACGCCGGGTGGCCGAGGAAGCGGTCGCGTTGGCCGGCCGCACCGATGCTCTTGTCGATCACGGCGACGCGTGCCTGGCGCTGGCGACAGTACTGGGAGCGGCCGGCGATGTCTCGGGGGCACGAGCGGCCGCACAGGAAGCGCTGGAGCTATATGAACGCAAAGGCGCCGCGGCACTTGCGGAGAAGGCCCGGACCGCCTTCGGCGCGCAACCTCCGACAGCACCGACTTCTGCGGACACCACGACCGTCGCGCTAGACAACGCCTGCGTGCGTGCGCTTGCCCGGCTGGATGCCGCGATCGCTGAGGGAGCCTGGGACGAAGTCGACCGGCTGGTGTCACAAGGCATCTCCATTGAGAGCCGACGGAAGATCGTCGGCTTTCCCCGTGTCGAACTACGGTCCGTCCCTCAGCGCGAAACCAGTCGCTACCGCGAACTGTTACCGCGCCGACACCGTCGCGTGATTGTTGCCACGCGAGGTGACCGCGTCGCACTGACCCGAGTAGAGCTGCGCACTTCCGACCAGACCCCAGGGGCACCGCGGGACGAGATGCTCCAACTGTTCGCCGTCGATGAAGTGGGCCGCATAGCGCTGTCCGTGTGGTTCGACACCGACGACATGGACGCTGCTGTCGCCGAACTCGACGTTTTGCACACCCGGTTCCAGGCGACAGAACGGCAAGTACCGCTCGAGAACACCGCGACTCGCGTCGATGATCGGTTGATCGGTCTCTATGTCGACAATCGCCTGGACGAGGCCGGTGCACTGTTCGCGGAGAACATGCAGCTCGACGACCGGCGGCAGGGTCTTCGCAGCGTGACCAGCGGCCGCGAAACGATGGTCGAAGATGTTCGCGCGATCGCAGCCTTAGGCGCCAACATCACCAAGACGACGATCGCACTGCGAGGCGATCGTCTCTGCCTCAGCCACATGCGTTTTGAAAAGCCCGCCGCAGGAAGCGCCCCCTTCTGGGCCGAAGCACTCGAGATCACCGAAGTCGGCGCTGACGCGTTGATCGTCGCCAAGATCGACTTGGCGCCCGACGATCTCGATGCTGCCTTCGCCGAACTCGACACTCGATACGCCGCAGGCGAAGCGGCCGAGCATTCAGGCACGTGGTCGACGATCGCGGCTATGTTCGTCGCGCACAATCGGCGCCAACTGCCGTCGATGACAACGGATGTGATCAGCGCCGGGTGGGATTTCGACGAGGGCATCAACGTCTACGTCGAGTCAGTGCATCGAATCAACGAACTCGGCGCCGTTGTCACCTGGACAGCACATGGAACGTCGCACATCGGGTTCAACGCGGAGTGGCGGGGTGTCGACCTGGTGACGGTCGACGGCGGCCTCGTCAGCCGTGCCGAAGTGTTCGACGAGGCAGATCTCGACGCCGCGCTTGCGCGCTTCGACGAACTCAGCCGACCGCCGCAGGTCGTGGAGAACACGGCGGCCCGGGTGCTTGAACGACTATTCGAGTCGTTCGCAGACCGGGACTGGGTCGCCATGGCAAGCCTGTTTGCCGACGACTTCCACGGGCACGACCGTCGATCGGTCGTGAAACTCGATATTCGTGAGCCGGACGCTCTCATCGAAAGTCACCGTGTGGGACTTGAGTTCGGGATCAGTGCGGCGTCGCCAACCACGATAGCGATCCGCGGAGAGCACCTGGCTCTGGCGCACGTCCACTACGGGGTAAGCGACGAACAGCCGGGCGCATTTGAGGTCCATGTTCTGCATTTGGTGGAGGTCGATTCCGATGAGCGGATCGCCGCAATTGTGGCGTTCGATGTCGACGACATCGATGCCGCCATCGCCGAGCTGAATGAAAGGTACGCCGTCGGGAGGCGGCACCGTACGCCGAGACGTGGTCAGTCCTCACACAGGCTTACGAGGCACTCAACCGGCACGAACTCCCGCCCGCAACACCGGGTTGGGCGGACCAAGATCGTCGTCGGATCGCGACGATTCAGTCGGGCGCCATGGCAACATACCTCCGGGACTCCTGGGCTGCCATGTCGCACGGCCGCATGTACATCAAGCGGGTCCATCGGATGACCCAAAACGGAGCGGTCCTGACTCACGCCGGGTACGGAACGACCACCGAAGGCTTCGACGCGGAGTGGCAGGTCATCATCGTTGTCACAATCGACGGGCAGTTGATCGACCGTTGCGAGCTATTCGATGCCGATGACCTCGACGCCGCGCTGGCTCGCTTCGATGAACTCAGTCGACCGGTACCGCGACTGGAGAATGCGGCCTGCCGCGTGGGTGACCGCTTGCTTGCCGCCTACGCAACACGCGACTGGGCCATAGTGGCGGACAAAGTCGCCGACAACTTTCACGGCGACGACCGCCGTCGGGTGGTGAACGCCGGCCTTCATGGCCGGGACGCCTTCGTTGAAGCTCTACGTGCGACCGTCGAACTCGGCGGCCCACAAGCGATATCAGACCCCGTCGCGATCCGAGAAGAACGCCTCGTCCTCACTCGTGTCCGATACGTGCTCGGTGATGACGATCCCGATGCGTTCCGCGTCGATCTTCTGCAGATCGTGGAAATCGACGCCGACGACCGGATCGTAACGGTTGTCACGTTCGACCCGGACGACATCGACGCCGCGTTCGAGGAACTCGACGCGCGTTACCTCGCCGGCGAAGCGGCCCCCCACGCCCGGACGTGGTCAGTGATCGTCAGCGCCTACACCGCCTTCAACCGGCGAGAGATCGCCGCGACGACACCAGAATGGGAAAACGTCGACCATCGTCGCGGAGCGGCCTTCGCCCCCGGCGAGATGGCGGCGTACCTCCAAGCCGCATGGGACGATTCGCCCGACACCAAGATCTACATAGCGGACGTACATCGACTCAGCGATGTCGGAGCGGTTGTCACACATGTCGCGCACGGGCTCTCGCGAGAAGGCTTCGACGCCGAGTGGCGCGACGTTCATCTTGTCAAAGTCGACGGTGATACGGTCAGCCGCTGCGAACTCTTCGATGAGGCCGACATCGACGCCGCGCTCGCGACATTCGACGAACTCGAGCGTTCGGCATCCCTGCCGGAATACGCGGCACACCAGGTGTACGAGCGCTTCAGGGAATGTTTCGCGGCCCGCGACTGGGACGCCATGCGCCAGCTCTTCACTGACAACTTTCTCCTTGACGATCGGCGGCGGACCGTGAACGCCGGTGTACGCCACGGTCCGCACGCCGAGATCGAAGACTTGCAGGCGGCCGCCGAAGTCGGGTTCACCGACATGGCCATGGCCACGATTGCGACCCGCGGTCCACGCCTGGCCCTCGCGCGCGTCCATTGGTCGCGCCAGGACGACCACTCCGAGGCGTTTCACAACGAGTGGCTGGGCGTTTTGGAGATCGATACAGACGAGAGACTCCACGCGCTCGTCATGTTCGATCTCACCGACATCGAGGCAGCCGTTGCTGAACTCGACGCACGTTACCTCGCCGGCGAAGCCGCCGCGCACGCCCGGACGTGGTCGGTGATCGCGGATGCCTACGCCGCATTCAACAGGCACGAGCTGCCCGCAACCACACCTGACTGGGTGAATATCGATCACCGGCGGATGACCTCAATCGCGCCGGGTGAACTGTTCGCATATGTCCAAACCTCGTGGGAGCTCGCACCGAACATCTCCAATCACATTGAAGTTGTGCACCGACTGAACGATCAGGGAGCAGTCCTTACGCGAGTCGCAACGGGAACGTCTCAGGGCGGCTTCAACGCCGAGTGGCGCCTCATTTGTCTTGTCATGTTCGACGGCGAGTTGCTCAGTCGGGTGGAGCTGTTCGATGAGACAGACCTGGACGCGGCGCTCGCGAGATTCGACGAGCTCACCAGAAGGGCATCGCAGCTCGAGAACAAAGCGATCCACAGCCGGCTCTTGGTCGCCGCCGCGTTGAACCGCCGCGACTTCGATGGGGTGATCGCACTCGGCACGGCTGACGGACACTATGAGGATCGGCGTAAGGGTCTGCGTCACGAGGCTCGGGGAACCGAATTGCACAGGGTGACATACGGGTTGAACAAGGTTCCGGCAGGCTGGATACTCGAGGTCGTCCCCCTTGCGACAAGAGGATCGCGCTTAGCGCTGACCCGCGACATTTTCCGCGATACCACGGAGCCCGACCAGCCGATCACGGCCGAGCATCTGACGCTCACCGAAGTTGATGACGGCGGCTTGGTCAGCCGTTCGCTGCTTTTCGATGCCGATGACGTCGACGCGGCATTCGCCGAACTCGAGATCCGCTACCTCGCAGGCGAAGCGGGGGAGTATGCGTCGACATGGTCGGTGATCGTGAGCTCATTCAACGCGGTCACCAACCGTGAGCTACCCCGAGTGACCCAGGACTGGGTGAACATCGATCACCGGCATGGAAGCGCATTCGCGCCAGGGGATCTGATCGCTTTCCTCGGCGCATCGTGGGACGACACCTCCGACATCTGCATCTACATCGAAGCCGTGCACCGCCTCACCGAGGCCGGGGCGGTGATGACCCACGTAACGCGGGGTACCTCACGCATAGGTTTCGAGGCGGAATGGCGGGATGTCAGCCTGCAGACGGTCGACGACGGAATGATCAGCCGCTGCGAACTCTTCGACGTCGCCGACATCGACACAGCGCTCGTGCGACTCGATGAACTCAGCCGGCGCACGACGCCGCTCGTGAACGCCGCCACGCTCGCCTGGACACGGATCGTCGAGGCAACCAACCGCCGCGACGTCGACGGCTTCCTTGCGGTCGCGGCCGCCGACAACCGTTACGAGGATCGGCGAAAAGGTCTACGTGACGAAGGAACAGCTCAGCCGGAAGTGGTGCGCGCGCTGTTCGAGATCACGAAGGGAATGCGGCTGGAAACCGCGCCGCTTGCCATAAGGGGAGCTCGGCTCTCACTGACCCGAGACACATACCGCGATGCCACGGCAACGGATCAACCGATTACCGGCGAGCACCTCACGCTGACTGAAGTTGACGATGACAACCTCGTGCGTACCTCGATACGTTTCGATCCTGACGACATCGACGCGGCCGTCAGGGAACTCGACGCGCGTTACGTGGCGGGCGAGGCGGCCGCCTATTCGGACACCTGGTCAAAAGTCACTGACGCTTACGCCGCACTCAACCGGCACGAACTACCCCTCACCACACCGGATTGGGTCAATCTCGATCACCGCGGTGCGACGGCATTCGCATCCGGTGACCTGGGCCCATACATCCGTGCCGGGTGGGATCTCGGCGAGGAGTTCAAAGTCGACATCGAGGCCGTCCATCGCCTGACCCACCTCGGGGCCGTTGTCACCACGGCGGCTCGGGGGATCTCGGGAACCGGGTTCGACGCAGAGTGGCGGCAGGTGGTCCTGCTGACTTTCGAAGGTAGCCGCATCAACCGACTCGAGGTGTTCGAAGAGCCAGACATCGACGCCGCGCTGGCACGGTTAAATGAGCTCAGTCGGCCCTCGGAACCAGCGGGCAACGCTGCCAGCAAGATGTTCGAGCGGATCTGGATGCACTGCGCCGCACGCGAGTGGGACGCGATGGCAGAGTTACTCGCCGTTGACATATTCGCCGACGACCGCCGGCGTGTCATCAATGACGGGTTCCGACGGGGTAGGGAAGCCTTCGTCGCGAATATGCGTGCGGTTGTCGACATCGGGACGGGTGACATCACATCGGCGGCGGCCGCTACACGTGGGCAGCGCCTCGCCGTCAACCGTGTACGCGCCCAACGGTTTCACACCGAGGTACTCCAACTCGTCGAGCTGGACGCAGACCAGCGCATCGTGACATCCACTGTCGTTTTCGATGTCGACGACACCGACAGCGCCTTCGCAGAACTCGACGCGCGCTATGTCGCCGGCGAAGCGGCGGAGCACGCCCGGACGTGGTCGGCGGTCGCAGGATCAATCACGGCCGTGAACAGTCATCGGCTACCCGACGTGACGCCCGACTGGGTGAGCATTGACCACCGGCGGGGCGCGATCGCGTTCGCACCCGGCGACCTGCAGACGTACCTCCGAACACTCTTGGATGACTCACCGCAGTTCAGGGTCCACATCACGGCCGTGCACCGCCTGAACGGCAGGGGAGCTGTCGTCACCTACACCGGATGCGCAACCTCGACACACGGCTTTGAAGTCGAGTGGCGAGAGATCGCCTTGTCGACCGTCGACGGTGACCGGATCAGTCGATGCGAACTATTCGACGAGATCGATCTCGAATCGGCCCTGGCACAATTCGACGAACTCGACGAGACGGCCTGAACCATTGACATGCAGCCGCCCGGCTGCCTATAGTCACACATGCAGCCAAATGGCTGCGTAAAGCAGGTGATGACATCGATGGATGAGGTGTTCCGGGCGCTCGCCGACCCCAGCAGGCGCCTGCTGCTCGACAACCTGAACGTCCGCAATGGGCAGACCTTGCGCGAGTTGTGCGCGGGGCTGTCGATGGCGCGGCAGTCGGTCAGCAAGCACCTGGCGGTGCTCGAAGCCGCCAACCTCATCACGGTCGTGTGGCGGGGCCGCGAGAAGCTGCACTACCTCAACGCCGAGCCGATCAACGCCATCGCCGACCGCTGGATCAAGCAATACGACCGCGCGCGGGTACACGCCCTTGCAGACCTCAAAACGGCATTGGAGACCGAACAGATGAGCAGCGCCGAATTCGTCTACACCACCTACATCCGGACCACTCCCGAGCGGCTGTGGCAGGCGATCACCGACCCCACCTTCTCGACCCGGTACATGGGACACGCCATGGTCTCCGATTGGCGGAAGGGCTCAACCTACGTCTGGATAACCGACCCCGCCGGACTGGAGATCGCGCACCCCGATCAGGTCATCCTGGAGTCGGACCCGCATCGCAGGCTGGTCTTCACCTTCCACACGTTTGGACCCGAACTGACCGCGGTGGGCCTGGACGAAGAGACCATCGAAAAGGCGGCGGCCGAAAAGCGGTCCCGGGTGTCGTTCGACATCGAACCGGTCGAGAACGGCATGGTCAAGCTGACCGTCATCCACGACGACTTCCCGCCGGAAAGCACTGTCCGCGAACTCATCTCCGGGGGTTGGCCGTGGAAGCTGTCCAACCTGAAGACGGCACTCGAAGCCTCATAGCACCGAAGAAGGAAAGGAGACAGCGCGATGAAAGCACCAGCGATCGTGTCCGCGCAGGAGTGGGAGCACGCTGTGGAGGAGATGCTCGTCGAAGAGAAAAAGGTTCAGCGGGCCCGTGATGCACTGGCCGCGCAGCGGCGCCGGATGCCCTGGACGCCGGTGGACAAGGAGTACACATTCGACGGCCCGGACGGCAAGGTGAGCCTGCTCGACCTGTTCGGCGGTCGGCGCCAACTGATCGTCTACCGCGCGTTCATCGAACCCGGCACCGGCGACTGGCCCGAGCACGGCTGCGTGGGTTGCTCGTTGATGGCCGACCATGTGCCGAACCTCGCTCACCTCAACGCGCGGGACACCTCGTTCGTGTATGTCTCCCGCGCATCGCAGGCCGACCTCGAGCGGATGAAGTCCAAGATGGGTTGGCGCCACCCGTGGTTCACGATCACCGACGACTTCGACAAGGATTTCGGGTGCGACGAGTACCACGCCACCAACGCGTTCATCCGCGACGACGACGGCCGCGTGTTCCGCACCTACCGCATCGACGGCCGCGGCGACGAGGTCTTCGTCAACACCTGGAACCTTCTCGACATGACTGCGCTCGGGCGACAGGAGACCTGGGAGGACTCGCCCGAGGGTTATCCGCAGACCGCGCCCTATGAGTGGTGGATCTGGCACGACACCGGAACCGGTGAGTCGTAGGCCGGCGCCTTGTCGACAGCAGCGAATTCCACGCCAGGGTCGTGATCACTCGAAAATCACAGCCCTAGTGCAGAATTCGCGAGACCCGCTACGACGGCACGCTGGCCAGCGCCTGCGCGACGCACTCCGCCCAGCGTGTGGCGTCAACTGTTTCGAACGCCGTGTCGCCGCCGAACGCACTGGAGATCACGACGTCCGGCTCGAGCGTCCCGAGTAGTTCGACACTCCGTCGGAGCTCCCCGGCGTCACCGCGACCGGGCACCAGGAACGTCGACCACGTGCCCTCCTTGGTGGGAAACATGGTGTCGCCGGTGAACAGATATTTCGCCCCGTCCACTCCGGTCACCAGGTAGCAGGTGCTGCCCGGCGAATGTCCCGGTGTGGGAAGCACTTCCACACCGTTCTCATCGACATGGCGCTCATCGCCCAACGGCACGTCGACGTGACCGTGCGGCGAGATCACCGCCAGCTCGGCCGCGGGCGCATGTAGCCGACGGCCGAACCGCTCGGCGATCCGCGCCAGGTTTGGGCCGGCCTCGTCTTGATGCGAGAGATACTGCGCGCTCACCCCGCCCAGCGCGTCGATCGCCTCGAAGTCTGCTTCGCTGGCGGGGTTGTAGAACAGCACGTTGCCCGTCGGCCCCCGCCACACATAAGCATGCGTGGTCAAACCGGGGAACGGCGAGTCCATTCGGGTCTGGAAGAGGTCGTCGCGAATCTGGGTCAGTGTGTGTGTCGAAGTAGCCATGACCCCACTCTGCGTCCTCAACCATTGTTGAGGTCAAGGGTCAGATCACGAAGCGGCGGCGGCGATTCGGGCAGCCACATCGGTCGCGACCTCCAGCGCCTGCTGGTCTTCGGCGGGGATGTAGCGATCGGCGAGCGGGTCGTGCGCCGCACCGGCGATCGCCGCGTGGTCGGTGTCGAGTTCCACCAGCTCGACGGGCCACTCGTTCGCGCGCAGCACCTCGGCGAAGTCCCGGCTGATCGTCACCGGAACGACATGGTCGCCGACCCCGTGCAGAAGCGTGAACGGCGAAGGCGTCAGCCCCGTGAGGTCGGTGGGCAGTGCTTCACCGGAAATCGGGTCGGCCACGACGAACGCGCCGGCCAGGCACACGGTGTGGGCGAACCGGACGCCGAGCTGGTCGGCGTGCAGCGTCGCGCCCGCTGCCGCCAGCCCGCCCAGCGACCATCCGACGAGCACCAGCGCATCCGGATCGGCGCTGCGTGACCGCGCGAACTCGAGCGACCGCAGCAGATCGGCGCGGCCTCGGTCATCGGCGTTCGAATTCCAGTCGGGCACCACCACCGCGAAGCCGTGACCGGTCAGCCGTTCCGCCAGCGGACCCATCGTCGAGCGGGCGTCGGTCTGGGCACCGTGCCACATCAGGGCCGTTCGTGGTGCGTCTTCGCCCCAGAGGTCGGCGAGTCGGCCCGGGGCGTATTCGGCAGTGTTCATGGGCACAGGCATTCCCCGCCGACGCGGATAACTAACGAACGAGCACGCGACGCACCAGGGCGTCCCGGGTACTTGCGAGCAGATACCTCGCCATCGCGGCCTCCACGCTGCGACCGGGCTTGGGTGTGCGACCCCGGCTGATGCGGCGGATCTGCTCGGTGTACCAGATGGTTTCGGCGGCTCCGGCCAACCTGGGGATACGACCGCGGCGCGGTACGGCGCTGCTGACCGTCTTGTCGGAGGCCAAAAGTCGCTGCGCGATATCGGGTTCCAGCACCAGCGGTCTGGCCACCCCACAGACGTCGATGGCACCCGACTGCAGCGCCGCCTGCATACCCGCAGCGCTTCGCAGGCCGCCGGTGAGCATCAGCGGCATCCGGGCGCGGGCACGGACCCGCTCGGCGTAGTCGAGAAAGTAGGCTTCGCGTGCGCGCGTCGATTCGCCCGCACCGGTCATCATCGCCGTCGACTCGAATGTGCCGCCCGATATCTCGAGCAGGTCGACACCGGCATCGCCGAGGCTGTCCACAACGGCCATCGACTCGTCTTCGTCGAAGCCGCCGCGCTGGAAGTCCGAGCTGTTGAGCTTGACCGCCACCGGCACCTTCGGTCCGACCGCACCACGGACCGCATCGATGACGGCCAGCAGGAAGCGCCTGCGCCGTTCGGGGTCGCCACCCCATGCGTCGTCGCGCTGGTTGGTGAGGGGCGACAGGAACTGCGAGATCAGGTAGCCGTGGGCCGCATGGATCTGCACGCCGTCGAATCCGGCGCGCACCGCGATCTCCGCGCTGCGTGCGAAACGCTGTATCAGCTCCTCGATTTCAGATGCGGCCAACGTTCGTGGCGGGGCGAACCCGCCGCGCAGCGTCGTCATCTCCTGCGCGGACGGCGCCACCGGGCGCCCGGACAGTGTGCGCGGAATCTGGCGGCCCGCATGGTTGAGCTGCATCCAGCAGTGCGCCCCGTCAGCCCGCGCGGCGGTTGCCCAGGTCCGTAACATCTCGATGTCGCGCTCGTCCTCGAGCACGACCTGACGCGGCTCGGAGACCGCGCTTCGGTCGACGATCACGTTCCCGGTGACGATCAGCCCGCATCCGCTGCGCGCCCAGGTGTCATACAGCCGCACGTGCGCAGGCGTGGGCCGACCTGTGACGGTGGCCAGTTGTTCGCTCATCGCCGCCTTCGCGATGCGGTTGGGCAGCATTGCACCGCAGGGCAATTCGAGTGGCTTTGCGAGCGTCATGCCGGTCGAGTGTACCTCTCGACGAACCGTCGCAGGATCGTCTGAGGATGCCGCACATCCCATTGCCGCGCAGCTTTTTTCAATTCCTCTGCGGATTCCGGTGCGAAGTAGCCGTGGTTCTTGTAGACGGTGATGCGGGTGTGGATGCCGTGGATGTCGAGTTCGGGATGAAACTGTGTGGCGTAGACGTTCTCGCCGACGCGGAATGCCTGCACGGGACAGTCCGGCGAGGACGCCAGACACGGCACGCCCGGCGGGAGATCGGTGGCCGCCTCTTTGTGCCCGCCGTACGCGTCGAAGGCATCGGGCAGATCGGCGAACAACGGGTCGTCGCGGCCGGCCGCGGTGACGCTGACGCGCACCCCGCCGACCGGTTCGGTATACGTCCGGTCGACGGTTGCCCCGATCACGGTGCCGAGCGTGCCGACACCGTAACAACATCCGAGAAACGGAAAGTCCTGTTCGACCATGCGCTCGATCAGCGCCAGCAACTCCGACTCAGCGCGTCGCTGCTCGGGGAATTTGGTGTCGGCCGGGTCGCTGATGTTGTACGGCCCGCCACCCAGGATGACGCCGGACCAGTCGGCGAGGTCGACCGGTCCCATCGGGCGGTGAGTCAACCGGATTCGACGCAGGCTGGTGGTGTCCAGGCCGCCGAACCGCATCATCGCGAGGTATTCGTCGTCGGCGGCTTCGTCTTCACCGCGGACGGACAGCAACAGAAAAGGACGCTGTCCAGAACGCACGACACCCCGCGAGCCGGATGAGCCCGCGGGGTGTCGCACCCGTCTATTGTCGGTCAGGCACCGGTGTTACTGGTGCAGGTCGAACCGATCGTTGTTCATCACCTTCGCCCAGGCGGCCACGAAGTCGTCGACGAACTTCTGCTTGCAATCCTCCTGTGCGTACACCTCGGCCAGCGCCCGCAGTTGCGAGTTGTGGCCGAACACCAGGTCGTTGGCGGTCGCGGTCCACTTGGTCTGCCCGCTGTCGCGGTCCACACCCTCGTAGACGTTCTCGGCCGTCGAGCCCTTCCACTCGTACCGCATGTCGAGCAGGTTGACGAAGAAGTCGTTCGTCAGCTTGCCCGGCTGGTCGGTCAGCACCCCGTGCTTGGTGCCGCCGTAGTTGGCGCCCAGCGCACGGAGCCCGCCGACCAGCACCGTCATCTCCGGCGCGGTCAGGTTGAGCATGTACGCCCGGTCCACGAGCAGCCGCTCGACCTGCGTCTTCTCGTTGGGCCGGATGTAGTTGCGGAACCCGTCGGCCCGCGGCTCCAGCACCGCGAACGACTCGACGTCGGTCTGCTCCTGCGAGGCGTCCGTGCGTCCCGGCGCGAACGGCACCGTGACGTCGAACCCGGCGTCCTTGGCCGCCTTCTCGACCGCCGCGGAACCGGCCAGCACGATCAGATCGGCCAGCGAGATCTTCTTGCCGCCGGATGCCGAGCCGTTGAAGTCCTGCTGGATCTTCTCGAGCACGGGCAGCACCTTCGCCAGCTCGGCGGGCTCGTTGACCTCCCAGTTCTTCTGCGGTTCCAGGCGGATGCGCGCACCGTTGGCACCGCCGCGCTTGTCGGTGCCGCGGAAGCTCGCCGCCGCCGCCCACGCCGTCTTGATCAGCTGCGTGCCCGACAGGCCCGACTCGAGAACCTTAGCCTTCAACGACGCGACGTCGGCATCGTCGACCAGCGGATGGTCCACGGCAGGCACCGGGTCCTGCCAGACCCAGGTCTCGTTCGGCACCCACGGCCCGATGTAGCGCGACACCGGACCCATGTCGCGGTGCAGCAGCTTGAACCACGCCTTGGCGAAGGCGTCGGCCAGCTCCTCGGGATGGTCCAGCCACCGCCGGGTGATATCGGCGTAGATCGGGCTTTCCCGCATCGACAGGTCGGTGACCAGCATGGTGGGCTTGCGCTTCTTGTTGGGGTCGAAGGGGTCGGGGATGACCTCTTCGGCGTCCTTGGCGACGTACTGCCAGGCGCCCGCCGGGCTCTTGGTGAGCTCCCACTCGTAGCCGTACAGCGTCTCGAGGAAGGTGTTGTCCCACTTGGTCGGCGTCGGGGTCCAGACCACCTCGAGACCGCTGGTGATCTGGTCCGGGCCCTTGCCGGTGCCGAATGAGCTCTTCCAACCAAGCTGCTGCTGCTCGATCGGCGCGGCCTCGGGTTCGGGGCCGACGAGGTCGGCGTCGCCGGCGCCGTGGGTCTTGCCGAACGTGTGGCCGCCGACGATCAGCGCGGCGGTCTCCTCGTCGTTCATCGCCATGCGGCCGAACGTCTCGCGGATGTCGATTGCCGCCTTGATCGGATCCGGTTCGCCTTCCGGGCCCTCCGGGTTGACGTAGATCAGGCCCATGGTGGTCGCGCCGAACGGTTCGGCCAGTTGACGCTCACCTGAGTAGCGCTTGTCGGTGCCCAGCCAGGTGTCCTCAAAGCCCCACAGGGTCTCCTCGGGCTCCCAGATGTCCTCGCGGCCGAACGCGAAGCCGGCGGTCTTGAAGCCCATGTCCTCGAGCGCGACGTTGCCGGCCAGCACCAGCAGGTCGGCCCAGGACAGCTTGCGACCGTACTTCTGCTTGATCGGCCACAGCAGCCGGCGGGCCTTGTCCAGGTTGGCGTTGTCGGGCCAGCTGTTGATCGGCGCGAAGCGCTGGGCGCCCTGCCCGCCGCCGCCGCGGCCGTCGTGGATGCGGTAGGTGCCGGCGGAATGCCAGCTCATCCGGATCATCAGGCCGCCGTAATGGCCGTAGTCGGCGGGCCACCAGTCCTGCGAGGTCTTCAGCACCTCGGCGATGTCGCGTTTGAGCGCGTCGAAGTCGAGCTTCTTGACTTCCTCGCGATAGTTGAAATCTGCTCCCAGCGGGTTGGCCTTCTCCGTCTGAGCGTGCAATACCGAGACGTCGACCTGGTTGGGCCACCAGTCCTGGTTACGAAGCGGAGCGCCGGCCTTCGGCGTGGGCGATGGGATCGCCGGGTTTTCACTTTCGCTGGTGCTTTGAGTCTTGTCCGCTGAATGAGGCGGGCGAGCGTCGGATGTCACAACATTCCTTCCGGTGGGGTTATCGGGCTGTGATCACGGTTGTGATCGGGAAACATGTGATATCGAGCATTCAGGGCACAGACCCCAGTAGATGACTTCCGCTTCGTCGAGAACGAAGCCGTCGAGCGTGCCGTCGTCAGACGGCGTGAGACAGGGTGCGTCGCCGACCGCACAGTCGACGTCGGTGATGACGCCGCAGGACCGGCACACGATGTGATGGTGGTTGTCGCCGACCCGCGACTCGTAACGCGCGACAGACCCGGAGGGCTGAATCTTGCGCACCAGCCCCGCGCTCGTCAGCGCGGCGAGCACGTCGTACACGGCCTGCCGTGACACATCCGGCAACAACTCGCGGACGGCGCCGAAGATCGTCTCGGTGTCGGCGTGTGGACGCGCATACACCGCCTCGAGAACCGCCAACCGCGGGCGGGTTACGCGCAGTCCGGCCCTCCGGAGCTGATCGGCGTAATCCGAGGTAGAGGACACTCACCCAATATGCCGCCGTATCTGGAATGAGTCAAGAGTTGATCTGCGGGGAGTCGCGCCGCGGCGGCGCGCAACGCCGCACCGAACACTGATTGCTGGTGTCGTCAAAGCACCCGGTTACCAACGATTTTCGCCTTCACCGCGGTCGCCGCACCGGTTTCCGGTGCCGCGATCACGACCCCGGCGCTGGTACCCTGCGAAGCTGCTGTCCGGTGGCGCGGGGGAGGCGCCGACCGGCAGCCAATCGCTCGAATGAACACCCGCCCGTCCTCGCGAAGAGAGTCTTGTGCGCAGCGGAGAGATCAGAGCCCTGTCTGGTCTGCGCATCGTCGCTGCCGTATGGGTGGTGCTGTTTCACTTCCGTCCGCTGCTCGAGCAGGCCGCGCCCGGATTCCGGACGGCGCTGGCGCCCCTGCTCGACTGCGGCGCCCAGGGCGTCGATCTGTTCTTCATCCTCAGCGGCTTCGTACTGACCTACAACTACCTGGACCGCATGGGGCAGACGTGGTCATTGCGGTCGACGCTGCACTTCCTGTGGCTCCGGTTGGCCCGGGTGTGGCCGGTGTACCTGGTGACCATGCACCTGGCCGCGCTGTGGATCATCTTCACGCTCAACATCGGGCATGTGCCGTCGCCCGCTGCCGAGTCGCTCACGGCGATCAACTACATCCGTCAGTTCCTGCTCGTGCAGCTGTGGTTCCAGCCGTTCTTCGATGGTTCGAGCTGGGACGGTCCGGCTTGGTCGATCAGCGCCGAGTGGCTGGCCTACCTGCTGTTCGCGGGCCTGGTGCTGATCGTCTTCCGCATCGCCCGGTCGACCAGGGCCCGCGGCCTGTTCCTACTGGCGATCGCCGCCGCGATGCCGCCGATCCTGCTGCTGTTGGCAACGGGCCAGTTCTATACGCCCTGGAGCTGGCTGCCGCGGATCGTCATGCAGTTCACCGCGGGCGCACTGCTGTGCGCCGCCGTCGTCAAGCTGCAACCCTCGGAGCGGACGCGCCGCCTCGCCGGGTACGGGGCCGTGCTGCTGGCCGGCACGATCGTCGGCAGCCTCTATCTGTTGGACGCCCACCCGCTGGCCAAGATCCCCGATTCCAACGGGCTGGTCGACGTGCTGTTCGTGCCGTTGGTGTTGACGCTGGCGGTCGGCGCGGGCACCCTGCCGGGGCTGCTGTCGATCGGGCCGATGGTCTACCTCGGGCGCATCTCGTTCAGTCTCTACATGGTGCACGAGCTGGTACACACCACATGGAACTGGATGGTCGATCAGTTCGAGCTGCGCCTGCACGCCGACCTCAGCGGCAAGCTGACCATGCTCGCCATCATCGGCGTCGCGTTCGCCGGCGCGGTGCTGCTCTACCATCTCGTCGAGGAACCTGCCCGCCGGTGGATGCGAAGCATGATGAAGGACAACGAGCGGGCGCGCAGGGATTCGGCGCCCGGCAAGCTCGCACCGATCCACGTGCAGCGCGAAGAGCGGGCCAAGACGGTTTCCGCCCGCGCGGTGTGATCAAGGTTCGCGCGTTCGCGCCATACGCTGTACCGGTGAGACGTCTGGTCACCGTCATTACCGCGCTCGCGCTGCTGGCCGGCTTGGGCTGCCCGCCGGCACAGGTCAGTCACAAGGAGATCGTCGCACTGAACTTCGCGCTGAACCGCGTTGCGGTGATCAGCGACTCCTACACCACGGGAGGTGACGAGGGCGGCCTGGGGGAGAAGGGCTGGACCACCCGCGCCTGGCAAATCCTGGCCCAGCAGGGCATCGCCACCACCGCCGACGTCGGCGCCGAGGGCGGGGCGGGTTACGGCACCCGGGGTAACCGTGGCAACCTGTTCGAGGACCTGACCGCCGCGACGGTAGAACCCGACGACACGCTGGTGATCTTCTTCGGCTCGCGAAATGACATGGACGTCAACCCCGCTCAGCTGTCGATCCTGGTGTACGGCACGTTCCAGTTGGCCCGCCGCATCGCTCCTTCGGCGAAGATGTTGGTGATCGGGCCGGCGTGGCCCACCGCGGATCCGCCGGGGCAGATCCTGCGGATCCGCGACATTCTCGCCTATCAGGCCGGGTTGGCCGGCGCGACGTTCGTCGACCCGATCGAGGCGGCCTGGTTCGTCGGACAGCCCGGCCTGATCGGCGCCGACGGCGTGCACCCCACCGATGCCGGACACGTCTACATGGCGGAGAGGATCGCGCCGCTCATCCGCGCTCAGTTGCCGAGGCGGGTGTGACGATGACTCTTCGGGCTCGGCTGTGGGGGCTGCTGACCCGGCTGATGTCGCTGCGGGTCATCGTGATCGTGGCGGCGCTGTCGGTGGTCGCCCTGGTGATCACGCTCGGCGCGTGGGTCTGGTTCGGGGTGACCAACGATCAGTACAGCCAGCTCGACCGGCGACTCGACTCGGTGAGCAGCCTCGGCGACATCTCGGCGATGCTGCGCTCGGCGCAAGAGGACGACGCCGTCGCGCCGGTGCCCAGCGGCGGCCTGGTGCGCACCGCCCGGGTGGGCGGCTCGACGGTGTCGGTTCCACCCGACATCGTGCTGCCGCACTTCGACGTCGGCTACACCAACACCACCATCGACGGTGTCGAGTACCGGGTGCGCACCTTCGCCGCGGGTGACGCGTCGATCGCGGTCGGCGCACCGCTCGCCGACACCCAGCGCCGTATCGACGAACTGCACCGGCGGGTGTTGCTGATCTGCGGCGGCGTCATCATCGGCACCGTGCTGGTGGGCTGGGTGATGTGGCTGATCATGATCAACCCGTTCCGGCTGCTGGCCCAGCAGGCCCGCGCCATCAACGCGCAGTCGGCTCCCGACGAGGTTCAGGTCCGGGGCGTACAGGAGGCGGTGGAGATCGCCGAGGCGGTCGAAGGGATGCTCGCGCGCATCGGTGACGAGCAGCAGCGCACCAGAGCCGCGTTGGAGTCGGCTCGGGACTTCGCCGCGGTGGCCTCCCACGAGTTGCGCACCCCGTTGACCGCGATGCGCACCAACCTCGAAGTGTTGTCCACCCTCGAGATGCGCCCCGACCAGCGCGACGAGCTGATCGCCGACGTGATGCGCACGCAGAGCCGCATCGAGGCCACGCTCACCGCGCTCGAGCGGCTCGCGCAGGGGGAATTGACGACGGTCGACGACTTCGTGCCGTTCGACATCACCGAACTGCTCGACCGCGCCGCGCACGACGCGAGGCGCAACTATCCGGGCGTCGACGTGTCGCTGGCGTCGTCCACGACAGTCCTGATGGTCGGACTCCCCGCCGGGCTGCGCTTGGTCATCGACAACGCGATCACCAACGCGGTCAAACACGGCGGTGCCACCGAAATCCGGCTCAGCGCAGTCACTTCCGGCGAGGGCGTGGAGATCACCGTCGACGACAACGGTACCGGCGTTCCAGAAGAGGAACGCGCGGCGGTGTTCCAGCGGTTCTCGCGGGGGTCTACGGCGGCGAGGTCGGGTTCGGGACTCGGCCTCGCGCTGGTGGCCCAGCAGGCCGAGATCCACGGCGGGACCGCAGCGATGGAAGCCAGTCCGCTCGGCGGCGCACGGCTGGTGTTGCGATTACCGGGACCGCGTTGACGCGCTCGGTCGCTCGTCGCTTCCGGCGGTTCGAGGACACGTCCGCCAGGTGACACCCGAGGTGTTTCAAACCGCCGAACTGCTCGACGAGCTCACAGAATTCAGCAAAGACTTGGTAAGCGTTCGAAACGAGTGCCCGACCGCGCGATATCCCGTGGGACGGGCGTATCGGATTCGCGCCAAGCTAATTAGCGCGTCGTCGCTTATCCCGTGCGCCAACGGGTTTTTGACGTTTTTGTGAAATTTCCGTGTTGATCATGCAAATCGCCGGGTACCCGAGCGGCACTTGACCGGTTGACGCCACAGCCGTCTTCAGCAACGTCGGAGACACGGAGAGGAACTACGGCGATGACGAACCAAGGTTTGACCCCAGAGGAATTGGCGGCGGAGATGGCCGTCGCGCTTCCGGACAAAGAGGTGGTATCCATCCTCGATCTCGACGTCGACGTCGACGTCTTTCTCGATGTCGCGTCGCCGATCGACCTCGCGGTGGCCGCCCAGCTCAACGTCGCCGCGCCGATCGACGCCGCGGCCGGCGCGAACGTGCTGGCGTTCAACTCGACCGCGGGCGCCATGGTCGACCAGACGGCACAAGTCGACCAGATCATCGAGGCCGACGCGTTCGCTGTCGCCGATCAGGACAGCTCGATCGACCAGAGCGACGTCGCCGACGGTGATCCCACGGAGCCGGATGATGACGACGACGGCGACGTGCAGGTCGGCAACCTGAGCACCTTGCAGGGCCCGTTGCTCGACGTGAACGTCAACGTCGATGTCGACACCGATCTGACGGCCCCGATCGCCGGTGCCGTGGCCGCCAACGCCAACGTGGCCGCGCCCATCAGCGCCGCGGTGGCCGCCAATGTGTTGACGATCGATTCCGATGCGGACGCGATCGCCTACCAGGACGCCGTCATCAACCAGGAGTTGCGCGGTACGACCAGCGCCGAGGCGATCCAGGTGTCCGACGTTGCCCAAGGCACCGCGCAGCCTGACACCGACACCGACACCGTAACCGGCACGGCCAGTGGTGAATCCGCCGCCACTGGTGGCGCTGACGGCGGGTCCGACGGCGACGGCGGCGGGTCCGGTGGCGACAGCGCCGGGTCCGGCGGTTCCGGCGGCGACGGCGGCGGTTCGACCGGCTGATCCGCCCCACGTGTGATGAAACCCGCTGAACGTGGGGAGTACTGACGTGACTGTGACGACCGAGGGTATGGGGGCGACTCAAATCGCACCGCGCCGTGCGGACGGTGTCGAGTTGATCGGAGAACTCGCGGGTTCCGGTCACCGAGTCGCCCCCGCCCTCGTTCGTCGCGCCGACGGCCAGACGGTTGCACTGACGCCGTTGTTGTACGCGATGCTTCGCGAGCTCGACGGCGAGCGGACGCCCGCCGACGTGGCCGATGCGGTATCGGCGTCGACGGGCCGAACCGTCAACGCGGACAACGTCTGTCAGCTCGTCGAGCAACGCCTGGCGCCCCTGGGTCTGACTGCCCGTCCCGACGGCAGCCAACCCGAGGTGAAAAAGCGAGATCCGTTGCTGGGCTTGAAGCTACGGCGCACCATCACCGACCCGGCGGCCACCCGGCGTCTCACCGACCCGTTCCGGTTCCTGTTCCGGCCGTGGATGGTCGTCGCCGTACTGGCGGCGTTCGCGGTCGTGTGCTGGTGGGTGTGCTTCCACAAGGGCCTGGCGGGGGCGGCGTACGACGCGTTCGAACGCCCGGGACTGCTGATCCTGGTGTTCGTCGTGACCGTGCTCTCGGCCGGCTTCCACGAGTTCGGTCACGCCGCCGCCGCCAGATACGGCGGCGCGACCCCCGGTGTCATCGGCTTCGCCCTGTACCTGGTGTGGCCGGCGTTCTACACCGACGTCACGGACTCGTACCGGCTCAGCCGCAGGGGACGGTTGCGCACCGATCTGGGCGGGTTGTACTTCAACGCCGTCGTCGCGGTCGCGATCACGGCACTGTGGCTGGTGCTTCGCTACGACGCGCTGCTGCTCGTCGTCGCCACCCAGATCATCCAGATGATTCGTCAGCTCACCCCGCTGGTCAGGTTCGACGGCTACCACGTGCTGGCCGACCTCACCGGCGTGCCCGACCTGTACGGGCGCATCAAGCCGACGCTGCTGGGCATGCTGCCGTGGCGGTGGGGCGAACCGCAGGCCAGCCAGCTCAAATGGTGGGCCCGGCTGGTGGTGACGGCCTGGGTGATCATCGTGGTGCCGTTGCTGATCGGCATGCTGGTGCTGGCCGTCATCGGCCTGCCACGCCTGCTGGGCTCGGCCTGGGCGAGCCTGAACAGGCAGCACGACGTCCTGAGCGGCGCGTGGGCGGACGGCGACCTGGTGCAGGTCATCGCCCGGGTGCTGGCGATGATCGCGATCGTGATCCCGATGGCCGCGATCATCTACCTGCTGTGGCGGGTCGGGCACCGCATCGTCACCACCGCGTGGCAAGGCACCGCGGGCAAGCCGGTGAAGCGTGTTCTGGTCGGCGTGCTCGGCGCCGCCGCGCTGGCCGGTATCGCCTACGCGTGGTTCCCGGACGAGCAGAACTATCGACCGATTCAGGCGTCGGACCGCGGCACGCTCAGCGACATCGTCTACGCGCTGCGGGTCGAGAAAATGGGGGAGCGGCCGCAGCGCGCGGTCGACGACGTGTCGCGTCCGGTCGCTGCCACCCGGTCGCTGGCCGCGGGTCAGCGCGGTGTCATGCAGGCGCTCTGGGACACCCGCACACCGCCGCCGACGTTCAACTCGCCACAGCTCGCCGTCATCGTCGTTCCGCGCAAGGTCACGACCGCCGCCAACGGCGGTGGGTACGGCCCGCCGGCCGCGGCGGCACCGGCTGCCCAAGACGACGTCGGCTGGGTCTTCCCGTTCGACAAGCCGATCGCCCCGGAACCCGGCGACGGCAACAACCAGGCGCTCGCGGTGAACACCACCGACGGCACCATCGTCTACGACACGGCGTTCGCCCTCGTCTGGGCCACCGACGAGGAGTACGCGATGAACATCAACGAGGCGCACGCGTACGCGTCCTGCAATACGTGCGCCGCGGTGGCCGTCTCCTACCAGGTGGTCTTCGTCATCGACCAGGACGAGACGAACGACAACGTGGCGGCGCCGCAGAACCTGTCCGGCGCGCTGAACTACAAGTGCGTCAACTGCATGACGGTCTCGATGGCTCGACAGCTGTTCGTCACGCTCGACGAGGACCTCTCACCGGAGGCGAAGGCCGAGCTCGAGGCGCTGTGGGAGGAGATCGACCAATACGGCGATGACATCGCGGCCGGGAAGGTGCCGTTGAACGAAATCGACGCGCAGCTCGACGAATACACCACCGAGATCATGTGGATCGTCGAGAGGGACCAACCGGGAACCTTCCCGTCGCTCACGCCGACGACCGCCCCACCCAGCCCGACACCGGTCTCCGTTGAACAGCCCACGCCATCGCTGACCAGTCCGCTGCCCAGCAGCACCACCCCGGAACCGACACCTTCCGCGGACCCCACGGAGTCTGCCGAAAGTACCGCCGAGGAAACGGCTTCCAGCCCGACAGCGACGAACGATCCGACACCGACCGAGGATTCGCTTCCGAGCGAACCCACCACCGACACCACCACCGCCGAAGACTCCACCACGACAACGGATTCGACCTCGGATACCACCGACACCACGTCCACTGACGGCACCGGCTCGGACAGCACGACCTCGGACAACTCCGCGTCCGACGGCTCAGGTTCCGACGGGTCGGGCTCCTCTGACGGGTCGGGCTCCGGCGGGGCGACGTAGCGACGTCAGCTCCGGGGCTGATCCTCCTTGCGGATGAGCCGTTGCAGAGCTTCGCGGTCGGGTGCCAGCAGCTCGTCGATGCGCGGCTTGTTCACCTCGGCGACGATGATCTCACCGACCTCCTGGTGCACATCGCTGAAGATGCCGTGCGACTTCATCTTCTCGGTTTGGTAGATGTTGTCCTCGGTGGGCGTGACGTAGTAGACCACCTCCGCCTTGAAGCGGTGGATCAGCCACAGATGGAGGATGTCCATCAGTCGCTTCTGCCGCAGCTTCTCGGCGAAGGTGTTCTGGTCGCGCACCGTCAGGATGCTGCGCCCGTGCCGATCCTTGATCGGATCGACGATCGCGTTGGCCACCTTCTCGCTTCTGCCGTCCTCCCGTTCGCCGTAGATTCCTAGTTCCAGCACGTCGGAGCCCGGACGGGTGGGACGCAGCTGAACACGCAGCGTCTCCTCGAGCTGATAGTGCTTGCCCCACAGCGCCAGCCACTCCTCGAGCAGCTTCTTGGGCACCTCGGTCTGCACGAGGTGCTGATGCTGTGTGGAGCCCTTGCCCATGGCCTTCGTGGTCGCCGTACGGCCCGACGACGCGGCCAGCGCGGCATCGCTACGCGGCCCGCCGACCAGTGTTTGCGGTGTGCGGTAAGGCGATTCGACCAACCGCATCTTCCGCTGCAGCCGCGCCAGCGCCAACATGCCGTCCTGTTTGAGCGCGGTCGCGAACTCCTCGGCTGCCACCCCGTCGACCTGGTGCCCGCCGTAGGTGATGAAGTTGAAGACGAACCCCATCTTGGCCAGTTCCTCAGGGAAGGCCCGCATTTCGTCGTCACTCATCCCCGTGGTGTCCCAGTTGAACGAGGGGGACAGGTTGTAGGCCAGCATCTTGTCGGGAAACTCCGCGTGGATCGCCTCGGCGAACTCCCGCGCGTCGGTCAGATCGGCCGTCTTAGTCTCCATCCAGAGGATGTCGGCGAACGGCGCCGCGGCCAGCGACTTGGCGATCGCATACGGGATGCCGCCACGGACCTGGTAGTAGCCCTCCGGCGTCTTCGCCAGCTCGCAGTCCCATCCGACGGCCGCGCCGATCTCGCGTGCCTTCTCGCGCGCGGTGTACAGCGGAGCGCGTGTCGCGAACTCGCGCCACTCGTCGACGCTGACGTCGAGCGGTTCGCCTTCGCTCTGCCGGAATTCGAGTAGCTCGGCCACCGCCTCGCCGTACGTCATCAGCCCGGCGTCCAGCTGCCAGGCATCGACGAACTGCGACTCGACCTGGTCGAACACGGCGTCGATGGACTGCTGCGCGTCGCTCTGGTAGGTCGCGCACGCCTCGGCGACCGCGTCGGCGATGCCGTGGTGCGCCAACCAGCCGTTCGCGGCCTCATATTCGCCTTCGGGCAGCGCGTAGAGCAGGTGGCCGTTGAGTTCGGTGACGCCCAACTCGTAGAAGCGCCGCATCATCGCCAGGTAGCACGACTTGTAGGACGGAATCCTCAGGTTGGTAACGCCCAGCAGGAACGGCTGGTCCCGCTCGTCGGCGCGGCTGTCGATCAGGTTCGCCGCCTCGGCGTCCGTGCGGGCCACGATGATGCCCGGCACGCCCATCACGTCGAGCTGGAACCGGGCGGTGTTGAGCCGCTTGATCTGTTCGTCCGATGGCACCAGCACCTTGCCACCCTGGTGACCGCACTTCTTGGTGCCCGGGCGCTGGTCTTCGATGTGGTATCCGGGCACACCGGCCTCGACGAACCGGCGGATCAGGTTGCGTACGTGCGGATCTCCACCGTGGCCGGTGTCGGCGTCGGCGATGATGAACGGGCGGAAGTCCGTCGCGGGGGTCGCGGCGCGCTGCTCTTCGGTCATCTGCAGCCGCATGTACCGCTGGTTGCGGTCGGCGGTCAGCAGGGCCCGCACCAGCCCCGCGGCCTCCTCGGGCACCTGGCTCAACGGGTAGCTGGCCAGGTCGGGACCCGGGTCCTCGGTGGTGGACCCCTTCGCCGACGTCGCCCACCCGCCGAGATAGATCCCCTCGATGCCGGTGCGCTTCATCGCCACCGCCTGACCCGGCGAATACGGACCGAAGGTGGTGATGCTCTTCTTCTGGGCGAACAGTTCGCGCAGCCGGGCGTAGAACGCGGTCGCCGCCTCCCGCGCGGTGATGTAGTCGAACGGGATCGTGCCACGCTGCTCGACGACCTGTCGGGCCGTGTAGAGCCGGATTATCCCGTCGAATCGTGGGCTGTCGAAGTACTTCTGAGTGGCGGCAACGTCGCGCTCGAACGGTGTCTGAGGCGCTGCATCCGCTTCCATGATGGCCATGAATTCAGCGTACGGCGCGTGCTTCGACGGCGGTGCGTATTCACTGCGTAATCACGCCGACGGGCCCCGCCACCAACGTGGCGAGGTGCCGTGTGCCCGGCGGAACACCCTGGCGAAATATCCGGGGTCGGCGATCCCGACGCGGCGGGCCACCTCCTGGAGGGGCAGGTCGGTGTCGGCCAGCAGCCGGCGGCTCTCAGCCATCCGGCGCTCGGTGATCCACTCCCGGACGGTGCGCCCGGTGCGGCGGCGCACGATCGTCGTGAGATGGCCCGGCGTCATGCCGACCTCGCGCGCCACGTCTCGCAGCGACAACGGCTCGCAATACCGTCGCTCGATCACCGCCAACACCTCCGCCAGCACCGTCTCGCCGCGGTATCGGAGATGGCCCACCACGTCACCCGCGACGCGGGCCAGGTCGATCAGCAGCAACGTCAGGTGAGCGACCGCGGCCTGCCGGTACCCGTCCCGACGCGCTGCCAACTCGGTCTGGATCGCGCTGACCGCGGCGTCCCATACCGGTCGACGGTCGCGGGGGAGCCGCAGTTCGAGCATGCCGCCGGCCTCGGCATGCAGAAACGGATACAGCAGCGGGTGCCCACGCCACGCCGGCCATGACGCCTTCACGTCCACCCCCAGAGCGGTCGGGTCGAAGAACACCCCGACGCCTTCACTCGAGCGCTCGACCCGGGTCGGGTCCACCACCTCACCGGGCGCCGCCACATAGACCAGGCCGGCCGACGACGCGTACCACAGGGCGGGGAAGTCGTGAATATGCAGACCGCGCTCCAGCACGTCTCCGGTTTCTGCGAACACCACCGACACCGGCGGCGCATCCGGCCCCTTCGGATACGCGTACATCGGCACGCCGCCGCGGTGCCGCAGCAGCCTGGATTGTGCAACCATGGCCCGGGCGCGACGCAAAGCCCGCGGACTGGCCGGGATTCGGTTCGACCGCGGCTACGCCCAAGAGCTTCCGTATGCCGATGGCGAGTTCGACCGCGTGCTGTTGTCGATGATGTGGCACCACCTCGACGACGACGTGAAACCCCAAGCGGCAGCGGAGGTTTTCCGGGTGCTGCGGCCCGGTGGCCGACTGTACCTGCTCGACGTCGGCGGCCCGATGAGCGTCGATGACGGGCGTGCGGCGCCCCGGATGCTGCGCGGAGCGCACCTCGCCGGCAACCTCGGCGACGCGATCCCGCGGCTCATGCGCAGTGTCGGCTTCGACTGCACCCAGATCGACACGCACCAGCAGCGCCTGGTCGGCAGGCTCACCTACTACCGGGCTGTGCGATCGTCGTGACGATGTGCTCGGCGATCGCGAGCGAGGACGTCGCCGCCGGTGAGGGCGCGTTGCGGACGACGACGACACGGTCACGGAAGCTGAGCCGGAAGTCGTCGACCAGGCTGCCGTCGCTGTCGAGCGCCTGCGCCCGCACGCCGGCTTTGCCCGCGACGACGTCGTCGTCGGTGAGTTCGGGTACGTAGGCGCGGGCGGCGGCGAGGAATCTGCGTCGGCTGACCGATCCGTACAACTCGCGGACCCCGGTGCGCCAGTGCTGCCGGGCGAACCGCCAGAAGGCGCCCGTGGCGGCGATCTCGACGAGATCGCGCACCGAGACCGTCGTCCAGGTGTAGCCCTCGCGGGCAAGGGCGAGCACGGCATTCGGTCCGATCAGCACCTCGCCGTCGACGCGCGGGGTCAGGTGCACGCCGAGAAACGGATAGCGTGGATCGGGCACCGGGTATACCAGCCCGTTCACCAAATGGCGCCGCTGCGGCTTCAACGCGTAGTACTCGCCGCGGAACGGCACGATCACCGGGTCGGCGCCGTCACCCACCAGCGCCGCCAGCCGATCGCTCTGCAGTCCGCCGCACACCACGACACGGTCGAACGCGTCATCACGAGCGGTTTGTCCGCACCGTGCGGTGACGATCACCTCGTCGCGCACGGTCCGCATCCCGACGACCTGGTGGCCGAGCAGGATCGTCGCTCCGTCGACGACCGCATCGGCGGCCAGCGCCTCGGTCACCTCCGCGAAGTCGACGATCGATGTCGACGGCGAGTGCAGCGCCGCCACCCCGCTGACGTGGGGTTCGAGTTCGCGCAATTCTCGGGGGCCGATGATCCGCACGCCCGGAACCCCGTTGGCGCGGGCCCGGTCCGCGATGTCGTCCAGCCTGGCGCGTTCGGCGTCGTCGAGCGCGACGAGCACCTTGCCGCAACCGATCCGGCGGATGTCGTGCTCGGCGCAGAACTCCTCGAGCAGGCCGACGCCGCGGCGGCACAGCAGCGCCTTCTGGGAGCCGGGTTGGTAGTACAGACCGGCGTGCACGACGCCGGAGTTGCGTCCCGTCTGGTGTGCGGCCAGCCGGTCCTCTTTTTCGAACAGCGTCACGGCCGAGTCCGGCTGCCGGCGCAGGATTTCGCGTGCGACGGCGACGCCGACGATGCCGCCACCGACGACGGCGATCCGCGAACCTGTCACCACGATCACAATCTTGCCTCATCCGCTGCTTCCCGCCGCGTTCAACGCCGGCCAGGGTCACCGTTCGGTCACGGTCTGGTATCTCATTGGTGTTGTGCCATACCGCAATTGGACTAATTGACACTTCTGGCAGTACAAGTGGACTTACGACTGCTGTGCCCAACGGCGGGCACGGGCTGCTCGCGCCGATGTTCGAGAAAGTTGAATTCCGATGAGACGCATACTGGCCTTGATGCTGGGTCTGGCCATGCTGGGGACAGTGCCGGGTGTCGCGGCTGCTCAGCCGGCGACGCGGTCCGCCGTCAACCAGAAGGCGATCGATTTGGTGATCGCGCGCGGACTCTCGCAGCGCGGCGTGCCGTTCTCTTACGGTGGCGGCGATGCGACCGGTCCGACGCGGGGCAGCGGAACCGCCGAGAACGTCGCCGGACTGGACCCCGATGGCCGCATCGTCGGGCTGGACCCCGCGGTGAGCACCGTCGGTTTCGACGCCTCCGGTCTGATGGTCTATGCGTACGCCGGCGCCGGGGTCAAGCTGCCGCGGTCATCAGGCGCGCAGTACAAGGTCGGCCAGAAAGTCGCGCCGTCACAGGCTCTTCCCGGCGATCTGATCTTCTACGGTCCCGAGGGAACCCAGAGCGTGGCGATGTTCCTCGGCAACGGGCAGATGCTGGAGGCGACCGAACCGGCGGTCACCGTCTCGCCGGTCCGCACCAACAACATGGCGCCGTATTTGGTCCGCATCATCGCGTGAGGACCTCCGGCGTGCGCCATACGTCAGGCTGCACGGGATAGGCGATCGCCGCGCGTACCGAGCCGGCGATGTCGGCGCCCCGTTCGCGGTGCACCAGCCACAGCGCCAAATCGATGCCCGAGGTCACCCCGCCCGCGGTCACCACGGTGCCGTCGTCGACGACACGGTGCCGCCTGACGGTTGCACCGTAGCGCGAAAGCTCCTCCAGCGC
Source organism: Mycolicibacterium elephantis DSM 44368 (assembly GCF_004014805.1). GTDB lineage: Bacteria > Actinomycetota > Actinomycetes > Mycobacteriales > Mycobacteriaceae > Mycobacterium > Mycobacterium elephantis. Next base: position 33,770 of record NZ_ATDN01000001.1, read on the forward strand.
AGCGTCGTTGGTCGTCGCATTGCGACCGTGCAGGAGGCCGGCCGCCCCGAGGATCAGCGCGCCGGTGCAGACGGACGCCACCCAGCGCACCGACGGTGCCAACTCGGCGATGACGCCAGGCAGCGCACCGCGCCGAATCTCCTGTCGCACACCGGTATCCGTCGCGTCCACCCAGCCGCCCCCGGGCACCAAGACGGCATCCGGGGTGCCCAGCGTCTCGTCGATCTGCATCCGCAACCCGTACGCCGTGGTCACCGGGCCGGTACCGTCGGCGCGCACCAGGGCCACCTCGAGGCCGGCGTCGAGCGCGGCGGCCCGCACGAACACCTCCCACGGCGCGATCACGTCGAGGGGATCGAACCCGTCGAACACCACGATCTCGATGCGCACAGGTTCTAGTTGAACATGTCCAACACGAGCAGCACGCCGGTTGCGACGAACAACAGCACCGTCGAACCCGGCGGGATCAGCGGCCCCGCCAGTTGGGTTTGCGCCGCTCGCGCCACGCCGTGAGGCCCTCGGCGACGTCCTCGGTGGCCCCGGCCACCTTGCGCATGGTCTCGCCGAAGCGCACCGACTCGATCCATCCCATGTTCTGGGTCCGCCAGGCCACCTCCTTGGTGGCCCGTTGCGCCAGCGGCGCGGCCTCGGTGAGGGTCTGCGCCCACGCCAGCGCCTCGGCCTGCAGGTCGTCGGGTTCGACCAGCTTCCAGACCAGCCCCATCTCCTTGGCCCGCTCGGCGCTGATCGGCTTACCGGTCAGCAGCAGTTCCATCGCGTCGGCCCAACGCACCCGTTGAGGGAGCCGGATCGCGCCGACGATGGTGGGCACGCCGATCGACACCTCGGGGAAGGAGAACGTGGCCTCGGTGCTGGCGATCACGAAGTCGCAGAACAGCACCCCGGTCAGCCCGTAGCCGATACAGGGGCCGTGCACGGCGGCGATGGTCGGCTTGAACAGCTCCATGCCGCTTTCGAAGGAGTTGATCGTCGGTTTCTCCCAGAACGTGCCCGCGAAAGTGCCCACCGAGCCCTCGCCGTCCTTGAGGTCCCCGCCCGCGCAGAACACGTCGCCGTTTGCGGTCAGGATCCCCACCCAGGCGTCCTCGTCGTCGCGGAACCGGTTCCATGCCGCGTTCAGGTCGTTGCGCAGCGCGCCGTTGATCGCGTTGCGGGCCTCGGGACGGTTCAGGGTGATGGTGGCGATGTGGTCTTTGCACTCAAACGTGACGAGGCTCATGGCTGCACCTTAATCTCATGGGACCTTTGCCTGCCGTGATGGGAGTACGCGATGACATCAACTGTGGACGCGACCGATCGGGTGTCCGGGCTGGCCCGCGGCATGCGCGAGCTGGTCGCGGCCGAGGCGGCCGAATCCGAGCGCATGCGCACCCTCACGCCGCCGATCGTCGACGCCATGTGGGACACCGGGCTGATGTCGGCGTTCAATCCGATCGCCGCGGGAGGAGTCGAACCGTCCTTCCCCGAAATGATCGAGACGTGGATCGAAATGGCTTGGCAGGACGGGTCTTTCGGTTGGATCGGCATCGCCAACCTGCCGTCATCGTTCGCCGCCGCCACGTACCTGCCCGACGAGGGATTCGCGGAGGTGTTCACGGCCCACGACAACCGGGTCACTTTGGGCGGGCAGTTCTTCCCCAACGGGCAGGGCCAGGCCGTCGACGGCGGCTACCGGCTGACCGGGTCGTGGAGTTTCGGCTCGGGAACGGGTCATTCCCAGTACGTCGCCGCGGGCTTTCTGCCGATGGACGAGGGGGAGGTGCGCTGGGTCAGCGAGGGGGTGCCCGACATGCAGGTCGCCGTGGTGCCCCGCGACCAGATCAGCTTCAACGACGGCTGGCATGTCCAGGGACTGAAGGGCACCGGCAGCTACGACTACAGCGCCGAGGACGTGTTCGTTCCGGCCTACCGGACTTTCCCGCTGTTCACCCGCGAGCCGCGCCGGGGTTCGTCGCCGGCCACCCGGATGGGACTGATGGGAATGATTGCGGCCGGGCACGCGTCGTGGGCGCTCGGGGTCGCCAAGAGCATGCTCGACGACGTCGAAGAGCTCGCGGCCACCAAGTTCCGGATGAGCGACATGGCGTCGCTGGCCAGTAGGCCCACCTTCCAGAAGGGCCTCGCGCACCATGTGGCGGCGTGGCGCGCCGCGCGGCTGCTGGTGCTGCAGGCGTTCGGTACGGCCGAAACCGCCGTCGCCTCCGGTGAGGAGCTGACGCCGACCCTGCGTGCGGACATGCGGGTGGCCGCCGTCTACGCCACCGACGTGGCCCGCCAGTGCGCCGAATGGGCGCATCTGGTCGCGGGCACCAGCGCGATCCGCGAGGGCACGCGCCTGGAGCGGGCGTTCCGCGACATGTACACCGGCACCCAGCACGCCTTCATCAGCGAGAAGGTCGCCATCGACGCGGCGCAGGTGTGGCTGGGCATCGTCGAGGACCAGTTCGGGCTCTGATCAGCCGGTGCGCGCGACGAATTCGGCGACGACGCGGCCGAGTTCGGCGCCGCGCTGCTCCTGAACGAAGTGGCCAGCACCCTCGATCGTCGTGTGGGGTTGGCCCTTCGCACCAGGAACGTGGTCGGCGAAGACCTTGTCCCATCCGCGTGTCGCCGGATCACCGTCGGAGTACGCCGTGAGAAACGGCCGCCGCCAGTCACCGAGCGCGGCCATCGTCGCGCGCCCGATCGCGGCGCCGGGGTCGTTGCGCGTCAACGGAATCAACGCCGTCATCTGCCGCAGGCCGGCGGTGAACGTGCGGTCCGGGAACGGTGCGTCGTAAGCGGCGAGGACGTCGGGGCAAAGCGGGCCTGCCACCGCGTCGAGGAAGAAACTCGGAACGAGTTCCGGTGAGCGTTGATAGAACGCCACGTAATCGAGGAGGGTCTCCTGGTGGATGACCTGACCGTCGCCGACGGCGTGGTGCGGCCATTCGAGCCGGCCCGCGAGTCCGGGGTCGCAGGTGTGCAGGATCGTGTTGGTCGCGACGACGCGGGCGAACCGGTCGGGCTCGCGCGCGAGCACGCTGAGCCCGATGGGTCCGCCCCAGTCCTGCACGACCAGCGTCATATCGGTCACGTTCAGCCGGACGAGCGCGCTGTGCATCCAGTCGACGTGGCGTTTGAAGGTGTAGTCGGTCGGGTCGGCGGGCTTGTCCGACCGGCCGTAGCCGATGTTGTCGGGCGCGATCACGCGCAGGCCCGCGTCGAGCAGTACGCGGATCACGTGCCGATACAGGTACGACCACGTTGGTTGACCGTGTAGCAGCACGACGACGGGCGCATCAACCGGTCCGGCGTCGACGTAATGCATTCGCAGGGGCGCGATTCCGCGTGTCTCCACGTCGACATAGCTAGGGACGAACGGGTAATCGGGCAGCCCGGCGAAGCGCTCGTCAGGTGTTCTCAGCACAGCCATGTGCTCAGCCGGCGACCGACTCGAAGACGCCGTCGGCGACCATGTTGCGCAAGGCCTTTCGGTCGAATTTGCCGCTCGCCAGGGTGGGGATCTGGTCGCTGGTGACCACGGCCCAGCGGGTGGGCACCTTGTAGGCCGACAGTTGCGCGCGGACGCGTTCGGCCAACGAGCCCACGTTGACGGCGGTGTCGGCGGGCACCACGACGGCGCACACCTGCTCGCCGCGCACCGCGTCGTCGACTCCGACCACCAGGCACTGGGCGACGTCATCGAACTCCTCGATGACCGCCTCGACTTCGAGCGGCGAGACGTTGGCGCCCGCGGCCTTGATGAGTTCGGTGCTGCGTCCGACGTAGAACAGGCGCGGATCGCCGGTTCGGCGGTAGACGCGGTCGCCGGTGTGGTACCAGCCGTCGTCGTCGAAGGTCTCCCATCGCTCGCGTTTGTTGTAGCCCGCCATGACACCGATTCCGCGGACCAGTAATTCGCCGACGGTGCCGTCGGGTACCGGTTCGCCGGCGTCGTCGACGATGCGCATGTCGGTGAACACGAATCCGCCCGCGGTTTCAGACATTGTGCGGTGCACGGGATATCCGTCGGGCACGTCGACCATCGCGACGTCCAGCGGCCCGTCTCGCAGCAGCGGTGCGCTGGACAGGTCGCGGTCGGCGAAGGTCGGGTGGTCACGCAGCTTCTGGGTGAACGCCGGCCACCCGATCACGCCAGTGGCCCGTTCGCGCTCGACGAGGTCCAGCGCGGTACCGGCGTCCAGCCGCGGCATGGCGATCACCGTGACGGGTTCGTGCAGCGCCCCGGTGACCGCGAGCAGCCCGCCGATCCAGAAGAACGGCATCGCCGACAGAATCCGCGGCGGCCCTTCGGATTTGGTGACCAGCCGTACCGCGCTGGGCCAGGTCGACGTCTGGCGGACCAGGGTGCCGTGCGTGTGCAGCACGCCTTTGGGGTCGGCGGTCGAGCCGGAGGTCTGCACCATGACGGCGAGGTCGGCGGGGGAGACCTCGGCCTCGGCCGCGGCCAGCACCTCAGGTGACACGCCTGTGGCGCCGTCGTCGTACCCCGTCGCCCACACCCGCCCGGTATCGGTGGTGAACACGATGCGACGCAGATACGGGGCGGCGGCCAGCGCCAGCCGTCCGCCGGACTGGCCCGACAAGGACGGCCACGCCGTTTCGAAACGCTCGGCGACGTCGATGCTCAGCACCTCGGCGGGTGCCACCAGCAGCGCGATGTCGGCGAGCCTGGCGACTTTGGCGATCTCGGCCGGGGTGTAGAGGGTGCTCAACGGCACCACCAGCGCGCCGATGCGCGACAGCGCAAGCCACCAGGTGACCCACTCGACACCGTTGGGGAAGAACAGCCCCACGCGGGTGCCCTTGCCGACACCCTGGCCGAGCAGCCACCGGGCAATCTGCGCCGAACGCTGCTCGGCCTGAGCGTAGGTGAGCCGTTCGGTCGGGGTGACCAGATAGGTGTGTTGGCCGAACTCATGCGCACCGCGCTGCAGTAGCGCCGGAACGGTCGGTCGGGGAAGCGTCACCTACCGATTGTCACCCCGACCATCTCTCGACGGCTCAGGCGCCCAACGTGCGCTGGATGTCGCCCTTCATCGCGGTCAGCTGCGAACCCCAGTACCCCCACCCGTGGGTGCCGTTGGCGGGGAAGTTGAACGTGCCGTTGGAACCGCCCGCGGCCTGGTACTGCCGCTGGAAGTTCTTGTTGCTGTCCAGGGTGATGCTTTCGAGCACCTGGGCCGGGATGTCGCCACCGCCGCCCAGGTCGCCGGGCCTGCCGCTGCCGCAGTACACCCAGATCCGCGTGCCATTGCTGACCAGCCGTCCGACGGTGGCGGTGGGGTCGTTGCGCTGCCACGCCGATGACCCGCCGGGTCCCCACATCGCGGTGGCGTCGAACCCGCCCGCGTCGCGCATCGCGAAACCGACCAGGGTCGGCCAGAGCCCCTCGGAGAGGTTGAGGAAGCCCGACAGCGAGGCGGCGTAGCGGAACTGGCCGGGATGGTACGCCGCCAGGATCAGCGCCGAGCTACCCGACATCGACAGACCCACCACGGCGTTGCCGGTCGGGGAGACGCCCTCGTTCGCCGACAGGTACGCGGGCAGCTCCGAGGTCAGGAACGTTTCCCACTGGTAGTTGTAGGTGGTGCCGTTGCCGACGGCCGGCTGTTGCCAGTTGGTGTAGAAGCTGGACATGCCGCCGACGGGCATGACGACGGACAGACCCGATTCGTAGTAGTTCTCGAACGCGGCCGTCTCGATGTCCCAGCCACTGTTGTCGTCACGGGCGCGCAGGCCGTCGAGCAGATACACCGCGTGCGGTCCGCCGCCCTGGAACTTCACCGGGATGTCGCGGCCCATCGCCGCGGACGGCACCATCAGCGTCTCGACGGGAAGCCCCGGACGGGAGTAAGCCGACGCGGTCGCGGTCGAACCCGCGACCGCCGCGAGGCCGGGCAGCACCAACGCGACGACCGCCCCGACGAGCAGCCTTCGAACAACGCCGGGCACAAAACTGGATAAGAACGTCATATCTGTGAACCTCGAGAAATGCCGCACGAGGGCGGCGGTGTGCGTGTGAAACGCGGACCGGCGAACCTGGCGGTGCCGGATCAGGGCCGTTGCTTGACGCCTGCCGCGAAATTTTGTCGCAGCCCTCAGCGGACTGCTGCACACCGTTAGTCGGCGATCGCCGTCACCGCGTTACGGCGCGTTCTCGAGTTCAGCAGCCGAGTTCGACGACCGCGGTGCTGACCACATTGCCGGCGGCGGAAATTGACAGACCGAGGTTGTCGCGGACCATGACGACGACATCCGATGCGGGGGTGCCCTGACGGGTGGCATTGCAGATCCGGTTGCCTTCGGCAAGCAATTGCTCGGAGCTCAGAAATGGCAACCGGTCTTGCAGTTTGCGCAGGTATTCGTTTTGATCCGCCGCGGCCTGGGGCGCGAAAATCACCGAAGCGGCAAACAACACGGTCAGCGCGCGCACTAAATGCGCCACACAATCACCTCCGAGGAATGCTTCCCGAACGTCAGATGTCGAACGACGTGAGCGAGTCATACATCTCACAGCCCCGAAAAAAAACGGACTGTTTCGTAGCGCTAACGATATCCGTTCAAATCCGGATTTTGCAATCGACGCATCCGTCACCCGCGAAGCCGAAACTGCGTTCGGGATGAGGCGTCAGTATCCTCCTGATGAATGGCGCATGATCGAATCGGCGGCTCGGCCCGCCTCCGCCGTGGAGTGCAGATTGCGCTTCGCGGGCGGCGTGACCCGGCACCCGTCGCCGGTCAGCGCCGCCGCGCCGCCAGCGGCGTCGACGAGATTCACGCCCGCAAGGTTCTCGACCTGACGATCCGCCTCGCCGAGGTGATGTTGTCGTCCGGGTCGGGCACCGCGGACGTCGTCGCGACCGCGCAGGACGTCGCCCAGGCGTATCGGCTCACCGATTGCGTCGTCGACATCTTCGTCACCACCGTGATCGTGTCGGCCCTGCCGACCGCGGACAGCCCGCCGGTCACCATCGTGCGCAGCGTGCACACCAGGTCCACCGACTACACCCGGTTGGGCGAACTCGACCGGCTCGTGCTGCGCATCACCTCCGGCGGCGTCTCCGTCGAACAGGCTCACGAGGCCATGGACGAGCTGACCGAGCGTCCGCACCCGTATCCACGGTGGCTGGCGACCGTGGGCTGGGCGGGGTTCGCCCTCGGCATCGCCATGCTGCTCGGCGGCACCTGGGTGACCTGCATCCTGGCGGCCACCACCTCGGCGGTCATCGACCAGGTCGGCAGGCGGCTGAACCGCATCGGAACCCCGTTCTTCTTCCAGCACGCGATCGGCGCGGCGATCGCGACCCTGGTGGCCGTCGCGGCGTACTACTTCGGCGGCCAGGGACCGACCGCCCTGGTCGCAACGGGAATCGTGATGCTGCTGTCCGGCCTGACGTTCGTCGGCGCGATGCAGGACGCGGTAACCGGGTACATGCTCACCGCCATCGCCCGGCTCGGGGAAGCGGTGCTGCTCACCGCCGGGATCGTGGTCGGCATCCTCGCGGGGCTGCAGATCGCCACGATGGCGGGCGTCGTCATCGAACTGCACGTCGACGCGACCGAGTCGTTCGTACCGCCCCACGGGGCGTTGGCGATCGCGCTCGCGGTGGGGGGAGCCGGGCTGGCGGGCGCTTCTCTGACCGTGACGAGCTACGCACCGCTGCGGGCGATCGCGACCGCGGGGCTTGCGGCGGCCGCTGCAGAAGTGGTGTTGATCAGCCTCGGAACCGCGGGCGCCGGCCAGGTGTTCGCCAGCGGTGTCGCGGCCGTCGGCGTCGGTGTCATCGCGACGCTGATCTCGATTCGGCGACAGGCGCCGGCCCTGGTCACCGCGACCGCCGGCATCATGCCGATGCTGCCGGGCCTCGCCGTATTCCGGGCGGTGTTCTCCTTCGCCGTCGACGGCAATTTCGACAACGGTCTGCGCCAGATGATGGCCGCGATCGCCACCGCGCTCGCCCTGGGCAGCGGCGTGGTGCTGGGGGAGTTCCTCGGTTCTCCGCTGCGCTACCGCGCCGGCCGCATCGGCGACCTTCTCCGTAAGGAGGGACTGCCCGGCCTGCGTCGTGCCATCGGGCCGGTCGTGCACCTGCGACCGACCGAAGCCGCCCACACGACGAGCACCCACCATCCGCAGTCGCGAAGCGTCGCGCTGGAGCCGACCCCCGCCGACCAGGAGTCGCGCGCCGACGGCGGCGATGAATCCGAATCTCCAGAGGGCCAAGTCGACCGACGCGATGGTCAGCGCGACGAGCAGTAGCGGCAACCGACAAGACGGCGCGCGCCCGAACCGTTAGCCTTGCTCAGATCGGGCCGGACCCATGGAGAGGACAACCGGAATCTCATGACTCGACGACGACGCGCGATGCCCACCGCCGTGAGGCTCGCGGCCGCCAGCGTGCTGATCGTGGGCGGCACGCTGGGCGCGACCGGTCAGGCAGGCGCCGATCCCGTACTGCCCGAGCCGGGTGCACCCACGCCCTCGGGGCAACCCGTGGTGGACACCTCGAACGAGCCGATGGGTCCGCAGCCGCCACCGCCCGTGGGCCCGCCGCCGGTACCGGAGATCGCTCCGGTGTACGGCCAGGGGCAGTCGGAAGGTCAATTCGGTTTCCTGAGGGATATGTGGCACATGTTCCACAGCGGCAATCCGCTGGCCGAGCTGACCGCACCGCCGCCGGTGGCGGCCGGCCCGGGCACATCTCGCTGACGGCTCCGGAGTCGTCCACCCCGCCCGCCTCACCGCCGGGCGCCGCGCCCGAAGCGGTGCCGGCGCCGCCGGTCGAGCAGCTGCCGCCGACGCCGTAACCGGTGCGATGAGTTCTGGGCCCACGCGGGGTCTGGATAGTCATGGTCATTGTCGCCGGACACATCACGGTGGCGCCCACGCAGCGTGAGGCCTATCTCGCGGGGTGTGTGAGCGTCGTCGAACAGGCCCGCCGCGCACCCGGCTGTCTGGACTTCACGATCGCCGCCGACCTGCTTGATCCCGGTCGCGTCAACGTCTTCGAACGCTGGGAGTCACAGTCGGCGGTCGAGCGCTTCCGTGGCGGCGGACCGTCGGATGACCAAGGCGCCGCGATGGTTTCGGCGTCGGTCGCCGAGTATGACGTCGCCGCCGCCCGGTCGTTGGTGGAGTTGGGATAGTCGCGTCAGTTCGCGGCGTCGATGATCTTGATCGCGAAGATCAGCGAGTCGCCGGGCTGGATACCCGCGGCCGGTTGGCCCTCGGGGTAGCCGTCCTCAGGGGTCATCGCCACGCCGACGGTGGATCCGACGGTCTGCCCGGCGATGGCCTTCTGGAAGCCCGGTACGACCCCGGTGAGCGGAAAATCGACCGGGGCGCCCCGCTCGTAGCTGTTGTCGAACACGGTCTTGTCGCGTCCGTTGACGCCCATGTAGCAGACCAGCACCGTGGCCGTATCCGCGACGACCGGTCCGTCACCGGCCTGCAAGGTCTGCACCTGCGTCTCGGAGACGCTGAACGGCGCGTCCACGACGATGTTCGGCGCCGTCGTCTCGGTTGATCCCGTGACCGCGACGTTGCCGGTGTCGCCGGCGAGGTTCCATTCGGCCGGGGCAGCAGCGTCCGGTGCCGCGGTCGGGCATGCGACGGCCGGCTCGGGCGGGGCCGTTTCGGTGGGGGACGGAGCGACCAGTTCGTCGACCGAGGGCGCGCTGGTGGTTGTCGCGGTGGTTTCGGTGTCGGAGCCACATGCGGCCAGCGTGACGGCAAGCGCCGCGACAGAAGCCGTGAGGACGGCGGACGAAGACATACGAGAGAAGTTCACGCTGCGCCACGCTACATCAGCCGCCAAGAACACCTGGACCGATTCCGACTTACCAACGCGTCACCTATTTGAAACAAGTTGAGTACCGTTCTCTTTGAAAATGCAACGTCTTGGCCATAAGGAACGCAAGGGTAGGGTGCGATGGTCCGATGGGGCGGACGGTGGTGGAAGCAACCGGACCAATATGACTGGATCAGCGCTTATCTGGACGAGCGTGGAATTCAGAATGCCTGGCGATACGCGACGTTCGGCTTCACCCTCGCCATAACGGCGTTACCGATCATGCTGCTGTGGAGCCCGGCTGGGCCGAACCACACCGCGACCGTCATCGTTGCGATCGGCGCCGCGGCAGTCGGAGTCGGCGGTGCGCTGCTGTGGTTGGTGCGGTGGCCCACTCGGCGGCAATCGGTGGTGTATTCGTTGGTGGGCGCCTTGGCGGTTGGCGCGATGTGTTTGGCGATGTCCAACCCGTACACGGGATTGATGGGCTGCACCATCTTCACCATCCTCGGTGGCGTCGTCGCGTACTTTCACACCGTTGGACTGATGCTCGCCAATCTCGGCCTGGCCACAGTGTGTTCGGTGATCCTCGCGTACCGGCTCATCGCCGCCACCGGCGACGTCGCGCTGACAATCGGGTCGTTGATCACGGTGGCCGCGCTCAACGTCGGCATCCCGTTCGGCATCCAGTCGTTGATGCACACGTTGCGAACCGACTTGCGAGGCTCTAACCGGGATTCGCTGACCGGGTTGCACAATCGGCGCTCCTTTCACAACACGGTCTATGAACGGATGATGCTCGACCGTGACCGGGGCCTGTATCTGGTGATGCTGATGATCGACCTCGACAATTTCAAGCAACTCAACGACACCCGGGGCCACGCCGCGGGAGATCAAGCCTTGGTGGACGTCAGCGCAGCGCTTGAGGAGAACTGCCGCTCGGCGGCCGTGATCGGCAGGGTGGGGGGAGAAGAGTTCCTGGTTGCCGACATCGATACCGGCCCGAACCCGGCCAAGCTGGCCGAACGGCTCCGTCAGGCGATCGCCGACGTTCCCTCTCCGGTGACGGCCAGTATCGGCACCGCGGGCGCACCGCTCGGAAGCTCCTCGGCCAGAAGCAATCTCAAACTCATCGACGACCTGATTCGCACCTCGGACACGGCGATGTACGAGGCCAAGCGCGCGGGCGGGAATCGTGTCTGCCACCACCCGACGCTGGTGTCAGCCCACGATGCGCTGAACACTCTCGAAGTGCGTGGCGATCAATAATCCCAGACGGCGGGCACGCATCGAAAGACGTCACCGGCAGCTGCTACGCGGCAGACGGACGGGAACGGCAGGTGGGTGGCCACCATCGACTCGCCGGTCGCCGCAAGCTCGCGCAGCAGACCGATGCGGACGCGCACCGACTCCTCGGGATCGTGTTCAAAGCCGTTGTGCCATTCGGGGTTGTCGAACCCTGGCGCGAACACCGCGTCACCGGCGAACGTCAGCCGGTCGCCACCGGAGGCGAGCCGCACAATGCTGTGCCCAAGGGTGTGGCCGCCGGTCCGGGCGACGAGGACACCGGGTGCCACTTCGTACTCCGTCTCGAACGTCCGCATCTGGCCGCGGTATTCGTCGAGAAATTGCGCGGCAACCCTGCGCAGCACCTCCGGCACCGGCGCCGGCATCTCGGTGTGGGAGAAATCTGGCGACTCCCAGAACTCGGCCTCGCGGCTCGCCACGTGGATCTGCAGATCCGGTCGAAACCGTTCTTTGAGCCCCTCGGTGAGCAGGCCGCCCACGTGGTCCATATGCAAGTGGGTGATCACCACGTCGGTCACCGCCGCGGGATCGATGCCGGCGGCCTCCATCCGGCGCGCCAACCGCCCGGCCCGCGGGAAGTCGGGGAACTCCAGGCCCAGCCCGGCGTCGACAAGGATGGTGCGGTCGGCGCTGCGCACCACGATCACGTTCAGCGGCCAGTCGAGCACGTCGGCAGGCAGGAACCGCTCGTCGAGCCAATGGCCGAACGCAGCCGCATCGGCGTTGGTGGCCATCGTCTTGCTAGTGATGGGGAGGACACCGTCGCTGATCACCAGCACGTCGATATCGCCGACCCGCACCGCGTAGCGCGACGGAACCAGCTCGTCGAGCCCCCGAGTACCGAGGGAAATATTGTCCAAGCTCATGGTTCTCCTCCTGAGCGTCCTGAGACGGATTGACCTGTCGTCTCGTAGAACGCCCTGCGGCGCCGGGAATTATCCGGCCGCACAGAAGTGGGTGGCCAGGTTGTCCGGCTGGGGCCGGCATCCGCCATATCGGCGGCCCTAGTGGCGAATCCAACTCATATCGTTGCTGCTACGGCGTGACAGCGGTGATGAAGTTCTGAATCGCCTCAGCGACACGTGCCGGTGCTGCGGCGATCGCGAAGTGCGATTGGTCCGGCCAGGAGACACGCTGCGCATGGGGCAGGGCGGCGGCCAAGCGGTCCATCGCGTCGGGGAGGGGAGGCCAGCTCAGACCGCCCTGCATCAGCAGCACGGGCACGTCGATCGACGCCCATCGCAGGGTGTGATCGGTGTCGGTGGCCATGCTCTCCAGGTCGGCTCGGACGGCGACAGTCGCAGCACGGTTTGCTCCCGGATCTTCTGCAGGCTGCTGAGCTTCCGCCAACACCGCCGGAGGAATACGTGCGGCCTCGCGCGCGAAAAGCTCGAGCGCGCTGTCGAACTGTTCGGCAGCGCAGAGCTGGCGGAACTCTTCGAGCACAGGGATCAGATGCTTACCTGTCTGGAGCAGCGGTGGCTCGAACAGCGCCAGCGACGCGATACGCTCCGAACTGTCAGCCGCGGTGTGAAGCGCCACGGTGGCACCGTAGGAACCGCCGACGACATGCACACGTTGCCCGTTGCGTTCGGCCAAAAGGCCAAGCACTGCTTGGAGATCGGCGGCCTCCGTGGCGAAGCTGTTCGGCGAGGGCCCGGTGCCGCTGGGTGCGTGATTGCGCCGAGCGTAGTACGCGAGCTGATGGCCTGTGAGCCGCGAACCCACATCGGCCCAGGTGTCCAAGCTGCCACCGGTCCCGTGCACGAACAGCACCAGCGGGCCGGCGCCCGTCACCTCCACGACGAGCCGTGTTCCGTCCGGTGCGGTCAGTTCGGTAGCCATAGCGTCCGAGTATCGGCAACGTTGGTGCTCGCGTGCAAGGCGGTTACTGTCGAAAGAAAGTGCAGTTTTTCCTTTGTTTCCAATGTGTTCGAGCAGGCAAACCAGGGAGGAGGGCCATGTCCACGAATCACCTGGCCAGTGACGTGCAGCAAGTCGAGGTCCACGCGGCTGACGCTGACCTCGAAGACCTGCGGGCGCGGTTGGCCGCCGCGAGGCTGCCGGAAGCCGAGACCGTCTATCGCGCCCCACCTGATCCACGCCGATGGGACCAGGGTGTTCCCCTCGCCGACCTCATCGATGTCGTGCACTACTGGCGCACCGAGTACAACTGGAGGGCATTCGAGGAACGGCTCAACCGAATTGGCCAGTACCGCACGGCAATCGACGGCCTGGGAATCCATTTTCTGCACCGTCGATCCGCGCGGTCCGATGCTGTCCCGTTGGTCATGACCCACGGCTGGCCGGGCAGCATCGCCGAGTTCGTCCACGTGATCGACGATCTGGCGGATCCGACGGACGCATCCGCGCCGGCGTTCCACGTCGTGGCGCCGTCGCTACCCGGCTTCGGCTACAGCGACAAGCCGGCCACCACGGGGTGGGGGACCGGGAAGATCGCGGCCGCATGGGTGGAACTGATGGGACGGCTCGGCTATGAGAAGTTCCTCGCCCAGGGCGGCGACTGGGGAGGCAATATCACCACAGTTCTCGCCGGCAGGTATCCGGAGCGTGTTCTCGGCGTCCACTCGACGTTCGCCGAAGCGCCGCCCGGCTTGTCGATGGATGAACTGACGGCAACCGAGCGCAAGTGGGCCGAGGATACGCAGCATTTCTGGCAATACCGCGCGGCGTACGCGAAGCAGCAGGCGACCCGACCGCAGACCATCGGTTACTCGCTCGTCGATTCACCGGTGGGGCTTCTCGCGTGGATCCTCGACAAGTTCGCGGAGTGGTCGGATACCGAAGACAGCCCGTTCGAGTCGATCTCCATCGACAGAGTTCTCGACGACGTCACGCTGTACTGGCTGACGCGGACCGGCGCATCGGCGGCACGCATCTACTACGAGAGCCACAACTCGCTCGACCCCGACCTTCGCGTCGATGTCCCGTCGGCAATCACGATGTACCCCCGCGACATCGAGAAGACGCCGCGGCCCTGGGCGCAGCAGCGGTACCGCAACATGGTGCGGTGGAATTCGCCCCAAGCCGGCGGGCATTTCCCGTCGCTGGAGGTACCCGAGTACTTCGTCAAGGATCTGCAACAGGGGTTCGCAGCGGTGCTGGCCGCCAGCCGCTGAAGGCGTTGACCGATCCGACGCGTTTGCCGATATCCGACGAACCGGAGGCGTTTGTTGTGAGACTCTTGGCCTGTGGTGGAGGTTCCGCGCAGGACGGTGCGTCGTGGCGCGAAGTTGGCGGGACTGCCGGTGCGGGCGGCCGGGCGAGCAGTGCTGGGATGGGGTCAACGACTGGCCGGCGGCGATGCGGACCTGATCGCTGAACAGTGGTCGGCGCGCAGTGCCGAGCAGGTGTTCGCGGTGCTGGGCGAACTCAAGGGTGGCGCGATGAAGTTCGGCCAGGCCATGAGCGTCTATGAGGCGGCCATCCCGGATCAATACGCGGCCCCGTACCGAGACGCGTTGACCAGACTGCAGGCGGCCGCGCCACCGATCTCGGCAGCCCGGATCCACCGAGTGCTGGCAGAGCAGCTGGGGACGCGATGGTCGCAGCGGTTCGCCGAGTTCGATGACGAGCCGGTCGCCGCGGCCAGCATCGGGCAGGTGCACCGGGCGGTTTGGCACGACGGTCGACCGGTGGCGGTCAAGGTGCAGTATCCGGGTGCCGACGTCGCGTTGATGGCAGACTTACGTCAACTCGGACGATTCAGCCGACTGATAGCCCCGTTGTTTCCCGGGCTGGCGGTACGCCCGATGATCGATGAGCTGTCGGCTCGGATGGCCGAGGAACTCGACTATCGCCATGAGGCAGACACTCAGCGCGCGTTCGCCGCGGCCTTCGCCAATGACCCGCAGTTCCTGGTACCCAACGTGGTCGCATCGTCACCCAAGGTCTTGGTAACTGAATGGGTGAGCGGACAACCGATTTCGGAATTGATGAGAACCGGTGATCAAGACACCAAGAACGACGCAGCCAGGCTGCTCTTCGAGTTCAGCGCCGCTTCGATGGCGCTGCTCGGCGCGCTCCACGCTGACCCGCATCCTGGCAATTACCAACTCGACGCAGACGGCCGGCTGGTCGTGATCGACTTCGGCGCGGTGGCCACCGCCGATCGTTCGGCGCTGGTGTTCTTGGACAGCATCCGGCTGACCGAGATCGCCGATTCCGTGCAACTGGTCGACATACCTGATCCGCAGATGCAGGCGTTGGTGTTGTCCGAACTCAACAACGAGCTGAGTGCGCTCGGGTTCAGCGGTTCGAACACCCAGATCCACCCCGAGGATGTGCTGTCCTATTTCGGCCCGTTCACTGAACCGCTTTTGGCGCAGCGGTTTCAGTTCAGCCGAGATTGGCTGCAGCAGCTGGGGCCTCGCGTCCCGGGATTGGCACGCGGCCAAGACTTTCTCGACGGCGCAGTCCTGAGCATTCCACCAGAGCACGCGCTGATGTTCCGCGCCCTCGCCGGCATCGTGGCGGTCGCCTGCCAGCTTGAGGCCGAGGTGGCCTTGCGCGACATCGTCACCCACTGGTACCCCGACTTCGAAACTCCGAAGATCCCGCCGAACCTGGCTGCAGCGCTGGGGATCGACTGATTCAGCCCGATCGGTCAGTTCGTTGTCGACGTTTCATGGATCGACAGCGACGCCATTCGTGGGTACAGAATCGCCGGGCCCAGCCACCGCGCAACGAAGCTGCGCAAGGCGCGTTCGCTCCGCGGCGGTTCTCCGGGGTCGATCAGCATCGACTGCACGGTGCGCAGGGTCATTTCGGCGAGCTCGTCAAGCGCGGCGCTGTCGAAACCGTGAAGCCGCCAATCGACATCGAGTCGGTGGAGGAACGACAGGCAGAATGTTCTCGCGGTATCGGAGGTCAACGAGGTGACGGGTTCGCCCTCCTGTTGCCGGGTCAAAAGACTTTCTAGCTGAGGGTCTCCGGTGAGGGTCTCGACCGCGAACGAAACGCATTCAACCAGCGCGGACACCGGGTCGTTGACGCCGCGGACGTGCTCCACGATCTGGTCGATGAATCCGTCGACCGCGCGCATTGCGCTGGCGATGAGCAGCGCGTCGGCATTGGGGAAGTAGCGGTACACCGTCTGGCGGGTGACCCCGAGCTTGCGTGCGACGTCGGCGAGGCGTATCGCTGATCCGTGTTCGGCGACCACCTCGTCGACCGCATCCAGAATCCGGGCAATGGCCTCCTCATCCGAGGCAGGTGTCACACCTGACCAGCCGCGGCTACGCATGCGCGGTCACATGTCTTTCTCCGTCGAATTGGATCGGAAGCGTTGTCGGACCGGTGATTCCCAACAGCGATTTCCACGGTGCGGGTCCGACGCGACGCGGCGCAACGAGACGGCGGGTCAGGACGACGAGGGCTTCCGCCAGCTCGCGGCGGGCAAGGTTGGCCCCCAGGCAGTAGTGCGCACCACCGCCGAAGGTCAGGATCGGGGGAAGGTCCTTGCGCGTGATGTCGAAGCGGTCAGCATCTTGATAGATTGCCGGGTCGCGATTGGCCGCAAAGGTGTTCACGAGTATGAACGTTCCTGCCGGGAACAGGTAGCCGCCGAATTCGACGTCCTCGATGGCTGCACGCGGCGCGATACTTGCGGCCGGAGAATGGCGCATGCTTTCCTCGACGGCCTGCATCGCCAGCTCGGGATGGTCGCGCAGCTTCGCCCATTGGTCGGGGTGCTCGCAAAGCACCTGCACTGAGGCGGCAAGTTGGTTTCGCGTGGTATCTGTTCCCGCCATCAGGAAGCCGGCCACCAGCATGCGCAGTTCGTCGAGATTCAGTCGGTCGCCGTCGCTTTCAGCGCGAATCAGTTCGGAGAGAAGATCATCGGTCAGGCTGTTTCGGCGGCTGGCGACCATGCCGTCGACGTAGGCGTCGAGTTCGCCCCAGGCACGCATGATCTCGGCCTCGTCGAAGTTGACGTCGGGCTGGAAGTGGAGCGCCTTGAACACTTTTTCGGTCCAATCAACGAAAAGGTGCCAATCCTTCTTGGGCGCACCGATGAGCGCGCACATGATCGGGGTGGGGTAGGGCCGTGCGATGTCGGTCACGACGTCGCAGCGTCCGGCGTCCACCACCCGATCGACCAGTTCGTTAACCACTTCTTGGATCGTGTCTTGAAGACGCGATGTCGCGCGGGGGGTGAACGCCTTGGACACCAGTTTGCGTAGCCGGACATGTGCTTCGCCATCGAGACCCAGCAGACTGTTCGCCATCTTGTCGAACAGTGGACCCGATGTGATTCCCTGTGCGGCCAGAGTGATGCCGGGGGGTAGGCGGAACCGGTTGTCGCGCAGCATATCCCTGGCGAACTCATACGACAGGACCTCGGGACCGAAGGGACCGATGGCGATGGGTGCACGTGCTTGCGCGGCTCGGACGTCGTCGAGAATGTCGTGTGGCGAGGCGGCGAGGGTGTAGCTGAAGCTCGGGAGGTCGGCGTCGAAGACGCTGGGAGCAGTGCTGGTCACGGTCATAGTGGCTCGCCTTCCGCGGGTACCGGACATCTTTGTCTAAAGCGTATGACCATGAACGATGCGCGTCAACGAATTCGCAGAGAATCTCACGATAATCTGTTCCTGCCCCTACACAGGTCATACGAATTGCTAACGAACGTCCCACGATGTTTCTAGCAGCCAGAACCCGTGGGCGCCGCGAGGGTGATCAGCTGGGAAATACTGCTTCATGGCGACCGAAGACGAGGGAAAATCGCTGTATGTCGACCGCGCTCTGGATCATCGTGGCTGTGTTCGCAGTGGGGACGGTGGCCGGTGGGCTGCTGCGGCTGCGGGCGTGGTTGCAGAAGCCGGTGCCTCCTGAGGTGATCGAAGCTGCGCACCGCGACGACGACAAAGACACCGATCGATGACCTCGCATGATCCGCAAGGGAATTCGGCGCTGCCGGCGTGATCCGCTGACTAGGGACCGGGGTCGCGGCTGACGGCTGTAACGTATGCGTATCCCAGAATCGCTGTGCACAGACACGGACGCCACTAGGCTGGCGGCGCGGGCCTTTACGCCAGGCTGACTGCTTGGACGATCAAACGCGAGCTTCTGACGAGCCCGAAGGGGTGCCCATGCATCAATCCGCGGCCATGTCGGAGGCCGACCGCGCATGGATGGTCGACACGCTGGTCGCGCTGCTGGAGACGCCAAGCCCGACGGGTCGTACCGACGCGGTGATGCAGTTGATCGGCGAAATTTTCGATGACTTCGGCTTGCCGTTCACGCTGACTCGGCGCGGGGCGCTGATCGCCGAACTCGAGGGGGAGTCATCGACTCCCCACCGGGCGCTGGTGGTTCACGCCGACACCATCGGCTGCATGGTGCGCGTGCTGAAGGACAACGGCAGGCTGGAGGTTATTCCGGTCGGCTCCTTTTCGGCACGGTTCGCCGCGGGCGCGCGCGTGCAGATTTTCTGCGACGACGTGGGGCAGGTGATCACCGGCACGATCCTGCCGCTCAAGGCCAGCGGGCACGCGTTCGGCGACGAGGTCGACACCCAACCGACGGACTGGCAGCATGTCGAGGTCCGCGTGGACCGCAAGGTGTATATGCAAGACGACCTGGAGCGCCTCGGCATCAAGGTCGGTGATTACGTCGCGCTGATCGCCAGTCCGGAAGTCACCGACGACGGTTTCGTCGTCTCGCGCCATCTCGATGACCAGGCGGGCGTCGCGATCGCGCTCGCACTGACCAAACACATCGTCGAAAACGGCGTGGTGTTGCCGCACCGCACCGCGATCATGATCACCATCTCCGAGGAGGTCGGCTACGGTGCAAGCACGGGGCTGCCCGCCGACATCGCCGAGCTGGTTACGATCGACAACGCGGTGTGCGCGCCGGGCCAATATTCCATCGAGGACGGCGTGACGGTCCCGATGTCCGATCTGCACGGCCCATACGACTACCACCTGACCCGAAACCTGTGCCGGCTCGCCGAGGAGCGGGGAATTCCGTTCGCGCGCGACGTGTTCCGTTTCTACCGCTCGGACGCGGCGGCGGCGATCGAGGCGGGTGCCAGCACCCGGGCAGCGCTGGTCGGCCCGGGCGTCGACGGCAGTCACGGCTGGGAGAGGACTCACATCGAGTCGATGGAGGCGACGTACCGCTTGCTGCAGGCGTGGCTGCAGACACCCCTGACGTTCGCGCATTGGGATGCCAAGCCCTCGGGGACGGGCAACCTGCGCGACTTCCCGTCGTCGAAGCAGCCCGCACCGCGCGGGCGCAGCAGATGACCTCCCACTGGGATCTGGCGTCGAACACAGGGTGCTGCCAGGCGGCCATATGGCGCAAATCACCGACTCTCCCAACCGATCCGGATGCGAGCACCGCGCGTCCCATAGCGACCTGACTACACCCCCGGTGGGCTGGTCGGATCAGATGCCGAGGACCTCACGGGCGCGGTCTATTTCGTCTGGATCGGCGGTTGTCGGGATGAGCCGGAGCTCGTCGAGTCCCGCTTCGCGCGCGCCCTCCACCGCGGCGATGAGCGCCGATGGCCCACAGTTGAGCGTCCCTGCGGTAGGAGCCGTCAGGTAGGAGCCGGCAGGACCGGAGGCGACGACCTCTTGGTCCCAGAAGTCCCGTACATGCTCGCGGAGCTGGCTCTCTGGGTCCGGACCGAGCGCGAACCAGATCGGCGTGGAGAAGTGCGGCTTTTCTGTCCTGCCGGCCGCCTGCCAAGCCTCGATAACGCGCTGACGCTGCGCAGCCAATCCCTCGGCATCGAAGTGAAGTGAATTCGCCGGATCGCTCACCCCGACGGCCCATTGCGCGGCCCGGGCGAGCGCCTTCGGGCCGACCACACCGGCGACGAGGGGGATGCCCGCGGCCTGGTTCGGCGCGGGTCCTACGGGATGGTGTCCCTCGACGGGGGGTTGCTGGGCCCACACCCGGCGCATCGACGCTACCGCTTCGTCCATGCGTTGGCGCTTGCGGTCGAGCGGGCTGCCGACGGCGATGTAGTCCTCATCCCATGCGCCGATGCCAACCCCGAGCGTCAGGCGCCCGCCGGACAGTACGTCTATGGTCGCCAGCTCTTTCGCGAACATGATCGGGTTCCGCATCGGGAGTGTGACGACATCGGTCCAGAGCCGCACGCGCTCGGTCACCGCTGCCGCGGCGGCGAGTTGCGGGACGACCGACCAGCTGTGCGGATAGAGCAGCCGTTCGTAGGTGACCAGCCCGTCCCACGGCCCTTCGTCGATCTTGCGGTACCACGCGAGTTCGGTCTCGCGTCCGTGCGGAAAGAGGGTCGGAAGTCCCATACTGATGCGCATTCGAGCTTTTCGTTCCTTTCCGGGACTGTGGCCAGCAGCGTCGCCGTCGGGCTAGTTCATCAGATCGTCGCGTGCACACATTGCCGTCGGACCACCCAGCGGGAAACGGTGACACTTATTCCAGGATCGCCCGTGCAGCACGCTCCGCGATGAGCATGACTGGCGCGTTGGTGTTGCCGGACGTGATGGTGGGCATCGCCGAAGCGTCGACTACTCGAAGGCCGGCGACGCGGTAGACGCGGCAGTCGGTGTCGAGCACGGCCTCGGCGGATCGTGGAAGACCTTGTGAATCAAAGGCTCCCATCGCACACGTGCCAACCGGATGGAAGATCGTGGTACCGAGTTCGCCGGCGGCCTGCTGCAGGTCTTCGTCGCTCACCAGTTGCGGGCCGGGAAGCATTTCTTCGGGGCGGTAGCGGGCCAGGGCCGGTGCGGCCATGATCTGGCGGGTCATCCGCAGGCCGCGCACCGCGATTTGGCGATCGACGTCAGTGGACAGGTAATTACAGGAGATTCTCGGGTGGGTCAGCGGATCTGCAGCGGCCATCCGCACGTGGCCGCGTGAGGTTGGGCGCAGGTTGCAGACCGAGGGTGTGATCGCTCCGAAACGATGGAGAGGTTCGCCAAACTTGGCCAACGACAGGGGCTGCACATGCCACTCCAGATCGGGACTGGCCAGCGTGGGGTCGCTCTTGGCGAACGCGCCCAGCGTGGAGGGCGGCATGGTCAGGGGCCCTGAGCGCAGCAGTGCGTACTGAAATCCCATGCCCCCACGGGTGATCCAGTTGCGGTACAGGCTGTTGACCGTCCGGGCGCCCCACACCCGGTAGATGGTTCGAAGCTGCAGGTGGTCCTGGAGGTTTTCGCCCACTCCTGGCAGGTCGACGGCCACTGGCACGTGATGCTGGGAGAGTAGCTCGGCCGGGCCCAGACCCGAGACCTGCATGAGATGCGGCGAGCCGATCGCCCCGGCGCTCAGGATCACCTCGCGGTGAGCACGGACGTCGACGATCCGGTTGTCTTTTAGCAGCTGCACGCCGGTGGCGCGGTGTGCAGCCGTGGTCCAGGCACCACGTCGCTGATGCTCGTAGACCTGGTCATCCATTAGCAGGCGCAATGCCTGGGTCTGGGTGTAGACCGTGAGATTGGGTCGGTGGGAGATCGGATGCAGGAACGCATCGGCCATCGACCAGCGCCGCCCGCGCCGTTGATTGACGTGAAAGTATGCGCTGCCGGAGTTGTCGCCTCGGTTGAACTCCTCGATCGGGGCGATACCCAGCTCAGCCGCGGCGGCCTGCC
This sequence comes from Mycolicibacterium elephantis DSM 44368, assembly GCF_004014805.1. Lineage (GTDB taxonomy): Bacteria > Actinomycetota > Actinomycetes > Mycobacteriales > Mycobacteriaceae > Mycobacterium > Mycobacterium elephantis. The sequence goes on from NZ_ATDN01000001.1 coordinate 55,512, forward strand.
AGGCGTCGAGGATCCTCCAGCGCACCCGGGGCCGTTCGACACGGATCTCACCGCCAGCGCCGTGCCACTCGTCGGCGCCGCCGAAGTAGTCCTCCAAGTCTTTGTAGATGGCCAGTGTCTCGCCGGGCCCGTCCGGGCCGCCCCACAGCCACCGGTCGTCACCGGTGGCCTGCGCCCAGAGCTCGTAATCGCTTGACTGTCCGCGCATGTGGATCATCGCGTTGATCGACGAACAGCCGCCGATCACGCGGCCCCGCGCGTAGTGAATGCTGCGGCCCGCCAGACCTGGATCGGGCTCGGTTTTGAAGCACCAGTCGGTGCGGGGGTTGGCAATCGTGTAGAGGTAACCCACCGGCACCTTGATCCAGAACCAGTTGTCTGTGCCGCCGGCCTCGATCAACAGGACTCGGTGATCCGGGTTGGCGCTGAGCCGATTCGCGAGCAGGCAGCCCGCGCTACCCGCCCCCACGATGATGTAGTCGAATTCGGCCACAGGGCTCATTTGCGGCACCGTTCCTCCTTGCGTCGCGTGTCCTAGTGTGAGCGATGACGGCCCGGTATAAGCGGACGACGTCGAACCTCGGGGAGTCGTCGATCACCGCCAGGTGGCCCAGTCGCTCGACCCGGCCCTAGAACTTGAGGTAGCCGCCATCGATACGCAGCACGTCGCCTGTGTGGTACCGGCTCGCTGCACTGGCCAGGTACACGGCCACGCCGCCGACGTCGTCGGGGGCGCCCCAGCGGCGCAATGGAACCCGTGGCAATACCCGCTCGCGGAACCGCTCGTCGGCCAGGCCCGCCGAGGTCATGTCGGTGTCGAACCAGCCGGGAGCCACCGCGTTTGCGCGGATTCCGTAACGGGCCAGCTCGACTGCCATGCTGTCGATCAGCGACGTGACACCGGCCTTGGAGGCCGCGTAGGCCGGTTGGCGCGGCATACCCTGGAATGCCCCCAAGCTGGACACCGCCACCAGGCTGCCGCCGCGGTCGGCCTCGATCATCTGGCGGGCCGCTTCGCGCAGCGTGACGAATACGCCGTCGAGGTCGACTCGGGTGACTTCCCGGAATGCCTCTAGCGATGTCTCCAGCAGGGGAGTGAAGCCGCCGCGCACCCCGGCGTTGGCGAAACACGAGTCGAGATACCCGAATTCGCTGCGGATCCGGGCCATGGCTGCCGTGATCGCGTCCTCGTCGGCGACATCGCAGACCAGTGGCAGAACAGGTCGGCCGTGGCGGCGGAGTTGTTCGGCGGCGGAGTCCAGCCGGGGGGCGGAGCGGCCGAGTATGGCTACGGATGCCCCTGCGCGGGCCAGGCCGTCGGCGAACCCCAAGCCGATGCCGGAGCCACCGCCGGTGACGACCGCGACGTGGCCGGACAGATCGAAGGGGTTGGTGAGTGCTGTGTCGGTCACGAGCCGACCCTACGCAGCTGTGCGCCGCGCAACCGCCCCGCCCCTAGGTGTTATTCGCGACGTCCGACCGGCTGGGCCGCCCGGACGGTCAGTTCCTCGCGCCGCACGTGGGGATCGCCGCCCAGCAGCTGCACCACCACATCGGTGCCCTTGCCCAGCAACCACACCACCGGGGCGGCCAGGGTCGACATTGAGTTGAGCGGCGAGGCGACGATCACCGCCCACCGGCGCGCGTGCTGCATCACGAGCCGTTTGGGCGCCAGCTTCCCTGCCGCCAGCGTCGATGCCGTGACGATCACCGTCACGACGGCGATGCCGACGACCGGCGCGGCGGACCCGAGGAAGTCCAGTCGGGCGGTCAACGGCTCGGCGAGGGTGACAGCGGCAGTCGCCGAGGCGAGGAAACCCGCGAGCGTGATTCCGGGCTGGATTGTGGCCAGGAAACGGTTGGGTTCCCGCGCGAGTCGTGCGACGAGTAGATCGCGACGCCCGCCGCGGCGTTCCAGCTCCCGGATCTGCCCCTCGCGTCACGAGATGAACGCGGCTTCGCTACCGGCGAGCAGGCCGTTGACCAAGACGAGAAACGCCACCAGCGCGAGATCGAGCCAGTAGCCGTGCACCGGGCGTCAGCCTACCCGCCGCACCGGCTAGCGATGCCTGATCGCCGCTTCCACCTCAACTTCGGGCAGGTCCTTGGTGCAGAAGAACCAGTCCGCACACTCGAGGCCCTCGTCTTCGCCGTCCATCCGGTCCTTGGCGGTACCGCAGGACCCCGCCGGCGGAACGATCACCCGGTCACCCGGACGCCAGTCGGCCGGGGTGGCCACATCGAAGTGGTCGGCGGTCTGCAAAGCCTTGACGACGCGAAGGAGTTCGTCGAAGTTACGGCCGGTGCTCTGCGGGTAGTAGATGATCGTTCGGATGACGGCCTTCGGGTCGATCACGAACACCGCGCGCACGGCCTTCGTGGAGTCCTCGCCGGGCATGATCATGCCGTACTTCCGCGCGACCTCCATCGAGATGTCCTCGATGAGCGGGAACGTGACCTCGACGTCACGCATGCCTTTGAACTCGATCTTGTCCTTGATGGTGCGCAGCCAAGCGATATGACTGTAGAGACCGTCGACCGACAGCCCGACCAGTTCGGTGTTGTAGGCCGCAAACTCTTCCTGCATCGAGGCGAAGGTCATGAACTCGCTGGTGCAGACCGGGGTGAAGTCGGCGGGATGGGAGAACAGGATGACCCACTTGCCCGCGTAGTCGGACGGGAAGTTGATGTCCCCCTGGGTGGTTGCCGCGGTGAACGACGGTGCCGGATCGCCGATCCGGGGCATCGTGAAGGCGGGCGTGGGCGTATCGACGACGGTCATGATGGTCCTCTCTATTGAACTCTCAGTATCGAACCAACCGGTCCCCACCTATATACCCCCACGGGTATATAACGCTAGGGGGTATATGAGGCCGAAAGGCTCTCGTACCACTGGCCGAAAGACACCGGGATCGCGTCGCCGGTTGCCGCCAGACTCACCCCGGACAGCCGACCAGGAGGGAAGGCATGACGACCAAGGAACCGGCAACAGGGCCGATCATCGTGGGCGTCGACGCCTCCGAATCGTCCCGCGCGGCCGTCGCCTGGGCGGCTCACGACGCCGAGTTGCGGGGACTGCCGTTGCGGTTGGTGCAGGCGAGGACCACGCGCCGTTCGACGTGGTCCACACTTTGCTGTCGAACACCTCAAGCGCGCCAAGAGATTGACCCGCATGACGACGCTATCCGTCACGCGCGGTACCGGCTGCGCGACATCGCATTGGTGCGATTGCGTCGAGGTGATCGACCGGTCCTGCTCAATAGTCCAAGGTGAGGATTCTGCCGTTTGTGAACGAGAAGAACTTCTGCTTGTCGGCTAGCTGGATTCCTGGAGCCAAGTCGGCCGCACTCTTTCCCGCTGCGGTGAGGCATCCGGGGCACGCCATCAACGGGACACCCTTGCTGAGCAGTGTCGCGATCTGGGTCTTGGACGACGGGAACTGCGCGTACGTGAGATCCGGGGCGTCAGCAAGGACGACGTTGACGCCGTCGATGTCGAAGTAGACGGCCACGTCGCGGTCCTCGGACATCATCGTCGCCATGTTCAACGCCATCAGCACTCGATGCGGGTCCTCCCGCCCGTGGCTGATGTGAATGAACACGCCGTCGCGGGCGGCAGGATCGGCGCACCCTTCGCGGTCTCTGCACGCCCCGGTGCCCGTCGGGCGTTCGGACCGAGCATCACACCGGTCGCTCGACGGCCAGGACCTGTATTGCGCCCAGCCACGGGGCTGCGGTAAACAGCCGGCCACTCACTCGTACTCGGCCATGGCGGCTACCGAGGCGCCTGAGCTCGTCGCGGGTGAGGTAATCAGCCGTCGAGAACAGGGCGCGGCGGGTGGGCTGGTCGAGCAGCCCCGACAGGCTACCCGAATTAAGGGCGAGGGCGATGATTCGTCCACCGGGGCGGGTGATGCGGTCAAGTTTTGGCGAGAACCATTGGTGTATCGGTGAATTCGAGTGTCGCGATGGTGATCGCCACGTCGGCGACACCGTAGGGTAACGGTAGCCGTCGCCCATCGGCGCAGGCGAGGAGTTGATTCATCCGATGCAATATGCAGTGGTTGACTTGACATAATGTCGCTTATCGGCATTTTATGATTTGGAGGTCGCCAGGTCGCCGGGTTGGTGTAGCGTTCTAACCTTCGCTTGCTTGCGGGCGGAGTCGCTCAGGAGAAGGTTCCATGCCCAACCATCATCCGTCGCGTTCCTGGCGCGGGTGCGCCTTGTGCAAGCCGCACAAGCGTCGCGGCCACGGGCGTTCAACCAAGGATCCCGTGGCGGTCAAGCGCCGGCTCGGCTTCAGCCGACGGTACTCACGTCGCACTATCGAGCGCGACTGACCCCCACCGATTCCCCACCGCCCCTTGGCATTACGTCACTGTGACGAATTGGCTCTTACACGGCGGGAGCGGTCTGCGCTACTCGCATGCGGACCACTCGGCACCCTGAGTGCCGAATGACAGCCACCAGTCCGCTACAACGGTCGGCGCTCGGTTGGCTGAACATGCGAAGCAGTCTCGGTGAACCGTGGGCGAGTCTTTGGCGCGTGGAAGTGCCTGCCACTACCCGACCGCTTCAAGCCCGGGGGCTGCTCATTTCATCACGTGACGAAATCCGGCCTTCGGGCTGCCGAACTCCGCCGAGAAGCCGGCGTGTTCGTCGGGCGGGATCACCGCCGAAATCCGACGTCGCGTCGCTACGATAAGGCGACTCCGCGTGGGCAACACCACGACCTGTGTCTCAAGTCGAAGGAGCACATCGGTGGCAGATTCGACTCTCCGCAGCACAACGCGCGTCGCCGGGTTCGAGGATCCCGAGCTGGATTTTCAGCTGCTCCGCCAACTCGGGGCGGCCGCCTACGGTGGGGCGTCCGTCGGCGAGTGCCTGGCTGCGGCTGCCCGGATCCGCAAGGCCGGCTCGCACAGCTGGACCGATGTCTTCGCCGAACTCGGCGACCGACAACACAGCGATGCCCAGCGACTGGCCGGGCTCGGGCACCGCTTCAGTGCGCGTGATCGCTATCTGCATGCGGCCAACAGCTACCGCGCAGCGGAGTACTTCTCGCCGTTCGGAACGGACAGGCACGTCGAGTTGGGCCTCGCCAGCCGTCGCGCGTTCCTCGCCGCCATGGCCGAAAACCGCACTGACATCGAGGAGTTGTGGCTTCCGTGGCGAGGGCAGCGGCTACCCGGCTACCGCTTCACCCCCGAGAACGCGTCCGGACGCGGGCCCACGCTGATCGCCACGAGCGGATTCGACGGAACACTCGAGGAGACATACTTTCAGGTCGGCGCGGCGGCACTCGAGCGTGGCTTTCGGGTGCTGCAGATCTGCGGACCGGGCCAGATGGATACGGCCCGCACCGAACCGACGACATCCTTTGTTCCGGATACAGAAAGCTGGGTGTCGCCGTGGATCGACGTCGCGCTGGAGCAACCAGGCGTGGACCCCGACCGGCTGGGATTACTCGGCATCAGTTTCGGTGGATACTTCGTGCTGCGGGCCGCCGCCCACGAGCCACGCATTCGCGCTGTGGTGGCGAACTCCCCCATCATCGACCTGCGGGCCTATCTGGTGTCGTTTGTGGCGGGCATGGGCGGAGACCCCGAGGAAGTACTGACACCCGAGCAGGACTTCAGCATCGATGACATCGATCAGATCTCGGACGCGGATATGCCGCCTCCGGTCAAAGAGATGTCCCGATCGTTGATCCGGCGGTTCGGACAAACGATGTTCCTCAACGCTTTTCACTATCTGCGGGAGTTCAACCTCGACCCGGCTTCGATCCGCTGCCCTGCCCTCGCGCTGGTCGGTTCCGGCGAGGGCGGCGAGCCGATGCGCCAGTACGAGGTGTTCGCCGCGCGGTCTGGCGGCCCTGTGACACAGCGGGTGTTCACCCCCGACGAAGGCGCCGACACTCATTGCCAGCTCGGCAACCTGGTCTTGTCCAACGCCGTGACGCTGGACTGGCTGGAGGATGTCCTCGGACGGTAGCTACGGACAACGTGCGCATACTCGCTGACAATTGCAGCGCCGCAACATCATAACGGCAGCGAGCTATGTCGTTGCTCGATCAAGCGGCGCGCTTGGCACCAGCATCCGCTCGAGGAACCTGACCTGATCCTCGACGACGCGCTCGTGCCACTCCGCCCCTGGATACACGTCGAAGTGGTCACACGGATAGTGATGGACCGTCGCTCGCATCCGCGTCGCTGCCGTGGTGGCCGCGGCCGGTGGCGCGGTACGGTCCAGGTCGGCGATCTGTACCAGCGCTGGACAGCGGACACGTTTGGCGCTCGCGATCGGCCGATGGTTGCCCATCACCAACACCATCCGCGCGGCAAACTCGTTGCGCCAGGTGGGCCCGGCGATGCGCAGCATCTCGTCGACAGCTCCCTCCGCACCCAAGCCGGCGACTTCACCGGGCGCACCCACGATCGGGATGAGCACGGGCGGACGGCGCCGCAGCTGCGCCGCGACATCCCGTATGCCCCAAGCCATCACACGCAGCATGTGCCACGGGCCGAACGTGCGCAGCATCTCGGAAACCACGGACAGCCCGTCGGCCGCGGGCGTGAGCGAGATGACCCCGGCCAACTGCGGGTCGTCCGCGGCCACCCGAATGACGTGCCCGCCGGCCAGCGACACGCCCCATGCGACGATCCGGGCCGGGTCCACCCCGTCGAGACGACGGGCATGGTCGATCACCGCGCGATAGTCGGCGACCTGGCCCCCCAGGGAAACCAATTGTCTTGGCTGTCCGGAGGACTCACCGAAATTTCGGTAGTCGAACGTCACGACCTCAGCGCCCGCACCGGCCAGCGCCTCGGCGAAAGCGAACAGCCCGCTGTCCTGGGTGGCGCCGAAGCCATGCGCCATGACGACGCACGGCCGGCCCGCCGGACCGGTCAGCGCATCCGACACCGCGCCGAACCGTCGCGCGACGATGGTGTCGCCGTCGACTTGAACCTGGATCCGCGTGGATGTCATTGCGTAGCCCCTCCGAACAGCGTTGTGTGCCAGATATGGACGATCGCCGCGAGAAGCGGGGCGGCGGCCTCCGGACCGTCATCAGACCGGATGTGCCGGTCGAGCACCCGCTCGTTCATCGAGATCAGCGCGTGGGCAATGGCTTTGGGCTCAGGAATGTCGATCGTGGGCTGAGTCGCGATGAAATCGCAGACGAAGTCCTCGTAGCGCTGCAGCCACTGCTCCCAAATCGCCCGCGCCTCGGGGTCGGAGTCGCGGGCATCGAGCATCGCGCGGAACAGGGTGCGGTGCGCGTGCCACGACTCGAACGTCCGCGTCATGGCCTCCGTCACCGAGGCACGCGGATCGCCACCGCCGGCCAGGAAACCGCCGATGGTGAAGACGTCGTCCTGGAATATCCGGGTGAGCAATTCGGTGACGATTTCGTGCTTGCCGGCGAAGTAGAAGTAAAACGCCGGCCGTTTCAGGCCCGCCGCTTTAGCCACCTCGGCGACGCTGATATCGGCGAGCGAGTGGGTCTGTAGCTGTTCCTCGAACGCCTCGAGAAGCCGCTGCCGCCGCTCGTCGCCGCGCGGTTGCGGTCGGCGCGCGCTGCGCCGTGAGCTGGCCGCCTGCTCAGGCGGCACCGGCCGCCTCACGCGCCCGGCCGGCCAGCTGTACCGGCCCGAACTTCTCGACCCGGCGCCGCCCGGCCGGCAGCTCCCGCGTGCGCATGTTGCGCTCGTAGTGCCAGTAATCGACCTGCTGGGTGTGGCGCGGCTTGTCGACGAAGTGCCCGACGTACCGGCGCTCGTCGGCGGCGATGACGCGCCACATCTCGGTCTCGGACGGCGGCCGGTAGGTGCCTGCGAGATACGCGGCGGCCAACCGGGCCTGGCATTCGACGAACGGGAACAACGTGGGTACCGCCTGTGCGAATCCGATGAAGAGCAGATCGTCGATGCCGGGTTTGAAGATCCGCTTGTACAGCGGGAGCCGGTTGTCGGGCGCCTCGAGGAAGCTGCGGTCGAAGAACGGGAACGTGATGTTGTAGCCCGTCGCGTAGATGATGACATCGGCTTCCACGGTCGAGCCGTCTTCGAACCGCACCGAACGGCCGTCCAGCCGTTCGATGTTCGGCTTCGCGATCGCGTCCCCCGAGCCCAGCCGCATGAGCAGCTCGGCCGACTGTGTGGGGTGCGCCTCGAGGAACCGGTGGTTGGGCTTGGGCAGGCCGTACTTCTGCGGATCGCCGAACATCAGGCGCGCGAACGGCTGCATCGCCCGGCGCTGCCACGACAGCGGGATCACGGGCAGCGAGTGCGCGATCTTGTCCGCCGTCACCCCGAAGATGTACTTCGGTACGACCCACGCACCGGACCGGGTCGACAGGTAAACGGTGTTGCGCCAGGACTTCTGGGAGAGCTCGGAGACGATATCGGCCGCCGAGTTGCCGATGCCGACGACGACGATGCGTTTGCCGCGCAAGTCCAGCGGTTCGGTGGGGTCGATGTAGGCGTGGGCGTGAATGCTCTCGCCGGTGAACTCACCCGGAAAGTCGGGCAGGCGCGGATCCCAGTGATGCCCGTTGGCGACGACCAGGGCGTCGTAGCGTCGCGTCAGCCCATCCGCCGTGTCGAGTTCCCAGCCGCCGTGCGGAAGACGCCGTGCGTGCTTGACGGCGTTCTCGAAGTGGATCCGCTTCAGAAGTCCGAAGGCATCGGCGTAATCGTCGAGGTACTCCTTGATCTCGGAGTGATGCGGGTAGTCGGGAAGGTCGGCGCGCATCGGGTAATCCCGAAACGACAGGCAATCGCGCGAGGTGTCGATGTGCAGCGACCGGTAGGCGCTGGAGTGACCGTTCGGATTCCGAAAGGCCCAGTTGCCCCCGATCCGGTCCGACGACTCGAAGCAGTCGTACTCGATGCCGGCGTCGGCGAGGTTCTTGCCCGTGGTCAGGCCGCTGATGCCGGCCCCGACGATCGCCACCGTGGGTGATGAAGCCATGTTCCCTACCCGTTCTATGAGCTGCGTCACCGACAAGCTACCAAAATTCTGACAGCTGTCAAAGAATGGCGGTTCTCGCGCCCTACGGGACCTGGCGCACTGTTACCGGGTAGATCTCGGCACCCACAAGGATGAGCGCTCGGCACCTAGATAGCCAGCCAGTCGTTGCCAGCGAGGTTCAGCACTGCCACGTCGAGACTCGGCGTGATATCGGACTGCAGTACCACGCCGTGCTTTTCGAGCACCGAACGCAGGGTTTCCGCGGCGTCGATGTTCAGCGGGCTGGAGACCCACATGGCATAAGGAAGGTTGACGAACCGGCTCTCGCGGACCGCCTTGAGGTTCCTGCTGGCCAGGGTGCTGCGCAGCACCTCGATCTTCTCCTCGACGGACTGGCCCGGGTAGTCGACGAACACGATGAGGTCCGGGTCGGCGGTGGCGATCCGCTCCCAGCTCACGGTCGTCCAGGTGTCGTGAATGTCCTCGGTGGCGTTGCGGGCCCCGGCCGCGTCGATGATCCCCTGCGGCCCGCCGAACGCGCCCGACGAGAAGATGGTGTCGGTCCCACTGTCGAACACGAAGACCGTCGGCGTGTCCTCGGGTTGCGGTGCGGCACGCAACCTTTCCAGCCTCGCGGCGATGTCGTCAGCGGCCCGCGCGCCCTGTTCGGCGTTCCCCGTGATGGCGCCGATGTTGCGCAGATCGGTGTCGAGTGCGACCCACGGGTCCATGGTTCCGCGGACCGACTGCCCCTCCACCTGCCGGCACGCCTCGGACAACTGGTACACCGCGATCCCGTGCCCCGCGAGGATCTCCGGAGTGATTCCTCGTTCCTCCCCCATCCCGTAGTTGTAGCCCGCGAAGAGCACCTGCGGCCTAGCCCCGACGATGTTCTCCAGTGACGGCTGCGCAGGCGCCACCTCGTTGAGATCGTCGACCTGCGAACCGAATTCGAGGCGTAGCACGTCGACGTCGCGGGCCATGGAGCTGACGACGCCCATCTGTTCGCGCGCCCCGGCGGCCAGCGCGATGGCGATCATCCCGCCGTCGTTGACGAACAGGCGCTCGAGCGGTTGCTCGAAGCTGACTTCCTCACCGCAGTTGGTGACCGTCACCGTGTCGGTGGCCTCCGAGGTTACGTCCTGCGAGCCGCAACCGGTGACCAAGGCCAGCACAACGCCGAAGATCGCCGGTGTAGCGCATTTCCGTGCCACTGTCATTTTCCTCATCGTTGGTGAAACGCCGGGTACGCGTGAGTGAGCAGAAGGTGGGAGCTACGGCGTCCGGCCCAGCCCGACCGCCTCGGCAACCGTCAGCTCACCAGATGGCCGCTCTTCCTGGCCGACGACGGCGATCGTGCATGCCCTGCGCCGGGCCGGTATCCGGTGCAGATCCTCGCCGTCGATCCGTACCGACCCGTCCGCCGGGGCATCGAGACCCGAAAGCGTCCGCAGCAGCGTCGTTTTGCCCGCGCCGTTCGGGCCGACCACAGCCAGCCGGGTCGCGGCGGGAACCATCACGTCCACACCGGACACGATGGTCCTGGTCCCCCGCCGACACGCGACCCCGTGCGCGCTGAGCACGGATGCGCTCGTATCTGAACGCGAGATACCGGTGGACTCAACGAGAACGGCAGGTCTTCGGACTCGGGATGTTCCGGACTCGACGCCTTCCCGGAAGCCTTCATGACCTCCAGTGACCTGTGTCGAGTCCAACTCCCATACCGCTGCGCGCCAGTCCCGGATTCTCACCGGGTTCCCTGGCATCCGCTAATGGCACGGATGCGACCGTCCTCAGCGGCTGAGCCTATCAAGCCCTGTTATGCGCAAAAACTGTTCTTAGCCGGACCGTGTCAGCTAACCTCTGACAATCGACTACACCGCGGTGAGCTGGCAGGTGAACCGCGATCGGCTCTTGGGGGAAACATGATCAGGCTCTTCGCGGTCGCCGCGGCCACCGCTGCGCTGACCTTCATCGCGGTTCCGACCGCTGCCGCGCAAACCGATCCGAAGATCCCCAATGGGGAGGCCAATTGGTGTCCGGGCGGGCAGAAATCGGGACAGGGCGGGCAACGGTATTGCCTCGGAGAGCCGTTCCCCGATGGCTCGTTCTACTCGCAGACGTGGAGCTTGGGCACGGGCGGCCCCTTCGGACCGGGCTCCTGGAACCGCATGGCGTCCTGCAGCGTGTTGATCAACGGGCAGCCCCAGGGCGGTCGGCCCTACGGCGGTGCGCCCGAATGCGGGGGCGGTCCGCGCGTCATCTACTTCTAGCGCCGCCCGTTCACCGACGCGCGTAGCGCAGGTAGACGACGCCGGTGTCGAAGGTGCGCGTCTCTTGGAGCTCGAGTTCGATTCGTCGCTCCAGCGCGGTGAAGTACGGTGTGCCGCCGCCGAGGACGGCCGGGGCGAGGAAGATGCGGTACTCGTCGATCAAGTCGTGCCGCATCAACGTCGCCGCCAGGTCGGCTCCCCCGACCGCCAGCGGCTCCCCCGGCTCCTGTTTGAGCCTCGCGACTTCCGTCACCGGATCCTCGGTCGAGAGCCTCGTGTTGCCCTCGACCTCCGTCAGCGTGGTCGAATACACGATCTTGGGCAGCTTCTGCCAGATGCGCGCGAACTCGAGTGAATATCGCGGAGCGTCAGGCTCGCGTTCCTCGAAGCCCTCCCAGTAGGTCATCACCTCATAGAGCCGACGCCCGAGCAGATGCCCGCCGAGCGCCGCCACCTGGTCGTTATGAAAGCGGTGCAGCTGTTCGTCCGGTACCGCCCAGTCGTCGTGCTCGCCGCGCGGCCCCGAGATGTAACCGTCGAGCGAGAGTGTCATCGAGTAGATCAGTTTGCGCATGTGCGGGTTCTCTCCTTTGTGGGTGTCCACACGTATGACCTTCCATCCGACCCGAGCTCATCGGACGTCTTCGATAGATTGCCCCTCGGGAGGCACGATGAACATCGACACGGACGTCGCGGTGATCGGCGCGGGACTGGCCGGATTGACGGCCGCACGCGAACTGCGCCGCGCCGGCGTCGACGTCGTCGTATTGGAGGCCCGCGACCGCGTCGGCGGGCGCACGTTGAATCACCGTCTCGGTGACCGATTCGGCGATGCGGTTGTCGAGGTCGGCGGGCAGTGGATCGGACCGAACCACACGCGCATCCGCGCCCTGATCGACCAGCTGGGCATCGCCACCTTCGACACCTACGACGACGGCGCGAAGCTGTGGGAGCACGACGGCCGGGTCCGCCGTTATCGCGGTGAGGTTCCGAAGGCGGGTCTGGTGCGACTGGCCGACGTGCAGATCGCGTTGACGCGGCTGGAGCGGATGGCACGCCGGGTCGATCCCGCGGCGCCGTGGTCGGCCAAACGGGCACTGGACTGGGACCGCCAGACCGTCGCGTCCTGGGTGCAACGTCACGTGCGGACCTCGCTGGGCCGCTCGTTCATCGGCCTGGCGTGTGAAGCCGTGTGGGCCGCCGACGCCGCTGACTTGTCGTTGCTGCATCTGCTGACCTACACCAGCTCCAACCATGGCCTGGCACAGTTGATTTCGACGCGAGGTGGCGCGCAGCAGACCCGCATCGTGGGCGGGGCGCAACAAATCTCGTCAGCGATGGCCGCCGAGTTGGGCGATGCGGTGCACCTCGGTGTCGCGGTGCGCTCGATACGGTGCCGCGACGGCGTCGAAATCCGTGCTGACACTGCGACGGTGCGCGCCAGACGGGCGATCGTGGCCATGAGCCCCGCGCTGGCGGGTCGGCTCAGGTACGACGAGCCGCTGCCGGCCGACCGCGACCAGCTCACCCAGCGCATGCCCAACGGTTCGGTGATCAAATGCATGGCGGTCTACGACGAACCGTTCTGGCGCGCCGACGGGTTGTCCGGTCAAGGGGTGTCGCTGAGCGGGCCGGTGAAGGTGTTCTTCGACAACTCCCCACCGTCCGGCACGCCCGGCGTCCTGCTCGGCTTCCTCGAAGGCAACCAGGCGCGCGCGTACGCGCGCCTCGATCCGGCGGCCCGCCGCGGCGCCGTCGTCGACTGCTTCACCCGGATGTTCGGGTCGCGGGCCGCGCAGCCTCTCGACTACGTCGAAAAGATCTGGGCCGCAGACGAATGGACGCGCGGCTGCTACGGCGCGTTCATGCCGCCGAACACGTGGACGACACACGGCCACGCCCTGCGCGAGCCCGTGGGGCCGATCCACTGGGCCGGAGCGGAGACGGCAATCGAGTCAATGGGCTACATGGACGGCGCTGTGGCCTCGGGTGAACGCGCAGCGGCGGCAGTGCGTGCCGCGCTGTGACGTCCGGATCATCCGGGTTCCTGCGGGACCATGCGTGCCCACCCCTCGGTGAGCCGCACCCGTGAGGGCGGCAACTCCCCTACCCCCAACACGGGTGGAATCGGCACCTCCGGGAACTCCACGTCGTCGTCGTGGACGAACGCCGCGCGCAGCCCCTCGATGAACGGTGCCGGCATCACGGGCACGATCTTCTCGTCGCGCTCGAACCCCAGGATCGGCCCCACCCGGAAGGTCGGCCGCAATCGGGCGAGGGCGGGTTCGATGAAGTCCTTGGGCATCACGATGTTCTTGCGTGGGAGCATCCCGCAGGTGGCGTATATGCCGCCCCGGGCGTCAGCCAGCACGACGAGGTCGAGCGGTTGGTTCGCGGGAAGGTCGAACTCCGAGACCTGGCCGGCGACGAACGGGTGGGTGATCGGCCGAGTTTTCTGGACCCCCGCGCTCGTCACCATCTGGTTGAGCACCGCCTCCTCGGCGGCCTGCAGGCTCGGCGGCGCGAACCGTGCGTCGGCCGGTGTTGCCCCCTCCACGAAGCAACCCAGCACGCCGTCCTCCGGGCGGGTCACATCACCGATGCGTAAGCGCAGCACCGGCAGCGACGATGCATCGGTGATCGTCGATGGTCCCTCTCGTAGCTGTGTGACCGTCGCATCGGACGCTTCGAACACCGCCCTCGCGCGAAGGACAACGACGGGCTCGCCGAGCAGCCGCACGCGACCGTCGGCATGCTTGGGTCCGGGCTCGAGCGTCGACCGGACCGTGTCGAACACGCGAAGCATTGCGGTGAAACCGGTTTCGTGCCAGCCGGGTGCACCCGCCGACACCGCGAGGGTCTGCGCAACCAGCGCCTCGACCAGCCGGCGCAGGGTCTCGTTGGTGATTGCCGCGGTCGACGGCTCTCCGCTGGGCACCGTGACCCACGGCAACGGCGTGAAGCTGACGGTTAGGGTCGCGGCCGCGACCGGAGCCAGGTCGCCGTCGATCGGGTCAGTCGCGGTGATCTGGCCGACCGGTCCACCGTCGGCGTCGTAGACCTCGAGTGCTTGATCCACGAAATCCGGCAGCAGGAAACCGCAGATCGGTGAGACGAACGGAGTGGCCTCGACGTCGGGGGCAGCGGCCGACTGTAGTCGCAGATGGAGCCGCCCCCAGCTGGTGAGCCGGGCAGGAACCGCCGTGGCCCACTCGGGCAGCGGATCCAGCGTCGTGCTGGCGCTCGACCAATCGGCAGAGGCCCCGAAGGTGTCGTAAACGCGGATGCGATTCATGTGCAGGTATCCGCCCTGTTCCCGCTGTCCTTCGGCGGCGAGTGCGTCGTCGAGTCCGGTCAACGAAGCCGACACCACATCGAGCGCGTCGAATGTGCCGGCGTTCACCCCTTGGGGCGCGGGCGTTTTCGGAATCGGATTGCCGTCGGGCCCGTTCACAGTTTCGGTGACAAGTGTCTCGCGCAGCACGTTGGCGACCGTGACGGTCGCGACATGACGCTCCCGCACTACCTGTTCGCGGTCCGGCGCGACGACCGGGTCACGGTCCACCGTCTCGACATGCTCCGGCGGCAGTGTCCACGCGTCGTTGAATCGCTTGCGCCGGTGGGTGGCTTCGGTGTCGAGGAAGAGCGGGCCGTACCAGTCGCGCCACGCCTGGAGCCCGACCCCACTCGGTGGCGTCCCGATCGGTTCGATCGCGCCGATCGCCTCGGCCTGCTCGTCGTCGAGGAGACCGCCGCGGTTGAGCCAGATCGAGCGTGCGGCCGCAGTCAGTTGAGCCGCAGTGGGTTTCCGACCGCGGTCGCCGCTGCGGTGCGCGGTACGCGCCATGATCGGCGCGTTTGCCGCGTCGGCGAGCGCGTGCTCGGCGACCAGACCGGACACCAAATCGGGCACACCCGGGGCGCTGAATGCGCCGCTGTCGGCGAGCAGTTCGTTGCCGAGCACGGTGTGGTTGCCGACGCGCAGACCCACCATCAGCTCACCGGCGAATCGCGTGTCGAGGTGCCCGTCGAGCCGGAAGCGCCCGTCGGCACCGTGCCGGAACTGGCGCTTGGCGCCGTACAGCACGAGGTGCGGCGCCCACGGCCGGTACCACCGTGGGCCGGGGACCTCGAAGAGGTGGTCGGCGTCCGGGAGGTGAATCCGGGCGCCGGCGATCGCGCGATACAGCTCAGCGAGCACGCGATGGCCGGGGTTCTGCGCGATGTCGATGGGGGCGTTCGGATCGCCGAGGTCCAGCCACCAGCCCGCCTGCGCGGGACCCGATCCGTCGGCCGACGGTCCCAGCGCGCTCGGCGCGGCGTTTCGGCGATGGTCCTGCACACGCACCAGCCGGGGGTCGATCGGATGCGTTGCGGTCTGCTGGGCGGCAGCGAACGCTTCGCGGAGATCGCCTATCCAGTCGACGATTTCACTGTCGCTCGGCCCGGACGGCTGCGCCGCAGGGGGTTCGCTGAGCACGGCATCCGCGATCGGGTTCTGCAGCTGATCCGCGGTGGCCGCTGAGATCGCGGCGGACCTCGCCAGCAGGCCGGGCCAGTTTCCCGTTATGGGCGCTGTCGCTGAGCCGCCGAGATCGGCGAGGGCGACGCCGAGGTTCTGCAGGTTCAGCTTCGGGTAGATGTCCAGCCGTGCAAACCATGTCGAGCGACCGGGAACACCCTGGAAGGTGCGGGCATGCTGGGCGCCGGGCAGATCGATGACGCCGCCGGTCGTGCCCGACTGCTGCCCGAGCTTGCCGAGCATCATGTCGAGGTAGTCGACTTCGGTGTCGGCCCCCGTGCGCGCAGCGACTTCTGCCATGGCCCGCTGCAGGTTTGGATACAGGACGACCCCGTCGGTCTTGAGTGACGAGAAGCCGATCAAGCTCGCCTGCCGAACCGGCACGTCGATGATCGAGCCGTGCAGCACGGTGTGAGCCCGGTGTGACTCGGGCATGATGGCGTCGACGACCACGTGTTGTGCTGTGTCACCGCCTGATTGGAAGGCGTTCTTGAGCATCTCCGTGGCTGCGATGCCGGTGCGTAGCAGCTCACCGGTGAGATTGGCGCTGTTGAGCAGCATCGTCGTCTCGGCGGCCGGGGGCGCCGGCATATCCTTGACGCTCAACTGCGGGGTCCACGCCGGCTCCGCACCGGTCTTCCCGGTGGCGACCGGCGCCGCGATCTCGGTGAAGCTCTTCAGTTCGGCGCGGTGCCCGAGTTTGTCGAGCCGACGCAGCAGCCCGCGGTAGAACGGGTCGAACGACGTCGACGAGTACCAGCCGACCACGGCGTAGCTCACAGTCCCCGTGGGTGACGGTCCGAGATCGGCGAGATCGTCGTGGAATCCGAGGCGCCTGCGACAGCTCGGATAGTACGCCGTGGTGAGTTGATCGAACGGTTCGTCGAGGGCCCACTCGCCCCACCCGGACGAGATCCGGGTGAGCACTCCGGGCGCGGTGTGGATGCGCTCGGTTGCGCGGTCCGTCGGCGGCTGCCACTCGGCCAAGGGCGTCACCGTCTCGGCGACCGAGTCGACGATCCACTCCCGGTGCGTGCGCGGCGCATCATCCCGGACGGGGTTGAAGCGCACGACAAGCCACAGGTCGGGAACACCACGGAACCTGGGCGGGCGCGACTCATGCGCGTCTGCTTTGACCAGCGCGTCCGGAAGCGCCCAGTGCAGGTGGATTCCCGGTTCGAGTTCACCGGTCGCGGTGAACGGCAGGTCGCCGAGCATCGGAACGGTCGTCGTGGCGCGGACCACGCGGGCGGCGACGTCGATCGGGATCGCCTTCGTCGGCTTGGACATCGCGGCTTCTCCTCAATCCGTTTCGCTTTGGAAGAGCGCGTGCTCGGCGAATTCCAGCGCGACAAATCGGCCGTTACGCAACCGCAGCCCCTCCGGAGGAGCCGGTTTCGATCCGGCCCGCTCGGCGGTCGGCTGCGTGAACACCTGGATGTAGGGCCGCTGCTCGAGGTGCAGCGCGACGGCACGCGGATCGCCGACAGCAGACCCGGGAACGATGTCGTCGCTCAGCTTGCGGATATCGACCGTTCTGCGTTCCTGATCGTGAAAGCTGATGACGAGCGATGACGGACCGGTCGCCGCGCTCCCGTCGGGATTTCGGCGGTCGACGGTGTATTCCTGCCCGGCGGGACGGTTGTCGTCGAACTCAACGCCGTACCGGACGCCGTCGAACGGCTCACGAAGATGCACCGATGCCGGCTCGCCGTCGAACAGGGCGATGAACACATCACGCGAGACAGGTTCGGCGCGTAGGACATCGACGACGTTCTGGTCGGAATCCTCTTCGGCATCGACAACGCTGTATGCCCGGACGATCATCTTCGGCCAGCGGCGCACAAGCTCGGAGCGGATGAGCATGCCGGTCATCTGCCCCTCGGCCGGGTTCACCTGCTCGCGGATTGCTTGCAGCACCGTGAGCGAGCGGTGAAAGTCCACCGTGCCGAGGTTGGTGTTGGATACCACCCCATCGATGACGCGGTCGACCCACGTCTGGTTGACGTGAAAGAACCTGATCGATTCGGGGGGCAGCAGCAGGGCGTCGGGCACCAGGTAGCTCAGCGGGATGCGCCGGAGCAGGCGGATGTCGGTGAGAAACTCAAGGAGCCCCTCCGACAACTTGATTCCCTGGATGAACCAGTCGGGAGTGCTTGACGGCGAGGCGAATTCGAGGCCGTCAGTGGTCGCGGTGACCGTGTACTCGCCGACCGTTGTCACGACGGCGTCGACGCCGGTCTGCGGCGACAGATGCTGGGTCTGGGCCATGTCGCTACTCCTGTGCCGCTTCGGCGACGTCGGCGAAATCGACCCCGAGTTGATCAGCGGTGATCACGCCGAGATCGATCGCGGTGACCGGTGTGCTCACGACTGCGCCGATGCCGGTCACCGTCGAGACGACGTCCTCGAGGTTCCAGCGATCGAGATGGTCCACCAGTCCGCTCGGGTCGGCGACGCCCTGGTCGAGGAACTGAGCCTCGTTCTTCACCAGGCTTTGGCCGCCGAAGTCCTGCCAGGGCTGGTCGACCCACTGGGGATTCTGCACCCAGTCGGGCTTCTGCAGCGCATCGGGCAACTGGTTGACCAGGCCCGGTGGCTCGATGGGTTGCTTGGCCGTCGCGCGGATGTCGCGAAGATCCTCGAGCACGGCCGGGTTGTTCAGCGCGAGCAGCCGACCCAGCTCGAACGCCGTGGCGTGCGAGTACTCGAGCGGGGCGCCTTGTGGGGCATTTTCGAATTCACTTGGCGCCGCGGCGATCGCGAACGCGGAACTGCGCGGCTGTGGCCCGAACGGCCGCAGCGGCCCACGGTAGGTGGCGACACCGACATCCTGGTCGTGCTCGAGCGGCGTGATGAACGTGCCGCTCGGGTTGAGCAACGATTGGAAGTCGCCCGACAACGGCGCGTCCTCGCCCTCGGAGACGTCGGCCGGGAGATTGCCGAAACGCAGCACACCCCCGTTGGGCCGGTATCGGATCGCCTTCACCACCTGTTCGAAGTCGCCGCCGGCGTGTGGCCGGAATGTCCAGTGGTGCAACACGAGCAGCGTCGTGCTACCCGTGATGATGAGAGGCTGCGGCCCCACCGGGAACAGCTGCGGCCACCGTTCCACCGAGACGAGCACGGCGAGGTGGATCGGTGCCCGCTCCCCCTCTGGCGCGGTGGCGTTGGGCAGCCGGTTCGCGACGACGATCGCGTGGTCGGTTTCGACGCCGTCCACGACGCTGCGTTTGACGTGGCACAGCAGCGGGAGTTCGTTCGGCTTGGGCATCACCTTCCGCAGCACACTGTTGGGTACCGTGAGCGTGCTGACCTGTGCATCACCGGGGATGCCGAGCGTGTTCATGAGGTGGTCACGCGTCGGCTCGGGAGTGTCGACGACCGCGGACTTGTCAACGCTCACCGTCGGCGCCTGGCGCGGTTGACCCCGGAACGGACCGCCTCGGACAGGCGGCGTCGCGGTCGCGAAATCGGTCTCGGAGAACACCAGCAGCGCCAGCCACGGCATCTCCCTCTCCGGTTGCGGCCCCTGCCGTTCCCATGGCAGCGTGCGCCGATTGAACGCGATGTGCGGAAGGAACTCGTCCGGTGAGGTTTCGCTGCCCGGGGCCGGATAGACCCCCGCGATGAGGTCGGCGGTCAGCGAGATCTGGGGACCGTCGATGTGGACGTGGATCGTGTCGGGTCCGGTCAGCTGGAGAAGCGAGCTGTCCTGTGCTTCCGAGGTTTTCGGATCCAACGTCTGTGTCGGCGTGATCGTCACAGGGACTCCGGCACGAGCGACCGGCAACATGCTCGAAAAGACCTGGTTCATGCTCGCGCCTCCACATTCACCTTCGTCAGGCCGTCAGGCGGTGCTATCGCGTCGTCGACGAGGTCACGGCCGGCGCCGCGACGCAGTTCAGCGACAAGGCGGTCCGTACCGCCGGGGACGACCGCGATGCCGTCGAGCCGCCACTCGGGTCCGAGGTCGACCTCGAGGCGCCATGCCCGGTCGGCGGTGACTGCCATCGTGAGGCTCACCGCGTCGGCGCCGACAACGGGAACGAGGTCACGCAGACGTGCACCGATCGCCCGCCAACGCACCTGGCGCTCAGCGGGCCCCGGACGCTCGACGAGGGGAACGACCCGAATGACGAGGACCGCGGCCTTCTTCGTCGCGCGGAACGCCACATCCACCGAACGTGCACCGGCGAAGAGCTCCGCGCCGGGCATGCCGTCGAGCGCGTGAACGACGGTGTGCAGCGGGGTTCGCGTCGTCACGACGCAGCCGGGGGCAACGAAACTTCGGGGGCTGACCGCGAGCAGTGTCGTGTCGCTGTCCACACCGGCCGTGGCGTGCGCCGCCGCGCTTCCCGTTCCGACGAGGACGGCCGTGGTGGTGCCCGCCGGCAGCTTCAGTGCACCGCCGCCACGCGCGTGTCTGTCGAGCAGGACGCCGCCCCCGCCGTCGAACGCGACCGTCCGCACGTGTTGATCACCCGACATGCGAAGCGCCACCGCTGCCGCGCCGCCACCGCCGAATTCGAGCCGCTGGGCTTCACCGGCGGGCAGTTCGACGTCCGTGCGGATCACCCCGCGCGCGCCGGAGGCATCGGTGAGGTGGCGCTCGCTGAAGTTGACCGCCGGCGTGACGGTTTCCAGCTTGCGGTAAGGGGTGGCGTGATCCGAGCGGATCGACAGCACCCTGAGGGACACCGGCTGCAGTTCAAGCGCGCGTGCCGGCGACAGCGGTGGTGAGGTGCGCGGTATGGGTGCGGCCGCGGTACCGGCGACGCTGAACCTGGCTCCGGCGGAAAGTTTTACGGTGTTGAGCAGCGCGGCGCTCTTGAGGTTCAGGGTAAGTGGCCGGCGGGTGCGGCCGCGCAGGGCTGTCAACGCTGAGTTCCGGCGGGATCCACCGCTGGGCAGCGTGGCCTGCAATTGGGTCGCTCCGAAGAAGAAGCGGTCGTTGACGGCGATCAGCGGTCCGGGTGCCTCGTCGCCGAGTGGCAACGGGTAGGCCTCACTGCTGGTGGACTTCTCGGAGCGGGACGCGTTGAGCGCCGGAGCCGGCGGAATCTCGGGGCCGCAGTCGACCATCATGCCCTCGACGAGGGGTACCGACGGCGTGGCCGAGTCGAGCTTCGCCGCGGCCTGAGTTCCGGTCTGTCCGGTGTCGAGCAGCGAAGGCCCGAATGTCGCCGCCGGGTGAAAGTCGGTGATCCAGGAGCGGCCCACTGCATCGGACACCTCGGGATCGTCGAGCGCGGCCGAGGTGACCGCGAAGCGTGAGGTGAGCCCCAGTTGCCGGCAGAGCGGCAGGTTGACCTCACCGGCCACGACGGACGGGAAGGCGTCGCCGTCGCCGGGCACATCGTCGGGGTCGAGCGGAAGACGGGTCCGCACAAGGAAGCTCCACTCGGGGCCGAGCCGAACCGGTGCGGACGGGTCGGTGCCTTCTTGTTGCTCGGCGTCCTCATCCGGTGCCACACCGACTCTGCCGCTGAGGAATTCGACGCGCAGCAGGCCGGGGCTGTCGGCGGTGTTGAAAGCCGGTACCCGCGCGCCGGCTTGTTGAAGTCCGGTCGCGGGCGGCAGTTCGGTGGCGGGTAGTGCCAACTGCTTGCCCATGAACTCGTGAATCGCCGGTGCGGGCGGCTCGGCGATCTCGGCGCCGAACGCCACCTCGAACGAGACGATGGCCAGGTCGATGGTCGCGGTGCCGCCGAACTCCGGTGTGTAGATGTCAAGATGAACACCGATCTCGTGCCTGCCGAAGAACTCGAACCACAACACCACCCCGAGGCCGGCGCGCAGGAAGAACGGGTCCCACGTGATGAGCACGTCGACGTAGACCTCACAGCCCGCGGCGATGCCCATGAACTCGCCCCACAGCGCCGCTTTGGCTCCGGCCATCAGTGCCTGCGGTGTGCAGGCGAAGAACACCTCGACGGACAGATGAACGAATTCGTACAGCGTGGCCTTGGCTCCGACGCGGACGAGCTCGGGGTAATGCTCGGGTTTCTTGAACTCCGGGTGGTACCCGCCGATGCTGAAGAGAAAGTCGCCGTCGTGCGGCGGGGCGTACCACGCGCACAAGGCGATGTCGCCCTGCAGGCTGAAGATGTCGGGATGCAGGATATAGCTGTTGGGCGACAATGACGCCCGCAGCACGAACTTCTCCTCGTCGACTGTGGTGAGGATGCCGATCTCGATGTAGGCGATCGGTTCGAGGCTGAACGAGGCCATGCCGAGGATCGAGAACGAGAACTTGTGGCCGAACGCGATGGCCACGACGACGCGGCCGTTGATGAAGCCGAAGGAGATGAACTGGATGCCCGCGGCGATCCAGAACTGGCCCTCCTCGGCGGCGAACTGCACGCTCAGTTCCTTCAGCGCGGTCGCCGCGTCACCGCTCACCGCAAGCTCGCCCCGCATGACCTTGAGGAACGGATGGTCGAGCATCAGCTCGGGGTTCGGCAGCGCCCGGTTGAAGCCGAAGCCGCCGGCGACTCCGGTCATGAAGAACCACGGTGGCCCGCCCAGCGGCGCGACAAGCGACGCGAAGATGAACAGCGACGGGTCAACGTTGGGCAGCTGGGTGTAGCCGCCGATCGCCGACAGCTCGAAATAGCCTGCGACCGAGACGACAGCACCCCCGACGTAATCGGTCTGGCCCTGCGCTGTCTCCATCGCTGCGAAGAAGCCACCCAGCTTGATCATGTCGGTGTCCATCGCGAGGCCCAGCCCGTGCAGGAACGGTGTCACCGCGCCGTCGTCGAAGCGCACCTCCAGGCCGAGTTCGTAGGCGGCGACCACGATCGGGCCGAGCTCGAACCCGAGATCCAGTCCGATCGCAAGGGACTTCTCGCGCAGATCGACCAGCAGCGCCGCGATCTCGAGTGGGCCCACGGTGCGTTGAATCGGGATCTTTCCGCCACCGGTGAGCGTGATGGGCGGCTCCACCGACGCCGAGTACGCCAATTGGAGGCCGAATCCCGGCATTTCGCGCATGTCGGGGATGAGGCTCGCCACGATGCCGCCGCCGGAGCCGCGGTCACCGAGGCGCATGTTTTCGAAGCCGAGGTGGAATCCGTCGAGTACTCGGTCGTCGCTGCCCAGCACGATGTCGACCCCGGCGCTGAGCTTCCCGATCACCAGATCGGGATTCTCGCCACCGGAGTCGACGGGACCGTAGGCCACGCCGGCGGTGAGGTGGTCGGTCCCTGCGAGATCGAGAGTGAGCTCGACGTCGTCCACCGGTAGTACCACGTCAGTGCCCGAACCGCCGACAGCTTGCGACGCGATTGCGACGAGAGCCGCGAGCAACGTCGGTCCACTGGCCGGCTGGCCGGTGATCGCGTCGTGCACCAGGGCGGCGAGCGCATTGGTGAGCGGCTCGAACTCGGTGCCGTCCGACGCGACGGTGACGATCGAGGACGTGAGGTCGGCGGCCAGCGTCGTCGCATCGGGTGGAAACGAGAGATCGGGGAACGCGGGTGGGGTCTTCAGCACGATTGCAGGCGGCTGGTTCTGTGCGAGCGCGAGTGCGATCGCGAAGTCACCCTGCAGCGGTCCGTCGGCCACAGTGTGGGAGATGAGGGCCAGCTCCCCGGAGGCGAACGCGATCTCGGGTGTGCCGAATCCGATGAGGTCCAGTGGATTCAGTTGCAGAGGCGGACGCGTGAGAGTGGAACCGTCCCACTTGGCGATCGGGATCCGGCACCGCTGCGACGCCGCGTTCCACAGGTCGATCACGAACGTGAAGGCGTCGGGCGGGTCGGTCAGCACGCCCACCCATGCTCCAGCGCCAGGGGCTGCCGGCGGGTACTGCTGGTCGTCCAGCGCATCCGCCATCGTCGGAGGGTTCCCATTCGGTGTTCCGTCGACGAGCGGGAAAAACATTGACCCTGGCCAGAATTGCGGGTCTTCATTGCCGGTCAGCAGCGCGCGCAGATGCCACAGGAAGGTCAGCGGACCGGCTGCGTCCTCCCCCTGAAGGACACTGTCGCTCCAGTCGGTGAAGTCGGCCGGCTGGCCCATCTCGTCGACGATCGGAAAGGGCATGATCGGATCGGGCGGGTCGCCCAGCATCGGAAACAGGTGCTCGAGCACCCGCTCGAAGAAGGGCTCGGTTCCCGTGGCGGCACGCTGCGCGATGAACGCCTTGAGCACGAACACCGCCAACCTCGCGGCGTCCCACCCCAGGATCTCGGGCGAGGTTTGGCCCGAGGTGTACGACATTGTTCGCGCGTCCGGCTCGGGCAGGGTGGCCGCCTCGGTGGTGAGGTCGACCGACACCTCGAGCGGATTCTGCGTGGCGGTGATGGCCCCGTCGATTTCGCCCGAGGCGAGGAAATCGGGCACCGGAAACGTCCCCGCGAACTGCACATCGCCGAGTGCGTGATCGGCGGTCCCGGCGTCGATGCGCAACACCTTCGCAAGCACGGTCAGGCTTACCGGCTGGCCGCCGATATCGCTTGCCTTCGCGCCGATGCCGACGACGAGGGGGTCGTCGACAGGCATGCTCCACGTGATTCCGAAGCCGCCGTTGATCGCGTCGATGATCAGTACGGGTTGCCACTCATGATCAGGATCGTCTTGAGGGCCGGTGAACGGGCCACCTTCCGGCACCGGATCGGGCAACAGGGCCCGCAGCATCGCGCCGATGCGGTGCCGCTGCGCGGGGATCGCCTTGAAGGCCTCTTGAATCGGCCCCCCGAACCAGACCCAGCGCACAGTCCCCTCGTCAGTGCCGTCCGCATCGAAGAATCCGATCAGCTTGCCGAGTTCGATGAGCGCAACAGAGAAGTCGGCCATCAGCGTGCCCCGCTCACGACCTCGACCGTGAAACCCTCACGGCCGGCGTGAAACCCGCGAAGCACCAGCGGCTGACGCGGTTCCTTGCGCCGCACCGCGGTGAGCGCCGCCTCGACCGCGTCGAGCACCGCGTCCCACACGACCCGCTGCAGATCTGCGCCCCACACCTCGGCGAGCGCAAGGGCCTCGGGTGTGGCGGCATTGATCTTCGCCGCCGCACCGGTTCCGCCACCTGACTTGGATGTGCCCAAGCGGTAGACGAGTTCGACCTGCCGCCGCCCCGTCTGGTCGGTTTCGAGTTCGATCTTGACCACCAGCCACCCCTCGAGCAGCCGCGTATGGATGCGGTCGCTCCGCAGGAGAACGGCGTGATCGCCGACCTGCCACACCACAGCGCGCGTTGTGGCACCGACGCCCATCAGCCGCTGCCGAATCCGCGACTCGAGGTCCGTCGCGGCGATCGTGAGCGACCGAGCGCGCATATATTCCTCGACAATCCGTCACATCCTGCCTGTGCACAGCAGTATCGCGTCGGCACACGCGGGGGTATTGGGGTAGTCGACTACCCCATTTTTGGTGCGGCACGGCTGAATTCGGCACCCCGGCATCGCGAAGGGCCGCCAAACCCGGGGCTCGAATTCGCTGTCACGAACCGTTGCAAACAACGACCGGACCGCATCGGCTGGCCAGGGGATCAAACCGGCCGATCCGCGAACATGCACACCTTGCCAACCCGAGCCCCCGATCAGGCGGCTACGCCCACGCCGCATGGTCCCCGCCTTAGGGCCATTGGTCCCTGCGGGGTCCTGCTTTGGTCCCTAGAGAATTCCACGCCCAGTCGGCATAAATGGAGACATGACTCTACGTTGGTATCGACGCCCCCGAATGGTGGTTCTCAAGCCCAGTGACTCGGTGCTCGAAGCGGCTCGCGCCATCGAGCACAACCGCATCGGCGCGGTGGCTGTCCAGAAGGACGGCCGCCTGGTCGGCATCGCGACAGATCGCGACCTCACCGTGCGCGTGTTGGGTCAGGGACTCGACGCGTCCTCGACCGCAATTTCCGAGGTGATGTCGTCGCCCCCGTTGACCCTCTCGCCGCGCGACGACACGGCAGACGCGCTGCGGCTGATGAAGGAGCGCAACGTGCGGCGCATTCCGCTCGTCGAGGACGAGCGAATCGTCGGCATGGTGACGCTCGATGACCTCATCCTCGACGAGGCAGCTCCCCTCGAGGAGATCGCCGAGGTCGTGGAAGCTCAGATCGGCGAGGGCGGTCCCGCCGACAGCGAGCGTGCGCCGGGACGTCGGCGCAGCCTCGTGCGCGCCGAGACGACGCTGAACCGGCTGGTCAATCTCATTCAGGAGGAAGCCGACCTCGACTACCGCGACCAGGCGCGCACTGCCCTCGACGTCGTCGTAGCCGCTCTGGTTCGGCGGCTCAACGCGGGCGAGGCGAAGGACTTCGTGTCACAGCTGCCGTCGCTGCTCAAGCCCCACCTGCGCGCACTACCGCCGGGCCCGGACCGGTCCGTCACCCAGAAGTACATCGAGGCCGAACTCATCAGGCGGGCGGGCATCGAGGAAGACCGCGCCACATCGGTGTTCGTCACGGTGGCCAACACGGTCCTGGACAGCATCAGCCCCGGGGAGGCCGAACAGGTCCGCAGCCAGCTGCCGAAGGAGATGCAGAAGCTCTTCGAAACCTACTCGTAGTTGAGTTCGGCGATCGGGAACTGCCGGGTGCTGAAGTCGATCTGGGCGGCCGGATTGGCCACCGCGGTCACCATTCCCGTGCCGAACGCGCCGTGATGGTCGAACAGCGTCGCGGTGCCGACCGAGATGCCGTCGGCCGCCCAGTGCG
Organism: Mycolicibacterium elephantis DSM 44368; assembly: GCF_004014805.1. Lineage (GTDB taxonomy): Bacteria > Actinomycetota > Actinomycetes > Mycobacteriales > Mycobacteriaceae > Mycobacterium > Mycobacterium elephantis. The sequence goes on from NZ_ATDN01000001.1 coordinate 81,951, forward strand.
AGTCGGCCTGTACGACGAGCCAGTCGTCGAGGGGCAGCCTGGAGAGCGCCACCGTCAGGTCGCCGTTGATGTAGCCGATCCCTTTGGTGCCCAGGTTGGTCACCAGGCTGGTCGATTCGGCGGTCATGACGGCCCGCACGAACGGTGAGTTCTTCTCCCCCGCGACCACAGCGATTCCGTCGTTGAAGAAGCACTTGCGCGACGTGTTCTGGTGCGCGGCCGGCGAGCGCGTCCAGCCGGCCTCCTCGCTGCCGACGTAGGGCAGCATGTCACCGTCCGGCACCGGTGGTTTCGGGACGGCGATGGGTGCGATCCACTCCTCGCCGGGTGGCGGCGCAGAGCGACGGTACTGCAGCAGCGTTGCCCGGGCCACCGTCTTACCCTCCTGGCGCACATCGCATTCCGCGCTGCGGACGCGGCGGCCGTCGCGCAGCACGCGCACCTCGACGGTGGTCGGCACCCCGCGGGCGGCCCTGAACAGATCGGTCGTCAGCCGCGCGGGCATGAAGTCTTCGGACCCGCAGTGGTTCTCCAGCACCCGCGCGACCAGGCCGACGACCGCCGGCCCGTTGAGGTGATCGTCGCCCCAATGGCTCTGCGCGAAGGGGGTCGGCAGGTATGCGCCGTCGTCGGTCAGCGTGAAATGCGCCGGTTCCGTGCTCATTTGCGGATCTTCGCACAGCCGCCGACGGCGGCGGTGATCAGGTGTTGCGCCCGCCGTTGAAGCGCAGGCAGCGGCGATGTCCTCGGGCTATCCCGTCGGCGCAAAGCTAGCCGCTCACCAGCAGCAGCCCGTCCCCGGTGCGGCCGACCGCGGTGCCGAACTCCCGGCTCGTCTGCTCGAGCGTGACGCGCAACCACTCGGCGTCGTCGTGGGGTGCGTGTTCCAGGCGCATCCGCCGCATTCTCATCGGGGTCATCCGGAGTTCGGCGAGCTGGCCGCTGGATCGCTCGACCGACGCGAAGTACAGCAGTCGCAGTTCGTGGCGAATGGCCTCATAGCCGCCGATACCCTCGTAGTCGTCGATCGTGTCGCCGCAGCCGTAGAGGATCAGCTTGCCGCGGTACACCTCGAGGGGACGCGGATGATGCGACGAGTGACCGTGCACGACGTCGACACCCTCGTCGATCAGCCGGTGCGCGAAGCGGATGTGCGCGGGATGGATCTCGTAGCCCCAGTTGGAGCCCCAGTGCACCGAGGCAATCGTGATGTCGCCGTGCCCCTTTGACTCCAGCAGCCGATACGCGAGTGTCGCGGCGGTGCGCTCGGAAAGGTCGGGCAGCAGCGCGACGCCGGGACGGTCGTCGGCGGCGACCCAGCGGGCGGGGATGCCGCTGGACATCGATCCGACCGACGCGATCACCGCATGCCCCGCCACCTTCGCCGGCCGGTTGGCCTGCTCAACGTCCGAACCCGCTCCGGCACAACCGATCTTCGCGTCGGCAAGTGCGGCCAAGGTGTCGGTAAGGCCGCGATAGCCGAAGTCGAGGACGTGGTTGTTGGCCAGCGCGCACACGTCGGGTCGGACCGCGGCCAGGCATCCGACGTTGTCCGGGTGCATGCGGTAGTGCACCGCCTTTCCCGGGGCGAACTCGCTGCTGGTGGTGATGCTCGTTTCCAGGTTGATCAGCCGGACGTCGGGGCGGTGATCGTCGAGAACCTCGAGCGCCTCACCCCACGGATACGCGAAGTCGACCGGAGCGGGTATGGGGCCGTTGACTCGCTCGGCGAGCGACACATACCTTCGCGCGTCCGACACGACGGCTTCGTGCAACGTCGGATCGCCGGGATGCGGCAGGATCTGGTCGATCCCGCGCGCGGTCATCACGTCGCCGGTCAGGAAGGCGACGACTTCGGTGTCCGGCCTCGGCGCCACAACACCAGTATCCGCCGGTTTCCGGCGACTGGTCAGCTCTACGGGCGGCGGGCCCGCACCACCCACACCGGGCGTCGGCCGGCGTCGTCGCTCTCGACCACCGCGTCGCTGAAACCAGCCGTGTGGCATTGCGCGGCAAAGGATTCAGCCTGTTGACGGGTCCATCCGTGGCTGGCGAACCCGGTCGCCCCCGGCTCCGTCTGGCGCTCGATGGCGAGCAGACGCCCACCCGGTGCCAGCACCCGATGCGCCTCCTGCAGCCCGGCGGTGACGTCCTGCCAGTGGTGCACGGTGGCCAGCGACCACAGCACGGTCGCCGACTCGTTGCGCAGCGGGATGTTCTCCGCGGTGCCCTCGACCCAGGTGACGTCGGCCGACCTCGGTGTGACGGCCCGCGCGATGCGCAGAAACATCGACGACGGGTCGACGCCGGTCGCCCGCGCGCCGCGCCGCGCGGCCAGCCGAACCGCGCTTCCCGGCCCGCAGCCGACGTCGACGACGTGGTCGTTCTCCGACACCCCGGCGAGTTCCACCGCGAGGCGCGCGTTCTTGCGCCCCATCAAGAGGAACGCCAGCCCGCACAGCGCCCCGATGACACCGGAGAAGCCGGGGTGGTCAGCGTGATGGTTGACCGGCAATGCTCCCGATGTGTCCATGGGTCCAGCTTGCCTCAATCGCTCCCACGGCCAGGTCATCGCCGCCCACACGGTGAAGACGAGGACCGCCGCGACGACGAGGTACCACGGCCACGGCCCCATCACATCCAACAGCGACGCCGTGGAGGGTTTGCCGTTGAGGAAGCCGTAATTGGATCCGGCGACGGTGTTGAACGTCATCGTGATCGCCACCCACACCAGCGTCACCGTCATCACGATGCGGTAGCTGCGCCAGCGCGGCCGCATGCGCCGGCCCCAGGTGAGATAGATCGCGGTCCACACCACCACCAGATGGATCGCCCAGAACGCCAGGAACCGGTAGTGCGGAAAATCAGGCCCGGTCAGCGCCGGTGAGATCAGCGCCTGCGCACTCAGCACCAGGCCCCAGTAGTAGGTGACCGCGTACGCCCAGTGCTTCTGCGACCACAACGCGTACGCGGCCACGAGGGTGGCCAGGTCCGTCAGCTGCAGCGGCATCGACCAGCGCACGTCGAACGGGACGAGGCCGTAGACCAGCACCCCGGCGTAGATCACCGCGGTGATGGCACCGGCGATGCGCCCGAAGCGACGGGACTGCAGTTCGCTCTGCCGTCTCCCCAGCCACACCAGCAACGCGGCGCCGGCGGCGAAGACGGCCAGCACAGCCCAGTGCGACGGCCCGTACGCGGTGAACTCGTGTTGTGCGGCGATGTCACAAGTCTGGCGGCTGGATGCGTCTGGTGTGTGTCCCCCCTCGACACCGACCGGAAGGAACACACGATGAACGAGATCCTCATTCTCGGCGCCGGCTACACCGGAATGGCCGCGACCATGGGTTTGGCGGGCCGGACCCGACGCCGCGACGACGTGCACATCACCCTGGTGAACCCGCAGGCGCGTTTCACCGAACGGCTGCGACTGCACCAGACCGCGTCCGGGCAGGCGCTCGACGACCTCGAGATCCCTGACCGGCTGGCCGGCACCGGCGTCGACTTCATCCAGGGCTGGGTCACGGGCATCAACGCCGGCGCCCAGACCGTACAGATCGACGACCGCGTCACCCTGCGCTACGACACGCTGGTCTACGCGCTGGGCAGTGTCACCGACACGTCCGGGGTCGCCGGGGTCGACGAGTTCGCGTACACGTTGACCGACGCGCAGCACGCCGTCCTGCTGGCGGCGCGGCTGGACGCGATGTCGACCGGCACGGTCGTGGTGGCCGGCGGCGGCCTCACCGGTGTGGAATCGGCCGCCGAGATCGCCGAGCGGCATCCCGACCTCGACGTGGTTCTGGTGAGCAGGCAGACACCAGGGGCCATGATGGGCGAGAACGCCCGCGCCCGCCTGCACCGCGGGCTGGACCGGCTGGGCGTGCAGATCCGCGCCGGTGCCGACGTCGTCAAGGTGATGGCCGACGGCGTCGCGCTCGCCGACGGTGAGGTCGTCCCCGCGCAGGCGGTGCTGTGGACAACGGGGGTGCGGGTCTCCCCTCTGGCGACGGCGGCCGGCCTGACAGTCGACGACCGCGGCCGCATCGTCACCGACGAATCCCTGCGCTCGGTGTCGCATCCCAACGTGTACGCGGTCGGCGACGCCGCCGCGATCCGGCAGGGCTACGGCGTCATACACGGCACCTGCCAAAGCGGCATCCCCAGAGACGGTGACCTCCAGCCCATGGCAGACCTATCGCCTGATCAACGCGTTTCCCGCCCTGGGCACGGCGACTTGGCGGAGAGGCGGTCGGCTGACCCGATGAACACCGACCAGCAGACCTTCGCCGAGCACCGAAACCTGCTGTTCTCGATCGCCTATCGGCTGTTGGGCTCCGTCGCCGACGCCGAAGACGTGGTCCAGGACGCCTGGTTCAAGTGGTCGGCCGAGGATCGGTCACAGGTCGCCGACCCGAAGGCCTACCTGGCCCGCATCGTGTCCAACCTGGCCATGGAGCGGCTGCGCTCGACGCGGCGCCAGCGCGAGACGTATGTCGGCCCGTGGCTGCCGGAGCCGATCCTGACCGAGTCCGACGTCGCCGAGGACGTCGTCGCCGCCGAGTCGATCTCGATGGCCATGCTCGTCGTGCTGGAGACCCTGAGCCCGCTGGAACGGGCGGTGTTCGTGCTGAAAGAGGTCTTCGACTTCAGCTACGCCGAAATCGCCGAGGCCGTCGAGCGCTCGGAGGCGGCGGTGCGGCAGGCCGCGCATCGGGCACGCGAACACGTCCGGGCCCGACGGCCGCGCTTCGAAGCCGACCATGAGAAAAGACGTGCGGCCACCGAACGGTTCTTCGCCGCGACCATCGGCGGTGACGTCAACGCGCTGATGGAACTGCTCGCACCGGACGTCAAGCTGTGGACCGACGGGGGCGGCAAGGTGCGTCAGGCGATGCGCCCCGTCGTCGGCGCCGCCAATGTGCTGCGCTGGATCGCCGGCAACGTCAAACGACCCTACGAAGGTGTCGAAATCGCCGACATGACAGCCGAACTCGTCGACATCAACGGCGGGCCCGGCATCGTCATGCGCGGCGCGGGACGCATCATCGCCACCATCACCGTCGACCTGGACGCGCAGGGCCGCATCGTCACCGTCCACAACGTCGCCAACCCCGACAAGCTGCGCGCCGTCGCCGAGGGGGCCAGGCGACTGTGACCGCCGCCGCACACCCATAATCGGAAAGAACCGAAGATGAGCTAACGAACGGAGTGGGCGTGGTCGGAGCGGACGCGACGCGCGCCTCGCCCGCCGGTGACCCACCCGTGCGGTCGCCTCGCCTGCTGGTGGCCGGGCTCTCGGTGGTGGTCATCACCGTGGCCGTCCTGCAGACGGCGGTGGTGCCGGTGCTGGGCGTCATCGCCGAACAACTGCACGTCTCCACGATCAACGTGAGCTGGGCCGTCACCGCCAACCTGTTGGCGGCGGTGGCCGCGACGCCGTTGGTCGGGCGCCTCGCCGATCTGCACAGCAAGAAGCGGGTGCTGCTCTGGGTGCTCGGGATCGTGCTCATCGGCTCTGTGCTCGCCGCGACCACCTCCTCGCTGCCGCTGCTGATCGTGGGCCGCATCCTTCAGGCCGCCTCCTATGCCCTCTACCCCGTCAGCATCGCGATTCTGCGCGAGGAGTTGTCGCACCACCGGCTGATGTCGGCGATGGCGGTGATGTCGGGCGCGCTGGGCTTCGGCGGCGGCGCGGGCCTCGTGGTGGTCGGGCTGCTGATGAGCGGCGACGCCGGTTATCACCGGGTGTTCTGGCTGACCACGGCCTTCACGATCATGGTCATCGCGATCGTGGTGCTGGTGGTTCCCCGCCGCCCGCACGCCACCACCGGAACGATCGACTGGCTCGGCGCGGCCGGGCTGGCGGCCGGCCTGTCGGCGGCGCTGCTGGCGATCACGCAGGGCTACACGTGGGGCTGGGCGTCGCCGGCCACGCTGGGCTGCGCGGCCCTCGGCGCCGGTCTGCTCGTCGGCTGGTGGCAGTGGGAGCGACGGGCCCGGCAGCCGCTGGTGTCGACGGCGATGCTGGCCCGGCGACCCATCCTGCTCACCAACCTCGCCACGAACTTCGTCGGCATGGGGTTGTACTTCGCGTTCCTGGGGTTGACGCTGTTCGTCCAGATCCCCAGGGAGACAGCCGGTTACGGTTTCAGTGCGACGGTGTTGGAAGCCAGCGTGGTGTACCTGCTGCCCGGCGCGGTCACCGGCTTTCTGGTCGCGATGGCCGGCGGCAGGTTCATCGACCGGTTCGGCGCCCGGCCGGTGCTCACCGTCGCGGCCGTCGCCGGAATCGCGGGTTTCCTGTTCGTCGCGTTCGCCCATTCGCAGGCCTGGCAGGTCATCGTGGCCGGCATCCTGGCCAACGCCTACATCAGCCTCGGCTACGGCGCGCTGCCCGCACTGGTCGTCAGCGAGGTCGACGCCGGCGAGACCGGTGTCGCCACGGGCATGAACGCGATCGCCCGCACCATCGGCAGCTCGATGGCCGCCGCCGTGGTCGCGATGCTGCTGGCGCGCACGATGGCCGGATCCGATGTACCCGTGCAGAGCAGCTATGTCGCGATCTTCATCGGCGGTGCGCTCACCGCCGCCCTGGCGCTGATCCTCATCGCATTCACGGGTCCACGCAGGCAGGCCGCGAAATCCCTGGAGGCGCAATACGAAACACGCGCCATGCACCACGAGTGGGGCTAGCGCAACGCCGCCAGGTTGTTGACCGACTTGCGGACATCGGATTCGACGACCTTCGCGACCAGGTTCCCGATCCTGGTGTTGAGCAGACCGCCGCTGAGTTCGGCCACCACTCGAAACGTCGTCCCGGGATCGTGGCTCTCGACGTGCAGGCACAGCCGGATGCAGACGCCGCCGCGGCCCTTACCGATCAGCTCGATCAGCTTGGGTTCGTCGTAGCGCGTCACATGCCAGTGGATGACGTTGCGGAAGCCCTTGACCTTGATCAGCGACGACACGCACTTGCCCACCTCGATCTCCGACGGCACCTCGCTGCGCCAGCCGCCGAAGATGGTCAGCCATTCATCGAAGCGCCGCAGGTCTGAGGCCAGCGCCCAGGCCTGATCGGGAGTCAACTCTGAGGACACCGCCACATCCACCGTTGCCATGCCCCTTGCACTACCCGGTGACGCGGGCGGGGTAAACGCCGAACCGACCACGCCGGCGTGGTGGATTCCTTGGACACACCCGACGCCGACGAAGGATTCCATTGTCGTTACGTAAATTCGTTGCGGGATCGCTTGCGAAGGTCCGGCTGATCGGCGATTGTTTACCCACAGCTTTCAGGCTGTACTGAGGAGGATCCCGCTGACCGGCTCACGAACCACCGCGGTAGACAACCCGGCGGGATACGACGGCGCGGCCCGCGCCACGGGTGGGCCGGTCATCGAGATCGACCATGTCACGAAACGGTTCGGTCACTACGTCGCTGTCGCGGACGCCGACTTCGCCATCGCATCCGGGGAGTTCTTCTCCCTGCTCGGACCGTCCGGTTGCGGCAAGACCACGACGTTGCGGATGATCGCCGGGTTCGACGGCCCCACCGAGGGCGCGATCCGGCTCGAGGGCGTCGACGTGTCGCGGGTCCCGCCGCACAAACGCAACGTGAACACGGTGTTTCAGCACTACGCGCTGTTTCCGCACATGTCGGTGTGGGACAACGTCGCCTACGGACCGCGCAGCAGGAAGATGGACAAGGCCCACGGAAAGGGCACGGTGCGCAAGCGCGTCGACGAGCTGCTGGAGATCGTGCGGCTGACCGACTTCGCAGAGCGCCGACCCGCCCAACTGTCCGGTGGCCAACAGCAGCGCGTTGCGCTGGCTCGTGCACTGGTGAACTATCCAAGCGCGCTGCTGCTCGACGAACCACTCGGCGCGCTCGACCTCAAGCTGCGCCAGGTCATGCAGTTCGAGCTCAAACGCATCCAACGCGAGGTCGGGATCACGTTCGTCTACGTGACCCACGACCAGGAGGAGGCGTTGACGATGAGCGACCAGATCGCGGTGATGAACGCGGGCAACGTCGACCAGATCGGCACGCCCACAGAGATTTACGATCGCCCCTCGACGGTGTTCGTCGCCAGCTTCATCGGCCAGGCCAACCTGTGGGCGGGCACCCAGACCGGCCGCGCCAACCGCAACTTCGTCGAGGTCGACGTGCTGGGAACGACGCTGAAGGCCCGCCCCGGTGACACCACGATCGAACCCGGCGGTCACGCGACGCTGATGGTGCGCCCCGAGCGCATTCGGGTGTCGATGGAAGCCCCGACCGGCGATGTCGCGACGGTGGGCGCGACCGTCACCGACCTGACGTTTCAGGGACCGGTGGTGCGGTTGTCGCTGGCCGCCCCGGACGGGTCGACGATCGTCGCGCACGTCGGCCCCGAACAGGACCTTCCCCTGCTGCGGCCGGGAGACCACGTACACGTGTGCTGGGCACCGGACGCGTCGCTGGTCCTTCCCGCCGCCGACATCCCCACCGCCGAGGATCTCGAAGAGATGCTCGACGACACCTGAGCATCGATCCGCCTGTTCCCCCTCGCCCCTCGACGAAAGGCGCCGCCGTCATGCCGTCTCACCACGACGCACTCGACCCCCGGGTGCTCTCCCGGTTCGCGACGAACCGCACCTCGCGGCGCCGCTTCATCGGTGGGAGCGCCGCGGCCGCCGCGATGGTGCTCGGCCCGTCGTTCGTCGCGGCGTGCGGATCCGAAAGCGGCACTTCGGAAACCACCACCCAGGCGGGCGGACCGGCCGGCGGCACCCTGCGGATCTCGAACTGGCCGCTGTACATGGCCGACGGCTTCATCGCCGCGTTCCAGGACTCCTCGGACATCACCGTCGACTACAAAGAGGACTTCAACGACAACGAGGAGTGGTTCGCCAAGGTCAAGGAGCCGCTGTCGCGCAAACAGGACATCGGCGCCGACCTCGTGGTGCCCACCTCGTTCATGGCGACCCAGATTCGTAACCTCAACTGGCTTAACGACTTCACCGAGGGCAGCGTGCCCAACAAGAAGAACCTGCGGCCCGACCTGCTCAACGCCCAGATGGATCCGGGCCGAAAGTTCAGCGCGCCCTACATGACCGGCATGGTGGGGCTGGCGTACAACCGGGCTGCGACCGGACGCGACATCACCACGATCGACGACCTGTGGAATCCGGAGTTCAAGGGAAAGGTGAGTTTGCTCTCCGACGTTCAGGACGGCCTCGGCATGATCCTGCTGTCCCAGGGTGGCGATCCGGCGGCGCCGACGACCGAATCGGTGCAGAAGGCCGTCGACCTGGTCCGCGAACAAAAGGACAACGGCCAGATCCGCCGCTTCACCGGCAACGACTACGCCGAGGACCTGGCCGCGGGCAATGTCGTGATCGCCCAGGCCTATTCGGGTGATGTGGTGCAGCTGCAGGCCGACAACCCGGATCTGCAGTTCGTGGTCCCCGAGTCCGGCGGCACCGACTTCCTCGACACCATGGTGATCCCCTACACCACGCGAAACCAGCCCGCGGCCGAGGCGTGGATCGACTACGTCTACGACCGGGCCAACTACGCCAAGCTCATCGCGTTCACGCAGTTCGTGCCCGTGCTCTCGGATATGACCGACGAGCTCAACAAGATCGACCCGGGATTGGCGAACAACCAGCTGATCAACCCGCCGCAGGAGACCATCGACAAGATCACCGCGTGGGCGCCGCTGGCCGACGAGCAGAAGCAGGAGTACGCCTCCATGTACGCAGCGGTCACCGGCGGTTAGCCGATGGCGGGCGTCGCCGCCAGCGGCCGACAGCGCAGCAGGATCGCTCCCTATCTGATGATCCTGCCCGCGATGGTGTACCTCGCGGTGTTCTTCGTCATCCCGTTCGTCTCACTGGCGCGCATGTCGCTGTCGACCGCCAGCGGCTCGATTTTCCTTCCCACACTGACGTTCTCGTGGGACTTCGCCAACTACGCCGAAGCGTTCAGCAGGTATCAGGACCAGATCCTTCGCTCGTTCGGCTACGCGATCACCGCGACATTGCTGTGCGTGCTGCTGGCCTATCCCCTGGCCTACGTGATCGCGTTCAAGGCGGGCAGGTTCAAGAACCTGATCCTCGGCTTGGTGCTGTTACCGTTCTTCGTGACGTTCCTGATCCGCACCATCGCCTGGAAAACCATACTGGCCGATGACGGTTGGGTGGTCAGCGCGCTGGGCACCGTCGGCCTGCTCCCCGGCGAGGGACGGCTGCTCTCGACGAGCTGGGCGGTGATCGGGGGCCTGACCTACAACTGGATCATCTTCATGATCCTGCCGCTGTATGTCAGCCTGGACAAGATCGACCCGCGGCTGCTCGAGGCGTCCAGGGACCTGTACTCGTCGAACGTGCGCAGCTTCACCAAAGTGGTTCTGCCGCTGTCGATGCCGGGCCTGCTGGCCGGCAGCCTGCTCGTCTTCATCCCGGCCTCCGGTGACTTCATCAACGCCGACTATCTCGGCAGCACGCAGACCACGATGATCGGCAACGTGATCCAGCAGCAGTTCCTGGTGGTCAAGGACTATCCGGCGGCCGCCGCGCTGAGCATGGTGCTGATGGCGATCATCCTGGCGGGTGTGCTGCTCTACACCAGGGCGCTGGGCACCGAGGAGCTGGTATGACGATCTCGGCGGTGGCGTCGGCCACCAGCCCGGCCCCGCCGAAATCCGTCAAGGGCGACCGCAAGTGGGGCGACATCCTGCTGCGGATCGTGGCCGCGCTGGTGCTGCTGTACCTGTTCCTGCCGATCTTCGTGATCGTGCTGTTCTCGTTCAACGACCCGAAAGGCAAGTTCAACTACACCTGGCAGGGTTTCACGCTGGACAACTGGGCGGACCCGTTCAAGTATCCGGCGCTGACACAGGCGCTGATGCTGAGCATCAACGTCGCCGCGGTGTCCACCGCCGTCGCGCTGGTGCTCGGTTCGCTGGTGGCCATTGCCCTTGTCCGGCAACGGTGGCGCGGACAGCGGGCCGTCGACACCTTCCTGGTGTTGCCGCTCACCGCCCCGGAAGTCGTGATGGGGGCCGCGCTGCTGGTGCTCTTCCTCGACCTGGGCTGGGCCACCGGCTATCTGACGATCGTGTTGGCGCATATCGCCTTTGAGGTGAGCTTCATCGCGATGACGGTGCGGGCGCGGGTGCGCGGGTTCGACTGGACGCTGGAGGACGCGTCGATGGACCTGGGCGCCAGCCCGACCCGGACGTTCTTCAAAGTGACGCTGCCGCTGGTGGTACCCGGCATCGTCGCGGCCGCGATGTTGTCCTTCGCGTTGTCGCTCGACGATTTCATCATCACCTACTTCGTCAGCGGGTCCACGGTGACCTACCCGCTGTACGTGAACGCGGCGGTGAAGGCCGCGGTGCCGCCACAGATCAATGTGCTCGCGACGGCCATCCTGGTGATCAGCCTGGCGCTGCTGGCCGCCGGAACGTTGTACCGGCGCAGACGAATCGACGGCTAGCGCCTTACGACCCGACTTCGGCGGGAACGGGCGCGGGCCGGGCGCCTCTGCGTGCCGCGCCGATGCCGGCGGCCACCACGAAACAGATACCGACCACGCCCAACGCGTGCGGCACCTGACCCAGCACCGCCAGGCCGACGAGCATCGCGAACGCCGGTTCGAGCGCCATCAGCGTGCCGAACGCCGCAGTGGTCAGGCGCCGTAACGCCAACATTTCCAGTACGAACGGCAACAGCGGCAGCAGGATCGCCAGGCCGATGCCGATCAGCAGGAGGTCCACCGTCATCCGCGGAATCACCACGGGCCCAACGCCGGCGGTGGTCACCAGGGCGGCCACCGGCATCGACACCGCCAACCCGTTGATGCCCGCGACCTTGTCGCCGACGCGCTGGGTCAGCAGGATGTACCCGGCCCAGCAGACCGCGGCGCCCAGCGCGTACAGCACGCCGACGGCGTCGGCGGCGCCGTCCCACGGCCGGGTCAGTAGCACCACGCCCAGCGCCGCCAGCCCGGGCCACAGCACCCGGTCGCGGCCCCGGCCGTAGGCCACGGCAACGCCGAGCGGCCCGAGAAATTCGATGGCGCTGGCGGTGCCCATCGGGATGCGGTCGAGCGCCGCCATGAACAGCAGCGTGATGCCCGCCGTGACGACCCCGAGCAGCGCGCAGATGCCGAACGTGGCCCAGGTGAACGCCGCCGGGCGCGGCCGGACGACGACGAGGATCAGCACGCCGGCCCACGCCAGCCGCAGCCAGGCGGCCCCCTCCACGCCGATGCGGTCGATCAACGTGACCGCGATGGCCAGGCCCAGCTGGACGGACAGCATCGACGTCAGCGCCATCAGCGCGCCGGTGCGTACCTGCCTGGCAGCCATCCATGCATTGAACGTGACGGGCGCTGCCTGCGTCTACGCGATATCGGTGCCCGCCGGTTGTCGCTGACCGCCGGCTGTCGCGGGGTGGCGCGCGGTGAGGTGCGGCACCAACATCGGCACGCTTCGGCGGTAAAGCTGGTATTCGTTGCCGAGTGTGCCTGCCAGGTCGCGCTCCTCGAGCTGGATGCCCACCAGGATGTAGCCGGTGGTGACCGCGGCGAACAGCAGCCGCCCGCCCGACATCGTCGGCGCGGCCCAGAACGCGATGAGGAACCCCAACAGCAGCGGGTGGCGCACCAACCGGTACAACAGCCGGACCTGGAACGGCACGTCGGTGTAGGGCTGTCCCCGCCACGCCAGATACACCTGCCGCAGACCGAACAGGTCGAAATGGTTGATCAGGAATGTCGCGGCGAACACCATCGCCCAGCCGAGCCAGAACAGCGTCCAGATCGCCAGCCGGCCTGCGCTCGACGTGACGTCCCACACCGCGAACGGCACGGTGCGCCACTGCCAATACATCAGCAGCAGCGCCGCGCTGGCCAGCAGCACGTAGGTGCTGCGCTCGATGGCCGGCGGGATCACCCGGGTCCACCACCGCTTGAAGGCCGGTCGGGCCATCACGCTGTGCTGGACGGCGAACACCGCGAGCAGTGCCACGTTGATCGCCACCGCCTGGCCCAGCGGCGCCGCGATGCCGTGTGACACGCTGCGCGGAACGGCGATATCGCCGACGAACCCGATGGCATACAGGAATGCGACCACGAAAACGGCGTAGCTGACCACGCCGTAGCTGACGATGAGAATTCGGCTCACGGCCTTATTACGGTTCATACGGTGATGTTGGTTCAACGCAGCGCGTCAAAACATGAGGCAAGTGCCTCAAATGCCGCGATCGACCTCGTCGACCAAGCCCTGCTGCAGGGCATACATGCTGGCGCCGATACGGTTTGACACCCCGATCTTGGCGTAGGTGCGCTCGACGTGATTGCGTGCCGTCTTCTCGCTGATCACCAGCGCTTCGGCGATCTCCCTGTTGGAGGCACCGCGGGCGACGAGGCACAACACCTCGATCTCGCGCGGGGTGAGGCCGCCGGGACGGCGCACGGGGCGGTGCGCACGTTGTCCTGCGGCATGCAGAACCGCCTCCACCGCCGTCGCATCGAGTTCGCCCACTCGTACCCGCTCCTCGAGCCTGCGCGCCGCGGATGAGGAGGACAGTTGTTGGCGGTAAGGGCGTGGCTCACAACCGGATTGGTAGCTCACCGCGGCCGCCAGGATGCGGTCGGGTCTGCTGAGCGCGGCGCCGGAGAGGCCGCGCGGATACCCGGTGCCGTTGACACACTCGTGGTGGTTGCCCGCGAGTTGCGCAACGCGTTCCAGGCCTCGCACCTGGCTGAGGATGCGCACCGTCAGATACGGGTGCAGCCGAACCCGCTCGAACTCGGCTGCGGACAAGGGGCCTGGTTTGGACCACACCTGGTTGGACACCCCGATGCGCCCCAGATCGTGGACGTGGCCCGCCCGCCGGGTCATCGCGACCGTGTCGGCATCGAGCCCGCACGCCGCCGCCGCGTCTCCGGCGAGCTGACCCACCCTTCGTGAATGCCCCAGCGTGAACGGACATTTCAAATCGACGAAGTCGCCGAGCGCGATGAGGATCTTGTCCAGCGCGTGCTCATCCAAGCGCTGGCCATGTTCGGGTGCCTCGCGTAGCGCCGCGCCCCACGCATCGCCGGCCGGTGGGCCGGCCAGGATATCGTCGGCGTGCGCGACGAACGTGTCGACAAGATGCGGGTCGAACTGTCCGCCGCGTCTGCGGCGCGCCATCGCGACCGCGCCCTCCACACCCCTGATCCGGTGGTGGACCTCGGCCAGTTCGGCGAGCTGGGCGACGCGCGTCTGCACCGGTATCGCGTCGCCGTGTGCGCCCGCCGGTAACCCGCCGCCGTCGTAGCGTTCGAAGGCGAAAGCCAAGGCCGACTGCACATCCGGGCCCAGCCCGATCCGGTCGGCGAGCAGGGCCGCCGAGGTGCAGTGCGAGTGGATCAGTTGGGACAGGCGCCCTCTGGCGTTGGTGAACAAGGTCGTCATGACGCTCAACCGGTGCATCAACGGCTGACCGCGGCCGACGTTGCTCATCAAGAACCACAGATACGGCAGCCCCGACCAGTCCAGCAGGTGGGAGTCGCGGCGCACGGCGATGTCGTCGCCGAACCAGCCGGCGTACTCGTGGGAGTCCGCGTGGCATCCGATCCACAGGATCAGGGTCGTGTAGTACACGCAGTCGCGTTGGGCGGGGCTCAGACCCAGCCGGTCGGCCAGCCGGGTGGCGATCAACGCCGAACGCAACATGTGCTCGGCGGGCTGCCCGAGGCCGAGGTCGATCGCCACCGACAGCGCGGCCAGAAGCTCCGCCCGGCGCGGCAATTCGGCCGTCTCCGATTCCGGCCGGTGCAGTGCCATGGGCTGATTGTGCACGTCTCGGCCGGTGTTGATCACCGGATCGAGATCGTGGTTTCGGCGGCCCGGTGCCGTGCCGGGTCGAACGACTCGAAATGCCCGGAGCCGACGACGAAGATCCCGCGCTGCGGAGGACGAAAATCGGCGAGCCGATCCTGCCGGTCGAGCGGCCCCACCGGTCCCAGGTCCTCACCTCGCCACAACGCGCGTGACCCGGCCACCGCCCACAACTGCGTCGGCGCGATCATGAACCGCTGACCGTTGGGAGCAAGACCGGCAAGCCTGACCCGCCCGCTGCGTAGCACCGGCCCGGCGACCCGCCCGAGCACCGCGAGCGCCGACCGGTTCGTCCAGGTCCCGGCCGGCAGCCGCCGTCCGATGCTGCTCATCAGCCGCGTGCCGGGGGTCGTCTCCAGCTCGATCGTCCAGTCGAGCAGCCCCGCGATCCGCACCAGCAGCGACCACGGCGTCAGCCAGGCGACGTCGATGTCGCATTCGATCGGGTCCCGCGTCGCGGCGCTGAAGTACCGCGAGCAACTCTGCTGGCCGGGCGTGGTGGCATAGAACGACCACTCTCCTGACGGATCGCGATGCCACACCGATCGGTAGGCGGGTGAGAACGAGGTCGCCGGGAAATCCCGCAGGGCCAGGTAGTGCCCGCTTCTGAACGGCAGGCCCATCACGCCGTAGCCGACAAACCGTTCGTCGTCGCCCGGGGGCAGGGTGGCGTTGCGCACGACGGCCCCGGCCGCCTCTGAGGGTGTGAGTGTGTTCGTCATACCCCGCATGGTCGGCCGCCCGCCGGCCGCGGCGCATGGGGCGTCTGCCTCATCTCGGGATGACGGTAGCTACGGAGATCTGCATGACGGCTGCGATCGCCCGCCGGTTCACGACCCCTTCGCAGATCTCGCGGCGATGCTGCTCCGTCAGGCGACCTGGCCCGCAGCACCGCGGCGGTGCGTGTCCGTCGACCACAGATGGGCGCAGCCCGGGCACTGCATGTGCACCACGGTGGCGTCGTTGCCCAGCAGGTATTGCCAGTGCTCCGAGCAGTTGCGGCCATTCTCGCAATCCGCGCATCCCACGCCGTGGCGGCAGTTGGGACAGTCAAGCCAGACCCGACGGGCGCGGTCGGCGGTGGGATCAATCGGCAGCATGGTCCACCGTCCGATCGGGCAGCACCCCGGCAGCGACCAGGTCGTCGTAGATCCGCTGCTGGTCGGCATCCAGATCGGAGTACAGCATCTCGTATGCGCGCTGTTCCTCGGCGAGCACCGCGATGGGGTCCCAGTCGTCGCCGACGGCCTCCAGCACCGCGGTCCGCCGCCTGGCCTCGTCGAGGGTCAGGTCATAGACGAAGTCGAGACCTGCCATACCGGTACCTCCAAACCATTCGTGAATACAGCGAAAGGTTAGGGTGCCCTAACTAGAGGTGGCCGGGCAATGACGCACGTCACATGTCATCGCCGATTGCGTCACACGTGGGCGGTCAGCCAGTGCCGCTGACGGCGGACGAACTCCGCGTCGACGACGGCGCCGTGGCCGGGCACGTAGATCGCGGCGGTGCCGCCCACCTCGAGCAGCCGCTCCAGCGTGACGGGCCAGGCCGCCGGATCGGAGTCGTCGTCGATACAGGGGTCGCCGGATTCCTCGACGAGGTCACCGCAGAACACCACGGTGACCTCGGATGCCGGCACGATCGCGATCAGATCGTGGTCGGTGTGACCCCGCCCGGGGTGGCCGACTGTGACGGTGACGTCTCCCAGGTCGACGGCGGCGCTGTGGACAAGGTGTCGCGGTTCGGGCAGAGCGGCGATCGCGCGGTCCACCTCTGCGGCGTCGGCACCGTACCTGGCGGCGTCGGTGCGCAGGTGGTCACGACGATCCGCCATGGTCGCCGCCACCTGCGGCGCGCAGTAGATCTCCGCGTCCGCAAATGCGCCCGATCCGAGGATATGGTCAAAGTGGTTGTGGGTCAGCAGGATATGGCTGACGGCGCGGTGTCCCATCGCCTCGACGTCGGCGGCGATGGCGTCGGCTTCGGTCAGGGTGGTGCCGGTGTCGATCAACAGGGTCCCGGCGCTACCGGCCACCAGCCCGATGGTGACGTCGAGAAACGGTAGGCGGCAGCGGAATACGGCGTCCGCCAGACGCTCCCACGCGTAGTTCACCGCAGCGTCAGCGGTTGCGCCGAGCGGTATTGGTCGAGCACCTGCGGAGCGGGTTCGGCGGTATAGGGCGTCGTCACGCCGTATGACCATACCGGTGGTGAATCCTGTTGTGTCAGAGTCCACGCCGCCTGCCTGGCCGCGCCGAGCGCGACGTACTCGGCGGGTTCCGGCACGTGGACGGGCCTGCCCCACACCGCGGGCGCGATGCGGCGAACGGCTTCCGAGCGCATGGCGCCACCGACCAGGATGAGACGCCTGACGTCGACGCCCTGCGCGGAGATCTTTTCGAGGCAATACGCCATCGAGGCGAGCAGGCCCTCGACCGCGACGCGGGCCACGTTGGCCGGCACCAGGTTTCGCGTGGTCACGCCGTGCAGCGCACCCGCCGCTTCCGGCAGGTTCGGTGATCGCTCACCCTCGAAGTAGGGCACCAGCGTCAGCCCCTCCGCGCCGGGCGGCGCCGACAACGCCAGCCTGTCGAACTCCGCGAAGTCCACGTTGAGCATGCGCGCGACCGCGGCCAACACGGGTGCGCCGTTCAGCGTGCACACCAGCGGCAGTTGCCGTCCGGTGGCGTCGCCGAACCCGGCGACCAGACCTTCGGCGTCGTGCGGGGCGGCCTCGCTGACCGCGCTGACCACCCCCGAGGTGCCCAACGACACGACGCCGTCGCCCAGCGCCGCCCCGAGCCCCAACGCCGCGGCGGCGTTGTCCCCGGCTCCCGGTCCGAGCACCGCCCCGGAGGCCAGGCGCCCGGCTTCGTCGTGCGGACCCAGCACGGTCGGCATCAACGGGCGTCGCCCCCGCATCGCCAACTCGAGCAGATCAGGCTGGTAGGCGTCATGCTCGGCGGAGTAGTACCCGGTCCCGCTGGCGTCGCTGCGGTCGGTACGCAGTTGCGCGATATCGGTGGACCCGCTCAGCCGCCACGTCAGCCAGTCGTGCGGAAGGCACACCGCCGCCGTCGCGTCGGCGTGCGCGGGTTCGTGATCGGCCAGCCACCGCAGCTTGGCGGCGGTGATCGCCGCGACCGGCACGACGCCGACACGTTTGGCCCATTCGTGTGCCCCACCAAGCTCGCGGACCAGTTCTTCGGCCGCGGTGCTCGACCGAGTGTCGTTCCACAGCAACGCATCTCGAACTGTGCGCCCGGTGACGTCCAGGCACACCATGCCGTGTTGCTGGGCGCCCACGGACAACGCCGCCACGTCGTCGAGGCCGCCCGCGGCGTTGACGGCTGCCTGCAGGGCGGACCACCACAGCCGGGGGTCCACCTCGGTACCACCCGGGTGTGGTGAGGTCGCCGATCTGATGATCTCGCCGGTGTCGGCCCGGCACACCACCACCTTGCACGACTGGGTGGACGAATCGACACCGGCGACGAGATCCACCCCAACGAACCTACCCCGGCGATCGGGGGTGAATGCATGATCGCCGTGCAGCGTGTCCGTGGTGCTGCGAGAATCGACGGGGTGGACATCGAGCACCCCGCTGGGGTCGAGCGCTGGGACGAGAACCGTAGAGAGTCGGAAGCCCAACGGCTGGTCCGCAATTGGTCGAGCTTGTTGCAGGAGCTGAGGGTCGCCCAGACCGGTGTCCAACTTCTGACCGGTTTCCTGTTGATCCTGCCGTTCTACGAGCAGTTCGGCGATCTCGACAGCGTGATGCGCGGGGTCTATCTGGCCACGGTCGCGGGCTCGATCGGGGCGACCGTTCTGCTCGTCGCACCGGTGATCCTGCACCGGATCCTGTTCCGCCGCCACCGGCTCCAGACCCTGGTGGCCACCTCCCACCGCTACGCCATGGCGGGAACACTGCTGTTGGGCATCACGCTGGCCGGCGTGGCAACCATCATCTTCGACGCCGTGATAGACCGGACGTTCGCCTGGATCGCCGGTGGGTGCACACTGTCCGCCCTCGGCGTGTTCTGGTACGCGATACCGCTGCTGCGACGCCGCACTCCCGAGGTCGACCCATACTGAGCGTTTGTCAGGCCGCGGGCCGGGGAACACACGGTTCATGTTGATCCGACGAATCGCGCGCCCCATGCTTGCAGCGGCGTTCATCACCCGGGGCGTCGACGCCCTCCGCAGCCCTAAGCCAGCGGCCGACGCCACCCGCCCAACCCTCGAGGGGTTGAGCAAGCTGCCCGACCCCGTCGGCACGAACGTTCCGTCCGACGCCGAGACGGTCGCCCGAATCAATGCCGCCGTACAGATCGGCGGCGGACTGTTACTGGCGACCGGCAAACTGCCACGGTTGGCGTCGGGCGTGCTGGCTCTCAGCGTGATACCAAGCAGCCTTGGCGCGCATGCCTTCTGGGAGGAGACAGACCCCCAGCGCAAGGCCGACGAACGGCGGGCCTTCGTCACCGAGATCAGCCTCATCGGCGGGCTGATCATCGCTGCCGTCGACACCGAAGGCAAACCGTCGCTGGGATGGCGCGGACGCCGCGCCGCCCACAAGGTCACCGAAGCCGTCGGCGCGGCGCTGCCTGCGGGGGCCGCCACCGGCGGAGCGCTCGCCGACAGCGCACTGGCCGAGAAGGTCGGCCACGGGCTTCAGGTCGGCGCCGAGCGGGGCCGCGAACTAGCCCACGTCGCGCTCGAGCGTGGCAGTGAGTTGGCCGAGGCGGCGCGCGAACGCGGACCCGAGTGGGCCGAGGCGGCGCGCAAGCGCGGCGCCGAACTGGCCGAGGTGGCGCGCGAACGCGGGCCAGAGTGGGCCGAGGCGGCGCGCAAGCGCGGCGCCGAACTGGCCGAGGTGGCGCGCGAGCGCGGTACCGAATGGGCCGAGGTCGCGCGCGAACGCGGACCCGAACTCGCCGAGACCGCCCGCAAACGGGCGCCGGAACTCGCCGAGACCGCGCGCAAACGGGCGCCGGAGTTGGCCGCCACCGCCCGCAAGCGCGCCCCGGAACTGGCCGAGACCGCGCGCGCCCAGGCCAAACAACGCCGCGGGCGTAAGCGCTGACGTCACGCCACCATCCACAGCGCCAGCGCCAGGACGAACGCGCTGAGGCCCAACGTCGTCTCCATGACCGTCCAGGTCTTCAGCGTCGTCTTGACGTCCATCCCGAAGAACCGGCTGACCAGCCAGAAGCCGGAGTCGTTGACGTGTGAGAGCACGGTCGCGCCCGCGGCGATCGCGATCACCATCAAGGAGAGCTGGAAAGCGCTCAAGTCGGCCTGGGCCGCCGCTGCGCTGAGCAGCCCTGCCGTCGTGGTCAACGCGACGGTGGCGGAACCCTGCGCCACGCGCAACACCGTGGCGACGATGAAGGCCTGCACGATCAGCGACATCCCGAGGTCTGACAGCGAGTCGGACAGCGCGTCGCCGATGCCGCTGAGCCGCAGGACTCCGCCGAACATGCCGCCGGCGCCGGTGATCAGGATGATCGAGCAGATCGGGCCGAGCGCGTCGTCGAGGATCGTGGTGATGTCGGCCATCGCGTGTTCGCGCAAGCCCAGCACGACGATCGCGACGAGCACGGTGATCAGCAGCGCCACCGTCGTGTTGCCGAGCAGCATCAGATAACGCGCCCAGGTGGCGTCCTCGGCGATCACGCCGGCGGTGATGAGCGTGTTGAGCACCGTGTTGAAGGAGATCAGCACCATCGGCAGCAGCAACATCGCGAGCACCGTCGGGAATGCCGGCGCCGTCCTGGTTTTCGTCTGTCCGCGCCTACCGACGCCGGAGACGTCGTCGCGGTCCGTGTCCTCGTCGCGTCCGCCGTTCAACTTTCCGAAAAGCGCCTCGGGGACGTCGACGTGCACGCGCCGTCCGAGGACCCGCGAAACGAGCATCACGCCCACGTACCACGACGCGACCGCGATGGGCGCGCCGACGAGCAACGTGAGCCCGATGTCGGCTTCGAGCGCCTCGGCCGCAGCGACGGGTCCGGGATGCGGCGGCACCAAGGCGTGCATCGCGGCGAACGCCCCGGCGGCCGGCAGGCCGTAGAGAAGGAGCGAACCGCCGAACCGGCGCGCGACGGTCATGATGATGGGCAGGAACACGACCAGGCCGGCGTCGAAGAAGATCGGAAACCCGAAGAGCAACGCGGCAACGCCGAGCGCCAGCGGTGCCCGTTTCTCACCGAACCGGCCGATGAGCGTGTCGGCGAGCACCTGCGCGCCGCCGGTGATCTCGAGCAGCCGGCCGAGCATGATGCCGAAGCCGACGAGCAGGGCCACGGCGCCGATGGTGTTCGAGAAGCCGAAGGCGAGCGCGTCGGGGATATCCCCCACCGGGATGCCCGCGGCAACCGCCGTCAGCACGCTCACCAACACCAGCGCCACGAACGCGTGCAGCTTCACCTTCATGATCAAGAACAGCAGGAGGGCCACCGCCGCCACGGCGATCAACAGCAGCGTGATGGCGCCGTATGCCGGTTGAATCGCTTCCACAAGACCTCCGTACTGAACTCGTCGATGCTCTTATTCGTTTGTGTGCGTTGTTGATTCGGCCACGTAGGTTTCGATGATGGAGTCGATGCTCTGGTCGACGTCGATGGTGATGCCGTCCTCGTCCGGTTCGAGCGGTTCCAGCGTGGCGAACTGGGACTCCAGCAGCGACGCGGGCATGAAGTGCCCAGGGCGGCTGGCCTGGCGCCTGCCGATGACCTCGGGTGTGCCGCTGAGATGGACAAATTCAACGTGTGGGCAATGACGGCGCAACTGGTCGCGGTACATGCGCTTGAGCGCCGAGCAGCTCATCACGCCGCCGCGCTCGCCCCGCTCGGCCAGCCACTCCCCGATCGCATCCAGCCACGGACGGCGGTCATCGTCATCGAGCGGTTGGCCGGACGTCATCTTGGCGATGTTGGCCGGTGGGTGGAAATCGTCGGCATCGGCGAACGGCACCCGGAGTCGCTGCGCCAACGCCGCCCCGACGGTCGACTTCCCCGATCCCGATACGCCCATCACGACGATTGGCAACGTCATCAGTTGCACCTACCCGGTTGTGGTTGACGTCACTCAGCATGACGTAATCGTCATATGATTGCAATACTGCTACAGAAAGATATGTCTTTAGTCTTGGTGATGTGGTTATGACAAGATGTATGCGTGTCGTCGGAATCAAACGTCGGCGCCCTGCACGCCAGCCTGCTCACCGCGCTGGGCACCGCGATCGTGTCCGGTGAGTATCCGGCCGGCCACGTGCTCACGCTCGACGGGGTGAGCGCACAACACGGTCTGTCGCGCAGCGTCGCCCGGGAAGTCGTACGCGTGCTCGAATCGATGGGAATGGTCGAATCCCGTCGGCGGGTAGGCATCACGGTCCTGCCGGCGGAGAACTGGAATGTCTTCGATCCCATGCTTATTCGCTGGCGCATCGACGCCGGCGACCGCGCCGCCCAGCTGGTGTCGCTGTCCGAGCTGCGGCGCGGCATCGAACCCGCGGCGGCGGCCCTTGCCGCACGCCGCGCCAATCCCGACCAGTGCCGGACCATGGCCGCGGCGGTCTCAGACATGGTGGTGCACGGCCGGTCCGGCGACCTCGAGGCATACCTGGAGGCGGACAAGCTCTTTCACCGAACCCTGCTGGAGGCCAGCGGCAACGAGATGTTCCGCGCGCTGAATGGCGTCGTCGCCGAAGTGCTCACCGGCCGTACCCACCACGGCATGATGCCCAGCACCCCCGACCCGGCCGCCATCGAACTGCACGACGAGGTGGCCCGCGCGATCAGGACGCGCGATGAAGCCGCCGCGGAGAAGGCGATGCGCGCCATCATCGATGAGGCGGCGGTGGATCTGAGCCGTGAGCTCAATGGTTAACTGCCACCGTGGACAGGGAACCGAAACTGGCGCGGCGTTTCTTCGACCGAATCGAACCCGTGCACGCCGTCACGTACTTCGCCCCCGAAGCCCGCGCAGCCCTCGACGGGCTTGGCTTCAAAGGGTTCTGGATGGGTTATTTCGCGGCCCGGTCGGCCCCGTTCGGAGTCGTGCCGCCGCAGGTGGTGACCGCGGCGTTCTACAACTTCGCACCGCACCGGGTCGCCAAGGCCCTTCCGGCGGCATGGGACATCGCCACACCGGCCGATGCCCTGCGCGCCCGGTCTGAGGCGGCACTGGCGGCGCTGCGCCGCTACGGTGTTGACGGCGACGACGAGAAGGTGCGGGTGGCGGCCGACCTGGCCGCCAAGGCGGCACGCAGCGCGCCGCTGGACGGGCGGCCGTTGTTCGCCGCCAACGTGGCGTTGGACTGGCCGGACGAGCCGTTGGCCAAGTTGTGGCATGCGACCACGCTGCTGCGTGAACAACGCGGCGACGGCCATGTCGGCGTGCTGGTGTCCTGCGGGATCTCGGGGCGCGAGGCCAACGTGCTGCACGCGGCCGCGGGCCGGGTGCCCAAGGAGATGATCATGCGCAGCCGCGACTACGACGATGAGCAGTGGCGGCTGTACAGCGACCGGCTGGCCCAGCGCGGGCTGCTCGACGGCGAGGAACTGACCGCCGCCGGTCGTGAACTCAAGGCGCACATCGAGGACCGCACCGATCGGCTGGCGCTGTCCGCGCTCGAGGCGTTGACCGACGACGAGATCGAGACGCTGTTTCGGGCGTTGACACCGCTCACCCGGATGGTGGTCGCGGGCGGTGATCTACCGGCCGCGACGCCGATGGGACTGAACCGCGACGACCTCGACAACGACTCCGCGCACTGACTCGTCCTCTTCCGGCGAGCGTGCGTGTTTGAGGGCGACACGCCGAGCCTTAGCAGGAGTTCACGCACGCTCGCGGCAGGCTGGAGCCGTGACGGTGATCAAGTCGATGCTGTTGTTCGTGCTCGCCGCGGTGCTGGAGATCGGCGGGGCCTGGCTGGTGTGGCAAGGGTTCCGCGAACACCGCGGTTGGCTGTGGATCGGCGTCGGCGTCATCGCGCTGGGTGCCTACGGGTTCGTCGCGGCATTCCAGCCCGAGGCCCACTTCGGCCGGGTGCTCGCCGCGTACGGCGGTGTGTTCGTGGCCGGCTCGCTGGCGTGGGGCATGGTCGCGGACGGGTTTCGGCCTGACCGCTGGGATGTCGCCGGGGCGGCGATCTGCCTGCTCGGTGTCGGCGTCATCATGTATACGCCGCGGTGACGCCAAGCAACGCGCCCGAGCGTGCGCAAACTCGCGCGATGTCTCGGCGTGTCGCCCTCAAACACGCACGCTCGCCGAAAAGGCGGGTTATGCGGGCGG
This sequence comes from Mycolicibacterium elephantis DSM 44368, assembly GCF_004014805.1. GTDB lineage: Bacteria > Actinomycetota > Actinomycetes > Mycobacteriales > Mycobacteriaceae > Mycobacterium > Mycobacterium elephantis. Next base: position 106,134 of record NZ_ATDN01000001.1, read on the forward strand.
TTGGTTGCGGTTCCACTCCAGCCACCCGACACCGGTGCGGCCGTCGGCGGTGGTGACCGTCGCCCACGCCCGCGGGAAGTGGCTCACCCGACCGTCGGGCGAGGTCAACAGCACCGGTGCGTGACCACGGACCTCGATGGTCGCGGTGACGTCGCCCGGGGCGAGCGTGACCGTCGTCTCCAGCGGTAACCCGTTGTCGCCGAACTCTTCTCGGGCGGTCACCGCCTGCAGCTCGATCAGCGACTCGCCGGGCTGCTGGATGTAGCCGATGCCGACCGGTGGCGCGCCGGGGATCCGGACGTCGACGCCGTGAAGGTGAGTGCCGTCCTCGAGGTGCAACGCGCTCCACACCCACTCCATGGACCACCAGTCGCGCACACCCCACGAGTGATCACGCTGTCCCGGCACCGAATCCAGTTGGTAGCTGCGGCCGTCGGCGGTCACGGTGCCCGACACCGTGCACGGGATCTCGTAGCGCGGGGTGATGCGGTACTGGTACGGCACACCGTCGGTGTCGAACACCAGATCCATCGTCAGCTCGGTCGGCCGCCCGGCTTCGCCGCGCAGCAACGCGGCCGGGTCGTCGTAGGCCTGCGCTGACCCGCGCAGCTTCACGCGGTAAGTCTGCAGCGGCTCGGTGATTTCCATCGTGAGATCGGCTGCCGCACAGTGCACTTGCATCGGGTCATCCGGCAGCGGGGCTTCGAGGTCGGCAATCGCGATGGTCGGCATGTCCGGTCCGCACAGCAGCCCGTTGATCCACGCGACGTTCTCGTTGGGCATCAGCCCCAGCCGGATCCAGCCGCCGATATTCTGCGCGGGGTCGACGAAATCGAAGTACCAGCTCTCGTTCCACAGGTCTTCGGAACCTTGAGCGTGGGCGCCTTCGTCGGTGGGCTCGGGCCGTAGCGGTTCGAGTCCAACGGGTTCGGGCAGGATGGCCGTGGCGTCGGTGTCCAGCACGTGGTGGCAGTGCCGATCCAGCATGGTCATGAACATCTGGTCGCCGCGCTCGGTGCGCTCGACCAGCATCGAGGACACGATCGCCATGACCACCCCGAAGAAGCTCTGCCTGCGCACCCCCTCGCGGACGTCGTCGAGGGTCAACGGCGCGTCGGGGCCGAGCGCCTCGTGGTAGGCCCGCACCAGCGCGTCGTAGTGGTCACGACGGTCCTGGACCGGCAGCGCGCAACCGAGGAAGTAGGCGACGTCGGTCAGCGCCGGCCCCCAGGTGACGGTCTGCCAGTCCACGACGGTCAGCGCGCGGTCGGCGCCGGGTTCGCCGAAAAGCATGTTGTCCAGCCGGTAGTCCCCGTGGACCAGGCCCATCGGGCGCTGCGGATCGGCTTCCAGGGCGAGGTAGCCGTCGAAGCTGGCGACCAGCCGCTCGCACACCTCACGTTGTTCGTCGGTGATCTGGTCGGCGAAGCGCTCGGCGAACCCGGCGTAGAGCTGGCCGATCAGCGCCTGGTTGATCGGCGCGTCGCGGTTGAGCCAGTCGGCTTGGGCGGCCGCCGCGTCACCGAGCATCGGGGCGTGCACCCGGCCCAGTTCGGCCAGCGCCAGTTTCGCCTGCTCGATCGTGGCACCGCGGATTTCATCGCCGACGGTGGCCGGCGCCGCGTCGCCGAGCAAGAGGTGAAATGCTCCGGTCCCGCTGTCATAGCCGGCGGAATGGCACGGTGCCACCGGTCCACCGATGCGCGGCGCGATGTCGGTGTAGAACCTGACCTCGCGTTCGTAGAGGCCCAGAGTCAGGCCGGCCTGGCGGCTCGCGGAGTCGGTGGCGGCGACCTTCAGCACCACCGACGGTGGGCCGTCCGCGCCGTCCGCGTAGGTCAGCGTCACGCGGTAGCACTCGCTCATCTGGCCGGTGCCGATGCGTTCGGTGGCGAAATCGGTGACGGTTCCGGCGCCGATGGTCGCGGTGAGCCAGTCGGCGTTCAGGTCGGTGGGCCGTTCGATCACGGCGTTCTGCGTGGGGGCCATACCTGGCAACCTAGCAGTGGGCAAAATCACAATGTTGACGGGTGTCAAAAATCGTCGGATTTGCCGACAAACTACCTGCTGGCCAGCGAAAACCCTTCCCAGGCCTGCCTGCGGGCGGCGTGCGGATCGAACTCAAGGCGGGGCCGGTGGTCGAACACCATCACCGCCCGCTCGTCGGCGGCGTAGCCGGGCCAGTCCTCCTTCGGCACCCCGGTGCGCGCGAAGGCGTGCCAACGGCCCTGGATGTCGTCGCTGACGCGCAACGCGGTGCGACGGTCGGCGACGGCCGTCAGCAGCCGTCCGACGCCGCTGCGGTAGACGTCGAACACCGCCAACAGCTCGGTGGCGTGGGTGGCACCCAGCCCCGACCATCGCAGCGTGCGCGGGGCGTAGTCGTAGCGGTACAGGTAGGTCGGGGTGTGCACGCTGTGCGACTCCGCGATCTGCCATGCGGCCGACCCGAACGCGAAGTCGCCGCCGAACTGGACACACGCGCGCGAATCCGGATAACCGGGATATGCGGCGGTGATGCGTTCACGTTCGGCCGGATCAGCCTGCGCCAGAAGGCGTTCGATCATCGGCTCGGTCATCGGCAACAGCTTGAGGAACCGGCCGAACAGCAGGGCCTCGTCGGCGTTGGTGCCCACGATCAGCGGTACCCGGTGGGCCTTGCCGCGGCGCATCGCCTCGACCGGATCCAGCGGCAGATAGTCGCCGCCGCTGGTGGGGCCCGCCGCGAACGCGCCGAGCATCTCGCGCTGGCCCTGTTTGATCAGCCGTTCGAACGCGGTCACCAGTTCGGCCGGGCGCGCGGCCATCACCGCGTTGGCGCCGTCGGACCTCCGCGCGCCGAGCAGCGCGGCGAACCGCTCGGCGTACTGCACCGCGACGTCCTTGGTGCGCACCATCCCCGCCGCCGGGCTCTCTGAGATCGCTTGGGCGAAAAGTCCTTTGGCTTCCGGAACGGCGAGCAAAGTGGCGACGGCGTGTGCGCCCGCGCTTTCACCGAAGATCGTCACGTTGTCGGGGTCACCGCCGAACACGGCGATGTTGTCGCGCACCCACCGCAGCGCCATCACGAGGTCGCGCAGGTAGAGGTTGTCGTCGAAGGTGAACTCGTCGTTGGACAGCGACGACAGGTCCAGGCAGCCCAGCGCGCCGAGGCGATAGTTGACCGAGACGTAGACGCAGCCGTTGCGGGCCAGTGCGGCGCCGTCGTAGATGGGGGTGGCCGACGTGCCCATGAAGTATCCGCCGCCGTGGATGAACACCATCACCGGAAGCGGCGCCTCAGGCGGCCTCTTGGCCGCGACCACGTTGAGCGTCAGGCAGTCTTCGCTCATCGGCTGGTATTTGCCCGGCGCCAGCATCGTGTACATGCGCCGCTGCGGTGCAGCGTTGCCGAAGCCGTGGCAGTAGCGCACACCGCGCCAGGGCTGGACGGGTTGTGGCGCACGCAGCCGCAGCGGCCCCACCGGCGGGCGGGCGTAGGGAATGCCACGCCAACGGTTCACTCCATCGCGGGTGAAACCTTCGATGATGCCGGCATCGATCTTTGCGCGGACGGTGTGTTCGTGCATCACCCGACGGTAGCGAACGGCCCTCCGCCGCCGCGCCTGGCCGGTCAACACGTTTCGGGCGGCTAACCTGGCCGGTATGCGCATGGCTGGGCTGATCGCGGTCTTGGTGCTGCTAACCGGTTGTTCCCAGTCGGTGGGCGGCGAGGCCGAACGGATCGAACCGATTCCGCCCAGCCCGAGCCGCAGCACCACGACGACGCCGACCACGACGAATCCCGCCGAGCCTCCCCAGGCCGGCGCCCCCGTCTCCGATGTCATCGCCTGGATCGAGGCGGGCGAGCCGGCCGACGCCGCCCAGTACCACGTCGCGTTCCGCGACGGCGTCACCACAGAACTCGGCGACGACGTGGCGTTCCGGACACCGTCGAGCACATCGCAGTGCATGACCGACTCCAAGAACGGCGACGGCGCGCTGGCCTGCCTGGTCGACCTGGCCGACCCGCCGCCGCGGCCCGCGGATGCGTACGGGGAGTGGAAGGGCGGCTGGGTCGACTACGACGGCGCCACGGTCATCGTCGGTTCCGTGCACGGCGACCCGGGGCGCTTCACGGCCGGAGTCGGCCCGGAACTGCCCTACGGCCAGGTGCTGGAGTTCGGCGATTACCGTTGCCGCGCCGACACTGTCGGGCTGTTCTGCGCCAGCGCCGCCCACCAGTCGGCGGTCCGGCTCAGCGACGCGGGCGTCGAACCGTTCGGATGTCTGCAGCCGGCGACGGCGCCGGAGCAGGTCGGCCAGATGTTCAGCTGTTGAGCCTGGCGGCCGAGCGCGCGCGCTGCGGGTAGATGTGCGTCATGCCCACTGCGCCGACGATCACCACGACGGGGATCACCGCCTTGGTCCAGTGCACCGTCGATGGCGCGGCGACGGCGACGTAGCCCAACATCGCGATGAGCGCGAACACCAACGCCCACATCAGCGTCAGCACCTGGTTGGTGCGCCGAAACGCCACCTTCTCCCACTCTTCTCGCGGCGCCGAAGCCGGCGCGTACTGCTGGGTGCTAACGCCAGCCGTCGGCGGCCTTGGCGGCCGTCATCAGCGCCTCGCACAGTTCGCGCAGTTCGTCGCCGTCGGCCCCTTCTTCGACAGCGGTCGCGACATCCTCGGCGGCGCACCTGAACTGATACACCCGGTCGGCGAGTTCGACCGCCTCCTCGGCGGTGAGCACCACCGCGTCGGGCGCCAGGGATGTTCCCTTGACCAGGGTGCGTTGTTCATAGGCGCGTTGCCGACACGACTGCCGGCAGTACTGTCGTCGTCTGCCGAGGCCGGTATCGGCGACTTCACGGCCGCACCAGCGACAGGATTGGGGACGTAAACGCCGTGCCACGGAACCTGACTGTAAACCTAGAGACCCGTCGATCCCGGTATCATCAGCGGTCGAGTCGGGAACTACGTGGTGTGTCGCCGCGTTGTCTATCCGGACTGAACCAGGGTTATTGAGGAGTGTTTGACGATGGCTGATCGTGTCTTGAGAGGCAGTCGCCTCGGAGCCGTGAGCTACGAGACCGACCGCAACCACGACTTGGCGCCGCGTCAGGTCGCCCGGTACCGCACCGAAAACGGTGAAGAGTTCGACGTCCCGTTCGCCGACGACGCCGAAATTCCCCACACGTGGCTGTGCCGCAACGGCATGGAGGGCACGCTGATCGAGGGTGACGCCCCCGAGCCGAAGAAGGTCAAGCCGCCGCGCACCCACTGGGACATGCTGCTCGAGCGCCGTTCCATCGAGGAACTCGAGGAACTGCTCAAGGAGCGCCTGGAGATCATCAAGGCCCGTCGCCGCGGCAGCAGCTAGCGGGTGACACCGACCCCGCGGGCGCGGTCGAAGCGCCCGCGGATGCCCCATTCCGCGACCTTGAACAGCGCTTCGCGGATGTTGGATCCGCTCATCTTGGACTGCCCGAATTCACGCTCGGTGAAGGTGATGGGCACCTCGACCACGACAAACCCGTTGTTGATGGTGCGCCAGGTCAGATCGATCTGGAAGCAGTAGCCCTTCGACTCGACCGCGCCGAGGTCGATCTTCTCCAGCACCTCGCGCCGGTAGGCGCGGTAGCCGGCGGTGATGTCGTGGATATCCACCCCGAGCAGGATGCGTGAGTACCCGTTGGCGGTGCGCGAGAGCAGCAGCCGCCGCTTGGGCCAGTTGCGGACCTCTCCCCCGGGCACGTAGCGCGACCCGATGACCAGGTCGGCGCCGGCGTCGATGGCGTCGAGCAGGCGGTGCAGCTGTTCGGGTGGGTGACTGCCGTCGGCGTCCATCTCGACCAGGACCGAGTACTCGCGGTTCAGCCCCCACTCGAAACCGGCGAGGTAGGCCGCGCCGAGGCCGCCTTTCGCGGTGCGGTGCATGACGTGCACCTGGTCGGGCTCGGCCAGCGCCAGCTCGTCGGCCAGGTCGCCGGTGCCGTCGGGGCTGCCGTCGTCGACGATCAGGATGTGCACGTCGGGGCACGCTTCCCTCACCCGCCTGACGATCAGCGACAGGTTCTCCCGCTCGTTGTAGGTGGGGATGATGACCAGCGTGCGCTGGCTTGGGCGTTCCGCCGGGTCCCGGCCCGTCGTCATGAGGCTCCTCTTTCTTGGTCGCCGCGGTGTCGACGGCGCGCAAAGCTCCAATTGTGCAGCATCGCGGTGACCAGACCGCCCACGCCGACGGCCACGAGCAGGCCCTTGATCACCGGCCCCCACCGCGTCGCGACCGTGAGCTGCGTTTTCAGCCGTACCGCGGTGTCGAGGTAGGCGGGTTCGAAGAACCGGGTGCGAGCCAGCTCACGTCCGTCGGGCGCGACGACCGCGCTGATCCCGGTGGTGCCCGCGACCAGCGTGTAGCGGTCGTGCTCGACCGCGCGCAGCCGGGCGAACGCCAGCTGCTGTTCGCTCATCGCCTCGTCGAACGTGGCGTTGTTGGAGGGCACGGCCAGCAGTTGCGCGCCGTTGCGCACCGATTCGCGAGGAGCGCGGTCGAAGATGACCTCCCAGCAGGTCGCCACGCCGACCGGCACCCCCGCGGCCTTGACCACCCCGTCGCCGTCGCCGGGGATGAAGTAGCCCGCGCGGTCGGCGTACGGCGACAGATGGCTGAAGAAGCTGCGCCACGGCAGGTACTCGCCGAACGGCTGCACGATCTTCTTGTCGTGGCGGTCCGCTGGGCCGCCGTCGGGGTTCCACACGATCACCGAGTTCGTCGACAGCGGGTTGTCGGGGCTGTAGTCGGGTGCCGCCACCACCGCGCCGACCAGGATCGGGGCGTCGACGGCCGCGGCGGCGCCCGAGATCAGCTTGTTGGCGTCGGGGTTTCCCAGCGGGTCGATGTCCGACGAGTTCTCCGGCCAGACGACGAACATCGGCTGCGGTGCCCGCCCGGCGCGCACGTCGGCGGCCAGCCGCATCGTTTCGCGCACGTGGTTGTCGAGCACCGCGCGCCGCTGGGCGTTGAAGTCCAGCCCGAGGCGCGGCACGTTGCCCTGCACGACGGCGACGGTGACCGGCGGGTGGTCCTCGGCGCCCGCACCGGACTGGCGCACCTGCGGCGCCACCAGCGCGGTCGCCAGCAGCACGGCGGCGATGCACACCCCCGGCAGCACCACGGCCGGCGGGCCCGCCTCCTGCGCGTCGTCGCGCCGCCACCACTGCACCACTTCGAAAACAAGTGCGGCGAAGCTGAACCCGGCCAACACGACGGCGAACGTCAGCAGCGACGCCCCGCCGATTCGCGCCAGCGGCAACAGCGGCGCCTCAGTCTGGCTGAAAGCGACGACCCCCCAGGGGAATCCACCGAACGGCGCGGTGGACTTGAGCCACTCCTGGGCGGTCCACAGTCCCGCGAACCACAGCGGCCAACCCGGCAGCCGCCGGACCACCACCGCCAGCGCGCCGAACAACGCCGGAAACAGCGCCTGCACGAGCGACAGCGCGACCCACGGAAGCGCGCCGACCAGCCCGCTGATCCAGGGCAGCAGCGGCAGGTAGAACGCCGCCCCGAAGAGGAACCCGTAGCCGAATCCGCCTGCGATCGTTGTGGTTTGACGGGTCAACACCCAAGCCAGCGACCCGAACGCGACGACCGCGAGATACCACCAGCCGAACGGCGGGAAGCTCAGGCACAGCAGCAGGCCCGCGACGATCGCGACCGTGAGCTGCGGCAGCCGGGCCAGTACCGGCTGACCGAACCGCTTGCCCCGGGTGCGCCACTTCGACGGCTCAACCATGGATGGCGACACCACGATGGACCGTCTGTCGGCAGCGAGGCAGTTCGCGATCGAGCCGCGGCAGCGCCGGAACCCGCGAACGCTGATCCGTCGACCAGCGTTGCACTGCGTTGTCAGGTGCGTGCACCTCGGACTCGTCGGTTTCCCACACCGCATACGACGCGACGGCGCCGGGCACCAGGGTGCCGATGATCCCGTCGCGCACGCCTGCGGCCCGCCACGCGCCGCGGGTGGCGGCGGTGAACGCCGCGCGGGCCGACAGCGCGCTGCCGGGGGTTCGGTGCTGGGTCGCCGCGCGCACCGTCTTCCAGGGATTCATGCTGGTGACGGGAGTATCCGAGCCGAAGGCGAGGGGCACGCCTTGGGATGCTAACAGCGCGAACGGGTTGAGCGTCCCGGCTCGCTGCCGGCCGAGGCGCTGGGTGTACATGCCGTCGTCGCCGCCCCACAGCGCGTCGAAATTCGGCTGCACGCTGGCGAACACGCCCCACGCGCCGAGCCGGCGGGCCTGCTCCTCGGTGACCATCTCGAGATGTTCGAGCCGGTGCCCGCATCGGGCCACCGCGGGTGCGCCGAAGGTGTCGACGACGCGTTCGAGCGCGTCCACGGCGGCGGACACGGCCGCGTCGCCGATGACGTGGAAGCCCGCGGTGATGCCGGCCTCGGTGCAGGCGTGCAGATGCGCGCTTATCGCCTCGGCGTCGAGATAGGTGTTGCCACAACAGTTCTCAGTATCGCTGTAGGGCTCGTGCAGCCAGGCGGTACGGGAGCCGATGGCGCCGTCGACGAACAGGTCGCCGGCCAGGCCGCGCGCTTTGGTGCGCTCGATCAGCGCGCGGGCCTGTTGTGCGTCGTCGACCGGTTCGCCCCAGTAGCCGACGATCTCGACACCGTGCTCGATACCGCGGATCTCGTCCCAGTCCTCGAGGCCGCCGATGTCGGGGCCCGCGCATTCGTGCACCGCGACGATGCCAAGCGAGGCCGCGGTGTCCAGCGCGGCCGCGCGGGCCTTGCGTCGCTGCTCGGCGGTCAGCAGGCCGCGGGCGACCGAACGCACGCGGTGATGAGCGTCGCCGCTCAGCGGGTGCTGGGCGGCGTATCCGGGCGCGTCGGGCAGGCCGGGGGCGAGCCGGCGCAACGCGCTGGACGCGGCCGCGGAATGAACGTCGACGCGGGCCAGGTAGGCGGGCCGGTCGCCGACGGCGGCGTCGAGGTCGTCGGTGCTGGGTGGTCGGCGTTCGGGCCATGCGGTCTCGTCCCAGCCGTGGGCCCAGATCACGCCGTCGGGCTGGGCGCGGGCGTGGTCGGCGAGCAGCCGCAGGCAGTGTTGCAGCGAGGTGGCGGCGCGCAGATCGAGGCCGGTCAGCGCCAGGCCGGTGGCGGTGAGGTGGACGTGGCTGTCGACGAACGCCGGCGCGACGAAGGCGCCGTCGAGGTCGGTGATCCGCGCGTCGGGAAACTGGGCGCGGCCGACGTCGTCGCTGCCGAGCCAGGCGATGACGCCGTCGCGCACCGCGAGCGCGGTGGCGTCGGGCATGGCGGGGCTGTACACCCGCCCGTTGAGCAGCAGGTGGGTCACTTATTCGGGCTTGCGCTCGACGGCGTACGGATCGGTGTCGACCACGTCGATCACCTCGCCGTCGATGTAATCACCCCGCCGCTGCGCGGTGTATCCCCACCCCGCGGCTCCGATGGTGACCAGCGGCATCCGCCGCGCGGCCAGGGCGGTGACCAGCGGACGGGCCGCCCGCCTGGTGAGCGGCACCAGCAACAGCGCGCCGAGGACCGAGCTGGCCAGCCCGGGAATGACGACGAGCACGGTGCCGAGCGCGACGAGAAGGCTGTCGGTGGCCGCTTCCGGCACGGCGGCGGCGGTCAGGCCGGCCCGCAGTCGACGCAGGTGGCGGCGCAGTTGGGAGCCGGCCAGCACGAGACCGGCGGTGAAGGTGGCGACCAGCAGCAGGAGGGTCCAGCCGAGGCCGATGGCCGCGGTCAGCGCCACGATCACCGCGATCTCGAGAACCACGTACAGGAGGAACAGCCGCATCGCCATAAAGGTGGAACGTCGGAAACCGCCGATCGAGTTCCGTAGATTCACGACGTGACGAAAATCAAGGTCGAAACGCCCGACGGCCCGATCGATGCGCTGCTCGGCGTTCCGGACGGCGACGGTCCGTGGCCCGGGGTCGTGGTGGTGCACGACGCGATCGGTTACGGGCCCGACAACGAGGCGACCTCGGCGCGGATCGCGGCGGCCGGCTACCTCGCCGTCACACCCGACCTGTATTCGCGCGGTGGCCGGGCACGCTGCGTGACCAGGGTGTTCCGTGAGCTGCTCAGCCAACGCGGCCGCGCGCTCGACGACGTCCTGGCCGCCCGCGATCATCTGACGTCCATGCCGCAGTGCACCGGCGCGGTCGGGATCGCCGGGTTCTGCATGGGCGGCCAGTTCGCATTGGTCCTGTCCCCCAAGGGTTTCGGGGCCTCTGCCCCGTTCTACGGCACACCGCTGCCGCGCAATCTCAGCGAAACCCTGGACGGGGCGTGCCCGATCGTCGCCAGCTTCGGCAGGCGCGATCCGCTCGGCATCGGGGCGCCCGCGCGGCTGCGCGAGGTCGTCGCGGCCAAGAACATCCCCGCCGACATCAAGGTGTATCCGGACGCCGGACACAGCTTCGCCAACAAACTGCCCGGTCAACCGCTGCTGCGGATCACCGGGTTCGGCTACAACGAGGCCGCCACCGAAGACGCCTGGCGACGCGTGTTCGCGTTCTTCGCCGAGCACCTGACGGATTAGGCCCGCGCGACCTCGACGCCGATGTGCAGTTTGTCGATGCCGCCTCGCAGCAGACGGGTGCCGGGCATTCTCATGCCGCCTTCAGTTCGACCGTCACGTTGTTCTTCATGCCGCCGCGCAGCTTGCTGAACAAGTTGAACGTCTTGCCGAGCAACCCGTAGCGCTTGCCGATCGCGTCATACGTCGCGGCGTTGGCCGACTTGTCCAGGATCGCCGCCACGGCTTCGACCGCCTCGCCCTTGGGGTTGCCGCGCATGTCGCATGGCGCGATCGTCACCCGCGGGGTGTTGCGGATCCGCTTGACCTTCCACGACTTGTCCTGCGTGATGACCACCAACCGGTCGCCGTCGGGTGCCGCCCAGACCGGCGTCGGCTTGGGCCTGCCGTCCTTGGTGAACGTCGTCAGCAGGATGTATTCGGATTTCGCGACATCGGCGAACGTGGCAGACACGTCATCCAACTTACTGGCCGCGCCGGGGTTGCCTCAGCCTTCGAGTTCACCCTCGGTTTCGAGCAGCACCTGCCGCAGGCCCTCCAGCGTGGCCTGGTCGGGTTCCGCCCACATGCCGCGGTCGACGGCCTCCAACAACCGCTCTGCCATCCCGTGCAGGGCCCATGGGTTGGATTCGGCCATGAACTTGCGGTTCTCGTCGCTCAGCACGTATTCGGCGGTGAGCTGCTCGTACATCCAGTCGGCCATCACCCCCGCGGTCGCGTCGTAGCCGAACAGGTAGTCGACGGTGGCGGCCATCTCGAAGGCGCCCTTGTAGCCGTGCCGCCGCATCGCGTTCATCCAGCGCGGGTTGACCACGCGGGCACGGAACACCCGGGTGGTCTCCTCCGACAGCGTGCGGGTGCGCACCGCGTCGGGCCGGGTGTTGTCGCCGATGTAGGCGGCCGGGTCCTTGCCGGTCAACGCCCGAACCGTGGCGACCATCCCGCCGTGGTACTGGAAGTAGTCGTCGGAGTCGGCGATGTCGTGTTCGCGGGTGTCGGTGTTCTTGGCGGCCACCGCGATCCGGCGATACTGCCGGCTCATGTCGTCGGCGGCCGGGGCGCCGTCCAGACCGCGACCGTAGGCGAACCCACCCCACGCGGTGTACACCTGGGCCAGGTCGGCGTCGTCACGCCAGTTGCGGCTGTCGATCAGCTGCAGCAGCCCGGCGCCGTAGGTTCCCGGCTTGGAGCCGAAAATCCTTGTGGTCGAGCGGCGTTGGTCACCGTGCTCGGCGAGGTCGGCCTGCGCGTGGGCGCGTACGTAGTTGTCCTCGGCCGGCTCGTCGAGCCCGGTGACCAGCGCGACGGCGTCGTCGAGCATGGTGACGACGTGCGGGAAGGCGTCGCGGAAGAACCCCGAGATCCGCACCGTGACGTCGATGCGCGGCCTGCCGAGCTCGGCCAGCGAGATGGGCTCGAGGTTCACCACCCGTCGCGACGCCTCGTCCCACATCGGGCGAACACCAAGCAGCGCGAGCACTTCGGCGATGTCATCGCCGGCGGTGCGCATCGCCGAGGTGCCCCACACCGACAGACCGACCGATCGCGGCCACTGCCCGTAATCCTCGCGGTAGCGCGCCAGCAGCGAATCGGCCATCGCCACACCGGTTTCCCACGCCAGCCGCGACGGCACCGCCTTGGGGTCGACGGAGTAGAAGTTGCGCCCGGTCGGCAGCACGTTGACCAGCCCCCGCAGCGGAGATCCCGACGGTCCCGCCGCGATGAACCGGCCGTCGAGCGCGCGCAGGATCTGGTCGATCTCGTGGGCCGTGCCCGCCAGGCGCGGCACCACCTCGGTGGCGGCGAACCGCAGCACGGCGGCGACGTCGGCGTTGTCGGTCAACGTATCGACCGCGTCGGGGTCCCAGCCGGTTGACTGCAGCGCGGCGACGAGTTCGCGCGCCTGCGCCTCAGCCGCGTCGATGGCCGCGCGCTCGTCCGTGCCGTCCTCGGCCAGCCCCAGCGCCTCACGCAGCCCGGGCACCACCTGCTCTCCCCCGAACAGCTGCCGCGCCCGCAGCACCGCCAGCACCAGGTCGAGTTCGGCTTCGCCCGTTGGTGTTTCACCGAGGACGTGCAGACCGTCGCGGATCTGGACGTCTTTGATCTCGCACAGCCAGCCGTCGACGTGCAGCAGCATGTCGTCGAAGGAGTCCTCGTCGGGGCGGTCCTCGAGGCCCAGATCGTGATCCATCTTGGCGGCCCGCATCAGCGTCCAGATCTGCTGGCGGATGGCGGGCAGCTTGGCGGGGTCGAGCGCGGCGATGTTGGCGTGTTCGTCGAGCAGCTGCTCCAAACGTGCGATGTCGCCGTAGGTTTCGGCCCTGGCCATGGGCGGGATCAGGTGGTCGACCAGCGTCGCGTGCGCGCGGCGCTTGGCCTGTGTGCCCTCGCCGGGGTCGTTGACGAGAAACGGGTAGATCAGCGGCAGGTTGCCCAGCGCGGCATCGGAGGCGCAGGACGCCGACATGCCGAGGGTCTTGCCCGGCAGCCACTCCAGGTTGCCGTGCTTGCCGAGGTGCACGACCGCGTCGGCGCCGAAGCAGGCGTCGATCCAGTGGTAGGCGGCCAGGTAGTGGTGGCTCGGTGGCAGGTCCGGGTCGTGGTAGATGGCCACGGGGTTCTCACCGAATCCGCGTGGCGGCTGCACCATCAGCACCACGTTGCCCGCCCGCCAGGCCGCGATGACGATCTCGCCGTCGGGGTTCCGGCTGCGGTCGACGAACACCTCGCCGGGCGGCGGGCCCCACTGCGCGGCCACCGCATCTTTGAAGTCCGCGGGCAGCGTGTCGAACCAGTCGCGATAGTCCTTGGCGGACAACCGGATCGGGTTGCCCTCGAGCTGGCCGGTGGTGAGCCAGTCGGGGTCCTGGCCGCCGCGTTCGATCAGCGCGTGGATCAGCGCGTCACCATCGCCGGAGGCGATGATGGTGCCGAGGTCGCCGGGAGCGTCCATCTCGCCGATCACGTATCCGGCCTCGCGCATCGCCCGCAGCAGCGCCACCGCGCTCGCGGGCGTGTCGAGGCCGACGGCGTTGCCGATGCGGGCGTGCTTGGTGGGATAGGCGGAGAACACCACCGCCACCCGCTTCCGCGCGGCCGGGATGGAGCGCAGCCGGGCGTGGCGCACCGCGAGCCCGGCCACCCGGGCGCACCGCTCAGGGTCGGCGACGTAGGAGATCAAGCCTTCGTCGTCGATCTCCTTGAACGAGAACGGAACGGTGATGATGCGCCCGTCGAACTCCGGGACGGCGACCTGGCTGGCGACGTCGAGCGGGGAGAGCCCGTCGTCGTTGTCCTGCCACTGCGTCCGCGAACTGGTCAGGCACAGGCCCTGCAGGATCGGGATGTCGAGGGCGGCCAGGTGCGCGACGTTCCAGGTGTCGTCCTCGCCGCCTGCCGTGACGGCCGCCGGGGTGGCGCCGCCCGCGGCCAGCACGGTCGTCACCATCGCGTCCGCGGCGCCGAGCACGTCGAGCAGCTCGGCGTCGGCCGTGCGCAGCGACGCGCAGAACACCGGCAGCGCCCGCCCGCCGGCCTCCTCGATGGCGTCGCACAACGCGTCCACGTACGCGGTGTTGCCCGCCAGATGCTGGGCGCGGTAGTACAGCACCGCGACGGTCGGCCCGTCCGGGTTTGCCACCGGGCGCTCGATGACGCCCCAGTTCGGCGTCGTCACCGGCGGCGCGAAGCCGTAGCCGGTCATCAGCAGCGTGTCGCACAGGAACGCGTGCAGCTGACGCAGGTTGTCCACCCCGCCGTGCGCGAGATACAGATGCGACTGCACCGCCACCCCGGCCGGCGTGGTGGAGTGCTCCATGAGCTCGGCGTCCGGCGTCTGCTCCCCGCTGACCACCACGGTCGGCAGGCCGCTGGCGACCACCGTGTCGATGCCGTCCTGCCACGCGCGGTAGCCGCCGAGGATTCGCACCACGGCGATATCGGCCGCGCCGAGTAGCTCCTCCAGCTCGCCGTCGACCAGCCGGGACGGGTTCGCCCACCGATAGGTCGCGCCGCTGGCGCGGGCGGTGATCAGGTCGGTGTCGGAGGTCGACAGGACGAGGACGGTGGGGTCACGCAGGGGCTGAGCCACCCACCATTACTACCCCATGGCGGAACCGGGTCAGCGACGGTGCCAGCGGTCGAAGGTGCTCTGCGGGTACGGCAGACCCAGCGCGCCGATGAGGACGAGCAGCAGGGTCCCGAAGATCAGGAGTTCGAACATCGTTGTTCCTTCCGTGACAGCGTTGTTGCACACGAGTTCAGTAGTGCAGAAGCTACGACGGAAACCGCCGCTCGTGACCGACTTGTGCGGGACGGATCACCGGCCCATGAATTGTGGTCGCCGTCACAGCCGGTCCATCTCGCGTTCCATGAGGGCCTTCTCGAGGAAGACGTGCCGCTTGGGATAGCGCCGCCGCGCCGGCTTCTGCTTCTTCGCGGGCCGCCCGGCTCGCGCGGCCGCGGTGGCAAAGGCCACCTCCTGCTCGGTGATCAGGACCGGCTCGGCAGCGGGCGCCTCAGTAGGTGTGGTTGACGGGTTCAAACGCGTTGACGTACTGCTCATTTCATTCTCTCCACCGTGTTCGCCCGGCATGGTGCCGAGCCGTGATGAGAGAAGTCTCGACCGCGCGCACGCACTGGTCATGCGTAGTCGACTACCTGTCCTGGCCTCGTCGGCCCGAGAACCTCGTCGGCGTACCGTGAGCCCATGGCCCGAAACCGCGAGCACGACGCCTGCCCGGGCGCCTTGCACGTGCACCGCGCGGCCGACGGAGCCCTGGCCCGGGTCCGGCTGCCCGGTGGATCGATCACCCCCGCACAGTTGCAGGCGCTGGCGACGGCGGCGACGCGGTGGGGTTCTGCCACTTTGGAACTCACGTCGCGCGCCAACATCCAGGTTCGCGGCATCGACGACGACGCGACCGCTGCGGTCGCCGACGCGGTGGCGGCGGCCGGGCTGCTGCCGTCCCCGACGCACGAGCGGATCCGCAACATCGTCGCCTCGCCGCTGTCGGGCCGGGTCGGCGCGACCACCGACGTCCGCGCCACGGTCGCCGAACTCGACGAGGCGATCCGGGCGCGGCCCGGACTGGCGGCGCTGCCGGGCCGGTTTCTGTTCGGCGTCGACGACGGCCGCGGCGACATCTCCGGGCTGGCCGCCGACGCCGGTGTGCACGTCGACGGCGATTCGGCGGCGTTGCTGCTGGCCGGCCGCGACACCGGCGTCCGGCTCACGCTGCCGCAGGTCGTGCCCGCCCTGGTCGACGTCGCACAACGCTTCACCGAGATCCGCGAAACCGCCTGGCGGGTGGCCGAACTGGGCGACCCGGCGCGGCTGCTCACCGACCTACCGGTGACGGCGCCCGCCGGTGCGACGTGGGAAACGGTCACCCGCCCACCCGTCGGCTGGATCGAGCAGCGCGACGACCGCATCGCGTTGGGTGCCGCGGTGCCGCTGGGCGTGCTGCCCGCGCGCACGGCCGAGTTCCTGGCCGCCATCGACGCGCCGATGGCGATCACCCCGTGGCGGTCGGTGCTGGTCTTCGACCTCGACGAAGCACGCGCCGACACCGCGCTGCGGGTGCTCGCCCCGATGGGACTGGTGTTCGACGAGCGGTCGCCGTGGTTGTCGATCAGCGCGTGCACCGGCAGCCCCGGCTGCGCGCACTCGGCAGCCGACGTGCGCGCCGACGCGGCAGCCGCGGCAGCCGCCGGGCCTGCGGCCGGTCACCGTCATTTCGTCGGTTGCGACCGCGCCTGCGGCAGCCCGGGCGTCGGCGAGGTGCTGGTGGCCACCGGAGACGGATATCGGCCGCGCAGCGCGTCACCGTAGGGTGAGCGGGTGCTCGACTACATTCGCGACGCCGCCGAGATCTACCGGCAGTCGTTCGCGACCATCCGCGCCGAGGCCGACCTGGCGCGCTTTCCCGCCGACGTCGCCAGGGTGGTGGTGCGGCTGATCCACACGTGCGGGCAGGTCGACGTCGCCGAGCACGTCGCCTACAGCGACGGTGTGGTCGCCAAGGCGCACGCCGCGCTCGCCGCGGGCGCACCGGTGCTGTGCGACTCGTCGATGGTGGCCGCGGGCATCACGAAGTCGCGGCTGCCCGCCGACAACGAGGTGGTCTCGCTGGTCGCCGACCCCAGGGCACCGGAACTGGCGGCCCGGCTCGGCACCACCCGTTCGGCCGCCGCGGTGGACCTGTGGGCCGAGAAGCTCGGCGGTGCCGTGCTGGCCATCGGCAACGCGCCGACGGCGTTGTTCCGGCTGCTCGAACTGCTCGACGACGGCGCCCCCACCCCGGCGGCGGTGCTGGGCGGTCCGGTCGGTTTCGTCGGCTCGGCACAGTCCAAACAGGAACTCATCGACCGCCCGCGCGGGATGTCCTATCTCGTCGTGACGGGTCGTCGCGGCGGCAGCGCGATGGCCGCCGCGGCCGTGAACGCGATTGCCACCGAAGAAGAATGAGCGAAGTTCCAGGGAGACTGTGGGGTGTCGGGCTCGGACCCGGCGACCCCGAACTGGTCACGGTCAAGGCCGCGCGGGTGATCAGCGGGGCCGACGTCGTCGCCTATCACAGCGCGCGGCACGGCCGCAGCATCGCGCGCGGCATCGCCGAGCCGTATCTGCGGCCGGGCCAGATCGAGGAGCATCTGGTCTATCCGGTCACGACCGAGACCACCGACCATCCCGGCGGTTACGCCGGCGCGATGGAGGACTTCTACCGCGAGGCCGCCGACCGGATCGCCGCCCATTTGGAGGCGGGCCGCGACGTGGCCCTGCTCGCCGAGGGCGATCCGCTGTTCTACAGCTCCTACATGCACATGCACACCCGGCTCACGAAGCGGTTCGACGCCGAGATCGTGCCCGGTGTGACGTCGGTGAGCGCCGCGTCCGCCGCCACCGGCACGCCGCTGGTGCAGGGCGACGAGGTGCTGTCGATCCTGCCGGGCACGCTGGGCGTCAGCGAGCTCACGCGTCGTCTCGCCGACACCGACGCTGCCGTGGTGCTCAAGCTGGGCCGCTCGTATCCCGCGGTGCGCGAAGCGCTTTCGGCGGCCGGGCGACTGGATGAGGCGTTCTACGTCGAGCGGGCCAGCACCTCCCGGCAGCGGGTGCTCGGCGCGGGCGAGGTCGACGACGACACCGTCCCGTACTTCTCGCTGGCGATGCTGCCGGGGCGGTCTCGGGGCGCCCAGAGCATCGGCAGCGTCGCCGTCGTCGGCCTTGGCCCCGGCGACAGCGACTGGATGACGCCGCAGAGCCGCCGCGAGCTCGCCGCGGCCACCGATCTCATCGGCTACGGCCCCTACCTGGACCGCGTCGGGTCCCGGGAGGGACAGCGTCGCCACCCGAGCGACAACACCGACGAACCGGCCCGCGCGCGGCTGGCCTGCACGCTGGCCGAGCAGGGCCGCGCGGTCGCGGTGGTGTCCTCGGGGGATCCGGGGGTGTTCGCGATGGCGACCGCCGTGCTCGAGGAGGCCAAGCAGTGGCCGGGCGTCGACGTGCGGGTGATCCCCGCGATGACGGCCGCGCAGGCCGTGGCCAGCCGGGTGGGTGCGCCGCTGGGCCACGACTACGCGGTGATCTCGCTGTCGGACCGGCTCAAGCCGTGGGAGGTGATCGCCGCGCGGTTGACCGCGGCCGCCGCGGCCGATTTGGTGCTGGCCATTTACAACCCGGCCTCGAAGAGCCGCACCTGGCAGGTCGGCGCGATGCGCGAGTTGCTGCTCGAGCACCGCGATCCCGGCACCCCGGTGGTGATCGGCCGCGACGTGTCGGGACCCGCCGAGGAGGTCAAGGTGGTGCGCCTGGCCGACCTGGACCCGGCCGAGGTGGACATGCGCTGCCTGCTGATCGTCGGGTCGTCGCAGACCCAGTGGTACGGCGACCGGGTGTTCACCCCGCGCCGCTACCCCTGCTGAGGAGTGACGTCGATGACCCCGTGCGCACCGCGTTCGGCGTCGACCATCGCGTGGGTCACGAACGGGTAGTGCCCGGGCTCGGGAAAGCTCAGCTCCACGAATCCGCCTTGGGCTGCGGATAATCCGAGTGTCTGCGCGCCGCCGGGGCCTGGCCGCAGCCGGTGGTCGCCTTCGGCCCACACGGTGTCGAACTGGCCGCCGACGACGTGAAAGGAGGTGCCGCGGTTGGGTCCGGCGGCCAGCACCCAGATCCGCACCCGCTCCCCGACGGCCGCGGTCAGCGGCGCGTGGTCGTACTGGTTGGCGTAGCCGTTGAAGACCACGAGGTCGGGCTTGTCGGCGGCGACCTTGGCGGCGTCGGCCTCACCGCCGGGCGGGCCGAGGTAGAACTCGGACTGCACGAGCAGATATTCGCGGTCGACCGGCGCCAGGTCCGGCGGGTCGATGATCACCGCGCCGAACATGCCGTTGGCGATGTGCACCGACATCGGCATCGTCGAGCAGTGATACAGCCACACCCCGGCCTTCGTCGCGGTGAACCGGTACACCAGGCGTTCGCCCGGTTGGATCGTGCGCATCGGCACGTCGGGGGCCAGCGCACCGGCGTGGAAGTCGATCGAATGCCCGATGGTGCCGTCGTTGACGAGGGTGATCTCGAAGACGTCGCCGACCTTGCCCCGCAACGTGGGACCCGGTGCCGAGCCGCCGAATGTCCACAGCCGCTGGGTGATTCCCGGCGACACTTCGTGCTCGCTCTCGGTGACCGGCAGGGTGATCCGGTGGTCCGGTGTCGCCGCGGGCAGCACGGGGTCATGCGGCACGAAACCCGCGTCGGGCCGCTCGGCGAGGCTGCGGGCGACGTCGTCGCCGGTGACCGATCCCGCCGCCTGGTCATGATGGCCGGCGTGCGTGGGAGGCGCCGACGCGCCGACCGCGCGCACCGTCATGGTCATGCCCATCTGGCGGTGCCCGGCCACCGAGCACCAGCCGTCCAGGTCGGACCCGACCACGCCGGCGTCGAGCACCGCCGTCTCGCCCGGGGCGATGCGACCGGTGCGAGTTCCGTTGGCCAGCACCAGATCGTGGCGGTCGGAGCCGGTGTTGACGAGCGTGACCACCAGCTGGTTCCCTGCGGGCACCTCGATGGTGTCGGGCACGTAGCGCATGCCCTCGATGTGCACCTCGACCCGGGTGGTCTGGCCGGTGGCACTCACCGATACCTGCGGGGCGTCGGCGAATCCGACGGCGGCGGGGTCGGCGGCCACCGCGGCCGCGGCCGTCAGCACCACCACGCCCAGCCCGGCGGCGGCGACCCCGAGCCGGTGTCGTACCGGCGGGCCGGAGGGCGGCGGTCCCGGCGTGGACGGCGTATCGCGATACTTCCGTGCCTGCCACACCGCCCGCACCAGCAGCGGCAGGAACGCGGCGTACGCCACGAGCACCAGCACCGACGCGGCGACGCGCACCAGGCTCGGCGTCGGCACCACGCACAGCAGCAGCGCGAAGTTGGCCACCGCCAGCCGCCAGGGCGCGCCGCGTTCGAGTTCGGTGGTCGCCGCGATCGCGGCGGCCCGGCCGCCTACCACGATCGTCATCAGATACGACAGCGCGCCCAGCAGCACCTGCACCAGAAATCCGGCGAGCACGGGCGCGGTCAGCAGGGCGGCCCGGTCCAGCAGCACCGTCCACGTCTCCGCGGTGGCGAAGGCGACGACGGCGTAGCCCAGCGAGCCCAGCAGCCATACGACGCCGCAGAGCACGGACAGCGTCGCGAACGTGCTCGGCCGTTTGCGACGCACCTCGTCGAGGTGGGGCCGCAGCACATAACCGGCCGCGAGAAGGTAGCCGAGCGCGCCGGCGGCGGTCAGCACCGGCGAGCCGAGCACCGCTGCAAGCGCGCCCACGCCCAATCCGCTTACCAGAGCGGGCAACCCGCGTCGGGCGGCCACCTCGACTCCGTCGGCCATCCTGGTGCGCAGCATCGTCGGCCACAGCGTGACCAACGTGCCGAGCACCGAAAG
The DNA here is from genome assembly GCF_004014805.1 of Mycolicibacterium elephantis DSM 44368. Taxonomy (GTDB): domain Bacteria; phylum Actinomycetota; class Actinomycetes; order Mycobacteriales; family Mycobacteriaceae; genus Mycobacterium; species Mycobacterium elephantis. The sequence goes on from NZ_ATDN01000001.1 coordinate 126,663, forward strand.
CCCGACGAACCCGAACACGTTGATCGCCGCATGGGCGAGAACGATCCGCTCATGGATGGTGCCGGGCAGGCTCGCGTTGGCCATCGCGACGCCGAGCCCGGCGCCGGCCGAAAGCAACGCTGCCGCGGCGACGTAGTAGCGCACGGTGTCACCGAAGCGCGACGGCAGTGCGCTGCGCAGTTGGGTGATCAGCGTGACGGCGTGGGCCAGCGCGACGGCGGCCACCGCGATGCCGCCGGCCAGTACCGCGGGCCAGAAGCCGACGAGCATGCCGGTCACCACCGCGACCGCGCCGGCGTTGAACACCGCGATGCGCCAGGCCTGTCCGGCTCGTGACGGGTCCGGCGGGCGGCGCAGCAGCGCATCGGTGAAATGGCGGCTCCAGATCAGGATCGCGTTGCCCGCCGCGCCCAGGCCCAACAGATGGACGAGCAGCCAACCGGAGATCGGCACCGAACGGTGCACCAGCGCCACCACGACAAGCGCTGCCAGCCAGGCGAATACGATCGCTCCGACGCGCAGATGCCATCGACCGCGGTTCATGCGGGCACCTCGATTCGGCGGCGTGACGCCGAATGGACGGCGACCACGGCGAAGGCGAGCACCGCCACGATGTTGAGCACGCCGCCGGCCTGCAGCGCCCACGGCGCGTCGCGCATATCGCCGATCGCCACCCGCAGCAGCAGCGAAACATGCAGCAGGACAACCGGACCGTACATCCACGGGGTGTAGGGCAGCGGTCGGCGCACCACCGCGGGCAGGATGACCGGTGCGTGCGCCATGATCATCGACAGCACGAACCCGAGCATCACCGCGTGCACGACCGCGTCGTAGCCGCCACCCGAACGCACCGGGCCGACCAGCAGCCACATCAGCCCGGGCACCGCCAACCAGGCGTAGCCGGCCAGCAGGCACACCGCCACGTAGCGGGTGAGCCCGCTCGTGTGGACCGTGCGCCTGGCGACGTCGAACCGGAAGAGCCAGAACGTGATTCCCAGAACCGCGGCACCCAGCAGCGCGTAACCGACTGTCGGCCAGAGAAGTTGGGCAAGCGCGCCGAGCGTCATCGTTGCTGTCGCCGCGCCGAGCAGAAGTTCGGCGGATGTGCCCGCCATCGCCACCCGGGCCAGCTCGAGGCGTTCGCCCGCGATGGTCAGGATGAGGAACCCGGCCAGCCAGCCCAGCACCTCCGACACCGGCAGCCCGGCCGCCCACAGCAGCGCCGCCCCCGTCGCCAGCACCGCCCCGGCGGCCTGCACCAGCACGGCCGTGTCCCAGCTGCGCCGCCACAGCGGGATGTAGACCGCCACGAGCAGCGCGGCCCCCGTCAGCAGCGCGACCTCGGCGAGCTGTCGGGGCGCGGGGCTGACGAGCAGGATCGCGCCCAGACCCAACGACGCAGGGGCGCCGTAGCACCACCGGCGGCCCGACGCGACGGCACGTTCCACGGCGATCAGCGTGCCGACGAAGCCGAGCACCAGCACGACGCCGTGCACGTCGGCAAGCCGTCCCGTGTCGACAGGCGCGGGCAGCCCGAGGCGCAGCAGCCCGGCGTCCAAACCCGCAAGCAGCGCGACACCGCCGGGCACCAGCAGCAACGCCCGGGGTGGGATTCGGTTCTCAGTCACGGGATCTCACCACGGGATCCGGCAGGAACAGCCGGCAGGCGCCGGGTTCGGCGAACGGAATCAGGTCGAGGCCGGGACCGGTGGGCGCGTCGATGCTCTGCAACAGTCCCTCGACGATGCCGAGGTGGACCTGGCAGACGACCGCCGGATAGCGGCGGGCGGCCTCGAGCAGCGGACAGCGGCGCAGGGCGACGCCGCGCTCGGCACCTTCGTCCTCGGGCGCGAAGCCGAGCCGGGTCAATGCGTCGAGCACGGCCTTTCGCTGGTCACCGTCGGAGCGGGCGGACCCCTCGATCAGCTCGCGTCCCCACTCCACGCCGGCCGCGCGGGCGTCGCGCTCCGGATCGGCGCTGGTGCGGGCGAGATGCCCGGCCAGCGCAGTGGCGAGGCCCGCGTAATCGCGGGCCAGCAGGGTGGGGTCGGCGGGTGAGGGCCGATACAACGCGGCCGGCCGCCCGCGTCCGACGGCGGGTTCGGTGGCACGCTCGACGAGGCCGAGGTCGACGAGCGCGTCGAGGTGTTCCCGAACGGTGTTGCTGTGCAGTCCCAGGCCGGCGGCCACGTCGCTGGTCCGCACCGGGGCGTGCGCGCGCACGTGCTCGAGCACCCGCAACCGCTGGCCGGACAGCGGGACCTGGCCGGCCGCCGAGGGTGCCGGCGCGGGACCCAGAGGCGACGCGCTATTTACCACGGAAATTATTGTAGTAAATTGCCAGGTGTCGGACCAGTACCGCGGAAAGGAACCCATCATGACCGTCAACGAGGTGATCGTCGCGTCCACGTCTGCCGACGCAGAGGCGGCCGAAACGGTCAAGAACCATCACGCTGAGCTGGCCGGACATCTGCAGGCGCTCACCGAGACGATGCTGACCGCCGCCGAGCGCGGCACCGACTTCGAGCCCGCGCGCGCGGCCGCGGTCCAGTTCCTCACCGGCGAGCTGCTGCCCCACGCCGCCGCCGAGGAGGACCGCCTGTATCCGGCCGCCGCCCGCACGGAGCGGGCCAGGCCGCTGATCGAGGCGATGATCGCCGTACACCGCATCATCGCCGGCCTGGTGGATCGCATCCGCACCGAGACGTCCCCGGTGCGTGCCGCCGCGGCCGGTGATGCGCTGCGGGTGCTGTTCGAGGCCCACCTCGTCGACGAAAATGACCGGATCCTGCCGATCGTGGCCGCCGACCCCGACGTGTCGCTGGCCGACGCCCTCGATGGGATGCACGAACTGCTCGGCGGGCACCACCACGGCGCCGAGGGCGGGCACAAGTGCGGCTGCGAGCACGACAACGAGGAGCCCGTGCTCGACGTGCGGGAGGTGCCGCACTCGATCCGCCACGCGACGGTGTTCGGCGCGTTCGACGCGGTTCCGGTCGGCGCCAGCATGGTGCTGGTCGCGCACCACGACCCGATCCCGCTGCTGCACCAGCTACACGACCGCACCTCGGGCCGGATCGCGGTGGAATACCTCGAACGGGGGCCCGAGGCCTGGCGGCTGCGGCTGGCGCGGCTCTGACCGGCCGAACAGCCGCGAGGTGTTAATGTTCGGCGCGTGACCGGCATTCCACGTGGACCCGAAAATGTAACGCCCGACTGGTTGGGTGCGACGCTCGGCGTCGACGTGGCGGCCGTCGACGTGGCCCCGATCGGCACTGGACAGACCGGCGCGACCTACCGGTTGACGGTGACCTACGCGACGGAGCAGACCGCGCTGCCCAAGACGTTCGCGATCAAGCTGCCCGCCCAGGACGACACGGTCCGGGAACGCGTGGCGCTCGGCTACCGCTCGGAGGTCGAGTTCTACACCGACGTCGCCGACAAGGTGGCCATCCCGGTCCCCGACTGTTTTCACAGCGACATCACCGAGAGCGGAACGGATTTCGTTCTGATCCTCGCCGACATGGCGCCCGCGGTGCAGGGCGACCAGATCGCCGGATGCACCGAGCAGGAGGCTCGGTTGGCGGTCGAGGCCCTCGCCGGCCTGCACGGCCCGACCTGGCGCGACGACGCTTGGATGCAGCTGTCGGGGATCGCGATGCCCAAACCGGGTGACGAACCCGCAGCCACCGGGATGGGTGAGGTGTGCCGGATGGCCGCCGAGATCACCATCGACAAACTCGGCCAGTCGATGAGCGCCGAGGACCGCGAAACCCTCACCTCCGCAATGGCGTTGGTGACCCCGTGGCTGCTGGCGGAACCGAACCGGTTCGCCGTCATGCACGGTGACTACCGCTTGGACAACATGCTGTTCGACCCCGACCACAAGCGCATCAGCGTCGTGGACTGGCAGACCGTCGGGATCGGGTTGCCCGCCCGCGACCTCGCGTACTTCACCGCGACCAGCCTGCTCCCCGAGATCCGGTCGACGATCGAACGCGACCTGGTCCGCCGCTACCACGAGGCGCTGACCGGTCACGGCGTCAAGGACTACGACCTCGAAACCTGCTGGCGCGACTACCGGTTGGGCGCGGTGCAGGCCCCCGTGCTCACCGCGCTGGGATACGCGTTCGCCTCGTCGACCGAACGCGGCGACGAGATGATCCTGACCATGTTGAGCCGAGGCTGTCAGGCCATCCGCGAACTCGACACGCTCGCGCTGATCACACCGTAGCCGTCGACTTCACCCACACGACCGCGTCGTCGACGGTGACCACGGTGGTCACCCCCGTAGGCAGCGGCGGACGGTCGACCATCACCACCGCGACACCAAGGGCCGCAGCGGCATCCAGCTTCGGCCGGGTCATCTGCCCGCCGCTGTTCTTGGTGACCAGCGCGTCGATGCGGTGCTCACGCAGCAACTGCAGCTCGTCGTCGTAGCGGTACGGGCCGCGCGACAGCAGCACCTCATGGCGGCGCGGCAGTTCCGCCGCGTCGGGCGGGGTGACGGCACGGACCAGAAACCAGGCGTCCAGCTCCGCGAACGCCGCGATACCGGATCGCCCGGTCGTCAGGAAGACCCGCGAATAGCCGTTTTCGACAACCGTTTTCGCCGCCTCCGTGTCCGAATCCACCAGGATCGCGTCGCCGGGCGGCCAGGCGGGGCGGGCCAGCAGCAGATGGGGCACCCCGAGTTCAGCGCACACCCGGGCGGCGTGCGCTGTCATGGTCGCGGCGTACGGGTGGGTGGCGTCGACGACGGCGTCGACGGGGTGGTCGCGCAGCCAGCGCCGCAGCCCCTCGACCCCGCCGAACCCGCCGACCCGCACCTGGCCGACCGGAAGCGCCGGATCGGGCACCCGGCCCGCCAACGAGCTGATGACCTCGACGTCCGGATGCAGCCGCGCAGCCAACGCGCGAGCCTCGGATGTCCCGCCCAGCAACAGGATTCGCATCAGTGCCGCCCCCTGCGGACCCGGCCCGACGAGTACAGATAGCTGTCGGCGAACCCTTCGGCGCCGAGCACGTCGCCGACCACGATGACCGCGGTGCGGCTGATCCCGGCCTCGTGCGTGCGCTCGGCCAACTCACCGAGCGTGCACCGGATCACCTGCTGCTGCGGCCAGGAGGCGAACGCCACTACCGCGCAGGGTGTTTCGGGCCGATATCCGCCGGCCAGCAGCTCCGGCACGATCGTGTCGACCTGCGCGGCGGCCAGGTGCAGCACCAGCGTCGCACCCGCTTTCGACAGCGTCCGCAGGTCCTCGCCCGGCGGCATCGCGGTCGACAGCGTCGCCACCCGGGTCAACGTGACGGTTTGGGCGACACCGGGAACCGTCAGCTCACGGCCCAGCGCGGCGGCCGCCGCGGCGAACGCGGGCACCCCGGGCACGATCTCGTAGCCGATGCCCAACGCGTCGAGGCGGCGGCACTGTTCGGCCAGCGCACTGTAGATCGACGGGTCACCCGAGTGCAGCCGCGCCACGTCTTTACCCGCGGCGTCGGCGTCGGCGAGTTCGGTGACGATCTCCTCCAGCGTCAGCGGCCCGGTGTCGACGATCCGGCCGTCCGAAGGGCACAGCGCCAGAAGATCTTCGGGCATGATCGAGCCGGCGTACAGGCAGACCGGGCAACGGCTCAGCAGGCGTTGGCCGCGCACCGTGATCAGGTCGGCCGCGCCGGGGCCCGCGCCGATGAAGTAGACGGTCATCGCTTGGTCACCGACCACTGCGTGACAGGAAAGGCGGGCCGCCACCCCGTGTATCCGCCCAGCGGCTCACCGCGGTAGGTCTGGTAGCGCCGCAGCTCGCCGCCGAGCCGGCAGTACCACGGCACCAGGAGCGCCTCCGATTCCGCGGTCACCGCGTTGGCCACCAGCCGGCCGCCGACCGGCAGCCGCTCGTAGCAGGCGTCCAGCAGGCCACCCTGGGTGAGCCCGCCGCCGATGAAGATCGCCGCCGGGGCGGGTACGAAGGCGAACGCCTCCGGCGCGTCGAAGTGCACGTCGACGTCGACCCCGAACGCGGCGGCGTTGTCGGTGATGCGCTTGCGCCGCCGTTCGTCGCGTTCGAAGGCCACTGCCCGGCAACCGGTTCCGCTGCGACACCACTCGATCGCGATGCTGCCCGACCCGGCGCCGACATCCCAGAGCAACTCCCCCGGCCTCGGCGCCAGCGCCGCCAGCGTGATCGCGCGCATCGGTTGTTTGGTGATCTGTCCGTCGTTTGCGTAGGCGTCGTCGGGCAGCACGCCGAACTGCCGCGCGTCGGGAAGATAGTGCACCGCAATCACATTGAGGTCGTCCACGTCCTGCGGCGGGTGCGCGGCCCATTGCCGTGCGGTCGCCGAGCGGAGCCGCTCGGCCGGCCCGCCGAGTTGTTCGAGCACGGTCATCTCCGAGTCGCCGCGCCCGGTGTCGGTGAGCAGTCGCGCCAGCGCCGCCGGGGTGTCGCCGTCGCGCGAAAGCACCACCGCCGCGCCTCCGCGCCGCACCGCGGTGTGCGGTTCGGCGGTGACGAGGCTGATCACCTCGGTGTCCTGGACCGGCCATCCGAGCCGCGCGCACGCCAGCGTCACCGACGACACGTGCGGCAGCACGGTGACGCGATCCGCTCCGTGCAGCCGGATCAGCGAGCTACCGATCCCGTGCAGCAGCGGGTCCCCACTGGCCACCACGTGCACGTCGCCGTCGGCGTCGTCGAGCAGCGTGCGCAGGGCGGGCAGCATCGGCGACGGCCACTCGCGCCGCACCGCGGTCACCGTGTCGTCGAGCAGGCCCAGTTGCCGTGGTGATCCGTAAATGACGGTGGCCCTGGCTAATTCGGCGCGTGCGGCGGGCGCCAGGCCGGCCATGCCGTCCGCCCCGATCCCGACGACGACGATCACCTCGGCAACCTCCGCCACACGGACTGCGGCAGCAACCGCATCCCGGCGAACACCGGCCGCAGGATCGCGGGCACCCACACCGTGCGGCGCCGCTTGGCCAACGCGCGCGCCGTGGCCGTCGCGACCTGGGCCGGGGTGCTGGAGAACGGCGCGGGTTCCATGCCCGCGGTCATTCGGCCGATCACGAACCCGGGTCGCACGGTCAGCAGATGCACACCGGTGCCGTGCAGCGCGTCGGCCAGGCCGCTGCAGAAGCCGTCCAGCCCCGCCTTGGCCGAGCCGTACACGTAGTTGGCCCGCCGCACCCGCACCCCGGCGACCGACGAGAACACGACGATGGCCCCGGACCCGGCCGAGCGCATGGTGGCGGCGAGCACCGTCAGCAGGCTGATCTGCGCGATGTAGTCGGTGTGCCCGATCGCCACCGCGTGGGCCGGGTCCTTCTCGGCGAGCGCCTGGTCGCCGAGGATGCCGAACGCCAGCACCGCGGTGCCGATCGGGCCGTGCTCGGCGACGATCGACTCCACCAGCGGGCCGTGTGACGCCAGGTCGTCGGCGTCGAACTCGCGGACGGCGACGGCGGTGGCGCCGGCGGCCCGCACCGCGGCGACCTGCTCGTCGAGTTCGTCCGCGCGGCGGGCCGCCAGCAGCACCCTCGCCCCGGGTGCCAGCCGGGTCGCCAGCTCGAGCCCGATCTCACTGCGGCCGCCGAAAACCACGACCAGCGCCGCACGGGTGTCGGCCGTGTCCTTCATGGCTGCGATTATCGCCTGCACGACGAGCAGCGGTTTCCACCAGCCACCCCGGTCGACGATTTCGCCGCCGGATTCCGCTGGCGCAAGCTGATGCCGCTCTACGATTCGCGTGGAGGAGATCGTGATCCGGTTCGGCATCCTGGGTCCGCTGGAGGTGCGTGACGACGGGCAGATCGTCGACGTCGGCGGCCCACGTCAACGCACGGTGCTCGCGCGCCTGCTCCTCGATCCGGGCCGGGTCGTCAGCGCCGACCGACTGATCGAAGACGTCTGGAACGGTCACCCGCCACGGTCGGCGGCCAAGACGCTGCAGAAGTACATCTGGCAGTTGCGCACGGTCCTGCCGGACCCGGTGCTGCACACCCGCGGCGCCGGTTACCTGCTCGACGTCGACGTCGACGGCCTGGACGCCCGCATCTTCGAGCGGCTGCTCGATGCCCACGACTACTCCGCGGCGCTCGAGCTCTGGCGCGGTGATGTGCTCAGCGACCTGCCGAACCTGGCATGCGCCGAGGCCGAACGGGCACGCCTCAACGAACTGCGGATGTTCGCCATCGAGTCGCGCCTCGGCGACGACCTGGCGGCGGGTCGTCACGCCGAGGCGGTCGGCGAACTGTCCGAACTCGTGGCGGAGCATCCGCTGCGTGAGCGGTTCACGTCGCTGCTGATGCTCGCGCTCTACCGCTCGGGCCGTCAGGTCGAGGCGTTGCAGGCTTTCGATCGGCACCGACAGAAGCTCCTCGATCAGCTCGGGGTTGATCCGGCTGTCGACGTGCGCAGTCTCCAGGGCGCAATACTTCGCCACGACCCGGGCCTGAAGCCGCCGGTTCCCGACGACGAACGGGCGGGAAACCTGCCGCTGATGCTGTCGTCGTTCGTGGGTCGGATCGACGAGATCGCATCCGCCGCAGGCGTGCTCGGCAAGCACCGCCTCGTCACCTTCATCGGGCCGGGCGGCGTCGGCAAGACCCGCCTGGCCGTGGAGTTGGGCAAACATGTCGCCGAGCGCTTCCCCGGCGGGGTGTGGCTGGTCGACCTCGCCGGCGTCCAAACCGCCGACGTGATCCCGATGACGCTGGCGTCGGCGCTCACGATCGACGCGCGCCATGCCCCCGACGAGTTGACGGCGGTCACGGCCGGGCTGGGGCAACGCCCTCCGTGCCTGGTCATCCTCGACAACTGCGAACATGTCGCCGAAGGCGCCGCCGCCGCGGCGATGAACCTGCTGCGCAACGCCAAACAGGTGCGGATACTCGCCACCAGCCGGCGCAGCCTCGGCGTCGACGGCGAGTTCGTCCGCCCGGTGCGGCCTCTGCCAGACGACGACGCGACGGCGCTCTTCGCCGAGCGGGCCCGACTTGCCGCCGGCGGCGACCCCGATGTGTCGCCCGAGGTGGCGCAGGAGGTCTGCCGCCGGGTGGACGGCCTGCCGCTGGCGATCGAACTGGTGGCGAGCCAGCTGCGGGTGCTCCACGCCGATGAGCTCATCGACAGGCTTGCCGACACCCTCACGTTCCATCGCCCGGCGGCGAACGCGTCGCCGCGTCAACACACCCTCGCCGACACCGTGCAGTGGAGCCACGACCTGTTACCGCAGGCCGTCCGGGACACCTTCGCGCGCCTCGGGGTGTTCGTGTCCTCCTTCACGCTGCACGCCGCCGAAACGGTGTGCGGCCACACGGGCACCGCGGTAGCCGATGTTCTCGGCCACATCGCCACGCTCGTCGACCATTCACTGTTGGTGCGTGACGACGCCGCGGCGGCACCGTCGCGATACCGACTGCTCGAGCCACTTCGACTGTTCGCGGTCGCGCGACTGACCGAGACGGGCCGTGCACATCACGTCCACCGCGCCCACGCCGAGTTTTTCCTCGCCGCCGTGGGAGAACATGCCGACCGGCTGTACGGGCCGCGCGAGATGCGTGCCCGCGCGGACATCGAGGGCGAGGAACCGAACATCCACGCGGCGCTGGATTGGGCTCGCGACCACGACCCCGCGCTCGCGCTGCGGTTCGCGATCGCACTGCGTCCGTACTGGGAGATGCGATGGCGGGAGCGGTACGGCCTCGGCTACCTCGAGTCGGTGTTCGATCGTGACCCGGAGGTGCCTGACGACCTGCTGGCTTGGGCGTTGACGGCGTTCGCGGCGATGGCCGCCGGGCCTGGCGAGGCACGCCGGGCGATTCCCCGCGCCGTACAAGCCGTCGATGCGTTTCGTCGTCTCGGTGACCCGCGCGGGCTGTGCGAGGCCCTGACCGCTCTGGGTGCCGCACTGGGAAATCAGGGACGTCTCGACGAAGCCGACGCAGCGCTCACGGAGGGGCTTTCGCTGTCTCGTCGGCTCCACGACGACCGAATGACCGCCCGCCTTCTGCATGCGGCCGACTTCGTCGCGCGTCGCCGCGGCGAACATGCGCGTGCGGCCCACCTCAGCCGCGAGGAGGTCGCACTGTGGCGCGGGCTGGGCAGCCGACGCGGGGAGGCCACCGCCCTACGCTGCCTTGCCGTCTCGATGCACCATCTCGGCGACGGAGCCGAAGCCACGGCACTGTGTCATCGAGCCCGCGACGTGTGGGCGAGCCTGGACGACTCGGCCGCGATCGCCCACGTGCAGGCGACGCTGGCCGACTTCGCCCTGGCGAGCGGCTCTCTCACCGAGGCCGCACGGCAATACGACGCTGCCCTGGTCGGCCTGCGCGCGGTCGGCGACCGTCGTTGTACGGCATCGACATACAAGAACCTCGCCGCGATCGCCGCTCACCGCGGTGAGAACCGCCGCGCGGCAACATTGTTCGCCAAGAGCATCGGGCTGCGCCACGACCTCGGCGACGAAGCCGGGCTCGCCGAGCTGTTCGACGGGCTCGCACATCTCGCGGTGCTGGATGGCCGCGCCGACGATGCCGCCACACTCGGCGCCGCGGCCGCCGCCCTGCGTGACCGCACCGGGGTGGCGGCATCCGTCGAGGAGTCCGAAGCCGCAGGCCGGACACTGTCCGCGGCCGAAGCCGAGCTCGGCGCACAGCGCTTTGCCGCCAGCTGCCTTCGAGGGCAGTCGATGTCGATGGCCGAAGTCGTCGATTTCGCCCTCGGACAGTCCTGATCTACCGGTTCTCTACCAGTCGGATACCGCCGAGGGGCACCGTCGACCACGTCGACTGACGTTGAACGACAAGGAGACCGAGGACCATGACCAATACACTCCAACTCGGCGACGAGGCCCCGGATTTCACCGCGGAGACGACGCAGGGCACCATCCGATTCCACGACTGGCTCGGCGACAGCTGGGGGCTGTTGTTCTCGCATCCGAAGGATTTCACCCCGGTGTGCACCACCGAACTCGGTGAAGCCGCCCGGCTCAAGCCGGAGTTCGACCGGCGCGGCGTCAAGGTGATCGGGCTCAGCGTCGACACGTTGGACGCCCATGCGCGCTGGTCGCGCGACATCGAGGAGACCCAGGGGCACCTACCGAACTTCCCGATGATCGCCGACCCCGCCAGGAAGGTTGCCGACCTGTACGGAATGGTGCACCCCGGCGTCGACGACAGCGCCACAGTACGAAGCGTTTTCGTCATCGGACCCGACAAGAAGGTGAAGTTGACGATCACCTATCCGCAGAGCACCGGACGTAACTTCGACGAGATCCTGAGGGTGATCGACTCGCTCCAACTCACCGCCGCCCACCAGGTCTCGACCCCGGTGAACTGGAAACAGGGCGAGGACGTGATCATCATCCCGGCAGTCTCCGACGAGGAGGCCCGCGACCGGTTCCCGGACGGCTGGAAGGCGCTCAAACCCTATCTGCGGATCGTCCCCGCGCCGACGCCATGACGATCGACAGCGGGCCCCGTCTCGACACCGACCTCATCCGTGAGGTCTACCGGAGAGGGGCCGAGGCCTACGACGACATCTGGAGCCCGGTGATCCTCGCGCCCGCCGGATCGATGCTCGCCGCGCTGGCCGTCGAGCACGCACGCGTCGTCCTCGACGTCGGCGCGGGCACAGGCGCTCTCACGCCGGCGCTGCGCCGCGCCGCACCGAGTGCGGTGGTGCTGTCGCTGGATGCGTCGACGGAAATGCTGGCGGTGGCGCGGTCCCGCCACAGCGCGACCACGATCGTCGGGGACGCCGCGAACCTGCCACTGCCGGCCGACGTGGTCGATGCCGTGGTGCTCGCCTATGTGCTCTTCCATCTGCCCGATCCGCGGCAGGCGCTGCGCGAAGCCCGCCGAGTGCTCCGCCGGGGCGGACGGCTGGGCACCGTCACCTGGGCGCACGAATGGCCGTCGGTCGCGCACCAGAGATGGGACGAATGGCTCGCCGAACTGGGACTGGCCGCCCGCGGCTCGACCAGCGAGCACGCCGGGCTGAACACGACAACCGACATCGAGATACTGCTCGGCGGCTGCGGGTTCAGCACCGACCGGGTTTGGCACGAACCCGTCGACGTCGTGTTTACACGGGAGCGCTTCTGGCGGTTACGTGTGATGCACAGCGCACTTGCGGTACGGCTGGCCGAACTCGACCCGACCCGGCGCGACCGGGTGCTGAGCGAACTCCACTGCAGGCTGCGACGTCTCGACGAGCAGGCCTTCCACCATCGAGGCGACGTCATCTGCGCGGTGAGCACCAGGGGTTGACACGCCAGCCGCCAAGACGGTCCGCGGCCGGTGAACTGTTAGCGTGGGGACCGATGGCGAAGGCAAGTCGCCGGGCGACTACCCGGCTCAACAGCGACGCGTTGGCGTTTCTGTCCGAACGGCATCTGGCGATGCTGACGACACTGCGCGGGGACAACTCCCCGCACGTCGTGGCCGTCGGTTTCACGTTCGACCCGATGACCCACATCGCGCGCGTCATCACCAGCGGCGGCTCGCAGAAGGCGGTCAACGCCGAGATGCAGGGCGTCGCGGTGCTCAGCCAGGTCGACGGCGCGCGGTGGCTGTCGCTGGAGGGCAAGGCCACGGTCAACACCGACGCCGACGCCGTCCGCGACGCCGAGCTGCGGTACGCGCAGCGCTACCGCACCCCGCGGGTCAACCCCAAACGCGTGGTGATCGAGGTGCGCGTGGAGCGGGTGCTGGGCTCGTCGGACCTGCTGGACCGCACCGAGAGCTAGCCGCCTCACGCCGCGAGTGTGCGGTTTCATCCGCAACACGCCGGGCAGGGCGTATGCAGACGCACAATCGCGACAGTCGGCCGCGCTACGAGGCGGGGACCGGCACCACCATCAGCTCGTGGGGGCGGTTGTTGACCGGTTCGGCGCCGTCATCGGTCACGATGACGATGTCCTCGATCCGCGCGCCCCATTGCCCGGGGAAGTAGATGCCCGGTTCGACCGAGAACGCCATCCCCGGCTCGAGCGACAAGTCGTTGCCCGCGACGATGTAGGGCTCCTCGTGCACCGAAAGCCCGATGCCGTGGCCGGTGCGGTGCACGAACGCCTCAGCCAAACCCTCGGCGGCCAGCACCTCGCGCGCGGCGGCGTCCACCTGCTCGGCGGTCACCCCGGGACGTACCGCGTCGACGGCCGCGCGTTGCGCGCGCTGCAGCACCGCGTAGCGCCGCGCGACGTCGGGGTCGGGCTCGCCGATGCTGTAGGTGCGTGTGCAGTCGGAGTTGTACCCGGGCTCATACGGGCCGCCGATGTCGACGACGACGATGTCGCCGACGCGCAGTTCGCGGTCGGAGCATTCGTGATGCGGGTCCGCGCCGTGCGGGCCCGACCCGACGATGATGAACGCCACCTCCGAATGCCCTTCGGAGACAATCGCTTCGGCGATGTCGGCGGCGACGTCGGCCTCGGTGCGGCCGGGCACCAGGAACTCGGGCACCCGGGCGTGCACCCGGTCGATCGCCGCGCCCGCCTTGCGCAGCACGTCGATCTCCGCGGGGTCCTTGATCATCCGCAGCCGTCGCAGCACATCGGTCGCCAGCACGGGCACCGCGCCGAGCACGTCGGCCAGCGGCAGCAGGTGCAGCGCGGGCATCGAGTCGGTGACGGCGCACTTGAGCGTGCCGCCGCCCAGCGCATCGCCCATCACGCTGGCCACCAGCTCGTACGGATCGTCGCCGTCGACCCAGTCACGCACCGACAGGCCGAGTTCGGGCACCGCCGACTCTTTGAGCGCGGCCAGCTCCAGCCGCGGGACCACGACGGTCGGCTCCCCACCGGCGGGCAGCACCAGCGCGGTCAGCCGCTCGAACGTCTGCGCACGCGAGCCGACCAGGTAGCGCAGGTCATATCCCGGGGTGATGACCAGGCCCGCGAGGCCGGCATCGGCGGCCGCCGTGGCCGCGGACTGCAGCCGCCGGGCGTAGACGTCGGCGCTGAATCGACTGGCGGTCATGGCTTTCAGGCTAGTGCCCCCTGGCAGGATGAGAAGCATGCCCGCTCCCCTAGTGCTGCTCGACGGCGCCAGTATGTGGTTTCGGTCGTACTTCGGCGTGCCGTCCTCGATCACGGCGCCCGACGGTCGACCGGTCAACGCGGTGCGCGGTTTCCTCGACGCGATGGCGACCGTGATCACCCGTAAGCGCCCCGAGCGGCTGGTGGTGTGCCGCGACGACGACTGGCGCCCGCAGTGGCGGGTGGAGCTGATCCCGTCGTACAAGGCGCACCGGGTGGAGGAGCCGCAACCCGAGGGGGTGCCCGACATCGAGGTGGTGCCCGACGACCTGACCCCGCAGGTCGACATGATCCTGGAGATCTTGGAGGCGTTCGGCATCCCCACCGCAGGCGCGGCGGAGCACGAGGCCGACGACGTGCTGGGCGCCCTGGCGTTTCGGGAGCGGCGCAGCCCGGTCGTGGTGGTCAGCGGGGACCGCGACCTGCTGCAGCTGGTGGCCGACGACCCGGTGCCGGTGCGGGTGCTCTACATCGGGCGCGGGCTGTCCAAGGCGACGTTGTTCGGACCGCAGGAGGTCGCCGAGACCTACGGCGTGCCCGTGCACCGCGCGGGGCCGGCCTACGCGGAACTGGCATTGCTGCGCGGCGATCCGTCCGACGGGCTGCCCGGGGTGCCGGGGGTCGGCGAGAAGACCGCGGCCACGCTGTTGGCCCAGCACGGGTCGCTGGAGAACATCCTGGCCGCCGCGCACGACCCGAAGTCGAAGATGTCCAAGGCGTTTCGGACCAAGCTGCTGGCGGCCATCGACTACATCGAGGCGGCGGGCCCGGTGGTGCGGGTGGCCACCGACTGCGACGTCGACTTCTCGACGCCCGACGACACGCTGCCGCTGTCCGCCGAGGATCCGCGCAGGGTCGCCGAACTCGCTCAGGCCTACGGTGTCACGTCGTCGGTCGGTAGGCTGCAGACCGCGCTGGACGGCATGCCTGCGCGCTGACGGCCGCTACTTGGGCCGACCCACCTCGTAGGTGCCGTCGTCGTCCTGGAACGTCACGGTGACCTGACGCTTGGTGCCGTCGATGCTGACCTCGCAGTTGAAGCTGGCGCCCTTCTCGACGGTGGGGTTCTGGCCGTCGTTGCACTTGACGTCCTTGACGTTCTTGGCGCCGTAGCCGTTGGCCTCGTCGGTGAGGATCTGTTGCACCCCGCGCTGGGCGGAGTCGATGTCGAGCTTGGTGGTCACGAAGAAGCCGGGCTTCCAGAACCCGAGGACCAGCACCACCGCGACGATGATCGCGGCGAGCAGGCCGATCACGCCGCCGATGACCGCCATCGAGCGCTTCGAACCCTCGTCACCGCCGGGCTGGCCGTAGGGCGGGTACTGACCGAACTGGCCGGGCTGCTGACCGTACTGCCCCGGCTGGCCGTACGGCGGCTGCTGGCCGTAGGGCTGACCGTACTGACCGGGCTGACCCGGCTGCCCGTACTGGGCGGGCTGTCCGGGTGGCGGATAGGCCTGCGGGTTGTACTCGGTCGGCTGCTGCCCGTACTGCTCGGTCGACGGGTACTGCTGCGGCGGCGGCTGATAGGCGGGCTGCTGGTACTGCGGGTACTGCTGCGCCTGCTGGGGGTCATAGGCGGGCGGCTGCCACCCCGCGCCGGTCTGCTCACCGGTGGGCGGCTGCTGCCACTGCTGATTGGCCTGGTCCCCCGACGGGTCGCTCGATGGCTGGTCCGTCGGCTGTTCCGGCTGCTGGCCGGGCCACGGCTGCGTCGGATCAGATCCCTGCGGTCCGCTCATCTCACTCCTTCACCCGCGGCCGCGCCGCGGTTTGGTTCCCGTCTGTCTGCGCACACACTACCGCGCTTCAACTGCCACGACGCCGCGTCGAATGTCGCTGATTGCGCGTTTCGCCGCTGCGCGCACCGCGGGGCTGGGGGCGGCGTTGCGCACCTGGTCGAGCAGGTCGAGCACTTGACGGCACCAGCGCACGAAATCGCCCGCTGAAAGCGGAGAACCCGAGCCGGTGGCATCGCTGGCGACGAGCGCGCTGGTCAGGTCGCCCGTGGTGGCCCAGCGGTAGATCGCTGGGACGAAGCCGTTGTCGGGTTCGCGGCTCTGCGCGATGCGGTGGCGCTGCTCGTCGGCGCGCAGCTCCGACCACAACCACCTGGTCTGATTCAGCGCGCGGCGCAGCCGGCCGGTGGGCACCTCGACCGCCTCGGAGGAACCGGGCGTGTCACCGCGCGACTCGTAGAGCACCGCCGAAAGCACCGCCGCCAGCTCAGCGGGCTCCAGTCCCTCCCAGGCGCCGGTGCGCAGCGCCTCGGCCACCAGCAGGTCGCTTTCGCTGTAGATCCGGGCCAGCAGGCGGCCGTCGTCGGTGACCTTCGGATCCTCCTTCGGGCCGACGATGTAGCCACGCTCGGTGAGCAACACCACGATCCGGTCGAAGGTGCGCGCCAGCGAATTGGTCGCGGCGGCCACCTTCTGCCGGATCTGCTCGTTGTCGCGCTCGATGCGCAGGTACCGCTCGGCCAGCCGGGCCTTCTCCTCCCGGTCGGGCAGCCGGTGGGCGGGATGGTTGCGTAGTCGCTCCCGCAGGGCCGCCAGTTCGGGGTCGACGTCACGTTCCTTCGGCGGCCCGCTGCGTCTGCCCTTCGCCGACGGCACGTCCAACCCGGCTGCGGCGGTCCGCAGCGCCGACGCCAGGTCGCGCCGGGCCCGCGGGTTGCGGTGTTCGACGCGTTTGGGCAGCGACATCTTCCCAAGCGGCTCCGAGGCGCCCGTGTAGTCGGCCGACGAGATCCGGCCCGCCCACCGGTGTTCGGTGAGCACCAGCGGGCGGGGATCATCCTCGTCGCGCGCCGGTTCGAGCACCACCGCCAGGCCGCTGCGACGGCCGTGGCTGATGTCGATGATGTCCCCGCGTCGCAGCGCGTACAGCGCGTCGTTGGTGGCGCGGCGGCGCTGCAGCCGCGACGCCCGCGACTGCGCCTTCTCCCGCGCCGAGATCTCCTGACGCAGCCGCACATAGTCGAGAATGGGCGCGTCGTGGGCGCCGTCGAGTTCGGCGGCGATCTCGTGGAGCATCCGCTCGCCCCGCTCGATACCGCGCCGCAGACCCACCACCGAGCGGTCGGCCTGGTACTGCGCGAACGAACTCTCCAGCAGCTTGTGCGCCTGCGCCGGGTTCATCTGCTGCACCAGGTTGATCGTCATGTTGTAGGACGGCGCGAACGAACTGCGCAGCGGGAAGGTGCGGGTTGAGGCCAGCCCGGCGACCTCGGCGGGCTCCACATCCGGATGCCACAGCACCACCGCGTGCCCCTCCACGTCGATGCCGCGGCGCCCCGCACGACCCGTCAACTGGGTGTACTCCCCCGGCGTCAACGGCACATGCTGCTCGCCGTCGAACTTCACCAACCGCTCCAGCACCACCGTGCGCGCGGGCATGTTGATGCCCAAAGCCAGTGTCTCCGTGGCGAATACGGCTTTCACCAAACCGGCGGAGAACAGTTCCTCCACGGTGTGCCGGAACACCGGCAGCATCCCCGCGTGGTGGGCGGCCAGCCCGCGCAGCAGCCCCTCTCGCCATTCGTGATAGTCCAGCACGATCAGGTCCGCTTCGGGCAGGTCGCCGCAGCGTCGCTCGACCACCTCGGCGATCGCGTCCCGCTCCTCGTCGGTGGTGAGCCGTAACGGCGAGCGCAGGCACTGCTTGACCGCGGCGTCGCACCCGGCGCGCGAGAAGATGAACGTGATCGCGGGCAGCAGTCCTTCGCGGTCCAGCGTGGCGATCACATCGGGCCGCGTCGGCGGGCGGTACATGGTGGGCCGGCCGCGACGGCCCCGGCCGCGGGGTTGCCAGTCGGCCAGCCGGTCGGCTTCGCGCCGATGGGCGAGGTGACGCAACAGATCCGGATTGACCAACAGCTCACGCTTGGATTTCGCCGCTTTGGCGGCGCGGGGGTCGAACAGGTCGAACAGCCGCTTGCCCACCAGCACGTGCTGCGACAGCGGGACCGGGCGGTGTTCGTCGACCACGACGGTGGTGTCCCCGCGCACCTCCTGCATCCAGCCGCCGAACTCCTCGGCGTTGCTCACCGTCGCCGACAGGCTCACCAGCAGCACTTCGTCGGGCAGGTGCAGGATCACCTCTTCCCACACCGCCCCGCGCATCCGGTCGGCCAGGAAGTGCACCTCGTCCATCACGACGTAGGAAAGCCCGTGTAGCGCAGGAGAGTTCGCGTAGAGCATGTTGCGCAACACTTCGGTGGTCATCACGACGATGTCGGCGTCGCCGTTGATGGACTGGTCGCCGGTGAGCAACCCGATCTTCTCCGGGCCGTAACGGCGCACCAGGTCGCTGTGCTTCTGGTTGCTCAACGCCTTGATCGGTGTGGTGTAGAAGCACTTTCCGCCCGCTTCCAGCGCCAGGTGCACCGCGAACTCCCCCACCACGGTCTTGCCCGCGCCGGTCGGTGCGCACACCAGCACGCCGTGTCCGTTCTCCAGGGCCTGGCAGGCGGTTCGCTGAAAGTCGTCGAGCGCAAACGGCAGCTGTTCGGTGAACGCGGCCAGTTGCCCGCTACGTTGCATCGTCATCGACCACGGGCCGCGTCGACGTCGGCACAGCGGTCGGCGGTTCGATCGGTTCCGCTACCGGTTCGGGGCTGCCGATCGGCGCCGCCTGGTCTTCGGGTACCTCGTCCAGCGCTGCGCGGCGGGCCTTGCGTTTGTCGTGGACCCGGGCGATCTGGATCGCGATCTCGAGCAGCGCCGTCAACGCCAGCGCCAGGGCCAGCATCGAGAACGGGTCGGAGCCCGGGGTGAAGATCGCGGCGAACACGAACAGCGCGAAGATCAGCCCGCGCCGCCACGCCGCCAGCCGCTGGTAGGTCAGGACGCCGACCATGTTGAGCATGATGATCAGCAGCGGGAACTCGAAGCTGAACCCGAACACCAGCAGCAGGTTGATCAGGAACCCGAAGTACTGGTCGCCCGACAACGCGGTCACCTGCACGTCGCTGCCGACCGTCAGCAGGAAGCCGAGGGCGGTGGACAGCACCACGTAGGCGAGCACCGCGCCCGCGACGAACAGCACAGCGCCGACGGTGACGAACGCGACGGCGAACCGGCGTTCCCTGCGGTACAGGCCCGGGGTGATGAACGCCCACAGCTGATGCAGCCATACCGGGCAGGCCAGCACGATGCCCGCGGCCAGCGCCACCTTCAGGCGCAGCATGAACTGGTCGAACGGCGACGTCGCGAGCAGGCGGCAGCTGTCGTCGACAGTGATGTCGGCGCGCGACGACGCGGGCAGCTCGCAGTAGGGGCCACGCAGCCATTCGCCGAGGCTGGGCAGTCCGAAAACCCCGTGGCTGTACCAGAGGAACCCGACGATCGTGGTCAACACGATCGCCGCAACCGAGATCAGCAGCCGGTTGCGCAGTTCTTGCAGATGCTCGACCAGCGACATGGTGCCGTCCGGGTTGACCCGGGAACGGCGCTGACGAGGATCGAGTTTCTTGAGTATCGCTGGGGGCTGCACGGCAGGCCTATCGACGCGGCATCATGCCGCGGTCGGCGTCGTGGGTGTCGGTCAGGCTGGACGTTTGTCCGAGGGCTGCTCGGGGGCCTGCGTCGAGTCGTCGACGCGTTCCGAGGCGATCGGCGTGGCCTGTTGCGTCGGGGTGTCGTCCTGCTTGGAGTCCGACTGCATCTCCTTGATCTCCGACTTGAAGATTCGCATCGACTTACCAAGCGAACGCGCCGCGTCCGGGAGCTTCTTGGCACCGAAGAGCAGCACGAACACAGCGATGACGATTACCCAGTGCCAGGGTTGTAGACCGCCCAATTTGGTCACCTCCAGACGTCTCGGCCAGTCTACCGCTCTCCCGCGCCGGCCTCGTAGGCGCGCAGCGCCGCGGCGGCCGTTTCCCGGACCTGACGCGCCAGGGTCTGCGGTTCGAGCACCCGCACGGCCGGGCCGAAGCCGAGCACGAACCGCGCCATCCAGTCCTCGGAGGCGTAGGTCATCGCGGCCTCGACGGCGCCGTCGGGCAGCTCGCGGATCTCGCGCAGCGGGTAGTAGTCGAACATCCAGGCCGCCGACGGGGCGATCAGCAGCGTCGCTGAGGGAAGCGACGGGTCGGCGTCGAACAGCGACGTGTCGGGTTCGTCCTGCACGGCGGGCGGCGGCGGCGACGACGGTTCGTCGAGCACGTGCGCGTCGACGATGCGGTCGAACCGGAACAGCCGCACCCCTTCGGCCGACCGGCACCACGCCTCCAGATAGCTGTGATCGCCGACCAGCACGACCCGGATCGGGTCGACGGTGCGGCTGGACAGCATGTCGTGCGACGCCGAGTAGTACTCGAGGGTCACGGCACGGCCGTCGCGCACCGCTTGGCGAACCGCGGCGGCGGCCTCGCTTTCGATCGGGGCGCGCTCGTCGACCGCGGCCACCGTCGCGCCGGTGCCCTGCCCCAACGCGCCTGCGGCCGATTCGATCTTGGCGATCGCGCTGCGCGCGGCCTCCGGGTCGAGGATGCCGGGCACATCTGCCAGCGCCCGCAGTGCCACCAGCACGCCCGTCGCCTCCGGCGAGGTCAGCCGCAGCGGATGGTCCATACCTGCCGAGAACGTGACTTCGATTGTGTCGCCGGAGAATTCGAAGTCGATGAGGTCACCTGGCCCGTAGCCGGGCAGCCCGCACATCCACAGCTGGTTGATGTCGTCGCGCAGTTGTTTGACGCTGACCCCCAGGTCGGCCGCCGCCTCGGCGTAGGTGATCTTCGGGTTGGCCTGGAAGTACGGCACCATGTTGAGCAGCCGCACCAGCCGCGAGGAGACGGCGCTCATGCCCGCACCTCGGGCACCGGCTCGGCCTGCGCGCGCAGCCGGGCCAGCACGTCGTCGCGCAGCGCCTCGGGCTCGAGTGCCACCGCGTCGGGTCCGTAGCTGGCGACTTCGCGGGCCAGCCGGTCGAGCATGCCGATGTCCACGCTGATCTCCTCGCCGGCGCGGCCGTCGAGCTCGCGCGGGCCGATGACCGTCGCCCGCCTGCGCAGCGCCGTGGCCCGGCCGTCGGCGACCCACACCCGCGCCTGGCCGCTGCTCGGCCACTCCCCGACGGCGCGGTCGACGATCTCGCGCAGGTTCACTCCCTCCGGCCGCTTCACCGCCCCGACCGGCCCGATCGGCGTCACCTCGGCGCCGATGCGGGACAGCCGGAACGTGCGCGTCGCGTTGCGGTCGCGGTCATGGCCCACCAGATACCAGCGGCCCTTGGTGGTGAGCACGCCCCACGGCTCGACGGTGCGGGTGGTGTAGGGCTCGCTGCGCGACGACCGGTGCGGGAACTGCACCGCTTGGCCGGAGTCGATGGCGGACAGCAGCATTCCGAGCACGTCCTCGGAGCCGCGCAGGCCGGGCAGCGCCCCCGTGGAGGTGATCGAGACGCCGGCGTCGACGGCGTCGATGTCGACACCCGCGGCACGCAGTTTGAGCAGCGCGCCCTGGGTGGCGGTGATGAGCTCGGGTGATTCCCACAGCTGGGTGGCCACCGCCACGGCCGCGGCCTCGTCGGCGGTCAGCTCGACGGGGGTCAGCGCGTAGGCCTCGCGGTTGATGCGGTAGCCCTCGGTCGGGTCGAACTGCGACACCCGGCCGGTCTCCAGCGGGATGCCGAGGTCGCGCAGCTCGTTCTTGTCGCGCTCGAACATCCGCGAGAACGCCTCGTCGCTGGCGTGTTCGGAGTAGCCGTAGACGGTCTCGCGGATGCGCTCGGCGGTGATGAAGGTGTTGGTGGACAGCAGCGCGATGACGAGGTTCATCAACCGTTCGACTTTGGAGATCGCCACTGGGATCAGCTTACTGGGACACGGCCTAGTCACATGCTGGCGATCAGGCGCTTGACCCGTTCGTCGACCGAGCGGAACGGGTCCTTGCACAACACCGTGCGCTGCGCCTGGTCGTTGAGCTTGAGGTGCACCCAGTCGACGGTGAAATCGCGCCCGGCTTCCTGCGCCGCGGCGATGAACTCACCGCGCAGCTTGGCGCGGGTGGTCTGCGGCGGGGTGTTGACCGCGGCTTCGATCTCCTCGTCGGTGGTGATCCGGGCCGCCAGCCCCTTGCGCTGCAGCAGATCGAACACGCCGCGACCGCGTTTGATGTCGTGGTAGGCCAGGTCGAGCTGGCTGATCTTCGGGTCGGACAGCTCCATGTTGTAGCGGTCCTGATAGCGCTGGAACAGCTTGCGCTTGATCACCCAGTCGATCTCGGTGTCGACCTTCGCGAAGTCCTGGCTCTCGACCGCGTCGAGTTGGCGTCCCCACAGGTCGACCACCTGCTGGATCTGGGTGTCGGGTTCGCGGTTCTGCAGGTACTCGACCGCGCGCGCGTAGTACTCGCGCTGGATGTCCAGCGCGCTGGCCTGCCTGCCGCCCGCCAGCCGCACCGGGCGCCGCCCGGTGAGGTCGTGGCTGACCTCGCGGATGGCGCGGATCGGGTTGTCCAGCGAGAAGTCGCGGAACGCGATGCCCGCCTCGATCATCTCCAGCACCAGCGACGCGGTACCCACCTTGAGCATCGTGGTGGCCTCGCACATGTTGGAGTCGCCGACGATGACGTGCAGCCGTCGGTACTTCTCGGCGTCGGCGTGCGGTTCGTCGCGGGTGTTGATGATCGGCCGGCTTCGGGTGGTGGCGCTGGAGACGCCCTCCCAGATGTGCTCGGCGCGTTGGCTCAAGCAGAACGTCGCGGCCTTCGGCGTCTGCAACACCTTGCCCGCGCCGCAGATCAACTGGCGGGTGACCAGGAACGGCAGCAGCACGTCGGAGATCCGGGAGAACTCCCCTGCACGCACGATCAGGTAGTTCTCGTGGCAGCCGTAGGAGTTGCCCGCCGAGTCGGTGTTGTTCTTGAACAGGTAGATGTCGCCGCCGATGCCCTCGTCGGCCAGGCGCTGCTCGGCGTCGATCAGCAGGTCTTCGAGCACCCGCTCGCCGGCCCGGTCGTGGGTGACGAGCTGGGTGAGGCTGTCGCATTCGGCGGTGGCGTATTCGGGGTGGCTGCCCACATCGAGGTACAGCCGCGCGCCGTTGCGGAGGAAAACGTTGGAACTGCGGCCCCACGACACCACGCGCCGGAACAGGTAGCGGGCAACTTCATCGGGACTGAGTCGACGATGGCCGTGGAACGTGCAGGTGACACCGAATTCTGTCTCGATGCCCATAATTCGTCGCTGCACGTCATCGAGACTACTGGTTGTCCGCGGGCAAAGGCGGGCCGCCGCGCGGAAACAGTGAGTCGGAACGCCGCACGCCGGTATCGTTCTGCCATGGCGGAGACGTCTTACGCCGCCTGCGGCGATCTCAGCCTCGCGTATCAGGTATTCGGCGACGGCCCGGTCGACGTCGTCTACGCGGGGTCGTTCGTCAGCCATGTCGAGTTGTTCTGGACCATGCCCGAGTTCGAGTCCTTCATGAACCGGCTGGGAACGTTCTGCCGCATCGTCATGTTCGACAAGGCCGGGGTCGGCCTGTCCGATCCCGTGCCGCGAGTTCGCACTCTGGATGACCGAGCGGCCGAAATCGAGGCCGTCATGGATGCCGTCGGCTTCAGAAAGGCGGTCCTCTTCGGTGTCAGCGAGGGCGGCCCGGCCGCTCTGGTGTTCGCCGCGACCCGACCCGAACGCACGCAGGCGTTGATCCTTGTCGGCACGAGTTCATTCACCGGCTTCTTCAACGGGTGGGAGGACGTCGACCGCGACCCGGCCGAGATGCGGCCGCGGATGTTGCGCGAACTGGGTGAGGACTACACGCCGACGACGGAACAGATCGCCCACTGGCTGGAATTCGCCCGCGCCACCCGCTCACAATGGGGCACCGGTACGGCACTCAGCGTTCTGGTGCCATCGACCAACGCCTCGATGCGTCAGCTCGCGATGCTCGAGCGGATGAGCGCCAGCCCCGGGATGGCGCGGGCGACGCTGGAAGCGGTGTGCCGGATGGATGTGCGACCGATCTTGCCGGCCATCACCGCGCCCACGCTCGTCATTCACGCACGGCACGACTTCGTTCCCGTGCAGGGCGGCCGGTATCTGGCCGACCACATTCCCGGCGCGCGGATGCTGGAAGTCGACAGCCGGGACCACGCGCCGTGGATCTCCGACCCCGACCGGATAACCGCCGAGATCGAGGAGTTCCTCACCGGCAGCCATGCCGCGCCGTCACAGGCACATCGCGCGCTGCGCACCGTGCTGTTCACCGACATCGTCGCGTCGACGGAGCATGCCGCGGCGACCGGCGACGAGCGGTGGCGCACGCTGCTGCACCGCTTCGGCGAGATCACCACCGAACTCACGGGACGCTACGGCGGCACCGTGGTGAAAAGCACCGGCGACGGACACCTCATCACGTTCGACGGCCCGACCCAGGCCATCCGCTGCGCCGAGACCCTGCAAGCAGAGGCCGAGAGCCTCGGCATCCGGATTCGCATCGGTGTCCACACCGGCGAATGCGAGCTGCTCGACGGCGACATCGGCGGGATAGCGGTGCATATCGCCGCGCGGATACTCGCCCGGGCCGGCGCCGGCGACATTCTGGTCTCCAGCACTGTCCGTGACCTCGTCGTGGGCTCGGGGACCGGGTTTGAGGACCGCGGCAGCGTCGAATTGCGTGGTGTGCCGGGTATCTGGCAACTCCTGGCGGTCGCTCGCCACGGTGCGCAAGCGGGGTCGGCCGAAGCCAATCTGATCGCCACGCCCACGCCGGGCCCTCGATCCGTGATGCGCCGGTCAGACCGCGCCGTGGCCGTGTTCGCCAGACGAACGCCGTGGGTACTCCGCGGGTTCGCCCGCGGTCAGGCACGCCGGCGGGCCGGCGCAAGAGCGTCGTGATCCGGGCCTGAAGATCACCGGCGAGCAGACGCAGAAGCGTGTCGCGATGTCGAGAAAAACCCCTTTTGCGTCTGTTCGCGCTACAAACCCGGCGAAAATGGGCCGATGTGGTCGCGCAGCGCCCCGGTGGACGGGTTCCGGCTGGCCTTCGACCGGTTCGGCACCCCCGGCGCGCCGCCGGTGGTGCTGCTGCACGGCTGGCCCGGCAACCGGCACGACTACCGCCACGTCGTACCGCTGCTGGCCGACGCCGCCGACGTCATCGTGCCCGATCTGCGCGGTTTCGGCGGGTCTGACAAACACGCCGTCGCGGTGCGGCATTTCTACAGCGCGACCGCGCAGGCCAGCAGCATCATCGGGCTGATCCGGGAACTCGACCTGCCGCCGGTGGTGCTCGCCGGATACGACGTCGGCAGCCGCGTCGCGCAGAGCGTGGCCCGGATGCAGCCCGACCTCGTCGCGGCGCTGGTGCTGTCGCCGCCGCTGCCCGGCGCCGGGGACCGGGTGCTCAGCGCGCACGCCCAGAGCGAGTTCTGGTACCAGGCCTTCCACCAGCTACCGGTTGCCGCGCAACTGATCGACGGCAATCCCGACGCGGTGCGGGACTACCTGCGCCACTTCTGGGTTCACTGGTCGGGCCCGAACTTCACCCTGCCGGAGGAGGAATTGGAGCGGCTGGTGGGCGACTACGCGCTGCCCGGCGCGTTCGCCGCGTCGATCGCGTGGTACCGCGCGGGCGCCGGGATGATCGCTCAGGCGCTCACCGAGCTACCGCCGGAGCGGGCCATCAAGATTCGCGTGCCCGCCGAAGTGTTGTGGCCCCAGCACGATCCGCTGTTTCCGCGGGAATGGTCCGATCGGCTCGAGCACTACTTCACCGACGTACAGGTCAATTTCGCGTTCGACTCCGGGCATTTCACCCCGCTGGAGTGCCCGCGGCAGTTCGCCGAGTTGATCCTCATCCGCGCTGCGCCCGACGCGGAGCCGACGGCGCCCTAGGAGCTGCCGGCCTGATCTTCAGGGTCTTCGGGCAGCAGCCCGTCGAGCGCCGAGCCGGTGATCCGGCGGAAGGCCCGCCGCGGCCGGTTGACGTCCAGGATCGCCACTTCCAGCGTCGCAGGCCCGAGGTTCCGCGGTTCCCCGTTGGTGTCGACCTTCTTCAGCGCATCGACCGCGATCTTCACCGCGTCGGCCAGGCTGGCGTTCTCCCGATAGGACTCGTTGAGCGCCGTGGTGATCGGATCGGTGGTGCCACCCATCACCACGAAGTGCGGCTCGTCGGCGATCGACCCGTCGTAGGTGATGCGGTACAGCTCAGGCGGTTTGGACTCGCCGTAGTGTGCGACCTCGGCGACGCACAGCTCGACCTCGTACGGCTTGGCCTGCTCGGTGAAGATCGTGCCGAGCGTCTGCGCGTACACGTTGGCCAGCTGGCGGCCGGTGACATCGCGGCGGGCATACGCATAACCGCGGGTGTCGGCGAACTGGATACCGCCACGCCGCAGGTTGTCGAACTCGTTGAAGCGGCCGACCGCGGCGAACCCGACCCGGTCATAGAGTTCACTGACCTTCTGCAGTGAACGCGAGGGGTTCTCGGCGACGAACAACACCCCGTCGGCATAGGCCAGCACCACCACGCTGCGGCCCTTGGCAATTCCCTTACGTGCGAGCTCCGAACGCTCGCGCATCGCCTGCTCGGGCGAGATGAAGTATGGAAAGCTCACGTGTCTCCCCGCGCGTCGGTCGACCGGTGGGTGGCATCCGGACCGAAGGTGTCGGTGCGCGAACGGTTTTCGATGACTTGGCGCGCGATCTCGGCGATCCGTTGTTCGGGCACCTCCTCGGCGCCGTCTGCGCTGATGATCACCGCCGTCGGATAGATCCCGCGCACCAGATCCGGCCCGCCGGTCGCCGAGTCGTCGTCGGCGGCGTCGTAGAGCGCCTCGACGGCCACCCGCAGCGCCGAATCGCCGTCGCGGACTTGGGAGTACAGCTTCTTCATCGACGACTTGGCGAAGATCGAGCCCGATCCCACCGACTGGTAGCCCTCTTCCTCGTAGTTCCAGCCGCCCGCGGCGTCGAACGACACGATGCGCCCGGCCGCCTGGGGGTTGGGGTCGTCGAGGTCGTATCCGGCCAGCAGCGGCAGCGCCACGAAGCCCTGCAGGGCTGCGCCGAGGTTGCCGCGCACCATCGTGGACAGCCGGTTGACCTTCCCGGCGAACGTCAACGGCACGCCTTCGAGCTTTTCGTAGTGCTCGAGTTCGACCGCGTAGAGCCGGGCGAACTCGACAGCGATCGCCGCGGTACCCGCGATACCGGTCGCGGTGTAGTCGTCGGTGATGTACACCTTCTGCACGTCGCGGCCCGCGATCACGTTGCCCTGGGTGGAGCGGCGGTCGCCGGCCATCACCACGCCGCCGGGGTACTTCAGCGCGACGATCGTGGTGCCGTGCGGCACCGCGTCGGTGGCGGCGACCTGGGTGTTCACGGGTAGGAGCTCCGGCGCCTGACGGCGCAACAGGTCAGAGAAGGACGACAGGTCCATGGATACAGAGGGGGCTACCGGGATGGAATGAAAAAAGGGGGTGGGCGTGGCCGGCTTTTCGCGGTCGGGCCAGCTCACTGTCCACCTTTCTGGACGTACGCGCGCACGAAGTCCTCGGCGTTCTCCTCCAGAACGTCGTCGATCTCGTCGAGCAGATCGTCGGTTTCCTCCGCCAGCTTCTCGCGACGCTCCTGCCCGGCGGCCGTGCTGCCGGTGAGGTCGTCGTCCTCGCCGCCACCACCGCCACGCTTGGTCTGCTCCTGAGCCATCGCTGCCTCCTGCTATGTCTATAGCCGTCGCGGGCGGGCCTACTGCTGCCCGCCGTGCCTCCACAGTACCGGTCGGCACGCGAAATGCCGGGCTTAGTGTGATCAGGTCGTGAGCTGTTCAACCAGTTCGACGGCGCTGTCCACCGAGTCGAGCAGGGCGCCGACGTGCGCTTTGCTGCCGCGCAGCGGCTCGAGCGTGGGGATCCGGACGAGTGAATCGCCGCCCAGGTCGAAGATGACCGAGTCCCAGCTGGCGGCCGCGATGTCGGCCCCGAACCGCCGCAGGCACTCACCACGGAAGTACGCGCGGGTGTCGGTGGGCGGGTTGTCGACGGCGTCAAGCACCTGCTGCTCGGTGACCAGCCGTTTCATCGATCCGCGCGCCACCAGCCGGTTGTAGAGGCCCTTGTCGAGGCGCACATCGGAGTACTGCAGGTCGACGAGGTGCAGCCGCGGCGCCGACCAGGCCAGGTTCTCCCGCTGCCGGAAGCCCTCCAGCAGCCGCAGCTTGGCGGGCCAGTCGAGGATCTCCGCGCACTCCATCGGGTCGCGCTCCAGCAGATCCAGCACGTGCGCCCACGTCTCGACGATGTCGTTGGCGCGCGGGTCGGGATCGCGGCTGTCCACCAGCTTGGCCACCCGGTCGAGGTAAATGCGTTGCAGCGCAAGTCCGGTCAATTCGCGGCCGTCGGCGAGCGCCACGGTGGCGCGCAGCGACGGGTCGCGGCTGAGCACATGCACCGCGTGCACCGGCCGCGCCAGCGCCAAATCGGTGAGGTCAGCTCCGAATTGTGGGCCCTCTTCGATGAGGTCGAGCACCAGCGCGGTGGTGCCGAGCTTGAGGTAGGTCGACGTCTCCGACAGGTTGGCGTCGCCGATGATCACGTGCAACCGGCGGTACTTGTCGGCGTCGGCGTGCGGCTCGTCGCGGGTGTTGATGATGCCGCGTTTGAGCGTGGTCTCCAGGCCGACCTCGACCTCGATGTAGTCGGCGCGCTGTGAGAGCTGGAAGCCCGGCTCGTCACCGGAGGGCCCGATGCCGACCCGTCCCGAACCGGTGATCACCTGGCGCGACACCAGGAACGGTGTCAGGCCGGCGATCACCGCGGAGAACGGCGTCTGGCGCGACATCAGGTAGTTCTCGTGCGAGCCGTAGGAGGCGCCCTTGCCGTCCACGTTGTTCTTGTAGAGCTGCAGTTTGACGGCCCCCGGCACGCTGGCGACGTGCCGCGCGGCGGCCTCCATCACCCGCTCACCGGCCTTGTCCCAGATCACCGCGTCGAGCGGGTCGGTGGTCTCCGGCGCCGAATACTCCGGGTGGGCATGGTCGACGTACAGCCGCGCGCCGTTGGTGAGGATCATGTTGGCGGCGCCGACCTCGTCGGCGTCCACGATCGGCGGCGGCCCCGCCGAGCGGCTCAGATCGAATCCGCGGGCGTCGCGCAGCGGCGATTCCACCTCGTAGTCCCAGCGGGTGCGCTTGGCCCGCTGGATCCCGGCGGCGGCCGCATAGGCCAGCACCGCCTGCGTCGACGTCAGAATCGGATTCGCGGTCGGATCGGACGGCGACGAGATGCCGTACTCGACCTCAGTGCCGATAATCCGTTGCATGTCGCCCAGCGTAGGCGACGCCGCGCAGTAGCCTGCCACCGTGCCGTCCAATCGCCAGGCCAAAAAGGCCGACGAGGTCGCGCTCCGACGCGCCGCCGATGCGTGGTTCCTCGACCACGGACTGCCCGCCGTGCTGCGGCCGGGCGCCCTGGTCCGGCGGGTCTGGCCGCGTTCGGCGCCTGCGCTGGCGGCGTTCGCGGTGTTCATGGTCAATTCCGCACTCGTGGTATCGGTCACCGGCAAGCACACCATCGACATCGACGGGCAGCCGACCCGCACCGAATGGTTCGTGCTGGCGCTGGTGATCCTGGTGCTGCCTGCCGCGGCGTTGGTCGGCTGGCTGGTGTCACGCATCCGCACGGTGTCAGGACGCACCGTGGCCGCGACGGTGTCGCTGGCCGTCGCCGTCGCGGGCGGCGTCGTCGGCGGCCCCGGCCCGCGGGTGATCGGGGACTTGATCTTCATGGCGATCGTCGTCGCGGTCACCCTGGCGGCCACCGCATCCGGCACCGGTTCGATCATGAGCTGGACGGCGCGGATGACGTTGTCGCACCTGGCCGCTGCGGGTTCGCTGGTGATCCGGGCCCTACCGGTGCTGCTGCTGACGATTCTGGTGTTCTTCAACTCGCCGGTGTGGTTGATGGCGGCCAAGATCTCGCGGGAGCGGATGTGGCTGGTGCTGGTGTTCCTCGGGTTGATCGCCGCGACCTTCCTGGTCTCGGTGACCGGCGACAGGTTCCGCCCGCTGATGGAAACCCAGGGCCTGCTCGACGGCCGTGAAGCACACTTGGACGCAACACCTTTCGAGGCGATGCCGGATCCGCCCGACACCCTCCCGCTGCGCAGGCCCGAGCAGGCCAACGTGATGTTCGTGTTGGTGGCCTCCCAACTCGCGCACATCTTCGTCGTCGCCGTCGTCACGGCGCTGATCTTCCTTGTGCTGGGGCTGATCGTGCTCTCCCCCGACGTGTTGGCCGCCTGGACGCAGCACGGGTCAAGCGACGGAACACTTCTCGGCATGACGATCCCCGTGCCGCAGGCGCTGATCCACGTCACCATGTTCTTGGGCGCGTTGACGTTCATGTACGTCAGCGCCAGGTCGGTCGGCGACAGTGACTACCGGACGCAGTTCCTCGACCCGCTGACCGAGGGTCTGCGGCTGACGTTGGTGGCGCGCAACCGCTACCGGGCCTACGTCGCGGCGCGCTGAACCCCTGAGCCGGGCAGGCGAGCGTGCGGGTCTGAGTGCGACACGCCGGGTACTTTCACGATTTCGCGCACGCTCGTCGCGGCAGCACCGCTACGTTCGCGGGTATGTCCGACGACATCACAACGACGACCGACGTCTTCGGGAAGCGCTACGGCGAGGTCCTGCTGGTGCGCAACGGACCGAACGGTCCGGAAGCCACTGTCTACAACACCTTTCCGCTCAACGACTGTCCCGCCGAGCTGTGGGAGAAGCTCGACGCGCAGGCCATCGCGGCGGACAACGGCGCGGTCGCCGCGCTGCTCAACGGGCCCCGATACTGGCTGATGAGCAGCATCGGCAAACGCGGCCGAGAAGCACTGGAACGCAAGACCTTCGGCGGCATCGAGATGATCCGCCAGGCGACCGTGCAGATGGCGTCGATGAACCCGGCGCCGTACCACGTCAACCGGGTGGACCGCAAAGCGGTGTTCACCTTCGACGCCGGCCGCGAGATCTACGAACTCGTCGACCCCGACGGCCGCACCTGGGTGATGCAGACCTGGAGCCAGACGGTGGATCCGTCGCTGTCGCTGGCCGACCTGCCCGGGCTGGCCGCCCGGCTGTCGCTGCCTGCGGGCTGGACCTATCGGTCGCGGGTGCCGACGTCGCCGTTGGTGGTCGACACCGCGACCGAGGACGCCTGTGTGACGCAGGACGACCTGGCCAACAGCTACTCCCTGCAGACCTGATCGACCCACGGCGCGAGCGTGGGCTACAGGTACTGGCCCAGGTTGCTCTCGGTGTCGATCGCCCGGCTGGCCGACGACGTCTTGCCGGTGACCAGCGTGCGGATGTAGACGATCCGCTCGCCCTTCTTGCCCGAGATCCGTGCCCAGTCATCGGGATTGGTGGTGTTGGGCAGGTCCTCGTTCTCGGCGAACTCGTCGACGATCGAATCCAGCAGATGCTGGATCCGAAGACCGGGCTGACCGGTCTCCAGCACCGACTTGATCGCGTACTTCTTGGCCCGGTCGACGACGTTCTGGATCATCGCGCCGGAGTTGAAGTCCTTGAAGTACATGACCTCTTTGTCGCCGTTGGCGTAGGTCACCTCGAGGAACCGGTTGTCGTCGATCTCGGCGTACATCCGGTCGACGACCTTCTCGATCATCGCCTTGATGGTCAGCGACCGGTCGCCGTTGAACTCGGCGAGGTCGTCGGCGTGCACCGGCAGGTCCTCGGTCAGGTACTTGCTGAAGATGTCCTGCGCCGCTTCGGCGTCCGGCCGCTCGATCTTGATCTTGACGTCCAGGCGGCCGGGCCGCAGGATCGCCGGGTCGATCATGTCCTCGCGGTTTGAGGCGCCGATGACGATGACGTTCTCCAGCCCCTCGACGCCGTCGATCTCGCTGAGCAGCTGGGGCACGACCGTGGTCTCCACGTCCGAGCTCACGCCCGTGCCGCGGGTGCGGAAGATCGAGTCCATCTCGTCGAAGAACACGATCACCGGGGTGCCCTCGGACGCCTTCTCGCGCGCCCGCTGGAAGATCAGCCGGATGTGGCGCTCGGTCTCGCCGACGAACTTGTTCAGCAGCTCCGGGCCCTTGATGTTGAGGAAGTAGCTCTTGGCCTCCCGGGCGTCGTCGCCGCGCACCTCGGCCATCTTCTTGGCCAGCGAGTTGGCCACCGCCTTGGCGATCAGCGTCTTACCGCAGCCGGGCGGACCGTAGAGCAGCACGCCCTTGGGTGGACGCAGCGAGTACTCCCGGTACAGCTCCTTGTGCAGGAACGGCAGCTCGACCGCGTCGCGGATCTGCTCGATCTGGCGGCCCAGCCCGCCGATGTCGTTGTAGCTGACGTCGGGCACCTCCTCGAGCACCAGGTCCTCGACCTCGGCCTTGGGAATCCGCTCGAAGGCGTATCCGGCCTTGGTGTCGACGAGCAGCGAGTCGCCCGGCCGCAGCCTGCGGGGCCGGCCGTCGTCAGGTGCGCCGTCGTCATCGGGCAGGTCCCCGGCCGAGACCAGTGGCTCGGCCAGCCAGACGATGCGCTCCTCGTCGGCGTGACCCACGACGAGTGCGCGATGACCGTCGGCGAGAATCTCACGCAGCGTGCTGATCTCACCGACCGCCTCGAAGTTGCCGGCCTCCACGACCGTCAGCGCTTCGTTCAGCCGGACGGTCTGGCCCTGCTTGAGCGTCTTGGCGTCAATGTTCGGCGAGCACGTCAGGCGCATCTTGCGGCCGGAGGTGAACACGTCGACGGTGTCGTCGTCCTGCACTCCGAGCAGCACGCCGTAACCGCTCGGCGGCTGGCCGAGGCGGTCGACCTCCTCGCGCAAGGCGAGCAGCTGCTGGCGAGCCTCTTTGAGAGTTTCCATCAACTTGGCGTTTCGAGCCGCAAGCGAATCGATGCGCGCCTCGAGCTGATGCACATCACGCGCGCTGCGCAGCCCGCTCTGCGAGCCCACCGAGTTCTCCAACTGCTCCCGCAGAAGCGCGGCCTCCCGGCGCAGCTCCTCGAGCTCAGCGGCATCTTCGCTGGACATGCCTGATTCGCGGCTGCCGAAACCCTCTGGGTAGGGTTCGGAACGCTCGGATTCACTCATGTTGCGCCCCTTCCCGCACCGGAAGTTGGTGCAGTAACAACATCAACGCTACCGGCGATTCACGCATCGTGTGCGGTGTAGCAATTCGACACACCACCACTACTTGTTAACCTCTCTGCTCAGTTGGGCCGATCGAAAGGACAATCGTGACCCTGAAAACCCTCGTTACCGGCGTGGCAGCGGCTGCTGTCGTGGGCGGTGCGGCGGCGGGTGTGGCTTCCGTTGCATCCAATGTGAATTCTGCCGCGCCGACCGTGCAACCGGTGGTATGGGACACCCCCATGCCGCAGGCGCCGGCCCCGGAGCTCGAGGGCCCGCTGCTGACGACGCTCAACGCGCTGGCCGGTGGAGGCTCCTTCCGTGGCGCCAAGGAGGCCTACATTCAGGGCGGCATCGGGCGCATCGAGGCCATCACCGCGGACCGTGCGTTCAACAACGCCGCGGAGCGCGGCGTATTCCCGCTGTCCTTCACCCTCTCCGGAATTGAGCAGAACGGCGGGTCGGCGACCGCGAACGTCACCGCCACGGCCGCCAACGGCTCGGTGGCCACCCAGAACGTCCTCTTCGTCGCGGGTCCGAGTCCGACCGGCTGGCAGATCTCGAAGTCGTCGGCCCTGGCCCTGCTGTCGGCAGCCGGCTGATCCGTCCGGTGCGCCGCACCACGCACTTCCTCGTCCTGAGCGCCGTCGCGATCGCGGCGGCGCTCGGGCTGGGCGCGTGTGGCTCGGACGAGCCGCCCCCTCCCGCGGTCAGCGAGACGCTGCCGCCCATCACCAAACCTCCGACGGTGCCGCCGTCCGAGCCCGCCCCAGCCGCGGCCCCGCTTCCGCCCGACACCGCGCTGACCGACGTGATCTACCGGTTGGCCGATGCGGCCGTGCCCGGCACCGAGAAGCTCACCCTGGTGCAGCACGCCACCCCCGACGACGCTGCCGCGCTGGACAAGTTCGCCCGCGCACTGGCCGACGGCGGCTTCGTCCCGCTGACCGTGGAGGCGCACGACATGCACTGGTCGCAGGGTGAGCCCGGTGGCATCATCGCGCGCATCGTCATCAGGCCCGCCGACCCGCAAGCCGGCGAGTTCGCCTTTCCGATGGAGTTCAGCCCCGCCCAAGACAGCTGGCAGCTGACCCGACAGACTGCCGACGTGCTGCTGTATGCGGACAAGGACCCGTCCCCGACACCCACGCGCTGACCGATGTGGATCGGCTGGCTGCAGTTCGACCTCATGCTCGGCGACGTGCGGTCGCTGAAGCAGAAGCGGTCGGTGATCCGGCCCGTCATCGCCGAACTGCAACGCCGGTTCGCCGTGTCGGCGGCCGAGACCGGCGCCCAGGACCTGTATCGACGCGCCAACATCGGCATCGCGGTGGTGTCCGCGGACCGCAAGCACGTGGTCGACGTGCTCGACGCCGCCGAGCGGATGGTGGCCGCCCGCCCCGAGATGGAGCTGCTGTCGGCGCAGCGGGGTCTGCTGCGCAGCACCGACGCTTAGTCCGCGCGCCGAGTCCGACGCTTTGGTCGTTTCGCGCGGGCCGATTTCGACCATTGCGTCGGTCTCGGGGCGATCGAGCTAGATGCCGCTGCCGAGTTGACGTTTGCGCCGCGCCGGCATCGGCGCCACCGCGCCGGGCGCCAGTCTGCGCGCACTGATGAGAAACGCCGTGTGTCCTCGCATCGTGTGCTGCGGGCGCACCGCGAGCCCGACGACGTGCCATCCGCGCTGCATGCTCTCCCAGGCCCTGGGCTCGGTCCAGCACTGCTGCTCGCGCAGCGCCTCCACCGCGCGCGACAGCTGGGTCACCGTCGCGACGTAGATCATCAGCACACCGCCCGGCACCAACGCGCTCGCGACCGCCTCCAGCACCTCCCACGGGGCCAGCATGTCCAGGACGACGCGGTCGACCTCGGGGCCCGCGTAGTCGGCGAGGTCGCCGATCACCAACTCCCAGTTGTCCGGCCGCTCGCCGAAGAAGGTGGCGACGTTGCGAGCCGCGTGCTCGGCGTGGTCCTCGCGCACCTCGTATGACGTGACCCGGCCCTCGCGTCCGACGGCGCGCAGCAGCGAGCACGTCAGCGCGCCGGATCCCGCGCCGGCCTCCAACACCCTGGCGCCCGGGAAGATGTCGCCCTCATGCACGATCTGGGCGGCGTCCTTCGGGTAGACCACCTGCGCGCCGCGCGGCATCGACATCACGTAGTCGACCAGAAGCGGGCGCATCACCAGGAACTGGTCGCCGCTGGTCGACTTCACGACGCTGCCCTCGGGAAGCCCGATCACGCCGTCGAGCGAGATGACGCCGCGATGGGTGTGAAACTCACCGCCGGGCGTGAGCACCATCGTGTAGTGCCTGCCCTTCGCGTCGGTGAGCTGAACGCGATCGCCCACGGCGAACGGACCGGTCCGCGAATTCCCTGCCACAGCCTTTCAGCGTGCCAGTCGACGCGCCGCCACGACTGCCCGGGGTTGTCAGAGCCGGGTCATAGGCTGCTCCCATGACCGACGTGCCCGCGCGCAGCCAGCCGGACGGGCCGGATCAGACGATCCGGCGTCCGGCGTTGTCACCGTCGCGCGCGGCCGACTTCAAGCAGTGCCCGCTGCTGTATCGGTTCCGCGCGATCGACCGGTTACCGGAGCCGCCGTCGCCCGCGCAGGTGCGTGGCTCGGTGGTACACGCGGCCCTGGAGCGGCTCTACGGGCTGCCCGCCGCCGAACGGCACCGCGAGACGGCGCTGACGCTCGTCGTCCCGGCCGCCGAGCAGCTGGTGGCGGCCGACCCCGGGCTGGCCACGCAGATAGACCACACCCTGCTGGACGAGGCGCGGGCGTTGTTGTCGGGCTATTACCGGCTGGAGGATCCGAGGCGGTTCGACCCGCAGAGCTGCGAACTGCGAGTCGAGGTCGAGCTCGAGGACGGCACGCTGCTGCGGGGTTTCGTCGACCGCATCGACGTCGCGCCCACCGGGGAGCTGCGGGTGGTCGATTACAAGACCGGCAAGGCGCCGCCGGAGGCGCGCGCGGCGGCCGAGTTCAAGGCCATGTTCCAGATGAAGTTCTACGCGGTGGCGCTGTTGCGCTCACGCGGTGTGGTGCCTACCCGGTTGCGGCTGCTGTACCTGGCCGACGGCCAGATCCTGGACTACACCCCTGACACCGAAGAGCTGCTGCGATTCGAGAAGACGCTGATGGCGATCTGGCGGGCCATCCAAGCCGCCGGGGCCAGCGGCGATTTCCGGCCCAGCCCGTCGCGGCTGTGTGACTGGTGCGCCCACCACGCGCACTGCCCGGTGTTCGGCGGCACACCTCCCCCATATCCGGGCTGGCCGCAGGTGCCCGACGAAGGTGAGGGCCCGGCAACCGAGGTGGTGCTGCACCGCGCGGAGCCGGCCGCGTGATCGACTGCCACTACCGCCGAGCCGGCGTCGACGGCGAGTTCGCGGTCTTCGATTCCACCGACGGCACCCGCAGCAACTGGGATCCCGAAATCCAGCACGGCTCACCGCCGCTGGCGCTGATGACCAAGCACATCGAAGCGCTCGCGGGCGATTCCGGGTTGCGCATCGGGCGGCTGACGCTCGACATCCTCGGCGCGATCCCGGTGGCCCGGGTCCGGGTGCGGGCCTGGGTGGACCGGCCGGGTAAGCGGATCTCGTTGATGGTCGCCGAGATGTCCGCGCAGCGGCCCGACGGCGACTATCGGGTGGTTGCGCGCGTCACGGCGTGGCTGCTGGCCACCAGCGACACCGCCGACGTGGCCACCGATCGCTATCCCCCGCTGGTCGAGGGCGAGGCGTTGGCGGTGCCGCACGGCTGGCATGGCGCACCGGGCTACCTCGAGACGGTGAGCTGGCGCAGACAGTCCGACACCGGTGACACCGGAAACGTGATCTGGCTGAGCCCGCTTGTCGCGCTGGTGGATTCCGAGCCGACGACGGATCTGCAGGCCCTCGCGATGGTGGTCGATTCGGCCAACGGGGCCGGGGCGGCGCTCGACCCCGAACGGTTCGTGTTCATGAACACCGACACCGCTGTGCATCTGCACCGGTTACCGGTGGGCACCGACTTCGCGTTGCGTAGCCGCGGCTCGATCGGGCCCGACGGCATCGGGGTGACCACCGCGGAAATCTTTGACCGCCAGGGCTTTATCGGCACGTCGGCGCAGACGCTGCTGGTGCAGCGCCGCTGAGACCGTATATACGCTTACGTCTATATAGATGATGTGCAATACTTGCGGGCATGGACGTCTTCGAAGCGGTCGCCGAACCGAGTCGGCGCGCCCTGCTCGATGCGCTCATCGACGGCGAGCGCACCGCCGGTGAACTGGTCGCGACGCTGCCCGAGCTGACCCAGCCGACAGTGTCCCGGCACCTGCGGGTGCTGCGCGAGGTCGGGTTGGTCGAGGTTCGCCCCGACGCCCAGCGCCGGATCTATGCGCTGCGCGCCGACGGCCTGGTCGCCATCGACAAGTGGATCGAACGCTATCGGCAGTACTGGGCCGATCATCTGGATGCCCTGGAGCGTCATCTTCACGAAACCCACGGGGACCGGAAATGACCGCGCGCGAAGGCAAACTCACCGTCGACGGTGACCGCGCCGTGCTCACCTTCGAGCGTCACCTGCCGTACTCGGTGGAGGCGGTGTGGTCGGCGATCACCGACCCGGGCGAGCGTCGCCAGTGGTTCGGTGAGACGACGATCGATGCGCGCGAGGGCGGCTCGATCGACATGGTCGCCACCGGCCCGCCGCTTCCCCCCGAGCGCAAGCGAATGACGGGCCGCATCCTGGTGTGGGATCCGCCAAGAGTCCTTGAGCACGAATGGAAACAGCCGATCGTCGAGGACGGCGTGGTGCGCTACGAACTGATCCCCGACGGCGACGGCACGCTGCTGCGGTTCACCCACCGCGGCCTGGGTGTGGGCAATGCCAAGGGATTTCGCAGCGGCACCCACGCGTTTCTCGATCGGCTCGAAGCCTACCTCGCGGGCGACGCGTTGCCGGATTGGATGACGCGCCGTCAAGAGATCACCGGATCAACACGATTGGAGTTCGACTGACATGACGCACAACGGTTCTGACATCGCAGCGCCCGCGCTGGCGGTCGCCTACCAATCCGGGTTCGGGCACACCGCGGTGCTCGCCGACGCTGTCGCCGCGGGCGCGCGGGAGGTCGGCGCGGACGTCACGGTGATCGCCGTCGACCGGATGACCGAGACCGACTGGGACGTCCTGGACGGCGCCGACGGGATCGTGTTCGGCAGCGCGACCTACATGGGCAATGTCTCGGCGGGTTTCCAGGCGTTCGCCGAGAAGACCGGCAGGCGCTGCGTCGAGGGCACCTGGCGGGACAAGACCGCCGCCGGCTTCACCAACTCGGGCGCCAAGTCCGGCGACAAGCTCAGCACGCTGATGTCATTGGCCGTGTTCGCGGCGCAACACCACATGCACTGGGTCAACCTGGGACTGCCCCCGGGATGGAACAGTTCACGCGGCAGCGAAAGCGATCTCAACCGGTTGGGCTTCTGGCTGGGCGCGGGCGCGCAGACCGACGTGGACGCCGGAACCGACCGGGTTCACGCCGCCGATATCCAGACCTGCCGTCACCTCGGGGCGCGGGTAGCGCTGGTGACCCGGCAGCTCAACATCGGACGTTCGGCTACGTCAGCGGGGTCATCTCCTGCAGCATCGTCGGCACCAACTCGCTGACCGTGGGGTGGATGTGCATGGTGCGCGAGATCGCGGTGTAGGGCTCGTCGACGGTCATGATGTCGAGGATCGCGTGGATGACCTCGTCGCCGCCGACGCCCAGGATCGCCGCGCCGAGGATCTTCTCGGTTTCGGCGTCCACCACCACCTTCATGAACCCCTGGGTCTCGCCCTTCTCGACGGCACGCCCGACCCTGGTCATCGGCCGCTTGCCCACCAACGCCTTTCGGCCTGACCGGCGTACCTGCTCGGCCGTCATACCGGCCCGGCCCAGCGGCGGATCGATGTAGAGCGCATAGGTCAGCACCCGATCGCTGACACGGCGCGGATCGTCGTCGAGCAGGTTGGCCGCGACGATCTCGTAGTCGTTGTACGACGTGTGGGTGAACGCGCCTCGGCCGTTGCAGTCCCCCAGCGCCCAGATGTGGCCGACGTTGGTGCGCAGCTGATCGTCCACCACGATATGGCCCCGCTCGTCGGTTTCGACGCCGGCCTTGTCCAATCCGAGGTCGTCGGTATTGGGCTGCCGACCCACCGCCATCAGCAGATGGGTGCCCGAGACGGGTTGCGCGCCGTCGCGGGGGATCACCTCGAAACCGTTGTCGCGCTTTGCGAACCGGATGGCGGTCGCGTCAACGACCACCTCGATGCCCTCGGCTTCCAGGATCTCCTTGATCGCGGCCGAGACGTCCTCGTCCTCCCTCGACGTCAGCCGTGGCCCCTTCTCGATCACCGTGACCTCGGCACCGAACCGCCGGTACATCTGCGCGAACTCCAACGCGATGTAGCTGCCGCCGATGATCACCAGATGCTCTGGCACCGTGTCGAGTTCGAGGATCCCGACGTTGGTCATGTAGTCGATCTCGGACAGTCCGGGCATGTCGGGAGCCACGGCCCGGCCGCCGACGTTGAGGAAGATCCGGTCGGCCTCCAGCACGCGGTCGTCGACGCGGATGGTGTGCGGGCTCTCGAACCGGGCGTGACCCCGGATCATCGTGCATCCGGGCATGCCCTCCAGCCAGCCTTCCACCCCTCGGCGGTCGCCGTGGACAATGTCGTCCTTGCGGGCCTTCACTTTTCGCATGTCGACGGTGACATCGCCTGTGGTGACACCGTATTCGGCGCCACGTCGCGCCAGGTGCGCCGCGTGCGCGCTGGCCACCAGCGTCTTGGTGGGGATGCAGCCGTAGTTGACGCAGGTGCCGCCGACGAGTTTGCGCTCGATCACCGCGACCTGTTGCCCGGCCTCGGTCAGCCGGCCCGCCAGCGGTGGGCCCGCCTGACCGGCGCCCACGATGATCGCGTCGAACTTCTCTGTCATGTGCCGCTCAGACCAGGCTGACGAGGAACGCGATCAGGAATCCGCCGCCGACGGCGACGATGTCCTCGAGAATGGCGCCGGGGCGGTCCTGTCCGTCGCGCAGCGACGCCAACCGCTCCCGCGCGGCCGCGCCCGCCAGGGTGCCCAGCACCGCACCGATGATTCCGGCGCCCAGCGCGCTGAAGGTGTGGAAGAACGCACTGCCGATGACGGCACCGGCGAAGCCGCCCATGAGGAGCCTGGTGAGGAACTGAAGGGCCGTCTTGCGGCTCGGCGTCTTCGGCAGTTGGTCGGTCACCAACTCGACCAGGAGAAGGATCGTCAACACCGTGACGGTGATCGGGTGCGCCATCCACTCAGACCACTTGTCGCCCACGTCGATCCAGCCCAGCACTGCGCCCCATGAGACGATCGCGGGCGCCGTGAACGCACGCAGACCGGCGATGACACCGATCAGCAGAGCGAGCAAGAGTACGAGGGCTTGTGTCATGTCGACCTCCGACCGGTGATAACGACATTCGGACGCTAACACGGCCCCCGCGCGCCGTCAGGGTGAATCAGATGCGGCAGAACCGGATGTCGGAGGCCAGGATCGCCTTGGCGCCGATGGATCCCAGCTCGTCCATGATGGCGTTGACGTCACGACGGGGCACCAGCGCGCGAACGGCCACCCACGCGGTGTCGGCCAGCGGGGCGATGGTGGGTGACTCCAGCCCGGGTGTGACAGCGATCGCGTCGTCGAGGGCGCTGCGCGGACAGTCGTAGTCCAGCATCAGATACTGCTGGCCGAACACCACACCCTGCACACGCCCGGCCAATTGGTCACGCGCCGAGCGGTTGTCGTCGGAGGCGTCGACGCGTTCGATGAGTACGGCCTCTGAGTCGCACAGCGACTCGCCGAACGCCACCAGGTTGTGCAGGCCCAGGGTGCGGCCCGAACCCACCACGTCCGCGATCGCGTCGGCGACGCCGAGTTGTACCGAGATCTCAACCGCCCCGTCCAGACGGATCACGGTCGCGTCAATCCCCTTGTCCGCCAAATCTTTCCGCACCAGATTTGGAAACGCCGTCGCGATCCGCTTGCCCGCGAGGTCCTCGACCCGCCACGGACGACCGGCCGGCGCGGCGTAGCGGAACGTCGAGTACCCGAACCCCAGCGCGAGGCGTTCGCGCACCGGTGCCCCGGATTCGGCCGCCAGATCGCGCCCGGTGATGCCGAAGTCGAGT
Source organism: Mycolicibacterium elephantis DSM 44368 (assembly GCF_004014805.1). GTDB lineage: Bacteria > Actinomycetota > Actinomycetes > Mycobacteriales > Mycobacteriaceae > Mycobacterium > Mycobacterium elephantis. The sequence goes on from NZ_ATDN01000001.1 coordinate 168,034, forward strand.
TCTCCGGACCCGACGTAGATGGCGATGTCCTTGGGCCGGAGAAAGAAGAACTCGACGTTGTTGGCCGGGTCGACGACGGTCAGGTCCTTCGAGTCGGTGCGACGGCGGTATCCGGCTTCCGACAGGATCTCGGAGGCCGGTTCCGAAAGCGTGCCCTTGTTGGGTACCGCGACCCGCAGCATCTCGGTCACAGCTTCGCGTACACGTCGTCGAGCGTGAGCCCACGCGCGATCATCAACACCTGCGTCCAATACAGCAATTGGCTGATCTCCTCGGCCAGGGCCTCGTCGCTCTCGTGTTCGGCGGCCAGCCACACCTCGCCGGCCTCTTCGAGGATCTTCTTACCGAGCCCGTGCACGCCGCCGTCGAGCGCGGCGACGGTTCCGCTGCCGGCGGGCCGGGTCCGCGCGCGCTCGGACAGTTCGGCGAACAGGGCTTCGAAGGTCTTCACGGCCTGCGATTGTTTCACGCCGGACCGGTGCGGGTCACGCGGGTTATTTCGCGTAGGTTGCCAGACTGCGTGTTGCTGCCATGCAGCGGCGGGCCGATTCTGCGGGTGCCATGGCGACTCTGTCGTCGCTTTCCGGCCGAGCCCCCAGGGCGTCGCCGACGGGCGGGCGAGCCCCGCGGCTGTCGGTTCTCACTCGTCCTGCTGTATCAGAACCGCACTTCAAGATCCTGGTTGACGAGCCTGCGCACTCCCCAGAAGTAGGTGATCAACGGCATCGTGCACCACAGCAGGTTGATGAGGACGAACTTGACCCACATCTCCACCGGAGACGACATGCTTTCCAGGTTGTTCGCGATTTCGGTGCCGAAGTAGACGGCGGGCAGAGTCACCTCGACGATCATGCCGGCCATGATCAGCGACAACTGATGGCTGGTAAATCGTTTGCCGTTTCGGAAGAACTGGAACAGCGCATAGGCCTCGAATATCCCGACGAACAGAGCGATCCATTCCATGCAGACGATGAGGGGATCTCCGGTGAGGTAGCGCGCGTCGCCGCCGAGCAGGATGGGCGCCCACATGTAGGTCCACAGCGCCCCGTTCTCGACGCCCTCCACGATCTGATCGAAGAGCAGCAGCCACGGAAGTTCCCAAATGAAACGTGGGGATGAGTGCGATGAAGACCCACACGATCACCATCGCTCCCAAACGGTCGGCCCGTGTCCAATCCCGGCGGTCTCCGACTCGGAGCCAGGGCAACGCAAGCGCCGTCACGAAGCAGCCGACCACGACGACCACCATCACCGTCGAGGCAACAGGCTGAGGGACCCCCGCACGAGTTTCGAGGTACCAGAACACCGGGTGGATCGCGAAGAAGAAGGCAAGCACTCCGAAGAGCGACTTCTGCAGTGAGGAGAGTCCGCGTCGCACGGGCGCCTCCCCTGCCCCGCCGTGTCTGATCGTCTCTGTCATGAGCGATGGCCTCCGCATCGAGGGTTTCGCCGACCGGAACGTCCGACGCGACGATTGGAGTGGATGTGCGCCGCACGTATCACCGAACTCTAGTTTTAGAGCACATGCGATGTTGTAACATTCGATAGTTTTTGGGAGGTTTCTGGAAGAGGGTGCAGGGGCGAAGTCACCGGCAACAGGCCGCGATACGTTGGTGGAGTCGCGTTGCCCCCCAACACCTTCGAGCCACCCCCTCGTTTACGTGAGCAGATTGTCACCTGGAGTAAAAGGGCGTTTGGTGGGAACACAGTGGGGGCGGCACACGAAGGTTCGTGTGGCCGCAGCACTCTTGCCGACCGCCACGGTCACATCGACCGCGCCGCGCGGGGTCCGATGATGGTGCCGCCGTACTCGGAAATAGTCTGCGCGGCAACGGGAATGCCCTCGCCAAAGGCCTTGCGGCCCAGATCGGTCACCTGGGTGCCGTCAACCCCACGTCCGCAAGCTCACCGCCACCGGCGACCCATCGACGCGTCTCAACGCCGCACACGAATAAGCACGAATAGGATCGACGCGTGCGGCTCGTGAACACCACCCCACTGGCAGAACTCCGGCCATTGCCCGTTGGGCGTGCCGAGCGTCGTCGCAGCCGCACCGAGACACCGCTGACACGAGTCGCAAACCGATGACAGCCAAATCCCCACGCGGTTCAACGCCACGACGGTCCCGCCACAGAAGCCAAGAACGCGCAGACCGCACACGCGAGCTGGTCATCGAAGAAACCATCAGGTGTATACGCGAAGAAGGCTTCGCCGCGGCCAGCACCCGACACATCATCGAACGTGCCGGCGTCAGCACCGGCGTCGTTCAATACCACTTCGGAGACCGAGACGGCCTACTCACCGCCGTCATCGACCACGCCGTCACCACCTTGGTCACCTCGATCAACGATCTCGTCAACGAAGTCGAAGGCATCAAGGACACCGAAACCCGCATGCGGGCACTCACCGATGCCGCCTGGAAAGTCTTTCTCAACCCCGCCAGCCTGACAGCGATGGAAATTCTGATCGCCACCAGATCATTTCGTTCCAAACTCGGAATGGAGCAACTCGTCAGCCTCCAACCAGGGCTCGAACGCATCGCCTCGCTCCTCGGCACGTCCTCGCCCCACGTCACCGCAATCACCGACCTTCTATGGGCAGCACCCGTGGGCCTCATGGTCGGCCAAATGGTCGCAGACGTCCCCCTGCCGACAGAGCCACAACGTCAAGCCATGGCACAGCTCATGATTGATCACCTGCGCATCAGCCAAGGCGGCCCTGCACCGCGTGGCGGCCGAAGCGCCCGCAAGCACTGACACCGAGACCGACCGCTGATTCCCAGCCGGTCACGCGGGTTTAGCCGGCGGGCTGTTCGTGCGGCCGGGTGTCGCGTTGCATGTCCTCCAGGTGCATGCCCTTGGTCTCCTTCACCCAGCGCAAGACGAACACGAACGACAGCACGGCGCACACCGCGTAGAAGCCGTAGGCCCCGCCCAGCATGTCGCGCAGACCCGGGAACGTCACGGTGATCAGCCAGTTGGCCACCCACTGCCCGGCCGCGGCCAACCCGAGTGCCGCCGCGCGGATCCGGTTCGGGAACATCTCGCCGAGCAACACCCACACCACCGGGCCCCACGACATGCCGAACGAGACCACGAACAGGTTCGCCGCGATCAGCGCTATCGGCCCGGACGCACCGGAGAGCACGGGCTGTTCCTGGCCGTCGACGATCTCGATGCCCGCGGTCGCGAAGATCACCGCCATCGTGCTCAGGGTCACCGCCATGCCCGCCGAGCCGACCAGCAGCAGCGGCCTGCGCCCGACCCTGTCGATGAGCGCGATCGCGATCAGCGTGGTGACGATGTTGGTCACCGACGTGATCACGGTGATGAGGAACGCCTGGCTCTCGTCGAAGCCGACGGCCTCCCACAGGATGTTGGAGTAGTAGAAGATCACGTTGATGCCGACGAACTGCTGGAAGACCGACAACGCCAGCCCGACCCACACGATGCCGTAAATGCCGCCGGTCGGCTTGCGCAGATCCCGCCATGACGGCGGTTTGTCCGCCTTCAGCGACTCCTGGATCCGGGAGATCGTCAACTCCAGGTTCTTCTCCCCGAGCAGCTTGGTGAGCACCCGGCGCGCCTCCGGAATCCGGTAGTTGGCAACGAGATAACGCGGTGACTCGGGAATCGTGAACGCCAGCGTCCCGTACACGACGGCCGGGACCGCCATCATGAGGAACATCCAGCGCCACGCCTCCAGGCCGAGCCACAGGACCTCCCCGGAACCGCCGGCCAGATGGGCCAGCAGATAGTCGATGGCCAGCGACAAGAAGATGCCCGTGACGATCGCCAACTGCTGCAGGGAGCCGAGCCGGCCCCTGATCCGCGGCGGCGACGTCTCGGCGATGTACATCGGGGCGATCACCGACGCGACGCCGACCCCGACGCCCCCGACGATGCGGAACACCACCAGCATCCACAGCCCGGAGGGCAACCCGAGGTAGTGATCGTCGTTTCCGCCGATGAAGTTGAACGCCAGACCGGTGCCGAACGCGCTGATCAGAAACAGCAGTGCCGCCAGCTTCATGACCGCCAGCCGGCCGATCTTGTCGGCCAGCCCGCCCGCGGTCATCGCGCCGAGCGCCGCACCGAGCAACGCCGACGCCACCGCGAAGCCCAGACCCAGACCGCCGACGACGAACTCGTCCTCGATCGCGGCGACAGCGCCGTTGATCACGGCGCTGTCGTATCCGAAGAGCAACCCGCCCAGCGCTGCCACCGCGGCGATCCGCACGACTCGGCCGGCGTGTTCGGTTTCCTCGTAGTCCACCCCGGATTCGGCTCCACCGGCGGGTGCGTGGGTCATGTGGGCGCCTTTCCGCAGGATGCGTGACGAGAGTCACATTCAATCACTCACGCCCACGTCAGGCGCTGCGTTCGCCCAGTTCTCCCGTCAGCTGCGCGTAGACGCTTCGCAGCGTCGCGGTGTCCAGGCCCGCGAGGGAGCTGGCGTGTCGACGCCCTGGCCCGCCCGGCACCTCGACGTCGTTGGGCACCACCAACACCGGGCAGCCCGCGCTCTCGGCCGCCGCGGCGCCGGTCACGGAATCCTCGACGGCAAGGCATTCCACCGGCGCCACCCCGAGCAGCGCGGCCGCGCGCCGATAGGCGTCGGGCGCCGGCTTGCCACGCCGCACTTCGTCGCCGCAGACGGTCACCGAAAAGTAATGCCTGCCAATGCTCTTCAATGCGCGCTCGGTCAGCATGCGCTGCGTATTGGTGACCAGTGCCATCGGGATTTCTTCGGCGGCAAGGGCTTCCAGCAATTCACGCGCGCCGTTGCACCACTGCAGCCCGTCCTCGAACAGGTCGGCGGTGTAGGCGTGCAGCCAGCGGTCGGACTCGGCCATCGCGGCCGGGTCGGGCTCGAGCGCCAGATTGGCGTACACGGCGCGGATGGTGTCCTCCGCCGAACTGCCCACCAGCGACGCCCTGACCTCCGCGGTCAACTCGCCACCGAGTTCGGTGTAGAGCGCGGCCAGCGAGACGTCCCAGAGTTTCTCGGAGTCGACGAGGGTGCCATCCATGTCGAACAGCACGGCCTGCATGTGCGACCCCTCCCCTCCAACGTGAGCTTATGCTCGATTTTCCGGTGACTTTTCGTGCACGAGTTCACGTTCGCGGGCAAAGCGCCGGCGTCGCCACCTCAGTCCTCCGGGTTGTAGCTGAGGTTGGAGCTCAGCCAGCGCTCGGCCTCCTTCAGCGTCCAACCCTTGCGCTTGGCGTAGTCGGCGACCTGGTCCTGGGCCACCCGGCCGACCACGAAGTACTGCGACTGCGGGTGCGAGAAGTACCAGCCGCTGACGGCCGCGCCGGGCCACATCGCCATCGACTCGGTCAGCTCGATGCCGGTGCGGCTGTGGACGTCCAACAGCCGCCACAGCGTGGCCTTCTCGGTGTGTTCCGGGCAGGCCGGATAGCCGGGGGCAGGCCGGATTCCGACGTACTTCTCGGCGATCAGCGCGTCGTTGTCCAGCTGTTCCTCGCGCTGATATCCCCAGAATTCGGTGCGAACCCGTTGATGCATCCGCTCGGCGAACGCCTCCGCCAACCGGTCGGCCAGCGACTCCAGCAGGATGGCGCTGTAATCGTCGAGGGCCGCCTTGAACTCCATGATCTTGTCCTGGCTGCCGAGCCCCGCGGTGACCGCGAACGCGCCGATGTAATCCCGCAGGCCCGTTTCTTTGGGGGCGATGAAGTCGCCCAGCGACCGATTCGGAATACCCTGACGATGCTCACCTTGCTGGCGCAGGTTGTGCAGCGTCGCCAGCACCTCGGTGCGGGTGTCGTCGGTGTAGACCTCGATGTCTTCAATGCCGGAGCCGACCGCGTTGGCCGGGAAGAACCCGATCACCCCGTTGGCTGTCAGCCACTTCTCCTTGATCAGGGTGTCGAGCATCGTCTGGGCGTCGTCGTACAGCTTGCGGGCGGTTTCGCCGGTGGCCGGGTTGTTGAGGATGTCGGGGAAGCGGCCCTTCATCTCCCAGGCGTTGAAGAACGGCTGCCAGTCGATGTACTCGCGCAGCTCGGCCAGGTCGTAGTCATGGAAATCCCATATCCCGGTGCCCTGCGCGGGCACCGGCGGCGTGTAGCCGTCCCAGTCGATCGGGGTGCGGTTCGCCCTGGCCTTCTGCAGCGTCAGCATCGGCCGCTCGTTCTTCTGGGCGTGCCGCTCACGCAGGGCGGCGTAGTCCTTCTCGGTCTCCTCAAGCAGCGCCGCGCGCTGCTTGTCGTCCAGCAGCGCGGCCGCGACCGGCACCGAGCGGGACGCGTCCTTGACCCACACCACCGGACCGCTGCGCCGCGGCGCCACCTTCACCGCCGTGTGCGCGCGCGACGTGGTCGCGCCGCCGATCAGCAGCGGGATCTGCAGTCCTTCGCGTTCCATCTCGACGGCGAAGTTGACCATCTCGTCCAGTGACGGGGTGATCAGGCCCGACAGACCGACGATGTCGGCGTTGTGCTCCTCGACCGCGGCCAGGATCTTCTGGGCGGGCACCATCACCCCGAGATCGATCACGGTGTAGTTGTTGCACTGCAGCACGACGCCGACGATGTTCTTGCCGATGTCGTGGACGTCGCCCTTGACGGTCGCCATCACGATGGTGCCGTTGGTGTGCTCCGCGTCGCCGGGCTGCTTCTCGGCCTCGATGAACGGAAGTAGGTAGGCCACAGCCTTTTTCATCACCCGGGCCGACTTGACCACCTGGGGCAGGAACATCTTGCCGGAGCCGAACAGGTCACCGACGACGTTCATGCCGTCCATCAGCGGGCCCTCGATCACCTCGATCGGGCGCCCGCCGGCGGCGGCGATCTCGGCGCGCAGCTCCTCGGTGTCGTCGTCGACGTGGGCGTCGATGCCCTTGACCAGCGCGTGGGTGATCCGCTCCCGGACCGGCAGGCTGCGCCACTCGGCGGCGGACGAATCGTCGGATTTCTCGGTGCTGTTGAACCGTTCGGCGATCTCGAGGAGCCGTTCGGCGGCATCGGGGCGACGGTTCAGCACGACGTCCTCGATGCGGTCCCGCAGCTCGGGGTCGATCGAGTCATACGGCACCAGCGCACCGGCGTTGACGATGCCCATGTCCAGGCCGGCGTTGATCGCGTGGTACAGGAACACCGCGTGGATCGCCTCGCGGACCGGGTTGTTGCCCCGGAACGAGAACGACACGTTCGAGATCCCGCCGGACAGGTGCACGCCGGGCAGGTTCTCCTTGATCCAGGCGCAGGCCTCGATGAAGTCGATGCCGTAGGTCGCGTGTTCCTCGATGCCGGTTGCCAGCGCGAAGCAGTTCGGGTCGAAGATGATGTCCTCGGCCGGGAAGCCGACCTGCTCGGTCAGGATCCGGTAGGCGCGCCCGCAGATCTCCTTACGGCGCTCCAGGTTGTCGGCCTGCCCCTGCTCGTCGAAGGCCATCACGACGACGGCGGCCCCGTACTTGCGGCACAGCCGGGCATCGTGGACGAACTTCTCCTCGCCCTCCTTCAGCGAGATCGAGTTCACGATCGGCTTGCCCTGGACGTTCTTCAGGCCCGCCTCGATGACCTCCCACTTGGAGGAGTCGATCATCACCGGGACGCGGCTGATGTCCGGTTCGGAGGCGATCAGCCTGGTGAACCGGTCCATCGCGGCGACGCCGTCGATCATGCCCTCGTCCATGTTGATGTCGATGACCTGCGCACCGGCCTCGACCTGCTGCAGGGCCACCGACAGCGCGGTGTCGTAGTCCTCGGCTTTGATCAGGTTGCGAAACCGGGCCGAGCCGGTGATGTTGGTGCGCTCACCGATGTTGACGAACAGCGAGTTGTCATCGATGTTGAGCGGTTCGAGGCCCGACAGACGGGTGGCCACCGGGATCTCGGGGACCTGACGCGGCGGCTTGCCCTCGACGACCTCGGCGATCTCGGCGATGTGCGCCGGGGTGGTTCCGCAGCACCCGCCGACCAGGTTGACGAAACCGGCCTCGGCGAAGTCGGCGACGTAACCGGCCTGACGCTCGGGGGTCTCGTCGTATTCGGCGAACGCGTTGGGCAGCCCGGCGTTCGGGTAGCAGGACACGAAAGTGTCTGCGATGCGCGCTATCTCGGCGATGTAGGGCCGCATCTCCGGCGCGCCCAGGGCGCAGTTGAGGCCGACCGCGAGTGGCTGGGCGTGGCGGATCGAGTTCCAGAACGCTTCGGTGACCTGACCGGACAGCGTCCGCCCGGACGCATCGGTGATGGTGCCCGAGATGATCACCGGCCAGCGGCGGCCGCGCTCCTCGAACAGCGTCTCGATGGCGAACACCGCGGCCTTGGCGTTCAGCGTGTCGAAGATCGTCTCGACGAGGAGGATGTCGGCGCCGCCGTCGACCAGGCCTTTCGCCGCTTCGAGGTAGGCGTCGACCAGCTGGTCGTAAGTGACGTTACGGGCCCCGGGGTCGTTGACGTCCGGTGAGATCGACGCGGTCCGCGTCGTCGGCCCCAGCGCCCCGGCGACGTAACGCGGCGCGTCCGCGGTGCTGCATTCGTCGCAGGCCGCCCGGGCCAGCGCCGCGCCGGCGTAGTTCAGCTCGTAGGCCAGATCCGCCATGCCGTAGTCGGACAGCGAGACCGCGTTCGCGTTGAACGTGTTGGTCTCGATGATGTCGGCGCCGGCCTCGAGGTACTCGCGGTGAATCCCCGCGATGATCTGCGGCTGAGTCAGGTTGAGCAGGTCGTTGTTGCCCTGCAGATCACTCGGCCAGTCCTCGAACCGCTCGCCGCGGTAGCCGGCCTCGTCCGGCCGGTCGCGCTGGATCGCCGTGCCCATCGCACCGTCGATCACCATGATGCGCTGCCGCAGCGTGGACGTCAGAGCGTCGGTGCTGTCTGGGCGGATGTTGGGCTCAAATGTCACGTGCGCTCCTTCCGTAACGGAAGGCGTCCTTGACTTCGCCGAGCGTGGCGGACACTGAGCGGGGACCCTGTCCCCCAGGTATCCGTTGCAACGCCTCTCGACGTGAAGAGTCTACGTCGTCTCCCGATCGCCGTCTGGACGCCCCGCCGTGCCGTTGAGCGACAGCACGCACATCTCGACGGCAACATGTTGGGCAACTCCTGACCACCCTTGGTCAACCGGATTACCGCCGAACGTATTTCGTCCCGATGACGTCTGGCCCGGGGGTTGTCGAGAACCTCGTTGCAGCCGCGACCGCTAGCTGGGCGCCGTGCGCGCAACGCTTCACATCAGCCACATCGACAGGGTAGTCCGGCTAGGCAAGCAGGCTTGTGAGGTGATGGTCCTCCCCACCCGCTGATAGGCCTTACGCTGGCGGTGTGACCTCGTCGCAAACGGACGGCCACGGAGAGTCTGGCCTGCCCGAACTCAACGACACGATCGTCGTGGCGGCATTCGAAGGCTGGAACGACGCCGGTGATGCCGCCAGCGACGCCCTGGAGCACCTCGAGGCGGTCTGGGAGGCCGAACCGATCCTGGAGATCGACGACGAGGCCTACTACGACTACCAGGTCAATCGCCCGGTGATCCGGCAGGTAGACGGCGTCACGCGGGAGTTGGTGTGGCCCTCGATGCGCATCTCGCACTGCCGGCCGCCGGGTTCGGACAGCGACATCGTGCTGATGAACGGGGTCGAGCCCAACATGCGCTGGCGCACGTTCTGTGCGGAGTTGCTGGCGATCGCCGACAAGCTGCACGTGCAGACCGTGGTGATCCTGGGCGCGCTGCTGGCCGACACGCCCCATACCCGGCCGGTGCCGGTGTCCGGGGCGGCCTACTCGCCCGACTCGGCGCAGACGTTCGGGCTGGAGGAAACCCGTTACGAGGGCCCGACGGGGATCGCGGGGGTGTTCCAGGACGCCTGCGTGCAGGCGGGCATCCCGGCGGTGACGTTCTGGGCCGCGGTACCGCACTACGTGTCGCAGCCGCCGTGCCCCAAGGCGACCGTGGCCCTGCTGCGCCGCGTCGAGGATGTGCTCGACATCGAGGTGCCGCTGGGCGATCTGCCCGCGCAGGCCGAGGAGTGGGAGCAGCTGGTCTCCGAGATGACGGCCGACGACGACGAGATCGCCGAGTACGTGCAGTCCCTCGAGCAGCGCGGCGACGCCGAGGTCGACCTGCACGAGGTGCTGGGCAAGATCGACGGCGACGCGCTGGCCGCCGAGTTCGAGCGCTACCTGCGCCGCCGCGGCCCGGGGTTTCGCGGCTAGTCAGGTCTTGACCACCTGCGGCGGCTTCCAGGTGCCGTTCAGCGCGTCGGGTTTGGGCCAGTACAGCCGCATGATCATCTGGAACGGGCTCTTCGGGGCCGGAAGCCAGTTGGCCTCCTTGTCCGGTCCTGGTGACTCGTTCTGCACATAGATGGTGTATCCGCCGTCGGGGTCGGGGACCAGACTGGGCACCATCGACGAGTTGATCAAGTAGCGCTGGATCGGATTCTGCACCAGCAGGCTCTGCGGCATCTCATACATCGTCACCGACCAGAAGGCGTTGACCGGCGGCAGCTGGCCGGCGGGAAGCTTCACGACGTAGTTGATGGCGCCGGTCAGCGGCGCCCCCGTGGAGTCGACGGCCAGAGCCGGGTACAGCGCCTCGGCCGCGGTGTTGCCGAAGATGCCGAACACCGCGCCCGCCATCCGGTAGAGATAGTTGCCGTCGAGATCCTTTGCGGTGCCGAAGAAGTCCGCCGAGGTGACCTCGCCGGTCTCGATCTTGTCCTTGGTCAGCTTGTCCAGTTCGGCCCAGGCGTCGGCCATTCCGCCCTCGACGGCCGCGCGCATCTCAGGTGAGAGCTTGTCGGCGTCGAAGTCGCCGTCAGGCCCGATCCCGATGGACGCGAACCGCTCTCGCATCTGCTTTTCGTCGGGCAGCACCGGCATGGTCCGCAGCGTGAAACCGAGAACCTCGAAGAATTGCGGCGACGTTCGCTCCTGCTCCGGGCTGAGCGGGGGCATGAAGTCGATCGGAGGGGCCGCGGGCGGCGCCGGCTGGTTCAGGAACACCGACAGCGGCGTCGCCTGATAGCCCTCCTGAATCTTCTTGACGTTCTCCAGGTCCGACGGCCCGAACAACTGGGTGCGGTAGATGACCGAGCCGAGCTCGGTGTCGAACCGGATGACCTCGTCGATACCTTCGGGCTTCTCACCGTCCCAGTTCGGCCCGGCCAGCAGGTATCTGCCGCCGCCGTTGCCGGTGGTGCGGCTGCCGACGTAGGCGACGTTATAGGTGTAGCCGTCGATGAACTGCAACGAGTAGTAGCGGTCCTGTTCGATCGGCGGGACGGTCAGCACCAACGGTTCGGTGCGCAGGTCCACGCCCAGCATCGAGTACGGGGTGTCCGCGTTCGGCGTCTGTACCGCCTTGTCCTCGGGGGTGAAAAGCCTTGCCTCACTGTGCACTTCGTTGAAGCCGCCGCGGTACTCGGGATCGTGCTTGTCGACGAAGTACGAGTACTGGATCCGGTAGCTGTCGACCAGCGGGAAGCCGTAGATGTAGGCCTCTTTGGCGATCGCCCGCGCCTCTTGCAGGCTCACCGGCTCGGTGCTCGGCGGTGGCTGCGACGTCGTCGTGGCCTCCTCCGATCCGGTGGTAGTGCAGGCCGCGAGAAGCGCTGCGGCGAAGGCTGATACCGCGATCCGGCGGATCACCGCTTTTTCAGCGCTTCGGTGCGCGCGCTCATCGACCGGCCCAGCGCGGCCACCTCGGCGTCCATCCGCGGCAGCAGTTCGGGAACCGACTTGGCCGTGGTCTTCTCGACCAGCGGCGTCGCCAGCAGCGGCTTGAGCCAGCGCATCAACCCGACCCAGCGCGGACAGTTGATCTGGCGTTTGCGCTCCTCGATGCCCTTGACGAAGATCTCACCGCACTCCTGCAGCGAGGTAGTCTTGCCCAACGGCCCGGGCAGCCCGCGCAGCATGTCGCGGAAGGCCGCCGAATCGGCCTTGCCCTCGCGCACCAGCGGGGTGTCGATCCACAGCATGTGCGCCGAGCCGACGTCGACGCCGCGATGTGCGACCTCCATACGCAGCGCGTTGGCGAAATGCTCGACGGCGGCCTTCGACGCGTCGTAGGGCGCCATGCCCGCCGAGGCCGCGTAGGCCGCCGCCGACGACACGATCAGCACGTATCCGCGCCTGTCGATGACCGACGGGAGCGCGGCGCGCACCGTGTTGAAGACCCCGACCACGTTGATGTCGATCAGCGTCTTGAACGCCTCCGGGTCGACGCCCAGCACCGACCCCGCGGTCGCGATGCCCGCGTTGGCGATCACGATGTCGATGCCGCCGAACCGCTGGACGCCCTCGTCCACGGCGGACTGCATCGCGGCCAGGTCGCGTACGTCGGCGACGGCCGTCAACACCCGGTCACCACCGAGTTGCGCGGACACCTTCTGCAGTTGTTCTTTGTCCAGATCGGTCAGCACCAGGCTGGCGCCCCTGGCGTGCAGGCGCTGCGCCACCTCGGCCCCGATGCCGTTGGCGGCACCGGTGATCAACACGACTTTGCCGTTCACAGAGCTCATGGAGCCAAGTTACCTGGCTACAGCGCGACTCCCAGCAGCGCGTCCACCGCGGTCGCCACGGCGCGTGGCGCCTCGGTGTCATGTCCGCCGTACTCGAGGGCGTCGGTGGTCCAGCCGTCGAGCGCGGCGAGCGCCTTCGGGGTGTCCAGGTCGTCGGCGAGGTAGCGCCGGACCCGCGCGACCACGTCGGTGGCGTCGGGCCCCGCGGGCAGCGCGGTCGCCGTGCGCCAGCGATGCAGCCGGTCGTTGGCGTCGGCGAGCACGTTGTCGCTCCAGTACCTGTCGGAACGGTAGTGCCCAGCGAACAGACCCAGCCGGATCGCGGAAGGATCCACGCCTTCGGCGCGCAGCCGCGACACCAGCACCAGGTTGCCGCGGCTCTTGCTCATCTTGTGCCCGTTCCAGCCGATCATCCCCGCGTGCACGTAGTGCCGGGCGAAGCGGCGCTCCCCCGTGACGGCTTCGGCGTGGGCCGCCGAGAACTCGTGGTGCGGGAAGATCAGGTCGCTGCCGCCGCCTTGAATGTCGAGTCCGGTGCCGATGCGGCTCAGCGCGATCGCGGTGCACTCGACGTGCCAGCCGGGCCGCCCCGGTCCGAACGGCGAGGGCCAACTGGGTTCGCCCGGCCGCGCCGCGCGCCACATCAACGCGTCGAGTGCGTCGTGCTTGCCGGGCCGGTCGGGGTCGCCGCCGCGCTCGCCAAACAGGGCCAGCATGGTGTCGCGGTCGTAGCCGGACTCGTAGCCGAACTGCTGGGTGGCGTCGGCGCGGAAGTAGATGTCGGGATAGGCGGGATCGTCGACGACGTAGGCCGCGCCGGAGGCCAGCATCTTCTCGACGAGCTCGATGACCTCGGCGATGGCGTCGGTGGCCGCCACGTAGTCGTGCGGGGGCAGCACCCGCAGCGCCGCCATGTCGTCGCGGAACAGTCGGGTTTCCCGCTCGGCGAGGTCGCGCCAGTCGACGCCGTCGCGCTCGGCGCGCTCGAACAGCGGGTCGTCGACGTCGGTGACGTTCTGCACGTAGTGCACGCGGTGGCCGCCGTCCAGCCACACCCGGTGCACCAGATCGAACGCGAGGTAGGTGGCCGCGTGGCCCAGGTGGGTGGCGTCATACGGGGTGATCCCGCACACGTACATGGTGGCCGTTTCACCGGCGCCGACCGGGCGGATCTGCCGGTCGGCGCTGTCGTAGAGCCGCAGTTGCGGGCCCCGCCCCGGAAGCGCCGGGACGACGGGCGCCGGCCACGATTTCATGAGCTCGACTCTAGGCATCGGTGTGTCCGACAACGCAGGGGGCCGATTCATTCCCGTCCGCTCCGAAACCGGCTGCCGTAGGCCGACCAGATGCCCTCGAGCAGCACATCGCGCAGTTCCGGGCGACACATCAGCAGATCGGGCAGGTAGGGGTCGGGCCGGTTGTAGACCAGCTCGGAGCCGTCGATGCGCGACGCGTGCAGCCCGGCCGCCTGCACCACCCCGGCCGGGGCGGCCGAGTCCCACTCCCACTGGCCGCCGGCGTGCAGATAGGCGTCGACGTCACCGCGGACCACCGCCATCGCCTTGGCGCCCGCGGATCCGATGCGCACCAGTTCGATGTCCATCAGCTCGCGCAGCCACCACAGCACCGCCGGCGGCCGGGTGGCGCTGGCGGTGATCAGGATGGGGCCGTCGTCGCGGCGCGGCGGCGGCGGGGTGACCGTGTCGCTGCGATAGACCTCCCCGCGCGCCGGCAGCGCGACGGCCGCATCGGTGATGGCGCCGTTCGGGCCGCCGTCGCGGCGCCACAACGCGATGTGCACGGCCCAGTCGGTGCGGCCCGGGGTGGAGAACTCGCGGGTGCCGTCGACGGGGTCGACGATCCAGACCCGGTCGGCGTCCACCCGCGACAGGTCGTCGACGGCCTCCTCGGACAGCACCGCGTCGTTCGGCCGGGCCCGGCGCAGCCGGTCCAGAATCACGACGTTGGCTCGCCGGTCGCCGACGTCGCCGAGGCCGTAGGGGTCGTAGAAGCCGACCTCCTCACGGATGCTCAGCAGCGTCTCGCCGGCCGCGGCGGCCACCTCGGCCGCCAGCGCCGCATCCGTCAAGCTCACCGGCTCAGTAGATCACGAGACCGGCGGCCATCGAACCCGTGCACCTCGCCTAGAACGCCGGCCACGGGATCGGGCGGTGCCGCTCGGGCGTCGGCATCACCGGATTGGCCAGCAGCTCAACGGCTCTGGCTTCCAGCGCGACGATCTCCCGGCGGGTGATGTGCTCAGAGAGCTGTTCCCGCAACCCGTTTCGCAGCGCTTCGCGCAGCCGGGTGACCGACTCGAGTATCTGATCGTCGACGGGTTTACCGGCCCACCCCCACAGCACCGTGCGCAGCTTGTCCTCGGCGTGCAGGGTCACTCCGTGGTCCACGCCGTACACGTGCCCGTCGACACCGCACAGGATGTGACCGCCTTTGCGGTCGGCGTTGTTGACCAGCACGTCGAAGACGGCCATCCGCCACAACCGGATGTCGTCGGCGTGCACCAGAGTCACCTCGTCGCCGGCGTAGTTGTAGGCCTGCAACACCGGTAGGTATCCAGGCGGAATACGCCCTGCGGGCAGCAGATCGATGAGATCGGGGCCGGACGCCGGTTCATCGTCGGGGTCGTCGCCGGGCTGATCCACCCACAACTGCAACATGCCCCGACCGGCCGGTCCATCGCGAATGATGGTGTAGGGCACGATGTTCCAGCCGAGTGCCGCCGAGATCAGGTACGCGCCCCGTTCCCGGCCCGCCAGCGTGCCGTCCGGGAAATCCCACAGCGGCGCCTCGCCTTTGATCGGCTTGTACACGCAATGCGCTTGGCGCTCACCGAGATGCGCCTCGCACAGGAACGTGGCGTTGCTCGCCGAGCGGATGCGGCCGATGACCGTCAACTCGCCGCGCCGCAGCACCTCTTCGGCGTCAGGTTTCGACGTCATCGTCGGACTCTGCGAAGGCGCCGCGCCGGTAGCCGTTGGTGCGCACGCAGAGGTGGCCTTCCGGATCCAGCGGTTCGTCGCACAGCGGACACGGCGGTCGGCCGGCCGAGATGACCCGGTTGGAGCGCGCCGCGAACTGGCGCGCCGACTCCGGCGTCAGGAACACGCGCACGGCGTCGGGCCCGTCTTCGGCGTCGTCGAGCACCACCGAGGCGTCGAACTCGGTTTCGGAGACCGCGAGAAGTTCGACGACGACGGTCTGGGCCTCGGAGTCCCAGCCCAACCCCATGGTCCCGACCCGGAACTCGGCGTCCACCGGCGTGATCAGCGGGCTGAGGTCGTCCACCTCGTCGGTGTCCGGCGGGATCGGGGTGCCGAAGCGACGGTTGATTTCGACCAGCAGCGCGGAGATCCGCTCCGCGAGCACCGCCACCTGCTGCTTCTCCAACACCACCGACACCACCCGCTTGTCGTGGACGGCCTGCAGGTAAAAGGTCCGGTTGCCCGGCTGCCCAACAGTTCCGGCCACGAATCGGTCGGGTGTGCGGAATACGTGAATTGCGCGGGCCATGGCATCTCCCAAAATACCGGCAACGGTTCGCCGGCCGTAATCGCTACGAGCCGGTGGATCCCCCGACGACGGCGTCGTCCGGCGGCACTTCGTCGTCGTTCTCTCCTTCGGCCTTGGGCGGTTTGGCGAGCAGTGCGGAAGTCAACTGGGCGCCAGTGTGGTTGACGTGGATAACGAAGGGCCGCACCGCGGTGTAACGGATCACGCTCATCGACGCCGGGTCGGCGGTGATGCGCTGAAAACTGTCCAGGTGGGTGCCGAGCGCGTCGGCGACGACGGCCTTGATCACGTCGCCGTGCGTGCAGGCCACCCACAGCGCGTCGCCGTCGTGCAGCTCGGCCAGCCGGCGGTCGTGTTCACGCACCGCGGCCACCGCGCGTGCCTGCACGGCGGCCAGCCCTTCGCCGTCGGGGAACACCGCCGCGCTGGGCTGCTGCTGCACGACGCTCCACAGCGGTTCCTTGACCAGCTCACCGATCTTGCGGCCGGTCCATGCGCCGTAATCGACCTCGCTGATCCGCTCTTCGACGATCGGCTGCAGGCCCAGCGCCGCGGCCAGCGGTTCGACGGTCCGTTCGCAGCGCAGGAGCGGTGAGCGCACGATCGCCCGGATCGGCAGTTCACCGATGCGGGCCACCAGCGCCCGGGCCTGTTCGCGGCCACGGTCGTCCAGGTCGACCCCCTCGGAGCGGCCGGCCAGGGTGTGGGCGGTGTTCGAGCTGGACCGCCCGTGCCGCAGCAGGATGACGGTCATGTCGCGGCCATCACCCCCGTTCCGAGCAGGATCAGCACCACCGTGCCGAGCGCGATCCGGTAGCCGACGAACCAGTACATGCTGTGGCGGACCAGGAACCGCAGGAACCACGCCACCGCGGCGAAGCCGACGACGAACGCGATCAGCGTCGCGACCAGTAGCTGGGGCCCGCTGGCGCTCATCCCCGTGCCGACGGGCTTGAACGCATCGGGCAGCGAGAACAGGCCCGAGGCGAACACGGCCGGGATCGCGAGCAGGAAGCCGAAGCGCGCCGCCAGCTCACGGTTCTGTCCGAGAAACAGTCCGGCGCTGATCGTGGCCCCGGAACGCGAGACGCCGGGCAGCAGCGCCAGACACTGCGCCAGCCCGACGATGATGCCGTCCTTCCAGGTGAGCTGTTCGATCCGACGGGTTTGGCGGCCGAAGTACTCGGCGGCGGCGATCACGACGGAGAAGACGATCAGCGCGGTCGCGATCGCCCACAGATTGCGTGCCCCGGTACGGATTTCGTCCTTGAACAACAGGCCGAACACCCCGATCGGGATCGTGCCGATGATGACGTACCACCCCAGCCAGTAGTCGGGGGTGCGCTGCTCAGCTGCGAACAACCCGGTGAACCATGCCTTGACGATGCGGCCGATGTCCCTGGCGAAGTAGAGCAGGACGGCGAACTCGGTGCCCAGCTGGGTGACCGCGGTGAACGATGCGCCGGCGTCGTCGGTGAAGAACAGCCGGGAGGCGATCGCCAGGTGACCCGATGACGACACCGGCAGGAATTCGGTCAGGCCCTGCAATATCGCGAGAACGACCACCTGCAGCCACGACATCGCCGCCACGTCCGTCACGACGACGACCGTACCGTGGGGTCAGATCAGCGCCCGTTCCGCGACACCGGTTGTGCGGCGGCCACCGCATCGCGCACGGCGGCCGACAGGCTGCGCTTGTCGGTGAGGTCGATGTCGGTCAGCTTGTGGCTGCCCACGGCCACGACGTCCTCTTCCTGCGGCACCAGCGCGGTCAGCCGCGGGCGGTACACCTCCACGACCAATTGGTGCCGTTCGACGCGGAAGGAAAACGTACGTCCGTCGCCGACTTGGCCAAATCCGCTGGCGTGCACACCAGTGGAGATGTCCTCGATAGCAAACTTTCGATGGTCCAATTCATGGTCCGCCGCGAGGGTCATGACCGCACCATACCGCTAATGAATCCAAACCGTGTGCACCCCCCGCCGACTGCTCTGCGATTTGCGATGACGCGTCTGCATAGACTGAACTTTCGAATCGGGATTCCCTTCACACGAACCGAGAGCTACCCCTTGCCGCTTTCCGTAAAACTGCCAGCGCAGGCCTTTCGCATCTGTGCGTTCGTGGTGGCTATCTTTTCGTTTTCGGGATGTTCGGCGAACCCGGTGGACGCGCCGCCGCCGACGATTCCCCCGGCGCAGGCCGCCGACGCGCCGCCGGTCACCGCCGAACCCGCCGGGGTCGTGCATCCGCTGCGCGGCCGTGCAGTTACCGCGAACTTCGATGCGGCCACCGACGCGCTGGCGGTGCTGAGCCCGGGACCGGCCGAGACGTCGGTGCTGTCGGTGATGGCGCCGACGGGCGCCACCCGCGAGGTGCCGCTGCCCGGTGCGGCGACCGCGATGACCGGCGACGGCGAGGGCCGGGTGTATCTGGCCACCCGCGGTGGCTACCTCGTGGTCGACCTCGCGACGGGCGAGAGCACCCCGGTCGGCGTGGAAGGACAGCAGGACACCGACTTCACCGCGATCACCCGCGGCGACGACGGCAGGATCGTGCTCGGCAGCGCCGACGGCGCGGTGTACACCCTCGGGCCGGATGCCACCGTCGCCGCCGAGGTCAAGATGTTCGCCCGGGTCGATGCGCTTGTCACCCAGGGCGACACGGTCGTCGTCCTCGATCGCGGACAGACCTCGGTGACCACGTTGTCCGACGACGGAACCGGGGCCGGGCAGGCGCTGCGGGCCGGTGACGGCGCGACGACGATCGCGGCCGACCCCGCCGGCCGCGTCCTGGTCGCCGACACCCGCGGCGGTGAGCTGCTGGTGTTCGGCACCGATCCGCTGATGTTGCGGCAGCGCTATCCGGTGCCCGACGCGCCGTACGGGCTGGCCGGCTCCGCCACCCTGGCGTGGGTGTCGCAGACCGCGAGCAACACCGTCGTTGGCTACGATCTGGCCACCGGCATCCCCGTCGAGAAGGCGCGATATCGAACCGTGCATCAACCGAACTCCCTGGCCTATGACGAACGGTCTGGCACCCTGTATGTGGTGTCGGGCTCTGGAGCGGGTGTGCAGGTGATCTCCAACGCGGGGGTGTCTGGGTGAGCGCCATGCATCGCGGCAGGATGCCCCCCGGCTGGGACAAGGATCTGTCCGACGACTACGAATGGATCCCGCTGCGGCTGCCGCCGGATGTGACGCGCATCAGCGCGTCGACCCGGCTGTCGATCGAGGCCGAGTACCGCGGGTGGGAGCTGACGCGGGTCAGGCTCTACACCGACGGCTCCCGGCGGGTGCTGCTGCGCCGCAAGAAGACGCCGGCCGACCGGGCGGGCATTGCGGAGCAGCCCGCGCTGTGAGGCGCTGATGTACGGCGCGTTGCGGCGGTCGCTGTTTCTGGTCGCGCCCGAGCGCATCCACACCTGGGTGTTCACGGTGCTGCGTGCGCTCACCGCCCCGCGGGCGACGCGGCGGGCGCTGATGCGCTGGCTGGCGCCGCGCGATCCGGTGCTGGCCAGCACGGTGTTCGGGGTGCGGTTCGCGGGCCCGCTCGGGCTGGCGGCGGGGTTCGACAAGAACGGCAGCGGCCTGCACGTCTGGGGGGCGTTGGGGTTCGGCTACGCCGAGGTCGGCACGGTCACCGCGCAGGCCCAGCCCGGCAACCCGGCGCCGCGGTTGTTCCGGCTGCCCGACGACCGCGCCCTGCTCAACCGGATGGGGTTCAACAACCACGGCGCCGGTGAGCTGGCGCTTCGACTGGCCCGGCACGTGCCCGACGTGCCGATCGGGGTGAACATCGGCAAGACCAAGACCACCCCGCCCGAGCGCGCCGTCGAGGACTACGCCGAAAGCGCGCGGCTGCTCGGGCCGCTGGCGGCGTACCTGGTGGTCAACGTCAGCTCACCGAACACCCCGGGGTTGCGGGACCTGCAGGCGGTGCAGTCGCTGCGGCCCATCCTGGAGGCGGTGTTGGCGCAGACGTCGACGCCGGTGCTGGTGAAGATCGCGCCCGATCTGTCCAATCAGGACGTCGACGAAATCGCTGACCTGGCAGTCGAATTGGGGCTGGCCGGCATCGTCGCCACCAACACCACGGTGTCGCGCGAAGGGTTGCTCACCCCCGGCGTCGACGAACTCGGACCCGGCGGCATCTCGGGGCCGCCGGTGGCGGCGCGATCGCTGCAGATCCTGCGCAGGCTCTACCGGCGGGTGGGTGACCGCCTGGTGCTGATCAGCGTCGGCGGCATCGAGACCGCCGACGACGCGTGGGAGCGCATCACCTCGGGCGCGTCGCTGCTGCAGGGCTATACCGGGTTCGTGTACGGCGGCGGGCTGTGGGCCAAGCACATTCACGACGGCATCGCACGCCGCCTGCACGACGGCGGTTTCACCGCCCTAACCGACGCGATCGGCTCGGCCCTCCCCCGCGAGCCCCACCCCGGCGAGCTGGGCCGCCACTCCGACGAGCAGACGTGAAATCCCCTACATTCGGGCGATTTCGGGGGTTTTCACGTCTGCTCGCGGGAAGGTGCGGGAAGGTGACGCGCTACTTCTGCTCGTAGGTGCCGTGGATGACCGCGCGGGCGATCGCGTTCATGAACAGGTTGAAACCCAGGTACGCCGGGCTGGCGTCGCCGTCGAGTTCGAGCTTCTCGACCTTGACCGCGTGCACGGCGATGAAGTAGCGGTGCACGCCGTGTCCGGCGGGCGGGGCGGCGCCGATGTAGCGCTTCATGCCGGCGTCGTTGGCCAGCGTCAGCGCGCCGCCGGGCAGGTCGCTGCCGTCACCGGCGCCGGCGGGCAGCTCGGTGACGGTGGCGGGCAGGTTGGCCACCGCCCAGTGCCAGAACCCCGAGACTGTCGGGGCGTCGGGGTCGTAGACGGTGACCGCGAAGCTGCGGGTTTCCTCGGGGAACCCCGACCAGCTCAGCTGCGGTGAGATGTCGGATCCGCCGGCCCCCATGATTCCGCTGACCTGGTCGTTGGCCAGCGGTTGGCCGTCGGTGACCGAGTCCGACGTCAGCGTGAACGACGGCAGCTTGGGCAGGAAATCGTATGGGTTGTACGGAAAAGCCACGGTGGAACCCTTTCTTTGATTGTGATCAACAGTGCAGCAGGAAATGCTCGAGAACTCTGGTGCCGAACTTCAACGCGTCAACGGGTACCCGCTCGTCGACGCCGTGGAACAGCGACGCGAAATCCAGGTCCGGCGGCAGCTTCAGCGGCGCGAACCCGAAACACCGAATTCCCAACCGCGCGAAGTGTTTTGCGTCAGTACCGCCGGACAGCATGTAGGGCACGGTGCGGGCGTCGGGGTCGGCGGACAGGATCGCGGCGTTCATCGCGTCCAGCAGTTCGCCGTCGAAGGTGGTCTCATACGACGGCAGGTTGGTGATCCACTCCCGGGTGACGTCGGGGCCGATGAGCTCGTCGACCTCGCGTTCGAAGGCGGCCTGCCGCCCCGGCAGCACGCGGCAGTCCACCACGGCTTCGGCGGCGCCGGGAATGACGTTGGCCTTGTAGCCAGCCTTGAGCATGGTGGGGTTGGCGGTGTCGCGCAGCGTGGCGCCGACGATCTTGGCGATCGGGCCGAGCTTGGCGATCGCGCCCTCGATGTCGGGTGAGTCGAAGTCGAAGGTGTAGCCGGACTCCTCGGCGACGGCGGCCAGGAACTGCTCAACGGAGTCGGTCAGCACGATCGGGAACTGGTGGCGACCCAGTTTGGCGACGGCGTCGGCGACGGCGGTGACGGCGTTGTCGTCGTTGATCATCGAGCCGTGGCCGGCGCGGCCGTGCGCGGTCAGCCGCATCCACATCATCGCCTTCTCGGCGGTCTCGATCAGGTACAGCGTGCGCTCGCCGCCGTCGCGGCGCGGAATGGTCAGCGAGAAGCCGCCGACCTCGCCGATCGCCTCGGTCACGCCCTCGAAGAGGTCTGGCCGGTTGTCGACGAGCCACTTGCAGCCATAGTTGCCGCCCGCCTCCTCGTCGGACACGAACCCGAACACGATGTCGCGGGGCGGCACGATGCCGGCACGTTTGAAGTGGCGGGCAACGGCGATCATCATCCCGCACATATCCTTCATGTCGACCGCGCCGCGGCCCCACACGTAGCCGTTCTCGACCGCGCCGGAGAAGGGGTGCACGCTCCACTCCGAGGGATCGGCGGGCACCACGTCGAGGTGGCCATGCATCATCAGGGCCCCGCGACCGCGGTCGGCGCCCTCGAGCCGGGTGAACACGTTGCCCCGCCCCGGCGCGCCTGCCTCGATGTATTCGGTCTGGTAGCCGACCTCCTGCAGCTGCTCGGCCACCCAGTGGGCGCACTCGGCCTCGCCCTTGGTGGTTTCCGGCTCACCGGTGTTGGTGGTGTCGAACCGGATGAGGGTGCTGACGATGTCGACCACTTCGGCTTCGGCGTGCGACGGCGAGGACACGCCACCATTCGTACCATTGAGGTGATTGGTTCGGTTTGGGTCCGGCATCGGTGATCCGATAGCCTTAGCTGCCAGAACTGGTCCGAGTGGCGGAATGGCAGACGCGCTAGCTTGAGGTGCTAGTGCCCTATTAACGGGCGTGGGGGTTCAAGTCCCCCCTCGGACACCACCGGCGACACGACTCAGGTCGCCCAGCTCTGCGTACATCCGCGCACGTTTCGAGCCGGATCTTCTCGTTGTTCACCGCCTGATCGTCACGGAATGGCGTTGTCGATGAGGACGGCGGCGATGGCGGCGGCCGTCGGGAACGATTCGGTGTTGAGCACCCGCGTGCGGGTTGAGGCGCCGTCGAGGAGCAACGCCAGTTGCTCGCCGAGCTCCTCGGGGTTGGTTGCGCCGGCATCGCGGGCGGTTTCGGCGAACCGCGCGGCGACCGTGAGCTTGTACTCGCGTGCGTATTCGGATGCCGGGTGATGCGGGTCGTGGACTTCCACGGCCGCCGCGATGTAGGGACACAGGGGCGTGACGTCCTGGGTGCCAGACATGGGCACCTCGAAAGCTGCGAGGAGCTTCTCGCGCGGGGTGAGGTCGGTGCGATCGAACACGTCGCCCATGACGTTCGGATCGAACCGTCGCAGGTATTCGGCGACCAGTTCGTCCTTGCCCGCGAAGTGTTGGTAGGCCGTGCGCTTCGACACCTGGGCCTCCGCGCACAGCTGATCCATGCCGGTGCGGTTGATGCCCTGTTCGCGGAACAGGCGTTGTGACGCACGCAGGATTCGCTCGCGTGCGCCCCTGCCCCGGCGCAGGCGTTGGGGGCCCTTCTCCAGCTCCGTCATGCGTCCAGTATAGAACTGTTGGTAACGATCGGTGTACATAGCTTGCGCACACACCGACCGTCCGCTAGATTACGCACACTGATCGGTTTACATAGTGGTTCCGGACAGTTCTGGACGCAACATCTATTCAACGGAGTGATCATGGGAAAGCTCGATGGCAAGGTAGCGGTAATCACCGGCGCCTCAACGGGATTGGCGCTGGCCGGCGCGAAGTTGTTCGTCTCCGAAGGGGCTCATGTCTTCATCACGGGCCGCAGGCAGGAAGCGCTGGATCAGGCGGTCGAGTCGATCGGCCGCAATGTCACCGCCGTGCGGGGCGATGCGGCCGACCTCGACGACCTCGACCGGTTATATGACACGGTCAGGCGGGAAAAGGGCGCGATCGACGTGCTGTGGGCCAGCGCCGGGGACGCCGAGTACGGAAAACTCGGCGAGATCACCGAGGAACAGTTCGACGCCACCTTCTGGCTGAACGCGCGCGGCATGTTGTTCACCGTGCAGAAGGCATTGCCGCTGTTCAACGACGGTGGCTCGATTTTCATGACCGGTTCGAACGCCTCGATCAAGGGTTATCCCGGCTGGAGCGTTTACGCCGGGAGCAAGGCCGTGCAGCAGGCCTGGGCCCGCGTATGGCTGGCCGAGTTGAAGGACAGGCGGATCCGGGTGAATGTATTGAGCCCCGGCCAGGTCGCGACCGCCAAGCAGGAAGAACTGTTCGACGAAGAGACGAAGCGGCAATTCGAATCCCTGATCCCGCGCGGTGAAATGGGCCAGCCTGACGAAATCGCCTCAGTCGCAATGTTCCTCGCCTCCGACGACTCGAGCTATGTGAACGGGATGGAGCTGGTTGCCGACGGCGGCACCGCGGCGATCTGAAGACGACAACCGCCAGCCGCCCTCGACCTGCAGGCTCGTCTTGCTCAACCCGTCCGGGACGTGACCTGGACCTCAGTACACGTCACGCACGTAGCGTTTGGCGACCACCAGCTCACGTTTGTAGTCGTGGGCCTGCTGGTGGGACATCCGCCCGTGGCGCTCGATGATCGTGGTCAACGCGGCGTCGACGTCCTTGGCCATCCGGGCGGCGTCACCGCAGACGTACAGATGCGCCCCGTCGTCCATCCACCGCCACACGTCGGCGCCGTAGTCGAGCATCTTGTGCTGGACATACACCGGTTTGGCCTGGTCGCGGGAGAACGCCAGGTCGAGCCGGTTGAGCAGGCCGTCACGGGCCATGTCCTCGAAATCGTCTCGGTAGTAGAAGTTCTCGCGGCGGTGCCGCTCGCCGAAGAACAGCCAGTTAGCCCCGGTGTGCCCGCGGGCGCGCCGCTCCTGCAGGAACCCGCGGAACGGCGCCACCCCGGTACCCGGGCCGATCATGATCATCGGCGTCGTGCCGTCCTCCGGGGGCCGAAAGTGCGGCGAGCGCTGCAGGAACACCGGCGCAGACGTCGCCCGGTCGGCCAGAAACGTCGAGCAGACCCCGCCGCGCGGGCCGCCGTCGGCGCCGCGGTAGCGCACCACCGACACCGTCAGCTGCACCACGTGCGGGCTCACCAGCGGGCTCGACGAGATCGAGTAGCTGCGCGGGGTCAGCCGCACCAGCACCCGCTGCCATTCGACCGGGTCCGCGTGCACGACGAACTGCTGCACCAGATCCAGCCCGTTTCGGCCCACCAGCCACTTGTCACGCTTGTGCCCCGACGCGCGCAGCGGTTTGGCGTCGCGGCTGTGGTCGGCGATGAACCGGATCAGGTCCGGGGTGACCCGGCAGATGTCGTAATGTGCGGTCAACGCCTCGCGCAGCGTCATCTCGGACCCGTCCACCTCGACGACCTGCCCGCCGCGTAGTCCGGTGGCGGTCAGCCATGCCTCCACCACGGCGGGATCGTTCTCGGCGAACACCCCCAGCGAGTCGCCGGTGGCGTAGCTGACGTCATGCGCCGAGACGTCAAACCCGAACTGACGCACTTCTTTTCGCGACGCCGGCGCGGTCAGCAGGGTGTTGCGAACCATGGGGACGACGATGGGATGCGCGCGGGTGAACGGTTCGGCGACCACGGTCGACGGTGCCGGCGAGCCGCCCAGCAGCGACGCGGCAGAGTCGGTCCACCGCCGAATCAGTTCGTCGTCATGGGCTTCACACTCGGCGCGCTCGATCATGGGTATCGCCCCCAGCGCGGCGAACCTCGTGTCGATCGATCTGGCGTGCCCGCAGAAGTTCGAGTAGGAGCGGTCCCCGATTCCCAGCACCGCATACCGGATGCCGTCCAGCGCCGGGGCGTCCGGTGCGTCCAGGCGTTCCCAGAAACCGGCGCCGTTGTCGGGTGCCTCGCCGTCGCCGAACGTGCTGGTGACGACGAGCACGTCGCGCCCGGCCGCGAGGTCGGTCAGCCGCGCGTCGTTCATGTTGACCAGATGCGCGCCGCCGAGCCGGTCGGCCAACCGGGCGGCGACGCCCTCGGCGGTGCCGGTCTGCGACGCCCACAACACCAACGGGCCGTCCGCGGCGTGCGAGCGCGGCGGTGCTGCAACGGGTTTGGGGGCGGGCGGCGGGGCCACCGGGCGGAGGTCGACCGCGCACACCTTGAACTCCGGCTGCAGTGACTCGGGGTCGACGGCGTCGCTCGTCAGCGCGTTGACGGTGAGCAGCTCACCGTGTTCGTCGTTCCAGTGAAACGGCGCGAAGCAGTTGCCCGCCCGCACCCGGTCGGTGAGCACCGCCGGGAGCACTGCGCACCCGCGGCGTGAAATCAGCTCGACGGGTTGACCTTCGGCGATGCCACGCTCGGCTGCGTCGGCGGGGTGGATCTCGACGAACGGCCGGCCGTCCAGCTTGTTGAGCGCGGCGACCTTGCCGGTCTTGGTCATGGTGTGCCACTGGTGCTGCACCCGTCCGGTGTTCAGCACGAAAGGGTAGGCGTCGTCGGCGGATTCGGCCGGGTCGACGTGCGGGCGGGCCAGGAATCGTGCGCGTCCGGACGGTGTCGGGAACCGCAGTGTTCCGCGCTGGACGTAGCGGATCGGGTTTCGGGCGTCGCCGTCGGGCGGGCAGGGCCACTGCAGCGGGGTGTGCCGCAGCCGCGCATAGCTGACGCCGCGCAGGTCGTACCCGGTGTCGAGGTTGGTGAAGCCGCGGATCTCGTCGAAGATCTGCTCGCTGGAGTCGTAGCGGAAGTGTTCGGCGAAGCCCAGATGTGCGGCGACGTCGCAGATCAGCTGCCAGTCAGGGCGGGCCTGCCCCGGCGGCGTGATCGAGCGCTGCAGCAGGGTCATGGTGCGCTCCGAGTTGACCATCACCCCGTCGGATTCGGCCCACAGCGCGGCGGGCAGCACGATGTCGGCGTAACGGTTGGTCGCGGTGCTGCGGTAGGTGTCCTGGGTGACGACGAGCTCGGCGCGCTGCAGCGCGGCGATGACAGTATCCCGGTTCGCCACGGAGGCAACGGGATTGGTGCAGATGATCCAGCAGGCCTTGATCTCGCCGTCGGCGGTCCGGCGGAACATGTCGATGGTGCCGGTGCCGACGTCGGACCTCAGCGTGTCGGGCGGCAGGCCCCACCGGTGCTCGACGAAGGCGCGGTCCGCCGCCGACGTCACCGCGCGCTGACCGGGCAACCCCGGTCCCATGTAGCCCATTTCGCGACCGCCCATGGCGTTGGGCTGGCCGGTCAGCGACATCGGGCCGCTTCCGGTCCGACAGATCGCCCCGGTCGCCAGATGCAGGTTGCAGATCGCGTTGGTGTTCGCGGTGCCGTGCGTACTCTGGTTGAGCCCCATGGTCCAGCAGCTCATCCACTCCCCCGCGTCGGCGATCATGCGGGCGGCGGTGCGGATGTCGGACTCGGCCAGTCCGGTGATCTCGGCGACGACGGCGGGCGGATAGTCGGCGAGGAAGGCAGGCATGTCCTGCCAGCCCTCGGTGTGCTCGGCGATGAATTGTTCGTCGATGTCGCCGTTTTCGACAAGTAGGTGCAGCAGCCCGTTGAGCAGCGCGAGGTCGGTTCCCGGTTTGATCTGTAAGAACAGGTCCGCGCGTTCCGCGGTGGCGGTGCGGCGCGGGTCGACGACGATCAGCTTGGCGCCGGTCTTGATCCGGTCGACCATCCGCAGATACAGGATCGGGTGGCAGTCGGCCATGTTGGACCCGATGACGAAAAACAGGTCGGTGCAGTCGAAGTCGGCGTACGACCCGGGCGGTCCGTCGGCGCCGAGGGACTGTTTGAAGCCGGTACCTGCGCTGGCCATGCAGAGCCGCGAGTTCGACTCGATGTTGACGGTGCGCAGAAAGCCTTTCGCGAGTTTGTTCGCCAGATACTGGGCCTCGATGGACATTTGGCCCGACACGTACAACGCCACCGCGTCCGGGCCGTGCTCGTCGACGATGGCGCGCAACCGTCGCCCGGCCTCGGCGACCGCCTCGTCGACGGCCGCGGGCGCGAGTTCATCGTCGCGGTGACGGCGCATCAGGGCGCAGGTCAGCCGGTCGTCGTCGGCGCGCATCATCTCCGCATGCGTGGCGCCTTTGGTGCACAGCCGACCGGTGTTGGTGGGATGCAGTCTGTCGCCGGCGATTCGGGTGATGACGGGCCGGCCGCCGTCGCCGTCGGCGCGGGTGTGCACTTCGACGCCGCAGCCGACACCGCAGTAGGAGCACGCGCTCCGAGTCACCGTGTCCGTCATGGGTGGCGTCAAGTCGCGGGCACCGGCGCCGGCGTCTGGCCGATGTGCTCGCCCGCACCGGCCCGCGCGGTCTGGATGCGCAGGAACACGAACCAGGTGACGATCGCGCAGACGACGTAGAAGCCGAGGAACACCCAGAAGGCGTTGGTGGCCGACTTCGCGTCGCTGACGTACGAGGCGCGCAGCACGACGTTGATGAACACGCCGCCGAGCGCGCCGACCGCCCCGGCGAACCCGATCAGCGCACCGGACATGCTGCGCGACCAGGCCGCTTTCTGCTCGCGACTCCAGTCGTCGCGGCCCTGGGCCTTGGCCTCGAAGATCGACGGGATCATCTTGTAGGTGGACCCGTTGCCGATGCCGGAGAGGATGAACAGGCAGATGAAGCCGGCGACGTAGGCGGTCATCTGCGCGCCGGTGGCGGCTCCGGCGGTGCGGTCGTCGAGCATGCCCGCGGTGACGAGGATTCCGGCGGCGAGGATCATCGCCACGAACGTGTACAGCGTCACCCTGCCGCCGCCCATCCGGTCGGACAGCTTGCCCCCGAACGGCCGGGAGATCGAACCCAACAGCGGGCCGATGAACGCGATCTGGGCGGCGTGCAGTGAGGCCTGCGCGGGACTGTCGCCGCCGGCAAGGAAGTTGATCTGCAACACCTGACCGAACGCGAACGAGAACCCGATGAACGATCCGAAGGTGCCGATGTAGAGGAAGCTCATCACCCAGGAGTGCTTGAACCGCAACGCCTCTGCCATCGCGCTCAGGTTGGACCGCTGATTGCCGAGGTTGTCCATGAACAGCGCGGCGCCGGCGGCAGCCAACGCGATGAGGACAAGGTAGATGGCGCAGACGATTTCGGGTGCGGTGTTGCTGACCGTGGCGATCACCAGCAGACCGACGAGCTGGATCACCGGGACGCCGATGTTACCGCCGCCGGCGTTGAGGCCCAGCGCCCAGCCCTTGAGCCGCTGCGGGTAGAAGGCGTTGATGTTCGTCATCGATGACGCGAAGTTGCCTCCGCCGAGACCGGCGAACGCCGCGACGACCATGAAGGTGGTGTACGACGTGTCGGGGCGCCTCATCACCCAGAGGGTCAGCAGGGTCGGGATGAGCAGCAGCAGGGCGCTGACGACCGTCCAGTTGCGGCCACCGAACTTGGCGGGCGCGACCGTGTACGGGATGCGCATCACCGCGCCGATCAGGGTGGGTATCGCGACGAGGTAGAACTTGCCCGCCGCGTCGATGTGGTACACGTCCTGCGGCATGAACAGCACCATCACCGACCAGATCGACCACACCGAGAACCCGACGTGCTCGGCGAAGATCGACCAGATCAGGTTGCGTTTGGCGATGTGCTTGCCCGGCGGTGAACCATGCTCCCAGGCCTCGACATCCTCAGCGTCCCAGTGCTCGATGGTGCGCGCGCGGCTCAACGTCTTCACGGGAAAAGGCTGACGCGAGCCCATTCCGCGACCGTTGCACCGTCATGTCACCAACATCAAAACGCGCTCACTTCTGCGCAGCAGGCGGATGCGCGGTCGAGGAAACCCGTCCGAAACAATTGCGAGCTGGATCACCTCGCCCGCAACGCGCGCCGAGACCGACGCTATGGCTGGTTTGCGGCCACCGAATCGACCATTGCGTCCGTTTCGAGGCGAAAAATGGGCGAACAATAGTCGTAGGCTGACAGGGTCCCCGACAACGAAGTGACGGCGATGAGCGGATGGCGCGGGCTGTCCCGGCGGAACTCCGGGCGGATCTTTTCGAATCGGCAGGAAGCCGGCGAGGTGCTCGCTGAGGAGTTGGCGCCCTACCGCGACAAGGACAACGTGCTGGTACTCGGCCTGGCCCGCGGCGGGGTTCCGGTCGGATGGCATGTGGCGTCGGCGTTGCGTGCGCCGCTGGACGTGTTCCTGGTGCGCAAGCTCGGTGTGCCGCACTGGCGAGAATTGGCGATGGGGGCGATCGCCAGCGGCGGCGGTGTCGTGATCAACGACAGCGTGGTTCGCAGCCTGGGCATCACTGATGAACAGCTACAGGAGGTCATCGAGCGCGAGACCGAGGAGCTGCACCGGCGCGAACGCGTTTATCGGGGCGATCGTCCGCCGGTCGACCTCGCCGGGCGCATCGTGATCCTCGTCGACGACGGAATCGCCACCGGCGCCAGCATGCTCGCCGCCGTCCGCGCGGTGCGCGCGTGCGACCCGGCCCGGGTGGTGGTCGCGGTCCCGGTGGGACCGCCGTCCGCGTGTCGTGAGCTGGGGGCCGAAGCCGACGAGGTGGTGTGCGTGACGATGCCGCCGGGCTTCGAGGCGGTCGGGCAGGTGTTCGAGGACTTCCGTCAGGTCAGCGACGACGAGGTTCGCGAATTGCTCGCCACCCCAACGGTTTAGCGGTTGTTCTCGCCGCTGCTGTACTCGTCTTCGGCCTGTTCGACGACCGAGGTCTCGGCGTCGTCTGCTGGCACGTCCGCGACGTCGTCCTGTGGGTATTCGGCGTCGAACTGCTCGGGCTCCGGGGGCGCTTCCTCCTCGTCGACGCGGTCGACGCGGCCCCGCGACCGTTCGCGCACCGCGTCGACGATCAAGAGCAGCACGCCGACGGCGCTGGCGGCGATACACACCCAGGCGATCAACTCATTGCTCGTGACGACGGCGGTTACCAGTGCGGCCAGGCCGATGACGGCGAGCACGAGCGCAACGATCAGCATTGATCAACCCTAGGTGGAAGGATTCCTCGGCGCTTTAGTTATTGCCCCGATTGAACTGGTTGAAGCTGGCGCCCTCGCTGTTGGCGCCGGAGTCGACCGGCGCGGCCGAGCCACGCTGGCCGAGCTCTTCGAGCTGGGATTCCAGGTAGGTCTTCAACCGGGTGCGGTACTCACGCTCGAACGTACGCAGTTGTTCGAGGCGGCCTTCCAACACGGTGCGCTGCTGGTTGATGGTCCCCATGATCTCCGAGTGCTTGCGCTCGGCGTCGGCCTGCAACGCGTCGGCCTTCTCCTGGGCCTGACGCAGCTGCGCCTCCGACCGGGTCTGCGCGTCGGCGAGCATCGCATCGGCGCGCTGGCGCGCCTCGGCGACGGTGGTCTCCGCGGTCTGGCGCGCCTCGCTGATCATGGCGTCGGCCTGCGCGCGTGCGTCGGCGAGCATCTTCTCGGCCTCGGCCTTGGCGCTGCCCGTCAACCGGTCGGCGGTGTCCTGGGCCAGGCTGAGCACCTTGGCCGCCTTGAGATGCTGGTCTTCGGTGGTGGCCGCCGGCGCCTCGTATGCGGCTTGCGCGGCAGACTCGGGGGCAGCCTCGAAGGCCGGTGCGGGTTGCCCGGACCGGGCCGCGGCCAGCTCCTGTTCCAGCTCGGAGTTGCGCTGCCGCAGATCGGTGTTCTCTTCGATGAGCCGGGCCAGCTCGTTCTCGACCAGATCGAGAAACGCGTCGACCTCGTCCTCGTTGTAGCCGCGCTTGCCGATCGGTGGCTTACTGAACGCGACGTTGTGGACGTCGGCTGGTGTGAGCGGCATCGTCTGCCCCCTTGGAGTCTGGACCGTCAACCGATCTCAAAGTGTAGAGCCTAGCTTTAGCACTGGACGTAACTGGCGTCCATCCTGTCACACCAGACCCGACCGTTGCGGGTGAGGTTGAAATTAAGAGCGAATTTCAAACATTCCCGGATCGTCTTGACACCATTCCCTGCCGGGAATCAGCCGGGCAAATCCGCACTCAGGCAGCGGCGCCGAACGCCAGTTGCATTCCGATGAACGCCAGCAGCAACAGCACCATGATCGACAGGTCGAACCGCACCGCACCGATCGTGAGCTGCGGAATCAGCCGTCGCAGCAGCCGCACCGGCGGATCGGTCACGGTCATGATCAGCTCGAGGATCACCACAGTCAGGCCCTTGGGATGCCAGTCGCGGGAGAACGAGCGGATGAACTCCACCACGACGCGGGCGATGAGCAGCAGCCAGAACACGAACAGCGCGAAGCCAAGGATCTGGAAGAACTGCGACAACGGAGCGACCTCGCTACGGACGGGTGACGTTTGGCAGGGACGGGTGCCCTCGGCTGGTCACAGCTTCGAGCGCGACGCCAGCCTACCTGTCCGGCGGACCGGGCCTACTGATAGGCGTAGAAGCCCACCTCCGCGATGCGGCGCCGCTCCTCGGCGGTGACGTCGATGTCTGCCGGCGAGAGCAGGAACACCTTGGTGGCGACCTTGTCGAACGAGCCGCGCAGCGCGAACGCCAAGCCTGCCGCGAAGTCCACCAGCCGCTTGGCGTCCGCGTTGTCCATCGTCACCAGGTCCATGATCACCGGGGTGCCGTCGCGGAACCGTTCGCCGATGGTCCGCGCCTCGCTGTAGTCCTTGGGCCGCAGCGTGGTGATCTTCGACAGCGGGCTGCCGGCATCGAAAAGTTCGGCCATCCGGCGGGGGTCCATCGCCAGGGCGCCGCGGGTCGAGCCGCGCATCAAGCCGCCGAAGCGCGGTGCCGGCCGGTCGAATTCACGCGGGCTGCGCAGCCGCTCGAACCGGCCCTCGTCGGCGTATCCGCGACGGTAGCCGCCGGGCTCGTCGAAGTCGCGGTCGTCATAGCCCCGTGGCGCAGGGTCGTAGTCGTCGTCGAACCGGTCGTCGCGGGTACGACGCGAGTACCCCCTGGCGGGACCGCGGTCCTCGTCGTCGTAGTACTCGTCGTCGTAGTCATCCATCGGCGCCATGCCGAAGTAGGCCTTGACCTTGTGCAGTGTGCTCATCGCTCGACCCTTCTGGTGACTCAGGCTCTGGTGTCTGTGATGAAGATGTGACTGGAGTGACTACTCAGGGAGACGTTAGAGGACGTTGCCCCAATAGCGCGGTACCGACACGCACACACGTGGACCCGTGTTTGATCGCCGCCTCGAGGTCGCTGGACATTCCTGCCGACAGCTCGAGCCGCTGGTGATAGCGGTTTTGTACCCGCTGATGCTCGCGGTGTAACCGGGCGAACGCGGCTTCGGGGTCGGCGCCGAGCGGCGGAATCGCCATCAGCCCGGCGAGCTGAAGCGCCTCTGCGGCGTCGGCTGCCGCACACATTTCGTCCACGAGATCCGGCCTTTCCACATAGATGCCGCCACGTCGTTCGTCGCCGTCGAGGCTGAGTTGGATGTAGATGCGCAACGGCGCGGTGCGTTGACCGGCGGCCAGCGCCTCGCCCGCGGCGCGGTCGAGCGCGTCGAGCACCCGGCGGCTGTCGACGGAGTGCGCCGCGTAGGCCCACCCGGCGATCGAGCGCGCTTTGTTGCGTTGAATCCGGCCGACCATGTGCCAGCGAATCGGTGGTGCGTCCGCCATTTCGCGCAATTCCGCGACTTTTCTCGACGCCTCTTGTTCGCGCGATTCACCAAAAGAGCGGCAGCCCAATTGCGCCAATATCAGAACGTCGGATGCCGGAAAGAATTTGGTGACCGGAAGCAATTCAATTTCGTCGGCGCTGCGTCCGGCCGACTCGGCGGCACGGGCGATCCTTGCCCGCACGGCGCTGAGCGCCTCGGCCAGTTCGAGTTCGCGCGTCGTCGCCACGGTCGCCGTCATTCCATCCACACCAACGACGCAAACCGACCCGTCGGCGCGTCGCGTCGGTGGCTGAACAGGCTGGTGTCCTCGACGGTGCAGCGCGGGTCGATGTCGATGGCGGTGATTCCCAAATCCGTTAGCTGCCGGGCGATTCCGGCCCGCAAATCAAGACCCGGGGTGTTCTTGGCGGTGACGGTGCGGCTGCCCGGGAGCGCGGCCTCCACCTCGTCGGCCATGGCCGCGGGTACCTCGTAGTTGCGTCCGCTGACCGCCGGGCCCAGCAGCGCCGAGATGTCCTCGACATGCGCGCCCAGACCGAGCATCGCTTCCACCGCACGCACCACGACGCCCTTCTGCGCGCCGACGCGTCCGGCGTGCACGGCGGCCACCACGCCCGCGCGCGCGTCGGCCATCAACACCGGAACGCAATCGGCGGTCACCACCGCCAACGCCAACCGCGGCGTCGCGGTCACCAAGGCGTCGGTGTCATCCACGGCGGCAGTGGACTTCGGTGGACCGTCGACCACCTCGACGTGGTCGCCGTGCACCTGGTTCATCCAGACCACCCCGTGTTCGCCGAGGCCGATCGTGGTGGCAAGCCGCTTGCGGTTCGCCGCCACCGCGGCCGGGTCGTCGCCCACATGGTCGCCCAGGTTGAAGGTGTCGAACGGCGGCGCGGACACGCCGCCGGCGCGGGTGGTGATCACGCGCCGAATGCGAACCGTCACGGTCGCCAGTATTGTTCCGCGCTCAGCGGCGCATGAAGGGTGGCACGTCGACGTCGTCATCGGCGATGCCGTCGTCGCCACCGAGACTGACCGTCGCGCCGTTGGTGTGCGCCGGCACGCTGGCCGCGTCGGCGGGCTCGAACAGCGAGGTGCTCACCTTGCCCGCCTTGCCCGGCTCGATGGGCGAGGTGTCCGACGAGCTCACCACCGGCTTGCGGCCGGGCCCGCTGGTGTCGAATCCGGCGGCGATCACCGTGACGCGGACCTCGTCGCCCAGCGAGTCGTCGATCACCGTGCCGAAGATGATGTTGGCGTCCTGATGGGCGGCGTCCTGCACCAGCGAGGCGGCTTCGTTGATCTCGAACAGGCCCAGATCGGAGCCGCCGGCCACCGACAGCAGCACGCCCTGGGCGCCTTCCATCGAGGCTTCCAGCAACGGCGAGTTGATCGCGATCTCGGCCGCCTTGAGCGCACGCCCGTCGCCGCGGGCGGACCCGATCCCCATCAGCGCCGTGCCCGCACCGCTCATCACGCCCTTGACGTCGGCGAAGTCGACGTTGATCAGGCCGGGTGTGGTGATCAGGTCGGTGATGCCCTGCACGCCGTTGAGCAGGACTTCGTCGGCGCTGCGGAACGCGTCCATCAGGGACACGGCGGCATCGCCCATCTGCAGCAGCCGGTCGTTGGGGATCACGATGAGCGTGTCGCAGCTCTCCCGCAGCGCGGTGATGCCCGCCTCGGCCTGCTGGCTGCGGCGCTTGCCCTCGAACGAGAACGGCCGGGTCACCACGCCGACGGTCAGCGCGCCCAGCTTGCGCGCGATGTTGGCGACGACCGGCGCGCCGCCGGTGCCGGTGCCACCGCCTTCACCGGCCGTGACGAACACCATGTCGGCGCCGCGCAGCAGTTCCTCGATGTCGTCCTTGGCGTCCTCGGCCGCCTTGCGCCCCACTTCGGGGTCGGCCCCGGCGCCCAGGCCGCGGGTGGAATCGCGGCCGACGTCGAGCTTGACGTCGGCATCGCTCATCAACAGCGCCTGGGCGTCGGTGTTGATCGCGATGAACTCGACGCCTTTGAGGCCCTGCTCGATCATCCGGTTGACGGCATTGACGCCGCCACCGCCGATGCCGACGACCTTGATCACGGCGAGGTAGTTGTGCGGGGGGGTCATCGATCGCCTTCCTCCCTGGTTGCCGGTGGTGACGCCGAACGGCTTGAACACATCCAGTAAACTCTCAACCTCAACCAGAGGGTTATAGTTATGTCAAGTTGTTCCGCGCAACCAGAACGGTAGGACGTGCCCGCTAGGGATCCAGGCAGGCGCGCCGATTGGCGTGTCGGGTTTTTTGTGGCGCTTCGCGCCCCGGCGGGCCGGGCGGCTACTTGACCGTAGGCAAATCCGGGCTGGACACGTCGTAGATGTGTCCGGGCTGGGTGAGCAGGGCCGCCAGCGTGACCGCCTTCTCCTCCGTGCGGTCGGTGGTACCCCACACCACTTCCCGGCCGTCGATCAGCTGCAGCGTGATCGCTGCGACCGACGGCGCCGAGATCCGCGCGATCTGTGCGGTCACGTCCGGCGGAAGCGAGGTCATCACCTGCAGCGCGGCCCTCGTGGGCGGGTCGTCGGGCCCGGGTGTCTCGGTGTCGAGGTACGGCACCCCGGCCGGCGGCACTTCGGTCGCGAAGTCCACGCCGTCGCGGTCGAAGAGGTGCGGTCCGTCCGGATAGTCCTTGACGACGACCGGCACGCGTTCCTCGACGGTGATCCGCAGCGTCGACGGATACTGCCGCTGCACGCGCGCGCTGGCCACCCGGCGGATCGTCGCGACACGCTCGGCGACGGTGTCGGTGCTCACCTGCAGCAGCGGCGTACCGGGCGTGACGGCCGCGGCGCCGACGACCTCCTCCTCGGGTATGACGTCCAGCCCGACGACCGCGATGGTGCGCACCGACATCAGCGGCGTGAAGTACAGCAGCAGGCCGAGACCGACCACGATGACGCTGATCAGCGCCGACCACATCAACGCCTTCAGTCCCCGAACCGTGCCCCTGCCAAGCTTTTTCGTCTCGTCCGCCGGTTGACCCATGGCGCGGCGTTTGGCCTCGCGCCTGGCCTGCTCGATCGCCATGGCGCGGGCCTGGGCCGCGCGGCGTTGTTCGCGTTCCCGCCGGGCCCGCCGGCGGGGCCCCTCGTAGTCCGGTGCCGCGGCGGGCAGGATCGGCTCGGCGGCCGCATCCGGCGGGGTCGGGTCCTCGGGGCCGGGGGCGGCGTCGTCGCCGGTGTTGGTGTCTGTCGGCTCGGTCATCGCAGCGCGGTTCCGGATCGGCCCGGCGCGCTGCGGTTGACCTTGGCCTGCAGCGCGGCCAGGATTTCGGTGCCCAGCATGGTCACGTCGCCTGCGCCCATGGTGACCACGACGTCGGCGGGTTCGGCGATCTCGGCGACCTGTTCGGCGACGGCCGAGAAGTCGGGGATGTATCGCACCGGCACGCTGACGTGTTCGGCGACGCTGGCTCCGCTCACCCCCGCGATCGGCTGTTCGCGCGCCGCGTACACGTCGAGCACCACGACCTGATCCGCGCCGTCGAGGGCCTTTCCGAACTCGTGGGCGAAAGTTTCGGTGCGCGAATACAAGTGGGGCTGAAAGACGACGATCGAACGGCCTCCCCCGGCCTGCTCGGTCACCGTGCGCACCGCGCTCAGCGTCGCGCGCACCTCCGTGGGGTGGTGCGCATAGTCGTCGAAGACGCGGACGCCGCCCGCTGTCCCCACCAACTCGAAACGCCTGCGGACGCCCTCGAATCCGGCCAGACCGTCGAGGACCGCGTCGACCGGCGCGCCGACCTGCATCGCGGCCAGCAGCGCGCCGAGCGCGTTGAGCGCCATGTGCCGTCCGGGCACCGCAAGCCGCATCACCCGCGGATGCGGCTCATCGGCCAGTTGGACGTGGGCCACCGCGCCGGTGTCGTGCTGCTCCCAACTCAGCAGGGTGGCCTCGAGGGACTGACCGGGATCGCTGCCGTAGCGCAACACCCGGATACCCAATGCCGCGGTGCGCTCGCCGAGCGCCACCGCGCCGGGATCGTCGACGCAGACGACAAGGGCTCCACCGGGTTTGAGCCGTTCGACGAAGTCATCGAACACCGCTCCGTAGGCGTCGGCGCTGCCGAAGTAGTCCAGATGGTCGGCCTCGATGTTGGTCACCACCGCGACGTCGGGGGTGTATTCCAGCAGCGAGCCGTCGCTCTCGTCGGCCTCGGCGACGAAACAGTCGCCGCTGCCGTTGTGTGCGTTGGTGCCCGCTTCCCCCAGGTCGCCGCCGACGGCGAACGACGGGTCAAAACCGCTGTGCTGCAACGCCACAATGAGCATCGACGTGGTGGTCGTCTTGCCGTGGGTGCCGGTCACCATCAACGTGGTGTGCCCCGCCATCAGCTTGGCCAGCACCACCGGGCGCAGCACCACCGGGATCCCCCGCCTGCGGGCCTCGACGAGTTCGGGGTTGGTCTTGGGGATCGCGGCGTGGGTGGTCACCACCGCCGTCGGCCCGCCGGGCAACAGGTCCAGCGACGACTCGTCGTGGCCGATGCGAATCTCGGCCCCGCGGGCCCGCAACGCGACGACGCCGCGGGATTCCTTGGCGTCGGAACCCGACACCATGCCGCCGCGGTCCAACAGGATGCGGGCGATGCCCGACATGCCCGCTCCCCCGATGCCGACCATGTGCACCCGCTGCAGGTCTTCAGGCAGCTTCACCGCTCACCCTTCCGGCCCGCCCGCGCGACGTCGATGGCGATCTGGGCGACGCGCTGCGCGGCATCGCGGTGCCCGGCGAGGGCTGCCGCGGCGGTCATCGACTGCAGCCTGCCGGCGTCGGTGAGCAGACCCGCCACCGTGTCGGCGACGAAAGCCGGTGACAGCTCGGCGTCGTCGACGATCAGCCCGCCTCCTGCGTCGACGACGGGCAGCGCATTGAGCCGTTGTTCACCGTTGCCGATGGGCAACGGCACATACACCGCGGGCAGGCCGACGGCGGTCACCTCAGCCACCGTCATCGCCCCGGAGCGACAGATCGCCAGATCGGCTGCGGCGTAAGCCAAATCCATCCGGTTCAGGTAGGGAACCGCGACGTAGGGCGGGTCGCCGTCGGCGGGCTCGCGAAGGTCGAGGGTGTTCTTCTTGCCGTACGCGTGCAGCACCGAAATCCCCGCGGCGGCCAGGTCTTTGGCGGCCGCGGCGACCGCGCGGTTGAGCGATTGGGCCCCCTGGGACCCGCCGAAGACCAGCAGCACCTTCGCGTCGTCGGCGAACCCGAAATATGCTCGCGCCTCGGTTCGCAACGCCATCCGGTCCAACGCGGTGATCGCCGCGCGCACCGGCACGCCCACCACCTCGACCTGGCTGCGCAGCCCGGGGTCGGGAACCGCCGAGAGCACGCGGCGCGCCGAGCGTGCGCCCACCCGATTGGCCCAGCCAGCGCTGGCGTTGGCCTCGTGCACCACCACCGGGACGCGGCGCCGGCGCAGCCCGCCGCGCGCGGCCAGGTACGCGGGCAACGCGACATATCCGCCGAAGCCCACGACGACGTCGGCGTCGACGTCGTCGAGCACCGCGCGGGTCTGCCGCACCGCACGGCGCACCCGGAGCGGCAGGCGTACCAGATCGCCTGAGGGTTTACGCGGCAGCGGCACCGGGGTGATCAACTCCAGGTGGTACCCGCGTTCGGGCACCAGCGTGGTTTCCAGCCCGCGCTCGGTGCCCAGCGCGGTGATCCGCACCGAGGGATCGAGCGCGGTCAGGGCGTCCGCGACCGCCATCGCCGGTTCGACGTGCCCCGCGGTTCCACCGCCCGCGAGCACCACAGAGACCCCCCGGTCGTCCCCCTGCCCTACGGGCGGGCGGTACCCCCACCGCTCGCCCCCTCGGGACACCGAGCCATTCACCCGTAACGCTGACCTTCCAATGTGCGAGACCGTCGGCTCTTCT
Organism: Mycolicibacterium elephantis DSM 44368; assembly: GCF_004014805.1. Classification (GTDB taxonomy): domain Bacteria; phylum Actinomycetota; class Actinomycetes; order Mycobacteriales; family Mycobacteriaceae; genus Mycobacterium; species Mycobacterium elephantis. The sequence continues at coordinate 207,293 of NZ_ATDN01000001.1, forward strand.
CCGTTCGGCCGCCTCCATGATGCCTTGAGGCCCGCACCGGCCGAGCAGCCACGTGGGCTTTGCGCCGGTTCTCGGCGGCGGGCTTGCGCGCGGGTTTCGCCGCGGGCCGGGCGGCCTTGGCGGCCCGGGAGCGTTGTTTCTGGTTGGTCTTCTGCTTGTGCAGCCGGTCGCGCAGCGCCTCGGTGCGGCTCGGCACGTACGGCGCGGGCAGGGGCAGTCGCAACAGCCGGTTCATCCGGTCGTCGCGCCCAGCGCGCAGGGCGGCCACCGCCTCGGGTTCGTGCCGCGCCGCGTTGGCCATGATGCCGATGATGAACAGCGTTGTCGCCGTTGACGTTCCACCGGCCGAGATCAGCGGCAACTGCAGTCCGGTGACCGGCAGCAGGCCGACGACGTATCCGACGTTGATGAAGACCTGGCCCATGATCCACAGCGTCGCGGTCGCGGTCACCAGCCGCAGGAAGGGGTCGGCCGAGCGCCGGGCGATCCGCATCCCGGTGTAGGCGAACAGCCCGAACAGGCACAGCAGCCCGGCCGCACCGATGAAGCCGAGTTCTTCGCCGATGATCGCGAAGATGAAGTCGTTGTGCGCGTTGGGCAGGTAGTTCCACTTGGCCGCGCCCTGGCCCAGCCCGTCACCGAAGAACCCGCCGTTGGCCAGCGCGAACCGCGCCTGCTTGGCCTGATATCCCGAACCCTGCGTGTCGAGGGTGGGGTTCAGCCAGGACATCACCCGCTCGGAGCGGTACCCCTCGACCATGGCCAGCGCGGCGGCCGACATCACGATCGCGAGCAGCGACGACAGGAACACCCGGAGCGGCAGGCCGGCGTACCACAGCAGCGCCAGCAGGATGATGCCCAGCGACACCGTCTGCCCGAGGTCGGGCTGGGCGACGATGAGCGCCAGCGCGATGACCGCGGCGGGCACCAGCGGGACCAGCATCTCGCGCAGCGAGGCCTGCTCCATCCGGCGGGCCGCCAACAGGTGCGCACCCCAGATCGCGAACGCGATCTTCGCCAGCTCCGATGGCTGCATGGAGAAGCCGCCGAACACGAACCAGCCGCGGGATCCGTTGGCCACCTTGCCGATTCCGGGTACCAACACCAGGATCAGCAACACGATGGTGATGGCGAACCCGGTGAACGCCAGGGTGCGCATCATCTGCACGGGCATGCGCAACGCGATGTAGAACCCGCCGAGGCCGACGACGGTCCACAGCACCTGCTTGCCGAACACCGCCCACGGCGACCCGTCCTGGTCGTAGGAGTACACGCCGGAGGCCGACAGCACCATCGTCAGACCGAGCATGGTGAGCAGGGCCGCGACGGCGATGATGAGGTGAAACGACGTCATCGGCCGGCCCAGCCAGTTGCCGAACCGGGTGCGCGGCGCCCGGCCGTCGGAGGACTGTTCGGCAGGGTTCGGGGAGGCGCCGGTCCTGCGATGCCGCAACCGGGCCAGGATGCTGCTCATCGGCGCTACCGGGACAGGGCGCGTACGGCCTCGGCGAACGCGTCGCCGCGGTGTCCGTAGCTGCTGAACTGGTCGAAGGATGCCCCGGCGGGCGCCAACAGCACGGTGTCTCCGGGTGTGGCCAGGTCACGGGCGGCGGCCACGACGGCCGACATCACCGCCCGCCCCGTCTCATCTGTCCCATTTGCCCCAAGCATCCCAAAATCCTCCCCCGTCACAGGCGTAACGACGGGGACATTCGGTGCGTGTCGCGATAACGCATTGGCAATGAACTCGCGGTCGCGTCCGATCAGCACGGCTCCCACCAGCCGGTCTGCCACCGATGCCACGAGATTCTCGACCGAGGCGCCCTTGAGCAGGCCGCCGGCGATCCACACCACCCGCGGATAGGCGGCGATGGAGGCCTGCGCGGCGTGGGGGTTGGTGGCCTTGGAGTCGTCGACGTAGGTGACGCCGTCGACCGTCGCGACGACCTCGGCGCGGTGCCTGCCCACCTCGAACCCGCTCAGCGCGGCGGCGATGGCCCCGGCAGGTACGTCGACCGCGCGGGCCAACGCCGCGGCGCCCAGCGCGTCGAGCACACCGATCGGGCCGGCGAGCGGGATCGAGGCCGCCTCGGCCAGCCGAACCTGGTCCCCGAACGCGTTGTCGATCAGCATCCCGTCGCGCACGCCGAGCTCGCCGGGGCCCGGCTCCCCCAGCCGGAACCCGGTGCGCACCGGCGCCGCGGCGGTCTCGAGCAGGCTCGCCGCCACCGGGTCGTCGAGGCCGACGACGGCGACCCGTCCGTCGAGCACCCGGGCCTTGTCGCGCGCGTAGGCCGCCAGCGAGCCGTGCCAGTCCAGATGGTCTTCGGCCACGTTGAGCACCACGCCCGCGTCCGGTCGCAGCGACGGCGCCCAGTGCAGCTGGAAGCTGGACAGCTCGACGGCCAGGATGTCCGACGGCTCGGCGAGCACGTCGAGCACCGGGTTGCCGATGTTGCCGCACAGCACGGCGCGCCGTCCCGCCGCGACCAGCATGGCGTGCAGCATCGAGGTGGTGGTGGTCTTGCCGTTGGTGCCGGTCACCACCAGCCAGCGTCGCGGCGGGCCGAACCGGCCCGCGCGATCCAGCCGCCACGCCAGTTCGACGTCGCCCCAGATCGGCACGCCCGCGCGTGCCGCCGCGGCCAGCACCGGTGTCTCCGGGGAGAAACCGGGGCTGGTGACCACGAGCGCGTAGTCGCCGATATGGGCCTCGGCCTCGGCGGTGGTCACGACGGTGGCGGGCGTGATCAGCCGCTGCAGCGCCAACGGGTCGTCGTCGCAGATCGTCAACCGCACCCCGGTCGGTTCCAGCACGGCACTCACCGAACGGCCGGTCAGCCCGGCGCCGGTGACCAGCACCCGGGCACCGCGCACCAGCGGGGCGAGCTCGGTCATGTCAGGCCCCGACGGTGGCGAGCCATTCGCTGTAGAAGAGCGCCACCCCCAGCCCGCAGGCGATCGCCGTCAACAGCCAGAACCGGATGATCACCGTCGTCTCCGCCCAGCCCACCAGCTCGAAGTGGTGGTGGAACGGCGCCATTCGAAACACCCGGCGTCCGGTGGTGCGGAACGCCATGATCTGCACGACGACCGAGACCACCTCGGCGACGAACAACGCGCCGAGCACGACCGCCAGCATCTCGGTGCGGCTGGAGACCGAAAGCCCGGCGATGATGCCGCCGAGGGCCAGCGAGCCGGTGTCGCCCATGAAGATCTTGGCCGGCGCCGCGTTCCACCACAGAAAACCGATGCACGCCCCGGCGGTGGCCGCCGCGACGATCGCCAGGTCCAACGGGTCGCGCACGTTGTAGCAGCCGAGCCCGGGGGTGATCGCGCAGGCGTTGCGGAACTGCCAGAACGTGATCAGCACGTAGGCCGCACACACCATGGCCATCGCCCCGGCCGCCAGCCCGTCCAGGCCGTCGGTCAGGTTCACCGCGTTCGACCAGGCGCTGACGATCAGGACGCAGAACAGCACGAAGATCGCGGGCGGCAGCGTGACCGTGGCGATCTCGCGGACGTAGGACAGCTCGGCGCTGCCCGGCGTCAGGGCGTCGGCATTGGGGAACTGCAGCGCCAGCACCCCGAAGATCACCGCGGCGGCCAGGATCCCCACAGATTTGGCGGTCTTGTTCAGGCCGAGGTTGCGCGCCCGCCTGATCTTGATCAGGTCGTCGAGGAAGCCGACCAGGCCGAGCGCGGTGGCCAGGCTGAGCACCAACAGGCCCGACGCCGACGGGCCCTTGCCGTCCATGACGATGCCGACCAGGTGGGTGCCCAGATAGCTGGCCCAGATGCCCGCGACGATCGCCACCCCGCCCATCGACGGGGTGCCCCGCTTCTTGTGGTGGCTGGGCGGCCCGTCCTCGCGGATCTCGTGGCCGAACCCCTGCCGGGTGAACAGCCGGATCAGCACCGGGGTGAGCAGGATCGACACCGTCAGCGCGATGCCGACGGCGATGAGGATCTGCCTCATCCGTTGGCCCCATCGGTGGGCCCGGCGGCTTCGGTGACCAGCGCGTCGGCCAACGGGCCGAGCCCCGCCGCGTTGGACGCCTTCACCAGCACCACGTCGCCGGGCCGCAGCTCGGCCCGCAGCAACGCCAGCGCGGCGTCGGCGTCGGGGACCATGGTGACCTCAGAGCCCCACGATCCCTCCATGACCGCCCCGTGGTGCATGGCGCTCATAGCCCTCCCGGTTCCTACGACGATGAGTCGTGACACATCTAATCGCACGGCCAGCCGGCCGATGTTGTCATGCTCGGATATCGCGTCGTCGCCCAACTCGGCCATCTCGCCGAGCACCGCCCAGCTGCGCCTACCCCCGCCTTCGCGCGCCATCCAGGCCAGCGCCTTCAACCCGGCCCGCATCGAGTCCGGGTTGGCGTTGTAGGCGTCGTTGACGATCGTGACGCCGTCGTCGCGGGTCACGACCGCCATGCGGTGCTTGGACACCGGGCCCGCCGAAGCGAGCGCGGTGGCCACCTGCTCGAGGGTGGCGCCGCATTCGAGCGCGACGGCCGCCGCACACAAGGCGTTGGACACCTGATGATCGCCGTGCACCGCAAGCGCGACGTCGACCTGCCGGCCGCCGGCGTGCAGGCGGAAACGCGGCCGCGCCAACGCATCCAGCGTGACCGCCTCCGCCCACACGTCGGCGTGTGATCCCGGCTCGCGGCTGACCCGCACCACCCGGGCCCGGGTCTGCTCGGCCATCGCGGCCACCGCGGTGTCGTCGGCGTTGAGGATCACCGCGCCCTCAGGCGGAACCGCTTGGGGCAGTTCGGCTTTGGTTTCCGCGATGGCCTCTCGCGAGCCGAACTCGCCGAGGTGCGCGGTGCCGACGTTGAGCACGACCGCGATCGACGGGACCGCGATCGCGGCCAGCTCGGCGATGTTGCCCCGACGCCGCGCGGACATCTCCAGCACCAGAAAGTCGGTGGATTCGGTGGCGCGCAACACCGTCCAGGGATGGCCGAGTTCGTTGTTGAACGAGCCGGGCGGCGCGACCACCTCCCCGAGCGGGGCCAGCACCGCGGCCACCAGATCCTTGGTGGAGGTCTTTCCCGACGAGCCGGTGATCCCAATGACTTTCAGCCCACCGTCGACCAGTTCGGCGGCCACCGCGGCGGCCAGTTTGGCCAGCGCCTCCAGCACCGCAGCGCCCGCGCCGTAGGCGTCGTGTTCGAACACCAGACCGCCGCGGTCGGTCGTCGCGGGCGTCGGCGTCACGACAATGGCGGGCACCCCGACCGGCCGAGCGGCCAGCACCGCGACCGCACCCGCGGCGACGGCGGCCGCGGCGTGATCGTGCCCGTCGGAGCGCGCGCCGGGAAGCGCGAGGAACAGCCCGCCGGGTGTGACTGCGCGCGAATCGAACTCGACGGTTCCGGTGACCCGGGTGGTCGCAGCGTCCTCCGCGCTGATGTCGACGAGCCGGCCCCCGACGATGTCGGCGATCTGGGCTAGCGACAAGGCGATCATGTGCGGTGCTCCAAAGCGTCCAGCGCGTCGGCCAGCACGCTGCGGTCGTCGAACGGACGGGTCTGACCGCGCCTGGTCTGCCCGGCCTCGTGGCCTTTGCCCGCCACCAGAACGACGTCGCCCGGCCGCGCCCAGGCCACCGCGTGCTCGATGGCCTCGCGGCGGTCGCCGATCTCGACCACCTCGGCGGCGCCACCGGCCGCGCCCGCCACAATCGCCGCGCGGATCGCCGCGGGATCCTCGTCACGCGGGTTGTCGTCGGTGACCACGACCAGGTCGGCCAGTTCGGCTGCCACTCGGCCCATCGGTGCGCGCTTGCCGGCGTCCCGGTTGCCGCCCGCGCCGAACACCACCGCCAGCCGGCCGGTGCTCTGCCCGCGCAGCATTTCGAGAACGGCCTGCAATGCGCCGGGTTTGTGCGCGTAGTCGACCAGCGCGAGGAACTTCTGGCCACGGTCGATGGCCTCCAGCCGGCCCGGCACCGTCGCCGTGCGCAGCCCGGGCGCCGCCTGCTCGGGTGACGCGCCGACCGCGTCCAGCAGCGCCACGGCCAACAGGCAGTTGGCCACGTTGTAGCGGCCGGGCAGGCCGACAGCCAGCCGGTGATGCACACCCGCGGGGTCGACGGCGGTGAACTCCTGCGCGGCAGCCGCGGAGCCCGCGTCGACCGCGCGGATGTCTTCGGCGCGCCAGTCGGCGTCGGCGCCGGTGCTGCTGACCGTCACCGGGTCCTGCGCGCGGGCGGCCATCTCGCGTCCCGCGTCGTCGTCCACGCACACGACGGAAATGTCTGCACGCGTGGGTGATTCGGGGTCGAACAGCCGCGCCTTGGCTTCGAAATAATCGTGCATCGTCGGGTGGAAGTCCAGGTGGTCGCGCGACAGGTTGGTGAAGCCGCCGACCGCGAAACGCACCCCGTCGACCCGCCCCAGCGACAGCGCGTGGCTGGACACCTCCATCACCACCGTGTCGACGCCGGCTTCGTGCATCACCGCCAGCAGCGCCTGCAGGTCGGGGGCCTCCGGGGTGGTCAGCACACTGGGCTGGTCGCGTCCACCGATTCGGATGCCGACGGTGCCGATCAAGCCCGCCACCCGGTCGGCCGCCCGCAACCCGGCCTCGACCAGATAGGTGGTCGTGGTCTTGCCCGACGTCCCCGTCACGCCGATGACCCTCAGCTTCTCCGACGGGTGCCCGTACACGGTGGCGGCCAGCTCCCCCAGCACCGTTCGAGGCGCCGGATGCACCAGGACCGGCACGGCGACGTCGGCACCGATGTGCTCGAGGCCGGCCGGGTCGGTGAGCACCGCGGCCGCGCCGCGCCGCACCGCCTCGGCGACGTGGCGCCCGCCGTGTGACGCCGCGCCGGGAAGCGCGGCGAACAGGTCACCGGCCTGCACATCTTTGCTGCGCAGCGTCACTCCGGTCACCCTCAGGTCGGGTGCGGCCGACGGGGTGGCCGCGGCCACCTGCTGAGCGAGCTGCCCGAGCGCGGCGCCGGCGGGATGGGTGGGACGCAGGTTCATGGCGCTCACACAGTACCGGCCTGGCCGGGGCGAGCCGCCGCAAGCGGGGCGGGCCCGGCTCAGTCGGCGACCAGCACCAGCGGGGGGCCCGGATCCTTGGACAGTGGGACGTTCTGGCTGCGCAGCAGCCAGGACATGATGTTGTGAAACAGCGGCGCCATCGAGCTGCCGGGCTCACCGTCGGCCGTGCGGTCCGGGTCGTCGGCCATGACGCCCACTACGTAACGCGGGTCCTCGGTGGGCGCCATGCCCGCGAACGTGATCCAGTAGACGTCGCTGTAGTAGCAGCCGCAGGCGGGGTTGATCTTCTGCGCGGTGCCGGTCTTGCCCGATACCTGATAACCCTCGATGGCGGCCTGCGGCCCGGTGCCCTGCTGCACACCCCGCGGGTCGCGCTGCACGGGGGCGCGCAGCATCTCGCGCACGGTCTTGGCGGTCTGCGGCGACACCACCCGCACGCCTTCTGGACGCGGGTCGTCGGTGCGGGTGCCGTCCGGTGCGATCGTGGTCTTGACGATGCGCGGCGGAATCCGCACGCCGTCGTTGGCGATGGTCTGATACATCGCCGTCATCTGCAGCAACGTCATCGAAAGACCCTGGCCGATCGGCAGGTTCGAGAACGTGCTGCCCGACCACTGGTCGATGGGCGGAACGATGCCGGCGCTCTCACCGGGCAGGCCGACGCCGGTGCGCTGCCCGAGGCCGAAGCGGTGCAGCAGTTCTGCGAACCGCTCCGGGCCGAGCCGCTGCGCGAGCATCAGCGTGCCGACGTTGGACGACTTCCCGAACACGCCGGTGGTGGTGTAGGGCATGACGCCGTGCTCCCAGGCGTCGCCGACGGTGACCCCGCCCATGTGGATGGAGCCGGGCACCTGCAGCACCTCGTCGGGCGTGGACAGACCGTGCTCGATGACACCTGCGGCCGTGACGATCTTGTTGACCGAGCCGGGCTCGAACGGCGCCGACACCGGCGGGTTGCCGAGCTCGCGATTCTCCTGGCGCCCGATGTCCTGAGACGGATCGAAGGTGTTGTCGTTGGCCATCGCGAGCACCTCGCCGGTCTTGGCGTCCAGCACCACGGCCGACAGGTTCTTGGCGCCCGACAGGTTCTTGGCCTGCTGCACCTGCTGCTGCACGTAGAACTGGATGTCGTCGTCGATGGTCAGCATGACCGTGGAGCCGTCGACCGCGTCGTGCCGGTTGCGGTAGCTGCCGGGGATCACCACCCCGTCCGAGCCGCGGTCGTAGGTGATCGATCCGTCGGTGCCCGCGAGGGCGGCGTCGAGCGAATCCTCGAGCCCCAGAAGGCCGTGCCCGTCCCAGTCGATCCCGCCGACGATGTTGGCGGCCAGCGAGCCGCCCGGGTACTGGCGCAGGTCCTGGCGCTCCGCGCCGACCTCCGGATACTTGTCCCTGATCGCCTCGGCGATGGCCGGGTCGACCGCGCGCGCCAGGTAGACGAACGTCTCGTTGCTTCTGAGCTTCTTGAGCACCGTCGTCGAATCGGGCTTGTTGTTCAGCCGCGAGGCGACCTCTCTGGCGATGTCACGCAGCCGTTCGTCGGGGTCGGGCGCGTCGGGGGTCTTCGCCCTGGCCTCCTCCAACTCCTTGCGCACCTTGAGCGGCTGAAACGTCAACGCCCGTGCCTCGATCGTGAACGCCAGCTTGTCGTTGTCGCGGTCGACGATCGCGCCCCGGACCGCCTTGTCGACGTCGGTGACCTTGAGTTGGCCGGCGGCCTCGGCACGCAGGCCCGCCGCGCGGGGCACCTGAAGGTTGAACAGCTGGGCGGCGGCCACGACCAGCAGCAGGAAGATCACCGCGTTGCCGGTGCGGTGCCGGAACACGAACGACGCGCTGCGCAGGCCCGTGTCGACGATGGGTGCGCGGGTGCGACGCGCCTTGGCCGACCGCTCCTGCGTGGCGGCCGCACCCTTGGCCGGGCGGGCCGTCGGTTTCGCGCCGCGCCGGGTCTTGCGGTCGCCGCGGCTCATGCCGGAGCGCCCACCGCGGGCGCGGCCGCCGGAAGCGGTTGTTGGGCACCGGGCATCGGGCCGGGGAGCCCCTGCGCCGGCATGTGCAGTGCCTGCCCGTCGGCCGGGGCGAGCGCGGGCGGCTGGGCGGGCACCGCATGCTCGGGTATCGGCGGGGCCACCGCGTACGGGACCTCGACGCCGGGCGGGACCGTCGTCGGCGCCCCGGGCAGCTGCGCCTGGGGTACGGCGGCGCCGGGAACCTGCGCCTGCGGTACGGCACCGGGGACCTGCGCCTGCGGGGTGGCGCCGGGGGTCTGCTCGGTCGTGGACGGCAGCCGGACCGAACGCTCCAGCGGCTCGATCACGCGGGGTCCCGGCGCGGCGGATGGGGGCGGCGACGGGGTGGCCTCCGGCAGCGGGGTGTTCAGCGGTGGCGGCGGAACCCCCTCGGCGGGTTTGGGCGTGCCGACCACGATCCAGTTGCCCGCGGGATCCTGCACGAGGTGCGCGGTGTCGCGCGACGGAATCATGCCCAGATCGCGGGCCGCCTCGGCCAGCGCGGGCGCGGCCTGCGCTTCGAGCACATCGCGCTCCAGGGCTTCCTTCTGCTGCAACAGCGCCTGATTGGTCTGGCGGGCGTTGCCGAGCTGGTAGGAACGCTCGGCGGCGTCGGTGGACAGCCAGAGCGTGATGCCCAGACCGAAGCCCAGCGATCCGATGACCAGCACCACGAACGGCACCCTGGCGACCAGCGTCCGTGGGTTGAGGTCGATCGACGCGAGCTTGACGATGAGCCGCTCGCGAAGCGGCGGGCGGACGACCTTGGGTGCCTTGGCCTTACGTGCCTTCGCCCGAGCCTTGGCCTGGCTGGTGTTCTTGGGCCGCGCCGGCCGCTCGGCAGGACGCCGAATCGGGCCGGTCTGCGGCGCCGACCGCATGGGCCGTTGTTCCCGGGTGGCTTTGCGCCGCGGCGGCGCGTCGGCCGAGCGGCGCTGTCCGGCGCGGGCATTACGGGGATCGCGGGCGTTGCGTGCGGTGCGTCGATGCTCGTCGCCGTCACGCACCGGCGCCTTGCCCTTCGCTTGCTTGGGTCTCACGCGGCTCCCTCCACCTTTTCCAGCGCTCGTAGCCGCACCGGAGCACTACGCGGGTTGCGTGCAACCTCCGCCGGTGTTGCGCGCTCGGCGCCACGGGTCAACGCGATGAACTGCGGTTCGTGGCCGGGCAACTCGACGGGCAGATCCTGGGGCGTGCGGGAGGCCGTTGCGGCGGCGAACGCCTGCTTGACGATGCGGTCCTCGAGGGACTGGTAGGCCATCACGACGATCCGGCCGCCCGGCGCCAACGCGTTCAGCGCCGCGGGCAGCGCCGCCCGCAGCGAGTCCAGTTCGCTGTTGACGACGATGCGCAACGCCTGGAAGGTGCGCTTGGCAGGGTGTCCACCGGTGCGCCGCGCCGGCGCGGGGATCGCCTCATACAGCAGTTCGACCAGTTCGCCGGTGGTGGCGAACGGTCGCCGGGCGCGGCGGCGGATGATCTGCGCGGCAATGCGATTGGCGAATCGCTCCTCACCGAACTCGCGCAACACCCGGGTCAGTGACTTCTCGTCGTAGGTGTTGACGACCTCGGCGGCGGTCAGCGTCGCGTCCGGGTCCATCCGCATGTCCAGCGGCGCGTCGACGGAATAGGAGAAGCCGCGTTCGGTGCGGTCGAGTTGCATCGAGGACACGCCGAGGTCGAACAGGATGCCGTCCACTTTGTTTGAGTAGCCGGTTTCGGTGAGCACGCCTTCGATGCCGTCGTAGCGGGTGCGGACGAGCATCACCCGATCGCCGAAGGGGGCCAACCGCTCTCCGGCGATCCGCAGGGCGTCGGGGTCGCGATCCAGCCCGATCAGTCGCAGGCCGGGAAGTTCGGTGAGGAACCGCTCGGCATGACCGCCGGCGCCCAGGGTGGCGTCGACCAGCACGGCGCCGGTGCCGTCGGGGCTGTGCCGGGTCAGCGCCGGTTTGAGGAGTTCGACGCACCGGTCGAGCAGGACCGGCACGTGTCCGTGTGGTTCCCCGGCCATCGCCATACCTCTCGCAACTGCCACCGAGTCGCCGTTTCCGACCGGCGTGCCCGCTGCACCGGGGTCCCTGTCCGAGAGCGCGGACCTGGCGTTGGGGAAGTACGCCAGGGCCGGTTCGGGCAGAGGCCGCGATGCACGGGCACCGTGCCAGTCGGCCGCCACCGAGTCAGATGATGTCGTGCAGAGCTTCATCGGTGGCCGCGGAGAAGTTCTCTTCGTGGGTCTGCTGGTACTCCTGCCATGCGGCTGAGTCCCAAATTTCCAGGTAGTCAACCGATCCGATGACCACGCAGTCCTTCGAGAGGTTCGCGTAGCGACGGTGATCGGCCGACAGCGTGATTCGGCCTTGTGAGTCGGGATGCTGTTCGTCGGTGGCGGCGGCGAGGTTCCGCAGGAACGCGCGAGCTTCCGGGTTGCTCCGCGAGGCCTGCGATGCCCGTCGTGCCAGCTTTTCGAACTCGGCGCGCGGGTAGACGGCAAGGCTGTGATCTTGGCTTTTGGTGACCATCAACCCTCCTGCCAGCGCGTCGCGAAATTTGGCGGGCAGCGTGAGCCGCCCCTTGTCGTCGAGCTTCGGCGTGTAGGTGCCGAGAAACATCTCGCCAACCTCCTGCCGATCAACGGAACCCCGGTCGCTCCGCTGTCCGCCACTTTACCCCACAATCCCCCACTTTGCCCCCAAAGGCAGGTCACAATGTCGTGGTGTCCCCACCTAGCGCCACCGCTGCCCCAAACCGGCGGCGAGGCGAACGACAAAACCCCAGCTCACACCTGGTGGGGAGCAGTGGGGAGCAGGCCGGCGACCCGCCCCGTCAGCGAGATATCCAGGCGTGCCCCGTCAGGTGGGGCGCGGTGGGGAAGCGTCGACGCGACGAGCGCAAGGATTCAGAGGACAAAACAAAAGGGGCGGCCCGTGCGGGCCACCCCTTGACCGGTGATGGTCTATTCGTCGAACCGACGGCGGAAGCGGTCTTCCATCCGGCTGGTGAACGAGCCGCCGGAGCCCTTGACCCGCTTCTGGCGCGGCGCGCCCGCCTCGGGCGCGCGATCGCGGCCGCCGACGATGCGCGGACCGGTGATGGCGAACACCACGCCGCCGAACATCACCATGAAACCGAGGACGGAGAGAATGGGAAAACCGCTGATCTGCGTGGCTGGAAACGCGACACCCGAGACCAGCAGCGCCAGGCCGACCACGAAAAGTGCGGCACCCTGCAGGCGGCGCCGCGCCGAGGGAGCGCGCAGAGTCCCACCACGAACGCTCGACGCGAACTTGGGGTCCTCGGCGTAGAGCGCGCTCTCGATCTGGTCGAGCATGCGCTGCTCATGATCGGAGAGTGGCATTCGTCCCTCCCTCGAAACCCGGGGCCGACCCGGCCATCTCACATTAAACGTGCGCACCCGCCTCAACGGGCACCTAACAGTCATGATACGAGGTCAATCTGAGCCGTACCACCTAGTTGGATCCTCGATTGTATGCGGACACCGCCGCTGGGAGGCAGGGGCATGTTCCCCGAATAATGGAATGAACCACACCACCCGATCCTCGGAGAGGCGAGAACCGTTGGCGACATTTCTCATCGATCTGTCGCCGAGCGATATGCAACGCCGGCTCGGTGACGCGCTCGCCGTGTACGTCGACGCCATGCGGTATCCGCGTGGCACCGAGGCGCAGCGGGCGTCGATGTGGCTCGAGCACACCCGCAGGCGGGGCTGGAAGGCCGTCGCCGCGGTCGAAATCCCCGACCAGCGCGCCGAGCACGGCACCCCACCGGACATCGACGAACTCGTCTCGGCGCCGCTGCTCGGCATCGCCTACGGCTACTGCGGCGCCCCTGACCAGTGGTGGCAACAGCAGGTCATGGCCGGCCTGCACCGGGTGGGTGCCGACCGCGCACGGATCTCCGAGTTGATGACGAGCTACTTCGAGCTAACCGAGCTGCACATCCACCCGCGTGCCCAGGGCCACGGGCTCGGTGAGGCGTTGGCGCGCCGGTTGCTCGCCGGCCGCGACGAGTCTCACGTGCTGTTGTCGACACCGGAGATCAACGGCGAGGCCAACAGGGCCTGGCGGCTCTACCGCCGGCTCGGCTTCACCGACATCATCCGCGGTTACCACTTCGCCGGCGATCCGCGGGCGTTCGCGATCCTCGGCCGGCCGCTGCCGCTGTGATCGTGCGATGCGGCGAGACGCTTCGGCCGCCGTGCCGGTCTGGCACGATGACCACGTGCCGGCCCTCTTGACCCGCGGCAGCAGAACCCGCCTGCTCGCCATCGTCATGTTGTTGCTCGTCGTGTTGCCGACGGCCGTCGGGTGCGTCCGGGTCCGAACATCGCTCACCGTCTCCCCCGACGACCGGGTGTCCGGGCAGATCGTCGCGGCGGCCAAGCCGCGCAACGCCGACGACAAGGGTCCGCAGCTGCTCAACAACCTGCCGTTCTCCAACAAGGTGGCGGTCTCGGAGTACGAGCGTGACGACTACGTGGGCTCGCGGGCGGTGTTCTCCGACCTGACATTCGCCGAGGTCCCGCAACTGGCCAGCATGAACCGCGACGCGGCGGGTGTCGACATCTCGCTGCGCCGCGCCGGCGACCTGGTGATCCTCGAGGGCCGCGCCGACCTCACGTCGCTCAACGATCCGGAAGCCGACGTGTCGTTGTCCGTGTCGTTCCCCGGCGAGGTGACGTCCACCAACGGTGAGCAGGTCTCCACCGAGATCGTCGAGTGGAAACTGCGTCCGGGGGTGGTCAGCACGATGAACGCCCAGGCGCGCTACACCGATCCCAGCGCCCGGTCGTTCACCGGCGCCGCGATCTGGTTGGGCTTGGGATCGTTTCTGGTGGCGGGCATCATCGGTGTGCTGGCCTATCTGAACCGCGACCAGTCCCCCCGCGTCGGCGAACGCCAGCCGTAGCCACCGCCGGACCGCGCCTGAGTTGCTCAAGGCCGCACGGCAGGCTCTACTCTGAATGCGATATCGGGCCGGTCGAGCGCACAGAGAAAGGGGCGCCCTCTGAGCGTGCATACAGCGGCACCGTCAGCCGCGGAATTGGCCGGCGCCGTCACCGAGCAGCTGCGCCAGGTGCTGGCCGAACGCGCCAAGGACGGTGCCTACATGGGCGCCGCGTACGGCGAACTGACCGCCGCACTGGAGGAATTCGTGCTGCGTGGCGGTAAGCGGCTGCGGCCCGCGTTCGCCTACTGGGGCTGGCGCGCGGTCGCCGATCACCGCGACGATCCGCTCGACCCCCGGGCGCTGCGGTTGTTCTCCGCGCTCGAGCTGCTGCACGCCTGCGCGCTGGTGCACGACGACGTCATCGACGCCTCGGCGACGCGCCGCGGACAGCCCACGGTGCACCGGATGTTCGCCGACCGGCACCGCGACAACGGCTGGCACGGCTCCTCTGAGCAGTTCGGGATGTCGGCGGCCATCCTGCTCGGTGATCTCGCGCTGGTGTGGGCGGACGACATCGTCGCGACCGTGGAGCTGCCGGTCGACGCGCAACGACGCGTGCGCCAGGTGTGGGCCGCGATCCGCTCGGAGGTGCTCGTCGGCCAGTACCTCGACATCGTCACCGAGGCCAGCGGCGCCGACACGGTGGAGTCGGCGATGACGGTCAACATGTACAAGACCGCCTCCTACACGATCTCGCGGCCGCTGCAGCTGGGTGTGGCCGCGGCCGCCGACCGGCCCGACGTCGCCGTGGCCTTCCACGAGATGGGCACCAACCTCGGCGTGGCGTTCCAGCTTCGCGACGACGTCCTCGGCGTCTTCGGCGACCCCGCCGTCACCGGGAAACCCTCGGGTGACGACCTGCGTTCGGGCAAGCGCACGGTGCTGCTGGCCGAGGCGATCGAGCTGGCCGAGAAGAACGACCCGGCAGCGGCCGAGCAGTTGCGGGCCGCCATCGGCACCGAGCTGTCCGACGCCGCGGTCAAGGAGCTGTGCCAGACGATCGAGTCGGTGGGCGCGCTGGCCGCCGTCGAGCAACGGATCGACGAGCTCACCCGCCGGGCTCTGGAGATCCTCGACGGGGCCCCGATCGACGAGCAAGCCAAAGCCGGCCTGACCGAGCTCACCAGATTGGCCGCCAACCGGTCCGCCTAGAAAGCCATGACAACTCCGACATCGACCCACCCGTCCAGAAGCGGGCTCACCCAACATATTTCCCGATTGGTGTCGTTCGCGACGTCGCCGCAGGCCCAGCCGGCCCGGTTGGGCTTCGTGGGTGCGGTGCTGATCGCGGCGGGCGGGCTGGGCGCAGGCAGCACCCGACTGCACGATCCGCTGCTGGAGTCGCTTCACCTGTCGTGGCTACGTTTCGGGCACGGGCTGGTGCTGTCGTCGGTGCTGCTGTGGGGCGGTGTGGCGCTGATGCTGACGGCGTGGCTGTGGCTGGGTCGCCGTGTGATCGACCGCACCGCAACGGAATACACGATGGTCGCCACGACAGGGTTCTGGCTTGCGCCGCTGTTGTTGAGCGTTCCCCTGTTCAGCAGGGACACCTACTCGTACCTGGCCCAGGGTGCGCTGCTGCGGGACGGTCTCGATCCCTACGCCGTCGGCCCCGTCGACAATCCGAATTCGTTGCTGGACAACGTGAGCCCGATCTGGACGACGACGACGGCGCCGTACGGGCCCGGCTTCATCCTGATCGCCAAGTTCGTCACCCAGCTGGTCGGCGAGGACATCGTCGCGGGCACGATGCTGCTGCGGCTGTGCATGTTGCCCGGTCTGGCGCTGTTGATCTGGGCGGCGCCGCGGGTGGCCCGTCACGTCGGCGCCGACGGCCCGACCGCGCTGTGGATCTGCGTGCTCAACCCGCTGGTGATCATCCACCTGATGGGCGGCGTGCACAACGAGATGCTGATGGTCGGGCTGATGATGGCGGGCATCGCGTTGTCGCTGAAGGGCCGCCACGGCTGGGGAGTCGGTCTCATCGCCGCCGCCGTGGCGGTGAAAGCCACCGCGGGGCTGGCGCTTCCGTTCATGGTGTGGGTATGGGCCCGCGATCTACGGACCCGACGTGGCTACGGCGCGCTCAAGGCCTTCGTCGTGGCCACGGTGGCGTCCGCGGTGGTCTTCGTCGCGGTGTTCGCGATCCTGTCGCTGATCGCCGGTGTTGGGCTGGGCTGGCTGACCGCACTCGCCGGCTCGGTGAAGATCATCAACTGGCTGACCCTTCCGACCGCGGCGGCGAACCTTATCAACGTCATCGGCAGCCTGATCACCCCGGTGAACTTCTACGCCGTGCTCGACATCACCAGGATCATCGGCATCACGATCATCGCGGTCTCACTTCCGTTGTTGTGGTGGCGTTTTCGCCATACCGACCGGGAGGCCCTGCTCGGCATCGCCTGGGTGATGGTCGTCGTGGTGCTGTTCGTGCCCGCGGCGTTGCCCTGGTACTACACCTGGCCGTTGGCGGTGGTCGCGGCGCTGGCGCAGACCCGTCAGGCGGTCGCGGTGATCGCAGGGTTGTCGACGTGGATCACCGTGGTGTGGAAACCCGACGGCGCGCACGGGATGTACTCGTGGACCCACGTGTTGCTGGCCACGGCGTGTGCCGCGGTGGCGTGGTATGTGCTCTACCGGGCGCCCGACAGGCCGCGACAGCGGGACATCAGTACGCCATCGCCTGGGCCCGACGAACCACCTCACGGGCCTGGTGAGAATGAAGTGCGTCAACCGGCCGGGCGTTGACCTGGTTCTCGGCGCTGCCGTCGCGGCGGATGCTCAGCGACGGGTCGGGAGTGAACAACCACCGCATGATCTCGGTCTCGTGATATCCGCCGTCCTGCAGGACGACGAGCAGCCCGGTCAGGCACTTGACCACATGGCCGGTGTCGTCGAAGAAGATCTTGGGCACGACCACCTTGCCGTCGCGTCGCACCCCGATCAGGTGGCCCTCTTTGAGTTGCTGGTTCACTTTGGACACCGGTACACCGAGCATGTCGGCGACCGTGGGAAGGTCGTATACGGCCTCGTCGGGATCGAGAACATCTTCGGCAGCCGGGATGGTGCTCACCGCATCGAGTCTAAGTCTCCCGCGCCGTCTCGTTAACATGTCTTCGGTGGAAGCCAACCCGCAGGTGGATCCCCTCGCCGGAACCGTGCTGGACGGTCGGTACCGGGTGGACACGATCATCGCCACCGGCGGCATGTCGGCGGTCTACCGCGGCCTGGACTTGCGCCTCGACCGGCCCATCGCGGTGAAGATCATGGATTCGCGCTACGCCGGCGACACCCACTTCCTCACCCGCTTCCAGCGCGAGGCGCGCGCGGTGGCCCGGCTGAGCGACCCCGGGTTGGTCGCCGTCTACGACCAGGGCCTCGACGGCCAGCAGCCGTTTCTGGTCATGGAGCTGGTCGAGGGCGGCACCCTGCGGGAACTGCTGCGCGAGCGCGGCCCGATGCCGCCGCACGCGGCGGCGGCGGTGCTGGCACCGGTGCTCGGCGGCTTGGCCGTGGCTCACCGGGCCGGGCTGGTCCACCGCGACATCAAACCGGAGAACGTGCTGATCTCCGACGACGGCGACGTCAAGATCGCCGACTTCGGGCTGGTCCGCGCGGTCGCCGAGGCCAAGATCACCTCGACCAGCGTGATCCTGGGCACGGCGGCGTACCTGTCGCCGGAGCAGGTCGCCACCGGCGACGCGGAGCCACGCAGCGATGTGTACGCCGTCGGCGTCCTGCTCTACGAGTTGCTCACCGGCGTCACGCCGTTCACCGGTGACAGCGCCCTGGCCGTGGCGTATCAGCGAATGGACAACGACGTTCCCGCTCCCAGCACCGTGATCACCGGTGTCCCAGCACAATTCGACGAGCTCGTCCTGCACGCCACCGCCCGCGATCCGGCACAGCGGTACGCGGACGCCGGAGACATGGCCGACGAACTGGCGGCCGTCGTCGACGAACTCGGGCTGCCTCCCTTTCGGGTGCCCGCGCCACGCAATTCGGCTCAGCACGCGTCAGCGGCGCTGCACCACAGCCGATTGGCCGGACCGCACACGGCCACCGAGGTCACCGGCGGGCCGCCCGTGCCGGTGGCGCCGCCGCCGCGGCAGCACACCCGCGAGTTCACCCGCGACGACTTGCCGCCGGTGGAGTCCGAATATCAGCCTGTCACAGGCCAATTCGCCGGTATCGACCTCGACCAGTTCTACTGGGATCGGCAGCGCGCCAAGCGAGCCGGGTGGTTCTGGCTGCTCACGGTGCTGACGCTCACCGGCCTGACCGCCGCCGCCGCATGGACGTTGGGCGCCAACATCACCGTGCTTCTCTGACGCGGGTGACTAGTCGCGCAGCATCTCGGCGACCAGGAACGCCAACTCCAGGCTCTGCTGGGTGTTGAGCCGCGGGTCGCAGGCGGTTTCGTAGCGGCCCGCCAGGTCGGTGTCGGAGATGTCCTGCGCCCCACCGAGGCACTCGGTCACGTTCTCGCCGGTGATCTCGACGTGGATACCGCCCGGGTGAGTGCCCAGCGCGCGGTGCACCTCGAAGAACCCCTGCACCTCGTCGACGATCCGGTCGAAGTGGCGGGTCTTGTACCCGTTGGACGACTCGTGGGTGTTGCCATGCATCGGGTCGCACTGCCAGATCACCTGGTGGCCGGTGGCCTGTACCTTCTCGATGATCGGCGGCAGGACATCACGGACCTTGTTGTTGCCCATCCGGGTGACCAACGTCAGCCGGCCGGGCACATTGTTCGGGTCGAGGCGCTCGACGTACTCGACGGCCAGTTCCGGCGTCATCGTCGGGCCGATCTTGACGCCGATCGGGTTGGCGATGACCTCGGCGAACGCGATGTGCGCACCGTCGAGCTGGCGGGTCCGCTCCCCGATCCACAGGTAGTGCGCGGACAGGTCGTAGAGCTTGGGTGAATGCTCACCGGCCGCGCCCTCGGCGTCCTCGGTGGACAGCCGCAGCATCGCGCGCTCGTAGTCCAGCACCAGCGCCTCGTGGCTGGCGTAGATCTCGGCGGTCTGCAGGTTATGGTCGTCCACACCGCAGGCGCTCATGAACGTCAACGCGCGATCGATCTCGCCGGCCAGCGCCTCGTAGCGGGCCCCCGCGGGCGAGGTGCGGACGAACTCGCGGTTCCAGTCGTGCACCTGGTGCAGCGAGGCCAAGCCCGACGAGGTCAGCGCCCGCACCAGGTTCATCGCGGCGCTGGCGTTGGCGTACGCGCGCACCAGGCGCGACGGGTCGTGCTCGCGGGCGGCGGCCTCCGGCGCGAAGCCGTTGACCATGTCGCCGCGGTAGGACCTCAGCCCCAGCGCGTCGATATCCGAGGACCGGGGCTTGGCGTACTGCCCCGCGATCCGGGCCACCTTGACCACCGGGACACTGGCGCCATAGGTCAACACCACCGCCATCTGCAGCAGGGTGCGGATGTTCGCGCGGATATGCGGCTCGGTGTTGTTCACGAAGGTCTCGGCGCAGTCGCCGCCCTGCAGCAGGAACGCCTCGCCCCGGGCCACGTCGGCGAGCAGGCCCTTGAGCCGCTCCACCTCGGCAGGCACCGTCACCGGCGGAACGCTCTCCAGCACCGTGCGCATGGTCTTGGCCTGGTCCGCGTCCCAGCTGGGCTGTTGCACCGCCGGCTTGGCCAGGGCGGCGTCCAACCGCTGCCGCAGGTCATCGGGCAGTGGCGGCAGCGCGGGCAGCTGGTCGATGGGGATGTCGACGGTCCAGTTCACCCGTTCATGGTAGCGAGCCGCGAGGTCGGCATTTCTACCGTTGAGCGGGTCCTCCCCCACCCCCCGGGACCTCGGTGATCACCCGGAACCGCAGCAGGGCGTCCCGCGCGTCGACCAGGGCGTCATGCGCGTCGCCCGCCCGCGGCGGCAGCGGCGGCGAACCTCGGTCCTCCCATAGCTGGCGCAGTTCGCGGGTGAAGCGGGGCATCGCCCGCGGTAGTTCGGTCATCGGGCCCCACAGCTGGCACAGCACCACGTGGTCATAGGCACCGATCCAGGCCCACAACTCGATCGGCTCGTCGCCGTGGACGCCGAGGAAGTCCTCCAGATCCGAGCGGATCTGCTGACGTGAACGCCACACCGCCGACGACGGCGACGGCAGCTTGGGCAGGACATGCTTGCGGACCCACCTGCCCGCCCGGCCGGCATCGAATTCAGTTGAGACAGCGTAGTACTCACGCCCGTCCTCGGCGACGACACCGATCGAGATCAACTCGATGGTCCTGCCATCGTCGATGAACTCGGTGTCGTAGAAGTAGCGCACTAGGCAGGTTCCTTGTCGAGTTGTCGGGCGGCGGCCCGGGAACGCGGTGCCGGGGCGGCACGGATTTCGCGATCGAGTTGTTCGTTGACCTTGGCATCGTCGGGAAATCTCGGCATCCCGGCGATGGCGTCCTGCAGCCACAGTTTGGCCTGCACCACGGGTCGCCGCAGCCACCTTTCCCGCTCCAGCGCGCGATGCATCTTGTGGGGCCGGTTGGTGTAGCGCCAGCGTGCCCACGGCGCATGCGGGCGCGACAACCGGATGGCACCCACGACCAGCAGGGGCGTGACGAACATGCCGATCAGGCCGGTCCACACCTTGCCCTTGAGCAGCACGACCACGGCCAGCAGCAGGGTGAGCACCGCGATCGCGACGACGCTGGCCCGCGCGGCGAACGAGTGGTTCTCGCGCCAGATCCCGATGTCGAAGAACGACAACGGGTTGAAACCCAGGATCAGCAGGCCGGCCACCGCCACCGCGGCGAACACCGCATCCACCGACGTCCGGCCGTCCTCGCTCCAGTACACATCCTCCAAATGCAGGATCAACGCGAACTCGTCGAGCACCAGCGCAGCGCCGATTCCGAAAATGATTGCCGCCGCCGTGAATTCGGGTACTCCCCCGTCAACCGCCAAAGTCACCATCGTCACCCCGGAGATCATGACCAGGATCACGCCGATGACCACGTGGTGGATGTGCAGCCCACCCGTGCCGATGTTGCGCGGCTGCCACCACTTGCGGGGTGCATCGCTGCCCGCGTGGCTGCGGATGTACCGCACGATCGTCCGCGTGACGAAGAACGTCACGATGAAGGCGAGCAGGCAGAACGCCAGCGGCATCCGCCCCGGCGGGATGGCGAAGTCGAAGTTCAATCTGGCGGGCACGCAGAGAACCTACGCCGACGCGGCGGTGACACGGCCGGGATACCAGCCGACGCGCCGCTGCGCCCCGATAGTCTGGGCGGCAACATGAGGATTCGGCGGTCGCCCGGCGGGGCTGGTTGGGGGCCAACGCTCACTTGGAGGCTGTTTCAGCTGCTCACCGTGGCGGCACTGGGCTGGGCAGGCTGGCGGCTGCTGGGCGGGATGCCCTACCGCATCGACGTCGACGTGTACCGGATGGGCGGCCAGGCCTGGCTGGACGGCCGGGCGTTGTACGCCGACGGCGCGATGTTCGCCACCCAGGGCGGGCTGGACCTGCCGTTCACCTATCCTCCGCTGGCCGCGATCGTGTTCTCCCCCTTTGCCCTTCTGTCGCTGGACCTGGCCGGCGTCGCGATCACGATCACCACGCTGGTCCTGCTGATCGTCGCGATGACGATCGTGCTGACCGCCCTCGACGTGTGGCCGCGGAGTTCGGTCAGCACCGAGCCGGTGTGGCTGCGCCGGGCGTGGTTGGCGGCGGCGGTGGTGGCACCCGCCGTGGTCTACCTCGAGCCGATCCGGTCGAACTTCGACTTCGGCCAGATCAACGTGGTGCTGATGACGTTGGTCATCGCCGACTGCGTGCCCCGCAAGACCCCGTGGCCGCGGGGCATGCTGCTGGGCCTGGCGATCGCGCTCAAGCTCACCCCGGCCGTGTTTCTGCTGTACTTCCTGCTGCGCCGCGACACCCGGGCGTTGCTGGTCAGCACCGCGTCCGCCGTCGCCGCAACGCTCGTCGGCTTCGCGTTCGCCTGGCGCGACTCGATCGAGTACTGGACCGAAACCGTGCGCAACACCGACCGGATCGGCACCGCGACGCTGAACACGAACCAGAACATCGCGGGTGCGCTGGCTCGGCTCGGGCTGGGCGAAGGCGTCCGGTTCGTGTTGTGGACGCTGGCGTGCTTCGCGGTCTTGGCGCTGACGGTGTGGGCGGCGCGACGGGTGCTCAAAGCCGAGCCGGTGCTCGCGGTGATCTGCGTGGCGATGTTCGGCCTGGTGGTGTCGCCGGTGTCGTGGTCGCACCACTGGGTGTGGGCCCTGCCGACCGTGTTGGTGACCGGCGTGGTGGCCTATCGTCGGCGGCACGCCGCCCTGGCCGTGGTCGCCCTGGCCGGGCTGGCCCTGATGGTGTGGACGCCGATCCCGCTGATGCCCGAACACCACGAGACCGCGGCCCCGCTGTGGCGCCAGCTCGCCGGCGGTTCCTATGTGTGGTGGGCGATCGCGGTGATCGTCGCGGCGGGCACGGTCTCCGCGCACCGCCAACCGCGCGGTTCGGTGCTCGCGGAGCAGGCCACCCCGCCGGTGCCCGCGGTGAACTAGCCGGCGGCTACTTCCGGCATCCGCGCCGAGGGTTTGGCGTTTTCGTCCGCCTTGCCTTCTTTGACGTCGGCGGCGTAGAGGTCGACGTATTCCTGCCCGGACAGGCGCATGAGCTCGTACATCACCTCGTCGATCACGGCGCGCTCGATGAACCGATTACCGGCCATGCCCTCGAACCGGCTGAAGTCCATCGGCTTGCCGAACTTGACCTGGACGCGGCCGAACCGCCACATCTTGGTCCCCGGCGGGTTGACGACGTCGGTGCCGATCATCGCCACCGGGATCACCGGAACACCGGTCTGCAGGGCCAACCGCGCGAGCCCCGTCTTGCCCTTGTACAGGCGGCCGTCGGGCGACCGGGTGCCCTCGGGGTACATCCCGAGCAGCTTGCCCTCGCTCAGAATGCGTGCGGCCGTGTCCAGCGCGCTCTGAGCGCTGTCCGCGTCGGTCCGGTCGATGGGCACCTGGCCGGCCACGGTGTAGAACCACCTGGTGAACCACCCTTTGATACCGGTTCCGGTGAAGTACTCGGCCTTGGCCAGGAACGTGATCCGGCGGCTGACCACCAGGGGAAGGTAGAAACTGTCGGCCACCGCGAGGTGATTACTGGCGAGGATGGCCGGGCCTGACTGCGGAACATGCTCCAGCCCTTGCACTTTGGGCCGACCCAACAAAAACAGCAAGGGTCCCATGAAGATGTACTTGAACAGCCAATACCACATGGGGCCTCCCGGTGATCGAACACCGGCCGGTGTTCTCGGACAACTTTACCTACGTGCTGTGGATGCGACCACAGCACAGGTGCGGGCAACCGCCCGTCATTTTCGTCATTCCTCGACGGTGACGGGAATGTGCTGATAGTGGCCGGGTCCGGCACCGTTGGGCCCGCCGTCGGGGCCGTCGGGGCTGTCCGGTGGCGGCGGGCCCTGCGGCGGCGGTTCGCCCGGCCCTTCCGGGGTGTTCTCCAGGATGGCCCTGATCACCGCCAACAGCGCCACGCTGTGCTCGGCGATGACGGTCAGCAGCGGGTGCTGTTCGCCGGCGACCAGCGCCGCGAGCGCACAGACCGGGCACCACGCCTGCTGGCACTTGCCCGGGCCCGCACTGGCCGCCCGCGCGGCGGCCAGCTTCACGGCGGGGTCAAGCCGGTCCAGGATGGTCTGGGCCAACTGCCGAAGTTCCGGACCGAGGTCGGGATGTGCCCCACTCACTTCGGCCACACCTCCGGGTTCGGGCGAAACCGCACTGTCAGTTCACTCCCGCGCAGCTGCGCGTCCATCACGATGCACCGGCGCAGGACGGATGCCAGCCGGACCCGGCGGCGCAGACCGCCGGCGCCGATGATCAAGTCGTCGTCGACCCGGCCCAGCGCCAAGGCCGCCGGATCGACCTGCGGCAACTCTAGCCGCAACCGGTAGATGGCTTCGAGACCCGAGCCCGATTCCCGATCCACGATCGGGCGCAGCGGCCCCGGCGGTGGCGCGCCGTCCCTGCGGCGGGCGCTGTCGAGGAGCTCGCCCAGCGCCTTGGCTCCGATCGGTTCGCCGGCGAGGTGGGGCACCAGCACCAGTTGCACATCACCGACCGCGGAGTCGAGCTCATCGAGCACCGCCTGCTGCTCGGAGATCCGCTCGGCGTACCAGTCGAACGCGGGATGCTCGGGGAGGTTGCGGTATTCGTAGGAATCGTCCTGCACGAGAAGCTGATTGACGATCAGCTCGTCGACCCGAACACCCATCAGCGCCAGCGAGCCCAGCGTGCGCACCGCCTCGGCGGCCACCACCCGCTCGGCCGTCATCACCAGGTGCGCGCTGACCCTGGACCCGTCGGTGATCATGGCGCTGAGCCGGTCGGTCGCTGCGCCGATGCGCTCGAGCAACGCGACGACCGCCGTGGTCGCGGGGTCGTCGGCGGCGCCGGAGAGTCGCCGGTGCCGCGGCCACGCCCGCTCCAAATACAGGCCGAACGTCGCGGGCAGCGTGAGCATGCGCAGCGCGTCGGCGGTGGACGCGCAGTCGACCACCACCCGGTCCCAGTTTCCCGAGGCAGCCAGCTCGCCGACCTCATGCAGGCCGAGCACCTCCTGAATGCCCGGTAACGCCGAAAGTTCTTCTGGCGCAACACTGCCCAGATCAGATTCGGGAAACCTGGCGGACACCAGCCCGGCGACGTCGCGCCACCGGGCCTCCAGCAGCGCCAACGTGTCCAGCGCCAGCGCGTCGAGGAATCCGCCGTCATCGCCGGCTGTCCCGGTGCCCAGATCGGCCAGCACCCGGGTCGGCTCGCACAGCCCGGTGGGCGTGACGACCGTACCCAGCACGTCGCCGATGGAGTGCGCCTGGTCGGTCGAGACGATGAGCACCCGAAAACCCGCACGCGCGTCGCGCACGGCGGTGGCGGTCGCCAGCGTGGACTTGCCCACCCCGCCCTTTCCGACGAAAAGACTGATACTGGCGCCGCCCGCTTCGGCGGTATCCCTCAGCTCACTCAGCCTCGACTCGTTTCTTCAGGTCCTTCAACGCGGTGTCCGTCAGCCGCCGTTCGGCCTTCCGTTTGAGCAGACCGATCATCGGGATGATCAAGTCGACCGACAGTTCGTAGGTCACCTCTGTCCCGGATCCCTTCGGCGCCAACCGATAAGCTCCGTTCAGCGACTTCAGCAGGGAACTCGACACCAGGCTCCACGTCACCGAACGGCGGTCGGCCGGCCAGTCGTAGGACAACACCATGGTGTCTTTGAGGACGGCGGCGTCGAGCACCAGCCGAGCGGTCTTGGGATAGCCGTCCTCATCGGTCTCGAGGACCTCGGTTTCCTTGTACTCGGCGACCCAGTCCGGGTAGGAACCGATATCGGCGATGACGTCCATCACCGTCGAGGGGTCGGCATCGATGTAGATCGTCTGCGCCGTTTTGTCCGCCACTGCTTCTTTCCTGCTGAATCTTGTCGCTGGCCAAAAACTTACCCTCCCCGTCCGGGGATGGCCGAAATCTCAGGCCAGCCGCGATACGCCTACCGGACGGGTGGCCTCGAGCCGCTGCTTGACCTCGAACGCCATGTTCTTGCCCGCCACCCGGCGGGCGTGGTTCATCTTGGCAAGGTTCATCTTGGCCAGCTGCCACGCCGCGACGCCCGACGGTTCGGCGTGCAGGAAATAATGCAGGATGACGCCGTCGAGGACCGGCTCCAACCAGACCTCCATCGTGCCGGTGAGCGCGCCGGTAACGGTCCAGCGATGCCCCAGCTCGCCGCGGTCCTCCACCACGGTCAGCCGTAGGTCGG
Organism: Mycolicibacterium elephantis DSM 44368; assembly: GCF_004014805.1. Lineage (GTDB taxonomy): Bacteria > Actinomycetota > Actinomycetes > Mycobacteriales > Mycobacteriaceae > Mycobacterium > Mycobacterium elephantis. The sequence goes on from NZ_ATDN01000001.1 coordinate 233,130, forward strand.
GCCACCAGCGCCGCCAACTCGCCGGATCCCCGATGTATCGACCCACCTCTACGGGGTCGGCGGCCACGAAGGTCTCGTCTGCGACCTGGATGCTGTTCATGACCTACCAGCTTCACATATGCACCCGCCCCGGCCGAGCGTGGCCGACTAGGCTGGGTACGGCAGAGTCGCCGGATTTCGAAAGGCCAGGACCGTGCGTGAGTTCAGCAGTCCCGCTACATTCACCGTAGGCGAGCACGACAATGTCGTCAGCTGTGTCTTCGAGCACGAGCGCAACGACCCCGACCACGTGATCTTCCAGCGTCTGATCGACGGGGTCTGGACCGATGTGACCTGCAAGCAGGCGGCCGAACAGATTCGTTCGGCGGCACTGGGTTTGATCGCGCGCGGGGTCAAAGCCGGTGACCGGGTGGCGTTGCTGTCGGCGACCCGCTACGAGTGGCCGATCATCGACTTCGCGATTCAGGCCGTCGGCGCGTGGACCGTGCCGATCTATGAGACCAGCTCCGCCGAGCAGGTGAAGTTCGTGCTGGAGAACTCCGGCGCGGTGCTCCTGTTCGCCGAGACCGACGCGCACGCCGACAAGCTCAGCCATCTGACCGACGAACTGCCCGAGCTGCGCGAGGTACTGCGCATCGAGACCTCGGGCACGCCCGCGCTGGAGGCGCTGGGCGAGGCGGGAAAGTCGGTGGACGCCAGGGAACTCGAAGACCGGCTGGCCGGGATCAGATCGGCCGACCCGGCGACGCTGATCTACACCTCCGGGACGACGGGCACCCCGAAGGGCTGTCAGATCACCCACTCCAACCTGGTCTACGAGATTCGCGGCGCCAAGGAGTGCTTCCCGGAGCTGCTGGACAAGGGCGAGAAGATGCTGGTCTTCCTGCCGCTGGCGCACGTGCTGGCGCGCGCGATCACGATGGGCGCATTCGCCAACAAGGTCACGCTCGGCTTCACCAGCGACATCAAGAACCTGCTGCCCACCTTCGCGGTGTTCAAGCCGACGCTGGTGGTCTCGGTGCCGCGGGTGTTCGAGAAGGTGTACAACACCGCCTTGCAGAACGCCCGCAACGACGGCAAGGGCAAGATCTTCGAGATGGCCGCCCACACCGCCATCGAGTACAGCGAGTCACTGGACACCGGCGGTCCGGGCTTGCTGCTGCGCGCCAAGCACGCGGTGTTCGACCGGTTGGTCTACGGCAAACTGCGAGCCGCGCTCGGCGGGGAATGCCGCGCCTCGATCTCAGGCGGCGCACCGCTCGGCGCGCGACTCGGCCACTTCTACCGCGGTGTCGGGCTGACCGTCTACGAGGGTTACGGCCTCACCGAGACCTGCGCCGCGATCACGGTGAACCGGGTCGACGATCTCAAGATCGGATCGGTCGGAAAATTGTTGCCCGGCAACAGCATGCGTCTCAACGAAGACAAAGAGGTGTTGGTCAAGGGCGGCGTGGTGTTCAGCGGCTACTGGCGCAACGAGGAAGAGACCAAGGCGGTGTTCTCCGACGGCTGGTTCCACACCGGCGACCTCGGCGACATCGACGACGACGGGTTCCTGACCATCATCGGCCGCAAGAAGGAGATCATCGTCACCGCCGGTGGAAAGAACGTCGCCCCGGCGATGCTCGAGGATCGGTTGCGCGCGCATCCGCTGATCAGCCAGGCGATGGCGGTCGGCGACGCCAAGCCGTTCATCGGCGCGCTGATCACCATCGACACCGAGGCCATCGAGGGCTGGAAGGATCGAAACGCCAAGAACGCCAACGCATCGGTCGCTGATCTGGCCACCGATCCCGACCTGGTCGCCGAGATCGATCTGGCCGTCAAGGAAGCCAACGAGGCGGTGTCGAAGGCCGAGGCGATCCGCAAGTTCCGCATCCTGCCCGTCGACTTCACCGAGGACACCGGTGAGCTGACGCCGACGCTGAAGGTCAAGCGCAAAGTGGTGGCCGAGAAGTTCGCCGCCGACATCGAGGCGATCTACGACACGTAGTGGTTTGGGCGTGGTTTGTCACGCTCAGCGTGACCAACCAGCCGAAACCGCTAGAGCAACGCGGCAAGCCGGCGGGCCTGGGTGCGCCACTGCCAGTTGTCCAGCACCCAGCGGCGCCCGGCGGCGCCCATGCGGGCCGCGCGGTCCGGCTCGGCCAACAGGTCGCCGACGGCCGCGGCGATGGCGCCGACGTCCCAGCCGTCGACCACGACCCCGGTTTCGCCGTCGCGCACGGTTTCGGGCGCGCCGCCCGATCGGCCCGCCACCACCGGAACTCCCGTCGCCGACGCCTCCAGGTACACGATGCCCAGGCCCTCGACGTCCAGCCCCGCGCCACGGGTGCGACACGGCATCGCGAACACGTCGGCCATCGCATGGTGGGCGGGCAGTTCGTCGTCGGGCACGCCGTCGGTGAAGATCACGTGCTGGGCGACACCGAAGCTGTGCGCCAAGCGGCGCAGCGACGACCCGTAGGGGCCGCCGCCCACGATGACCAACGCGGCGCCGTGCACCCGCTGCCGGATGGCGGGCAGCGCCCGGATCAGCATGTCCTGGCCCTTGCGCGGCACCAGCCGCGACACGCACACCACCACCGGGCGATCGCCGAGCCGGTAGCGGGCGCGCAGCTCGGCACGCGCCACCTCGTCGGGCGCGAACCGGTCGGTGTCCACGCCCGGCGGCAGGTGTTCGAGCGCGGCGTCCGGCCCGAACGCCGATGCGAACCGGTTCCTGGTGTAACCGCTGACATAGGTCACGACGTCAACGCTGGATCCGATGCGGCGCAACGCGGTTCGCGCCAGCGGCAGCATCGACCACCCGACTTCGTGGCCGTGGGTGCTGGCCAGTATCCGGGTGGCGCCGCTGTGGCGGGCCAGCGGAGCCATCAGCGCCAGCGGCGCCGCCGCACCGAACCAGACCGTGTCCGCCCGGTGACGTTCGATGAGCTTTCGCATGCGCGCCATCACGGTGGGCTCCGGAAGCATCAGGGTGCCGGGATGACGCACCACCGTGTAGCCGGTCACCGCGGCCGCCCGGTCGAACGCGTCGCTGCCCTTCCACTTCGGCGCGTACACGGTCAGCGTGTGCTCCCCCGCCGCCACCAGGTGGGTGACCAGCTCATGCAGGTACGACTGGATGCCACCCCGCCGCGGTGGAAAGTCGTTGGTGACCAACAAGACCCGGCTCACGCCGTCACATCCATTGTCGCCATCGCACCATGACCGATTGCGGGTCCTCACCCAGGACCTCACGCAGCGCCGTCGCCGTGTCGGTGTGGCCGTGGCCGCACGCGCGCAGATAGAGCTCGCGCAGTGTGGCGACGCCGTACTCGTCGGCGACGAACCGGCTGAACAGCCACGCCCGGTCATAAGCCGCGGAGCGCTGCGGACCCGCCAGTTCAGCGTCGGTGGGCAGCGTCGCGTTCACGGCGCGAGACGGCGCGCCGGCTGGGCGCGCGACGAAGTCCGCGACACCTTCGGTGAGCCACTGCGGCGCGTCAGCCGCCGTCTGCGCCCGTGCCGCATAGTGAAACAGCTCGTGGCGCAACACGATTCGCAGTGCCTCGTCGCTCATGCCACCGGCGTCCGGGGCGAACATGATCCGCTCGGCGGTGGTGGTGGCGGCGGTGTGGGAGTCCCCGCCTCCCACGGCCGCGAACTGCTCGGCGCTTCCGGCGGCCACCACGACGATCTCGCGCGGCCAGCCGTCGCCCCAGAACGTGCTGACCGCCGCCGCGGCCTCGTCCATCTCGGCGGCGACACGCGACAACAACGGCTCGGTGTTCCCGCCGAGGCCGATCAGCCGCACGGTGCGGCCGTCGCGCAGAGGCCGGCTGGTCGCCGTCGCGCTCGGGGTGGTCAGCGACGCCGGCGCGGCCACCACCGGGCCCGACGCGCTGTCGACACGGCCCACCAGCAGCAGGGCGCAGAGCAGTTCGGCGACGAGAAGGGCGCCCAGGGTTTTTCTGCTCCTGGCGTGCGCCCGACGATCAGTACCGGCGGACGTTGTAGATCGGCGCATTGTTCACCGGGGCGACTCGCACCGGCGTGCCGTAGGTGGAGGCGTGCACCATCATGCCGTCTCCGATGTAGATCGCCGAGTGCGACGCGTCGGAGTAGTAGTTGACCACGTCGCCCGGCTGCATCTGGTCCACCGACACCGGTTGACCGCCTCGGGCCAGCGCCTGGCTGGAGTGCGGCAACGAGATGCCGGCCTGCTGGAACGCCCACATCACCAGCCCGGAGCAGTCGAAGGCGTTGGGTCCGGAGCCGCCCCACGAGTACGGCGAGCCGATGCGGCTCAGCGCCGCCTGGATGACGGTTCCGGAGTGCCCGCCGACCGGCGGGGCCATGTCACCGGGCGGGATAGCGCCCGGCGCGGGCGGTGCGGCCACGATCGCGGGATCGCCACCCGGCGCGGGTGCGCGCACCGGAGGCGCCGGCGGTATCGCGGCGAGCTCCTCGCGCTGGCGCGGGGTGAGGGCCTCGTACTGAGACTTGACGATCGCGATCTGGACCTGCAGTTGGCTCTGCTTGGACTGCAGATCCGCGCGCACCGCGGCGGCCTGTTCTGCCGCGGTCTTGGCCTCCGCGGCCGATTTCGCCGACGCCTGCTCGGCGAGCGCGGCCTTCTGGCCGGTCTCGCGGAAGTTCTTCATCTGAGCCGACATCTCGGCGGCCATCACCCGCTGCACCGAGAGCTGATCGATCAGTCCCTGCGGCGAGGAAGCGGTCAGCATGGCGTCCATACCGTCGGTCCTGCCGCCCATGTACTCGGCTGCAGCGACCTTGTTGACCGCCGTTTGGAAGGTTGCCAGCCGGGCTCTGGCCGACTCGAGCATGGCGGCGTCGGCGGCGTGCTTGGCCTCGGCCGCATGCTGGGCTGCCAGCTTGTTGTCCAGGTCCAGCTGCGCCGAATGCATTGCCTCGGTTGTGCGTTCGGCCTCGCGGGAAAGTTCCTGAAGCTTCGCCAGCGCATCCTCTGCGGGGTCGGCGTGCACAACGCCGGCGAGCATGCCGAAAGCGATTGCCAGACTCGCTATCGCGCCTACGACCGGTCTACGCAATCGCGACAAGACACGCGCGGGCACCTGGATGCGATCGAGCCTCAAGATTGTGCGTCCTCAAACTTCCGTAACGAAGCCGCTTCGAACTGCGTTTAGGTCTCAGTCAGGTTACGAAACGGCATCGGCGTTGTCCAACGAAGACGCCAAATTTAACAGTTCCGACGGTCTTGTTTTCCACGCCCGTCGTCCGCGCGTGTCCTCAAGCCACCCCCGAATCACCGCGACGGTGAATCGGTACCAGCCGCAGACGCGGCGCCAGCCCCGCATCGGCAAGCACCTCCAGCGCTCGGCGCTCGTCATCGAGCAACGTCTCGGGTGCGCCGAGCAAGACGCTGACCACGCAGTCCTGACAACCTGGCCCGCGTACCGCGCAGTCGTCGCAGTCGATCCTCACCGTGCCCATGAACACTCCTCTCGGTCGGTGTTGGGCCGACGGTATCGGCAGGCACCGACAACTTCCCCGCGCCGGGGACGCGCGAGGTGGCCGCGAGGTGGCAAAGCGCCGGGAATGCGCTGGCAACGCATGTGGCAACGGGTAGTGATGCGCGTGGCAACCCGCCGCTGTCGGTGCCCTTGCCTACCGTCAGCGCCATGGGCCAGCTCAGCTTCGCTGATGTCGATCCGCTGGCGGAGCTGTCGTTGCGGGAAACCACCTTCGTGGTCGTCGACCTCGAAACCACCGGCGGGCGCGCCAGCGGCGACGGGTGCGACGCGATCACCGAGATCGGGGCCGTCAAGGTCCGCGGCGGCGCGGTGCTCGGCGAGTTGGCCACCCTGGTGGATCCGGGTCGCAGCATTCCGCCGCAGATCGTGGCGCTGACCGGGATCACCACCGCGATGGTGTGCGACGCTCCCCGGATCGAGACGGTGCTGCCGGCGTTTCTCGAGTTCGCCCGCGGCGCCGTGCTGGTCGCCCACAATGCGGGCTTCGACATCGGGTTTCTGCGGGCGGCCGCCGAACGCTGCGACATCGTGTGGCCGAGGCCTCCCGTGTTGTGCACGGTGAGGCTGGCGCGCCGGGTGCTGACGCGCGAAGAGGCGCCCAGCGTGCGGCTGTCGGCGCTGGCGCGGCTGTTCGGCGCGTCGACCACCCCGACACACCGCGCCCTCGACGATGCCCGCGCCACCGTCGACGTCCTGCACGGGCTGATCGAACGCGTCGGCAACCAGGGCGTGCAGACCTACCCCGAGTTGCGCGCCTACCGTCCCGACGTGACCCCGGCGCAGCGCCGCAACCGACACCTGGCCGCGGCGCTGCCGCACCGGCCCGGGGTGTACCTGTTCCGTGGGCCGGGCGGCGAGGTGCTCTATGTCGGCACCGCCAAGAACCTGCGTCGCCGCGTCGGCCAGTACTTCAACGGGGCGGACCCACGCACCCGGATCAAGGAGATGGCGTCGCTGGCCACCGCGGTCGACCACGTCGAGTGCGCGCACGACCTGGAGGCCGGCGTGCGCGAACTCCGACTGCTCGCCGCGCACGCACCGCCGTACAACCGGCGGTCGAAGTTTCCGCACCGGTGGTGGTGGGTGGTGCTCACCGACGAGCCGTTTCCCCGCTTCTCGGCGGTGCGTGTGCCCAAACACGACCGGGCGGTGGGCCCGTTTCGGACCCGCGCCGACGCCGTCGACACCGCGGCCCTGCTGGCCCGCTTCACCGGGGTGCGCACCTGCACCAAACGGCTGGGCCGCACCGCGCTGCACGGCCCGCACTGTCCTGACCGCGAGGTGTCCCCGTGTCCCGCGCCGCGGGATGTCGATGCCGCCGAGTACGCCGACGCCGTGCGGCGCGCCGCCGATCTCATCGAGGGCCGCGACAGCAGCACGCTGGCGAAAGTGGTGGCCCACATCGGTGATCTGGCCGAACGGAACCGGTACGAAACCGCCGCGCGGCTGCGCGATCACGCCGCCACCGCCATCGAGGTGTTGTGGCGCGGCCAACGGTTGCGCGCGCTGGCCGCCGTCCGCGAAATGGTGGCCGCGCGCCCCGACGGCTCCGGCGGATGGCAGCTGGCGGTGCTGCGCAGCGGCCAGTTGGCCGCGGCGGGCAATGCGCCGCGCGGTGTTCCGCCGATGCCGGTGATCGACGCGATCTGCGCGGGCGCGCAGACCGTCATCGCGACGCCCGCGCCGTTGGGCGGGGCGCTGGTCGAGGAGGTGGGGCTGATCGCGCGCTGGCTGGGCTCACCCGGGGTGCGCATCGTGCGGGCCGAGCCGGGCTACTGCTCACCGCTGGGGGCGGCAGGCCAGTGGGCGGGCTGGTCGGCGACGGCCCGGTCGGCGCGGCTGGCCGCCGAGCAGACCGTGGCGGCCGAATTCGAGGACGCCTCAGAGCTTTTGGGAGAACCGCACCCAACGCGCGAGCAGCTGTTCGGCCGCCCCCGAGTCGATCGCCTCGGCGGCCCTGGCGAGCCCCGACTCCCACGCAGGCACCCATTTGGCGTCGCTGGCTAGTCCGGCATGGGCCACCAACGCGCCGGCGGCGTTGAGCACCACGGCATCTCGCACCGCACCCTTGGCGCCGCCGAGCACCGCGCGCACCTCGGCGGCGTTGGTCTCCGCGTCGCCGCCGACCAACTCGGAGATCTCCGCACGGGCGAACCCGAACGCGGCGGGGTCGAACGTCAGCCGCTCCACGGTGCCTGCCTGCACCCGCCAGATGGTGCTCGTCGTCGTGGTGGTCAGCTCGTCGAGGCCGTCGTCGCCGTGCACGACGAGCGCGCTGGCGCCCCGAGTGGCGAACACGCCCGCCATCACCTCCGCCAGGTCACCCCATGCGCAACCGATCAGCCCCGCGCGGGGTGAGGCCGGGTTGGTCAGCGGCCCAAGCAGGTTGAAGACCGTCGGCACGCCCAGTTCGCGGCGCACCGCCCCGGCGTGCCGGTACGACGGATGGAACTGGGGCGCGAACGCGAACCCGATCCCGACCTCGGCGACGCTGCGCGCCACATCGTCGGGTCCGAGGTCGATGCGCACGCCGAGCGCTTCGAGCGTGTCGGCCCCGCCGGACAACGACGACGCCGCCCGGTTGCCGTGCTTGATCACCTTGACGCCCGCCGCGGCCACCACGATCGACGCCATGGTGGACAGGTTGACGGTGTTGGCGCCGTCGCCGCCGGTGCCGACCACGTCGACGGTGTCGGTGCCGATCACGTCCGTGGGCACCCGGCGCGCGTGTTTGAGCATGGTGTCGGCCAGCTCGGTCACCTCCGCGGCCGTCGGGCGCTTCATCCGCATCGACACGCCGAAGGCGGCGATCTGTGCCGGAGTGGCCACGCCGGTCATGATCTGGTCCATCGCCCAAGCGGCCTGACCGGGCGCGAGCGCTTGACCAGTGGTCAACCGGCCGAGGATCAGCGGCCACGTCGGGGTCTCGGCGGACCCGGACGGCTGGGCTCTTGAAGACGTCACCGCCAGATTATGCCCAATACGTCGACCCGGGTGGAGTTCGACAACTACAAAGCGTCATACTTGCTCTTGTGACGAGTGCTGTAGGTGCTTCCGGAACCGCTATCACGTCGCGAGTACATTCGCTGAACCGGCCGAACATGGTCAGTGTCGGCACCATTGTGTGGCTTTCCAGTGAGCTGATGTTCTTTGCTGGGCTGTTCGCAATGTACTTCACGGCACGTTCGCAGGCGGGCGGTGAGTGGCCACCGCCGCCCACCGAGCTGAACCTGGTGCAGGCCGTGCCGGTCACCTTGGTGCTGATCGCGTCGTCGTTCACCTGTCAGATGGGCGTGTTCGCCGCCGAGCGCGGCGACGTGTTCGGGCTGCGCAGGTGGTACGTCGTCACCTTCCTGATGGGCTTGTTCTTCGTCCTGGGGCAGGGCTACGAGTACATCCACCTGGTCCAGCACGGCACCACCATCTCCAGCAGCGCATACGGCTCGGTGTTCTACCTGGCCACCGGATTCCACGGCCTGCACGTGATCGGCGGTTTGGTCGCCTTCATCTTCCTGCTCGCCCGAACCCGGATGAGCAAGTTCACCCCGGCGCAGGCCACCGCGTCGATCGTCGTGTCCTACTACTGGCACTTCGTCGACATCGTGTGGATCGCCCTGTTCGCGACTATTTACTTCGTCCGATGATCGGCTCAGCCGATATGTCCGTTGATCGGCCCGGCCGACGTGGACCGATAAGAAAAGGGGTTCGATGACCGACAAGTCGCGCCGTCGGCTGCGCCGGCGTCTGTCCGGAGCCGTGCTGCTGCTTCTTGGACTGGCCGTCGCGGGTGGCCTCGCCGCAACTCTGACGCCACAGCCTCAGGTGGCCGTCGCCGACGAGTCGCAGTCGGCCCTGCTGCGCACCGGCAAGCAGTTGTTCGACACGTCGTGTGTCACCTGCCACGGCGCCAACCTCCAGGGGGTGCCCGACCGCGGGCCGAGCCTTATCGGCGTCGGCGAGGCGGCGGTGTACTTCCAGGTGTCCACCGGGCGCATGCCCGCGATGCGCGGTGAGGCCCAGGCCCCGAAGAAGCCCCCGCTGTTCGACGAGGCCCAGATCGACGCGCTCGGCGCCTACGTGCAGGCCAACGGCGGCGGGCCGCTGGTGCCTCGCGACGAGAACGGCCAGATCGCTGACGCGTCGCTGATCGGTGACAACGTCGCGCGCGGCGGCACCCTGTTCCGGCTGAACTGCGCGTCGTGCCACAACTTCACCGGCAAGGGCGGTGCGCTGTCGTCGGGCAAGTACGCCCCCGATCTGGGTAGCGCGAACCCGGCGCAGATCTACACGGCGATGGTGACCGGTCCGCAGAACATGCCCAAGTTCTCCGACCGGCAGCTGAGCCCTGAGGAGAAGCGCGACATCGTCGCCTACGTCCGCGAATCGGCGGAAGCCCCCAGCTACGGCGGCTACGGGCTGGGCGGTTTCGGTCCGGCGCCGGAGGGCATGGCGGCATGGATTATCGGCATGGTGGCCGTCATCGCTGCGGCCCTCTGGATCGGAGCACGAGCATGACCGACTCAGAAGATCAGCCCAAGGGCACCGACGTCCCCGGTCACAGGGGCGAACCCGGCCAGCCCAGCGCCGCCGAACTCGCGGCGATGTCGCGCGAGGAGCTGGTCGCGCTCGGCGGCAGGCTCGACGGGGTCGAGGCGGTCTTCAAAGAGGACCGCTGGCCGGTCAAGGGCACCAGGGCCGAAAAACGCGCCGAACGTCTGGTCGCGTATTGGCTTATGCTGGGCGGCGTTTCGGGGCTGGCGCTGCTGCTGGTGTTCCTGTTCTGGCCGTGGGAGTGGAAGCCGACCGGCTCCGAGGGCGTTTTCGTCTACAGCCTGACCACCCCGCTCTACGGGTTGACGTTCGGGCTGTCGATCCTGTCCATCGGCGTCGGCGCGGTGCTGTACCAGAAAAAGTTCATCCCGCAGGAGATCTCCATCCAGGAGCGCCACGACGGCGCCTCCCCCGAACTGCACCGCAAGACCGTGGCGGCCAACCTCACGGATGCGCTCGAGGGCTCAACCATCAAGCGGCGCAAGCTGATCGGCATGTCGCTGGGTGTCGGGCTCGGCGCGTTCGGCCTCGGAACGCTGGTGGCGTTCGCCGGTGGCTTGATCAAGAACCCGTGGAAACCGGTGGTGGACACCGCCGAAGGCAAGAAGGCGGTGCTGTGGACGTCGGGGTGGACGCCGCGCTTCAAGGGCGAGACCATCTATCTGGCCCGCGCCGTCGGAGATGACGGATTGGGACCGTTCATCAAGATGCGCCCGGAGGACATCGACGCCGGCGGCATGGAGACGGTGTTCCCGTGGCGTGAATCCGACGGCGACGGCACCACCGTCGAGTCGGCACACCGCCTCGCCGAGATCTCCATGGGCGTGCGCAACCCGGTGATGCTGATCAGGATCAAGCCGCAGGACCTGCCCAGGGTCGTCAAGCGCAAGAACCAGGAGAGCTTCAACTTCGGCGACCTGTTCGCCTACACCAAGGTCTGTTCGCACTTGGGTTGTCCCTCTTCGCTATACGAGCAGCAGACCTACCGCATCCTGTGCCCGTGTCACCAGTCGCAGTTCGACGCGCTGCACTTTGCGAAGCCCATCTTCGGTCCGGCCGCGCGGGCGTTGGCGCAGCTGCCGATCACCATCGACTCCGAGGGGTACCTCGTCGCCAACGGTGACTTCATCGAGCCCGTCGGTCCGGCCTTTTGGGAACGGAGGACAGAATGAGTCCGAGATTGCCGAAACCTCCGAGCATGGCCGAGTTGGCCGCCAAACAGGGCGACGACATCGACTCGCGCTACCACCCTTCGGCGGCGGTGCGGCGGCAGCTGAACAAGGTCTTCCCCACCCACTGGTCGTTCCTGCTGGGCGAGATCGCGCTGTACAGCTTCATCATCCTGCTGATCACCGGCGTGTACCTGACCCTGTTCTTCGACCCGTCGATGGCCGAGGTCACCTACAACGGCGTCTACCAACCGCTGCGCGGCATCCAGATGTCGAAGGCCTACGAATCGACGCTCGACATCAGCTTCGAGGTGCGCGGCGGCTTGTTCGTGCGGCAGGTTCACCACTGGGCCGCACTGCTTTTCGCCGCGGCGATCATGGTGCACCTGGCCCGCATCTTCTTCACCGGCGCGTTCCGGCGCCCGCGTGAGGCGAACTGGGTGATCGGCGCACTGTTGCTGATCCTGGCCATGTTCGAGGGCTACTTCGGCTACTCGCTGCCCGACGACCTGCTGTCGGGCATCGGCCTGCGGGCGGCGCTATCGTCGATCACGCTCGGCATGCCGGTCATCGGCACCTGGCTGCACTGGGCGCTGTTCGGCGGCGACTACCCTTGCGGCGGGGTGGGATACCTGTGTACCCAGGACGGTTACTGGATCCCGCGGATGTATGCCCTGCATATCCTGCTGATCCCGGGCATCATGCTGGCGCTCATCGGTTTGCACCTCGCGCTGGTGTGGTTCCAGAAGCACACCCAGTTCCCGGGCCCCGGCCGCACCGAGACGAATGTCGTTGGCGTGCGGGTGATGCCGGTGTTCGCGGTGAAGTCGGGCGCGTTCTTCGCGATGACCACCGGCATTCTGGGCCTGATGGGTGGGTTACTGACCATCAACCCGGTCTGGAACCTCGGGCCCTACAAGCCATCCCAGATCTCGGCGGGCAGCCAGCCGGACTTCTACATGATGTGGACGGAAGGGCTGGCGCGTATCTGGCCCGCGTGGGAGTTCTACATCGGCAACTACACGATCCCGGCGTCGGTGTGGGTGGCCGTGATCATGGGGCTGATCTTCGTGCTGCTGATCATCTATCCGTTCATCGAGAAGAAACTCACCGGCGACGACGCGCACCACAACCTGCTGCAGCGCCCGCGGGACGTTCCTGTGCGTACCGCGGTCGGCTCGGCGGCCGTCGCGTTCTACATGCTGCTGACGCTGTGCGCGATGAACGACATCATCGCGTTCAAGTTCCACATCTCGCTCAACGCGACGACGTGGATCGGGCGCATCGGCATGGTGGTGCTGCCTGCGATCGTCTACTACATCGCCTACCGGTGGGCCGTGGGTCTGCAGCGCAGCGACCGCGAGGTGCTCGAGCACGGCATCGAGACCGGCATCATCAAGCGGCTGCCGCACGGTGCCTACATCGAGTTGCACCAGCCGCTCGGCCCGGTCGACGAGCACGGTCATCCGATTCCGTTGGAGTACCAGGGCGCTGCGGTGCCCAAGCGGATGAACAAGCTCGGCTCGGGCGGCGAGCCCGGCAGCGGCAGCTTCCTGTTCCCGGATCCGATCTCCGAACACGAGGCCCTGGAGGCGGCCGCACACGCCGCGGAACGCAGAGCGCTCACCGCGCTGCGCGAACACCAGGAGAGTCTCGACGGTTCCTCCGGCAACGGGCAGAACGGGCACCACTGACGCCCGGCCACTGACTGCGCGAAACGCGAAAGTCCCCAACACATTCGGTGTGTTGGGGACTTTCGCGTCAGCGCACCTGTGGGTCAGAGGCCAGGCTTATGCGCTGGCTTATGCGCCGGCCTATGCGCCCTTATGCACTGAATTCTGCACCACGGTCGTGCCGCGGTGTGTCATCACAGCCCTGAGGTAGAAACTCGCGCACACCTCGCGCGCACCACGGGCATCGCCGCGTGGACACCCGGCGCACCGCGACGCTATGCGGCCTCGGCCACCGTGTGCAGCTCACGCAGGAAGTACCACGGCGCGACGGGCATCGCGACCGTGACGAGGCCGGCCAGCACGTAGAACACCCATGCGGCCACGTTGCTGTCGACGGCCATCAGATAGGTGGCCACCCCGATCGCCACCATCGCGACGCCGATCGCACAGGCCATCACCAGCGCGTAGCGCAGCCAGAGCTGGTCGACGGCCGCCTCCATCGGGGTCGGGGTCGCCGTGCGCTGCATGCGTGGGGCGGCGTAGTCGGCGGTGGCGGCCGCGCTGAGCGACTGAAGCTTCTCGGTCGGCGCCTCCGCGCCGCGGGCGGGCGGCGCGGCCTCGCTCGGGCCGGACGGCTCGTCGGCGGGCGCGGCGGGCCGGGCGTCGGCCGACGCCTCGCGGCGGGCCCGCATCAGCAGCGGAACGGCGCCGGCGATCACCAGGGCGGACACCGCGATGATGAGGTACAGCACCCAGGGCGTGCCGGAGTCGCCGGTGGGCTCGGCGTGCCCGCGGCCCAGGTTGACCAGGGCCACCGTGGCGGCGACCCCGGTCCCCAGCGCGATGAGCCAGATGGCCGCGCACGCGCCCAGCAGGATGCGGTCGATTTGGTCGAGCTCGGCGGGGTCCAGCCCTGCGGTCAGCCGGGATCGGCCCGCCGAATCGGTGTCATATGTCATCAGCAGCTCGTCTGTGCAGCGTTGTTGGTGTTGGAGGACAGCACCGTGCCGTCGCTCGTGGTGATCGAGCAGTTGAGCCTGCTGACCAAGAAGAGGCTGGATGCCTGCACCGAGCCGACCTCGGACTGCGAGATCGGTGTCACGGTCAGCGACCACGGGATGTAGACGTTGCGCTGGGTGCGGCTGCGGCCGGCGGCATCGATGTAGGTCACGGTGATGATGTCGCCGGGCGCCTTGGTGCCCGTCACCGAATACGTCACCTGCCGCGGACCCGCCTGCGTGGTCGTTGGCGGGGCTGGCGGCGGCGTGGTCTCCGGCGCCGGCGGCGGCGCTTCGGGGGTGGGTTCCGGGGCCGGCGGCGGTGGCGGTGGCGGCTCCTGCGTCACCGTCACGGTCTCCGGCGGCGGTGGTGGCGGCGGCTCCGTCGTCGGCGGTGGCGGCGGCGGGGTGGTCGTGGTGATCTCGTCCTGTATCGGCGGTGGCGGCGTCTTGGTGGACGTCTCGGGGGTGGCCATGTTGCTGGTGTCGGTGCGGGTTACCAGGACCGACACGGACACGACGAGCGCGATGGCGGCGATGATGGCCGCAACACCCACCACCCAGGGCCACCGGGGCGGCGGAGGCGGTTCGACCAGGTCGGTCTGCTCGTAGCTGTCGTAGTCGTACAGCGACGCGTCAGGGGGTACGTAGGGGCCGCTGGTGAACTGCTCGGACTCTGGCGCGGAGTACGCCTGCGAGTAGAAATCCGTCTGATCGGTATCGGAAGCGCCGGGCTGGTCGGAGGCCGGTTGGCTGCCCGGCTCTTGACCTCCGAAATCCGAACCTTCGTTATCCGGGGGATTCGGCCCGCTCATGTACGCCTATCCTTCTCGACTACTCAATCGGCGCGGGGTTCTTCCTGGCCGTAAGCGGCTCGACCGTGCCTCGGCAACATTACCCAAACGCGAAACGTCGATGAGCCCGACCGCGCGGTAAGCCGACAAAGTGGTGGCCCGATTGTGACCTTTTGGGTGCCGTCGACCCGACGTCGATCAGTGCTTTTCCGGGCCGGTGTAGTACTCGAACACCAGGCCGGCCACGGACGTGATCACGAAGCAGACCCCGGCCACGATCAGCCACGGCAGCCACAGGGCCAGCCCGACGGCGGCGACCGAGGCCGACAGCGCGATCATCACCGGCCACCAGCTGTGCGGGGCGTAGAAGCCCAACTCCCCCGCACCGTCGCTGATCTCGGCGTCCTCGTAATCCTCGGGGCGGGTGTCCAGGCGCCGCGCCACGAACCGGAAGAAGGTGCCGGTGATCAGGGTCAGCCCGGCGGTCATCACCAGCGCCGTCGTGCCTGCCCACTCCACGCCGCCGGGGCCGAACAGATGGGTCAGGGTCCCGTAGACGATCGCGGACAGCACGAAGAACGCGGTCAGGAACTCGAACAACCTGGCTTCGAGATGCATCTCTGGCCCTACCCCTACTTGTTGCTGGCGTCGGCGATCGGCGGTGCCTGCTCGCCGCGGCGGACGTCGAACGGCCTCGTGGTGATCGCCGTCGGTGGCTGGTTGATCGCCCTGAGCGCCTCGGCGTTGGTCGCGCCGTCGATGCGCTGCTGCAGGTACGCCTTGAAGTCGTTGGGCTCCACCACCCGCAGTTCGAAGTTCATCATCGCGTGGTAGGTGCCGCACATCTCCGCGCAACGGCCCACGAACGCGCCGGTCTTGTTGATCTCGCTGACCTGGAACGTGTAGTCGGAGTTGTTGGCCTCCGGGTTGGGCATCACGTCGCGTTTGAACAGGAACTCGGGGATCCAGAACGCGTGGATGACGTCGGCGGAGGCGATCTGGAACTCGACGCGCTTGCCGACGGGCAACACCAGCACCGGGATCTCGTGGGAGGTACCCAGGGTCTCGACCTTGTCGAAGTTCAGGTAGGTGCGGTCCTCGGGGTTCTTACCCGCGATCGTGCCGTACTCGCCGCCGTGCGGGCCCTCCAGGCCCTCGGGACCCGACGCCACCGCGGCCTTGCGCTCCGGGTCGGCGCCGTCGTAGGTGAAGGTGCCGTCGGCGAAATCGACCTTCTGGTAGCCGAACTTCCAGTTCCACTGGAACGCCGTGACGTCGACGATGACCTCGGGGTTGGGCTCCTCGTGCAGCATCTTCTCCTGCACCACCACGGTGAAGTAGAACAACACCGAGATGATCAGGAACGGCACGACCGTCAGCACCAGCTCCAGCGGCATGTTGTAGCCGAACTGGCGCGGCAACTCCGTGTCGGTCTTCTTCTTCCGGTGGAACGCGGCGCTCCAGAAGACCAGGCCCCACACGATCGAACCGACCACCAGAGACGCGATCACCGAACCGATCCACAGCTCCCGGTTCAGGTGCGCCTCCGGGGTGATGCCCTTAGGCCAGCCGAGGCCTAAAACGTCAGACCAGCTGCAGCCGCTGAGCAGCAGTGCCGTGCCACCCAGGACGACCGACAACGCCGCCACCCGGAACACGCGAGGTGTCACGCTGGAGCCTCCCTAGAAGTCGTGAGCCAGGCCGAATACTACGCAGCGTAGACCACGACCGGGTGCTGGTCTCGACGCACCTCGGTATTCGGCATACTGGCGCCGTGTGCGGACTGTTGGCCGTGGTGCGTAATCCGTCCGCAGATGTGCCATCTGGCCTGGTCGACGAGGTTTCTGCGGCCGCTCACCTGATGCGCCACCGTGGGCCGGACGAGCCGGGCGCGTGGGTCGACGACCCGCGGCGCCCCGTGAGCGTGCTCGGATTCAACCGGTTGTCGATCATCGACATCGCGCACAGCCACCAGCCGTTGCGCTGGGGCCCGCCGGAGTCCCCTGACCGCTACGTCCTGGTGTTCAACGGGGAGATCTACAACTACCTGGAACTCCGGGAGGCGCTGCGCGCCGAGTTCGGCGTGGTGTTCGCCACAGACGGCGACAGCGAGGTCATCATCGCCGCCTATCACCATTGGGGCACCGGGGCGCTGAACCGGCTGCGGGGCATGTTCGCGTTCGCGCTGTGGGACACGGTGCAAAACGAGATGTTCTGCGCCAGAGACCCGTTCGGCATCAAACCCCTGTTCATGGCGACCGGCCCGGGCGGCACCGTGGTGGGCAGCGAGAAGAAGTGCCTGCTGGAACTCGCCGACACGCTCGGCGTCGACCAGACCCTGGATCCGCGTGCGCTGCAGCACTACACCGTGCTGCAGTACGTGCCCGAGCCCGAGACGCTGCAGCGCGGGGTGCGCAGGCTGGAGTCGGGCAGCTACGCGCGGGTGCGGCCCGGCGGGACGCCGCAGGTGACGCGCTACTTCACGCCGCGGTTCACCCCGGTGCCGTTCCGCGCCGGCGAGGAGCAGGCCCGCTACGACGAGATCACGGCGGTACTCGAGGATTCGGTCGCCAAGCACATGCGGGCCGATGTCACGGTGGGCGCATTCCTGTCCGGCGGTATCGATTCCACCGCCATCGCCGCGCTGGCCATGCGCCACAACCCGCGGCTGATCACCTTCACCACCGGCTTCGAACGCGAGGGGTTCTCCGAGGTCGACGTGGCGGTCGCGTCGGCCGAGGCGATCGGCGCCCGGCACGTCACCAAGGTGGTGAGCCAGACCGAGTTCGTCCACGCGCTTCCCGAAATCGTGTGGTACCTCGACGAACCCGTGGCCGACCCGGCGCTGGTGCCGTTGTTCTTCATCGCCCGCGAAGCCCGCAAGCACGTGAAGGTGGTGCTGTCCGGCGAAGGCGCCGACGAGCTGTTCGGCGGCTACACCATCTACCGGGAACCTTTGTCGCTGCGCGCTTTTGACTACCTCCCCCGGCCGGTGCGACGGTCGCTCGGCAGGGCGTCGCGCCCGCTGCCCGAAGGGATGCGCGGCAAGAGCCTGCTGCACCGCGGATCGCTCACGCTCGAGGAGCGCTACTACGGCAACGCCCGCAGTTTCTCCGACGAGCAGTTGCGCGCCGTGCTGCCGGGTTTCCGCGAGGAGTGGACGCACACCGACATCACCGCACCGCTCTACGCCGCGTCGAAGGGCGCCGACCCGGTGGCGCGCATGCAGCACATCGACCTGTTCACCTGGCTGCGCGGCGACATCCTGGTCAAGGCCGACAAGATGACCATGGCCAATTCGCTGGAGCTGCGGGTGCCGTTCCTGGACCCCGAGGTGTTCGCGGTGGCCTCACGACTGCCGTTCGACCAGAAGATCACCCGTGCCACCACAAAGTACGCGCTGCGACGCGCGTTGGAACCGATCGTGCCTGCGCACGTGCTCAACCGGCCGAAACTGGGCTTTCCCGTACCGATCAGGCACTGGCTGCGGGCCGGAGACCTGCTGGACTGGGCGCACGCGATGGTGGGCTCGTCGCAGGCCGGTGAGCTCATCGACCTGGCCGCCGTGCGCACCATGCTCGACGAACACCGCAGCGGCACAAGCGATCACAGCCGCCGGCTGTGGACGGTGCTGATCTTTTTACTGTGGCACGCGATCTTCGTCGAGCGCAGCATCACCCCACAGATCAGCGAGCCGACCTACCCGGTCCAGCTGTGAGACCGGCTACTTGGCGAGCGCCTTGTTGATCTCCTGGGCCGCCTCGGCGCCGTAGGCGTCGGTGAGGCGCTGCACCGCCTCGTCGCGGTTCCATGTCCACTCCTGCGGCCCCGGCGCCTCGAACACCAGCACCGCGACCAACGACGCCAGCTGCGCGGAGCGCTCCAGGCCCAGGCCCGCGCTGCGCCCGGTGAGGAAACCCGCCCGGAACGCGTCGCCGATCCCGGTCGGATCGGCCTGACACTTCTCGGGTACGACGTCGACGTGGATGAACTGCCCGTCCGAGCTGACCAGGTCGACCCCTTTGGGCCCCAAAGTCGTGACGCGCAAACCGATCTGGCTCATCACCTGGGCCTCGCTCCAGCCGCTCTTCTGCAGCAGGAGGTCCCACTCGTAGTCGTTGGTGAACAGGTAGGTGGCGCCGTTGATCAACCGGCGGATCTCCTCCCCGTTCAGCCTGGCCAGCTGCTGCGACGGATCGGCGGCGAACGCCAACCCCAGCTTGCGGCACTCCTCGGTGTGCAAGAACATCGCGTCGGGGTCGTTGGCGCCGATGATGACCAGTTCCGGTGTGCCTACCCGCTTCACGACGTCGGCCAGCGAGATGTTGCGGGCCTCCGACATCGCGCCCGGGTAGAACGACGCGATCTGCGCCATGTCGTCGTCGGTCGTGCACACGAACCGGGCGGTGTAGGCGGAGTCGGAGATCAGCACGCTGTCGCAGTCGACCCCCACCTGCTGGAGCCAGACGCGATAGTCGTCGAAGTCCTGACCGGCCGCGCCGATCAGCGCCACGTCCCCGCCGAGCACACCGACCGCGTAGGCCATGTTCCCGGCGACGCCGCCGCGGTGGATCACCAGATCGTCGACCAGAAAGCTCAGCGACACCTTCTGCAGGTGATCGGCCAGCAGCTGTTCAGAGAACCGGCCGGGGAACCTCATCAGATGGTCGGTCGCAATGGATCCGGTCACCGCAATGGTCACGAATCGTCACCCTTCATCAGTTAAGCCGCCTAGATAACTTCATCCAGCCCGGGGTTCACCCTTGTTGCCGTGGGACCCCGTGACAAGTGCGCTAACCTGCCTACAAGTGTCCGCCCGGTCACTGTAGACAGGCACATTCCGACGCACACCCCCGGGGAGCAAATCTATGGCCGGTCCGTATCCGCCCGAATACGGTGCCGGTCCGGCAGGTCCGCAAACGTACCCACAGCCCTTTCCCCAGCAGCCTTTTCCGCCATCGGGAACCGGTGCGCAGCCATATCCCGATGATGCGGGTGCGGCGTATCCGGGCATGCTGCCGCCGCCGGTGCAGTACCGGAAGAGGCGCCGCTGGCCGGTGATCGTCGGCGCCGTGCTGGCGCTGGTGGTGATCGGCGGCCTGGTGGCCGCGCTCGTGCTGGCCGACCGCGGCGGCGACAGCGCACCGGCGTCCGGGGCGCTCACCGAGGCGTCGGCGAAGGCGGCCATCCAGGAGTACCTGGACGCCCTGTCGAACGGCGACGACGAGACCGTCGCCCGGCACACGCTGTGCGGGCTGTTCGACGCGGTCAAGGAACGACGCTCCGATCTGGCCCTGGCCGGCCTGTCCAGCGACGCGTTCCGCAAGCAGTACAGCCAGGCGCAGGTGGCGTCGATCGACAAGATGGTGAGGTCCTCACCGCATCAGGCGCAGGTGTTGTTCACGATGAGCGTCACGCCGGCCAGCACCGGCAGGCGGGGCCAACCACGCCCACAAGAGCAGCAGGCCGTCGCGCAGCTACTGGCCTACGACAACGAGGTGCTGGTGTGCTCGTACCTGCCCCGCACCGGCCAGTACTGAGGGCTCAGGTCAGTTGAAGGTCAGTTGAACGAGTCGCCGCAGGCGCACGAGCCGGTGGCGTTCGGGTTGTCGATCGTGAAGCCCTGCTTCTCGATGGTGTCGACGAAGTCGATGACGGCGCCCTGGACGTAGGGTGCGCTCATCCGGTCCACGGTCAGGCTGACGCCGCCGAACTCCGCGGTCAGGTCACCGTCGAGGGTCCGGTCGTCGAAGAAGAGGTTGTAGCGCAGCCCGGCGCAGCCGCCCGGCTGTACAGCGATGCGCAGCGCGAGGTCGTCGCGTCCCTCCTGGTCGAGCAACGCCTTGGCCTTGGCTGCGGCAGCGTCGCTGAGGGTGACGCCATGGGTGGCGGTTCCGGTTGACGACTCGTCCTGAACTGTCATTACGTCTCCTGTAAAGCCTCAGCATGTGCGGCGTACCTAAACAACGGTACCTCCTCTCGCTGCTATTCCCGAGTTTGTCCACAGCTCACCGCAGCGTCGCGACACCGCGGAAGTAACCTGGCAGGCGTGAACCTGCTGGGCCGCAAGAAGCGCGACGACGAAACACCGGAAACAGATGTGTCCGAAGACACCACCGAGGCTTCGGGCGCCGACACCTCCGCCGGCGCCCCATCGCGCACCACCCCGCCCAAAGGTCGGCCGACGCCCAAGCGCAGCCAGGCCAGCCGCAGACGTGGTCCGGTGGCGCCGGCCCCGATGACCACCGCCGAGGCGCGCCGGCGCCGCAAGGAGATGCGCAAGACGCTGACCCGCGAGGAACGCAAGGCCGAGAAACTCACACGCCGCGCCGAGATGGCCGAACGCCGCGAGAAGATGATGGCCGGCGAGGACGCCTACCTGCTGCCGCGGGACAAGGGCCCGGTCCGCAAGTTCGTGCGCGACGTGGTCGACGCGCGCCGCAACGTGCTCGGCCTGTTCATGCCCAGCGCGCTCGCGCTGATCTTCGTCATGCTGTCGGTGCCGTCGGTGGAGGTGCAGCGCCTGATCTCCCCCGCGATGCTGCTGCTCGTGCTGATCATGGTGATCGACGGGTTCGTACTGGGCCGCAAGGTGAACCGCCTTGTCGACGCGAAGTTCCCCGGCAACAACGAAACCGGTTGGCGGCTGGGCTTTTACGCGGCCAGCCGCGCTTCGCAACTACGTCGTATGCGCGCGCCTCGCCCGCAGGTCAACCGCGGCGACAAGGTCATCTGAGACCGGTGCGCACCCTGGTGCTCGGCGGCATCCGGTCGGGCAAGTCCCGATGGGCCGAGTCGGCGATCGCGGCGACCGTCACCGGCTCGCAGCCGGTCTGCTATCTGGCCACCGGGCCGGACCCCGCCGGGGACGCCGAGTGGGAGGCCCGGCTGGCCGCGCACCGCGACCGCAGGCCGAGGTCCTGGTCGACGGTCGAAACGACCGATGTGGCAACGCAACTGCGCTCGGCCGCAGGCACCGCCACGCTCGTCGACGACATCGGGTCCTGGCTGACCGCGGCGATGGACCGCGCGGGCGCATGGAGCGGGGGGTCGGTGTCCGACGCCGTCGATGACCTGCTCGACGCGGTGCGTGGGTTCGCGTCGCCGCTGGCGCTGGTCAGCCCCGAGGTCGGGTTGACCGTGGTGCCGCCCACCGAGGCGGGACGGCGCTTCGCCGACGAACTGGGCCTGCTCAACCAGCGGCTGGCCGCCGCGTGCGAGCGGGTGGTGCTCGTCGTCGCCGGTCAGCCCGTCACCGTCAAGGACGCCGCGCGGGCGGAGGCGCGCCGGTGACCGACTTTCCCGCCGTCGCCGCACCCGACGAGGAAGCCGCCGCGGCCGCGCGCGCCCGGCAGAACCGGCTGATCAAACCGCCGGGTTCCCTGGGCCGGCTGGAGGACCTGTCGGTGTGGGTGGCCGCGTGTCAGGGCAGCTGCCCGCCGCGACCGTTCCAAAGAGCCCGGGTGGTGGTGTTCGCCGGTGACCACGGCGTGGCGGCGGCCGGGGTGTCGGCGTATCCGACCGAGGTGACCGCGCAGATGCTGACCAACTTCGAAGCCGGTGGCGCGGCGATCAACGTGATCGCCGAGGTCGCCGGGGCGACGGTGCGGGTGGCCGATATCGCCGTCGACGTCGAGCAGTCACCGTCGGCGTCGATCGGTAAGCACAAGGTGCGTCGCGGCAGCGGCAACATCGCCGTCGAGGACGCGTTGAGCGCGCAGGAGGTGCTCGCCGCGCTGCAGGCCGGTCGCCAGATCGCCGACAACGAGGTGGATTCCGGCGCGGACCTGCTGATCGCCGGCGACATGGGAATCGGGAACACCACGCCGGCAACGACTTTGATCGCGGCGCTGACCGATTCCGAACCCGTCGCCGTGGTGGGCCGAGGCACCGGCGTCGACGACACCGGGTGGGCGCGCAAGACCGCCGCGATCCGTGACGCGCTGTATCGCTCACGCGCGTCCGGCGGGGATCCCGTTGCGCTGCTGCGGATGTGCGGCGGCGCCGATGTGGCGGCGATGGCGGGGTTTTGCGCGCAGGCCGCCGTGCGCCGCACCCCGGTGCTGCTGGACGGGCTGGTGGTGAGCGCCGCCGCGCTGGTAGCCGAGCAGCTGGCGCCGGGTGCCCGGCAGTGGTGGCAGGCCGGCCACCGCTCCGCCGAGCCCGCGCACGCGGTCGCGCTGCAGCACCTGGGGCTGGACCCGATCGTCGACATGGGAATGCGGCTGGGCGAGGGCACCGGCGCCGCGGTCGCGCTGCCGATTCTGCGGGCCGCGGTGGCCGCGCTGGCGTCGATGGCGACGTTCGACGAAGCCGGCATCAGCCGCGCCGCCGAGGAGTGAGAGTCCAGGTGATCGGCTCGCTCACCGCGGCGTTCGCGTTCGCCAGCATCGCGCCGGTGCGCGGCTCCGCGCCCGTCGGGCGGGGCGCGTTGACCGCGCTGCCGCTCGTGGGCCTGGCGCTGGGCGCCCTGGCCGCGGGCACGCTGTGGGTGGCCGGCGTGGCGTTCGGTCCCGGCAGCGCGTTGGGCGGTGTGGCGGCGGTGGCCGTGCTGCTGATCGCGACGCGCGGGCTGCACATCGACGGGCTGGCCGACACCGCCGACGGGCTGGGCAGTTACGGATCCCCGCAGCGGGCGCTGGCGGGGATGCGCGACGGCTCGGCGGGCCCGTTCGGCGTCGCTGCGGTGGTCGTGGTGATTCTGGCCCAGGCGTTCGCGCTGGCCGAACTCGGCGCGGTCGGCGTGGTGGTCGCGGTGACGGCCGGCCGGGTGGCCGCGGTCGCGGCGTGTCGCAGGTCGGTACCCGCCGCGGCGGGCAGCTCCCTCGGCGCCCGGGTGGCGGGCACCCAGCCGCCGGCCGTGGTGGCGCTGTGGGTGCTGGCGGTGGCGGGCTTGGCGGTGCTGGCCGGGCCGCGCCCGTGGCAGGGCCCGGTGGCGGTCCTCGTCGCGCTGGGGTGCGCCGCGCTGCTGGTCGCGCACTGCGTGCGCCGGTTCGGCGGCATCACCGGTGACGTGCTGGGCGCGGCGGTCGAGATCACGACGACGTTGACCGCCGTCGGCCTGGCGATCGGCTGACTCAGTTCAGCCGGGCCATCCAGCCGTGGGTGTCGGCGAACGTGCCGCGCTGGATGCCGGTGAGCGTGTCCCGCAGCGCCATCGTGATCTCCCCCGGGCCGCCGTCGGCGATGGTGAACTCGCCCTCGGCGTGCTTGACCCGCGCGACCGGGGTGATGACGGCGGCGGTGCCGCAGGCGAACACCTCGGTGATCTCGCCCGCGGCGGCCTTCTTCTGCCACTCCTCGACGTCGATCTTGCGTTCCTCGATGGCGAAACCGGCGTCAGTTGCCAACTGCAGCAAGGAATCTCGAGTGACGCCGGGCAGAATGGAACCGCTGAGCTCGGGGGTGACCAGCCGGGCCGATCCGCCGCTGCCGAACACGAAGAACAGGTTCATCCCGCCCATCTCCTCGATGAAGCGGCGTTCGGCGGCGTCGAGCCACACGACCTGATCGCAGTCGTTCTCGGTGGCCTGCGCCTGGGCCAGCAGCGACGCGGCGTAGTTGCCGCCGAATTTGGCCGCGCCGGTGCCGCCCGGGCAGGCCCGCACGTATTCAGTCGACAGCCACACGCTGACCGGTTTGACCCCGCCCTTGAAGTAGGCGCCCGCGGGTGAGGCGATCACCATGTAGCGGTACTCGTTGGCCGGGCGCACCCCGAGGCCGGCTTCGGTGGCGAAGATGAACGGCCGCAGATACAGCGACTCCTCGCCGCCCGCTGGCGGAACCCAGGCCTGGTCGAGGGCGATCAGTTGGCGCAGGGAGTCGATGAACATGCCTTCGGGCAGTTCGGGTATGGCCAGCCTGCGTGCCGACGTGCCGAGCCGGCGCGCGTTGGCCTCCGGCCGGAACGACACGATGGACCCGTCGGCCCACCGGTAGGCCTTCAGGCCCTCGAACACCTCTTGGGCGTAGTGCAGCACGATCGCCGACGGGTCCAGTTCGATGGGGCCGTACGGAACCACGCGGGCGTTGTGCCAGCCCTTGCCCTCGACGTAGTCGATCGAGACCATGTGGTCGGTGTGGTACTGGCCGAACCCGGGGTTGGCCAGAATCGATGCCCGTACCTCGTCGCTCGCCGGAGTCGCGTTGCGCTCAACCGTGAACTCGAGGGGGCCGTCAGTCATGCAGCGATTGTATATGCGCTGACTACCGAGTTTTCGCCTCCACGAACGGGGGCTTGACGACCTCGCATTCGATGGGCCTGCCGCGCACGTCGACCGTGACGCGCTGGCCGTCGGCGACGTCGGCGGCCGCGTCGATCAGCGCCAGGGCGATCCCGACTTTCAAAGTCGGAGAGAACGTTCCCGACGTCGTCACCCCGACCACGCGGTCCCCGTCGAGCACGGTGAGGTCGGCGCGCAGCACCCCGCGCCCGACCGCCTTGAGCCCGCGCAACAACCGCGCGGGCCCGGCTTCCTTTTCAGCCAGCAGCGCGTCGCGGCCCCAGAACTCGTCCTTGCGCCAGCCGATCGCCCAACCGCAGCGTGCTTGCAGCGGCGAGAACTCCGGCGAGAGTTCGTGGCCGTGCAGCGGATAGCCCATCTCGGTGCGCAGCGTGTCGCGCGCGCCGAGGCCGGCCAATTCGCCGTCGGCGGCTCGTACCTCCTCGACCAGCGCGTCGAAGACCACCTGCGCCTGGTCCCACGGCGGCAGCAGTTCGTAACCGTGCTCACCGGTGTAGCCGGTGCGGCACACGCGCACGGGGACGCCTTCGAACTCGGCGTCGACGTAGCCCATGTAGTCCATGTCGGTCGGCAGCTTCAGCGCGTCGACCACATCGGTGGACTTGGGCCCCTGCACAGCGAGCACGGCGTAGGACCGGTGCTCGTCGGTGACCGTGATGCCTGCCGGCGCACGCTGCTGCAACGCGGCCACCACGGCGGCGGTGTTGGCGGCGTTGGGCACCAGGAAGATCTCCTCGTCGGAGACGTAGTAGACGATCAGATCGTCGATCACCCCGCCGGATGCGTTGCAGCACAACGTGTATTGCGCCTTGCCGGGCCCGATCCGGCGCAGGTCGTTGGTGAACGCGGAGTTGACGTACTCGGCGGCGCCCGGTCCGCGCACCAGCGCCTTGCCCAGATGGCTGACGTCGAACAGGCCGACGGTGGTGCGCGTCGCGGTGTGCTCGGTGACCGTTCCCGCATAGGAGACCGGCATCAGCCAACCGCCGAACTCGGCGAAACTGGCCCCGAGTTCGCGGTGCCGGTCTTCCAGCGGGCCCTTCGATATGTCGCTCACGCCGATCCACCCTAATGTGGCGGTGCGCTTGTCACACTTGTGCCGTGGTTGATCTCGACGCGCTGCAGGCCGCGGGCATCGCCGACGCGCACCGCCGGGCCGCCCTGCTGGAATACCTCGACGGGCTCGGGTTCACCGCGGAAGAGATGGTCGCGGCCGAGCGACGCGGACGGCTTTTCGGCCTCGCCGGTGACGTGCTGCAGTGGTCGGGGCCCCCGCGGTTCAGCCTGCGCAGCGCCGCCGAGGAGCTCGGCGTGTCGCTCGACGAGCTGTTCCACGCGTGGGCCGCGCTCGGGCTGAGCATCGCCGATCCCGACGACGTGACGCTGAGCCGGACCGACGTCGACGGGCTGACGGTCTGGGTGCGGGTGAAAGCGGCGGTCGGCGACGACGCCGCGCTGGCGTTTCTGCGGGTGCTGGGCGCGTCGATGGCGCGGCTCGCCGAGGCCGGCTCGTCGATGATCCGCGTCGCGCAGCCCGACATCCAGATGACCCACACGCAGGACGAGCTCACCACCGCGCGGGCGTACCGCGCGGTGTCGGAGGTCACGCAGCGCCTCAGCGAGCTGATCGACGCGGTGTTCCGCCAGCACATCACCAGTGCCCGCGCCCATTTCGAGGGCGTCATCCGCGACGATTCCGCCATCGTCATGTGCGGTGTCGGGTTCGCCGACCTGACCGGCTTCACCGCGCTGACCCAACGGCTCTCCCCTGCCGAGTTGTCCGATCTGCTGCTGGATTTCGGCGGGGTCGTCAGCGATCTGGTGCACGTCGACGGTGGCCGGGTGGTGAAGTTCATCGGCGACGAGGTGATGTGGGTGACGTCGACCCCCGAACTGCTGGTGAAGGTCGCCGTCGACCTGGTCGAACACCCGCGCGCACGCGAGGCCGGCCTGCAGGTCCGGGCGGGCCTGGGCTACGGCTCGGTGCTGGCCGTGGGCGGCGACTACTTCGGCAATCCGGTCAACCTGGCGGCGCGGCTGGTCGCGGCCGCCGCGCCCGGGCAGATCCTCGCCGCCGCCGACGTCTTCGACCAGTTGGCGAACCGGCCAACGGCGCCCCAGGAAGACTTGGTGCTCAAGGGTTTCGACGCCCCGGTGCGGGCCTACGATCTACGGGCGCGCCGCTGACGGCTAGGGTAGGGCCCGTGAGCCCTGCAAACGTCGGTTACCAGGCCCCCAGCGTCTCCGTCAGTTCCTCGCTGCCCAAGCGCAAGGTCGATTCGTCGGTGCTGATCGTGCCGGTGGTCAACGGCGACGACAACTCCGCGCCGAAAGTGCTGACCAGCCCGTTCCTCGACACCAAGGCCGTGGTCGAGATCGAGGCCGCGCTCGAGTCGCTGGACGCGAAGGGCGGCGCCGAGCAGGTCACCCGCGTCGTGGTGCCGTCGCTGCCGGTGAGCAGCGTGTTGGCGGTCGGGCTGGGCAAGCAGCGGGACGAGTACGACGCCGACGTCATCCGCCGCGCCGCCGGGGCGGCCGCGCGCTCGCTCAACGGCGCCGAGACCGCGCTGACCACACTGTCGGACACCGACCTGAGCGCGACGGTGGAGGGGCTGATCCTCGGCGCCTACCGGTTCGCCGACTTCCGCAGCGAGAAGACCGCGCCCAAAGACGCCGGGTTGCGGACGATCACCGCGCTGACGTCGGCCAAGGGCCAGAACGACGTCGCGCAGCGCGCCGCCGACATCGCCACCGCAGTGGCGACCGCACGCGATCTGGTCAACACGCCGCCGAGTCACCTGTTTCCCGACGAATTCGCCAAGCGCGCAAAGGCTTTGGGCGAAGCCGCGGGACTGCAGGTCGAAATCCTCGACGAGAAGTCGCTCGAGAAGGCGGGCTACGGCGGGATCATCGGCGTTGGCAAGGGTTCGTCGCGACCGCCGCGCCTGGTGCGGCTGACGCACAAGGGCGCCAAACGCAAGGGCAAGAAGGTCGCGCTGGTCGGCAAGGGCATCACGTTCGACACCGGCGGCATCTCGATCAAGCCGGCGGCCAACATGCACCACATGACCTCGGACATGGGCGGCGCGGCGGCCGTCGTCGCCACGGTGGTGCTGGCCGCCAAGCAGAAGCTGCCGATCGACGTCATCGCCACGGTGCCGATGGCCGAGAACATGCCGTCGGCGACCGCGCAGCGCCCCGGTGACGTGCTCACCCAGTACGGCGGGGTCACGGTCGAGGTGCTCAACACCGACGCCGAGGGCCGGCTGGTGCTGGCCGACGCGATCGTGCGCGCGGGCGAGGACCAGCCCGACTACCTGATCGAGACCTCGACGCTGACCGGCGCGCAGACCGTCGCGTTGGGGGCGCGCACGCCCGGAGTGATGGGCAGCGACGAGTTCCGCGACCGGGTCGCCGACCTCTCGCAGCGCGTGGGCGAGAACGGCTGGCCGATGCCGCTGCCCGAGGAGCTCAAGGAGGACCTCAAGTCCACGGTCGCCGACCTGGCCAACGTCAGCGGGTCGCGCTATGCGGGCATGCTGGTCGCGGGCACATATCTGCGCGAGTTCGTTCCCGAGGGTGTGCAGTGGGCGCACATCGACATCGCCGGCCCGGCGTACAACTCCGGTGGGCCGTGGGGGTACACCGGCAAGGGCGGCACCGGGGTGCCGACGCGCACGATGTTCGCGGTCTTGGAGGACATCGCCGCGAACGGCTAGCCCCCCTGTTCTCCGCCGAGACCGACGCTATGGCGGTTTCAAGGCTCGCAAATCCACCATAGCGTCCGTTTCGGTGTTCGAGAGCGGTTACAAGACGCGGGCGCGGGCGGTGCTTCGCATCGCCTGCGGGAACAGGTGCGCCGCGCCGTAGACGAAGTAGGCCTCCGGCGCGACCGGTCTGATCGGCTTGTTCTTCTTGACCGCCGAGACGATGGCCTTGGCGACCTTCTCCGGACCGTATCGCCGTGCGGCGAACAGTTTTTCCAGCTGCGCCCGCCGCGCCTCCACGTTTCCGTGCTTGCCTGCGGGCGCGTCGAAGCGGGTGGTGTACACGATGTTGGTGTTGATCACCCCCGGACACACGGTGGTGAGCCCGACACCGGCCTGGTCCAGCTCGGCGCGCAGGCAGTCGCCGAACATGAACACCGCGGCCTTGCTGGTGGCATAGGCGTTCATCGCCTGCTGCGGGGCGTAGGCGGCCATCGACGAGATGTTGACGATGTGACCACCGGTCCCGCGGTCGACGAGCCGGCGGCCAAAGGACCTGCAGCAGTTGACGACCCCGCCGAAGTTGACGCCCAGCACGCGCTCGTATTCGTCGCGCGGGGTGTCCAGGAACAGCCCGGAGTGCCCGACGCCGGCGTTGTTGACGACGATGTCAGGCACGCCGTGCTCGGTGCAGACCTTCTCGGCGAAGGCTTCCACCGCGCCGGCGTCGGCGACGTCGAGGCGGTACGCGTGCGCCACCCCGCCGCGCGCGACGATCTTTTCGGCGGTGCCTTTCGCGCCGGCCTCGTCGATATCGCTGACCACGACTTCAGCGCCCTCGCGGGCGAACGCCAGTGCGGTCTCGCGGCCGATGCCGCTCCCGGCGCCCGTCACGGAAACCAGTGTGTCGCCGAAGTATTCGCGTGACCTGCCGACCTGGGCCCGGCGCAGGGCGCGGCCGGCCGGTTCGCCGTCGAGATGGTCGACGAGCTCGCGTACCGACTGCGCGAGCAGCTGCGGGTGCGACATCGGCGCCCAGTGCCCAGCGTGCAGATCACGGCGCCACAGCCGCGCCACCCACTTGTCGGTGTCGTCGTAGACGTAGGGTCGCACGTGCGGGTCGGCGGTGTTGACGATGAGCTGCACCGGGACGTCGACGTAGTGGTCGGTTCTCGCGGTGCCCAGCGACCGGAAGTAGTTGGCCGGATACACCCTGAGGCTGTTGACGGCGTCGGCGGCCACCGTGTCGGAATGCAGGATCCGCTCCGCCGTGATGCCCTCGCGCTGCAACCGCCGTGTCGTCACCCCGGTCCGAAAGCCCCGCCGGACCACCGCCGGGCCAATGACCGGTAGGGAGAACAACCCCATGTACCAGAACGCCAGCAGCTGCCGCAGCGCCCGGATGAACCGCCGCGGACGGTATGGGCGTCTGAGGTTGCCGATGACGTAGCGGTTGAGGTGATCGGCGCTCGGGCCGGAGACCGAGGTGAACGACGCGACCCGGTCGCGCGCCCCGGCGCGGGCCAGGTATTCCCACACCGCCGTCGAACCCCAGTCGTGGGCGAGCACGTGCACCGGCTCACCGGGGCTCATCTCGGCGATGACGGCCGCGAAATCGTCGGCATAGCAAGACATCCGGTAAGCGGAGACCCGCGTGGGAACCGAGCTCCTGCCGACTCCGCGGTTGTCGTAGCGCAGGATCCGGAACCGGTCGGCCAACAACGGCACCACGCCGTCCCATAGAACATGGGAATCCGGCCAGCCGTGCACCAGCACCAGTGCGGGCCCGTCGGAGTTGCCTTGCTCGTATACCGCGATGCGGACACCGTCGGCGCTGTCGACGAACCGCTCGGTGACGTCGCCCATCACACCTCCACCCGAAGTTAGTGGGACCGCGGGTAACGTATCAGGACCGTCGCTTGGCCGGCACGCACTCAGGACTCCTCGAGTTCCCTGCGGACGGCGCGCCGGCGTTCGATGCGGCGACGTTCGTCGAAGTCACGCATCCGCTGGGGATAGCCGACCTTCTGCACGTCGTAGACCGGGATGTTGAGGCGCTGCGAGAGCCGCCGCGCGCCGGCCTCTCCCCCGGCCGGCCGTCGCGTCCACTCGCCGTCGGCGGCCACCAGCACGACGGTGACGTCGGTGACGGTGGTCTTGGGTTCGACGAAGGCCTCGACACCGGTGTGCTCGGCGACCCACTGGCGCAGGTACTGCAGGTCGGCGGCCGGGTCGTCACCGGTGGCTTTGCCGCCGCGGGCGCCGCGCCGGAACTTGCCGAACAGTCGCACGTGGGTCGGACTCCCTTCTCCTAGCTCCCAAGATAGTGCCAGAGCAAATCATCGCGAGGTCTGAAGCGAACCAGATGGGTAGACGTGAAAGGATGGGTTGCGACGATCGACCCGGCAAGAGACCGACCGTTCGAGGGAGCGAGGGAGTCGATACATGGCCATCTCCGTTCAGATGCCCGCACTCGGTGAAAGCGTCACCGAAGGGACTGTCACCCGTTGGCTCAAGCAAGAGGGCGACACGGTCGAACAGGATGAGCCGCTGCTCGAGGTGTCCACCGACAAGGTTGACACCGAGATCCCTTCTCCCGCTTCGGGTGTGGTGAAGAAGATCATCGCCCAGGAGGACGACACCGTCGAGGTGGGTGGCGAGTTGGCCGTGATCGGTGACGCCGACGAGGACGGCGGCGACGGTGGCGGCGAGGAACAGGACCAGCCCGCCGAGGAAGAGAAGCCGGCCGAAGAGCCGGCAGCGCAGCCCGAACCCGCCGCCGAAGAGCAGGAGGAGCCGGCCGAGACTCCGGCGCCACCTGCGCGGAGCGGCGACGGCGGCGGCGAAGCGACGCCGGTGTTGATGCCCGAACTCGGCGAGTCGGTGACCGAGGGCACCGTGACCCGATGGCTGAAGAAGGTCGGCGACACCGTCGAGGTCGACGAGCCGCTGCTCGAGGTCTCCACCGACAAGGTCGACACCGAGATTCCCTCGCCGGTGGCGGGCACGCTGCTGTCGATCACCGCCGAAGAGGACGACACCGTAGAGGTCGGCGGCGAGCTGGCCAAGGTCGGTCCGGCCGGTGCGGCTCCCGCGGCCGAACCCGAATCGAAGCCCGAACCCGAACCCGAACCGGAGCCCGAGCCGGAGCCGGAACCCGAGCCCGAGCCCAAGCCCGAGCCGAAGGCCGAACCCAAGCCCGAGCCGAAACCCGAACCCAAGCCGCAACCCAAGTCGCAACCCACCGGCGATTCGGCGCCCTACGTCACCCCGCTGGTGCGAAAACTGGCCGCCGAGAACGACATCGACCTCACCACGGTGAAGGGCACCGGTGTCGGCGGGCGCATCCGCAAGCAGGATGTGCTCGCGGCGGCCGAAGCCAAGAAGGCCCCGGCGGCCGAAGCGGCTCCGCAGCCCTCGGCGGCGGCGCCCGCCAAATCAGAGCCTACGCCGGCGCCGGCCTTGGCGCATCTACGCGGCACCACGCAGAAGGCCAGCCGCATCCGGCAGCTCACCGCCAAGAAGACACGCGAATCCCTGCAGGCCACAGCGCAATTGACGCAGACCCACGAGGTTGACATGACCAAGATCGTGGCGCTGCGGGCACGTGCGAAGGCCAGCTTCGCCGAACGGGAAGGCGTCAACCTGACGTACCTGCCGTTCATCGCGGTCGCGGTGGTCGACGCGCTCAAGGCGCACCCGAACGTCAACGCCAGCTACAACGAGGAAACCAAGGAGATCACCTACTACGACGCCGAGCACCTCGGCATCGCGGTCGACACCGAGCAGGGCCTGCTGTCCCCGGTGATCAAGAACGCGGGCGACCTGTCGCTGGCCGGGCTGGCCCGCGCGATCGCCGACATCGCCGCGCGCGCCAGGTCGGCCGATCTCAAACCCGACGAGTTGTCCGGCGGCACGTTCACCATCACCAACATCGGCAGCCAGGGCGCGCTGTTCGACACCCCGATCCTGGTGCCGCCGCAAGCGGCGATGCTGGGTACCGGAGCGATCGTCAAACGGCCGCGGGTGATCACCGACGAGTTCGGCAACGAGTCGATCGGCATCCGGTCGGTGTGCTACCTGCCGCTGACCTACGACCACCGGTTGATCGACGGCGCCGACGCCGGCCGGTTCCTGACCACCATCAAGCGCCGGCTCGAAGAGGCTGCCTTCGAGGCCGACCTGGGCCTGTAGAGAAGGGCTTTCGCCTGTCGTGTCCGAAGCCGTCATCGCAATCGCGGGGTCGTCCGGCCTGATCGGCACGGCGCTGGTGTACGCACTGCGCGCCACCGACCACCGGGTGGTGCGGATCGTGCGCCGGGCCCCGTCGAACGCCGACGAGGTGTTCTGGAACCCCGACACCGGTGAGTTCGATCCCGGCGCGCTGGCGGGCGTGGACGCCGTGGTGAACCTGTGCGGTGTCAGCCTCGGCGCCAAGCGCTGGTCGGGAGCGTTCAAACAGAGCCTGCGCGACAGCCGCATCGGGCCGACCGAGGTGCTGGCCGCCCGGGTGGCCGCGGCCGGGGTGCCGACGCTGATCAACGCCAGCGCGGTCGGCTACTACGGCGACACCGGCAGCCGCATCACCGACGAATCCGCCCCCTCCGGCACCGGGTTCCTCGCGCAGCTGTGCCGGGACTGGGAGGCGGCGACCGAGCCTGCTGCAGAGTCGGGGGCGCGGGTGGTGCTGGCGCGCTCGGGGCTGGTGCTCGCGCCGTCCGGCGGGATCCTGGGCCAGTTGAAGCCGTTGTTCTCGCTGGGGCTGGGGGCCCGGCTGGGCGACGGCCGCCAGTACATGCCGTGGATCAGCATCGAGGACGAGGTCCGGGCGCTGATGTTCGCGATCAACAACCGCCAACTCTCCGGCCCGATCAACGTGACGGGGCCCGCACCCGTCACGAACGCCGAGTTCACCGCGGCGCTGGGCAGGGCGCTCAACCGGCCGACCCCGCTGATGGTGCCCGGCTTCGCGGCCCGCGCCCTGCTCGGCGAGTTCGCCGACGAGGGGCTGCTGTGCGGTCAGCGCGCCATCCCCGCGGCGCTGGAGAACGCGGGTTTCCAGTTCCACCACAACACCATCGGCGAGGCACTGGCGTTCGCCATCGGCCCCAAGGGCAACTAGATTCAAACGCATGGCGGCAAGCTCGATCCGGTCGGTGTCCACGCCGGTTGACGTGCGCCGATTGGGCAGCCTTGACTACCGCACCGCCTGGCAGCTGCAGCGCGAGCTCGCCGAGGCCCGCATCGCCGGCGGACCGGACACACTGCTGCTGCTCGAGCATCCGTCGGTGTACACCGCGGGCCGGCGCACCCAGCCCGAGGAGCGTCCCGTCGACGACATCCCGGTGATCGACACCGACCGGGGCGGCAAGATCACCTGGCACGGGCCGGGACAGCTGGTGGGCTACCCCATCGTCGGGCTCGCCGAACCGATCGATGTGGTGAATTTCGTTCGCCGCCTTGAGGAGTCGCTGATCAAGGTGTGCGCCGACCTCGGGCTGGCGACGGGCCGGGTCGACGGCCGCTCCGGGGTGTGGGTGCCTGCCGATGGGGCGCGGCCGGCCCGCAAGGTCGCCGCGGTCGGCATCCGGGTGTCGCGGGCGACCACGCTGCACGGCTTCGCGCTGAACTGCGACTGCGACCTGGACGCCTTCTCCGCGATCGTGCCGTGCGGCATCTCCGACGCCGGGGTCACCTCGCTCAGCGCCGAACTGGGCCGACGCGTCGGCGTCGACGAGGTGATCGGACCCGTGGCCGAGGCCGTCTGCGACGCCCTCGACGGGCGCCTGTCAGTAGCATTGACGACGTGACCGTATCCCCGGAGGGCCGCAAGCTCCTGCGCCTCGAGGTGCGCAACGCCGAGACGCCCATCGAGCGCAAGCCGCCGTGGATCAAGACCCGCGCCAAGATGGGCCCGGAATACCAGGAGCTGAAGTCCCTGGTGCGCCGCGAGGGTCTGCACACCGTCTGCGAGGAAGCCGGCTGCCCGAACATCTTCGAGTGCTGGGAGGACCGCGAGGCCACCTTCCTCATCGGCGGCGAGCAGTGCACCCGACGGTGCGACTTCTGCCAGATCGACACCGGCAAGCCGGCCGAACTCGACCGCGACGAGCCGCGCCGCGTCGCCGAGAGCGTGCACACGATGGGGCTGCGCTACTCGACGGTCACCGGGGTGGCCCGCGACGACCTGCCCGACGGCGGCGCATGGCTGTACGCCGAGACGGTGCGCGCGATCAAGGAGCTCAACCCCGACACCGGCGTCGAGTTGCTGATCCCTGACTTCAACGGTTCCGCCCCGCTGCTCGAGCAGGTCTTCGAGTCGCGTCCGGAAGTGTTGGCGCACAACATCGAAACGGTGCCGCGGATCTTCAAACGGATCCGGCCCGCATTCCGTTATGACCGCAGCCTGCAGGTGCTGACGGCGGCCCGCGCGTACGGGCTGGTGACCAAGTCCAACCTCATCCTCGGGATGGGCGAGACGCCCGAGGAGGTGCGCGCCGCGCTGACCGATCTGCGCGACGCAGGCTGCGACATCGTCACCATCACCCAGTACCTGCGGCCCTCGGTGCGCCATCACCCGGTGGAACGCTGGGTGCACCCGGATGAGTTCGTCGAGCACGAGCGGTTCGCCACAGACCTCGGGTTCGCCGGGGTGCTGTCCGGGCCGCTAGTGCGCTCGTCGTATCGGGCGGGGCGGCTGTATGCCCAGGCCAAATCCGCGTCCGTATCCTGAGTGAATGGCGAAGAAGCGCACTCCCGCTGAGGTCAAGGCCGCGAAGGCCGAGGCGAAGGCGGCCCGAAAAGCGGCGTCCAAGCAGCGCCGCACGCAGCTGTGGCAGGCGTTCCAGATCCAGCGCAAAGAGGACAAGCGGCTGCTGCCCTACATGATCGGCGCGTTCGTGCTGATCGTGGGCGCCTCGGTGGCGCTGGGCCTGATATCCGGCGGGTTCAGCACCTACATGATGATTCCGCTCGGCATCGTGCTCGGCGCGCTGGTGGCGTTCATCATCTTCGGCAGGCGCGCCCAGAAGTCGGTCTACCGAAAGGCCGAAGGACAGACCGGGGCGGCGGCATGGGCGCTGGAGAACATGCGCGGCAAGTGGCGCGTCACACCGGGCGTCGCGGCCACCGGTCACTTCGACGCGGTGCACCGGGTGATCGGGCGACCCGGCGTCATCTTCGTCGGCGAGGGCTCCCCCACCCGCGTCAAGCCGCTGCTCGCCCAGGAGAAGAAGCGCACCGCCCGGATCATCGGCGACGTGCCGATCTACGACATCATCATCGGCAAGGGCGAGGGCGAGGTGCCGCTGGCCAAGCTCGAACGGCACCTCAACAAGCTGCCCGCCAACATCACCGTCAAGCAGATGGACTCGCTGGAGTCCCGGTTGGCCGCGCTGGGCACCAAGGCCGGGCCCGCCGCCATGCCGAAGGGCCCGCTGCCGGCCCAGGCCAAGATGCGCGGCGTGCAGCGCACCGTCCGGCGTCGCTGACCCTCTCGCCTTCTTCGCCGAAACTGAGCTTGTGTTCGCAAAATCGCCGGTTTTGTGAGCACAAGCTCAGGTTCGACGGAACCGGCCGGGCCGCGGCCCGGACGTCAGGTGCGGCGCACGACGGCGGTGTTGGTGAAGCGGTCCTGGTAACCGCGCAGGTCGCCGTCGGTGAACAACGCGGGCACGATGAAGAACACCAGCAGCCCGCGCACCGTGGCCCGGCCGAGGCCGACATGCATACGGTTGTCGATCGAGGCCACGCGCAACCCGAGCGCGAACTGGCCGGGGGTGAAGCCGTACAGCCGCACCGAGATGATGCCCAGCAGCAGCCAGACCAGCGCGATCGAGGTCGACCCCATCGGCGTGTACAGAAAATCGTCCCGGCTGACCAGCCCGACCCCGACGACCAGCCCCACCAGCCCGTAGGCGATGAACCAGTCGATCAGCAGTGCGGCGATGCGCCTGCCGAACCGGGCGATCGAGCCCGGGCCGGTCTCGGGCAAGCCGAGACGCTGTCCCGGGTAGTCGCTGGGTCCCAGGTCACTGCTCGGTCCCGACAACCAGGACCCCATTGCGCGGGCCATGGTGACAGGATATGTGTGGACCCGTCCAGGGCCATCGGCCGCCAGCATCCAGCCACCGAGGCGACATTGCGTAACTTCGGCGCAACATACGGTTGACGACCGTGCAACATCGTGTCCTTAGCGTCAACGCGCGGGTTACGAAATATAAGGAGAGAACTCAGTGGCAGAAAAGACCGCCGACGACATTCTCAAGCTGATCAAGGACGAAGACGTAGAGTACGTCGACATTCGGTTCTGCGATCTGCCCGGCGTCGTTCAACACTTCTCGATCCCGGCTACGGCCTTCACGCAGGATGTCTTCGAAGATGGCCTGGCCTTCGACGGCTCGTCGGTGCGGGGATTCCAGTCGATCCACGAATCCGACATGATGCTGCTGCCGGATCCCGAGACCGCACGCATCGACCCGTTCCGCGCCGCCAAGACGCTGAACGTCAACTTCTTCGTGCACGATCCGTTCACCCGTGAGGCGTACTCGCGTGACCCGCGCAACGTGGCCCGCAAGGCGGAGAACTACCTGGCCAGCACCGGCATCGCGGACACCGCCTACTTCGGCGCCGAAGCCGAGTTCTACATCTTCGACTCGGTGTCGTTCGACTCGCAGATGAACAGCACGTTCTACGAGATCGACTCGGAGGCTGGGTGGTGGAACACCGGCGAGGCGGTCGAGTCCGATGGCAGCGTCAACCGCGGCTACAAGGTCCGCCCCAAGGGCGGCTACTTCCCCGTCGCGCCGTATGACCACTTCGTCGACCTGCGCGACCAGATGTGCACCAACCTGCAGAACGCCGGCTTCGTCCTGGAGCGCGGTCACCACGAGGTCGGCACCGCCGGTCAGGCCGAGATCAACTACAAGTTCAACACGATGCTGCACGCGGCCGATGACCTGCTGCTGTTCAAGTACATCATCAAGAACACCGCATGGCAGGCCGGCAAGACTGTGACGTTCATGCCCAAGCCGCTGTTCGGCGACAACGGCTCCGGTATGCACGCACACCAGTCGCTGTGGAAGGACGGTCAGCCGCTGTTCCACGACGAGTCGGGCTACGCGGGCCTGTCCGACACCGCGCGCCACTACATCGGCGGCATCCTGCACCACGCGCCGTCACTGCTGGCGTTCACCAACCCGACGGTGAACTCCTACAAGCGGCTGGTGCCCGGCTACGAGGCGCCGATCAACCTGGTGTACAGCCAGCGGAACCGCAGCGCATGCGTGCGCATCCCGATCACCGGCAACAACCCGAAGGCCAAGCGCCTGGAGTTCCGCTGCCCGGACAGTTCGGGCAACCCGTACCTGGCGTTCGCGGCGATGCTGATGGCCGGCCTGGACGGCATCAAGAAGAAGATGGAGCCGTTGGCACCCGTCGACAAGGATCTCTACGAGTTGCCGCCCGACGAGGCCGCCAACATCCCGCAGGCGCCGACCTCGCTGTCGGCGGTCATCGACCGGCTCGAGGAGGATCACGAATACCTCACCGAGGGCGGGGTTTTCACCGAGGATCTGATCGAGACCTGGATCGCCTACAAGCGGGAGAACGAGATCCTGCCGGTGCAGGTCCGGCCGCACCCGTATGAGATCGCGCTGTACTACGACGTGTAACCACAACTGACCGATTCGGGCCGGGCGACTTCGACGCGCCCGGCCCGAATCGGCGTTAGGGTCTGTCAATGACGACCCTGAACAATCGCCTGAACTCCTACTCCCCCGCGGCGTTGCTCGCCTTCCGCGTCTTCTTCGGTCTGCTGTTCGCCGTCCACGGCTCGGCAAAGTTGTTCGGCTGGCCGCTGGGCTCCTCGGTGCCGGTCGGTAGCTGGCCGATGTGGTGGGCGGGGGTGATCGAACTGGTCGCCGGTCTTCTGATCACCGTCGGACTGTTCACCCGCGTCGCGGCGGTCATCGCCTCCGGTGAGATGGCCGTGGCGTACTTCTGGCAGCACTGGCCGCCGCTGGAGGGCGAGCCGCCGAGCTTCTGGCCGATGGCCAACGGCGGCGAGCCGGCGGTGCTGTTCTGCATCGGGTTCCTGTTGTTGGCCGCCATCGGCCCCGGTGTCTATTCCGTCGACGGTAGGCGCCGGCCCGTCGGCGCCGCGACCACCACCGCGGCGCCGCCGGCGCGCGGCGGCCTGCTGAGCAGGTTCCGCCGCCGTTAATCCAGCGCCATATCCTTGCGGAACTTACGCATTCCGTCGATCTTCTCGGCCAGCGACGCCTGCGGCCCGCTGTAGAACATCCACGGCATCGTGATGATCCCGGTGATGCCGCCGGCCTGTGCGCGGTCGTAATGCTCGGGGGTGAACGCGTCGGTCAGCGGGGTGAGCACGGTGAAATCGTCCATCGACAACCCGCTTTCGGCGCGCAGTTGCCTCAACCGCTCGACACGTTCGAGCGCGCGCTCGGTGGTGATCAGATCGCCGATCCACCCGTCGTGGCGCGCGGCGCGGCGCAACGCGATGTCAGACAACCCGCCGACATAGATGGGAATGTGCGGCGGGGTGGGTTCCATCTCCAGCCGCGGGGTCTGATAGAACTCGCCGTCGAACTCCGTCCAGCCGGGCCGCCACAGTTCCTTCATCAACTCGAGCATCTCGTCGGTGCGCTTACCACGGCGGTCGAACCGCTGGCCCATCAACGTGAACTCTTCTTTGCACCAGCCGACCCCGATGCCGAGTTCGAGCCGCCCTCCGGCCAGGTATGCGGCGGTGCCAATGGATTTCGCCGCCGAGTATGGATCACGCATCGCGGGCAGATACACCGTGGTGACGAACCTCAGCCGGGTGGTCGCCAGAGCGATCGCGCCGATCATCACCCACGGATCGGGCCAGTCGGTGAACGCCTCCCAGCGGCGTTTGCCG
Source organism: Mycolicibacterium elephantis DSM 44368 (assembly GCF_004014805.1). Classification (GTDB taxonomy): domain Bacteria; phylum Actinomycetota; class Actinomycetes; order Mycobacteriales; family Mycobacteriaceae; genus Mycobacterium; species Mycobacterium elephantis. Next base: position 272,691 of record NZ_ATDN01000001.1, read on the forward strand.
TCCTTGGTGTAGGGATACGGCGTCGCCAGTGTCTCGAGGTTCACCACGTGGTCGGGGATGCCGATCCCGTCATAGCCGAGATCATCTGCGGCCTTGGCGACTTCCACGGCCTCACCGGTGTCGAGAAAGGCGGTGCTGACATAGAACTTCAGAGCCACGTCAGCCCGCATCCCTTGCCCACGCCGGCACGATGAACACGCCTTCGGCCTCCACGGTGGCGCCGTCGGCGTCGCTGAGGTAGCCCCGCGCATAGGTTTTCGCGCCTTCGGGCCCTGTCGCCTCGTGGATTGCCGGTGGCGGTGCGCTGTTCGCGTTCGAGCACCTCGGTGACCGCGTCGATGGACGCTTGCGCCTCGCGCACGGTGTCCTCGTCCACGTCGGTGTGCAGAGCCGCCGCGATGAGCCTGTGCAGCGACTCGGTCAGCGGCCCGTACAGCAACCGCTGACGCTCATACTCGTCCGCCGTGACGATGTCATAGCCGAAATCCATGCTCATTGGCGCTGTCTATCCATCAAAGACCTTTCGTACCACCGCTTTTGCCCGACGGGTCACCCTCAGGTAGTTGTCGAGGAACTCGCCGCCGTCGCCACTCTCCCACCCTGCGGCCACCGCGACGGCGTTGAGTTGCCGACCGGGGCCCGGCAGCTGGTCGGTCGGTTTACCACGCACCAGCACCAGCGCGTTGCGGGCGGCGGTGGCGGTCAACCACGCCTGCCGCAGCAACTCCACATCACCCTCGGCGATCAGCTCGGCCGCGGCGATCGCGTCGAGCGCCTCCAGCGTCGACGTGGTGTGCAGCGCCGCCACCTCGTGAGCGTGCCGCAGCTGCAGAAGCTGCACGGTCCATTCGATGTCGGCCAGCCCGCCGCGTCCCAGCTTCGTATGCGTGTTGGGGTCCGCGCCGCGCGGCAGCCGCTCGGCGTCCACCCGCGCCTTGATCCGCCGGATCTCGCGGATACCCTCGGCCGACATGCCGCCGGGCCGATACCGGATCTTGTCCACCATCAACAGGAACCGCTCCCCCAGGTCGAGATCGCCGGCGACCCGATGGGCCCGCAGCAGCGCCTGGACCTCCCACGGCTGCACCCACTGCGTGTAGTACGCCTCATACGACGCCAGCGTGCGCACCAGCGGCCCGTTGCGGCCCTCGGGCCGCAACGTCGCGTCTATCTCCAGCGGCGGGTCGGGGCTGGGCGCACCGAGCAACGTGCCCACCTGCTCGGCGACCGTCGTCGCCCAGCGAACGGCGACCGACTCGTCGACCCCTTCGTCGGGTTCGCACACGAACATCACGTCGGCGTCCGAGCCGTAGCCCAGCTCGGCGCCGCCCAACCTGCCCATCCCGATCACCGCGATGCGGGCGGGAACCGCGTCCTCGCCGGTGTTGGCGCGGATCACCGATTCCAGCGCGGCCTGCAGCACCGCCACCCACACCGACGTCAACGCCGCACAGACATCGGTCACCTCGAGCATGCCGAGCAGGTCCGCGGACGCGATCCTGGCCAGCTCGCGGCGGCGCAGAGTGCGTGCGGCGGCGATGGCCCGCTCCGGCTCGGGATGCCTTCCGGCGGAGGCGATCAGCGCGCGGGCCACCCCGTCGGGATCGACGTCGCACAGCTTGGGGCCGTCGGGTCCGTCGGCGTAGAGCTGGATCACCTCGGGTGCGCGCATCAGGAGTTCGGGGATGTAGGCCGACGTGCCCAACACCGTCATCAGCCGTTTGGCCACCGCACCCTCGTCGCGCAGCGTCGACAGATACCACCGGTGCTCGACGAGCGCCTCGCTGATGCGTCGGTAGGCCAGCAGCCCGCCGTCGGGATCCGGCGTGTCGGACAACCAGTCCAGCAGCGTCGGCAGCAGCACCCGCTGCACCCGGCTGCGTCTGACGCTGCCCGCGGTCAGCGCCGCCAGGTGCGTCAACGCGCTCTGCGGACCTTCGTAGCCGAGCGCTGCCAGCTGCCGTTCGGCGGCCTCCTGCGTCATCCCTACCGAGATTCCAAGCGCGGCTTGACCGACTGACTCCAGCAGCGGTTGGTAGAACAGCTTGGCGTGCAGGCGTGACACCCGCATGCTTTGACGCTTGAGTTCTTCGCGCAGCACCCCCAGGGCGTCGTGGGTGCCGTCGGGGCGGATATGCGCGGCCCGCGCCAGCCAGCGCAGCGCCTCGTCGTCGTCCTCGTCGGGAAGCATGTGGGTGCGCTTGAGCCGCTGCAGCTGCAGCCGGTGCTCGAGCAGCCGCAGGAACTCGTATGAGGCGGTGAGGTTGGCAGCGTCGTCACGACCGACGTATCCGGCCGCCCCGAGCGCCGCCAGCGCGTCGACCGTGGAGGCCACCCGCAGCGACTCGTCGTTGCGGCCGTGCACCAATTGCAGCAGCTGCACCGCGAACTCGACGTCGCGCAGGCCGCCGGTGCCGAGCTTGATCTCACGGCTGCGCACCCCGGCGGGCACGAGTTCCTCGACGCGCCGGCGCATGGCCTGCACCTCGGACACGAAATCCTCACGCTCGCAGGCGGTCCACACCATCGGCATCAGCGCGTCGACGTAGGCCTGCCCCAGTTCGGCGTCGCCCGCGGCGGGTCTGGCCTTCATCAGCGCCTGGAACTCCCACGTCTTGGCCCACCGCTGGTAGTAGGCGATGTGGGAATCCAAGGTGCGCACCAGCTGACCGCGTTTTCCCTCCGGCCGCAACGCGGCATCGACCTCGAAGAAGGCGTCGGCGGCGAACCGCATCATCTCGCCGGCCACCCGGGTCGCCAGTGCCAGATCGGTTTCGTCGTTGGCGGCCACAAAGATCACGTCGACGTCGCTGACGTAGTTGAGTTCTCGCGCACCGCATTTGCCCATCGCGATCATCGCGAGCCGCGGGGCCTCTTCGGGCTTCAGCCCTATCGAGGTGATCGCCACCGTCAACGCGGCGGTCAGCGCGGCGTCCGCCAGATCCGACAGGTGCGCCGCGACCGTCTTGAACGGTAGAACGGGTTCGTTCTCCACGGTGGAGGCCAGGTCCAGTCCGGCCAGCACCATCAGCCGGTCGCGGTACAGCGTGCGCAACGGCTGCAGCGCAGCGTTTGCGGCGGTGAATTCCCCGGCCAGCGACCCGAACATGTCCTTCAGTTCCTCGGCCGTCGGCAAGGCCACCTCGCCGGACAGCAGACGCCAGGAGTCCGGGTGAGCGATCAGGTGGTCGGCCAGCGCCAGCGACGACCCGAGGATGCTGAACAGCCGGCCGCGCAGCGGGCGGTCGGTCATCAACTGCTCGTTGAGCTCGGCCCAGTCGGCCCCGACCGCGTCGGCCAGCCGCACCACTGCCTTCAGCGCCGTGTCGGCGTCGGGCGCGCGCGACAGCGACCACAGCAGATCGGTGTGGTCGTCGGTGTTCCAGCCGAGCCGATCCAGATCGGCGGGCGCGGACGGTTCGACCAGTCCCAGCCGGCCTACGCTGGGCAGCTTCGGACGCTGCGTCGCAGGTTTGGCCACATCTGGACGGTAGCGCAAGGGCCCGCGGCTACAGCGACAAGTACGACTTCAGCTCGTACGGCGTGACGTGGCTGCGGTAGTTCTCCCACTCGGCGTACTTGTTGCGCAGGAAGTAGTCGAAGACGTGCTCGCCCAACGCTTCCGCGACCAGTTCGGAGTTCTCCATTTCGGTCAGCGCCATGCCCAGGCTCGACGGCAGCTCCTTGTAGCCCATGGCGTTGCGTTCCTCGGGGGTGAGGTTCCAGACGTTGTCCTCGGCCTCCGGGCCCAGCACGTAGTCCTTCTCGATGCCGCGCAGGCCCGCGGCCAGCAGCACCGCGAAGGTCAGGTACGGGTTGCAGGCCGAGTCGGGGCTGCGCACTTCGACGCGCCGCGACGACGCCTTGCGCGGCGTGTACATCGGCACCCGCACCAGCGCCGAGCGGTTGGCCGCGCCCCACGACGCCGCGGTCGGCGCCTCCCCGCCGTGTATCAGCCGCTTGTAGGAGTTCACCCACTGGTTGGTGACCGCGCTGATCTCGTTGGCGTGCTCGAGGATGCCCGCGATGAACGACTTGGCGACCTTGGACAGTTGCAGCGGGTCTTCCGGGCTGTGGAACGCGTTGACCTCGCCCTCGAACAGGCTCATGTGGGTGTGCATCGCCGATCCGGGGTGTTCGGCGAACGGCTTGGGCATGAAGGTGGCGCGCACGCCCTCGCCGAGCGCCACCTCCTTGACCACGTAGCGGAACGTCATGACGTTGTCGGCCATCGACAGCGCGTCGGCGTAACGCAGGTCGATCTCCTGCTGGCCCGGCGCGCCCTCGTGGTGGCTGAACTCCACGGAGATGCCCATCTGTTCGAGCGCATCGATGGCGTGGCGGCGAAAGTTGGGGGCGGCGTCGTGCACGGCCTGATCGAAGTAGCCGCCGTTGTCGGCGGGCACCGGCGGGGTTCCGTCATTCTCGCCGGGCTTGAGCAGAAAGAACTCGATCTCCGGATGCACGTAGCAGGAGAACCCCAGGTCGCCGGCCTTGGACAGCTGCCGGCGCAGCACGTGACGCGAGTCCGCCCATGACGGTGAGCCGTCGGGCATGGTGATGTCGCAGAACATCCGCGCCGAATGGTGCCCGCCCCCGCTGGACATCCACGGCAGCACCTGGAAGGTGGACGGATCGGGCCTGGCGATCATGTCGGCCTCCGAGACGCGGGCGAAACCCTCGATCGCCGAACCGTCGAAGCCGATCCCCTCCTCGAACGCCCCCTCGAGCTCGGCGGGCGCGATCGCGACCGACTTGAGGTATCCGAGCACATCGGTGAACCACAGCCGGACGAAGTGGATGTCGCGTTCTTCCAGCGTGCGCAGCACGAATTCCTTCTGCCGATCCATGTCCGCAGCGTAGGTCCGGGCTGTTAAATCGGTGTTACACGGCGGCTGCGACCGGTGACGATCAGCACCGCAGGCCGTCGGGCGGCACGGTCAGATCGACCATGAAGTTCACCACCGCGGTGTCCACGCAGGCGTCGCCGTTGAAGACGACGGTGTGCTGGCGGCCCTCGAAGGTGATCAGCGAGGCCTGCATCTGACGGGCCAGGTCGACACCGGCTTGGTGGGGCGTGGCCGGATCGCCGGTGGTCGACACCACCAGGACCTTGCCCGGTCCGGGTGACGATGCGGGGCCTGGTGACGACGTCGGCGGCACCGGCCACATCGCACACAGGTCACGCGGGGCGAGCCCGGTGAAGCCGCCGTAGGCGATGAACGGCGCCACCTGGCGGACCTGCGCGTCCACCGCCACCCACGACGCGGTGTCGGCCGGATACGGCGCGTCGACGCAGCGGATGGCCAGAAACGCGTCCTGCTGGTTGGTGTAGTGCCCGGACTCGTCGCGACGCTGGTAGTCGTCGGCCAACAGCAGCAGATCGCCGGCGTCGGTGCCGCGCTGCAGGCCGAGCAGCCCGCTGGTGAGGTACTTCCAGTAGCGCTGGGAGTAGAGCGCGTTGACCGTCCCGGTGATGGCGTCGGCGTAGCTCAGCCCACGCGGATCGGAGGTGTAGGCGGGCCGCTGCACCAACGGGTCCACCAGCTGGCGGTAGCGGGCGACGAACTGCGCCGGATCGGTGCCCAGCGGGCAGTCCGGGGACGACGCGCAGTCTGTCGCGTATTCCTCGAAAGCCCTTTGGAAGCCCACCATTTGGCGGATCCTGGCGGCGATCGGATCCAGTCCGGGGTCGATGGCACCGTCGAGCACCATCGCCCGCACCCGCTCGCCGAAGTGTTCGGCGTAGGCCGCGCCGAGTTGGGTGCCGTAGGAGAAGCCCAGGTAGTTGATCTGGTTCTCACCGAGCGCGGCGCGTACCACGTCCATGTCGCGTACCGCCGACGCGGTGCCGATGTTGGCCAGGAACTCGGCGCCCATTCTGTCGACGCAACTCCGGGCGAGCTGCGCGTACAGCTGCTCGATGCGTGCGACCCCGGCCGGGCTGTAATCGACCATCGGTTCGCGACGGTAGGCGTCGAACTCCGCGTCGGTGCGGCAGCGCAGTTCCGGGGTGGAGAACCCGACACCGCGCGGGTCGAAGCCGACCAGATCGAAGCGACGACCGATCTCGGTGTCGGCCAGCGCTGCGCCCATCCCCGCGACGGTCTTGACCGCCGACGCACCAGGGCCGCCGGGGTTCACCATCAGCACCCCGATCCGGTCGCCGGTGGCGGGCACCCGGATCACCGCCAAGTGGGCATGTGCGGCTTGAGGATTGGCGGCGTCATTCCAGTCGACGGGTACCGCGACGGTGGCGCACTCTGCGGTGGGGATCTTGCTGGTGTCGGCGATCCACTGTTGGCAACCACCCCACGCCGGTGGCTGCCCGTAGAGCGCGACGGACTGCCCGTCGGGTGCGGCCGACGCGTTCGGAAGCGCCGTCGGCACGGCAAGCGTCATCGCCAGCAAGACGATGTACACCAGCCGACCCGCCCGCCACATGGCAGCAATCGTGGCATGCCGGGGGGACAGCGATCGCGGCCGCGATCCAACGGTGACCGGGATGTGATCTGGCGGTGCGCCGCAGATCAGCTGCAGCGGGTGTCCGGCGGTGGCACGGTCAGGTCGATCAGGTAGCGCGACGCGATGTCGTCGATGCACTGGTTGCCCTGAAACACGACGGTGTGCTGGGTGCCCTCGTAGGTGAGCAGGGTGCCGCCGAGTTGTTGGGCCAACTCCTCGCCCGCCTCATACGGCGTGGCCGGGTCATTGGTCGTGGACACCACCAGCACCGGCGGCAGCCCGCTGACCTCGATCTCGTGGGGTTCGCTCGTCGGCGGCACCGGCCAGAACGCGCAGGTGTTCAGCGGTGCGTGGCCGGTGAACTCGCCGTAGCTCAAGAACGGCGCCGCTTCGCGGACCCGGCGGTCCTCCTCGGCGACCTTCGCCCGGTCGGTCACCGCGGGTTTGTCGACGCAGTTGACGGCCACCCGGGCGTCGGTCGAGTTGTTGTAGTGGCCGTTCTGGTCGCGGCCCATGTAGAGGTCCGCCAGCGCCAGCATGGTGTCGCCGGTACCGTCTTTGAGTTCACTGAGCGCCTGGGTCAGATGACGCCACAGGTTCGGCGAATACAGCGGCAGGATCGTGCCCACGATCGCGTCGGAGTAGCTCAAGCCACGCGGGTCCCTGGTCCGCGCCGGCTTCTCCACCAGCGGGTCGACCAGGCTGTGGTAGACGTCGTTGGCCTTCGCGGGGTCGTCGCCGAGCGGGCAGTCCGGGTGGGTGGCCGCGCAGTCGGCGGCGTAGTCGTTGAACGCGGTCTGGAATGCCGCGGCCTGGCGGACGTTGGCCTCGATCGGGTCGGCGTTGGGGTCGACGGCGCCGTCGAGGACCATCGCCCGCACCTTGTCCGGGTAGTTCTCGGCGTAGGTGGAGCCGATCCGGGTGCCGTACGAGTAGCCCAGATAGGTCAGCTTCTCGTCGCCGACCGCCTCACGGATCGCATCGAGATCCCTGGCCACGTTGGCGGTGCCGATGTTGGCCAGGAACTCCTCGCCCATCTTGTCGACACAGCGCTGCACGAACGCCTTGGTCTCCTCCTCGATCTCGGCGACGCCTTCCTCCGAGTAGTCGACCTGCGGGTCGGCCCGCAGCCGGTCGTTGTCGGCGTCGGAGTTGCACCACAGCGCCGGGGTGGAGTTCGCGACGCCGCGGGGGTCGAACCCGACGAGGTCGAAGCGCTCGCGCACCGACTCCGGCAGCGACGAAACGACGTTGGCGGCGGCCTCCACGCCGGACTCGCCCGGTCCGCCGGGGTTGATGATCAGCGAACCGATCTTCTCGCCGGTCGCCCTGAACCGGATCAGCGCGATCCGCGCGACGTCGCCGTCAGGCTCGTCGTAGTTGACCGGCACCGACAACATGCCGCATTCGGCGCCCTCGGGCACACGCGCCTCCGCGCCGCCCTCGAGTTGGCACGGCGCCCACTGCACCGGGGTACCGGGCCGCGGCACCGCAACGACGGCGCGCCCGTCGACCGTCGTGCTGCAACCGGCGACGAGCAGCAGCGTGGCGGTCGCGAGGACCCCGATCTTGAGGTTCATGGCACCACATGCTGCCATGACCCCGGATATGTGCTGGCGAGGCGGTTATCGGGAGGCCGCGAGCAACTCATCGAGCGCGGCCTGAAAGTCGTCGGCCATATCCCACAGATCGGGCAGTAGGTCCGGGCACGACACGATGCCGACGTCGAGTTTTCCGTTCAGCGACATCACGGTGATGTTCAACCCCGAACCGTGGAAGATCGGGCCCAGCGGATACATCGACTTGGCTTCGCAACCCAGGTAGTACAGCGGGACCTGCGGGCCGGGCACGTTGGAGATGACGAGGTTGTGCACCGGCCTGGCGCCGCTGAGCCGGCTCGCGGCGTACACGCGCATCGCGACCCCGAACACCGCCGGCGCGGCGAACTGCGTCCAGTCCTGCAGCAGCGTCGCCCCGATCGCCGAACTATGTTGTTTGGCAACCGAATTGGCTTCGGCGATTGACTTCAGCCGCTCGACGGGGTCCTTGATGTGGGTCTCCAGCCGGGAGAACATGCCCGACACCTGGTTTCGCCCCGGCCGGTCGGACCTGTCGTGCACCGACACGGGCACCATCGCGACCAGCGAGCCGTCCGGCAGCGCGCCGCGGTCATCCAGAAACTTGCGCAGCACCCCGGAGACCAGTGCCATCACCACGTCGTTGACCTTGACCCCGAAGCGGTTCTTCACCGTCTTGATGTCCTCGAGGTCGAGCTCGGTGAACGCGACGTTGCGGTGCGCGGTGACGTTGGCGTTGAAGACGGTCTGCGGGGCGGAGAACGGTGTCGCCATGGTCAGCCCGGTGCGCGCGCGTCGGACGGTGTCCACGACCGAGGTCACCGTCGTCGGCAGCGCGTTGACGAGCTTGAGCGGGCGGGTGGCGAACCGCAGCGCACCGCTGACGGCGATCTCGAGCGAGCTGGCGTCGCCGGATCCCTCGACCGGCGCCGGCGGAGGCGCGTCGGGTTCGGTGCTGCACAGCTGCGACATCATGCTGGCGCCCGTCACCCCGTCCACCCCGGCGTGGTGCACCTTGGTCATCACCACGAGGCGACCGCCCTCGTACGGATTGGTGCCGTCGATGTTCTCGATGACCCACTTCTCCCACAGCGGACGGCTGCGGTCCAGCGGCAAAGACGCGATGTGCCCGCAGATCTCGGCGAGTTCGCGGGGCCCGCCCGGCCCGGGCAGGCCGATGCGGTGCAAATGATGGTCGACGACGAAATCGGGGTCTTCCACCCACACCGGATGATCGAGGTTGAACCGGCTGTCGGCCAGCTTCTCGCGGAACTGCGGCATCGCCTTGATCCGCTCGCTCAACGCCTCGCGGAACCGGTCGAACGTGTACCCGCCCGGCATGGTCGACGTGTCGAGTTCGAGGATCGAGCACACGTGCAGGGGCTGTTTGGTGGTCTCGAGGTAGAGGAAGCTGGCGTCGAGTCCGCTGAGCCGCTGCATGCCGCGATGGTATGCCGGTCGACGGCGAGTGTGAGGAAATCCACTCAACACGCCTTTTAACTTTCCGCGGCCGTGGTGGCAGACTGACGAGGTCAGACGAAACCCGGGGACCGTTCCGGCCTCGAGGATTCGACCCGACCCACCCATAGGGGACAACGATGTCTGAGCAGACCGTCTACGGCGCTGCCTCCGCACCGCGGACCAAAACGCGCGTCCATCACCTTCAGAAGTGGAAGGCCGAGGGGCACAAGTGGGCCATGTTGACGGCCTACGACTACTCCACCGCCCGGATTTTCGACGACGCCGGCATCCCGGTGCTGCTCGTCGGCGATTCGGCGGCCAACGTGGTCTACGGCTATGACACCACCGTGCCGGTGACCATCGACGAGCTCATCCCGCTGGTGCGCGGGGTGGTGCGCGGCGCCCCGCACGCGCTGGTTGTCGCCGACATGCCGTTCGGCAGCTACGAGTCCGGCGCCACCCACGCCCTGCAGACGGCCACCCGGTTCCTGAAGGAGACCGGCGCGCACGCGGTCAAGCTCGAGGGCGGCGAACGCGTCGCCGACCAGATCGCGACGATCAGCGCCGCGGGCATCCCGGTGATGGCGCACATCGGGTTCACCCCGCAGAGCGTCAACGGGTTGGGCGGATTCCGCGTCCAGGGCCGCGGCGACGCCGCCGAGCAGACCATCCACGACGCGATCGCCGTCCAGGAGGCCGGTGCGTTCTGCGTGGTCATGGAGATGGTGCCCGCCGAACTGGCCACCCAGATCACCGGCAAGCTGACGATCCCCACCATCGGTATCGGCGCCGGGCCCAACTGCGACGCCCAGGTGCTGGTCTGGCAGGACATGGCCGGGCTCACCAGCGGCAAGACGGCCAAGTTCGTCAAGCGGTTCGGCGACGTCGGTGCCGAATTGCACCGTGCTGCAACGCAATACGCCGAAGAGGTGGCCGGCGGGGTGTTTCCCGCCGACGAGCACTCGTTCTGATCCAGCCGAGCAGACGCGAAAACCCTCAAAATCGGCGAGTTTTGGGGGTTTTCGCGTCTGTTCGCGCTACCGCTACCGAAACTCGGCTTTGCGCTTGGCCAAGAACGCGTCGACGCCCTCGCGACCGTCGGCCGATCCGGCGCGCTCGGCGATCAGGCGGCTCTCGTGCTCCATCTGCTCTTCCAGCCCGTTCTTGAACGTGCCGAGCAGAAGCGCCTTGACCCCTCCGTTGGACCCGGCTGACGTAGCGGCCATCCGGTCGGCGAGTTGCGCGGTCCGGTCGGCCAGCTCGGCGTCGGCCACGACCTCGGTGACCAGTCCCCACTGCGACGCTTCCTGCGCGGACAGCGTGCGGTTGGTCAGCATGAGTTCCTTGGTCTTCGTGACACCGATCAGCCGCGGCAGAAAGTAGGACGCGCTGCCGTCGGGGCTCAGCCCGACCCGGGTGTAGGCCATCGTGAACGACGCGGACTCCGCGGCCAGCACCAAGTCGCCGGTGACCGCGACGGAGAAGCCCGCACCGGCTGCGGTGCCGTTGACGGAGGTGATCAGCACGGCGTTCATCCGCGCGAAACTCGAGATCGCGCGGTGCAGATCGTCGGCGACGCCCTTGACGTGCTGACCGCGGTCAGGCGCGGAGGCGAAGTCCTTCAAGTCGCCCCCGGCGCAGAAGAAGCGGCCGGACCCGGTGAGGACCACCACCTTGGTGGCGTCGGTGTCGCAGCGTTTCGCGGCGTGGGCCAGCTCGCGAGTCATGGTGGCGTTCATGCCATTTGCCGCGTCGGGCCGGTTCAACGTGATCTGGGTGACGGCCCCGGACTGCTCGAACTTGATGGTCTCGTATTCGCTCACCCCTGGACCTTAACCGGCAACGGGTCCCAACTCGCCGGCCAGGTATTCCGCCCGGCATGCGCGGCGGGCCAGCTTGCCGCTGGTGGTCCGCGGGATGGTGCCTGCCGCAACCAGTTTCACGTCGGCGACCGGCAGCGCGTGGTGACGGGACACGGCGGCGCGGATGCCCTCGACCACCGGCTGCGGATCGGCCTTGCCGGCACCGGGGGCACGCTCGGCCACGATCACCAACCGCTCACCGCCCTCACTCGGCACCCCGAACGCGACCACGAACCCGGCCCGTACCGCGGGTGAAACCCCCGCCGCGGTGGCCTCGATGTCCTGCGGATAGTGGTTGCGGCCGTCGACGATGATCATGTCCTTGATCCGGCCGACGATGTAGAGCTCGTTGTCGAGGTACATACCCAGGTCACCGGTGCGCATCCAGTAACCGCCGGGGGGCGCGCCCTCGGCGTGGCTGTCGGCCTCCAGCCGCGACTGCAGCTTGTTCTGGAACACCGATTCGGTCTGGTCGGTGCGGCCCCAGTAGCCGCGCCCGATGTTGATGCCGTGCAGCCAGATCTCGCCCACCTGCCCGTCGGGCAGCTCGCTGCCCGTGTTCGGGTCGACGATGACCGCCCACTGGTCGCGGGCCACCCGGCCACACGACACCTGCGGCACCGCGTTCTCGGCGTCGGGCGCCACCTCGACCGCACGCCCCGCGCCGAGTGCCTCGCGGTCCAGGTACACGGCCTTGGGCTGGGCATCGGGGTCGATCGTGGAGACGAAAAGGGTGGCCTCGGCCATCCCATAGGACGGCTTGATGGTGGTCGGCGGCAGACCGTAGGGGCCGAAGGCGTCGGTGAAGTTCTTGATCGACGCGATGCTGACCGGTTCGGAGCCGTTGATCAGCCCGCCGACGTTGCTCAGGTCGAGGTCCTCGCCCTTGGGCGGCAGGCCGCGCTGCGCGGCGAGGTCGAACGCGAAGTTGGGCGCCGCGGCGAAGGTGCGGCCGTACTTCGACTCGGCCGCGAGCTCGCGGATCCAGCGATACGGCCGACGGACGAACGCCATCGGCGACATCAGCGTGAGCTGTCCGCCGCACAGCGCGGGGAACATCACCATCAGCAGGCCCATGTCGTGAAACAGCGGGAGCCAGCTGACGCTGCGGATGTTGCGGTCCAGGCCGACCGAAAGGATCATCTGCGCGACGTTGGTGCACACCGCGCGGTGCGTGATCTCCACGCCCGCCGGGGTGCGGGTGGAGCCGGACGTGTACTGCAGGTAGGCGATGTCGTCGGTGGCGGCCTCGTACGGCTGGAACAACTCGCCGACGCTGTCGGGCATGGCGTCGACCGCGATGACGCGGGGCCGGCGGACGCGGGGAACCGTCTCGAGCGACTCGTGCACGGCTTGCGCGCCCTCGGTGGTGGTCAGCACCACCGACGGTTCGGAGTCGCCGATCACCGCCCGCAGGCGTTCGGCGTGTCCGGGCAGTTCGGGGGCGAACAACGGCACGGCGATGTTGCCTGCGGCGATCGCCGCGAACAGGCCGATGACGTAGTCGACACCCTGGGGCGCAAGGATCGCGACCCGGTCCCGCGGCGAGGTGACCTGCTGAAGCCGGGCCCCGACCGCACGCATCCGGGCGCCGAGGCGGTTCCAGCTCAGCTCGACGGGCATGCCGTCGGGGTCACCCCGGTAGTCCAGGAACCGGAAGGCCACCGAATCGCCCAGTTCGGCGATGTTGCTCTGGAGATATGACGTCAGCGTGGTGCCCTCCGGGCAGACGATATGTCCCTCGGAGTCCAGGTAATCGCCGATCGATCCCCCAAGCTTCATAAGCACATTTTAAGACTGCTAAGCAAGCTCTAAGGTCCACATGTCTGTGAATGCTGTCACGGGTACGCCCGCGGACGCCGATGCCCAGGTCACACGGATATGGCACGCTGAGCGGTGTGACCGCCAACACCGCCCGTCACACCGAGGTCGAGCGCAAGTTTGACGTGCTGGAATTCACTGTTTCGCCCTCCTTCGAGGGCCTCACGATGGTCGCGCGGGTAGAGCGCTCTCCGTCGTACGTCCTCGACGCCGTGTACTACGACACGCCGGGATTTGATCTCGCGGCCCGGCGTGTCACCCTGCGGCGCCGGACGGGTGGTCCCGACGAGGGATGGCACCTCAAGCTGCCCGCCGGGCCGGGCGCTCGAACCGAGGTGCGCGCGCCGCTGGGCGCCGCCGTCGACGAGGTGCCCGCCGAGTTGCGCGACATCGTGTTGGCGATCGTGCGCAACCGGCCGCTGGCGCCGGTCGCGCGGATCACGACGAACCGCACCGTCGACCACCTCTACGACGCCGACGGCGTCGTCATCGCCGAGTTCTGCGACGACGACGTGCGCGCCTGGGCGCAGGGCGGCGAGGACGAGCAGCGCTGGCGGGAGTGGGAGATCGAACTCGCGGAAGGCGCCGGGGATGACGGCCCGGCCCTGCTCGACCGGCTCGCCAACCGGCTGCTCGACGCCGGCGCGGTGCCTGCCGGGCACGGGTCGAAGCTGGCGCGGGTGCTCGCCGGCGCGCAACCCGAAGCCGCCGGGGACGGCGACGACGGCACCGCCGAGCGCGATCCCCTGCACCAGGCGGTGGCCGAGCAGTTCGAGCAGCTGCTGGTGTGGGACCGCGCGGTGCGCGAGGACGCGGATGACTCCGTACACCAGATGCGGGTGGCGACCCGCAAGATCCGCAGCCTGTTGCGGTCGGCCGAGCACGCGTTCGGGGTGGCCGAGGACGCGGAGAACGCGTGGATTCTCGATGAGCTCAAAGCGCTCGCCGGCGTGCTGGGTGTCGCCCGCGACGCCGAGGTGTTGGCCGAACGCTATGAGCGCGCGCTCGACGAGCTGCCCAAGGAGTTGGTGCGCGGGCCGGTGCGTGAACGGCTGGTGGACGGTGCCCGACGGCAGTACGCGGCGGGTCTGCGCCGTTGCCTGCTGGCGATGCGCTCACCGCGCTACTTCAGGCTGCTCGACGGGCTGGAGCGGCTGGTGGCCGCCGAACCGCCGGCGCGGCCGGAGGGGCGTGAACCCGACACGACGACCATCGCGTCGTTGCACAAGCGGCTCCGCAAGGCGGCCAAGGCTGCCGGGGAGGCAGACGAGGACGAAAAGAACGAGGCGCTGCACCGAATCCGCAAGCGGGCCAAGCGTCTTCGCTACACCGCGGCCGCCGTCAGCGCCGACAAGGTTTCCGAGCGCGCCAAGGCCATCCAGACCCTGCTGGGCGAGCACCAGGACAGCGTCGTCAGCCGCGAGCATCTCAGCCGGCAGGCCGAAGCCGCCCACGCCGCCGGCGAGGACACCTTCACCTACGGGCTGCTGTACCAGCGCGAGGACGAACTGGCGCGTCGCTCCCGCGCGCAGCTCGACGACGCGCTCGAGAAGCTGCACAAGGCGATACGCAAGGGCTGACCCCGGGGGCGGATGAGTTGGCCTGTAAGCCGGATTCTGTCCCTCACTGCCGCGTGTGACCACGGCGGTGAGGTGGCGACCATCCATCTGGACACACCGTCACCGGGTGCCTCAAGCGGCCTACCCGCAGGCTCGGGCGAGCAACCCTCGGGCGCCTGCGCGGCCGCAACCAGGTTGCGGCCTTCTTGGCCTTGCTTCGGGTGGGGTTTGCCTAGCCACTCCGGTCACCCGGAGTGCTGGTGCGCTCTTACCGCACCGTTTCACCCTTACCACCGCGATGGTGGCGGTCTGTTTTCTGTGGCACTTTCCCGCGAGTCACCTCGGATTGCCGTTAGCAATCACCCTGCTCTGTGAAGTCCGGACTTTCCTCGAAACCCGGGTCGCCCCGGATCCCGCGGCCGCCCGGCCAACTCATCCGCATGAATAACGTACTGTGCCCCGTGCGGATTCCTCCAGTATGTGAACGGGTTCATACTTGACGGCATGTCGCGGCTGCCTCCGTCCCGCTATCTGATGCGGGCCAAGGATCTGGTCGACGCGCGCTACGCCGAGCCGATCACGGTGGCCGATCTGGCTGCCGCCGCGGGGTTGTCGCGCGCGCACTTCACCCGCATGTTCACCCGCACGTTCGGTGAATCGCCGCGCGCGTACCTGCAGACCCGACGGCTGGAGCGCGCCGCGGCGCTGCTGCGTTACACCGACCGCTCCGTCGCCGAGATCTGCGTCATGGTCGGGTTGCAGAGCGTCGGATCGTTCACGACCAGTTTCGCCCGGGTGTACGGGTTGCCGCCCGCGGCGTACCGGGCCAGCCTGCCGCCGGCCGCGATCCACGCCCGGGTGCCGAACTGCATCCTCAAACGGGACACCCGGCCGCGCGCGGACAGCCGCGTCAAGACAGCACACGGGGAGAAGACGCCCGACGGCGGCTGACCGTACCGTCGAAGCCATGTTGAAGATCGCATGTGCCCACCTTTGGGTTCACGACCAGGATGCCGCGCTGAAGTTCTGGACCGAGAAGGTCGGAATGGAAGTGCGCGAGGATGTTTCGCTGCCCGAAGCCGACTTCCGTTGGCTGACGGTTGGACCGCCCGGCCAGGATGACGTGTCGGTCGTGCTGATGGCCGTGCCAGGGGAACCGCTGATGGACGACGCCACCCGCGCGCAGGTCTTGGACCTGACCGCGAAAGGCTTTGCGGGAACCGTCTTCCTCACCACCGATGACTGCCAGGCGAGCTACGAGAAGATGAAGGCACGCGGCGTCGAGTTCACCGAGGAGCCACACCAGATGCCGTACGGCATCGACTGCGGGTTCCGCGACCCGTCGGGCAACAGCGTGCGTTTGACCCAACGGACCGAGGTCCCCGCCAATACTGGCTAGATGCGCAGGAGCACGGCCGCACTGGGTTCGGCGGCGTTCTTCGTCGTCGCCCCCGGGACGTTCGTCGGGCTGGGCCCGTGGCTGATCACCCGCTGGGAGATCCCTGGGCCCAGCCCGACCGTGCGGGTGATCGTCGGTGCGACGTTGGTCGTGGCCGGTTTGATTCCGCCGATCCACGCCTTCGTCCAATTCGCCAAGGCCGGCGGCACACCGATGCCGGCCGCGCCGACCGAGCGGCTGGTGGTCGAGGGCTTCAACCGCTTCGTGCGCAACCCGATGTACCTCGGGCTGCTCGTGGCGATACTCGGGCAGGCCGTGATGTTCGACAGCCTGTGGTTGGTGCTGTACGCGGCGCTCGGATGGGTCGCCACAGCCTCGTTCGTGCGTTGGTATGAAGAACCGACGCTGGTGCGCACCTACGGCGAACAGTACGAGGAGTACCGCAGCAACGTGCCGGCGTGGACGCCGCGGCTCACGCCGTGGACGCCCTGATACCGGATGTCAGCCGCGGGGCCAGGTCTGGCGCGGTGCGGGCCCGGCCGGAGGAGCGGGCTGAAGCGCGGCGCCCGGAACGGGCGAGTTCTGCCACGCCGCAATGCACAGTCCGAGCCGACCGGGCTTACACCAGCCGCCGGGGCCAGAAACCCCGAGGCTGGTCTGCGCCTGCGACCAGCACACTCCGCTGCGCTGGTCCCACACTTCGCCGGCCGTGCACTGCGCGTCCGCCGCTGGCGCGTTCACCAGCGACGCCGACACCAGCGCGGCGCCGCACACCGAGGCCACCAGGAAGCCTGGCACCATGGTTCGGATTCTCATGTCGATGCTTCTCCGTCGGTTAAGCGATGTTGGTGGATGTCGGAAAGGTGCGGCTGTCACGACGGCGGGGTGATGGTTGTCTGTTCGTCGATCACCTTGGCGGCATCCAGCACCACGTTCTGTTCGTCCTCCAGGCTGTCGCCGTTCAACTGATAGACGAACAGGCCGTCCGCTGCGGGCACGACGACCGTCTTCTGGGCGATGAAGCGCCTCTTGCCGTCGTGCTCGTAGGTGCCGGCGAACTCGACAGCGTCAAAGCCGCTCAACGTGCTCCTGTTCGGTTCTCCCAACGGCTTGAAATCCGCCAGCTCCTCGAGTTGCTGCGGGGCGTACTCGAGGATCTTTTCCGCGTCGACGTTGCCGGTGAGTTTGGAGGCGATCGCGTACATATCGGGCGGATCGTTGGGGTCTTTGGGGTGGTTGTAGCCGATGGCGCCGTAGGCCCAGTCCGGCGTCGCATCGCCGGAGTCGCTCCAGTCGGGCGGCAGCGGGAAATCGACTGTGGGGGTTCCCGGCTCGCCCGGTTTGATCGGCGTCTCGGCGATGTCGTTGTTGACGATGTAGTCGTTGATCGTCTCTTCCTCGCCGGCCTGGGGAGCCGGCGCGGCCGTCGTCGCGGTCTCGGTCGACGTCGAAGTCGTTGTCGTGGAGGCTGTGTCGGTGCTGGAACCACAGCCCCCGAGCCCGAGGCTCAGAGCGACGGCCACAAGTCCCGCCGTTGTCCCTACGGGGAGTTTCTTCATCGGCTTGCTATCTCCTACGGTCGTCTGTCAGAACACGAAAGCAAGATCATCTCGGCGATGAGACTAGGGCCTGCGCGCCGTTTCCGCGCCACATCGCGTCCTCGACACGGAAATCCGCTGCCTCCGCGGCTCATCCGGTGTGCGGGAGATCGACGCGGCTGAGATAGACGTCGGCGAGCTCGTCGAGCGACAGGGGAAGCACGCGCGCCAGCGCCGCGATCGTGGCGAACGCCGGCGTCGGCAACCGGCCGGTCTCGATCTTGCGCAACGTCTCCGGCGAAATCGCCGCCGCTTCAGCCACTTCGGCGAGGGTGCGGCCGCCGCGGGCCTGCCGTAGCTGCTCGCCGATGCGCTTGCCTGCAGCGACTTGTTCTGCGGTCAGGGGAATACGGACCATACGGTCAGCCTACCGCCACCCGGTATGAAAATACCGCTGATTCGCGCTAGGCTGGTATTTTCATACCGATTTGGTTGTTCAGAGGAGGTCAGGGCTGGTGGTCGAGTTGAAGACGCCGCGCGAGATCGCGGCGATGGACGTCACCGGCACGTTCCTGGCCGAACTGCTCGACGATCTCACCGAGCGCGCCCGCCCCGGCGTGAACCTTCTCGACCTCGAGGCCCGCGCCCGCCAGCTGATCGCCGAACGTGGCGCCGAGTCCTGTTATTGGGATTACGCACCGTCGTTCGGGCGCGGGCCGTTTCGCAACGTGATCTGCCTGTCGGTCAACGACGCTGTGCTGCACGGGCTGCCGCACGACTACGTGCTGGCCGACGGCGATCTGCTCAGCATGGACATCGCGGTGTCCATCGACGGCTGGGTCGCCGACTGCGCCCGCAGCATCATCGTCGGAACCCCGCGACCCGAAGACCAACGCCTCATCGAGGCCACCGAGGGGGCCCTCTCGGCGGGTATCGCGGCGGCAGTGCCGGGAAACCGGCTGGGCGACATCTCCGCGGCCATCGGCGCGGTGGCCGCCGATTACGGATACCGGGTGAACACCGATTTCGGCGGCCATGGGCTCGGCCGCACCATGCACGAAGACCCGCACGTGCCCAACGTCGGCCGTCCGGGACGCGGGCTCAGGTTGCGCCCCGGGCTCACCCTCGCGCTCGAGCCGTGGTTCGCCGCGGGCACCGACCGGATCGTCTACGACCCGGACGGCTGGACCCTGCGCTCGGCAGACGGATCCCGTACCGCCCACAGCGAACACACCATCGCGATCACCGACGGTCCGCCGCTGGTCCTCACGAGCCGGGAGCTCGTCGCCGCAGCACGATGATGTTGTCGACCAGGTGTCCCACCTGGCCGTCGGGCCCGGTCGCCTCTCGCTCGGCGGATTCCACCCGCACCCTTTCCCACTGCGTCTCAGGCAGATTCAGCGACGCCACGACCTCGTCCGCGCTGGGGAACTCGTGGTGATGGTGCAACTTCGACGCCCACGGCGGCGGCTCGCCGTGGTCGACGATCAGTAGCAGCCCGCCGGGACGGATCGCCTCGGCGGCCCGCTGGAAGACACGCGTGCGATCGAGCGGCAGCGTGGAGTGCAGGAACTGTGCCGACACCAGATCGAACGTGCCGTCGGGGAACTGCCCGGGCAGATCGGCTTGCCGAAACTCGATCCGATCGCTCAGCCCGCGCTTTTCGGCGTCGGCTGCCGCGCGCTGCAGCGCGGTGTCGGAGATGTCGACACCCACCACCTGCCAACCCCGTTCGGCCAGCCACAGCGCATCGGCCCCTTCTCCGCAGCCCAGATCCAGCGCCCGGCCCGGTGGCAAGCCTGCGGCGACCTCGGCGAGCCGCGCGTTGACCCGTCCACTCCAGACCCGGTCGCGTTCGCCGTAGCGCTCCTCCCAATGTGCTTTGGCGTCAAGCGTTGACATGTCGGCTCCCTCCAGGAACGGCCAGACCGTATTCGTCGGCGACGAGGCTCGAGTGAACGGCTCGTTCCCATGTCGTATCCATGACACCACCTTGCAGACCGGCTGCCAGAATGCCAAGCTGATTTACCATGCAGGCAAACCATGAGGACAGCGTCGATGCCCGGGTGCGGCGCAGGTTGCGCGAACTACGCAATCAGCACGGGCTGACGCTGGAAGAGGTGGCCCGCAGGTCCAACATCGATGTGTCGACGCTGAGCCGGCTCGAATCCGGGAAGCGGCGCCTGGCCCTGGACCATCTCCCCCGCCTGGCCGCCGCGCTGTCGGTGAGCACCGACGAGCTGCTCCGCGAGCCCGAGGCGCCGGATCCGCGCGTTCGGGCCAACTCCCACACTCATCACGGCATCACCTACTGGCCGCTGACCCGACAGCCCGCCGGTGGCCTGCACGCGTACAAGATCCGGATCAGCGCGCGGCGCAAGACCCCGCCCGCCGAACTTCCCGTGCACGAGGGCCAGGACTGGATGTACGTCCTGTCCGGCCGGCTGCGGTTGATACTGGGCGACCGGGATTTCACGGTCGATCCCGGTGAGGCGGTGGAGTTTTCGACGTGGACGCCGCACTGGTTCGGCGCTGTCGACGGTCCCGTCGAGGCCATTACGATCTTCGGCCCGCACGGCGAGCGCCTGCATCTACATGCCTGAGGTGAGATAGTCCGTCTGGTTGACCAGCCGCACGGCCGCCGCGCCGTCGGGATAGAACTCGGCCATCGACAACGAGGCCAGGTCGAGATGCAACCGGTAGAGGATGCCCGGTCCGGCGTCCAGCGCCATGCGCAGCATCGTCTTGATCGGCGTCACGTGCGACACCACCAGCACGGTCTGCCCGCCGCGATCTGCGACGAGCCGGTTCTGCGCGCGACGCACGCGTTGTGCGACGTCGTCGAAACTCTCCCCTCCTGGCGGCAACACCGAGGTGTCGCGCAGCCAGCGGCGGTGGATCTCCGGATCCCGTTCGGACGCCTCGGCGAAGGTCAGCCCTTCCCATGCACCGAAGTCGGTTTCGATCAAATCGTCGTCGACGGCGACGTCGAGGCCGAGGGCTTTGGCCGACACCGCCGCGGTGTCGTAGGCCCGCTGCAGCGGCGAGGTGACGACGGCGTCGATGCCGCCCTTGTCGGCCAGGTACCGCGCGGCAAGTTCGGCCTGCCGGCGACCGGCCTCGGTGAGCCCGGGGTTGCCGCGGCCGGAATAGCGGCGCTGCGTGGACAAATCGGTCTGACCGTGGCGAAGCAACAGAAACCGCGTCGGCTCGCCACGCGCACCGGTCCAGCCGGCCGGCGACCCCTGAGCAGCGACGTTGGACGGGTTGGAAGGGTTGGAGGGGTTGTCGGTGCGCGCGGCGGCGTCCATCGCCTCATTGGCCAACCGGTCGGCGTGTGAGTTCTCCGACCGGGCAATCCACTCGAAGCTGACCTGGTCGAATCGGTCCGACAGCGCCTTGGCCCGCTGGTACAGCAGCGCCAGATCAGGATGCTTGACTCGCCAGCGGCCCGACATCTGTTCCACCACCAGCTTGGAGTCCATGCGCACCGTGACCTCGGAGGCGCCCAGCTCTGCGGCCTTCTCCAAACCTGCGATCAGGCCGCGGTATTCGGCGACGTTGTTGGTGGCGTGGCCGATCGCCTGCTTGATCTCGGCGAGCTTCGCGGTGTGGTCCGCAGACCAGACAACCGCGCCGTAGCCCGCGGGCCCGGGGTTGCCGCGGGATCCGCCGTCGGCCTCGACTATGACTTTCATGCGCCGGTTCCGTTGAGCCGCAACAGGATCGCCCCACACTCCGGGCAGCGCAGCAGATCGTCGTCGGCGGCCGCCGAGATGCGGGCCAGCTCGCCCTTGTCGATCTCGATCCGGCAGGCGCCGCAACGTCGGCCCTGCAGCAGGCCCGCACCCGCGCCGCTGCGTTCACGCTGGCGCTCGTACAAGGCGACCAGATCGGGATTCAGCCCGGAGATGAGTTCGTCTCGGCGCGAGACGCTTTGGTGGCGCTGCTGGTCGAGTTCGGCCCTGGCGTCGTCGCAGGCCCTCTGGGCGTCGCTGAGCGTGCTTTGCAGGTCGTCGATCTCGGCCAATGCGGACTCCTGGTCGCGCTGTAGTTCTTCGCGCCGTTCCATCACCTCCAGCAGGGAGTCCTCCAGCGCGGCCTGACGGCGCTCCAGGGTCTGCAACTCGTGTTGTAGTTCGGTGAGCTGTTTGGCGTCCACGCTGCCGTCGGCGAGCAGGCGCCGGTCGCGGTCCTCGCGCTGCCGGACGCCGTCGATCTCGGTCTCGAACTTGGCGATCTGCTCGTCGAGATCGTCGATCGCGATCTGCAGCGCCGCCAGCCTGTCGTTGGCCTCGCGCAGCGTGGCCTGGACCTCTTCGAGACGCTGTTGCTCGGCCAGGTTCTTGGCCCGGTGCTCGAGCCGGGTCAGCGCGGCGTCGAGCTCGGCCAGTTCGAGCAACGAACGTTGTTGGGCTACTTCAGCTTTCATGACTCGTTCTCTCGACATTCCACGGATCGGTTCGGATCGCCGATACCCGCACGGTGAGCGCCTCACCGAAATGGTCACGCAGCAGCCCTGCGGCCTGGTGACACCACGGATACTCACTGGCCCAGTGCGCCACGTCGATCAGCGCCACGTCGGATGCACGCCGGTGCTCGTCGGCGGGGTGATGACGCAGATCGGCGGTGACGTACGCCTGCACGCCGGCGCCCGCGACGACGTCGAGCAGGGAGTCGCCCGCTCCACCGCACACCGCCACCCGCGACACCCGGGTGTCGGCGTCTCCACACGCCCGCACCCCCCACGACGTGGCCGGTAGCGCGTCGTGCACGCGAGAAACGAACGCCGACAACGGCTCCGGCCGCGACAACACACCGACCCGGCCGAGACCGACATTTCCCGGCACGGGCGCCAGGGTGAAGATGTCGAACGCCGGTTCCTCGTAGGGGTGCGCCGAGCGCAGCGCGGCGAGCACATGAGGGCGCCGCCCGGCGGGCGCGATCACCTCCACCCGATCCTCGCGCACGCGTTCGACGCTGCCCACGCTGCCGATCGCCGGTGTGGCGCCGTCGTGGGGCAGGAACTGTCCGGTGCCGGTCACGCTCCAACTGCAGTGCGAATAGTCGCCGATCTGTCCGGCGCCGGCGTCGAACATCGCCGTGCGCACCGCATCGGCGTCGTCGACGGGGACGAACACCACCCACTTGTCCAGGTCGGGACCGGTGGGGGTCGGCGCGAGGACCTCTTCCACGGTGAGGTTCAGCGCCTGCGCGAGCGCGTCGGACACCCCCGGGGAGGCCGCGTCGGCGTTGGTGTGTGCGGTGAACAGGGACCGCCGGGTCCGGATCATCTGATGGATCAGGGCGCCTTTGGCCGTGTCGGCGGCCACGGTGTCGACACCGCGCAGCAGCAGCGGGTGGTGCGCGAGCAGCAGGCCGCCCTCGGGCACCTCGGCGACGACGGCCGCGGTCGCGTCGACCGCGACCGTGACGGCCTCGACCGTCTCCGCGGGGTCGCCGCACACCAGGCCCACCGAATCCCAGTCCTGCGCCAGCCCGGGCGGATAGGCCGTTTCGAGCACGTCGATGATGTCGGCCAACCGCACGCTCATCCCAGCACCTCCGCAATCGCGGCGACCAGCGCCGGCCACTCCGGGCGCACCGCCACGCGCAGGTACTGGCCTTCCAGGCCGACGAACGTGTCGCAGCGACGCACGGCAATTCCTCTGCTGTACAGATGTTTTCGCATCAACGCTGCATCTCCGACCGAGATCAGGACGAACGGGGCGCAGCCGTCGACGACATTGACGCCGATGCTAGCCAAACCGGCGACCATCTCGGCGCGCAGCTCGACGAGCCGGCGGGCCCCGCGCTCGGCCTCCGCGACCGCCTCGGCCGAGCTGCACGCGGCGATCGCCTCCAGCTGCAGCGTGCCCAGCGGCCAATGCGCACGTCGTGCCGTCATCCGGTCCAGCACCTCGGCCGGGCCCAGCGCGTAGCCGACCCGCAGCCCGGCCAGCGCCCACGTCTTGGTCAGGCTGCGCAGCACCACCACGTCCGGCAGCGACCGGCCCGCCAGCGACTCGGACTCCCCCGGCACCGCATCGGCGAACGCCTCGTCGACCACCACGATGCGGCCCGGCCGCCGCAGCGCCAGCACCTGCTCGCGGGGATGCAGCACCGATGTGGGGTTGGTGGGGTTCGCGACGACGACCAGGTCGGCCTCCTCGGGCACCGACGCGTCGGCCAGGCCGAACGGTGGCGGGAGCACGACGTGCTCGAAGGGCACCGCCGCCGCGCCCAGCGCGGCCTCGGGTTCGGTGAACGACGGCTGGATCAGCGCGGCCAGCCGGGGCCGCAGGTCGGCCAGCAGCGCGAACCCTTCCGCCGCCCCGGCGAGCAGCGCGACCTCGTCGATGCTGCGCCCGTGCCTGGCCGCGACCGCCGCGACCGCCCGCTGCTCGTCGGCGGTGCCGGGATAGCGGGCGAGATCGGGCAGCCGGCCCGCCAGGCGGTCGACGAGCCAGGTGGGGGGCTCGTCGGTGCGGACGTTCACGGCGAAGTCGAGCATGCCGGGGGCCGCGGCCTGATCGCCGTGATAGCGGGCGCCCGCACGCGTCGCACCGAGGAAAGGACTCGCCACAACACGACCCTAGTGCGCCGGACCACGCGGTTCTGCGATCGGGGAGAATGGTGCCGTGACCGACATGTTGGCCCGCACCGCTGCGGGAACTCGCCCGCATCTGGTGATCTTCGACCTCGACGGCACCCTGACCGATTCGGCTCAGGGCATCGTCTCGAGCTTTCGCCATGCGCTGACCTCGGTCGGCGCCGATGTCCCCGATGGGGACCTGGCCGGCATGGTGGTGGGCCCGCCGATGCATCACACGCTTCAGGAACTGGGGCTGGGTGAGCGTACCGACGCCGCGATCGCCGCCTACCGGTCCGACTACCGGGCGCGCGGCTGGGCGATCAACCGGCTGTTCGACGGCATCCCCGCGCTGCTTGCCGACCTGCGGGCCGCCGGCGCGCGGCTGGCGGTGGCCACCTCCAAGGCCGAGCCGACGGCGCAGCGCATCCTGGCCCATTTCGGTCTCGACGACCACTTCGAGGTGATCGCCGGCGCCAGCGTCGACGGCTCACGGGCGTTGAAGGCCGATGTGGTCGCGCACGCGGTGGCTCAGCTGGCGCCGCTGCCCGAACGCGTCCTGATGGTCGGCGACCGCTCCCACGACGTCGAGGGCGCGGCCGAACACGGCATCGACACCGTCGTGGTCGGATGGGGTTACGGCCGCGGGGATTTCGACGACCCCGACAGCCCTGCCGCGCTGGCCCACGTGTCGACCGTCGAAGAGTTGCGTGAGGTGCTGGGTGTCTGACCTGCTGCACGTGACGTTCGTCTGCTCCGGCAACATCTGCCGGTCGCCGATGGCGGAGAAGATGTTCGCCCACCAGATCAGCGAGCGCGGCCTGTCCGAAGCGGTTCTGGTGACCAGCGCGGGAACCGGCGGCTGGCATGCCGGTGCGCCCGCCGACCGGCGGGCCACCCACGTGCTGCGCGCGCACGGCTACCCCACCACGCACCGTGCCGCTCAGGTCGACGACCACCATATGTCCGCCGACCTCGTCGTCGCGCTGGGCCGCAACCACGTCCGGATCCTGCGCGAACTCGGGGTGCCCGACGAGCGGATCCGGATGCTGCGGTCGTTCGATCCGCGGTCGGGCGCCTACGCACTCGACGTGGAAGACCCCTACTACGGCGATCACGACGACTTCGAAGAGGTGTTCCGCGTCATCGAGACGGCGCTGCCCGGCCTGCACGCGTGGGTCGACGAACAGCTGACCGCGAGGGGGATCGCAAGCTGATGCGACGCTGGGCGTTCCTGCTGCGGCCATCGTGGCTGGCCCTGTTCGTCGTGGTGCTGGCGTTCACCTACCTGTGCTTCACGGTGCTCGCACCGTGGCAGCTCGGCAAGAACACCAAGACATCTCGCGAGAACGCCCAGATCGCGCAGTCGCTGAAGGCCGACCCGGTGCCCGTCACATCGCTTCTGCCGAACCAGGATTCGGCGGCCCCGGATGCGCAGTGGCGCCTTGTCACGGCCACCGGACGCTACCTGCCCGAAGGCCAGGTGCTGGCGCGGTTGCGGGTGGTCGAAGGGGAACCGGCGTTCGAGGTGCTGGTGCCGTTCGCCGTCGACGACGGTCCGACCGTGCTGGTCAACCGCGGCTACGTGCGACCGGTCGAGGGTTCGCGGGTACCGGAGATCGCGCCTGTGCCGGACGGCGAGGTGACGGTCGTCGCCAGGTTGCGCGACTCGGAGGGCCTGGCCCGCGGCAAGGAGCCCATGCCCCAGGACGGGGTGCAGCAGGTGTATTCGATCAACACCGAGCAGATCTCGCAGCTCACGGGCGTCCCGCTGACCGGCTCGTACCTGCAGCTCATCGGTGATCAGCCGGGCGGGTTGGGCGAACTCGCGCTGCCGCATCTGGATGCCGGGCCGTTCCTGTCCTACGGCATCCAGTGGATCGCGTTCGGCATCATCGCCCCGCTGGGCCTCGGGTACTTCGTGTACGCCGAAATACGTCAACGCCGACGGGACAAAGCCGCAAAGGACGCCGCGGCGGCCGCGCCGGATGCGCCGGTCAGCACCGAGGACAAGCTCGCCGACCGTTACGGCCGGCGGCGGTGACCGCGCAGGCGATGACCGCGGCGGCCACCTGTACGGCACGCGACAGCCGCACCGCCCGCGCGAGGTCGTGAACCCGCGGCGACGGGCCCTCCCCGAGCGTCGGCCGGATCTCGAGTTGGTGCGCGTACTGGGTGGGTCCGCCCAGCCGTACCCCGAGCGCTCCGGCGAAGGCGGCTTCGACCACGCCCGCGTTCGGGCTGGGATGACGGCCCGCGTCGCGGCGCCACGCCCGCAACGCCGCAACCGGTGATCCCCCGACCAGCGGTGCGCACACCGCCACCAGCA
The DNA here is from genome assembly GCF_004014805.1 of Mycolicibacterium elephantis DSM 44368. GTDB lineage: Bacteria > Actinomycetota > Actinomycetes > Mycobacteriales > Mycobacteriaceae > Mycobacterium > Mycobacterium elephantis. Next base: position 299,294 of record NZ_ATDN01000001.1, read on the forward strand.
CCGCCGTCACACGCGCCGGCACGTAATTGATGACGTCATCGAATCGCGCTGCCGCCCAACCGAATCGGACGTATCGCGGAGACCGGTTGCCGATCATGGCGTCGAGCGTGTTGGCCCCGCGGTACACCAGCACCGCGGGCACGCCGCCGACGGCGGCCCACCACAGCGGCGCCACCTGCGCGTCGGAGGTGTTCTCGGCGACCGACTCCACCGCTGCCCGGGTCAGCCCGGAGCTGTCGAGCACGGCGGGATCGCGCCCGCACAGCGAGGGCAGCACGCGCCGGGCGGCGTCCAGGTCGCCGGCACGCAGATGGTCGGCCATCACGGTGCCGGTCCTGCTCAACGACGTGCCTCCGAGCGCGACGAACACCGCGGCCGCCGTCGCCGCCGCGCGGCCGGCCGGGCCCCGGCGCGTACCGACGCGGTCGGCCGCCAGGCCCAACGCGCCGAGCACGGCCAGCACTCCGGTGTGAAGTGCGCCGGCAGCCCGCGAGTCCCGGTACGTCACGCGCTCCAAAGCCGCTGCACCGCGGCCGAACAGCGCCACCGGATGCCCACGACGCGGATCACCCAGTAACCCGTCGGCGATGGCGCCGGCCGCGAGCCCCGCTGCGCGCTCGCAAGTTGTCGACGCAAACACTTCGGGAGCGTCTCACATAGTGGTCTACTAGAAGTCATGAGGCTGGGACCACCGCGACACCCGCGCAAAGTCGTCGATCTGATCAACCCCGCGGCGGCGTTGCTGCCCGCCGCGAACGTGATCATGCAGTTGTCGCTGCCCGGCGTGGGGTACGGCGTGCTGGAGAGCCCGGTGGACAGCGGCAACGTCTACAAGCGCCCGTTCAAACGCGCCCGCACCACCGGCACGTACCTGGCCGTCGCGACGATGGGCACTCGGGCCGACCGCGAGCTGATCCGCCGCGAGGTCGACCGGGTGCATGCGATGGTTCGGTCGACCGACTCAAGTCCGGTGTCATACAGGGCGTTTGACCCGCGGCTGCAGCTCTGGGTCGCCGCCTGCCTGTATCGCTACTACGTCGATCAGCACGAGTTCCTGTACGGCCCCCTCGATGACGAGGCCGCCGATGCGGTGTACCGGGACGCCAGGAGGCTCGGCACCACGCTGCAGGTCCGCGCGGAGACGTGGCCGCCCGACCGGGCCGCGTTCGACGAGTACTGGAAGCGGTCGTTGGACGAACTGCGCATCGACGAGCCGGTGCGCGAACACCTGCACGGCGTCGCCGCGATGGCGATGCTGCCTGCGCCGCTGCGGTTGCTCGCCGGCCGGTTCAACCTGTTCGCGACGACGGGGTTTCTCCCGCCTGAGTTTCGCGAACACATGCGGCTGCGGTGGGGCGCCGGCCAACAGCGCCTGTTCGATCGGCTGCTGACCGTGCTGCGCATCACCGATCGGGTGGTGCCGCGGGAGGTGTGGCTGTTGGGCTACCAGCTGTACCTGTGGGACATGCGGATGCGCGCACGCCGCGGCAAGCGCGTCGTCTAGCGGTCCGCCCGCACGCTGCACAGCAAATTAACGTCTACGTCATCCTAATCACCCCGCGAGGCCGTACCCGGTGTTACCGTCTTTGCCGGCGGACCTTCGTGACGTTCGCTTCACCAGATCGCCGGTGGAATCAGGGCAAGGAGCAAGATGGCCGACGAGCGAACCCATGGGCAGCACCGCGGGTGGGTCCGCATCGGCGCGGCAACCGCGGGGCTGAGCGTAGCGCTGGTGTTCGGGCCGGGCGTCGCGCTGGCCGCGCCGGGCACCTCGACCGACACCTCGACCGAGACCGCCAGCACGGACAGCTTCGCAGGAGCCGGCCGCCCGAGTTCCGGTGAGGCGGCCACGACCCCGGACGCCGAGACGCCCGACGCGGAGTCCCTCACCGAAACCTCCGCCGTTGACGACGACACCAGCGAGCCCGTCGACGCGATCGATTCACCGCTCGACACCGCGGAGGACGAGGCGGACGTCGACACCGAGACCGACACGGCGGCCGAGGCCGACACCGCGAGTGCGCCGACTGAGGCCGTCGATCCGGCGGGTTCGTTGCCGGCCGAATCGGTCACAGCAGAGCGTCGCGACTCCGCGCTTCCGCCGGCCGCCGCATCGACGACGCCTGCGCCGGTGGTGTCGTCGTCCACCATGGCCGACGAAAACGGCGAGGCACGGCCGTCGACCGAATTCGACTCGGCTGTCATCGCCGCGGCTGCGATCGTCACGGGTCCCGAGCCCGCCGCGCAGGCCGCCCCCGAGCCTGTCACGGTGGTCCTGGACGTCATCACCGTGCAAGAGGTGCGGCCCAACCTGTTCCGGACCGTGACCCTGGGCGTGTTGGGTCTGCTGGGTTTCAACCCGGACGCCACCGGTCCCTCGCCCAACCCGTTGGTCCCGGTGCTGGACGCGATCTGGGGTCTGTACCGGCGCATCGAGACGGGCGTCGCCAATGTCCTTGAGAGGTTCGGCTTTCCGGCCACTCAGGTCACCACGACGTACGTGACCACGCTGGTCATCCCGACGATCTACACCGCCGACGACCTGCTCGGCGTGCCCCGCGAGTTCGCCGGGGCATACAGCTCCGAGCTCGACCAGCACTTCCTGATCGACACGGCGCGCGACATCACCACCTACACCGCGGTCACCTACGTGTCCGGCGCCATGCACTATCCGGTCGACGCGCCCGGGGACATCGTCGTGTTCACCTCCGGGTGGGATCCGTCGACGGTGTCCGCGCACGCGAATGCGGCCGTGGTGTATGACTTCTATGTCACCACGCTCGCGCACGACTCGTTCGACGACGCCGGCGCACCGATCGCCGTCACGGTCATCTCCCACGACTTCAACAATGCGTACTGGTATCGGACGTACCAGGTGTTCGTGTTCGGGCACGACTTCGAAAGCGCGCTGGACATCGTCGCGCACGAGTACACCCACGCCGTCATCGACAGCGTCGTCAAGGGCCGGCACGGCGAGATCCTCGGGCAGGACGACCAGTCAACAGCGTTGGAGGAGGCCTACTCCGACATCCTGGGCAGCCTGATCGAGGGCAAGGCCGGACCGGATCGATGGCTGATCGCCGAGGACTACGGTTGCGCGTCGCCGCGGGCCCACGGGTGCGCGATCCGCAACCTCGCCGATCCGGGATCGTTGGGTACCTACGCGCATTACAACCAGTTCGTTCCGGGCGGCAGCGCGCACCGCAACAGCACGATCTTCAGCCACGCGGCGTACCGGATGATGACCGACGCCGACACCGCAGGCGTGTCGGACGAGACCTGGGCTCGGGTGTTCTACGGCTCGCTGTACCGGCTCACCCCGGGCGCGTCGTTCACCGACGCGGCGACGGCCGTGTTCGCCGAAGCCGAAGCGCTCGGGTTCGACGCCGACGAACTAGCCGCGGTTCGGCGGGCCTACAGCGATGTCGGTATCGCCGTGCCCGACACCGCAGGGGCGATCGCGGTCTGACCCTTTGGGTCGGACGCCCGGTAGCGGTGGGTTATCTAGGCCGCGGAGTCGGAAGAGTCGCTGTCGCTCGAGCCGGTGCCGCGAGAGACACGCCCGCATGGGATGGCGAGTGGCTCGTCCTTTCGGTCGGGATCCCGGAGAAGCAACGGCAACTGCGCCACCGACTGCGCACGCGGCTGACCTGGTTGGGGATGGGTTCCCCCAGCCCCGGCATCTGGATACTTCCTGACGTCAGCAAGGGCGGCGAGGTCGCGACGATCATCGACGACCTCGGTCTCCAGGGGCGCGCTTTCGCCTGGACGGGCCAGCTCGCCTCCATCGGCAAGACCGAGTCGCTGATCGCCGATGCGTGGAACCTGGCCGAAGTCGAGAAGTGCTACGCGGACTTCCTCCGCACGTTCGGCAAGCTGCGCGCCTCCACCCCGGTCAAGGCGTTCCAAGCGCAAGTGCGGTTGGTTCACGCGTGGCGCCGATTTCCCTTCCTCGATCCCGCGCTTCCGCGCGAACTGCTCGATCACGACTGGCCCGGTCCTCAGGCCGCGGCGCTGTTTCATCGACGTCACGACGAGTGGCACGGCCCGGCCCAGAAGTACTGGACCGAACTGGAGAAGCAGTCGGTGTCATGACCGGGTCACGGTGCACACCGACGGCGACGCGCCTGGGACCCCGGGGTCGTCGCCGAACGTGAAGTTGTGCGCGAGATTTCCCGCAAAATTCGAGCACGAGTTCACGTTCGGCGGTGGCGCCCCGCGCGGCGCTGGTGTCACCGTCAGGCAGACGCCGCGAGTTCGTGAGTCTTCTCGGCCATCTCGGAGAACTCGCGCTGGATTTCGTCGTCATGGCGCGCGGTCATGAGGGATACGACCACAGCGACGACGAGACACGCGATGAAGCCGGGCACGATCTCGTACATCACGTTCGACAACGCCTCGGTCTGACCCCAGATACCGACCACCACGGCACCGGCGATCATGCCGGCGATCGCGCCGGCCGAGGTGAGCTTGCGCCAGAACAGCGACAGGATGATCAAGGGGCCGAACGCGGCGCCGAAGCCGGCCCACGCGAAGCCGACGAGGTCCAGGATCGTCCCATCCGGGTTGAGCGCCAACAGGACCGCCACCACCGCGACTGTCAGCACCCCGAGCCGTCCGTAGGTGACCAGCCTCGTCGGACTGGCCTCTCTGCCGAACGCGCGGTAGATGTCTTCGACCAAAGCCGATGAGCACACGATGAGTTGCGACGAGACCGTCGACATGATCGCGGCCAGCACCGCGGCGAGCACGATTCCGGCGACGAAGGGATGGAACATCACCTGCGCGAGCCGCAAGAACACGGTCTCGGGGTTGTCCAGCGTAACGCCTTCGCGAAAGAAGTAGGCCAGGCCCGCGAAGCCGGTGGTGATCGCACCCGCGGAGGTGAGGATCATCCAGCTGATACCGATACGACGACCGGCCTTGGCGTCGGCCGAGGAGCGCATCGCCATGAACCGGACGATGATGTGCGGCTGGCCGAAGTAACCGAGCCCCCAGGCCGCTGCCGACACGATGGCGAGAAAGCTTCCGCCGAAGAACAGTGACGTGCGGTGGATCTCGTCACCGGGGTCGGCGGCGTTGTGCGCGGCGTCGGCGGCCTGGACCAGGTTGACCATCTCGCCCGGTCCGCCGGTGGCGATGATCGTGACGACCGGGATCGTGACCAGTGCGGCGAACATCAGCAACGCCTGCGCGACGTCGGTGAGCGAGGCACCCAGGAAACCGCCGAACAGCGTGTAGCACAGGGTGACTCCGGCGACCAGCAGCATGCCGGTCCGATACGACGAGCCGAACGACGACTCGAAGAACACGCCGCCGGCGACCATGCCGGACGACACGTAGAACGTGAAGAAGACCAGGATGATCGCGCCGGCTGAGATCCGCAGGACGTGCGAGTTGTCGCGCAGCCGGTTCTCGAAGAAGCTCGGCACGGTGATCGAGTTGTTGGCGATCTCGGTGTAGGCCCGCAGCCGCGGCGCGACGAACTTCCAGTTGAGCCACGCGCCGATCACCAGGCCGATCACGATCCACGACTCGAGCAGACCGGAGGCGTAGATGGCGCCGGGAACGCCGAGCAGCAGCCATCCGGACATGTCCGATGCGCCCGCCGACAGCGCGGCGACAGGCGGGGTGAGCCTGCGGCCGGCGAGCATGTAGTCGTCGAGGTCGCTGGTCCGGCGGAAGGCGTAGAAGCCGATCGCGAGCATCAGGACGAAGTACAGCCCGATCGCCAACATCTGAAACACGCTGCCGGACATAGAGTTCTCGTTCCGCCGAAGATTCCCGTGATGTGCCCGTGGTCTCGGTCATGAAACCAGGACGGCCATCTGAACATCTTGGCCGCTCAGATGGGAATGGGTTCGCCTTTTAGCCGCCAGAACCACACAGGAGCGGCGCGAAGCAGCGCTGCGGGCGACCACGCAGCGCGGGCGCGCCGGGCGGGAACGCCGAGGACAGCAGGTCACGCAGCGCGCCGTCGATCGGGGTGACCATCTCGACCAGCGCCGCAACCCACGAACCATCGGTGATCATCTCGTCGGCGATCTCCGGCAGCGCCGGGCGCGGCGCGAGGTCGCAGATTGTGGTGACGGCGTGCTTGCGCCTGCCGGGATCATCGGCCAGATGCTCGGTGCGACGACGCGCATCGCGTTCCGCGAGCCAGCGGGTCATTGTGCCCGCCGCCTCATGGGCCGCATCGGCGTAGGCGAGCACGTGCCGCCGCACCTGCACCGGACTGGACAGCGCGGCGACCTGAGCGGCGAGCGGCCCGGCCACGTCGGCGATCTCGCGGCGCACCGAGAAGCCCCGGTAGTCGTCCACCGACAGGTTGCCGCGACGTCGGCGGATTTCGGCCTGATCCATGAGTCGTCCTCTCGACTGGCCCCCGGCCTGCGGGAGACCGGGGTTGCGGCGTGTCGGCGTGTCGGACCCGGCTATCGGATCATGTGCAGCAGTTCGGATCGAGCACGGCGCACAGCGCGACGAGAGCGTCTCGCTGCGGGCGGTGGTAGACGTTCATGCCGCGCCGCTCCGACTCGACCAGGCCCGCCTTGCGCAGCTGCGACAGGTGATGGCTCACCGTCGATTCGGTCAGGCCGACCGCCGCCGCCAGGTCGCAGCTGCACACCTCGCCCTCGGTCGAGCTGAACAGCAATGACACCAGCTTGACGCGCACCGGGTCAGCTAAAGCCTTGAGCCGCAGCGCAATGGCCAGCGCCGAGTCGTCATCGAGCGGCCCGGCGGCCACGGGTGAGCAGCAGACCGGCGCGGAGATGTCGATGGTGGGCAGCGTCTTCGGCATACCTCGATCATGCCAGAAGATTGACATATATCAAAAAGGTGGCACTATCGTGTTCGCTATAGTTCGATATATGTCACACAGGTAGGAGGCTCGCCATGTCCCGCGTCCAACTCGCCCTCAACGTCGACAACCTCGCCGAAGGGGTCGCGTTCTACTCGAAGCTGTTCAACGCCGAGCCCGCCAAGCTCAAGGACGGCTACGCGAACTTCGCCATCGCCGAGCCGCCGCTGAAGCTGGTGCTCATCGAGAACCCCGGCCAGGGCGGCTCCATCAACCACCTCGGCGTCGAGGTCGAGACGAGCGAGAAGGTGCACGACGAAATCGGCCGGCTCGCGGGCGAGGGGCTGTTCACCGACGAGGAGATCGGCACCACGTGCTGCTTCGCCACCCAGGACAAGGTGTGGGTCACCGGCCCAGGCGGTGAGAAGTGGGAGGTCTACACCGTGCTCGCCGACTCGGAGACCTTCGGCACCAGCCCGCAGCACCTCGACCCCGCCGCCGAGGGTGGCGTGTGCTGCGGCGGGTCGGCGGCGCAGGGCGAACAGCCCAGCACCACGGCGGCGTGCTGCTGACCGGATGACCACCAGGATCAGCACCGCCCGGCGACCGCTGCTCGCCGAGTTCGTCGGCACCGCGCTGCTGGTGACGGTCGTCATCGGCTCCGGCATCGCCGCCGCGCAACTGTCAACCCACGACGTCGGGTTGCAATTGCTGGAGAACTCCATCGCGACGGCGCTCGGGCTGGCGGTGCTGATCCTGCTATTCGGTCCGGTATCAGGCGCCCATTTCAACCCGGTGGTCACCGCTGCCGACTGGCTGCTGGGGCGGCGCGCCCAAACCGGGATCAGCGGCGCGGGGGTGCTGACCTACACCGCTGCCCAGACCCTCGGCGGCATCGCCGGGGCGGTGCTGGCCAACGTAATGTTCGACCGCGCCGCTGTCGAGATCGCCACCAAGGACCGCCTCACGACCGGGCATGTGGTCGGCGAGGTCGTCGCGACGGCGGGGCTGATCGCGCTGATATTCGCCCTGTCGCGGTCGGGGCGCGCCGCCCTGTCGGCGGCGGCGGTCGGCGCGTATATCGGCGCGGCGTATTGGTTCACCAGCTCGACGTCGTTCGCCAATCCGGCGGTCACCATCGGTCGCATGTTCTCCGACACCTTCGCCGGGATCGCGCCGGGCTCAGCGCCGGGTTTCATCGCCGCGCAGATCGTCGGCGGGCTGCTCGGGCTGGTGCTGTTCGTTGCGTTGTATCCCGACGCGCCCGAGACCGCCGACCAGGCCGTCGTCCCCCATCACCGAGATCGGAGTCAGCCATGACCAAACCTGCGGTGCTGTTCCTGTGCACACACAACGCCGGGCGCTCGCAGATGGCGCTGGGCTTCTTCAATCACCTGGCCGAGGGTCGCGCCACCGCCTACTCCGGCGGCTCGCAGCCCGCCGACCAGATCAACCCGGCAGCCGTCGCCGTCATGGCCGAGCGCGGGATCGACATCACCGCCGAGACCCCGCAGCGGTGGACCGACCAGATGATCGAGACCGCCGATGTGGTCGTGACGATGGGGTGCGGCGACACCTGTCCGTTCGTGCCGGGGCGGCGCTACGTCGATTGGGCGCTACCCGACCCGGCGGGCCAGCCGGTCGAGCTGGTGCGCCCGATCCGCGACGAGATCGAGGACCGCGTTCGGCAACTGCTGGGCGAACTCGGCATCGATACCGCCGACTAACTGCTGACCGGCTTCGGCTGGCGGGCCAGAATGCGGCTGACGGTCGCTGACGCCCATCGCCCGCCGCGCTTGGTCGGGTGCCCCTCGGCGGTAAGCGTGTCGGCGATCTGGTGCGTGCTTGCTCCGGCGTCACGCAACTCGCAGATGCGCCTCATCGCAGCCTGCTCCGACGGCACTGGCACCAACGCGCCGTTGGGGTTGTCGGCGCTTCGCTTGCCCGAGCGCCACCCGCAGCGGGTTCGGGTTCGTCGGCGCAGACGTCGGCCTCCGTATCACCGGAATCATGGCTAGGCGCAACGCTCGCCAACGAAACCGCCGGGAAAGGGTCATCGTGTGGCTCAGGTGGTTTCACGACTGTCCCGTTACCCCTGCTTCTGGTCGGTCTCGCCGTCCTCGGCTTTGGGGTCCAGATGCACCGCGACCGGCTCATCGGCGGGCTTGAGCAGCTTGGAGTTGCGCGGGCCAGGCACCACCTCGATCTGGCCCTCCTTGATCGCATACGCGATCGCGTCACGCGCCAGCCGCTGCGTGATGCCGTGCTCGTCCTTCAACCGCATTTCGACGGCGTTCTTCGACAGCTCGCCGGGCTCGGCGCGCACCAGCGCCAGCAGCTCCGGCACCGCCGCACGGGCAGCGGAGTCCTTACGGCTGCCGCCCGCGTAGGCCAGGTGCCGGGTCTGGTCGCAGTAGGTCAGTTCACCCTCGCCCACGGCGACATCGCGGCCCAGTGCCGAGAAGTACCGAGGGCGGCGACCCTCGTCGTCGCTGTCATCGTCGCCGCCACGAACGATCTTCCACAGCGCGTCGGGCCAGTCGAGCAGCCGCGAGTCGCCGCGTGCCCGCTCGTTCTGGTGGCCCATGTGCCAGCAGCGCGTCAAACCCCACCAGCACCCGGCCAGCGTCCTTGTCCTCGGACAGCCCGAGGGCGTCGAGCACCGGACGCAGGCAGTCCAAGATCACCACGTCAGCCCCGGCGATGCTCTGCGCCCACTCCGATCGCGTTGTGGGGTCGGTGATATCGAACGACGACACCGCCCCGCGCAGCGGCATCACCGTGACGGCGGCGGCATTGCGGATGCCCTGCGCCCGCAGCCAGCGGCGCAGCGTCCTGCGGTCCAGCTCGGTGTCGATCAACACGACCTTGCCGACAGACCTCACCTCGAAGCGATCGAGGAACTGCCCGCCGTCGACCAGCACGCGAATCAGGTTGCCGATCAGCGTCGACTTGCCCGACTTGAACGGCGCGGCCAGCAACACCCGTCCCGCCGTCGGCCACAGCTGTCCAACGCGGTAGGTCGCGCCTTCATCGGGCTCGTCCAGCAGCGCCGCCAGGCTCACCGGGTCGGGCGCAGGCACAGCGGCGTCGCGCTCTGCGGCGATGCGACGGCCCATCTCGCGTACCCGCGTCTTCGTGCCCTCCAACATCGCAGCGGCGCGGATCGTGAGGGCCTGAATCTCGTCGGCCGACAGCGCGGTCAGGGCCTTGATATGGGCGTCGCTTGCGCCCGCGTTGACCGCATCCGCCCCGCTGAACATCAGCTCGGGCGCTGCAGTCGTCGGGTTCAGCGCGGCGTTCTTGGCGGCGATCTTCGCAGCCAGCTGGGCGCGATCCCGTTGCAGCAGTTGCGAACCGCCGACATCGACGCCCTGATCACGCTGCGGATGGCGGGTGCCCCGGTCGCTCAGTGCGACAAGCGGGGGCGGCGCAGTGCCGAGGTGCTGGCGTGGCTGCGGGCGCGTCCCGACGGTGCCAGCTACGGCGAGATGTACGCCGAGTTCGGCAACGCTGGTGAGAAGGCCTTGGCCCGGCTGATGTCCTCGGGTGAGGTGGTCCGCCCCGCACGCGGGCGCTATGCCGCCGCCCGGCCCGCCGACCCCAAGCGCCCCAAGGTGGCCGGAGGCATCAGCGCCCGCACGATCGTCTCGATGCTGGTGGTGTTGTCCTCGGCACTCGATGACGCGATGGCTCAAGGCCTGGTGGCTCGCAACGTCGCCCGGCTGGTCAAGCGCCCCAAGGTCACCGCTGCCGAGATGGCGACATGGACGCCCGAGCAGGCGGCGACGTTCCGCGCACATATAAGTAGTGACCGGCTGGCGGCGTGCTGGCTGCTGACGCTGGCCGGGCTGCGCCGGTCGGAGGTGCTGGGGCTGCGGTGGGCTGACGTCGACCTCGACGCCGGAACTATCACCGTCGCTCAGGGCCGGGTGGTCGTCGGCGGCGGCACGGTGACCGGCGCACCAAAGTCGACGCGCTCGGCGCGGACACTGCCGATGCCGCGTGACGTGCTTGGCGCACTGCGGGCGTTCAAGACGCGCCAAGCCGAGGAGCACCTGGCCCTCGGCGAGGGCTGGCCCGATACCGGGCTGGTGGCGGTCAACGGCGACGGCTCCCCCATCCGGCCCGAGACCTACTCGAAGGCCTTCGCCGCTCACTGCGCTGCAGCTGGGGTGCCGGTGATCCGGTTGCACGACGTCCGGCACACCGCCGCCACGATGCTGCTCGATGGCGGCACCACCCCGTCGGCGACGGCGAAGTGGCTGGGGCATGACCCGGCGATCACGCTGCGGGTATACGGCCACGTCTACGACGACGCGCTGGCCTCAGCGGGCGACGCGCTGCTCGGTCGGTCGCGCAGCGTCGGCGACACCTCCCCCTGAGTGTCGCCAGCGAGGCCAAGGCTGCCCGACGTGGCAGACCAACGACGCCGATACGACGAACGCGAGATATTGCAGCCATCGGAGAACCTTGAGCGGACGGTGCTCACGGTGATCGGCGGGTGGGAACTGGTGCGGGCGCAGGTTAACTTCAACAGCTTCACTGACGCCGGGCCGGATGCCGAGTGGGCCGGGTCGGACAAGTTGGCAAAGACACTGCGCGAGTTGGCGGTCAGCCTCCGCATTCGGCACCCGCACGACCAATGGTCTCGCCTTGCAAGAGAGGTGAGCAACGTCCGCCACAAGTTCGGGCACATGCTGTACCTCGAAGACGTCGAGGGCGAGATACCCAACCGAACGTTGCACTTCATGCGGCTCGGTGCCGAGGGCGAACAACGCCGGGGTCGGGGTGACTCGCTGGGCTTGAGCTGGCGCGATGAGGAATGGTCGCAGCAGTCTCGACACCGTGACTCCGTTACCGAGCAAGAACTATGGCAGACGCTCAACAAGGAATACTGGCTGATTCAGGTGGTGCGAGCGGTGCGCCATGGCGGTGGGATTCTGCAGGAGAGCCCAGACATACCCGACGACCACCCCATCACAGGCTGGTACGTCCCCTGGCAGCTCCCCGAGTGGGGCGACCGGGAGGACTTGACGGTGGGCGATCTGCGCTTGCCGCCGCCGTGACCTCGTAGGCCTATTTTCGGCCTAGCGGGGGTTTCCGCGAGAGTGACGATCGAGTCGCAAAACCACTGTCTAGCAGCGGCTTTCATTGGTGGGCGCGGACGGTATCGAACCGCCGACCGCTGGTGTGTAAAACCAGAGCTCTACCACTGAGCTACGCGCCCCTGCGAAGGCAAGGTACACGCCGACTCCGCGCGACCGGAAATTCAGCCGTTCCGTAACGCGGCCAACGCCTGCTTCCACACCGACTGGTCGCGCGGCTCCCCCGGCTCCTTCATCTCGGCGAACCGGATGATGCCGGAGCGGTCCACGACGAAGGTGCCCCGGTTGGGGAACCCGGCGTCGTCGTTGAAGACGCCGTAGGCCTGCGCCACCCCGCCGTGCGGCCAGAAGTCCGAGAGCACGGGAAACAGGAACCCGCTCTGCGTCGCCCAGATCTTGTGGGTGGGCGGCGGGCCGACCGAGATGGCCAGGGTCGCGGTGTCGTCGTTCTCGTAGTCAGGCAGGTGGTCGCGGATCTCGTCGAGTTCGCCCTGGCAGATACCGGTGAAGGCCAACGGGAAGAACACCAGCAGCACGTTCTTCTCGCCCCGGTAGCTGCTGAGGGTGACGGGCCGGCCGTTCTGGTCCTTCAGGGTGAAGTCCGGGGCCTCGGTGCCGACCTCGAGCATCAGTGCCTCCCGGCAGCTTTGGACTTCGGCTGCACCAACCGGGTGGCAATCCAGTCCCCCAGGTTGGCCGACGAAGTCTGCATCAAGCCCGCGGTCGGGGCGGCCTCGGCGATCTCGGCCGGCTGCACGTGGCCCGGCTTGCCCGTCTTGGGCGTGATCACCCAGATGACGCCGTCGTCGGCCAGCGGGGTGATGGCGTCCATCAACCGGTCGACGAGGTCGCCGTCGTCATTGCGCCACCACAGCAGCACCACGTCGATGACCTCGTCGGCGTCCTCGTCGAGCAGCTCGGCACCGCACGCTTCTTCGATGTCGGCCCGGATGTCGTCGTCGGTGTCCTCGTCCCAGCCCAACTCCTGTACAACCTGATCTCTTTGGATGCCCAGTCTTCGGGCGTAGTTCGGGGCGTCGTCCGCCGCGACCACCGTGGTCCTCCTTCAGCCAGCTCGGGCGCACCATGCGCATTCGAGACCTATCGTCGCATGACGGCTTGCTCTTGCAGGCGCCTGGCGGCAAGTTCGTCAAACCGGGTCAGTATGCGGCATCGCAGAGATTCAGCGCCGTGGTCTTCGTATCGTTCAGGCGGGTGATCGCCGCGTTGAACTCCACTGGCCCGTAGTTGCCGGCAATTGCGGTGGCCACGCCCCTTGCGGCGTCCACCCAGGCGTGCAGCGCGTCCTTCAACTCCGGGCTCAGCGGGTCCGACACGCTGCGCGCGACCAGGTCGGCGCTGTGGTTGAGGGCGTCGATCGCCGGCTGCGACTTGATGACCACGTCGGCGGAGTTCTCGTTGAACGCATCGACGTAGTCGTTCACCGCGGTGATCGCGTCGACGCTGCTCGAACTGAGCGCTTCGCAGGAGGAATGGATGGCCTCCCGGGTGATCGACGACTGGCGCTCCGATTCCCGCGCACGCGAGCTGGACACCGACTCTTCGATGGAGGCCGACACCGACGCCCGGTAGACCGGCGCTTCACCAGCGTCGACCCGCGCAGTGCCATCGGTGACGCTGCTGCAGCCCACGATGATCATCGCCACGGCAGCCAGGCTGCCCACCACGAGGGCGGCGATCCGCAGCCGCTTTTGCAACAGCCCACCGATCTGCACGGTCTGCAGACGTTACCGGTTCATATCTGTGATCGCCGGTTCATTGGGTCGCCACCCCAGCGGTGCGCCTGGGGCAGGATGGGACAAAGATGGACAACACGCAGAAAACATCTGTGCACATCGGTAAACACCTATACCGCCTAACAAGGAGCGGAAGTTGACCACCGAGTTCGCGCGCCAGGACCTGGCCCAAAACTCCAGCACCACATCAGAACCCGACCGGGTGCGGGTGATCCGCGAAGGGGTCGCGTCCTATCTGCCCGATATCGATCCCGAAGAGACCAGCGAATGGCTCGAGTCGTTCGATCAGATGGTGGAACGGTCCGGGCCGGCGCGGGCACGCTACCTGATGCTGCGGTTGTTGGAGCGCTCCCGTGAGAAGCGCGTCGCCATCCCGGCGCTGACCTCCACGGACTACGTCAACACGATCCCCACCGAGTCCGAGCCGTGGTTCCCCGGTGACGAGGAGGTCGAGCGGCGCTACCGGACCTGGATCCGGTGGAACGCCGCGATCATGGTGCACCGCGCGCAGCGGCCGGGAGTCGGTGTGGGAGGACACATTTCGACATACGCCTCGTCAGCGGCGCTGTACGAGGTGGGCTTCAACCACTTCTTCCGCGGCAAGTCCCATCCCGGCGGCGGGGACCACGTGTTCATCCAGGGTCACGCCTCGCCGGGGATCTACGCCCGGGCGTTCCTGGAGGGTCGGCTCACCGCCGACGACCTCGACGGTTTCCGCCAGGAACACAGTCACCCCGGCGGCGGGCTGCCGTCGTATCCGCATCCGCGGCTGATGCCGGACTTCTGGGAGTTCCCCACCGTGTCGATGGGGCTGGGCCCGATGAACGCCATCTACCAGGCCCGGTTCAACCGTTACCTGCACAATCGCGGCATCAAGGACACCTCCGACCAACACGTGTGGGCGTTTCTGGGCGACGGGGAGATGGACGAGCCGGAAAGCCGGGGGCTGGCCCACGTGGCGGCACTGGAGGGCCTCGACAACCTGACGTTCGTCGTGAACTGCAACCTGCAGCGCCTGGACGGGCCGGTGCGCGGCAACGGCAAGATCATCCAGGAACTGGAGTCGTTCTTCCGCGGCGCGGGCTGGAACGTCATCAAGGTCGTGTGGGGCCGCGAGTGGGATGCGCTGCTGCAGGCCGACAAGGACGGCGCCCTGGTCAACCTGATGAACGTCACGCCCGACGGGGACTACCAGACCTACAAGGCCAACGACGGCGGATACGTGCGTGAGCACTTCTTCAACCGCGATCCGCGCACCAAGCAGTTGGTGCAGCACCTGTCCGATCAGGAGATCTGGAACCTCAAGCGCGGCGGGCACGACTACCGCAAGGTGTATGCCGCCTACCGCGCGGCCATGGAGCACAAGGGCCAGCCGACGGTCGTCCTGGCCAAGACCATCAAGGGCTATTCGTTGGGCGCTCACTTCCAGGGCCGCAACGCCACCCACCAGATGAAAAAGCTTGCGCTGGAAGACCTCAAGTACTTCCGCGACGCGATGCGGATCCCGATCAGCGACGCCCAGCTCGACGAGGACCCCTATCTGCCGCCGTACTACCACCCCGGCCCGGAGGCCCCCGAGATTCGCTATCTGCTCGAACGCCGGCGCGCGCTGGGCGGCTTCATCCCGGAACGACGTACCAAGGGCAAGGTGCTGGCGCTGCCCGGACACGACACCTACAAGTCCCTGAAGAAGGGGTCGGGCAACCAAGAGGTGGCCACCACCATGGCGACCGTGCGCACGTTCAAAGAACTGTTGCGCGACAAGGAGATCGGCTGGCGCATCGTGCCGATCATCCCCGACGAGGCCCGCACGTTCGGGATGGACTCCTGGTTCCCGAACCTCAAGATCTACAACCCCAACGGGCAGCTGTACACCTCTGTCGATGCCGATTTGATGCTGGCCTACAAGGAAAGCGAAGTCGGGCAGATCCTGCACGAGGGCATCAACGAAGCGGGCTCCTCGGCCAGCTTCATCGCGGTCGGCACGTCGTACTCGACGCACAACGAGCCGATGATCCCGGTCTACATCTTCTACTCGATGTTCGGCTTCCAGCGCACCGGCGACAACCTGTGGGCCGCCGGCGACCAGATGACCCGCGGGTTCCTGCTGGGCGCGACGGCAGGGCGCACCACCCTGGTCGGTGAGGGCCTGCAGCACGCCGACGGGCATTCGCACCTGCTGGCCGCGACCAACCCGGCGGTGGTCTCCTACGACCCGGCGTTCGCCTACGAGATCGCCTACATCATCGAAAGCGGCCTGGAGCGGATGTACGGCGAGAGCCAGGAGAATGTCTTCTTCTACATCACCGTCTACAACGAGCCCTACAAGCAGCCCGCCGAACCGGAGAACCTCGACGTCGACGGGCTGCTGCGCGGCATCTACCGGTATCGCCCGGCCTCGGAGAAGCGGTCCAACGTCGCACAGATCCTGGCCTCGGGTGTGGCGATGCCGGAGGCCCTGCGAGCCGCCGAACTGCTGGCCGCCGACTGGGATGTGGCCGCCGACGTGTGGTCGGTCACCAGCTGGGGCGAGCTCAACCGCGACGGTGTGCGCATCGAGAAGGAACGGCTGCGCCACCCCGGCCGGCCCGCCGGGACGGCTTACGTGACCAAGGCGCTTTCCGATGCGGCCGGCCCGGTGGTCGCGGTCAGCGACTGGATGCGCGCGGTGCCCGAGCAGATCCGGCCCTGGGTGCCGGGCACCTTCATCACGTTGGGCACCGACGGCTTCGGGTTCTCCGACACCCGCCCCGCCGCCCGCCGGTTCTTCAACACCGACGCCGAGTCGATCGCCGTCGCCGTGCTCGAAGGGCTCGCCCGCGACGGCAACATCGACCAGTCGGTGGCCGTCGACGCCGCGAACCGGTACCAGATCGACGACGTGCTGGCCGCGCCCGAGCAGACATCGGACCCCGGGGTGGCCTGACGGGCCGCCCCTTCTCCCGGCGAGCAGACGTGAACACCCCCTTTTTGGGGCCGTAATGGGGGTTTTCACGTCTGCTCGCCGAAAAAGGGCCTGACGGGCCGTTTGGAGGAATCCTCCATAGGCTTGGCGTAGCCTTTATCCGTGGCCGACAATCGGTACGTTCCGCCGAAGTCCACCGTCGAAGTGCTGCAGACGGTGCCGGACCCGGTGCTGCGCCGGCTGCAGCAGTACTCGGGCCGATTGTCCACGCAGGCGGTGCGCGCGCTGGAGGAACGGCTGCCGTTCTTCGCCGAGCTCGACGCCTCGCAGCGGGCGAGCGTGCAGCTGGTGGTGCAGACCGCGATCGTGAACTTCGTCGAGTGGATGCGCGATCCGCGGAGCAATGTCAGCTACACGGCCGAGGCGTTCGACGTGGTCCCCCAGGATCTGCGGCGCCGGATCGCGCTGCGGCAGTCGGTGGAGATGGTGCGCACCACCATGGAGTTCTTCGAAGAGGTGGTGCCGCTGCTGGCCCGCTCGGAGGAGCAGCTGACCGCGTTGACCGCCGGAATTCTGCGCTACAGCCGCGACCTGGCGTTCGCCGCGGCCACCGCCTACGCCGACCAGGCCGAGGCCCGCGGCGCGTGGGACACCTGGATGGAGGCCAATGTCGTCGACGCCGTCGTCCGGGGGGACACCGGCCCGGAGTTGCAGTCCCAGGCGGCCGCGCTGAACTGGGACGCCACCGCGCCGGCCACCGTCATCGTGGGCCTACCCCAACCCGAGCGCATCGACCTGGCCGGCGACGACATCCGCGACGTCGGCAACCGCAACGGCCGCGCGACGCTGTCGGATGTGCACGGCGCCTGGCTCGTCGCCATCGTCTCGGGCACGCTGTCGCCGACCGACCGGTTCCTCACCGAGGTGTTGACGGTGTTCGCCGACGGGCCCGTCGTGGTCGGGCCGACCGCGCCCACCCTGACCGCCGCCCACCGCAGCGCCACCGAGGCGATGGCCGGGATGAACGCGGTCGCGGGCTGGCCCGGGGCGCCGCGGCCCGTCGCCGCCCGCGAGCTGCTGCCGGAGCGGGCGTTGCTCGGCGACGCGACCGCGATCGCGGCGCTGGACTCGGAGGTGATGCGGCCGCTGGCGGACGCGGGGCCCGCCCTGACCGAGACCCTGGACGCGTATCTGGACTCCGGTGGCGCCATCGAGGCGTGCGCCCGCAAATTGTTCGTTCATCCAAATACCGTCCGCTACCGGCTCAAACGGATCGCCGACTTCACGGGACGAGATCCCACGGTCCCCCGCGATGCGTACGTGCTTCGGGTGGCCTCCAGCGTGGGCCGGCTCACCCGCCCGGCATATCAATCAAGCACGCCAAATACGGCTGCGGTGGTACGTCCGGCACTGCGCAGGACCACCGCGGGTGGCCAGTAAACGAAGCGGTAGGTCGCGAACTGATCTCGATGAAGTCGCATCACATGCGTTTTTGTGGACCTTCCACAAAAACATAAGACGAGGTTCATAATCTCTTACACCGCGCGAAACCGTCTTCACAGTGTTTTCTTAATCCGTGCCTCATAAAACTGCGCTTGCCTTGCTTGCGCCCGGACAGGGTTCCCAGACCCCCGGCATGCTCGCCGCCTGGCTCGAGCTGCCCGGCGCGGCCGAGCGGCTCGCGACGTGGTCGGAGATCAGCGGGCTCGACCTGGCCCGGCTGGGCACCACCGCGACGGCCGAGGAGATCACCGACACCGCGGTGACCCAGCCGCTGGTCGTCGCCGCGACCCTGCTGGCACACGAGGAACTGACCCGGCGCGGTCTCGTCGAAGGCAAGGACACCATCGTCGCGGGCCATTCGGTCGGGGAAATCGCCGCATACGCGATCGCCGGCGTGATCTCCGCCGATGACGCGGTGAAGCTGGCCGCCACCCGGGGTGCCGAGATGGCCAAGGCCTGTGCCGTGGAACCGACCGGCATGGCCGCCGTGCTCGGCGGGGACGAAGCCGACGTGCTCGCCCGCCTCGAGGCGCTGGATCTGGTGCCGGCCAACCGCAACGCCGCGGGACAGATCGTCGCCGCCGGTGCGGTCGCCGCGCTGGACAAGCTCGTCGAGGATCCGCCGGAGAAGGCGCGGGTGCGCAAGCTGGCCACCGCGGGCGCCTTCCACACCCACTACATGGCCTCGGCTCTCGACGGGTACGCCGCCGCGGCCGAAGGTGTAACGACCGCCGAGCCGAATACGACGCTATTGTCGAACGCCGACGGTCAGCCGGTGGCCTCTGCCGCCGACGCCATGACCAAGTTGGTGGCGCAGATGACCCGCCCGGTGCGCTGGGACCTGTGCACCGCGAGCATGAGGGAACGCAACGTCACCGCGATTGTCGAGTTCCCGCCCGCAGGGACGCTGACCGGCATCGCCAAACGAGAACTTCGGGGAGTGCCGACGCACGCCGTCAAGTCCCCCGCTGACCTGGACGGGCTTGCAGAGCTCTGACGGGCACCCCGTTCCCGGCTTGCCGGGAAGTACAACCGCATAACGCACGTCAACCAAAAGAAGCAGTACCAACCAACTAGAAGGAGCCATCGTGCCCGCCACTCAGGAAGAAATCATCGCCGGTCTCGCCGAGATCATCGAAGAGGTCACCGGTATCGAGCCCTCCGAGGTCACCCCGGAGAAGAGCTTCGTCGACGACCTGGACATCGACTCGCTGTCGATGGTCGAGATCGCCGTTCAGACCGAGGACAAGTACGGCGTGAAGATCCCCGACGAGGACCTCGCCGGGCTGCGCACCGTCGGTGACGTCGTCGCCTACATCCAGAAGCTCGAGGAAGAGAACCCCGAGGCCGCTGCTGCCATTCGGGCGCAGATCGCGGAGAACAAGTGACCAGACCTTCCACTGCTAACGGCGGTTTCCCCAGCGTTGTGGTAACCGCCGTAACGGCGACGACGTCGATCGCGGCGGACATCGAGAGCACTTGGAAGGGCCTGCTGGCAGGCGAGAGCGGAATCCGGGAACTCACCGACGATTTCGTCACCAAGTGGGATCTGCCCGTGCGTATCGGCGGGCATCTCGTCGACTCGGTGGACGACCACATGACGCGGCTCGACATGCGCCGGATGTCCTACGTCCAGCGGATGGCCAAGCTGCTCAGCGGCCAGCTCTGGGAGGCGGCGGGTACCCCCGAGGTCGACCCGGACCGCTTCGCCGTCGTCATCGGCACCGGTCTGGGCGGCGGCGAGAAGATCGTCGAGACCTACGACGCGATGAACGAGGGCGGCCCCCGCAAGGTGTCGCCGCTGGCCGTGCAGATGATCATGCCGAACGGTGCGGCCGCGGTCGTCGGGCTGCAGCTGGGAGCCCGCGCAGGCGTGCTCACCCCGGTGTCGGCCTGCTCGTCGGGCTCGGAGGCCATCGCCCACGCGTGGCGTCAGATCGTCATGGGTGACGCCGACATCGCGGTGTGCGGAGGCGTCGAGGGCGGCATCGAGGCGCTGCCGATCGCGGCGTTCTCGATGATGCGCGCCATGTCGACCAACAACGACAATCCCGCGGGCGCGTCGAGACCGTTCGACAAGAACCGGGACGGCTTCGTGTTCGGCGAGGCCGGCGCGATGTTGGTCATCGAGACCGAAGAGCACGCGAAGGCCCGCGGTGCCAAGCCGCTGGCTCGGCTGCTCGGCGCGGGCATCACCTCGGACGCCTATCACATGGTCGCGCCCGACCCCAACGGTCAGCGCGCGGGCCACGCGATGAAGCGTGCGATGGAGACGGCGGGCTTGGAGCCCAAGGACATTCAGCATGTCAACGCGCACGCCACGGCCACGTCGATCGGTGACATCGCCGAGGCCAACGCGATTCGCGTCGCCGGCGTCGAACATGCTGCGGTGTACGCGCCGAAGTCGGCGCTGGGCCACTCCATCGGCGCGGTCGGCGCGCTGGAGTCCGTGCTGACGGTGCTCACGCTGCGCGACGGCGTCATCCCGCCGACGCTCAACTATGAAACCCCGGACCCCGAGATCGATCTCGATGTCGTTGCGGGCGAGCCTCGATATGGCGACTACCAGTACGCCATCAACAACTCGTTCGGGTTCGGTGGACACAATGTCGCCCTGGCATTCGGGCGTTACTGAGCTACGGAAGGAAGCATCGGAGCTGTAATGGCAGGGCAGGAACCGTTGACTCGGCTCGCTACGGGGGCTGGGTTCCCCGACGTTGTCGTCACTGGAATCGCGATGACGACCTCCGTGGCGACCGATGCCGAGGGCACCTGGAAAGCGTTGCTGGAGGGGCGCAGCGGGATCCGTAGGCTCGAGGATCCGTTCGTCGAACAGTACGACCTCCCGGTGCGTATCGGCGGCCACCTGCTCGAGGACTTCGACTCCGAACTCACGCGCGTCGAACTTCGACGGCTGTCATACCTGCAGAAGATGTCGACGGTGCTGAGCCGGCGGGTGTGGGAACACGCCGGCTCACCCGAGGTCGACACCAGGCGGCTGATGGTGTCGATCGGGACGGGCATGGGTTCGGCCGAAGAACTCGTCTTCGCCTACGACGACATGCGCGCCAAGGGCATGAAAGCGGTGTCGCCGTTGGCGGTGCAGAAGTACATGCCCAACTCCCCTGCCGCTGCGGTGGGTCTGGAGCGTGGCGCCAAAGCCGGTGTGATCACCCCGGTCTCGGCGTGCGCTTCGGGGTCCGAAGGCATCGCCCACGCCTGGCGCAACATCGTGCTCGGTGAGGCCGACATCGCGATCTGCGGTGGCGTCGAGTCCAAGATCGAAGCGGTGCCGATCGCCGGCTTCGCGCAGATGCGCATCGTGCTGTCCAACACCAACGACGACCCGCCGGGTGCGTGTCGCCCGTTCGACAAGGACCGCAACGGTTTCGTGTTCGGCGAGGGCGGCGCGCTGATGGTCATCGAGACCGAGGAACACGCCAAGGCGCGCGGGGCCAGGATCCTGGCCCGCATCATGGGTGCCAGCATCACCTCGGACGGCTACCACATGGTGGCCCCCGACCCCAACGGTGAACAGGCCGCACACGCGATGACCCGCGCGATCCAGCTGGCCGGCCTTTCGCCGACCGACATCGACCACGTCAACGCGCACGCCACCGGCACCTCGGTCGGTGACGTCGCCGAAGGCGTGGCGATCAACAATGCGCTCGGCTCACACCGGCCCGCGGTCTATGCGCCCAAGTCGGCGCTTGGCCACTCGGTCGGGGCGGTCGGCGCGGTGGAGTCCATCCTCACCGTGTTGGCGCTGCGCGACGGCATCGTGCCGCCGACGCTGAACCTGAAGAATCAAGACCCCGAGATCGACCTGGATGTCGTTGCAGGTGGAGCTCGGCCTGGAAATTACCGGTACGCGATCAACAACTCGTTCGGATTCGGTGGGCACAACGTCGCGCTCGCCTTCGGGAAGTACTGACACACTACAGCTCGAGGGCGCACGCCGACATCCGCTGCGCTACAGGAGGTTTCGATGACGATCATGGCGCCTGAGGCGGTCGGCGAATCGTTGGATCCCCGCGATCCGCTGCTTCGTTTGAGCACCTTCTTCGACGACGGCAGCGTCGAGTTGCTCCACGAACGCGACCGCTCCGGTGTCCTCGCCGCGGCGGGCACCGTCAACGGCGTGCGCACCATCGCCTTCTGCACCGACGGCACCGTCATGGGTGGCGCCATGGGGATGGAGGGGTGCACCCATATCGTCAACGCCTACGACCAAGCGATTGAGGAGCAGAGCCCGATCGTCGGCATCTGGCACTCGGGCGGGGCGCGGCTCGCCGAGGGGGTCAAGGCCCTGCACGCGGTCGGCCTGGTCTTCGAGGCGATGATCCGGGCGTCGGGCTACATCCCGCAGATCTCGGTCGTCGTCGGCTTCGCGGCGGGCGGCGCGGCGTACGGACCCGCGCTGACCGACGTCATCGTGATGGCCCCGGAGAGCCGGGTCTTCGTCACCGGCCCCGACGTGGTGCGCAGTGTGACCGGCGAGGACGTCGACATGGCGTCGCTGGGTGGACCCGACACCCACCACAAGAAGTCCGGCGTGTGCCACATCGTCGCCGATGACGAACTCGACGCCTACGAGCGCGGCCGCCGGCTTGTCGGATTGTTCTGGCAGCAGGGCCATTTCGACCGGGCCAAGGCGGAAGCCGGCGACACCGACCTGCACGCGCTGCTGCCCGAGTCCCCGCGGCGCGCCTACGACGTGCACCCGATCGTCGAGGCGTTGTTGGATGACGACGCGCCGTTCGACGAGTTCCAGGGCAAGTGGGCGCCGTCGATCGTGATCGGCCTCGGCCGGCTGTCGGGCCGCACCGTCGGCGTCATCGCCAACAACCCGCTGCGCCTCGGTGGCTGCCTGAACTCCGAGAGCGCCGAGAAGGCAGCACGGTTCGTGCGCCTGTGCGACGCGTTCGGCATCCCGATCATCAACGTCGTCGACGTGCCCGGCTACCTGCCCGGGGTGGACCAGGAATGGGGCGGCGTGGTGCGCCGCGGCGCGAAGCTGTTGCACGCGTTCGGCGAATGCTCGGTCCCCCGAGTCACGTTGGTGACGCGCAAGATCTACGGCGGTGCCTATATCGCGATGAACTCGCGGTCGCTGGGCGCGACGAAGGTGTTCGCGTGGCCCGACGCGGAGGTCGCGGTGATGGGCGCCAAGGCCGCGGTCGGCATCCTGCACAAGAAGAAGCTGGCCGCCGCGCCCGAGCACGAACGCGAGGCGCTGCACGAGGAACTGGCCGCCGAGCACGAACGGATCGCCGGCGGGGTGGATTCCGCGATCGAGATCGGCGTGGTCGACGAGAAGATCGACCCGGCGCACACCCGCAGCAAGCTGACGCAGGCGCTGGCCGAAGCGCCCGCCCGCCGCGGCCGCCACAAGAACATCCCGCTGTAAGTGTGTTTTCTCGCCGAAAGGGACATTTAGGCGGGAAAGTGCGAGTGAAATCCGCCATTTCGTCGATCCCGGCGGGTCCCGGAGCGGGTTCCGGGTTAGCGCGGGGCGTCAGCGCGCCGAGATCACGAACTCCTCGGCGACCGCTTCGGCGCGGTCGCGGTCGGCCTTGACCAACCCGATGCGGGTGCGACGGTCGAGGATGTCGTCGGCGGTCAACGCCCCTTCGTGCGTCACCGCGTATTCGAACTCCGCCCGGATCACGTCGATCCCGTCGGCCACCGGGTCGGTCGGCCGGTCGCAACTGGCCGCCGCGATGACGTTGGGCGCCTCCGCGCCGTAGCGGGCGGCCAGCGAACTCGGTATCTCGACCGGCGTGCGCAGCGTCGCAACGGGATTCGACGGGGCGCCGACAAGCGGGAGGTTACGGGTGCGGCACCGCGACGCCGTCAACCCCCGCAGCGCGACCGCGCGGTCGAGGACGTCCTCGGCCATGTAGCGGTATTCGGTCAGCTTGCCGCCGATGATGCTGATGGCACCCGACGGCGACTCGCTCACCGCATGCTCACGCGACACGTCTGCCGTGCGGCCCGCACCCGTGTCGATCAATGGCCGCAGACCGGCGTACGCCCCGATCACGTCGGCGGGCCCCACCGAGATCTCCAACGCCGTGTTCACCGTGTCGAGCAGGAACGAGATCTCCTGCGGAGTCGGTTCGGGCACATCGGGAATCGGGCCCGGCGCATCCTCGTCGGTGAGCCCGAGATAGATACGGCCCAACTGCTCGGGCATCGCGAACACGAAACGGTTGATCTCGCCGGGGATCGGAACCGTCAGCGCCGCAGTCGGATTGCCGAACGTCGCGGCGTCGAACACCAGATGCGTTCCGCGGCTGGGCCTTAACTTGATCGACGGGTCCACCTCGCCGGCCCATACCCCGGAGGCGTTGATGACGGCTCGGGCGGTGACATCGAAGGACTCCCCGGTCAGTTGATCGGTCAGTGTCGCCGTCGTGCCCGTGGCGTTGGACGCCTCCACCCGGGTCAGGATCCGCGCGCCGTGCTGCGCGGCCGTGCGGACCACCGCGGTCACCAGTCGCGCGTCGTCGATCAACTGCCCGTCGTAGGCGAGCAACCCGCCGTCGAGGCCGTCGCGGCGCACGGTCGGGGAAAGCTCGATCGCGCGCTGCGCGTCGATCCGGCGCGACCGCGGCAACACCGACCCCGGGGTCCCCGCCAGCTTGCGCAACCCGTCCCCGGCGAGAAACCCGATCCGCACCAAAGCTCGCGACGCGGTGTTCATCGACGGCAACAGCGGAACCAGTTGCGGCATGGCGCTGACGAGATGTGGGGCGTTGCGGGTCATCAGGATTCCGCGTTCGAGCGCGCTGCGCCGCGCGATGCCCACGTTGCCGGTGGCCAGGTAGCGCAGGCCGCCGTGCACCAGCTTCGAACTCCAGCGACTGGTGCCGAAGGCCAGGTCGTGCTTTTCGACCAGCGCGACGCTCAGGCCGCGCGTCGCCGCGTCCAGCGCGATGCCCGCTCCGGTGATGCCGCCACCGATCACCAGCACGTCGAGTGCCTCCCCATCGGCCAGCGCGGTGAGTTCGGCGGTGCGCCGGGCGGCGTTGAGAGCCGTTGAGCCGGTCACGGTTTGAGGTATCCGTTCAGGCAACGGGCCAGCTCTTCGGCCAGCGTGTCGGCATCGAGGATGGGTGCGACAATGCGTCCGGACTGAATCGTCGACTGGGTGATCAGCAGGCACATCGCGGCGAGTTGGCGCGGATCACCGTCGCGGACGCTGCCCTCTTCCTGGGCCAGCTTGATCTCGCCCGCGACCGCGTCGAGCAGGATCTGCTGGCTGGTGCCCAGTCGTTCGGCGATGTAGACCATGGCCAGTTCCGGTGCGCTGTGCAGCACCGACATCACCACGTCGTCCTGGCGCAGGCGCTGCGCGACGGCCACGATGCGGTCGACCAGCGCCTGCCGCCCGACACCCTCGGCGGGCACGTCGTCGAGCACGGCGACAATCCGGGAGGTCAGCAGCGCGGCCAGGATCGAATTCGTGTCGGGCCAACGTCGATACACCGTCGGCCTGCTCACCCGCGCCCGCCTGGCGATCTCGGCCAAGGTCACCCGGTCGATTCCGTACGCCCTTACGCAGTACGCCGCCGCTTCGAGGATCCGGTCCCCGATCGACGACATATCGTTACTGCTTGACATCATATGTAATACTGTAACGCATGACGCGTCGCGATGACCACCCGGCCGCACTGCTCCCCCCGATGAAGTGGAACGCCTGGGGGGATCCCGCCGCAGCCAAACCGTTGTCCGACGGGATTCGGTCACTGTTGGAGCAGGCCCTCGGGGTGACCCCGTCGACGGTGCCCGAACCGACAGCCGACGAGGTGCGGTTGCGTCCGTCGACGCTCTCCGACGCCGACCGCGCCGGGCTCTCTTCGATCGTCGGCGCCGAATACTGCAGCGTCGACGACCGCGGACGGCTGCTGCGCGCCGGCGGCAAATCTACGCTGGACCTGTTGCGGCGCAAGGATTCCGGCGAGCAGGATGCCCCCGACGCCGTGGTCATCCCCGGCTCCGAGGACGAGATCACCTCGATACTGCGGTTCTGCGCCGAACGCGGCATCGCGATCGTGCCGTTCGGCGGCGGCACCAGCGTGGTCGGCGGCCTCGACCCCCTCCGCGGCGACTTCGCCGCCGTCGTCTCCCTGGATCTGCAGCGGCTGAACCAGCTGCATTTCCTCGACGAGATCTCCGGTGAGGCCGAACTCGGGGCGGGCACCACCGGACCCGACGCCGAACGCCTGCTCGGCGAACGCGGCTTCTCGCTCGGTCACTTTCCGCAGAGCTTCGAATACGCCACCATCGGCGGATTCGCGGCCACCCGCTCGTCCGGGCAGGGCTCGGCAGGCTACGGCCGGTTCAACGACATGGTGCGCGGGCTGCGCATGGCCACCCCTGCCGGCACGCTCGAACTGGGCCGCGCCCCCGAGTCGGCGGCCGGCCCCGACCTGCGCCAGCTGATGATCGGGTCCGAGGGCGTGTTCGGCATCATCACCCGGGTGCGGGTGCGTGTTCACCCCGTGCCGACCGCCACCCGCTACGAAGCGTGGTCGTTTCCCGACTTCGCGACGGGCGCCGACGCGTTGCGCGCCGTCGTGCAGACCGGTACCGGACCGACCGTGATCCGGCTGTCCGACGAGGCCGAAACCGGCGTCAACCTCGCGACCACCGAGAAGATCGGCGAACAGCAGATCACCGGCGGATGTCTGGCCATCACGATGTTCGAAGGCACCGAGGCCCACGTCGAAAGCCGTCATGCCGAAACCCGCGCGGTGCTGAAGGCCGCCGGCGGCACGTCGTTGGGCGAGGAGCCCGCCAGGGCCTGGGAGCACGGCCGGTTCAGCGCGCCGTATCTGCGGGACTCGCTGCTATCCGCTGGTGCACTGTGCGAGACGCTGGAGACCGCCACGAACTGGTCGAATGTGCTGGCGCTCAAGGCCGCGGTGACCGAGGCGTTGACGGCCTCACTCGCCGAATCCGGCACACCCGCGCTCGTGCTGTGCCACATTTCGCATGTGTATCCCACCGGCGCGTCGCTGTACTTCACCGTCGTCGCCGCGCAGCGCGGCAACCCGATCGAACAGTGGCGCAAGGCCAAAGCGGCCGCCTCGGATGCGATGATGCGCACCGGCGGCACGATCACGCATCACCACGCGGTCGGCGCGGACCACCGGCCCTGGATGCGTGACGAAATCGGCGACCTCGGCGTCGCGGTGCTGCGGGCCGTCAAGGCCACGCTGGATCCGGCGGGAATCCTCAACCCGGGCAAGCTGATTCCATGACGGTGGGCAGCCGCGTCACGATGCTGACCAACCCGGCGTCCGGGCATGGCAGCGCACCGCATGCCGCCGAACGCGCGGTCGCACGGCTCCACAAGCGCGGGGTGGACGTCGTCGCGATCGCCGGCACCGACGCCGAGCACGCCCGCCGCCTCGTCGAAGGCGCGCTCGAGCGCGGCATGGATGCGCTCGTGGTGGTCGGCGGCGACGGCATCATCTCGCTGGCGCTGCAAGTGCTCGCCCAGACCGACATCCCGCTCGGCATCATCCCCGCCGGCACCGGCAACGACCACGCCCGCGAATTCGGCATCCCCACAAAGGATCCGGAGGCTGCCGCCGACGTCATCGTCGACGGTGTCGCCAAGACCATCGACCTGGGACGCATCAAGGGCGCCGACGGCACCGACAAGTGGTTCGGCACGGTCATGGCCGCCGGGTTCGACTCCCTGGTCACCGACCGGACCAACCGGATGAAATGGCCGCACGGCCGCATGCGCTACAACCTCGCGATCGTCGCCGAACTGTCCAAGCTGCGGCTGCTGCCGTTCCGGATCACGCTGGACGGGCGCGAGGTGGACACCGAGCTGACGCTGGCGGCCTTCGGCAACACCCGAAGCTACGGCGGCGGCATGCTGATCTGCCCGGACGCCGATCCGACCGACGGGCTGCTCGACGTCACGATGGTCGCGTCGGCGTCGCGCACGAAGCTGATCCGGCTGTTCCCCACCGTGTTCAAGGGCACCCACGTGGACCTGGACGAGGTGCAGACCGCGCGGGCCCGCACCATCACGGTGGACTCACCGGGGATCAACGCCTACGCCGACGGCGAGTACGTCTGCCCGCTGCCGGTCGAGGTCACGGCGGTGCCACAGGCGCTACGAATTCTGACGCCGCCGCGGTGACCAGCGCCCCACCGCTGGCCAGGAAGAGGAACTACCCGACGCCGCGGCTGAGCCAGCTGACCTCGGCGCCCTCGCCGCCGTCGCGGAACGGCTCGAGCGCCTCGTCCCACGCGGTGCCCAGCACCGAATCGAGTTCGGCGGCGAGCATGTCGGCGCCCTCGGCCATCAACGCGCGCAGCCGCATCTCCCCGACCATGACGTCGCCGTTGGCGCTCATCGGCCCGCTCCACATGCCCAACTGCGGGGTGTGACACCAGCGGTGCCCGTCCACGCCGGCGCTCGGATCCTCGGTCACCTCGAACCGCAGCACCGACCACGAGCGCAGTGCACTTGCCAGCGCAGCCCCGGTCCCGACCGGGCCGATCCAGTTGGTCACCGCGCGCAGCTGGCCGGGCATGGCCGGCTGCGGGGTCCACTTGAGATTCGCCCGGGCTTGAAGGGTCGACGACAACGCCCACTCGACATGCGGGCACACCGCCGCGGGTGAGGCATGGATGTACACCACGCCGGTCGTCGCGTCGGCGAACTGATTCGCTGCACGCATCTGCTGCTCCTTCGGCTCCACGAGGGACGTCTTCCCCAACGACCTGGCAGAAACCGAATGACTTGCAGATATGTATGTGTCGTGCGTGTCTATTGTGCCTTGTGTGACCCCTGTTGCGCTAGTCTGCGCGGAATTCTCTCAGCACTTCATCAGACAGCGCCGGCCACAGCGAATACGCCCACTCGCCGAAGTCGCGGTCGGTGAGCACCACGAGGGCGAGATCGGCCTCGGGATCGACCCACAAAAACGTCCCTGACTGGCCGAAATGGCCGAACGTGCGGGGCGAGTTGGCCGACCCGGTCCAGTGCGGCGACTTGGTGCCGAGAATCTCGACACCCAGCCCCCAGTCGTTGGGCCGCTGCACCCCGAACCCGGGCAACACGCCGGGCAGGCCGGGAAACTGCACGCTGGTGGCCTCGGCGTGCATCTGCGCGGACACAGTCACCGGGCGCAGCAGGTCGACGGCGAAAGCGGTGAGGTCGGCCACCGTGGACGTCGCCCCGAACCCGGCCGCCGACGCGCCGCCGGTCAGCGCCGTGGCGCTCATGCCGAGCGGCTCGAACACCGCCTCGGTGAGGTACTGCCCGAACTCGATGCCGGAGGCCCGCTCGATCGTCTCGGCGAGCACCTTGAAGCCGTAATTGGAGTACACCCGGCGGGTGCCCGGCTCGGCCATCAGCTCCGCGGAGTTCATCGAGTAACCGCTCGCATGCGCCAGCAGATGGCGCACGGTCGAGCCTGGCGGGCCCGCCTCGATGTCGAGTTCGACGGCGCCCTCTTCGACCGCGACGTGCGCCGCGCGCGCGACCAACGGCTTGGTGACCGACGCCAACCGGAACTGCTGCCCGCCGTCGCCGTGCTCGGCGAGCACCCCGGAGGGGCCGACCACCGCGGCGGCCACCGTGGCCACCGGCCAGTCGGCAAGAGCAGTCAGCGCGGCCATCGCGCGCAGCTTACTTGCGGGCGAGGTAATACAGGTTGATCGGGTCGGATTCGATCTCGCGCACCTGCACGTCGGTGAACCCGGCGTCGGCGAGCATCGACTCGGCGAGCTGACGGCCCCAGCAGGTGCCCAGCCCAGCGCCGTCGAGTCCCAGCGACACGCTCATACAGTGCATCGTCGACACCGTGTACATATAGGTGGCGAACGGGGCACCGACGTTGTCCTCCAGCCGGCTCGACGCCTTGATGTCGACCATCAGCAGATGGCCGCCGGGGCGCAGCGCACGGTGAATGTTCTCCAGCACCTTGGCGGGCTGGGCCTGATCATGGATCGCGTCGAAAACGGTGATGACGTCGTAGCTTTCGGTGTGATCCAGTTCGGCGACGTCGGCGGCGAGGAAGGTCGCGTTCGACAGGCCCAGTTGCTGGGCCTCGGCGCGGCCGACCCCGAGTCCCTCTTCGGAGAAGTCGATTCCGGTGAACCGGCTGGCCGGGAACGCACGCGCCATCACGTTGATGGCATGGCCGCTGCCGCAACCGATGTCGGCCACGTCGGCGCCCGCACGCACCAGCTCGGGGAGTCCGTCGGCCATCGGCAGGATGACGTCGACGAGCGCCGCGTCGAACACCTCACCGCTCTCCTCGGCCATCAGCTGGTGAAAGCGCGGGTATTCGCTGTAGGACAGCCCGCCGCCGGTGTGGAAGCACCCGATGATCTTCTGTTCCACCTCGGCGAGAAGCGGAATGAACTGTGCGACGCGGGCGAGGTTGTCGGGTCCCGCGGCGCGGGTCAACACCGCCGCGCGGTGCCGGGGCAGCGTGAACGTGTCAGTGGCCGCGTCATAGTCGACGACCTGCGCCGCCACCACCCCGCCGAGCCACTCGCGGACATAGCGTTCGTTGAGCCCTGCGGCGTCGGCGATCTGCGCGCTGGTGGCCGGAGGCAGCTGAGCCAACGTGTCCCACAGCTTGGTCTGATGGCCGATCGACAACAGGATGGCCAGGCTGGCGCTGTCGATCGCGCCCACGATGCGCTCTGCGAACTGTTCGGCGGTGTCGGCGGCCGACCTGTCGGGCATTGTCGTCATGCGCAAACAGTAGGCCGCATGGCCGGTCGAACGCATGGGAAAACCATGCGAAACCGCGTTGCACGATCATGCGAATGATGTCGGCGGGTTCCTACAACGGGTTGTTGTCGTGCGCCCACGCCAGCGCGGCGGTGCGCGACGATACTCCGAGTTTGGCGTAGATGTCGGCCGCGGTGGCGGTATCCGCGGCGGCCGTCTCGTGGTCGCCGAGCGCCTGATGCGCCAGCGCCATCCATTCATAGACCTGCGCGATCTCGTAGCGGCACTGCTGGGTCCGGTACTCCCGCAGCGCGTCCTCGAGCACGTCGAGCGCCGCCGCGTGCTCACCGCGTCGCACCAGCACGGCGCCCCGCGCATGCGCCGCCCATGCCCGAAAGCCTGGTGTGCCGAACGCGGCTGCCCCCGATTCCAACTCCTCACAATGCATTTCGGCCTCGTCGACGTCGCCACGGGCCAGGGCCACCTCTACCGCGCCGCGCAGCATCGACATGCGGTCCAACCGGTTCAGGCCGGCAAGCGCCACCCGAAGATCCGTCCATGCGGTGTCGCCGTCGCCGGTGCGGCAGCGCAGCAGCGCCTCCCCCGGCTGCGGCTCGACGCCGAGCATGCGTGCCCTGCCGAACGCCGCGAAGGCGCCGTCGTCGTCGCCGCGGCGGCGACGCACCTCACCGAGTTGGTAGTAGCCCTCTCCCGCCGCCCAGCTGTTGACCTCCTCCAGAGCTCGGCTCGCCATGACGAGCCGGCTCTCGAGCAGGCGAAGGTCCTCGGTGGCAGCCTCAACCTGTAGCCGGTGGACGTCGCAGACCCCGCCGTACGTGGCCGATCCGGCGAACTCGTTGCACCACCGCTCCATGGACTGCGTCCAGGCCCGCATGCGAGGCAGATCGGCCAGCCGATGGCAGTGATGCAGCACGGTGCGGTAGATGTCGCCGGCCCACTCCAGCGGCACCTCGTCGGCCAGCACGGGCAGCATCGCCTCGTCGATGAGCCCGTACGCCTCGGTCATCCTGCCGTCCAGCATCGCCTCCAGCCCCTCGGCGACGTGACACAGCGCGGCCAGCGCGGGCGAATCGACCTGCGCGCACAACCTCCGCAGTTCGGTAACCCGCGGCCCGATCAAGGCGGTGTCGCGGTTCATCACGGCGACGACGGCGTCCAGATAGGCCAGGTATCCGTGGGTCGGGCCGACGGGTTCGCCGTCGAGTAGACGCCGGGCGCGGTTCATCCAGCCCTGGCCGATGTTGACGTCGCCGCGGGTGAGCCAGGCCAGCGCGACGTCGACGGCTTTCATCGCCGCCGACGGCGGGTCGGTGCGGGCCAGCTGGGTGAACACCCTCTCGGCCACCCGCAACGACTCCTTGCCGCGCCCGAGACGCCAGGCCGCCGACGCCATCGCCTCCAGGTCGTCGACGCCCAGCGACGTGTCCTCGGCCACCTGCGCGAACGCTTCGTAGGCCGCGCGCCAGTCGCGGCGGACATGTGCGGTCCTGGCCGCGATCAGAAGTTCACTTGCAACGTCGAGTCGGCTGACCATGTCTGTTCGGACCTACGGTATCGCGCCTCAGACCAGTTCGACGGACCGTTTGGCCAGGCCCATCCAGTAGCCGTCGATCATCTGGTGCGCGGGCCGGCCGGGGTCGGAGGAGGCGCCCAGCGCGACGAACAGCGGCGAGAAGTGCTCGATCGTCGGATGTGCGTACGGCATGCCCGGCGCGCGGTGGCGGAAGTCGATCAGCGCGTCGACGTCGCCGGAGGCGAACGACTCGGCGGCCCACGCGTCGAACTCGGTCGACCAATCCGGCGGCACCGCGTCCGACGACCAGTCGTCGAGGAACGGCAGCCCGTGCGTGGTGAAGCCGGAACCGATCAGCAGCACGCCGTCGTCACGCAGCGGGCGCAGCCGTTCGCCGAGTGTCATCAACCGTTGCGGATCCAGCGTCGGCATCGAGATCTGCACGACGGGGACGTCGGCGTCGGGATACATCACCGTCAACGGCACGTAGGCGCCGTGGTCGAGCCGGCGGCGCGGATCGTGGCGCACTGGTTCGTCGGCGGGCATCGCGGCTTCCACCCGCGCCGCCACGTCGGCGGCGCCCGGTGCGTCGTAGGTGACCTCGTAGTAGCGCGGCGGGAATCCCCAGAAGTCGTAGGTCAACGGCGTCTGCGGCGACGTCGACCCGATGGTCAGCGGCGCGGACTCCCAGTGCGCGGAGACGACGAGGATCGCCGTCGGACGCGGCAGCTCACCGGACCAGGCACGCAATTGCGACACCCACAACTCGTCGTCGACGAGCGGAGGTGCGCCGTGCGACAGATACAGCGCGGGAAGCATGCTCCCCAGCCTCGCACTTCGGCATCGCCACCGCCGCCCGATAGGTTGGATGCATGAGTCAAACGGTTCGTGGTGTGGTTTCGCGGAAGAAGGGTGCGCCGGTCGAGTTGGTGGATGTGGTCATCCCCGATCCCGGCCCGGGCGAGGTGGTGGTCGACGTCACCGCCTGCGGTGTGTGCCATACCGACCTGACGTACCGGGAGGGCGGTATCAACGACGAGTTCCCGTTCCTGCTCGGTCACGAGGCCGCCGGCACGGTGGAGTCGGTCGGTGAGGGCGTCACGAACGTCGCCCCAGGCGATTTCGTGGTGCTGAACTGGCGCGCGGTCTGCGGGCAGTGCCGGGCCTGCAAGCGCGGCCGCCCGCACCTGTGCTTCGACACCCACAACGCGGCGCAGAAGATGACGTTGGCCGACGGCACCGAGTTGACGCCCGCGTTGGGCATCGGTGCGTTCGCCGACAAGACGCTGGTGCACGAAGGTCAGTGCACCAAGGTCGATTCCGCCGCCGATCCGGCGGTGGCCGGGCTGCTCGGCTGCGGTGTGATGGCCGGCATCGGCGCGGCGATCAACACCGGCGGGGTCAGCCGCGACGACACGGTGGCCGTGATCGGGTGCGGCGGTGTCGGTGACGCCGCGATCGCCGGTGCGGCGCTGGTCGGCGCCAAGCGGATCATCGCGGTGGACACCGACGCCAAGAAGCTCGACTGGGCGCGCGAGTTCGGCGCCACCCACACGATCAACGCGCGCGAACTGGACCCCGTCGAAACGATCCAGGACCTCACCGACGGGTTCGGCGCCGACGTGGTGATCGACGCGGTCGGGCGGCCCGAGACCTGGAAGCAGGCCTTCTTTGCCCGCGATCTGGCGGGCACGGTGGTGCTGGTGGGTGTTCCGACGCCGGAGATGACGTTGGAGATGCCGCTGGTCGACTTCTTCTCCCGCGGCGGCTCGTTGAAGTCGTCGTGGTACGGCGACTGCCTGCCCGAACGGGACTTCCCCAACCTGGTCAGCCTGTATCTGCAGGGCCGGTTGCCACTGGACAAGTTCGTCACCGAACGCATCGGCATCGGCGACATCGAGGAGGCATTCCACAAGATGCACAACGGCGAGGTGCTGAGATCCGTGGTGGTTTTCGACCGATGAGCGCTTGCGCGAAGAGGAGACAAGACCGATGAGCGCTTGCGCGAAGAGGAGACAAGGATGAACGGCGGGCCGATTCAACGGGTGGTCACCAGCGGGACGTTCGAACTCGACGGCGGCAGTTGGGAAGTCGACAACAACATCTGGCTCGTCGGCAACGACAGCGAGGTGCTGGTCTTCGACGCCGCCCACGACGCCGAGCCGATCCGCGCCGCGGTCGGAAACCGGAACGTGGTGGCGATCGTGTGCACGCACGGCCACAACGACCACATCACCGTCGCCCCCGAGCTGTCCGCGGCGCTCGACGCACCGGTGCTGATGCACCCAGCCGACGACATGCTGTGGCGGATGACCCACCCGGACAAGGACTTCCGCACCGTCGCCGACGGCGACACCCTGACCGTCGCCGGCATCGAGCTGCGCGCCCTGCACACCCCGGGTCACTCGCCGGGTTCGGTGTGCTGGCATGCCCCCGAACTCAACGCGGTGTTCAGCGGCGACACGCTGTTTCAGGGCGGTCCCGGCGCGACGGGCCGGTCGTTCTCCGACTTCGGAACGATCCTGGAGTCCATCTCGGGCCGGCTCGGGAAGCTGCCCGGCGAGACCGTCGTCTACACCGGGCACGGCGATTCCACCACGATCGGTGACGAGCTGGTCAACTACGACGACTGGGTGGCGCGCGGGCACTAGTCCCGATTGTCGAGGATACGGCGCTTCTCGGCCTGAAATTCCTCTTCGCTGAGCGCCCCCGAGTCGCGCAGCCCCGCCAGCGTCCTGAGCTGCTCGAGCCGGATGCCCTGGTCGCTCGGCGCTTGGGTGTGCGGCGTGTCGACGGGAGCCACCTGGTCGGGCTCCAGGGGGCGGGCCCGCTTGGCGGCGCGGATCGACCAGATCACCGACGGAATCAGCAGCACCGCCCCGGCCGCGGCGAGGCCGCCGAACACCCACAGCAGCCAACCGTGGCTGCTGCCGTGGCCGAACGCCAGCCGCGGGCTGATGTAGCCGTTGACGTCGCCGTCGGTGGTGACCTGATAGGTGCCGTCCTCGGCGATCCGCGCCGTCCACACCCGCACATGGGTGTCGTTGTTCACAGTGGTTGTGCCGCCGATGCTTTCGATGACCACCGGATCGGGCGCGCCCTCGGGCGGTTTGATGCTCAGGCTGATCTGGGGTACGGGAAAGCCGCTCGTGGGCCGTCCCGTGATCTCGGTGTGAAAACTGACGGTCACGTCACCCTCGGGCAGCCGCATGTCCCCCGAACCCGGGATCGTCACCTCGCCGTATGCGTCGTAATCGTCGAGCACGAAAGTGTTGAGGACCAGCGTCGCGATGACGCCCGCGATGCCGACCACCAGGGCCAGGGACGATGCGACGACAGCGAGGCGCGGGCCGAACCTTCCGCTCATGGGCGAAGTCTGTCACGGCGACGGCGGCGAAGACTACGGTCGTGGTGTGAACCGTGCGCATGTGTCGGACGTCGCGGTGCCTGAGTCCAGCCCCGTCGTGCGTCCCGAACCGATCGAAAGCGAGTCCTACACCGCGAGTTCGCGTCTGCAGGCCGCCGGTTTGCGTCCGGCGATCGCGCTGTTCGAGACGGCCGCCTCGGAGGTGCCGTTGCCCGCCGCGCCGCAACCCATCGTCATCGCCGACTACGGGGCGGCCACGGGCCACAACTCACTGCTGCCCATCTGCTCGGCCGTCCGCGCCATCCGCAAGCGGACCCGGCTTGACCACTCGGTGCTGGTGGCGCACACCGATGTGCCCAACAACGATTTCTCGGCGCTGTTTCGCACGCTGACCGAGGACCCCGACAGCTATCTGCACGAGGACGCCAACACCTTCCCCACCGCGGTCGGCCGATCCTTCTACGAGCAGATCCTGCCGACCAGCAGCGTGCACCTGGGCTGGAGTTCCTGGGCGGTGCAGTGGCTCCGACGCGTTCCGGCGCCCATCCCCGACCACGTGCACATGGCCTACAGCGCCAGCGACGACGTGCGCGCCGCCTACGCCAAGCAGGGCGCCGACGACTGGCTGGCGTTCATCGCGTGCCGGGGCAGGGAGTTGCGCCGCGGCGGCCGGCTGGTGGTCATGACGATGGGCGTCGACGACGCCGGTGAGTTCGGTTACCGCCCGCTGCTACAGGCGTTGGTCGACGCCCTCAACGAGTTGGCGGGCCAGCAGGTGATCTCCGCCGACGAGGTACACCGCATGTGTCTTCCGATCGTCGGGCGCAGCAAGGCCGACTTCGTGGCGCCGTTCGCGCCGAAAGGCCGGTTCGAACAGCTCGAGATCGAACACCTCGAGGTGTTCGACGCCGAGGACCGGTTCTGGAACCAATACCAATCCAACTCCGACTCCGCGCTTTTCGGCAGGCAGTGGGCCGCGTTCCTGCGCGCGGCGGTGCTTCCGACGCTGGCTCGTGCGCTCGACGGCGGCCTGGCCGATCCCCGGGTAACGGACTTTTTGGACCGCATGGAGGCCGGCGTGGCCGAGCGGATCGCCGCGGCGCCCGAGCAGATGCAGATCCCGATGGCACATCTGGTGCTGACCAAGCGGCCGAAGGTGCACTGAGGATCAGCGGAGCGCGCCGTCAGGGACCCGGCGGCGGTTCGGGCAGTTGCGGCGCGGGCACCCACGGCAGCCCCGGGATCGTCGGGTACGGCGGCGTCGGGCTCCACGGCGGCGGCTCCGGCTCCGGCGCGGGTGAGGGCGCGGGCTCCGGCGGCGGCTCGGGTGTGGTGGGTTGCGGTTCCGGGGTCGGCTCCGGGGTCGGCTCTGGGGCCGGCGGCGGCGCGGTGACCGTCTGGGTCACCGGCGGCGGTGCCTGTCGGGTGACGATGCGCGGCGGCGGTGGTGGCGTCGGCGTCGGCGTCGGCGGTGGCTCCGTGGTGGCCGGCCTCGGTGTGACGGTCATTGGTTCGGTAGTCGAGGCGGGCGACGGGGCCGAGTCGCCGCGGATGACGAACAGGACGGCCGCGGTCAGCGCCGCCAGCAGGGCGATCACGCCGAGGCTCGCCGCGACAGCGGGTTTGCGGTACCACGGCAGCGGGGCCGGTGGAAGGTCGTCCCAGGACTCGTGGTCGAACTGCATCGGCGGGCGCGGTTCGGCGGCACGCCCGGGAACGACCGGATAGTCATACTGATCGGCCGTCGGCACCTCCGGAATGTCCTCGGCGTCCGACCAGGCCAGCGCCCCGACGGTGCCCTCCTCGGGGGGCGGCGCCTCGGGCGGCGGCGCCTCGGGCGCCATGGCGGTCGCGGCGGCGGCAGCTGCGACGTCGGGGGCGGCCGACATGGACGTCGCGCCCTCCTCGACCGTCCCGCGCACGGCTGCCAGGCCTCCGCCGATGGCGGCTGCCAGCTCGGGTTGGCCGATGGTGACGACCGGCACCCGGAAGCGTTCGGACAGCGCGGTGGTGACGAACGGAATGCGCGCCCCGCCGCCCACCGACGCCACGGCGGCAAGGTCGGCGTTGTGAATTCCGTTGCGTTCCAACGTCTCCTGTAGCACGGCCGTGAAGTCGTCGACGGGTTGCCGGATGGCTTCGTCGAGTTCGTTGCGGGTGACCCGGACCTCGCTGCGGTGCCCGGGTAGTTCGGCGACCAGGGTGGCGACGGCGGCGGTGGACAGTCGTTCCTTCGCGCCGCGGCACTGCGCACGCAGCCGGGCCAGCGACCCGATCGCCGACGTCGACGTCAGGTCGATGGTGCCTGCCGCGGAGAGGTCCTCGATGACGTGGGTGAGCAGCGCCTGGTCGACGAGATCACCGGACAGGTCGGGATGTCGCACCGTCGCGCCGAGCGGTGCGTAGCCGTTGGCCGCGTCGACCAGGGTGATGCTACTGCCGGAGCCGCCGAAATCGCACAGCGCGATCACCCCGCGGACGGGCACACCGGGATCGTCCTGCAGCGCGGTCAGCGCCGCCGTCGCATCGGAGATCACCGGTGCGGGCTTGGGCTGCCGGAATTCGGGAATCGCGGCCAGCGCGGTGCGCAACGCGTCGACCGAGGCGGCAGGCCAGTGCGCGGGATGCGTCACGGTGACCGGCCCGGAGGGCACCCGACCACCGCCGACGGCGTAGAGCATCGCGCGCAATGCGTCGGCCAGTACGACGTCGGCGCGGTGGGTGGTGCCGTCGGCGGCCACGATCCCCACCGGGTCGCCGACGCGGTCGACGAAGTCGGTGAGGATCAACCCGCGCTCGTTGAGCCGCGGGTTCTGGCTGGGAACCCCGACCTCGGGGGGCCGGTGGGGGTAGCGCGTCAGGACCGGTGACCGCAACACCGCGGTCCGGCCCACTACCACGGCCGCCAGGTTGGTAGCCCCAACCGACAGCCCTACGCCGTCAGACATGGTTTCCCGTCTCGGTGGAAAATCTATCCGGATATCAAGCCGTTGGGGCGAGGTTAACGTTTCTCAGCGGATCGTCCCCACCCCGGGGATCAGCGGCAGGTCCAGCGCGGTCACCCAACCTGGGGAAAGGTTGTTGACCGCGGGTACGGCGTTGAGCGCACGCAGACCGGTGGCCAGACACCCCGCGGCGGCCGCGTCGCGTCCCGATCCGTCGGTGAACCGAAACGCGGTCTCCTGGAAGATGCTGGGTGTGCCGTCGATCTCGACGCGGTAGACGTCGTTCTGGTTGCCCGACGGCCAGTCCGGGGCGGCGTCGTTGCCGATCCGGTTGACGTGTTCGAGCTGAATTCGGGTCTGTCCCTGGTAAACACCGTTGATGGTGAAACGCACCGCCGCGACGTTGCCGGGCTCGATGATGCCCTTGGCGGTCTTGCGTTCGGTCGGCGTCACCCACTTGTCCCATGTCGTGGTGATCTCGTCGAGCATGATGCCCGCGGCGTGAGCGATCATCGGAACCGTTGCGCCCCAAGCGAATACCAAGATATCGGGGTTCTCCAGCAGCGGCCGGTATTCCGGCGGCTTACCGATGCCCATCTCGCGGTCGTAGTCACCGGTGTAGTCGGTGTAGTCGAGCAGTTCGGAGGCGCGCACCTTTCGGACCTCCGAGCACAACCCCATGAGCGTCATCGGAAACAGGTCATTGGCGAACCCGGGGTCGATGCCGGTGGTGAAGCACGACGACTCCCCCAGCTCGCACGCCTGGGTGACGGGTTCGATCCAGTTCGGTGGGTTCAGGTGCATGCTTGGCCACACCCACGGCGTCATCGCCGTCGAGCAGACGTCGAGACCCGCCCGCAAGAACCGGGTGATCAGCGCGATGTTGTCGTCGGCGTGCGCCGCGGTGGGGCCACGCTCTACACCTTAGGCGCCGGCCCACTACACCCGCGAGCAGACGCCAAGACCCCCTGAATCCGGCGGGTTTGGGGGTTTACGCGTCTGCTCGCGCAGGATCGGCTACAGGTCGATCGGATCGAACGGCGTCTCTGTCTCGGTGGTGTCGCGCAGCGCCCCCTTGAACTGCATTGCGCGGTAAGGCCATCCGGCCTCGGTGTGCCACTGCGACACCACCAGGCCGAACCCGCCTTCGACGTCGAACCGCGAGCCGGGCAGCAGGTAGCCGCCGTAGAGTTGCGCGACCTCGTTGTTCCGGTGGTTCTCGCCGGACCACGCCGAGCCGACAACCGGGGTCTGCAGGGGTGTGGTGTGCATGTTGGCGACAGGCGAGTCGACGACGCGGTAGCCGAGCGCGTACGCGGAGGCCAGAAACCCGCCGAGCACCCATTTTCCCTTCGCGAGGCGGCGAAACGTCAGCTCGCCCCATTTCTCGCCGGCCGGTGTGATCGGGGTGGCCGAGGCGCCCCACTGCCAGCGGCCGTCGGTGAATCCCCAACTCACGTAGCGGGTCCTGTCGCCGATGTGCTCGGGCCGCACCCGCATCAGAACGATGCCTTTGTCGCGCTGGAACCCGGTGGCCGTCACGTACACCCAGCCGTCGTCGGGATCGTGGTCCCACGACCAGCACTGGGCGTGACCGGTGTGCAGGTCAGCGGGAAACTTGGCGTTCTCACCCATATGCGTCCAGGACACCCCGCTGTCGTCGGAGCGCCAGATCTCGGTCCAGATCACGTTGCCGAAGCCGTGATTGACGATGGCGTGCAGATAGATCGAGTCGCCGACCCGCAGCAGGTCGGACGGAATGACGGTGCTGATGCCGCCGCGACTCCACCCACTGGAGGCGCTGTCGTGGACGTAGTGCCACAGTTGGCGGGCGTAGTCCGGGTCGTCGCCGCCGGCGCGCTCATAAACGACCTCGTGGTTGGCGTCCCCGGTGCCGATCAGCACGACGGGCGAACGCCAGTCGCCCTGACCGACCGTGGCGCCGGAGAACGTGTCACCGAACACCGAGACCAGCTTGCCGTTGGGCGCCAGCACCGACGCGCCCAAGTCGGTGCCGGTGACGCCCCAGCGGTCGGTGCGGCCTGGTCCCGTCAGGTCGACGACCTTGCCGTTGCGCAGCGGCAGGGCGGGCCGCTCGGTGGTGCGCCGCAGACCATGGCCCGCGGCTCGGCCGATCGACGGTTGGTCCGACAACTCAGC
Source organism: Mycolicibacterium elephantis DSM 44368 (assembly GCF_004014805.1). Lineage (GTDB taxonomy): Bacteria > Actinomycetota > Actinomycetes > Mycobacteriales > Mycobacteriaceae > Mycobacterium > Mycobacterium elephantis. Next base: position 340,099 of record NZ_ATDN01000001.1, read on the forward strand.
AGCAGCTCAGAAACAACGCCGCAGCCCGCCCGGCTCGCAGATCAGCGGATACTGGTCGACGGGGATGGCCAGCGGCCGGTTGAACGACATCGTCAGCGGCACTACGACCATCGCGGCCTGCTCACCGCACACCGCGCCGTGGATCACCTTCATGGTGCCCACCCAGCTGTAGGGGTCGAAGGAGTAGATCGTCTGCTGCGGCGCCTTGGAGCCGTCCGGGCAGACCTTGCCGTCGATCGTGTCGTAGTCGAACTGCCACCGGCCGCCGACCATGACGGCCTCGGCGCCCGTCTGGCCTTTCGGTGTGATCTTCAGCTTGCATCCGACCGGAAGCAGCAGCGGTTCACGCAGGTCACCCACGACCGGAACGCACAGCGGAAAGATCTCCCATTCGGTGCTGGCTTGACCGTCGATGTCGACGTTGTAGACGCCCTCGGGCACGCCCGGCGCCTTGACGTCGCCCTGCGCCTGGGCGGGCGCGGCCAGTCCGAGAGCCGTCGCAGCGCTGATCAGGGCCACCCCGAGCCCACGGAGAAGTCTCACGATGTGCACCCCTTCAACCCAGCGTCTCGGACGTCGAACCGCGTCGAGTATGTCAGTGTGAACAGGGCCCCGTCACCTGTTTCACCGGCCCCCGTTTGCGGGAGCGGCGACAGCGGGTAGATCCGGCGGGGCAGACGATTCCTGGGGTGATGGCACATGAAACGGCTGGCGGTGGCGGCGGCTGTCGCCACCATCGGCCTGGTGTTGTGCGTCGTCGCGTGCTCGCCCGGCCAGCGGGTCGATCTCGGCGAGGACGTGTCGGGCAATCTGATCGCCGCCATCTCCGGTGAACCCGACCAGCTGGACCCGCACAAGACGACCGCCTACTTCTCGTTCGAGGTGTTGGAGAACGTCTTCGACACGCTGGTGGAGCCCGACGAGAACCTGGAGATGCGGCCTGCGCTCGCCGAGTCGTGGGACGTCAGCCCCGACCAGCTCACCTGGACGTTTCGTCTGCGCCCCGGTGTCACGTTCCACGACGGCAGCCCGTTCACCGCGGACGACGTGGTCTACTCCTACCGCCGGATCATCGACGAGAAACTGGCCAACGTCGACAAGTTCAGCGCCGTCGCCGACGTCACCGCGCCCGACCCGCTGACCGTCGTCGTCCACCTCGACCGGCCGACGCCGAACCTGTTGACCAACCTCGGCGGGTTCAAGGGCATGGCGATCGTGTCGCGCCGCAACGTCGAAAGCGGTCAGATCGCCACCCACCCCGTCGGCACCGGCCCGTTCGAGTTCGTGGGCCAAAAGAGTGGCGACTCGATCACGCTCAAGGCCAACCCGTCGTATTGGGATGGGGCACCGCCCATTTCGGGTGTCACGTTCCGATTCATCGCGGAGCCGTCCACCGCGTTGTCGGCGCTGCAGGCCGGTGAGATCGACTGGACGGACTCGGTGCCCACCCAACGCGTCGCGCAACTGCGTGACGACGACTCGATCACGCTGGCGGTGACCGAAAGCAACGACTACTGGTACCTGGCGCTCAACGAGGCCCGCGCACCCTGGAACGACGTGCGGGCGCGTCAGGCGATCGCCTACGGCATCGACCGCGCCGCGATCGTGGCGGCCACCAGTTACGGCACCGCGACCGCGAACCAGCTGGCGATCCCGGAAGGCAACCCGTGGTACACGCCGTATGACCGGTACCGCTACGACCTGGACGTCGCCCGGTCGCTGATCGACGACGCCGGCGTCGGCGACGTCGACCTCGATCTGCTGGTCACCAGCGAGTATCCGGCGACCGTCACCGCCGCACAGATCATCGCCGATAACCTTGCGCCGCTTGGGATCACGGTGAACATCCGCACCGTCGACTTCGCCACCTGGCTGGACGAGCAGAACACCGGCAACTTCGACATGCTGATGATGGGTTGGCTGGGCAACATCGACCCCGACGACTTCTACTACGCCCAGCACCACTCGCAGGGCACCAGCAACGCGCAGAAGTTCTCCGACCCCGAAGTCGATCGGCTGCTGGACGCCGGGCGCGTGGAGACCGACCGGCGGGCGCGGGGCGCGCTGTACGACAAGGCGGCAACGCTGATCGCCGACAAGGTCAGCTACATCTTCTTGTACAACCCGTCGGTGATCCAGGCGTGGACTCCCGATCTGACCGGGTATCACGCCCGCCGCGACGCGGCGGTCCGTTTCCGCACAGCCGATCTGGCACACGGAGACGACCGGTGACCCGCGTGCTGGCGCATCCGGCGGTCCGGTTTCTCGCGCGCCGGCTGCTGTATTCGGCGGTGGTGATGCTCGGTGTGCTGGTGGTGGTGTTCGCGCTGGTGCATCTGGTGCCCGGTGATCCGGTCCGCATCGCGCTGGGCACCCGTTACACTCCGGAGGCCTATGCGGCGCTGCGCGAGGCCAGTGGGCTGGACAAGCCGATCGTCGAGCAGTTCTTCGGCTACCTCGGCTCGGCGTTGACGGGTGATCTGGGGGTCAGCTTCCGCAACGGCGACCCGGTGACGCTGATCCTGCTCGAACGGCTCCCTGCCACAGTGTCTCTCGCGATGGTCGGCATTCTCATCGCGCTGCTGATCGCGCTGCCCGCGGGCATCTGGTCGGCACTGCACGAAGGCCGGCTCAGCGACGCGATCGTGCGGGTGGCCAGTCAGTTCGGTGTCTCGATTCCGGACTTCTGGATGGGCATTCTGTTGATCGCGCTGTTCGCGACGACGCTGGGCTGGTTGCCGACCTCGGGCTACCGGCCGCTGCTGGAGGACCCGGCGGGCTGGTTGCGTCACATCGTGTTGCCCGCGTTGACGGTCGGTCTGGTGGCCGCGGCGATCATGACGCGGTACGTGCGGTCGGCGGTGCTGGAGGTCGCCGCCACCGGCTACGTCCGCACCGCGAGATCGAAGGGCCTGCCGCCGGCGGTGGTCACGTTCCGCCACACGGTGCGCAACGCGCTCATCCCGGTGTTGACTATCACGGGCATTCAGCTCGCGACGATTCTCGGCGGGGTCATCGTGGTCGAGGTGGTCTTCGCGTGGCCGGGGCTGGGCCGGCTGGTCTACAACGCCGTTGCCGCACGGGATTACCCGGTGATTCAGGGCGCGGTGCTGCTGATCGCCGTCCTGTTTCTGCTCATCAACCTGATCGTGGACGCGTTGTACGCGGTCGTCGACCCGAGGATCCGGCTGTCATGAGCGCCGACGCGGACCGGGGCACGCGGGTGGCATCGTGGCGGCTGCTGTTGCGCAACCCGGTAACGGCCGTCAGCGCAGCGGCGCTCGCGGTCATCGTGTTCGTCGCGCTGGGCGCGGATTGGCTTGCCCCGTATGGCGTCAACGACGTGGATGTGCCCAACGCGCTGCAGCCGCCGAGCGGTGCGCATTGGTTCGGCACCGACGAGCTCGGGCGCGACGTGCTGTCGCGTGTGCTGGTGGCGATCCAGGCGTCACTGCGGGTGGCGGTGGTCAGCGTGGCGTTCGCGGTGATCGTCGGCGTGACCGTCGGTGTGGTGTCCGGTTACCGCGGCGGCTGGTTGGACGCCATGCTCATGCGCGTCGTCGACGTGATGTTCGCCTTTCCGGTGCTGATTCTCGCGTTGGCGGTGGTGGCGATCCTGGGCCCGGGCGTGGCGACGACGATGTTGGCGATCGGCATCGTCTACACGCCGATCTTCGCCCGGGTGGCCCGCGGCAGCACGTTGAGCGTGCGTGCGGAACCGTTCGTCGCTGCGTCGCAGAGCATGGGCACCGGAAGCGGTTACATCCTCGGGCGCCATATTCTGCCGAACATCGCCGGCCCGTTGGTGGTGCAGACGTCGCTGTCGTTGGCGTTCGCCATCCTCGCCGAGGCGGCGCTGTCGTTCCTCGGGCTGGGTCTGCAGCCGCCGCAGCCTTCGCTGGGCCGGATGATCTTCGACTCGCAGGGTTTCGTGACGCTGGCGTGGTGGATGGCGGTGGTTCCCGGCGCCGCGATCGTCGTCACGGTGCTGGCGTTCAACCTGCTGGGCGACGGGCTTCGGGATGTGCTGGATCCCAAGCAGCGCACGTTGATCGAGGCGCGGAGGAAGCAGTGACCGAGCCCACCTTGAGCGTGCGCGACCTGCGGGTGGCGATCGGTCGTCGCGAGATCGTGCGCGGTGTCTCGTTCGATGTCCACCCCGAGCAGACGCTCGGCATCGTCGGCGAGTCCGGCTCCGGCAAGACGATGACCGCGCTGGCCGCGACCGGGCTGCTCGACGCACCGGGCGCCGTCGTCGCCGGGACCAGCACACTGGGCATCGCCGACGGTAAGGGCGCCGTGCAGCTGGTCGGCGCGTCGGCGCGGCTGCTGCGCAGCGTGCACGGCGACCGGATCGGCTTCGTGTTCCAGGACCCCTCCACGTCGCTGAACCCGCTGCTGACCATCGGCCGCCAGATCACTGAATCCATTGAGACGCACCGTCGTTCGACTCGGCGCGAGGCACGCACCCGAGCGCTGGAGCTGCTGGAGGCCGTGGGGTTGCCGCAACCGGAGTCGCGGCTGGACAGTTATCCGCATCAACTCTCGGGCGGGCAGCGGCAGCGGGTGATGATCGCGGTCGCGTTGGCATGCAGCCCGCAGCTGCTGATCGCCGACGAACCAACCACCGCGCTCGACGTGACCACGCAGGCCCAGATCGTCGCGCTGGTAAAGGATCTGCAGCGCGAGTTCGCCACCGCGGTGATCTGGATCAGTCACGACCTCGGCGTGATCGGCCAGGTGGCCGACGACGTCACGGTGCTTCAGCGCGGCACGGCCGTCGAGCAGGCGAGCATCGTCGACATCTTCGACCGCCCGCAGCACCCCTACACCCGGGAACTGCTGGACGCCCGGCCGCTGGTCGGGCACGCCGGGCCGGCGCCCGTCCCCGACGCCGAGGTCCTGCTCGACGTCGACGGCCTCGACGTGCGCTACCGGGTGAGCACGCCGACCGGCACGCGGACCGTACATGCGGTGGAGGACCTGTCGTTTCGCATCCGGCGGGGCACCACGCTGGGCCTGGTCGGGGAATCGGGTTCGGGCAAGTCGACGGTCGCCGCGGCGCTGACCGGTCTGGTCAAACCCGACGCCGGTACCGCCAGCATCGGCGCAACGGACGTGCTCGGTGTGCCTCGATCCAAGGTCAAGGCGTTGCGCAGGCGGATCAGCCTGGTCTTTCAGGACCCGTTCTCGTCGCTGAACCCCCGTGCCCGCGTCGGGACTTCGATCGCTGAGCCGCTGACGGTGCACAAGCTCGTGCGCGGCCGGCAGGCGCGCAGGGCCCGGGTGGCCGAGTTGCTCGAGTTGGTCGGGCTTTCGGCGTCGTTCGCCAGCCGCTACCCGCACGAACTGTCGGGTGGTGAGCGTCAACGCGTGTCGATCGCACGGGCGTTGGCTGGCGAACCCGACCTGGTCATTCTCGACGAAGCCACTGCCTCACTTGATGTTTCGGTGCAGGCCCGGGTGTTGGACTTGTTGACCCGGTTACAGCGTGAGCTGGGGCTGACCTACCTGTTCATCGCGCACGACCTGGCGATCGTGCAGCAGATGAGCCATGACGTGCTTGTGCTGCGCGACGGCGCCGCGGTCGAGTACCGCCCGGCCGCCGAGTTGTTCACCGCACCCGAGCACGACTACACCCGCGAGCTGCTGGCCGCCGTCCCGCCCTCTTCCCCATCCACCACCCCGCCGAAATAGCATTCCGGGTCGCTGCCGCGGCGATCGAACGACCATGCCTTCACGCTGACGCCGCGAACGGGCGTGAGAGGGTCTTGAACCATGACTCAACTCAGCGGCAAGGTCGCATTGGTCACCGGCGCATCGGCGGGCTTGGGCGCCGCGGTGGCGCAGTTGTTCGCCCAGCGCGGCGCCACGGTGTTCGGGATCGCGCGCGACGCCGAACGGATGGCAACCGTCTTCGACGACGTACCCGGCGGCGAGTACGCGTCGGTCGACGTCACCTCGTCTCAGGCGTGCCGCGACGCGGTGTCGCAGTGCGTCGACGCGTTCGGCCGGCTTGACGTTCTGGTCAACGGCGCGGGCTTTCACCAGATGCGCCACACCACGACGGTGACCGACGAGGAGTGGGACCACGATCTGGCGGTGAACCTGAACGGGCCGTTCTACCTGTGCCGCGCGGCGCTGCCGCATCTGCTGGAGACCGGCGGCAACATCGTCAACGTCGCCTCGATCGCGGGCGTGGAAGGCGAGGTGTACTCGGCAGGCTACTGCGCCGCCAAACACGGGCTGATCGGCCTGACCCGCGCCCTGGCCGTCGAGTACACCAAAGAGAAGATTCGCGTGAACGCCGTCTGCCCGGGCGGAATGCCGACCGCGCAGACCACCGAGTTCACCGCCCCCGAGAACGCCGACTGGGATCTGATCATGCGGATCGCCTCGCCGCGCGGCTTCATGGACACCGTCGACGTCGCCAAGGCGATCGCGTTCCTGGCCAGCGACGACGCCGCCGCGATCCACGGAGCGGTGTACCGGGTGGACAACGGCAAAGGTGCGGGCTAGCGGGTTGGACCGGCCACGTGGCTCAACTTGCGGCGAAATCTGCACCAGGGCTGTGGTTTTCGTAAGATCGCGACCCTGGTGCAGATTTCGGCGTTCGTCGGCTAGAGCAGCTTGTGCTCGATGACGGTGGTCAGCCGTGGCTTGCGCCAGTTGCCGGTGACGGCTTCGATGCGCACGCCCATCTCGCCGCCCGCGATCTCCAGCGTGCCGATCTGGTTGCGGAAGTGCGGCATGGTGACGGGTCGCCACCGAAGCCGCGGCATCCCCACCTTGGTGGTACGCACGAGCGCCTTGCCGACCGCCTCGACGAACCCGGTGTGGCCGAGCCGCAGGACGACCCGTTCGACCGCCGACGGCTCCTTGCGCAGCCCGGAGCACACCACCTGCCAGATCTTGGTGCCGGCGTTGGCGGTTTCGTCGGGCAGCGCGACCTCGCTCACCCAGCAGTGGTGCACGTCGCCGCCGAACAACACCATCGACTCGGGCGCCAATCCGCGCTTGCCGCCGGCCACTTCGATGACCAGGTCCTCGAAGCGTCGGAAGCTGTCCTGGAAGCAGGCCCAGTGATCGAGGTTGGCGGCCATGCGCACCTTCTCCCCCAACCCGGTCAGCCGCTTGCCCCACGCGCCGTCGCCGACGGCCTCCGACCAGGCCTCGATGTGGTGCATGCCGTAGGGCAACAGGATCGGCAGTGAACTGGCGAACAGCAGATGCTGGTAGTTGCCGTCGGCCTTGGCGGTGATCCAGTCCCACTCGTCGTCGGTGGTGACTCGGCGGTGTCCCGGCTTCAGTTGCCGGCCCGAACGGGCGTCGACGACGATCAGCCGCGCCGCGCCGAGATCGCGGCACATGCTGAAATGCGAAACCCCGTCGTCTTTTTCCGCCATGAGCGCGAGTTCCCGGATCGGTTCTGCGCCCTGCCGGGTTTCCATGACCCGCTGAAATGTCTGGTCTTCGGCCAGTTCGTCCGGCGTCATGTTGCCGAGGTGCTGATAGATCCAGTAGGCCATGAGCCCGCCGATGATCCGGGTCTGGTACCAGTCGGTCTTGCGCTTCTCCTCCAGCCACGCCTGCGAGGTGTTCCACTTGTCGTTGATCTCGTGGTCGTCGAATATCATCGACGTTGGAATGGTCGAAAGCATCCATCGCACAACGGGATCGCGCCAGGCGTCCCAGTAACCGATGCAGTACTCCTCGAAGTCCTCGAGCACCTCGACCGGGCCGTCGGCGTGCACCTCGCGGTCGGCGACGAGGTCCCTGATCGTGTCGTTGACCTGATCGGCGTAGAGCTGGTCGCCCATCATCAGCAACGCGTCGGGCCACAGCGCCGACGGCTGACGCAGCATGCGCAGGCCGTAGGTGCGCAACACGTCGACGCCCTTGCCCTTCGGGTGCCACCAGTGTTGGTAGGTGTGGGGCGGGTGGTGCGGGGCCGACGCGCGGCACGACCCGAACAGCAGCCGCAACGAGCCGTCCCGCGGCATCAACCGCACCCGCGGCTGTGGCATCTCGTAATCCGCTGGCGGCCAGGCCTTCTCGCCGTCGAGGTGAACCTCGTAGTGATGCTCGCGGTCCGGGTCCAGCCCGGTCACGCAGACGATCGCGAAGTGGTGCCCCTCGACCTCGAACGTGTCCGCCAGGTGTCCGAGGATCGCCACTTCGCACGGCGCATCCGTCTCGACCCAGATGGTCGCGTCGGTCTCGCCGACGTGGCGGAGCAGCGGTCCTACGCGAACCTCGGGCATCGCCCCATCATGCATCACTTAATTGACGGGGATGCACGTTCTGGAGCGATGCCCGAGGCGCGATCTTCTCAGTGCTCAGGCCGCCGGCGTCCGAGGTAGAACGCCATGCCGATGGCGCCGAAGCCCAGGGTGCCGATCACCCCGGCCGCGACCATCAGGAAGACGTCGCGTCCGTTCAGGCCGGCCGAGGACGACTCATCCGATGCCAGCCGGAGACGGTAGTCGCCCGGCAGCGGACCCTCTTGAGGTTCCTCGAGGCCCGGGAACTGCTGGGTCCGGTGCACCTCGAATTGCCGTTCGCCGGACGGCGTCTGGGTCCAGACGCCCCATGCAGGCGTCGCACCGTCGAGCAGCACCTTGCGCTCACCGAAGCGGGCGTCCTCGCCGACGTCGACGATCCGACGGACCCGGAACGGCTCGTACACCGCATCCGAGTAGCGCACCTGCACGGGCACGTTGTCGTAGCGCAACACCGGCGGCGGAGGCGGCGGCAACGGCAGCCCGGCGCCCGGGTAGTAACCGCCGCCGAAGAAGCTGCCCACCGCGATGTTGGTGATGGCCTGCATGGTGTCGATGGCAGCGTTGATCGGGGCCAGGATCGCCGCGGTGAAGCTGTAGGCGGCGAACCGGGCGGCCTCGAGCACGATCCGTGACAGCGGCGGGATGTACATGATCCGCGGCCGCATGTCGTAGACGTAGACGATGCGCACCGGAGCCCGGAACGGGTTGGCGATGATCGGCCGGTAGTACTCGTCGTACTCGATCCATTCCGGACGCCACTGGCGCACGTTGCTGATGAACTCGACCTCGCGACGCTCGACGCGGCGCTCGACACCGAACTCGGTCTTCGCGCTGGCCCCGATGTCCAGGCCAGGGATCTTCAGGCTGGTTTCGATCGAGTTCGCGAAGGCCGCGACGTCCTTGTCGGCAGCCGGCTCGGGCTGCGGCTCGAAGATCGGCTCGGCGCTCTTGGCCAGTTGCACATCCTCGACCGGGGCCTCGAGGGTCTTGGGCTGCAGCGTCTCGATCTCCTTGGCGGCCTGCGAGATCGACACGGTCGGCGTCTCGGAGTCCTCGCTGCGGGTCTCGGATTCAGAGGTCTTCGACTCGCTGGTCTCCGATTCGCTGGCCGGCGCCTCGCTGCGCGACGACGGCGCGTCGCGGGTTTCGGTCGCCGGCATCATCGCCTCCGACGGCGGCACCGACGTGCCCGACGTCTGCGGGTCATCGCTGTCGGCTTCCGTGGTACGCGCAGCCTGATTCTCGGTGCTGGGCGCGGCGGAGCCGGCCGGCGAACGCTCGGCGGCGGTCGACGGCTTCGCTTCGCTGGCCGGGGCCGGCTCGGTGGTCCCCGGGGCCGGCTCGGTGGTCCCCGGCTCCGTGGTGACGGCGGTCTTCGGCTCCGTGGTGACGGCGGTCTTCGGCTCTGTGGTGACCGCGGTCTTCGGCTCTGTGGTGACCGCGGTCTGCGGAGCCTGGGTCTGCGTCTGCGGAGCCTGGGTCTGCGTCTGCGGGGCCTGGGTCTGCGTCTGCGGGGCCTGGGTCTGCGGTTCAGGCTCGGGGGCGACGACGGCCGGAGCCTGCGGCTGCGGGGCCTGCGTCTTCGGGGCCTGCCTCTGCTGCTGCGGGGCCTGCGCCTGCGGAGCCTCTGCAGCCGGAGCCTGGGCCGGCTGCTGCGGAGACTGGCGTTTCGGCGCGTCTTGTTTCGGCGCGTCTTGTTTCGGCGCCTCCTGTTTTGGCTCCGGCGCGTTGTGCTTCGGCGGGGGCGCCACGACGGTCGTCGTCGGACCACTCGGGTCGTCGGATCCCGGCTTGGCGAGAGCCGGTGCGATCCCACCGGTAAGGGCTGTCAACGAGATGACGATTCCGGACGCCAGAACGGCGACCACGCCTCGCTTCGAGCAAATTTCAAGCGGTGCACCCATCGTGCGTCTGCTCCTTCGAAACGTGCACGTCGACTCCCCCAACGCTGGTGCCTGGTTCCAGCAGTCGCGGCGCTCGACAGTTTCATCGCTCGTCGGGCCGTCGTAGTTACATCCCGCACGGTGTGACGAAAGAATTCCCCGGACTAAGACTTGCGACGCAGCGCGCCGACCGTCAGCGCGATCCCGACCAGCGCAATGAGCGGGCCCAGGATGGACCAGGTCGTGGTGTTGCTCATCGGGCTGCCGCCCACCACGCCGAATCCCTGCAGGGCGAACAGCAGGCCGAACAACGCGACGATCACGCCGAGCACGGCGATGGCGATTCGCATGGCCTCACCCTAAGCGCAGCGAGGTCAAGCGCACCCGCGAACCACCGTGCGCCTGGCGGAGAGGTTCAGCGGCGACGGCTCAGGTACTTCTGATAGGCCTCGGCAGCGGCGGCCAACTCCGGCCGCGCGTCGAGCACGGGCTGCAATTTCTTGCGCGCAGCCTCACGCTTGTAGGGCAGGAACTCCGTCGGGAAGTCGCCCTCGTGCGGCTCGTAGTCACGCAGCACCCGGCGCGCGACGGTGGCCTTGTGCACCTCGTCGACCCCGTCGGCGATGCCCATCGTCGGCGCACCGGCGTACATCGCCTGGATGGGCGTGAGATCGGTGGTGCCCAACGAGCCGAGAATGTGCAGCGCGTTGAACGACACCTCACGCAGCACGCGCGCCATCGTGAACTTGACAGCGGCGATGTCGGTGCGGGCCTCCTGGGTGGAGGTCTGGTCGATCTTCCACGCCGTCTCGAGCACGAACAGGCGCAGCATCTTGATCATCGCGTAGGACTCGGCGATCTTCTCCTGCACCATCTGGTGCTCGGCGATGACCTTGCCGTGCGACTCACGGCTCAGCGCCCGCTCACACATCATGTCGAACGCCAGGTTGCACTGCGCGATGGTGCGCATGGCGTGGTGGATGCGGCCGCCGCCCAGACGTCGCTGCGCCAGCACCTTCGCACCGTTCTCCGGGCCGAGGAGATGGTCTAGAGGCACGCGCACGTCGCGGTAGATGATGTGGTTGTGGTTGCGCGGCTCGGGCATGATCTCGACGCCCGGTGTCTGGCGCGGCACGACGAACATGCCGTTGGTGCACATCACGAACAGGATGTCGGCGACGCGACCCGCCGAGGTGAACCACTTCTCGCCGTTGATCACCCATTCGTCGCCGTCGCGGACGGCGTGTGTCTTGAACAGGTTCGGGTCGCTGCCGCCCTGGGGCTCGGTCATCGAGTAGGCCGAGAAGATGTCCTGGTTGAGCAGCGGCTTGAGCCAGCGTTCCTTCTGCTCCTCGGTGCCGTAGGCGGCGAGCATCTCCATGTTCCCGGTGTCGGGTGCTGAGGCACCGAACATGTGCGGCGCTCCGGCGTAGCGTCCGATCACCTCGTTGAGCAGGCCGAGCTTGAGTTGTCCGTAGCCGGGGCCGCCGAGTTCCTTGTCGAGGAAGATCGCCCACAGGCCTTGGTCTTTGACTTCTTGTTGCAGCTCGCGCACATAGGCCTTGACCGCGGGATCCGGTGAGCGCACCGCATACGGAAACACGTGATCGAGCGGCTCGACCTTCTCCTCGCAGAACCGCTTGACCCAGTCGAGCTTCTCCTGAAATTCCGGTTCGGTGCTGAAATCCCACGCCATGGTTGCAGTCTGTCAGCCGTGCCGAGGCCTGACCCCGCATTCGACCGGTTGGGCGAATACCCGCGCTACGCTGACCGGTGTTATGCAGCGGCTATTCGCTGAGGCCACGAGCGACGCGCTTCGGCGCATCGCGGCGCTCCTGCTCGTCACCGGCGTCGCTGCCGTCGGCTGCTCCGCGCCGGACACGTCGTCCGCGCCGGCCGCCGACGCCCCATCCGTCGCGCCGACCTCCGCGCCACGGCATGCGCCCGAGGTCCCCCGTCGAGAACTGGCTTCCGATCCGGCACGGATCGCCGAGGATCTGGTCGACGACGAGCGCGTGCTGCGGGACCCGTCGTCGTCCGAGGCGCTGCGGGCCGCGGCGGCACACCGCCAGCAAGCGGCCTACCGCACGCTGGGACGGCACCCCGAGTGGGACCCGGTTGTGCGCCCGCGCATCCCCCCTGAGCTGATGGAGGTCTACGACCTCAACGTCGACGCGCGCCGCCAGTTGACCGCGCTGAGCGAAGGAACCGCAAAGGACACGTTGCCGGCGTGGCGCATCGTCGCGCCGACGCCGGTCGACGAGCTGCGCGACTACTACCGCGAGGCCGAAGCGGCATCCGGTGTCGGCTGGAACTACCTGGCCGCGATCAACTTCATCGAAACCGGATTCGGGCGGGTCACCGGCGTGAGCACGGCGGGAGCGCAGGGCCCGATGCAGTTCCTGCCGACCACGTTCGCCGCCTACGGCAACGGCGGCGACATCCTCTCTCCGCGCGACAGCATCATGGCGGCCGGTCGCTACCTGGCCGCGAACGGCTTCGCGCACGACCGCGACCACGCCCTCTACCGGTACAACAACTCCGACCGCTACGTGCGCGCGGTCAGCGACTACGCGGCGGTGCTCGCCGCCGATCCCTCCGCGTTGGACGTCTACCACCGGTGGAACGTCTATTACAAGACGACGGCGGGTGACGTGCTTCTGCCGATCGGCTACTCGGCGACGGAGCCGATTCCCGTCGTGGAATACCTTGCAGCCCATACGGCCCCGGCCGTGCAGATCTCCCGATCAAGCGAACAGATCCTCGAGCGGTTGTTGGCCGCCAAACGCGACGCGACGCGCGCCGACCCGTCGGCGCAGTCCGACATGCTGTCCCGGCTGTTCCTCGGAACACCCTATGGCGCAGACACTTTGATCGGTTCGGCCGCCGATCCCGAACAGCTTGTGGTCGAGCTGGAAAAGGTGGACTGTTTCACCTACGCCGACTACGTCGAAGCGCTCAAGCGGGCGGACAACCGCGAAACCTTCGTCGACGCGCTCATCGACGTGCGCTACCGGGACGGCGTCGTGGCATACCAGAACAGGAAGCACTTCTTCACCGACTGGGCGGTGGACGCGCCCACGTTGGCGACCGATGTCACCGCGAGCTTGAGCCCCGACGCGGTTGCGGTGCACAAGGACCTCAACCAGAAGGACTCCGGCGGGGTGTATCTGCCCGGGTTGCCCGTGGTGGCACGCACGGTCACCTACATACCGAGCCAAAGCGTCGACGAGCTTGTGCTGAGCCAGCTGCGCACGGGCGATTACATCGGAGCGTTCGCGCAGGACGGCGGCCTCGACGTCACCCATGTCGGCGTCTTCGTCGAGACACCGGATGGGCCGGTGTTCCGGAATGCGTCCTCGCTGAACGCGTACCACAAGGTCGTCGACCAGTCGTTGTGGGATTACCTCCAGACCGTTCCCGGGATCGTCGTGCTCCGCCCTGTCGAGTAGACCGGTCCTGGCGAGCCGACGCGCGTCCGATCGGCCAACCCGCGTACACGCGGGGTCAAACACGGTAATTTGCTGGACACGTAAATAGTTCACTCCAGCGCATCGGCTGAGCCTCGGAAGGGGAAGGAAGCGATGGGTTACGCCAGCTATATCGGTCGTGTCGGAGCGCTCGCGGTGACGCTGGGAGTCGGGGTGGCCCTTGCCAGCACCCCCGCCGTCGCTGTCGCCGGACCCTCGGATTCGTCGTCCACCAGCAGTTCGTCCTCGACGAGCGAGTCGTCATCTTCGCCGAGCAACACCTCGGCCGACGGCGCGGAACCGGGCGACAGGGCCGACGACGCGGAACCGTCAGACCCCGAACCGGAGGCTTCCGAGCTCGACGACGACGCGACCGAGACCGACGAGGCCGACGCCGACGCCGAAGATGGCGCCGCCGACGATGACGTCGTCGACGATGGCGAGGACGCCGGTGAAGACGGCTCGTCGGACGGCGGTGAGGAAACCGAGGGCGACCTCGAGGCGTTGTCGAGCGTCGACCCGGCCGACCCTCCGGCTGGCAGCAACCACGAATCACGCACGAGCACACGAGATTTCGCCAATGAGGTCGAGTCGTTCGTCAACGCGGCCGTCGAGCGGTTCGCCGGCCGGGAGAACCCGCAGTCGCAGCCGGACAGCACGGGGGCGGTGACCGACAACCCGGTGCAGGAGTCGACCGCCACTACCACCGCCACGGTGCTGACGTCCACGGCGACAACGACATTCACGACGCTGGCCGATCCCGAAGCCGCGCCGACCATCGCGCGGCCGCAGCCCACCTTGATCAGCATCGTCACCGAAACGGTGGAAGCGGTGCTGCGACCGCTGATGGGTCTGGGCACCGGAGCGCCCGTGGAGGTGCCCGCGCTGTGGGCGCTGTTCGCGGCGGCGCGTGGCGAGTTCGAACGCGCTTGGGGGCTGCGGAGCGCGCCGCCCGCGGCGCAGTACACCGTCACCCAGATCTCAGGTCCCTCAGCGCAAGCCAACGGCACGCCCTACATGCTCGTGATCGGCGTCGACGGCACGAATCTGAGCAGGATCCTCGCCGACCCCGCGAACGACAACTTCTTCGAGCTGATGGATCAGGGCACCACCGCGCCCTCCAGCATCGTCGGGCACACCACGATCTCGAACCCATCGTGGTCGGCGATCCTGACCGGTGTGTGGGGTGAGCGCACGGGCGTGGTGAACAACGTCTTCACGCCCGGCACCTACGACCGGTGGCCCACGGTGTTCAACATGCTCGAAACGCACAACCCGGGCATCAGTACGGTCGCGATCGCGAACTGGAACGTCATCGCCGACATCGCCAACGCGGGTTCGATCCCGGCGGACCAGATCGTGTTCGTGCCACAGGTCCCGGGCGACACCAACTGGTTGCTCACCGACGACGCCGTCGGCGCAGCGACCGTCGAAGCGATCCGGAACGTCCAGACCGGCACGCCGACGTTCATGTTCACCTACTTCGTCGGCGTCGACGAGAACGGGCACATGTACGGCGGCGCATCGCCGCAGTACGCGGAAGCGATTCGGAACGTCGACGACAATCTCGGCCTGATCCTGGACGAGATCGCCGAACGCGAGAAGTGCAATCCCGGCTTGTGCGAGAACTGGACCATCATCGTGGTCACCGACCATGGCCATCAGCCCCAGCAGGGTTTCGGCCACGGCTTCCAGTCCCCCGCGGAGACCGAGACATTCGTGATCGCAAGAGGTTCGGATTTCCAGGACGGATTCATGAACCTGCAATACGAGATCGTCGACACCACGCCCACGGTGCTGACCCTCTTCGGCGCCACGCCGCCGGACTATTTCGACGGCGTGTCACTGACGACGCTGGGTGCGAGCGACGTCGATCCGGTCGACCTGCACCAGGCGCTGCTGGACGCGATCGCGATGAACGGATATCCCGACATCGGTACCAACATCGCGCTGGGCGTGCGGACGATCTTCACCTCGATCCCGTACTTCATCTACGAGTTCACCTACGACATCATCGGCCAGCTGCAGTCAGTCGCCGGCCAGGACATCTTCCTCGTCAGCGCA
The DNA here is from genome assembly GCF_004014805.1 of Mycolicibacterium elephantis DSM 44368. Lineage (GTDB taxonomy): Bacteria > Actinomycetota > Actinomycetes > Mycobacteriales > Mycobacteriaceae > Mycobacterium > Mycobacterium elephantis. The sequence continues at coordinate 355,801 of NZ_ATDN01000001.1, forward strand.
CTGGCCGGGTTGGCCGTTGTGCCGGTGCAACTGGTGGGCAACCTGCTGTACGTGGTGACCAACATTCCGGCGCAGATCGTCGCGCGGCTGACCGGGGTGACCGGCGCCACCATCTTCCCGCTGGTGCCACCGCCGCCGTCGACCTGGCCGCCGGAACAGACGTTCGTGCCGGACCTGGCGACGCTGGCCTGCGGCTCGACGACGACCGCCGGGTCGCAGTGCGCGGCGCCGATCGTTGCGTGACAAGCGATCTGGTGTTCAGGTGAACGCGGGGGCGACGAAGCGCTCGACCACCTGACGCTCGATGTCGTTGTCGCCCATGGGCCAGACGGCCAACGACATCACGACGCGGACGATCCACTGCGCCGCGTGCGGGTCATCAGTGATACCGGTGAGATCCGCGGCAATCCGGCCCAACACCGGCGAGGACGGAAGCTCGGTCAGATCCCGACCGGCGCCGAGGCCCGCCATCATCTGGCGGATGGGGTCGGATCGGATGTGCTCGAGCGCGACCGTGATCGCCTGCACGACGCGTTCGGTGCCGCGGAGATCCTGCACGGCGGACCGGACGGAGTCGACGATTCTGCCGGCAAGGCGCAGCAGCACGGCGTCGCGGATCTGCGCCTTGCCGCCGGCGTAGCGGTAGATGGTGGCGCGCGAACAGTGCACCCGTGCGGCCAGCGTGTCGATGTCGAACGCGTCGAGACCTTCGCGCACGACCAGCTCGGTGGCCGCGGCGTAGATCCGCTCGGCGGCGGCGCTGCGCCGCTCGCCTCCGATGAGCCAATCGTCTCGAGCCACCGGTGCTCCTTCTGCGCAGATTTTTCTCAACTATGAGACAAAACTGACCATACATCTCAGCGTTGGTGCAGGTGGGAGCGATGGCTTGAGACGGTGTCGCTCGGTGCGGCCTACCAGCGGTTTCAAGTTCGGCGCAGGCTATTGACGACGGTGTGGCGGCCGGTCACCTTGGTAGGCATGGGGTCTGAGCTGGGCATCGCGTTGTTCGACGACGAGTACATCCAGGATCCCTATCCCCTGTACCGGAAGATGTTGGACACGGCGCCGGTGCATCAGATCGGTGAGTCGGGGTTCTATGCGGTGTGCGGTTGGGACGCGGTCAACGACGCGATCGCGCGGCCGGAGGATTTCTCCTCCAACTTGACCGCGACGATGACCTACCAGCCCGGCGGTGTCGTGGGGGCCTTTGAGATGGAGGGGCTGGGCGGCAAGAGCCATGTGCTGGCCACCGCCGATGAACCCGCTCATGCCGTGCATCGCAAGTCGTTGCTTCCGCAGTTGGCGGCCAAGCGGATTCGCGCGTTCGAGCCGTTCGTCGGCAAGACCGCGGATCAGTTGTGGGCTGATGGCCTGCACGACGGGCGCATCGAGTGGATGGGTGCGATGGCCAATCGCCTGCCGATGATGATCGTCGGTCGGATCATCGGCGTCCCGGACAGCGACGTCGACAGACTGGTGCGGTGGGGATATGCGGCCACCCAGGTGGTGGAGGGGCTGGTGAGCAAGGAGCAGCTCGCCGAGGCCGGCGTCGCCGTCGGAGAACTCGCGGGATACATCACCGACCAGTTCCAGCGTGCGGCCTCCGACCCGCAGGACAACCTGCTCGGCGACCTGGCCGCGGCATGCGCGTCGGGCGACCTGGACGAACTCACGGCGCTGGGCATGATGATCATCCTGTTCAGCGCCGGCGGTGAGTCGACTGCGTCGCTGATCGGTTCTGCGGCTTGGGTTTTGGCGACCCGTCCGGAGGTGCAGGCGCAGGTGCGCGACGAACCGGAACGGCTCGGCGCGTTTCTCGAGGAAGTGCTGCGCTACGAACCGCCGTTTCGGGGACATTATCGGCACGTGGTGCACGACACGACGCTGCGCGGGGTGGATCTTCCGGCGGGGTCGCGGCTGCTGTTGTTGTGGGGAGCGGCAAATCGCGACCCGGCCCACTTCGACCACCCGGACGAGTTCCGGCTGGACCGACCTAACCCCAAGGGCCACATCAGCTTTGGAAAGGGATTGCATTTCTGCGTCGGCGCCGCGCTGGCCCGCCTGGAGGCGACGATCGTGATGGGTCAGCTCATCGAACGGACGTCGTCGATCGACGCAACCGACGTGGGCCGCTGGCTGCCGAGCCTTCTCGTCCGGCGCCTCGAGCGGCTGGAGTTGGCGTGCAAATGAAGTTCCGGCGGCTTAGACGGCGCCGCCGCATCCGCCCGGCGGTGCCGGCGGTGGCACCGGGGAACCGTCGTCGATCACACACGTCAACGTGATGGTGCTGCCGACGAACGGCGCGGGGGCGCGAAGTTGATGCCAGTAGCTGCCGTCCGGGTACTTGATCCCGTCGCAATAGCCCCATCCGGTCGCGCCGCCGAAGCCACCGCCCGGGCAGTAGCCCTGCGTGGTGTTGGGCATGTGCGGGTCCATCTCCTGGTTGGCGCTGCCGGTCGCTGCGGTGGCGAGGGCCGCGGCGGTGACGGCGCCGACGAGGAGCACCGCGCTTGCGCACCCGCCCAGAACCCGCTTTGTCGTCATGTCGAGGTTCATGTTCAACCCCCTGAAGAAGTAGCACCAGATTAGCGGGGTCGTTCGCCGAGTGCGGCGTAATGAGCACAAAGGGCGAATCGGCCGGTTAACTGGATCGGCAGACCGTTGCACGATGGCCGGCGATCCGCGTGGGCTACCATTCGCGATCGTGAGGAAATTGACGGTGCTGGCAGTTGGGTTCGGGCTCGCGCTCGTCTCGGCTTCGGTGGCCAACGCCGCACCCGTGCCGCAGCAGCAAGGTTCGGATTGCGACCCAAATTACTCGGGTGCCTGCGTTCCGATCGCCAGCGATGTCGACTGCGCCGGCGGCAGCGGTAACGGGCCTGAATATGTGTCCGGCCCTGTGTATGTCGTCGGTGATGACATCTACGAGCTCGACCGCGAGGGCGACGGAGTGGCGTGCGAAGGGTAGCTTCCGCCTTGAGCTGCGAAAAAATACGTGGTGGGGCGGGCGGGACTTGAACCCGCGACCTACGGATTATGAGTCCGCAGCTCTGACCAACTGAGCTACCGCCCCCGACTTCGCCGCACCATGTTCGCACATGCCGGCGACGCCGCATCGCCGTCCAGCCCGCCTCGGCACGATTGAGCGAATTTTTCGCTCAGAGCTTGGCAAGAGTCCGTAGTGCCCCCAAAGAGGAACCTCGGTGCCGCGGCGCTTAGCTCGCGTCCACCGTCAGCTCAAACGCCTGCTCCTCGGAGAAATGTTTCCGCACACCGCCAGCCACCCCCACCGATATTCGCGACCGCGACCAGATCAGCGCGTCGACGTGCCGCCGACTTCCCCCGAGCCCAGTAGGCCTGCACCATCGGGGAGATGTATCTGCCGAGTGCCATGGCCTCCTCGCTCACGATGTTCCCTGGACTTGCGTCACCGCAGCACCGACAGGTTTGTCGTCGTACATGCACCCGATGGCCGCAGCCAGGACGGGCGCGATCGAGCACACCTCGACCAAGGTGTCGGTCTCGTCGTGTTCCACGGTGTCGGCGACGACAACCCGCCGCAGTTCGAGATCACGCAGGCGGCCAGCGGCGTCGTGAACGAAAAGCCCGTGGGTGGCCGCGACGAGGATGTCCGGCGTCGCGCCCCGCCTCCGCAGCAACTCGACCGCCGCTTCGATGGTCCCGCCTGTGGAAATCATGTCGTCGATGACGACGGCCGGGCGGCCGCTCACGTCTCCGGCGATGTCCAGCGCGGTGACCGTCGAACCGTCTTCGCGTTGCTTGCGCACCACCGCGACCGGGCCGTGCAGAATCTCCGCGTACCGCTCGGCCAGTTTGGCCGCCCCCAGGTCAGGGGCGACCACCACGGATCCCTCCGGTACCTCGTTGACCAGCCGCCCGGCGAGGGTGGGGACCGCGGAGAGGCTCTCGACCGGGATACGGCATTGCGCCTCTAGGGCGGCGCCGTGCGGGTCGACGACGACCATCCGGTCGGCTCCGGCCCTGGCGATCGCGTCGGCGACGACCGACACGCCTAGCGCCTGACCTGAGGCGGTGCGCCGGTCTTGGCGGGCATAGCCGAAGTACGGCAGCACGGCGGTCACCCGCGCGGCGTGAGACCGCCGGCACGCATCGAGCAGCAGCATCAGCTCAACGATGTGCTCGTTGACCGGTGGTGCCGTGGACTGGATGACATAGACGTCGGCGCCACAGACGTTGTCGATCGTCGGGCGCAGTTCCCCGTCGGGAAACCGCTCCACCTTGCAGCCGTCAGACTCGACGCCGAGGTGGTCGATGACTGAGGCGGTGAGCCTTGGGTTCGCGCTGCCGCAGACGACACGCAGCGCCGCGGTGTTCACGGCCGTACAACAGCGGCCGACGCGGGATAGCGGTCGTTGACGCCAGGGTTGCCGGATTCGCGTGCGCAGTGGGCACCACAGTAGATGCTGTCGTCGACCTCGACTCCGTGGCCCAGGACGCGGCACCCGCATCGGTCGCATATCGGTGCCAATCCGGCCGCCGCGCACTCGATGCTGTCGAAGGTGGCGGTGTAGCCGTCGGCTCGAGTGACGGTGAAAGTCTTGTCGTAGTCGTTGCCGCAGGTGTCACAAACTGCCATCGCATGCCTCCTAATGCCGACCAGAACCCGGCCCGGCGACGATCACGAACCTCAAGCGTCGATCTCCGGCGAGTTCAGCTGGCGACCAACAGGTTTACTTGGATCTTCCGGTGCTCTGTGGTCGGACGGTAGGGACAGAAGTCCCCATCTTCGATGGCCGTTGGTTGTTGGACTGGCCGATCGTGCATCGCGCTCGATGCTGCGACCGGCTCACCGGCTCAGCCCGACTCCTCGGATGCGCACATGTCTGTCGTCCATGTCCACCTGTGCACCGAACTGGGAGACGAGCCAGAGATTGGTTTCAAGGTGTGCAGTGGTGCGCGGCACGACATAGCTCGACTCTCCGTGGGCCAATGCGCAGAACAACACCAGTTGATCTGCCAAGTGACGATCCACCGTCGCTCGACTGCGGACGTCTTCGAGGAACGTGTCCGCTACGTAGCGGCCGATCTGCTCGGAGGTGCGGCCACGCCGACCGGCCCGGTCGGCGCCGATCCGGCCTCCGGTGCTGCTTTTCGCCCAAATCGCCAGGCAGGCACCGGCATGCAGTGCGCCGGTGTCGTCGACGCGCTCGATGGTGCACGTCATGCCCGCGCCCTGAATCTTCGCCTCGCACACCGATGCCATGCGCTCGCTGACGCGTCGGTCGGCCAGGTGGCTGGACAGGGCGACGCCGTGCACATCGTCGACCTGGCCGGCCGTGGTGCACGTCAACGCCTGGAGGCCGGCAGGCCGAGGTGCCACGGTCAGTTCGACGACGCCCCCACCTCCCGGGACGTACCCGGGGCGGCTGACGTGCAGGGCCATCTCCACGCCCATCGCGTGGATCATCGGGGCCAGCGCATGCTGCATGTGAAACGGCGATGGAGCAAAGTCCTGAATCACTCCCCCGGTGATGCGGGCCCGAACGGGTGTGGCCGCGAAGCACGCCACCGGCAGCACGCTCAGCGCCAGCATGGTGGCCGAGCCCGCGGTGCCGATGTCCCATGTGTAACTCCCGCCGCGGATGTCCGATCCGGGGACGAAGTCAAACGTTTGGCTGCCGACGTCGGCGCCCTCGACCGTTGCTCCGCAGAGCTGCGCGCAGGCGTGCACGCTCGCCACGTGTTGAGGCCGCAACCCCGGCTTGTCCCGATTCTGTCTGGCGTTGATGATGCGGACCGGCTTGCCGTGCAGCGCCGCCTGGGCCACCGCGTAGCGGACGATGGTGCCGCTGCCCGACATCTGCGCTCCGTCAATGGTGATCACCAGTGCTCCACCCTATGTTCCCTCCGTCCCATGGGCGCTTTTTCCATAAGTTATGGCGCGGCCCCGGAGCCGCTGTCTTGGCTTCGGGGCCGCTGGGAAACAGGCTCAGCTCGCGGCTTGCACCGGTATGCGTTTTCCTCCAGGGCGGCCTGTTCGGGGACGGCGACGTCCATAATCTTCCGTCGTTGAGTTGCTGTGGGACTTACGTGTTCGATTCTTCGCGGCTGTGTGTTCGACGGGTAGGGACGGAAGTCCCGTATGGGCCGCCATGCTTGTCGTGGTGACCGGACGGGCTGGTTACGAGGTGACGACGAGCCGGTCATCGGGCACCCCGTCGACGCGAGGGCGAGCCGTCCGCGCTCAGCCTTTCACCACTCCCAGCGGGATGAGCCGGGCGACCTTGCGCGCCAGACCGGCCTGTTCGGTGGTCTCGATCACCTCGTCGACGTCCTTGTAGGCCTCGGGTTTCTCCTCGGCGAGCCCTCGACGCGAGCGGCCCCGTACGAGCACGCCGTGCTTTTCGAGGCGGCTGCGCAGGACGTCAGCGTCCTCACCACGGGCGGCTGCATGGCGACTCTGCACTCGGCCGGCACCGTGCGCGGCGGAATCGAACGCGGGGTTGTCGGGCACGCCGGCGAGCACGTAGGAGCCCGTACCCATCGTGCCCGGGATCAGCACCGGCTGGCCGACGTCGGCGAGATCGGCGGGAAGATCTGGATGGCCGGGCGGCAGGGACCGGGTTGCGCCCTTTCGATGCACGCACAGGTTACGCGGCTTTCCGTCGACGTCATGGGTCTCGAACTTGGCGAGGTTGTGTGAGACGTCGTAGACAACCCGGAGCGAGGTGTCTGCGTGTGCCTCGAACACCCGACGGGTTACCTCGGTGAGCAGCTGCCGATTGGCGCGCCCGTAGTTGGCCGCCGCGTTCATCGCTCCGACGTAGGCCTGCCCCTCGGGGGAGCGCACCGGCACACACGCCAACTGGCGATCCGGCACGGTGATGCCGTAGCGCTTCATCGCTGCTTCCATCCGCCGGACATGATCGGTGCAGATCTGGTGGCCCAGCCCGCGCGACCCGGTGTGGATCATCACGCACACCGCGCCGTCGGCCAGACCCATGCGGGCGGCGGTCGCCTCGTCGTACACGCGGTCCACCGCTTGGACCTCCAGGAAGTGGTTGCCCGAGCCGAGGCTGCCGATCTGTTCCAGGCCGCGCTCCATGGCTCGGGCGCTCACCTCGGCCACGTCGGCACCCTCGAGGACGCCACCGTCTTCGCAGCGCTCCAGGTCTTCTGGCACACCGTGCCCCTTTCCCACCGCATACCGGGCGCCACCGGCAAGCACACGTTCCAGGGCTGCGCGATTTGGTAGCGGCCACACCCCTTTTCGGCCCAACCCGCGTGGAATCCTATTGTCAAGCCCGTCCATCACGGCGCGAAGGCGCGGCTGCAGCTGGGTACTGTCGAGGTCTGGACTGACCAGCAGCCGCACCCCGCATGAGATGTCAAAGCCGACCCCGCCGGGTGAAATCACCCCGCCGTCGTCGATGTCGGTCGCCGCGACCCCGCCGATCGGAAACCCGTATCCCCAGTGAATGTCGGGCATCGCGAAGGAAGCACGGACGATTCCAGGCAGCGTGGCCACGTTGGCGACCTGAGTCAGCGCCATGTCGTCGCGTTCCTCGGGTAGCAGCGCTTTACTCGCGTACACGATCCCGGGCACGCGCATGGCGCCTTCCTTTGCTATTCGGAACCGGTACGGGGTTTCTTCGATGATCTTCACGTTATCGACCTCACTCACACGTCAAGTGTCACCAGACATCGCCAGCCATCCGGGTCGCGTGACAGGCGGATATCGTTGAGAGCCACTGCCTTTGGGATGGCGCCCAGCTGAGGCAGGTCACTGGCGTCCACCATCGCGAAGCTGACCTCGACGCCGCCGTCGACGTCGCGCAGGCTGAGGTCGACGGGTACCTCACCTTCGGTGTCCAACAGGTAGATGACCTCGTCGAGCACGGCGGCCAGCAAGTCGTCGTCGCGCTCTCCGTTGAGCCGGGACCGACGGGTGCGCGTCGGGGCGGACGCCGCCGAGGTGTCCAGAAAACTTTCGACGGCACCGAGCACCGCCTCTCTGATGCACTCGTCGCGGGTGGGCGCCCACGCCTCGATTCGCAGGTCCGCGGTGTGGGGGACGTCGCGATGTCCAGATATGCTGTGCATATTGACTTTTCGTTCCACTACGGATTGGCGCTCGCGACCATTCGGCTTATGTGGTCGGTGAACCAGTCGCGGGCCAACACCGCCACCTGTTCGAGAGCACCCGGTTCTTCGAACAGGTGGGTGGCCCCGGGAATCACCTCCAGCTTGCAGGGTCCCGGGATCGCTGCTTGGGCGCGACGATTCAGTTCGAGGACCAGACGATCATGTCCTCCCACAATCAGCAGCGTGGGCGCGTGCACCTTGCTCAGCGCCTGACCTGCCAGATCGGGTCGGCCGCCGCGGGAGACCACCGCGGCCACCCGCACCCGGGGATCGGCGGCGGCGACCAGCGCTGCGCCCGCCCCGGTGCTGGCTCCGAAGTAGCCGACCGGCAGCGTCGCGGTGCCGGGCTGGTCGGCCAGCCACTGTGTGACGCCGACGAGTCGCTCGGCCAGCAACTCGATGTCGAAGACATTGGCGCGGTCCAACTCCTCGGCCGGGGTGAGCAGGTCGAACAGCAGGGTAGCCAGCCCGGCGCGGTTCAACACCTCGGCGACGTAACGGTTACGGGGGCTGTGGCGGCTGCTGCCGCTGCCGTGGGCGAAGACCACGATCCCGATGGGCTGCTCGGGCACCGTCAGATGTCCGCTCACCGTCACCTCGCCGGCACGCACCTCCACTTCCCCGTCACCGAGCCGCGGGTTGCCGGCGACACTGGCTGCGGCCGGGCCCGCGAAGTCGGCGCGGGCGCGGTCGAGCAGCGCGATCACCTCCTCGTCGGAGGTTTGGGTGAAGTTGCGGTACCCCTGTCCGACCGCGTAGAAGAACGGCGGGGTCTGCAGGCAGACAATCTCGTCGGCGTAGTCGGCGAACCTCTCGGCGACATCGTCTGGGCCGATCGGAACCGCCAACACCACCCGACTGGCGCCCTCGGCGCGGGCGACCTGGCAGGCCGCCTTCGCCGTCGCACCGGTGGCCACGCCGTCGTCGACGATGATGGCCACTCGCTCGCCGAGTGAGATTCGGCCGTGGTCACCGCGGAACCTCTCCGAGCGCCGCTCCAACTCGCGCCGCTCCGCGCGTTCCACCGCGTCCATGTCGTCTTGGCTCAACCGGGTCTGTTCTACGACAGCGTTGTTGATCACCCGCACGCCGTCCTCGCCGATGGCGCCGAACGCGAGTTCGGGCTGATACGGCACCCCGAGCTTGCGCACCACCAGAACATCCAGCGGTGCCTGCAGCCTCTTGGCGACTTCGAAGGCCACCGGCACTCCGCCTCGCGGCAGACCCAGCACGACCACGTCCTGGCCCCGGAAGGATTCCAGGCGGGTGGCCAGCTGACGCCCGGCATCGACACGGTCCTCAAACGGTCTGTTATCAGCGCGTAACCAGGCCAGCCGGCGAGCCGGTTGACCCTGCGCGTCGTTACGGTCGTCCATGCGTGTCATGGCGCGAGTCTGCCGTGCCGACGCGTGCCTGCAGAAGGGTCCAATGGCCATATCGGCCCGGGACCAAGGCCTTCAAAGAGGCCTTCAAAGAGGCCTTCAGCGGGCCTTCAGGCTGCTTCCGGTTCCACTACGCGCACTCAGCGCAGGTCGACTGACCGTCAGCCGAGGTAGCCAACCGGCTGATGTGGTGAATGAGGAAGCATGTCGAGCACGTGAACTCGTCGGCTCGTTTTGGTATGACCGGCACGATCATGTCGTCGGCGATCAACTCCGAGCTGTCCAAAGCGAGCAGCCCCGCCGCGTCGGGCTCCTCGGTTTCGTCGACGACGAACCGTGTCGCTGCCCGCCCATGGCCGGGTAACAGTTCACCTAGTATCGACTCACCGCTATCCATCGGCAGCGAGGCCGTCGCATCTGTGAGCAACGTCCCTGACTTGCGCCGGGTCCGTGTGGCACCCATCGTGCCCCTCCTTTCCGCCTGAGATCCGCGGGCGTAGTCGCCGATCAGACCACGACATGTCGGAGCCTCAATAGGGTCGTTGGTCCCGATCCGGGCCATCGGCGGTCATCACTCGTAACTCCTTGGAATGCCGAGAAATGCCGAGGAAACGCCTTGGAAGCCGCCGTGAATACTCGGGACCTAAGACTCTGCTGACTGCTATGACCGGCTTCTAATGTCGGCTGGCATGGCGAGAGACTTCTCCGCTCACAGCGGGCGCGGTGAGTCGCCGTCGTCGCCCTGACAGAAGAAGGGAGGCGTTGATGCCGAGGCACTGCGAACGGGCCGCGATTGTCGCGATGGGGTCCGGGGCCCGCGGCGCCTATGAGGCCGGTGCGTTGTCGATACTCGTGCAGCGGCTGCGTGAGGGGGGTTGTGAACCCAGGGTTTATGTGGGTTCCGGTGCGGGCGCGATCACCGCGACGTTGCTCGCCGCCTGCGCCCACTTGTCGCCGGTCGATCAGGCCCGGCGGGTCGTGGAGCACTGGCGCGCCATGTCGGTAGCCGAAGTTTACCGATCGCCGATCCTCACGTCGCCGGTCGTGGCGGCCCGCTTGACCGGACGCATCCTGCGACTACCCGGTGTGAGGCTGCCTCATCTGCTCGACACCATGCCGCAGCGCCGCAACATTCAACAAGGCATCGACTGGACCAGGTTGCGGGACAATATCGCCGACCATGGCCTCACACTGGCCATCTCGACCACCGCCGGTGATGACAACCGCACTGCCGTCTTCGTCGAGCGCCGCGACGGCGTACCCGTACCGTGCAGCGACGACGAACGACCACTCGACTACATCGACGCGCAGATTCAGCCCGAGCATGTGCTCGCGTCATGTGCGATCCCGATCCTGTTTCCGGCGGTGCGGATCCGAAAACCGTCGGGTACGCCGGGCTGGTATCTCGACGGCGGGCTGAGGCTCAGCGCGCCGCTGAAGCCGGCAATTGCGCTGGAAGCGGATGCGCTGGTCGTCGCCGCTACGGGTCCGCTGCGGGACACCATAACGACACCCCATCCCGGTGGGGTGGCGCCGGATGTGGATGACCTCCTAGCCGAGTTGGTCGCCAACACCTTCGTCGACCGGATGGTCGAAGACGTCCTGGGTCTGGGCAAGGTCAACTCGTTGCTGAGCGAGGATGGGCTGATGGCTACGGCGAGCGGCCGCCTGCGCAGGAAGATACCCTATGTGTTCGTCGGTCCTGAGCACCGAGAAACGTTGGGCCGGTTAGCGCTTGATGTCCTTGACGACGCGCCGGAGTATTCGACCGACCCCATGGTAAGGGTTCGACAACTCGAATTCCGCGTGCTGGCACGCGCTTTCCGGGGCGATGGCCCGCGCCGAGGTGACCTGGTCAGTTACCTATACTTCGATCAGGAGTTCATCCGTGCGGCCCTCGAATTGGGTCAGCGTGACGCGGAGTCATTGTTGGAGGGTCTGCCGGCCGACGAAATACCCTGGCGCATCGATTAATAGTCGTCGTCCGCGGTGCGCCTGAGGTCACCCTCGCCGACACTGCAGGCTGTCGATGTCGTATTGCCATCTGGCATCGCGGGCATGGTTCAGCGCGACCCTGGCGAAGGCCCCAACGACGGCGACTCCAGCGGTGATGCCTAACCAGACCCCGAGCGCGGCCGCCACCGCCTCTGCTGGGGCACGGGACTGCGGCGCGGGCTCACCCACCAGACGACCGTCGTCGTCGATCCAGATATCGACGCGGTCGCCAAGTGCGACTGTGGGTGCCGCATTGACCATCCCGCGGTGCTCTGACCCGTCGACGACCCACCTGGCCGGCACCGTGATCGTCTGGCGCGGCATCGCTGGTATGCCGGCGGTGATGTCGAGTTCATCGGCCGAGATCGCGTCACCGGTCACCGTCGCGGTCCAGGGGTGCCGACTCTGAGCCTGCTGGGCGTAGACCTGGCTGCGGGAATCGTGGACCGCGGTGCCCACCGCACCCGCGACCGGAACGGCCATCAAAGCCACCGAGGCGGTGATCAGCACAATGACTGCCTCGAGGCGATCCACCCCGCGCACCAACGGATTACGGCTGAATAACCACCGGATTGGCCCCCGCGGCCAGCGCACCGCCAAGGGTTCCATCAGGACTCCTTCGCGTCCTTCGCGATCGTGACTCGACATCGTGATCATCACCCGACGGTTGGCGACTCGCAGGGTCATGCGTCCCTAATGTGCAGGGGCTGATATCACAAGCCCGGCCACCAACGCGATTGCGAGGTTGTCAACCGCGGCTGTCGCCCTCGGTTTCCTCTTTGAGGATGTGCACGGCGGCTTCTTCCGCGGTGGCCGCGCCGCCGCTGATGCCGACGTCCTCGGCCACCAGTTCTGGCTCGGTGTCTTCGCCAACCCCCAGGTCCGGCGCTACAAGTCGTCCTGCGCGCTCGCTTCCGACTTCGCCTCGCCGCGGAAATTCCACTTCGAGCAGGGCAGCCTCGGCCCGTCGTCGCTCGGCTTCGTCGAGCGGGACGTTGATCCGTGATGCCGGATCTGGTTCCTCCTGCGCGAGCAGCTGATCCATACTCGCCGGGGGGCGAAGTGGGTCATACCCCGACTTCCGCTCTGGGGGCGAATACCCCACATCGAGGATGTCGTCGACCTCCTGATTGATCAGCGTGTCCAGCGGCTGCAACTGGTTCTCTGCGTCCACGCCGTTCTCGCCCGCCGCCGGATCGTTCTCATATGAAGTGCTCATGGTGCTGGTCGCGTTGTCAAAGGGTCAGTGGCTGGTGATGGCCAACGGGGCACAGATCGACTTGGCGTACTGCGCGACCATGTGTTCGGGCAGGTGCCGCGCCACGTCGGCCTCGCTGACGATGCCGACCAAGCGGTCATCGTCCATCACGGCCAGCCGTCGGACCTGGTGCTCTTCCATGATGTTGAGCATCTCCTCGACACTGGCGTCGGCGTCGACGCGGTAGATATAGCCCTGGGCCAGCTCGCCGACGGTGGTCGTGTTGGGATCGCGCCCGGCGGCGATGCCCCTGACGACGATGTCGCGGTCGGTGAGCATGCCCTTCAGGCGCTCGTCGTCTCCGCAGATCGGCAACGCACCGATACCCTGATCGCGCATCTTCTGGGCGGCGGCGGTCAACGTCTCATGCTCGTCCACACAGGTAGCCCCGGTGTGCATGATCTCGCGGACGGTGGTCATGATGTCCTCCTCAAATCGACCGGAACCCGGATGGTCCGACTCCTGATAGCTCGATACTCAATTGCCTCGACCACACCCGGCCAGGGTCCTTTGGCCCAAAAACCGAGCGACATTTGACCCCACGAGATGTACTGCACTGCACCACGGCCCGCACGGGCACCGTGTAGCGGTTGCACCGTCGCCCCGGCCGCAGAATGCAGCAACTCCTGCTTGGGCGGGCTATCGGTGCAACACTCGGTCTATGTCATTCACAGTGGAAGTGCCCACTCGCGGAGGTACGCACGAGCTGCCATTCACCGACAACGACTCGTTCGCCATCGTGGCCGGTGTCCTTGGAGTCCGCGAAGCCGAAACCGCGAAGGTCGTCTATTACCCGGCTGGGACGTGGGTCAAGGTGACGGCGGTGAACCACCCTCCCGGCGGAGTCGAATTCAGCGATTGAGGAGTGCAATAACGAGCACCTCGGGATCATGAGTCCGCGGCTCTAACGAGCTGAGCTGCCGCCCCAAGAAACTCCCATACTATCTTTGCCCACCGTCACGTCGTGACCAATCTTGCGCGACCGACCATTCAGCTCCTAGCCACGCTGATTTCTCCTCGGTCTTCGTACGGAATTAGCCGATTTGATCTACAACTGGTCTCGCGAAGCGAACGCCGCGGAATCTGCTCCAGCGAACTAGTAAGTGCTTTCAGAAATAGCGGCCCTACTTTCTCCACTACTACGGCGATGCAATCGGCATCGGTTGCGCAATTAACTGGTGCGTTCGGAAATTCAGATCGATTTAAGCTGTATACCGGGCTGGATACTCGCGAAACCTAAAGTTAGCGAGGAATTTTCGGGGTTCCGATCTACCAGGTTCCGCCCTCCAATATTCTGGTCACTGATGGAGGGAATCTCATGGACGGTCTGCTCGGCATCCTCGTAACCATCGCAGGAGCCTTCGCATTCGCGGGCGCGGTTGTCACACTGGTATGGCTCTTGATGATCAAGATTCCCGAGATCCGCAGGGCACGGAAAAAATCCACAGCCAAGCCGGTGAAACGGAGCGGAACCACTGTATCCGGGTAGGTTCCTCGCGCCGAACGGCCAAAGCCTGGTTCAACCACAGACCGTCCAGGACCTGAACAATGTGGTTCGAAGACGAAGCGTAGCGACCGGGCGGGCCGTAAGCGCCGCGTGCAATTGTCCTGGGACACGGACCCGCCACCGATTAAGCGGGAAACGCCCGAGTTTGTCGGATGGCTACGGGCAATCAAGGACACGAGCCCAAAGCGCGTGCGGCGCGGGAGCTATCGGTGGGTTGCGGGAGTAGCAATCGTATGTGCCGGAGCAGCCTTGATAGTTTCTGCTTTCTTGGAGTGGGGGCGCACCACGGTGTCCGGTTACGCCCTTGCGGTATCTGGCTTTGGACAGGTGACCGTCTCTGGATACAACATCAACGACGGGCAGGATGTCCTGAAATCCATCTACGTCAAGCTCGGGGTTGAACCCTCCGTTCAAAGCCCCGGAGCGTGGGCAGCAATCGTCGGTCTGATCAATGCCGTAGCTGGCTGGATGTACCTGTGGACCGCCCTGCGCAGCTTGGCCTCAGTTGTCGTCGTCCTAGCGGCTGGAGTCGGGTTTCTCGTGTTCTTGGGCAATCTGATAAATCTCGAATCGATGATGGGTGAGGTTTCCGTGTCAGGCTTCTACACCGTCGGATTCGGGCTTCTTCTCGCCTGTGCCGTGGGGCTCATCCTAATTGCGCTCGGCATCACTGCATTCGTTCTAGAGCGAGTGTCGATCGCAGCTCCGTCGCCGCGTGAGATGGGTGAGCGTCGCACCCAAGGTGCGACTAGATGGAGCCGGCTCGGACGAGCCCTCGAATGACGGAACGTCGATGTTGAGAAGCCTCACGACTTCGTCGCAACGATTTTGTTGCGGCGACCTTGTTCGAGCCGTTATGAGACGGTCCGCCGGTCAACCGGATCGTCAGGACCGATCAAGGTATCGGTAATAGGCATAAGCACTGTCATCCGGCTCTGGGGCCGCATCAGGCTGATCGACCAGGTTTCACCGGGCTCATAACGACGTCTTGAAGAAGGCATCGCCGTAATGGTGGAAGTCGATCGGGTTGGCCCGCAATCCGGTCAATATCCTGGAAGCGGTCTGAAAGTTAACTTGCACGTGGTGTGCCCTAATCTGGGC
The DNA here is from genome assembly GCF_004014805.1 of Mycolicibacterium elephantis DSM 44368. GTDB lineage: Bacteria > Actinomycetota > Actinomycetes > Mycobacteriales > Mycobacteriaceae > Mycobacterium > Mycobacterium elephantis. The sequence continues at coordinate 371,171 of NZ_ATDN01000001.1, forward strand.
ATCGTCCGCATATGCCTGCGGTGACACACGGCCGTCCACCCCCGGCCGGCTCGATCGAGCGAATTATTCGCTCAGAGCTTGGCAATCGTCACTGGCACCCCGAGACGCCCGCCCCTTTAGCTCGCGTACACCGTCTGCCCGTCGGCGTCGACCAGGTACTGCTCGGTGCCCTCAGTCACCCGCGGTGCGTCGGCGCCCAGCGACACCGCGATCTTGTTGGCGGCGTTGCGCATGACGTCCAACGTCAGTTCAAACGCCTGCTCATCGGAGAAATGTTTGCGCACACCGCCGGCCACCTCCGCCGATATCCGCGACGGCGACCAGATCAGCGCGTCGACGTATCCCAGCGCCGCCTTCTGCGCCTCCGTGAGCCCCTCGGCCGATTCGTACCGCTCGATCTGGCGGTACATCTCCTCCGAGCCGCCCGCGTCCAGCGCCGTGCTCTCCCGCAGCGACTTGCACAGCCGGCAGTTGTGCTGCGTCGCCCCGCGCAACCGCACGACCTCCGTCGTCACCGGGTCAAGACCCCGTAGCCGCGCCACCGCCGGCACGAACCCGTTCAGCAGCGCATCAATCGGATCGCTGTCGTGGTCCCAGCCCACGACCTCGCGTGCGCCCGGCCTGCCCAGCCCCAACGCCTCACACCCCGCCCACACCCGCGGGATGAAGTCGGCGATGAAGATCGCCACCACCGTGCGAAACGCGTTGTCGCCCAACGCTGACCAAAGCTGCGTCCGCTGCGTGTCACCGATTTCGGACACATCGACCGCGAACTGCTCGGTGAACGCCGCCACCACCGAGTCACGCTCGGCGGGCCCGTCCACAGGATCGGCCTCCACCGGCAGCGGCGGTAACCCCAATGCCCTGGCGCACGTCAACCGCATCAGCGTGTCGAGTCCCCGGTCGCCCGATGACATCGCCACCAGCCCGGCCAACCTGTCGGCTAGTCCCTCTGTGTCCATTTGAGGATTATTGCGCCTGGCTCACCGACGACATGTGAAAGTCCGGGATCCGCAGCGTCGGCATCGCCGCCCGGGTCGCCCAGTCGCCCCACTCCCGCGGCAGCGTGGCCTCGCTCACCCCGGCCTCCGTCGTCCGGCGCAGCAGATCCAACGGGCTCTCGTTGAACCGGAAGTTGTTGACGCCCGCGGTCACCTCCCCGTCCTCGACGAGGTAGACCCCGTCCCGGGTGAGCCCCGTGAGCAGCAGCACCGCCGGGTCGACCTCGCGGATGTACCACAGCGTCGACAGCAGCAACCCGCGTTCGGTGTTCGCGATCATGTCGGCCAGGCTCGCCGTGCCCCCCGTCATCAGCAGGTTGTCGGCCGGCACCGCCACCGGCGCACCGAATTCCGCGGCGGCCGCCCGCGGGTACGCCAACGTCTCGATCACGCCGTCGCGGATCCAGTCCACCCGGCCGATGTCCATCCCGTTGTCGAACACCGAAATCCGCTCCGACGACGTCGCGGTCGCCACAAACGGGGTGCACTCCAGCCCCGCCGCGTGCGGATCGGAGTACAGCGTCAACGGCAGATCGGTGAGCTTCTCCCCCACCCGTGTGCCGCCGCCGGGCGCCGACAGCGCGGTCCGGCCCTCCTGGGCACCGCGCCCGTCCATCGTCCAGGTCAGATAGATCATCAGATCGGCCACCGTCGACGGCGGCAGAATCGTCTCATAGCGTCCCGCGGGCAATTCCACCGACCGCCGCGCCCAGTCCAGTCTCACCGACAGCTCATCGAGCATCGAATCCGTTGGCACATCGGTGAAGTCCGGTGTACTGACCCCGACCCACGCGCTCGCGCCGTTTCGCTTGGCGTTGATCTCCACCGAACCCGTGGGCTGGGTGTAGCGCCGTCGCAACCCATTCGACGTCGCGACGAACGTCGTCTCCATGATGTGCCTGGCGTAGCCGTACAGCCGGTTCTGGCCGCGAAACCCCCGACCGGCAAGGGTTTCCGCCAGCGGCAGGAACACCTGCGCGCCGGTACCGGGCACCGGCGCGTCCCAATCCTGCGGCGCCTCGGTGGCCGCCAACGGCTCAGCGCTGTCGCGCGCCTCGGGCGCCGACGCGGCCGCCTCCTGCGATGCGGCCACCAGACCCGCGATGACGCCGGGATCCACCTCGCTGGACCGCACCGATCCCACACGCGCCTTCTTGCCTTGGCGCACAATCGATATCACGGTGGTACTGCGGCTGGTCGACTCGCCGTTGGTGGTCATCGAGTTGCCCGCCCAGCGCAGCGACGCGTCGGCCCGGTCGGTGACCAACACGATCGTCTCGTCGGCCTTGCCCAGCCGAGCCGCCTCGGCCAGCGCGCGGTCGATGACCTGCTGTGCGCCGATCATCGTCTACCGCCCCGCCTCGTCACGCGTGTTGAGCACGTTGATGCCGCGGAACAACGCCGACGGGCTGCCGTGGCTGACCGGCGCCACCTGCCCCGGTTGGGCCTTGCCGCAGTTGAACGCCCCGCCGAGGCGCCACGTCGACGGACCCCCGACCGCCTCCAGCGAGCCCCAGAAGTCCGTCGTGGTCGACTGGTACGCCACGTCACGCACCTGACCGTCCAGCCGGCCACCACGAATCCGGAAGAACCGCTGACCGGTGAACTGGAAGTTGTAGCGCTGCATGTCGATTGACCAGCTCTTGTCGCCCACGATGTAAATGCCGTCGTCCACCCGGCCGATCAGGTCCTCGGTGCTGACATCCTCGGCCGCCGGCTGCAGCGACACGTTGGCCATCCGCTGGATCGGTACGTGGTGCGGGGAATCGGCATAGGAGCAGCCGTTGGAACGCGCCACACCCAGTCGCGGCGCGAACACCCGGTCGAGTTGATAGCCCACGAAGATGCCGTCGCGCACCAGATCCCAGCTCTGTGCGCGTACGCCCTCGTCGTCGTAACCGACGGTGGCCAAGCCGTATTCGACGGTGCGGTCGGCGGTCACGTTCATCATCGGGGAACCGTAACGCATGGTGCCCAGCTTGTCCGGTGTGGCGAACGACGTGCCCGCGTATGCGGCCTCGTAGCCGATCGCGCGGTCGTATTCTGTTGCGTGCCCGACCGATTCATGGATCGTCAACCACAGGTTGGTCGGATCGATCACCAGATCCGTCGGGCCCGCCGTCACGCTGGGCGCCTTGACTTTCTCCGCGAGCAATGTGGGCAGCTCGGCCAGCTCGTCCGACCAGTTCCACACCTCGTCACCGGCCAGGACCTCCCAGCCGCGCGCGGACGGCGGGCACAGCGAGCGCATCGTCTCGAACGTGCCCGCGGCGGCGTCGACCGTCACCGCCTCCAGCATCGGCAGCACCCGCACCCGCTGCTGGGTGATCGACGAGCCGAAGGTGTCGGCGTAGAACGTCTGCTCCTTGACCGCACTCACCCCGGCCGACACGTGATCGACGCCGTCGGCGGCCAGCAGTCGTCCGGAGTGCTCGCCCAGCACGGCGAGCTTGTCCGCCGACGCCACGGTGAACGGGTCGATCCGGTAATTCGACACCCAGGTGACGTCGGCATACACCGGCTCGGCGGCCAGTTCGATGCGCTCGGCGTTGAGCGGGGCCAGCGTTGTCGCCACCCCAACGGCGCGCCGCGCGGTGTCGGCCGCGACGTCGGCGCTGAGCTCGGCGTGCGAGGCGAACCCCCAGGTGCCGTCGACGATCACCCGCACCGCCAGGCCGATCTCGCGGTTGACGACGGCGGTCTCCAGCTCGCCGTCGCGCATCTGCACGTACTCGGTGGTGATCGCGTGAATGCGGAGATCGGCGTGGCTGGCCCCGGCGGCCACGGCCGCGGACAACGCCGCATCGGCGATGGCATGGCGCGGCAGCTCGAGAAAGTCGGCGTCGACGCGTCGGCTCGCTGTCACGCCCACCAACTTAGTGGGCGGGCCCTACGCGCTGGTGCCCGCCACCGTCAGCTCCAGCGCCAGCGCCGCGCCGCACACCAGGGCGACGACCGAGAACGCCACCCAGTCAGCACGTTTGGGCCGCGACGGCGCCGCCGAGATCTGGCCCGCGCCGCCACGCGCGGTGATCGCGTCGCCCATCTCGTCGGCCCGCCGCAGTGCGACGATGATCGCCGCCGCGAGCAGGTCGATGGCCTCCAGCCACCAGCGGCGGTGGCGTCCGCGTCGGGTCTGCGGCCGCTGTTTGGGACGCAGCCGGCGCGCCGCGTAGAGCACCCGGAACTCGTCGATGAGCATCGGGAAGGCGCGCAGCGCCAACGTCAGCGCGACCGCCCATTCGTCGACGGGGATGCGCAGCACGCGCAGCGGCCGCCCCAATGCGGCGACAGCCGGGGCGATCTCGGCGACGTTGGTCGTCCACGACACCATCACCCCCAGACCCAGCAGCACGATCGACAGCGCGGTGATGCGCAGGAAGTTGAGCAGCCCGCCGAGTCCGAGTTCGACTGAGCCCAAGTCGATGATCGGGCTGCCACCGGCGAAGGCCGCGGTGACCCCGCCGAACGTCAACAGCACCCACAGCCAGCCCGGAACCGTCGGCAGCACCCCGCGCGGAATGCGCGCCAGCCGCGCGGCCGTCACGACGAGCACGGCCACCGCACCGATCGGCACCCAGCCCGGATAGAAGGTGAGCAGGACGCCGATGCCGGCGACGATCGCCAGTTTCGTTCCGGCCCACAGCTGGTGGATGGCGCTGTCGCCCGGCACGGGCCGCAGCAGCACGACCGGCTTGGGCTGGCGCCGGGTGGCGGGGGCCGTCATGACATGCCTCCCGCCGCCGAGGGCGCCGTGACCAGCGCGCCGCCTTCCAGGTGCAGCGTGCGTGGGCAGAGCTCTTCCAGGCCGGTGAAGTCATGCGAGATCACGACGACGGTCAGGCCGGCGGTGCGCCGCAGATCCTCCAGCAGCCGCAGCAGACCGCGCTGGCTGGCGGCGTCGAGGCCGGCCAGCGGTTCGTCGAGGATGAGCGCCCGCGGTGAGCGGGCCAGCAGTCCGGCGAGCACCACGCGGCGCATCTGCCCGCCGCTGAGCTGGTCGATGCGCCGCTTGGCCAGCGCTGGATCCAGGCCCACCGTGGTCAACGCTTCGGCCACCCTGGCGTGGTCGTCGGGGGGAAACCCCGCCGCCGAGGCGATCTCGTGACCGACGTGGCTGCGCATCAACTGCAGGCGCGCGGCTTGGAAGGACAGCGCGACGGCACCGACCCGCTCGGAGGCCGGCGCGCCGTCGAGCAGGCACTCGCCGACCGTCGGGATGGTCAGGCCGGCCATGATCCAGGCCAGTGTGGACTTGCCGGACCCGTTGAGCCCGTGGATCAGCACGCCGTCGCCCTCGTGCACGGTGAAGTTGATGTCGCGCAATGCGGTGGTCGCCCAAGGGGTTCCGCTGCCGTACTCGTGTCCGACGTCGATGAGTTCGAGCACCGGGGTTTCGGAGTGGTGGCCCGGCAGCACGGTCGCGGCAGGCGCCGCCGTCGTATCCACCATCTCGGTGTTGTCGGCCGCGCCGTTTCCGGTGAGGTCGATGGTCCGGTCCGCGTTGTCGGCCTCGGTGTTGTAGTGGGTGATGTGCACCAGCGACATGCGGTGGCGTTTGGTCAACCCCGACAGCACCGACACCAATGATTCGCGGCCCTGCTGGTCGACCATGCTGGTGACCTCGTCGGCGATCAGCAGCGAGGGTTCGCGGGCCAGCGCGGCCGCCACGGCCAGGCGCTGTAGCTCACCGCCGGAGAGCCCGCCGGTGTCGCGCTCGGCCAACCCGTCGAGGCCGACCTCGGCGAGCAACTGCTGCACGTCGATGGTCTTGCCCGGCGGCAAACCCCAGACGACGTCGTCGGCGACCCGGGTGCCCAGCACCTGGCTCTCGGGATGCTGCATGATCACGGCGGTGCCGCCGATCCGGCCGAGGCCCACGGCGCCGGGCCGTTCGACGGTGCCCGAGGTGGGTTCGCGCCCGGCCAGCACCAGCATCAGCGTTGTCTTACCGGACCCGTTGGCGCCGGTGACGGCAAGGTACTCACCGGGTTCGACGGTCAGGGACACGGGACCGAGCGCGTCGACGTCGGCGTTGGGATAGCGGAACCGGACGTCGCGGAGTCGGGCAGGCACCGGTGCGACGGCGCCGGTCTCGGCGGAGGACTCCAGCTTGTGCACATCGGGAATGCCGAACAGCCGCGACATCACCCGCGAAAGCGCCCACCAGCCCAGCAGGCTGATCACCGTGATGGACAGCACGCCGCTGCCGAAGAACAGGAACGGCCAGTAGTCCAACGCCGTCGCGAAGTCGCGCTTGAGTTGGTCGGCGACGCCCTGCATGTCCGGGATGCGGGCGATGATCGCGGCGACGCCTTCGACGTTGGCGGTGACCGTGTCGAAGATCAGGGTGCGCAGCCGCGCCAGGATGGCCAGGGCGACCACCGTGGCCGCGCCGAACGCCGCGCCCGCGATGAGCGCGACCACCACCACGGTCGGGGTGCCGCGGCCGCGGCGCTTGACGGTGCCGGTGAGCCCGCCGATGTAGGCGCAGTTGAAGACGGTCATGAAGCCGCCGAGGCCGGCGATGAGAAACGCGATGATGCCGCCGGCCACGGTGGCGGTGATCAGCACCCGCAGCCGGTAACGGTAGGCCAGCAGACCCATCGGCACGGTGCCCAGCAGCGCCAGCCCGGCCGCGAACGGGACGACGACGGCGATGATCGCGGTGGCCGCCGTCAGCGCCGCCATCACCGAGGCCTGCGCGAGTTCGCCGGGACGCAAGGAACCGGTCCGTCGAGACGGCCTCGATTCCTCGGTAATGGTCATTGCACGATTCTGCCAGTCGGACCGCGAGAAGCTCCATCAGCGCAGTTGTGGCCGGCGACATCGCCCCGAAATCGAGACCATATAGGAAAGCTATGTAATATGGACGGCATGTCGTCGACACTAGGAGCCGACCTGTTGGCCGTCGTTGCCCGGATCAACCGGCTGGCCTCGCAGCGGGCGCGGATGCCGCTCGGATACGCCCAGGCGCGGCTGCTGTCCACGATCGAAGATTGCGGTGAGGCCCGCATCTCGGATCTGGCCGCGCTCGACCACTGCTCGCAGCCGACGATGACGAACCAGGTGCGCCGGCTCGAAGACGCCGGCCTGGTGTCGCGCACCATCGACCCCGAGGACGGGCGCGCCGTGCTGATCCGGATCACACCCAAAGGCGTGGAGACCTTGCGCCAGGTCCGGGCGGATCGCCGTGCCGCCATCGACCCGTACCTGGAACGTCTCGACGACGCCGATCGCAAGACCCTCGGCGATGCCGTTGTGGTTCTGCGGCGTCTCCTCGAAGACGCCGCCTCGCCTTAGCCGCGCGCCATCGTCAAGTAACCGCGAACGTGGGCTTGTGTTCGAAGTTTCGCCGAAATCTCGAACACAAGCTCACGTTCGATGCCCAGGGCCCCGTCGGTCAGAGTGCGAACGCGAGAAACTGGGTGAACTGGTCGGCGGAGAAGTTGTCGTCGCTGACCAGGACCAGCGACTGGCGTCCGTCGGGCAGCGTGGGGCCCAGCGTGGCGCCCTCCACGTTGTCCAGCGGGTCCACGACGTCGGTCAGGTCGACGAGCGGGGTCTTGGTCATGGTCCGCAGCGATGCGCCGCGCAACGACGGCCGGGCCAGCACGTCCTCGGCGTCACCCACGCTGGCGCGGTAGAGGCGCGCCTGAACGTGCGTGCCGTATCCGCGTTCCAGTACCAGGAACTCGCCGTCGTCGAGGGCCACCAGCTCGGAGACCCCGTTGTCACCACGCGGCCCAGCTCTGAGCTCGTCGACCGGATAGGCGTACTGCGCTGTGGCGGAGAGGCTTTCGACATCGAACTTGGTGATCCGGACCAGCGCGCCGTCGGTTTCGGTGGGTAACTCGCCGTCCTCGTAGCGCGGCCCCTCCATCGCCGCCCACAGGTAGCGGCCGTCGGGAGAAAGCGTGAGCCCCTCCAACCCGCGGTTGCGCCGGGGCCCGGTTTCTTCGCTGGACATGTGGAGCATCGGCGGCAGGGCGAACTCGCCGAGATAGTTGCCGTCGAGGTCGGCGATCCGCACCGACGGGTCGAGCAGCGCGTCGCCCTTCCGTTCGCCCTCGCTGGACCAGTACAACCGCTGGCGGCCGACGTCAAAGGCGATGCCCTCGGGGTCCGGCGGCACCACCGGCGGCCGGGTGTCGGTGTCCAGCGGCGCGAACGGCTTGCCGTCGTCGTTGCGCAACGGATGCGTCGAGACGAAGTCGACGGCTTCGACTCCGTTGTCCGACAGCGTTATCCGTGCCGTATAGAACCGTGCCGGGTTCTTGTTCGACCGGTCGTCGCTGATGATGTAGTACAGGTCGCGGTCGGGGTCGTAGCTCACGCCGGACAGCCCGCCGATCATCGTGCCGTCGAAAGTCGCGCCGTCGTGTAGCTTGAGCTGGCCCAGATACCGCGGCCGGTCGTCGATGGCGGTTTCCGAGACGCCGCACGCGGCGAGCAGCACAGCGCAAGCGAGCCCGATCAGGCGAAGCGCGCGCACTACACCGTCGTATCGAACAGCGTTCCGACCAAGTAGGTCGCCGTGATCGCGACGGTGCCGAACGCCAACAGCCGCAACGCCCCGAACCACAATGGTCTGCGGGTGATCCGGGCAGCCATCGCGCCGGCGATGAGCAGTCCCAGGCCGCCGCACGCCAGCCCGACCCACAGCGACTCGTAGCCGAGCAGGTACGGGATCAGCGGAATGATCGCACCGATCGCGAACATCACGAACGACGAGCCGGCCGCCACCCACGGTGACGGCTTCTCCTCGGGATCAACCCCCAGTTCCTGCACCAAGTGGAAGTTCAACGCGCGGTTCTCGTCGCGGTGCACCTCCTCGGTGGCCTTCGCCGCGGTTTCGCGCGTCATGCCCATCTCCATCAGCATGGCCACGAGTTCCGCCTTCTCGGCTTTCGGGTCCTTGCGGAAGGAGCGCCGCTCGACGAGGACCTCAGACTCGATCTGCTCGTTGGCGGTGGTCACCGATGTGTACTCACCCATGGCCATCGAGAAGGCGCCGGCCAGCAGCCCGGCGATACCGCTGATCACCACGGTCGGCGCATCGGCGGCGGCGGCGACACCGGCGATCAACGCGGTGTTGCTGACGAGGCCGTCCATGGCACCGAACGTCGCGGCACGCAACCAGCCGCCGCTCACGTCGGCATGCTCGTGAGTCGTCACATGCGGCACTCCGGTGGGCGCCAACCACTTAGGCATGCCCGCACCCTTTCATGTCCCCGATGGAACCCCACCTGATTCTGCCGGATCCAGTCAGATTTACCTGCGTTTGTCGCATCACGTTTGCGTCGTCCCGCGTCGGGATACCGTGAGGTATGACCACCACCGCAGAGCACCTGCGCAATGCGCTCGACGGCCGTTGGCGCGATGTGAAGAACCAGATGCGCGAGGAACTCTCCAGCCAGGTGTTCCGCCCGCACTACACCCCGAACACCGTCATCGCCCGCACCAAAGTCGCCGAGCAGATGAAAATCATGGCCGCCAAAGGCGCGGCCGAGGACGGGTTCAAGAAGGAGCACGGCGGCAACGGGAACGTCGGCGCGGCCATCACCCAGATCGAGATGCTGGCGATGTCCGACCTGTCGCTGATGGTGAAGGCCGGGGTGCAGTGGGGGCTGTTCGGCGGCGCCATCGAGAACCTCGGCACCGAACGTCACCACGAGAAGTACGTGCCGAAGATCATCAACCTCGAGCTGCTCGGCTGCTTCGCGATGACCGAGACCGGCCACGGCAGCGACGTGCAGTCGCTCGAGACCACCGCGACCTACGACCCGGCGACCCAAGAGTTCATCATCGACTCCCCCACCCGCACCTCCCGTAAGGACTACATCGGCGGTGCAGCCGAAACCGCTCAGGTGGCAGCGGTTTTCGCCCAGCTGTTCACCCTGGACGGCGAGGGCCACGGGGTGCACTGCTTCGTGGTCCCGCTGCGCGACGAGGACGGCAACGATCTGCCGGGCGTGACCACGTCGGACAACCACTACAAGGGCGGCCTGCCGGGAGTCGACAACGGGCGCATCCAGTTCGACCATGTGCGAATTCCGCGGGAGAACCTGCTCAACAAGTACGCCGACGTCGCAGAGGACGGGACGTACTCCTCGCCGATCGAGAACCCGAACCGCCGGTTCTTCACGATGCTGGGCACGTTGATCCGCGGACGGGTCACGGTCGGCGGGAGCGCGGCCGCGGCAGCGCGGGTGGCGCTCGACATCGCCACGCGATATGCGTTGCAGCGCAGGCAATTCACCGAGCCAGACACCAACCACGAAGTGCTCATCGTGGACTACCTGGTGCATCAGCGTCGGCTGCTGCCGCTGATCGCCGAGTCGTATGCGCTGCAGTTCGCGCAGAACGAACTGGTGGCCAAGTGCCACGAACTGCAGACCTCCGATCACCCGGATCCCGAGGAGCAGCGCGAGTTGGAGGCACGCGCGGCCGGGTTGAAAGCGGCCAACACCTGGCATGCCACCCGCGCGATCCAGGAGGCGCGGGAAGCCTGCGGCGGTGCCGGCTACATGGCCGAGAACCGGTTGATCGCGCTGAAGGCCGACACCGACGTGTTCACCACGTTCGAAGGTGACAACCATGTGCTGACCCAGTTGGTCGCCAAGCAGTTGCTCACCGACTACGCCGACGACGTCAAGAGCATGAGCCCGGTGGAATGGGTGCGCTTCGCCGCCGAGACCGTCGGCACCCGCGTCCTGAAACGCACTGCGGCACAACCGATCATCCAGACGATTCTGGACAATCGGCAGGACAACGAGGAAGAGGGCAGCCTGTTCAACCGCGGCACCCAGATCAAGATGTTCGAGGACCGCGAAGAGTACATGCTGTCTACGGTGGCGCGCCGGCTGCAGGGCAAGTCCAAGGAGATGAGTGCATTCGAGGCGTTCAACGCCGTGCAGGATCACGTGCTGCACGCCGCACGCGCCCACATCGACCGCGTCATCCTCGAGGCGTTCGTGGCTGGCATCGACGCGTGCGAGGACGAGGAAGCCCGCAAGATCCTCGACATGGTCTGCGACCTGTATGCGTTGTCGGTGTTCGAGGAGGACCGCGCCTGGTATATGGAGCACCGGTTCCTGTCCACCGAGCGGGCCAAGGCGGTGACTCGCGGGATCAACGAGCGCTGCCGCAACCTGCGCCCCTATGCGGAATTGCTGGTCGACGGGTTCGGTATTCCGGAGCCGCTGCGCTACGCCGAGATGCTGCACCCGGAGAACATCGTCGACACGTAGATCGTCCTGGATCTTCCTGGATCTTCCTGCGCGAAAAGCGCAGATGGTGGCGATCCCGGCGAGAACGGCACCTTCTGGGTCTGCTGGGCTGGGGAAACTCGGGCTTGAAAGCGCGTCGGCCCGCCACCTCCCCGGTGACGGGCCGGCGCCCGAAGTGCTCTCCGCTAGCCAGCGGCGAGCTGTTTGGTCCCGTACACGCGCTCGAGCAGGGCCGTGTCGCCATGGACATCGACACGCACGACCTTGCCGTCCCGCAGTGTGAACACGTCGGCGTCCTGACCGGTTTCGCCCCCCGCGGACACTTCTGTGATCGCGACCACATTATCGTCCTCGGCGACGAGCCGCTCGACTTTGACCGTCAATCCCTTGGCGGCCAGCCGACCGAACTGCTCCATGATTTCGGTCTTGCCGTGGAAGGTGCCGCTGACGGTGCTTCGGCCCGGCTGAACCCATTCGATGTCGTCGTCGAACAGCTCCATCACGGCGTCCAGATCGCCGGCGGCGAAGGCGTCGTAGCCCCGCCTGATGATCTCTTTGTTGTCCACTTCGACCTCCCGTTCTTCGCATCCGATAGTTCGGCCGCGAAGGCGTGGCCGGTCTTCGGGAGTCCGCTCGGCGCGGCTCCTCGATCAGTCAGACCGTTCGCCGCCGTGTCGATTGTCCGCCCGGATCGAGCAGGAACAATCGGGTTCTGGTGGAACGGAATCGCCGAGGTTGCGGGTGCAAATACGGTCACCCGCCGGAGCTCGCATTTTCGCCCGGCAGAGCCTGCGAAATACTTGCTCCCCCGGCTGGACTCGAATTAGCCGCCCTAGCAATCTTCCTTGCAGCTGATTCACTTGTTTACCTGCTATGATATCCACCAACAGCTAGATTCAGCAATCGCCATAACCCCCGCTATATAGCACGCGGATGGCCTCGCAGATAGCACGAAAAGGTGTGACTGAATGGCAGGTAAGAAGGGGCGGCGCGGCTGGGGGTTTGTTCGCCGACTGCCCTCGCGTCGCTACCAAGCCTCGTACGTCGGGCCGGATCTGGTGCGGCATCGGGCACCGCGCACGTATACGTCGAAGCTCGACGCCGAGCGATGGCTGGCTGATGAACGCCGAGCCATCGAGCGCGACGAGTGGACGCCGCCCGCTCAGCGTGAAGCCGAACGCAAGGCGCGAGGCGTCACCCTTGCGGATTACGGGCCTACGTGGATCGAACAACGCACCAAGGGCGGGCAGCCGCTCAAGCCGCGCACCAAGAGTCATTACACGCGACTGTTCGATGAACACATCAAGCCGAAACTCGGGAAACTGGCACTCAAAGACGTCACGCCACAGGCGGTGCGGGACTGGCATGCCCGCACTCTCGCGGACAAACCGACCTACAGGGCACACGCGTACGGGTTGCTTCACAGTATGCTCGCTAGCGCTGTTGCCGACGAACTCATCTCGGTCAATCCCGCTCAGATCAAGGGCGCCGCGAAGGCGACCCGCAAGCGCCAACCGGTGATTCTCGACGTCGCCGAGGTCGGCCAGCTTGCCGACGCGATTCGGCCCGAAAAATTCAAGGCGTTCATCCTGATCGCGGCATGGTGCGGTCTCCGGTGGGGCGAGTTGACCGAACTCCGACGCAAAGACGTTGGGCAGGGTTGCGCAGAGATCAGCGTGTGGCGGGCCGTCACCCATCGCGATAAGGCCTGTGTCATCGACTCGCCGAAGTCGGGCGAGGCCCGCAAGGTCGTTGTGCCCCCGCACGTTCGCCCCGCCTTGCAGCATCACCTGAAAGCCCACGTAGCGAAGGATGCCGAGGCGCTACTGTTCCCGCCCGCGCGGGGTGGATGCCACTTGCGCGACAAGGTTTTTCGCGAAAGCTACTTTGATCGCGCACTTACGGAAATCGGCCGCGATGGCGAGAAGAAACCACGACCCACCATCCATGACTTGCGTCATTTTGCGGGCACGCAGACGGCGCGGGTGGGCAACTTGGTGGAGACGATGGGCAGGCTTGGTCACAAGACGGTGCAAGCGTCGCTGATCTACCAGCAGATAGCATCCGGCAGGGATGCCGAGGTGGCTGAGGGCCTATCTAAACTCGCCGAAAACGGTGTTCTGTAGGCGCTCGCGCCTACGAAACCCGTTGACGGAGTGTCAGAAATGACAATATCTGCGTCGGGATTTAGGACACCAGTGCGCTAGACTGGCCCCAGACACCAGCAGCGTCCTTCTTCTCCCGCAAGTTCGGGCACGTGTCTAGAGCCGAGGCCATCCGGGCCAAGGCATGCCCACGGGAGGAATCTCTATATGTTCGACTTTCCGGCACTGCCCGCACAACCCACGATCGCGCAGGCAGCGCACCATCTGAATTGCTCGTCCACGCATATCCGGCGGCTGATCGCGAGCGGACAACTGAAGGCCCGCCGCATCGGGGTACGCGCGATCCGAATTGACCGCGAATCACTTCTGAAGCTGGGGCAACCGGTGGGCGGCGCCCGATGAGCTACCAACCCACTCCGGCCCGCCACGCCTGCCACGAGCGCGGCGTTGTTGAGTTCCACGTCTGGCCGGTCGAGAACGACATTGAAATCGACGGCCCCGCAATCTGGCGGCGTCCCGTCACTGGCCGCACCGAGACCGACGAACTGATCGTGCTCCCTGAGACCGGGCCGGCAATCACCGTTGGCGATTACTTGGATCAAGTGATGCCGAAGGAACTTCAGCACAATCACAGTGCGCGAGTTCATCACCGCGATTTGGATGGCCCGATCAGCGATGCACCCAACATCAGACGGCGGCGTGAAGTGGTCAGTGGCGAGCATTCCTCCGACGACGGCGGTCGGTGAGCGGCCCGCTCGCCGACACCGACAGCACCGCCCGCACGATCACCGAGGCCCCAGCGTATTTAATCACTGCCGACGGCGAAGTCTGGTCGCGTCCGCGCACCGTGGCCGGCAAGGCTGGCTCGTTACGAGTCCTGCAAGCTCGGCGGCTAAAGCCTGACGGTGCTGGCCGGGTGTCGCTGCGCATCGACGGCGCAACGGTGCGGATGCCAGTGGCGGCGCTCTTCCGGCGCTACTGGCCCGAGATCGGCTATCGGAAGGTTCAATTCTGTTGCCGCCGCGGGCATCCGCTTATCGATGAGAACGTCGCGGTGTGGGGCACGGGTAACCGTGTCTGCCGCATCTGCTGGCCCGACTGGCACCCCCCACCGAAGACACAAAACCATGCGCCCGGGCGGGAGACGATGAGAGTCGCGCCGCGCTCGCACCCCGAGGTCGACGACTTGACCGCTTCGGCCCACGGCTGGCAGATCAAGACATTGAGCGGTGAGTTTCCCCGCGGCGAGTTCCCGCGGGTGCGCGTCATGCCGCGCAAATGGGTCAGCTTGCTTTGCGAGGTCGCCGGGACGCCGTGGGGCGGCAGTGAATGGTCGCCGGGTTGCCTGTCGCCAATGGTCGGCGTCGGCGCTGGTTAATTAGTTCTCCACTTTCACTCTATGGATAGAGATAGATTCTCTCGCTATTTTTTTGACCTTTTTCCGTATGGCGACCGTCTGCGAAAGGGCGCGACCAGATGACATTAAGCACTACCGAGTACTACGTGAGTACCGGCGAATCAAAAGAGGCCACGCGGGCGAGGCAGGCCAAATATCGCCGCCGGCAGCGGCTGGCTATGGCCCTCCTACACGCCGCAGAGGCGCGCGGGCTGTCGGGCGGCGAAGCTATCGCCGTCCTGCAGAACGCCGATTATCGAACGCTGCAGGAATGCCAGTCGATGGGTATCCGATGAGCCCACAGCCTGACGATATCGCAGTCCTCTACCACCAAGCGAAAATGGCGGCCGACCAATACCTAGCCGGTGAAATAGACGACTTGGAATTTCGCCGCTGGATCGCGTGGATCACACTGTGTGCCCAGGGTTGCCCAGAGCCAACGCTTGAACGACTAGAAGTGCGAATGCGCGAAATGGACACAGCGACAAGCTTTATCTCGGCCGCGCCGACAAAGGAACAGGACCAGTGAACAATCCGATTCGGCTGTCCAAGCGCCAAAACGGTGGCGTGCACATCATCCAAGGGAAAAGCTTCGTCCTGCTTGATCGCGACGAAGCGCTAAAGCTCATCGCCGATATGCAGAAGTTGATATCCGCTGATAGCCCAACACGGGCGGAAACGATGAACAAGATTGACGCTCGATAATGACTACGACAAGTTCGTGAAGCTTAACCCGGCGACCTGTCGGGCACTAGCGCTGAACGCCGATATGCCGCTGCGGTTCCGCGTTGCGTTCATGGCGTATGGCAGCGTACGCAGAAACGGCCACGCGTGTTTCAAGCCGGGTGAGCTGGCACGGATACTCGGCGTCCGTCCCGACTCGCTTTCGCGTGGGATCGCCAAAGCAAAAGCTTCGGGCCTACTGATGTACGAGTCGAGCGCCCGGTGTTTGGTGGTGCCCGGGCATGTAGTCAAGGGCTGGCTGGGCCACGAGAATGACCCATGCGCTGTCCACCACGGCAAGCGCAACCGAGGTCAAAAATTGGCCGAAATGGCCAAGAATTGACGCCATTCTTGGCCATAATGGCCAAGGTGATTGGCCGAAATGGCCAAGTGTCAACGCTCTGACCTGCGGCAATGCGCCGCCCTTCTATGACTCTTATCAGTGCTGACCAGGCTTCGCCCACCACGGGGCGACGGCGCTGAGGGTCGACCGACGGCAAACCCACTTAGCCCCGCACGCGCGGCAGCGCGCAGGAACGCACCTCGCGAAGCGAGCCAAACCTTCTAAAGAATCCTCGGGGTTGATTTCCCTGCGGGAGCTGCAACCTCCCGTTGAGAGGGCACTCACCTCTCTTCCGAATTGGGCTGTCGTCGGCCCGTGAGCGGCGCTCGCCGGTTGATCAGCGGTCGATAGGTCAACGAGGAAATGGCTCGCCCTGGCTAGCAGCGCCGGCCGCGAGGCGGGGTTAATCGCGGCCCGCTTAAGGCGTCCCGGGGCCAACCGAAGACTTCACACAACAGGGGAACCAAACTGAACTTCACCGAAATCAGCGCCGTCAGCTACGACGGGACGACGATCGACATTCAACTAGCGCCCGACCCGTGCGGCTGGCGTGGCGTGTACGACGGCATGACCGTCTATGTCACCGTCGTTCGCACCGCGCTCACGGGCGCGGCCCACCAGTGACGACGACTATCCCGGCGACGGTCGGCGAACCGTATGAAATTGACCTGACACCCCGGGGATTGATCCGGCTCAGTCGGACCGTGAACGGCCGCACGCATCATCTGATCCTCGGGCCGACTGATGCGATCGCGGTCGCCGATGCCTTGGTCGATACCGCCGAGCAACTCGATTAAGCGACCACAAGCGATTTGACGGCAAGATACGCCCGTTTCCTATCCCTTCCGGCGTGTTTGCCGCTCACAGCGACGCTGAGACGCGGGAATCGCATTTCCCGCCGAACTCACCCCCCGGTACTTGGGGCCGGGCACCTCTTCTCCGTCCGGTTCCCACACGACGACGCCGCACTCCGGTAGCGACTCCTAGCCTCTTCGTCGCCCGGTGGCCCGCTGGTGTGCCAACCCGCGCTTGAGCTTTGCTCGCCGATTCCAGCGGGCGCGGCGCCGTCCTCAAACTTTAATTCTCTTAAGGAGTTCCATTGGCAGACGTGCATGTCGACGTATTAGCCAGGGTCCATCGCAACTCGGTTGATCGCGCCGCGGAAAACATCAAGCGCCCGTTAGAGCGCGCTGGCCGCGAGGCGGGCCAGAACTTCGCCACCAACTTTGGTCGCGGCTTTGAATCCCGAAGCGCGAGAATCCAAGCGGCGCAGCTCAAGTTGGCAGATGCGACACGCAAAGTCCACGATGAGCAGAAGACCCTCAACAGGATGCTGGATGCGGGTGAACAAAACCTCAACAAACTGTCCAGGGCGTCGGATCGCGTCCTCAAGAGCCACCGTGCGCACGACCGCGCGGTGCGTGACTTGCGCGCCTCCTACGGCGGTCTGGAAGCCGATGCGCGGGTGGCGCAGAAGGCGCTTGCCAGCGTGGGCGACAGTGCGCGTGGCGTTGATTGGGAGAATGTTCGAAACGAGGTCGTGCGGACCGGTGCCGTCTTCCGCGCACTGGGCAGCATCGGTGCACCTGTGGCAATTAGTGCCGTCTCCGCGGCATTGGTATACGCCGCTGGTATAGCCGCGTCAGCAGCGCAAAGTTTGTGGCTATTGCCCGGTGCTGTCGGCGCCGCCGCTGCCGGGTTCGGGACGCTGAAAATTGCGACTCTCGGATTCGGCGATGCACTCAAAGACATTCGCGACCCCGAAAAGTTCGCCGAGGGGCTGCGAGAGTTGGCTCCTAATGCCCAGCAGGCGGCGCTGGCGATTCAGAATCTGCTGCCGCGATTCGACCAATTGAAGAACGCGGCGCAGAATGCGTTGTTTGCCGATGTTGGCCAGCAGCTTACCGCCCTCACCAACCAATTTTTGCCGACGATCCAGCGGATGACGACCGGTGTTGCGGGTGCGTTCAATCAAATGCTTTCCGGTGTTGTCGATCAGCTAATGACCCCCGAATCCCAGCAGGCGATATCGACCACCGTCAGCAACATCGTTTCCGCGTTCCAAAATCTCAGCGGTGCTGCTGGGCCGCTGACCTCGGCGCTGGCCAACCTATTAGCAACCGGGTCAGACTTTCTGCCCGACCTGGCGAGTTCTGCTGCGCAGGCCGCGGAGTCGTTTGCCGCGTTCGTGCGCGAAGCGCAGCAGTCCGGCCAACTGAAACAGTGGATCAGTGAAGGCTTGACCACCGTCAAGCAACTGGGCGAGGCCGCCTGGCAACTCGGTGAGGCATTTATGTCGCTGGCCCCAATCGGGCAAAAGATATTGCCTGAAATACTTGAGATACTCCCGGCCATTAAAGAAATGATGCCCGCCATTTCAACCGCGGCGGTAATGGTGTCAGGCACCCTCCTTCCGTGGGCGAAATACATCGAATTGGCCAGCAAGGCAATGGAGGGCTTCAAAGGCATTGTTGAGGGCGTCGGAAATGCCGTACTACCGATTATCAACAAAATCGGCCAGGCATTCGACGCGATGCTCGAACCTATCCGTAAGGCGATCGACACCGCGAACAAGTTTTCGCCGGTCGATCTTCCCAATATCCCGAAATGGCAGAACGCGGGGCCTTTGAATCTGACCGGTCCCGAGCGCGGCGGGAGCTGGATGCCCAAGCCGACCGATCCGTTACCCACGGCAGGTATCGACCCGTTCACCGGCCTGCCGCTACCGCCTGGCGCGACCGCCGGGCGCATCGGGGCCAGTGTCGGCGGCTTGAACCAGAGAGGGCCGGGTTGGGGGCCACAGGGCAGCTATTTCGATTCCCCGGGCGCAGCCCGCGGCGGTAGTTCTGATCCGGCTAAACCTGTTGTGCCCTATCCGAACACCGACCCGATGTCGCTGTTGCAGGGCTTCCCCGTCACGGCATCGCTGTACTCCGCAGCCGGCACGGTAATCGACTCTAGGCACGAACTGGCCCAGTCCGAAGCGGAGCTTAATGCGCTGCTTCAGCGCAACGACGCGACGGCCGAAGAGATCCAAGACGCGCGCAACGACCGGGCAAAGGCTGAACGTGAAGCCTATGAGGCGGAGCTTCGCCTTCAAGAAGCCAAGCAGTCCTCGACGGATAAGTTCGCGAACCAAATGCGTGGCGCCGCTGCAACATTCCAAGACATCTCGGCCAACCTTGACGAGGATCTGGGACTCTCAGATGGACTTCCTGGCCTAGCCGACAACCTGGTGCGCTTTATCGCCACCCTGGCCGCTGCTCCGGTTCTTGGACAGCTCAGCGCGATCAAGAACGCCAGCCCTTCACAGGGCGGCCACGGTTTATTCGGGATGCTCGCCGCGCAAGGAACATTCGGCCCGCAGTTCACCGGACTGCCGCAGGAGCAGTACACGTCGCAGGGCGCAATGCCCCCAAACCTGGCACAGATGTATGCCTTGGCCCAGCACGCCAACGGCGGTCAATACGATTGGGGCGGAACCGATCTAGTCAACGGCCTGGCCGACTGCTCAGGCGCGGTGTCCGAACTCGTCGCAGTCCTCACCGGTCGCGGCGTGGGCCAGGGTCGCCTGTTCACCACGGACAATTTCGCCGCCTACGCCCAGCAGAACGGCTGGCAGCGCGGATATCAACCCGGCGCGTTCAACGTCGGCCTGAATGAGGGCCACATGGCTGCCACGCTGCCCAACGGCCAGGCGTTCGAGTCAGGCGGCAGCCACGGCGGCATCGTGCTCGGCCAGGGCCAGGGCGCACTCAACCCAACGTTTACCGACCATTGGTTCAAGCCTGTCGCACCGGCGTACCCCAGTGCACCGCAGTACGCACCGAGCTACGCGCCGCCCGCAGGCCCGCCGTCGCTGGCTAACGTTCCCCCGATGCCGGGTGGCCCACTCAGCGCTGGCATGCCACAGGCAGCCCCGTTCGCCAATCCCATGGGGCCGACACCCGTTGTTGGCCAAGCGGCGGGACAGGGCGGATGGCAGCCCAACGGCGGCGGCTTCGGCATCAGTGGCGACGGAGCGATCGGCGCCGGTATGGCAGCAGCCGCCGGCGGTGGCATGGACGGTGGCGCAGCAGCCGCTGGCGTAGCCGCACAAACGGCGATGAAACTGATTCAGCGCACGGTCTCCTACGCCGGTCAGGCGGCAGGCATCGGCGTTCAGGGGCTGATGGAGACCTTCGGTCTCGACAGCGCCCTGCAGGATTCGTGGCTAGGCCGCGTCGCAGCGGGTATTGCCGGTGCGCGTCCCGCACTGCCCAACCAGGCCGGACAGACCCAGGCCCCGCTACAGGACCAGCAAGGCCAACAGGGGCAACAGGGTCAGCCACCAAGCCCTCAGTATGGCGTCTTCATCAACGGCGACTGGGTGCAGGCGCCTCATCGTGACACGGCTAAGTCGATGTCGGACCTTGCGTTTCAGGCTGGCTCGGCGTGGACGGGCCGATGAGCATGCAGACGGTTGATTGCATTCGCTGTGCGTTGTGGGAGGCCGACCCGACCCACGCCGAAAACGTCGAATCGGTTCGCGTGCAGCGGCTTCTCTTGGCCACGCTGAACGCCGCGCCCGATGTAGTCGCGCTGCACATGGAAGAGGTCCGTGACTGCGCATACTGCCTCGGCCGGGTGGCGGCGCGGCTACTCGCCACGTCGGCAATGCATCTGGCCACGCTGGCTGGCGATGCTGAACCGGCGATGCGGGCGCTGCAGGACCAGCTCTTGGCGGACATGGCGTGAAGGTCCACCGCCCGTGTCTCGAATGCGGACGACTGACGGACGACAGCCGGTGTCCGCGCTGTCGGCGTGCGCGTATGCGGGCCACGTATGGGTCGGCAGCGTATCGGGCGTTGGGTCGCCCATCGGGTGCGTGTCAGTTGCGCCTACCGGGATGCACCGGACAGGCCAGCACGTGGGATCACGTCGTGCCGGTGTCCAAGGGTGGCGGGCATGGCCGGCTCAACGTGCGCCCAGCCTGTGCGCATTGCAATTACAGCCGAGGCAACCGCTGACGCCTGGCCAGCAAACCTCTATCGCATCCCGTCATGCATAGCGACTTATTCGCATTACCGCTGGTCAATGGGCGCTAATAGGCCATCTACGTCATAACAGCAGGTCAGAGGGCGTAAAAAGTTCACAGGTATTTCGCCTGCTGGACGCCCGGCCCGTCGCGCACGCTTATAAAGGAAATTTATGCAGGACTTTATACAGAAGGCAGCAAACAATGGACGCTGACGAGATCGAGCGGGCCATCCTCGACGAGATCGCGAACGACGCCGAACTGCGCGCACAACTGGAGCGTATTCCCGACCGGGTTGCCGACACGGTGCAGTCGTTCGTCCCGGTGGACACCGGCACCGCCAAAGCGTCGATCGAGGTGCAGGGCCGGCGCACGCCGTACAAGCGTCTCGGATACCGCCCGATCAAGATCGGCACCGTCAGATCAGACGACGACCCGGCGAAGGTGAACACCTTGGAGTTCGGCCGTGGTGCGACCGCTGAGCACGGCGCCACCGAAGCGTTCTACATGTTCACTAAGGCTGCGGCACGTTGGACGGACGTCGAACTGTAGTGGGCAACGGCAATGCCCGTAGTCGGTATGCCGACCTCACTGACCCGCCCTGGTACCGCTGGAAGACGAAGGAGCCCGCCAAGCGCGCCATCCGCTTCATCGAAACCTATTGCCGCTCGCCAAAAGGCCACGGCTACGGCAAGCCCTTGAAGTTGGCCCGATTCCAAAAAGAGTGGCTCGCTGAGATCCTCGCGCCCGGTGTGCGCCAAGCGGTCCTGCAATGCCCACGCGGACAGGGAAAGTCAACGCTGCTGGCCGCGTTGGCGGTGTGGGCGACGTTCGACCGCTACGAGGATGGCGCCCCGCAGGTGCCGGTGATGGCCACCACGGTAGGGCAGGCCAAGAGGTCGGTCTACGACGTGGCGGTGGCGATGATCCAAACCGAACCGGAGCTGTCCCGTAGGAGCATCTGCTACACCGCCATCGGCGATAGCCGCTTCGTGGTCGGCTACAACGACGGGGTCTGCTTTCCGGTGTCCAACGACCCCGATGGGTTGCAGGGCTTGGACCCTGGCCCTATCGCTGTCGTGGACGAGATCGGATTTCAGCCCATCGAGTCGTGGTCCTCGATGGTGCTGGCCTCTGGTAAGCGATCCCGTTCGGTGATCGTGGCCATCGGCACACCCGGCCTGGACCGCGACAACGCCCTGTGGCATCTGCGCGAGGCCTGGCTCGACGGTAAACGCCCACCAGGGTTCTCGTTCACCGAGTACAGCGCCGCCGAGGGGCTCGACCCCTACGACGAGAACACTTGGCGTATCGCCTGTCCCGCACTGGATGCGGGGTATCAGTCGATTGACGCTCTGCGGGTGGCGATTGAGACCTCCCCGCTGAGCCACTTCGAGATCTTCCATTTGGGTCGCTGGGTCGAGGGCACCGACAACTGGTTGGGGCCTGACGGTAGAACCATCTGGGGCGCACTGCAATCGGACTACCAGCTTGTGCCCAAGGCCCCCACGTGGGTCGGTATCGACGTCGGTATCAAGCGCGACACGACCGCCGTGGTGTACGCACAACGCCGCCCTGACGGCATGTTGCACACGGTCGCCAGAATCTGGCAGCCCACCAAGGACGAACGAATCGACCTGTCATCGGTGATGGCGTTTTTGCGCGAGCTGGACAGCCTCTATGACCTCCGCGAGTGCGCCTACGATCCGCGCCTGTTTGAGATCCCCGGCCAGATGCTCGCCGACGAGGGACTGCCGATGGTGGAGTTCCCTCAGTCATTGGAGCGCATGACCCCGGCCTACGTCAGCCTCTACGAGGCGATCGTCAAAGGCGCGATCAGCCACGACGGCAACGAACAGTACGCGCGCCAGATACTGAACGCCATACCGCGCCACAACGAACGCGGGTTTGTGCTGTCCAAGAACAAGAGCCGCGGCAAGATCGACGCCGCTGCCGCGCTGGCGATGTGCCACGACCGCGCCGAGCACCCGGTGCAGCCACTTCCCAAGCTTGTCTGCCTTTAACTACTTCGGAGAACCATTTGAGCCTTTTCTCGCGGATATTCCGCGTGCCTGACCCACCCTATGAACCACCCGAAACCCGCAACTGGTCGATCAGGGACCCGCAGATCGTCACATTGTTTGGCGGCGCGCCGTCGCTGGCCGGCGTCTCAGTCAACGACCGCTCCGCACTGGGGCTATCGGCCGTCTACCGATGCGTGTCGCTCATCAGCGGCTCTATTGCATCGCTGCCCTTGCGCACGGTCGTCACCAACGCAGACGGCACCACACAGCGCACCGCGTCGTGGCTGGATGACCCGGCCGGACCCGATGGGGTTACCGGCTTTGAATGGGTCGAGTTCCTCATGGTCAGCCTCTTGCTTCACGGAAACGCCTATTTCTTTCAGCAACGCGGCGGTGCACTGCAGTTGCTCGGGCTCCAACCCATCCCGCCGCAGTGTGTCGGTGTCGAGGTAAAGAACGGCCGCAAGCTCTACCGGGTCCAGCTCGACAACGGACAGACCAAGCAATTCACCGACCGCGAGATCGTCCATATCCCCGGCATTTCACTGGATGGCTACACAGGTGTTTCACCGATCCAGATTGCGAAAAACTCTCTGGGGCAGGCGATTGCTACTGAACGCAGCGCGACCCGACTATTTCAGAACGGGTTGCTCTCGTCGGCGATTGTCACCCCCGAGGACACGCTGACCGAGGATGAAGCCACGGCGGTTAAAGAGGCGCTGGACCGCAAGGCCGGCGGTGAGACCAACGCAGGCGGCATCAGCGTCATCAACAGAAAGCTGAAGGTCACGCCGTGGTCGATCGACCCCGAGTCAGCGCAGTTTCTGGAAAGCCGCGCGTTCGCTGTCGATGAGGTCTCGCGATGGTTCGGCATCCCGCCACACCTGTTGGGACAGACAGAGAAGCAGACGAGCTTTGGCGCCGGCCTGTCCGAGCAGAACCGTGGCTACGCCAAGTACACCCTCGAACCGTGGACGCGTCGCATCGAGGCGCGGTTGACCCGGCTGCTGCCCGAAGGCCGCAAAGCCGAGTTCGATTTCCGCTCCCTGGTGTCACCTGACCCCGAAGCCGAAATCAGCCTTCTCATCGCGCAGACCCAAGCCGGTCTGCTGACCAACGCCGAGGCGCGAGCCATTTTGAACCGGCCACCGCTGCCGGACTCTCAAGAGCAGGAACAGAACAACGAAACACAACCATGATCTAAACCTCTGGGAATACCGGACACCGTTCGACGTCAACAGCGACCCCGACACGCTGACCCTGACCGGCTACGCCTCCACGTTTCAGCCCTACGAGATGTACGGCGGACCAGCCAATCACGGCTGGATCGAACAGTTGGATCGCCATGCGTTCGACGAAACACTACGAGCTATACCCGATCTGCACCTGTTGATTAACCACGACGGCATGCCGCTGGCACGCACAAAATCAGGCACCTTGAGCCTGTCTGTGGACGACCACGGCCTGAAGGTCGTTGCCGTACTGGACCGCTCAGATCCTGACGTGCAGCGGCTCGAGCCGAAGATGCGCCGCGGCGACATGGATGAAATGTCTTTCGCATTCCGCGTCAAGGCCCAGAAATGGGAAGCAGCACCCGGCTTCACCGACCCCGAATCACTGCGCACCATTTCGGCCGTAGACCTGCATAAGGGTGATGTGTCGGTCGTGAACTTCGGCGCCAACCCCACCACCTCCGCGAGCGTGCGCACGCTCGTCGCGGCCATCGACGGCCGCACTCAACGCATTCGGGCAAAAGCCCGCGTGTACCTTTCGAAAGGAAACTGATTGACCATCGAAGAGATCCTGGCGAAGCTTCAGGAAATCGCCGACCTCGGCGAAAACCGCTCCCTCACGGAGGAAGAGGTTGCGCAGTACGAGGACCTGGAAAGCCAACTCAAGGCCGCCCAGAAGACGCAGGAACTGCGTTCGCGACAGGCCGCATATCAGGCGCCCAATGCCTCACTGACCGCTGGCGTGAACGTCGCTAGCCCCAAGGAAGACGACACCCTTGAACGGGCATTCACCGCGTATCTTCGCACCGGGCAGGCCAACGCTGACCTGGCCGAGCTTCGCGCCCAGAGTGAAGGCACCCCATCTGCCGGTGGCTACACCGTGCCAGACGGCTTTCGCACCAAGATCATCGACCGGATGAAGGCTTTCGGCGGAATCGCCAACGCCGCCGAGACCATCAACACCGAAACCGGTCAGTCCCTTCAGTGGCCAACCGTGGACGACACCGCCAACGTCGGCGAGATCGTCGCCGAGGGCGGCACCTTCGCCTCTGGCGCTGATCTGACCTTTGGCACCGCTTCGCTTGGCGCCTACACCTACACCGCCGGCGGCGCTGGAAACAACCCATTGCGGGTGTCGATCGAACTGTTGCAGGACAGCGCCTTCGACATCGAGTCGTTCGTGGCGGGCAAGCTCGGTGAGCGTGTCGCACGCCTGCAGTCGACCCACCTGGTAACCGGTGACGGCACGGGACAGCCCAAGGGCCTCGTCCACGGTCTGACCGGTGTCGAGTTGGCCGACGACACCAAGGGCGTGACCTACGACGATCTGATCACCTTCATCCACTCCGTGGACCCGGCATACCGCAACGGCGCGGTGTGGGCGTTCAACGATCAGTCTCTAGCCGCTATCAAGAAGATCAAAGACAGCCACGGTGACCCGATCTGGCGCCCCGCCGACGCCGACATGGCCGTGTCGACCGGCGGCGGCGTGCTGCTCGGCTACCCGGTCGTGGTCGATCAGGCGTTCGCCGATATCGACGTCGACAACAACACCGTCAACTGGGGCGCGTTCGGCAACCTGTCGGAGGGCTACGTGATCCGCCGAGTTCGCGACATTCAGTTGATAGTCGACCCGATCACCCGCATGGCATCCAACCGCGAGGTCCAATACGCCGTGTATGCGCGCATGGACGCCGTTCCCCAAAATGCCCATGCCTATGTCGCAGTGACGGGAGAGCAGTAAACGATGGCAGTAAACGATCTTGCCAGCACCGACCTCAAGCTCTTAGGGACGGCCAAGGTCGCCGTGACCAACAACAATTGGAACAACTTCGATTTCGGCGACCCCAACGATATCCACCTGCCCGACACTGACTACGCCCACGGCGACAAGGTGCTTGTCGAGTTCACCGCCACCACACAGGGAAGCGCCGACCTGGTGTCCTTCTCAGTACAGGACGCACCCGACGACGACGGCATCGGCACCCCGGCCGCTGCGGTCACCGATGGCACCCTGACCGAATTAGGCCCCGGCGACGCGCACGCGCACACGTTCGTGCGCGTCCGGTCAGACCGCCCGTGGCTGCGCTGCCGTGTCTCCAAGGTGGGCACCGCTGACAGCTTCACCGCCACGGCCAAGGTCTACGCGGTCAGTTCGGGGGTCTAAATGTGGGCACCCGCCTACGCGGTTGCCGACGAGCTGGCGAGCTGGCTCGGTGTCCCCAATGAGGACACCGAGCAGCTCACCTTAGCCATCGACGCCGCATCACGCGCCATCGACCGGGCCTGCGGCCGACAGTTCGGCAAAACGGACTCCCAGACGCGTTACTACACACCCGAATGGCACCGCGACCGGTGGACAGTCTCGGTCGACGACATTTGCACTGAGCCTGTTGTCGAGGTCGACGGCACCGTTGTCGACGTCACGTTGCTGCCGAGAAACGCACCCGCCAACGGCCAGCCGTGGACCCGCATTGAATACACCGGACCGCGCGGCGAGGTAGCGGTTACTGCCGAATTCGGTTGGGCCACCGTGCCCTACCCAATCGTGTACGCCACGATCGTCCAAGCCAGCCGCTTCTACGACCGCAGAGAAAACGTCGCCGGCGCATTAAGCAGGCATCGCGTCGATGACGTCGAATACGGCTGGGCGGCAACAGGAAACCAAGAACTCGATGCAGACGTGTTGGCCAGTGTGTCGCCCTACCGCCGCCTTTGGGCCGCGGTGTGAGTGGCAGTCCCCGCGCCCGGCTTCATGCGTCATGGCAAGCACGTTAACTGTATGGGGTGACGAATCCGCAAACCGCCGCCACGTGATTCGCATGGCCGCTCAACGTTGGCGCGGCCGGTTATCACACGTAACCCAAACGGCTTGCTACTTCATGCCCGATGGCAGCTACAGCCAGGATGACTGAGACGACCTGGCACCACAACGCTATATCGGTCACCAATGCACGCTTGTCGTTGCTCTTCCGCAATTCGATGACCGAATCTCGATCCCGACAAGCGGTTACATACAAAGCGTTCGCGTCGGCATACCAGTGCTCTGGACTCAGCATCTTGTCAAACGTCTGCTCATCTGTGAGCGTCGACTTCACAGCGATTGATTGTCCGAAGGCAGCCGCGAGAAGTGCCACGACTGCGATGAACGCCGCAACGCCGAAAATTCCGGCCGTGGCTACATCGAGCATGAGTCCATGCCCGTCCCGGTAGACGATTGCGATTACACCGATGGCGACAGTCAGAATCGCAATCTGGGCCTTAAAGATAGTTCCAGCACGACCGTTGCTGCGATCAGCGCGCTCGAACTCCCGGTCGAGTACGTAGCGGACGTGGTTTGAGAAGACCGACGGTGTGGACTCCGCCGGTGACTCACCGGCTACGCCGCTCAATTCGGTCGTCCTTCGTATCGAAATTCGCGCCGCCGCGAACACAAACGCTCGATCCCCAGTCAGTCAGAGGAGGCGGGTTGTTTTCTGCAGGCGGCGGGGATGGTGTGGGTGGCTGTTCCTGCTGACTTGCAGGTTGCGGTGACGCCTCGTCGTTCATTCCGGCTACCGCTTGTCCCGCGGCGGATTCGGGTCATTCCCCGGTGGGATCGTGTCCGAGTCGCGAATTCTGCCTTGGCGGTCGTGGATACGCAGCTCGCCACCGCCATCGTTTTGAAGGATCTGCCGCGCCCGGTCGATTGCGTCGGACTGCCTATCGTAGTGAGCGCTAGCCCGACTGGCGTCAGGTTTGGTGACGTCCCAGCCGCCCTCGGGGTTGGGCACCACATTTCTTTGGTTCGGTTTACTTGCCATGCCGCAACCGTTCCACATCGGTCCGACAAGATTGCGGCGACACGCCGGGCGGCCACGAATGCGCGAATATTTGCGAAGACCGCGGTATAAGCACCCGCCCGCCGACCGGCTGCGTTACTCACGGCGATAACAACGCACTGGTCGCGACGAGCCAAGGCTCAGTGTGTTACCTCTATGGGGCCGACTTCGGGATGAGTTATGTCTGGATGCGGCCATACCGCGTGTGGCCGTTCGGACATTCAAAAGTAGCGCGAACGTAGATCGGTTCCGTGGGAGTGCCCGACAAGACTTGCTCGGACCCCTGTACAAGTTCGGCCTGTTCGCCGCATTGCCCGCACTTGCGGGTTGCGCTCGACCCCATCGGAGAGAACTTACACGGAACGCGAGTTCGGCCGGGTGCCATGCGCTTCCGAACGCCATGTTTGCTGGAGTTCGCACGTTGGGAATACCCTGCCTGCATAGATGCAACGGCGTGGGCGACCAGGCGCCGCGAGTCTGACGGTGGGGGTCTACCGACTGAACGTTCCATATCTGGGCAGTTGCAGTCGTCGGCGGCAACGTTTCTTTCACATCTGGCAACAGTCCGTATACCAAGACTGGCCAACGGCGGCAGCGTTTCAGTAGCGCAACACCTCGCGTCTATGCGTGACATGTTTTCCAAAATTGCGTACAGTCAAGTTCGCCAGCTGGGAGGGGCCAGCGAGGCAAGGGACGGAACCGGGAAAAGTAAAGTATTGCGCTGGAGCTAGTGGGAGTCGAACCCACCGGGGACCCTTTTGGAGAGAGCAAACCGGCGAACCTGCTAGCCCCAGCGGCTGAGATGAAGCCGGGTGGACGTGGACGCGTCTGCCCGGCTTCAATCTCCAGCTAGAATTTTACTGGCATTCCACATGGTTCCTCGGTTTGCGCTTCATTTTTCGTGGCGTGTCGCGCGCTAACTCTTGGGTGTTGTTACTGGTGTGACTGGTGTTGCGGTGCGACTGTTAATTTTCGACCCACACCAGCCGGTTGCCATCCTGTTCAGTTGTGCGGCGGTCATCGAACCAAGCGAATTGCCGGCGGCATCGGACCATCGTCAGTGCTGCTGGTGGTGTCGAGTTAGGCGGCGCAGTCTGTCGCGAGGAAACCCCCATCCATGCCGGTCATGATCGCTACACGTGTCCCGGTGCCTTGGTATTTATCCGGGTAGACGGACACCGACAGGCCATCGTCAGGCGACCCCCACAACCATCGCGTTTCGTCTGCCTTGGTAACCGTCTTACACCAGGGGAGAGAGCCATAACTTCGCGAGATCGGCAGCTGCGGTTCAACTTCGGACAACACATCGGACACTGAGCCCGGTACTACCCACATCTCATATTTGGTGTCACCCTTCATGAGATCCGCGCCTCTGGGCAGCGTCAAATTCTCTATGACTTGCGAGCGTGGTCCAGACACCGCTGCGGATGGCGAGGTCGTGCTGCCACTGCTTGTCGTGCTCGTGGCGCAGCCACTCACGAGTGCCACTAGAACCACGATCGTCAACAGCGCGCGACTCACGTCATTGAGCATAAGGTGGGATGGGAACGAGGGCCTTCAGTTCAAGCCACCCGGCCCCAACTCCGAATAAAGGAGGGCCTGCCTGATCAACCCGCGCCGGTGCGCGTCTAAGCCGTCAGGGTGGTCGGGGCTGCGGTCACACTTCCACAGAAACGCGATCTGTTGCGGCGTCAGCTTGTCCGCAAAGGTGTGCCATGTGGCGGGAGGTTGACAAGATGGCTTCCCCACGTCGAACTCCTTTCGGCGTACGCAAGTACCGCATGGCCTGCGTGGCAGGCGCTGCGATTCTTTTTCGGCAATCCAAGCTATGGAACGATGCTGAAATTACCGCGCCTACAGCGTGTTTCGAAAGTACTAGAGAGTGTTCTAGCTAATCAATTTCGGAACACAAGGGCCATTCCGTAGCTACATTGGTCAGAATACGAACATGAGCGTCAGTCGCTACTGCTCCGTATACGGGCATCAGCGGCTAAGCTCGAACGCATGAGCGACGAGTGGGAACACATCGACCTCGGCACGATGACCTGTGGGGGGTGCAAGCAGACCACCGGCGCATGGGTTGATCGCCGGAAGGGTTCGACCGAAGATACCGTCAGCATCGACTGCAAATGCGGGCACGTCAACGTATGGCAGATCCCAACGCAGTAATCAGCCTGATACGACCCGATACGATCGGGAGATGGCTGACGGTGATGACAATTTCAAGCAAGAGTGGTTCGGACGGTTCGTCGAGAACATTCCGAACGCGTACGTGAGCGCGCTCCGACACCTAGCCCGACATGCACAGGCGAAATTGGGGTTCGTTGACGGAGGTCTGAGGTCCGCATTCTGGATCGACGGCCGCAGCTTCTATGTGCTGCAGTGCAGAGGCGTCCACGATTTGGACGCGCAGATCACCGGCCTGGTGATTCAACTCGACAATGTCACCAGTGCGGGTGTCGCCTTTGAGATCGACTTCAACCCGAGTGACAACAGCGCGGAGACAGGGCGAATACTGACGATTCGGAGCCCTGACGGACCGATAACGATCACCGCTTCGCCCGGAGCCGTGCCCGACCGGGAGGAACGCGCGAAGATTGAGGTATTTATCGACCAGGTGCTTGATGCGCTCGCTGGGCGCGATGCATAACGTCGATTTCACTTAGTGACGGCCCCGCCGCGTCCGACGCGGGCCGCATAGGTTCAGCGTTAGTCGCTTGCCGCGATTTTCAGTTTCGGCCTCGCTGGACGCACCGATCACCTGCCTCGGCGGTCTCGACCCCAGCTGCTGAGTTCGTCGAAAATGACGACGGGGCAACTTCGTCGAGGCTTTTGCAGATTGCGTCTCCGGTGAAAGAGAACCGTCTAGTGACTATTTCGGATAGCACGGGAGATAGCATGCCTTTTGCTTTGGCGGTCTATATACAGGGTTTCACCTGTGCAAATACTTGCTCCCCCGGCTGGACTCGAACCAGCAACCCTTCGGTTAACAGCCGAATGCTCTGCCAATTGAGCTACAGGGGATCGCTCATCCGCGAAAGTCACCGTCCCGCGGATCGAGGGATGACTCTAGCCTACGTGCCGCGGGCCTCGCCAATACGCCGCCACCCGGCGCGCACCCCGCCGCGTGAGGCAGGATGGACGGGTACGCACCGTCGACTGGGAGGGGCCCTGTGATCCGGTATCTCGTCGTATTGGCTGTCGGCTACGTGTTGGGTTCGAAAGCTGGCCGGCGTCGGTACGAGCAGATCGCCGGAACGTACAAGGCGGTCACCGAGAGCCCAGCCGCGAAGGCCGTGATCGATGCGGGTCGCCGCAAGATCGCCGACCGGGTCTCACCGGATCCGACCATGGTCACCCTGACCGAGATCGACTCCGACACCACGGTGATCGGCCCGGAGGCCGCGGAGCGCAGCCAGCGCCGCTAGTTGATGCCCTCGGTGATGGTGGTTCCCGGCAGCAGCGGACCGGTGCTGAAGCCCGGGCCGTTGGGACCGTAGATGCCGATCTCCGGCGTGCCGACGTTGACGCCGTTGCCGGTGGAGTAACCGAGGCACCGGCCGTCTTCTTTGTTGCCGAACCAGGCCAAGCACGGCGCGGCCTGAAGGTCAGGAGCGGCGGTGACCAGCGCGGATGACACGAACGGCGCCGCGACGGCCGCCACCGCGACGGCGCCGGCAGCAACGCGCCGCCGCAGCCGGTTGTTGGTCGATGTCACGAGCACGCCTTTCTGACCGTTCCCCGACGGTTTTATAGCGAGTTCACCCTATCGCGTTACAGGCACTCACGCAGTCATGTCGTCGCCGCTGGCCTGTTCCAACAGGCTGCGGCGATAGGCCTCCATCGCCACCAGATCCCCGAACAGCGCGTGGTACTCGTCGCCCTGCTCGACCGGCGACATGCGCTGCAATTTCGACTTGACCTCGGCGATCTGGCGTCCCACCCACACTTCCTGCAGCCGGGCCAGCACCCCACCGATGTAGCGCGGCAGGCGCTCGTCGTCGTCGACGTTGATGGCCTCCACGCCGAGCTCGTTGACCAGGCTCGCCGCGGCCGGGGCCGCGGTCTTGTCGCGGACCGTCTCGATCCACTGTGCGCCCGACAGCCCCGCAGAGGTGCCGCCGGCGGCCCCGATTGCCGCCCGCACCGCCGCGTAGCCGGGATGGGTGAAGCTCTCCACGGTCAGCGAGTCGAACACCGGGCCGGCCAGCGCCGGGTACTGAAGCGCTGCCTTGAGCGCCTCGCGCTGCGGCCACAGGGTGGGGTCGTTGGGATCGGGCCGCGCGGTTGCTGTCGGCTGGGCCGCTGCGCGTCGCGGCGGCGGTTCGGCCACGGCGCCGCGGCGGCGTCCGCGGTCGGGCATGCCGCGCTTCTGGGCCTCCTCGCGCACCCGCGACAGCACCTGGCCTTCGTCGCTCCATCCCGTCCAGCCGGCCAGCCGGCGCGCGTACTCGTCGCGCAGCGCGTAGTCGCGGATCCTGGCCACCAACGGCACGCACTGGCGCAGCGCGTCGACCTGGGCCTGCGGGTCGTTGTCGAGCACGTCACCGCCGGGGATCAGGTTGCGGATGGCGAATTCGAACATCGGGATGCGCCGGGCCACCAGGTCCCGCAGCGCCTTGTCGCCGGATTTCAGCCGCAGATCGCACGGGTCCATCCCGTCGGAAGCGATTGCCACGAAGGACTTTCCGGCGACCTGCTGATCGCCGTCGAACGCCTTCAGCGCCGCCGCCTGGCCGGCCTCGTCGCCGTCGAAGACGAAGATCAGCTCGCCGCGGTACCAGTTGTCGTCCATCATCAACCGGCGCAGCAGCGCCAGGTGCCCGTCGCCGAACGCGGTGCCGCAGGAGGCCACCGCGGTGGTCTCGTTGGCCAGGTGCATGGCCATCACGTCGGTGTAGCCCTCGACGACGACGGCGCGGTGCGATTTGGCGATGTCGCGTTTGGCCAAATCCAGCCCGAACAGCACCGAGGACTTCTTGTACAGCACGGTCTCGGGGGTGTTGACGTACTTGGCTTCCATCGGGTCGTCGTCGAAGATCCGGCGGGCGCCGAACCCGATCACCTCACCGCTGCTGGCCCGGATCGGCCACAGCAGCCTGCGGTGGAACCGGTCCATCGGGCCGCGGCGGCCCTCCCGCGACAGCCCGGCGGCTTCGAGTTCCTTGAACTCAAAGCCCTTGCGCAGCAGGTGCTTTGTCAACGTATCCCAGCCCGACGGGGCGAACCCGCAGCCGAACCGGGCGGCGGCCTCGGCGTCGAAGTTGCGGTCGAGCAGGAACTGGCGTGCCGGGGCGGCCTCCTCGGACTGCAGCGCCTGGCCGTAGAACTCCTGGGCGGCGCTGTTGGCCGCGAGCAGCCGGCTGCGGCTGCCGCGGTCGCGCTGCACGTTGGTCGCCGAGGCGCCGGAGTAGGTGATCGTGTAGCCGACGCGGTCGGCGAGCAGTTCGACCGACTCGACGAAGCTGACGTGCTCGATCTTCTGGATGAACGCGTAGACGTCGCCGCCCTCGCCGCAGCCGAAGCAGTGGAAGTGGCCGTGGTTGGGGCGAACGTGAAACGACGGCGTCTTCTCGTCGTGGAACGGGCACAGCCCCTTCATCGAGTCCGCGCCCGCCCGGCGCAGCTGCACGTAGTCGCCGACCACGTCCTCGATCCGAATGCGTTCACGAATGGCCGCGATGTCACGATCGGGAATGCGGCCTGCCACGGGCACAGTCTAGGCCGAGGGCCTCGGCGCCCGAGCACCCTTATGCGGGTTCCAGACGCTCCAGGCGGCCCTCGGTGTAGGACGCGATCTGGTCGACGATCACCCGGACCCGCGCACCGTCGTCGGCGGCGTCATTGAACGCCGGGACGAAGATCGGATCCAGCGTCGCGGGGGCGCCCGCGAGCAGCCAGTCCGCGACGCGGTGGATGCGTTCCCGCTGCTGTGCCTGCAGTTCGAGGTGCCGCGGATCGGACATGATGAACTGCAGCGCGAGGATCTTGAGCACCGCCACCTCGGCGCGCACCAGATCCGGCACGGCCAGATCGGCGGCGTACCGCACCAGCGGCCCGTGCCCGGCGACCTCCCGGGTGGCCGCGATCGCCGCCGACGCGAACCGTCCGACCAGCTCGCTGGTCAACCGCTTCAGCGCGACGGACGCACCCAGGGTGCCGTCGTACTTGCCGACGGCGGCGACCACCGGCAGGCTCGACAGCCGCGCCGCCGCTGCCGCCAGGTGGTCGGCGGGCAGGCCCGCGCCCATCCCGCTGGATTCGCCGAGCCGGGCGAGGACGGCGACCGCGTCGTCGTCGGCCAGCACCCGCATGTCGATGCGCCCGGAGATGACGCCGTCCTCGACGTCGTGCACCGAGTAGGCGACGTCGTCGGCCCAGTCCATGATCTGGGCCTCCAGACACGGCCGGCGCGCCGGAGCGCCCGACCGGATCCAGTCGGCGGCCGCGGCGTCGTCCTCGTAGAACCCGAACTTGCGCTGCTGCCCGTCGCGGCGCCACGGATACTTGGTGACGGCGTCCAACGCCGCACGCGTCAGGTTCAGGCCGGCGCTGTGGTTCTGCGCGTCAAGGGTTTTCGGCTCCAGGCGGGTCAGGATCCTGATGTTCTGGGCGTTGCCCTCGAACCCGCCGTGCTCGGCGGCGATCTCGGCGAGCGCGCGCTCGCCGTTGTGCCCGTACGGCGGATGACCGATGTCGTGCGCCAGCCCCGCCAGGTCGACGAGATCGGGATCGCAACCCAGCCCGATGGCCATTCCGCGGCCGATCTGGGCCACCTCCAGCGAATGGGTCAACCGGGTGCGCGGCGTCTCGCTCTGGCGGGGCCCGACGACCTGGGTCTTGTCGGCCAGCCGGCGCAGCGCCGCGCTGTGCAGCACGCGGGCCCGGTCGCGGGCGAAGTCGGTGCGGTGCTCGGTGTCAGTGCCCGGCAGCCCGGCAGCCTTGGGCGGTTCGACCACCCGCCGCTCTCGGTCGAACTCGTTGTACGGATCGGAATTCGCTGCCACCGGACCACAGTCTGCCAGCCGTGTTGGCGGGTAGGGCGTGGTCGGGTCGCGCGCCGCATTACATTGGCGATCATGCGCCTCGCCCGTCTGCTCAGCCTCGTGTTCACGGTGCTCGTCGCCGGTGTCCTTCTGGCGCCGAGCAGCGCCGCCGAACCGCCGTTCCGGGTGCCGGGGTACGTCACCGACCGCGCCGGGGCGTTGTCGCCCGACCAGCGCGCCCAGGTCGAGAGCGCCGTCGAGCAGCTCTACACCGACAAACGCATCCGGTTGTGGGTGGTCTATGTCGACAGCTTCAACCAGAGCCCGGTGCGGTGGGCGCGAACCACCATGCAGCTCAGTGACTTCGGCGACCGGGATGCGTTGCTGGCGGTCGCCACGGGCGAACGCGCATACGCGTTTCAGGTGTCGTCGGCGGTGATGGACCAGTCGGACGCGGCGGCGCTGCAGCGCGACGACATCGAACCGGCCCTGCGCCGCAACGACTGGGCCGGGGCGGCGCTCGCGGCGGCCACCGGGCTGAACACGGCGTCGGAAAGCGGGATCGGCTGGGTTCCGGTGCTGGTGGTGCTGGCGGTCATCGCCGTCGCGGTGCTGGCGTTGTGGCTGTGGAGCAAACGCCGACGGCGCAAGCGCCGAGAGGCCGAGTTCGCGGCGGCCCGCCGGGTGGACCCGACGGATCCGAACGCGTTGGCGGCGGTGTCGCTGGACGCCCTCGACGACCTGTCTCGGTCGATGGTCGTCGAGGTCGACAACGCGGTGCGCACCAGCGAACACGAACTGGATCTGGCCGTCGAAGAGTTCGGGCAGGAGCAGACCGCACCGTTCGCGGAGGCGGTGCGCAACGCGAAAACCACTCTGACGCAAGCGTTCAACGTCCGCCAGCAGCTCGACGACGCGATCCCGGAGACGCCTGCGCAACGTCGGGACCTGTTGACCCGCGTGGTGGTGGCGGCCGCCAAGGCCGATCGTGAACTCGACGCGCGAAAGGAGGAGTTCGCGCGGCTGCGCGACCTCGTGATCAACGCGCCGGCACGGCTGAACAAGATGACCCAGCAGCTCGTCGACATCACCGCCCGGATCGAGCCGTCGCAGCAGAAGCTGGCCGAACTGCACAACGAGTTCGACGCCGCCGCGCTGACGTCCGTTGCCGACAACGTCGACACCGCCAAGGAGTTGCTGGAGTTCGCCGACCGCAACATCGGCCGGGCGCGCGAGCTGGCCGAGCGGCCCGTGGCGGGCCGGCAAACCGAGCTCGTCGAGAGTGTGCGGGCGGGGGAATCGGCGTTGGGGCAGGCCAATTCGTTGCTGGACGCGGTGGACAGCGCGGCCAGCGACATCCGGCGCGCGGCGGCGGGGTTACCTGCCGCGATCGAGGACATCAAGGCCGGCATCGCGCAGGCGGGTGCGCTGCTGGCGCAGGGCTCGGTGCCCCAGGCCGACCAGCTGACGGCGGCCAGGGACGCCGCGGCGGCCGCCGTCGCTGCCGCGGAACGCGCCGGAACGGTGGATCCGCTCGGCACCTTCACCGAGTTGACCAAGGCCGATGCCGACCTGGATCGGCTGCTGGCCGCCGTCGAACAGGAACGGGAGGCCGCCGAACGACTCAACCGCGCGCTGGAGGAGGCGTTGTTCACCGCGCGGTCGCGGGTGCGGTCGGTGTCGGACTTCATCGACACCCGCCGCGGCACCATCGGTCCGGAGGCGCGCACACGTCTGGCGGAGGCGGTGCGGCAGATCGGCGCCGCGGAGGCCAAGCGGTCGACCGATCCCGCTGAGGCGATCGCGCACGCCAACGGCGCGGCGATGCTGGCCGCTCAGGCGCAGGCGCTGGCCAACGCCGACGTCGAGCAGGCGCGGCGCAGCTACATGGGTGGCCCGTACGGCGGTGGCGGCGGAAACATGGGCGCGGTCATCGGCGGGATCCTCATCGGCAACATGCTGGGCGGCGCGATGCGGGGCGGCTTCGGTGGCTTCGGCGGGGGCGGGTTCAGCCCCGGTTCGTTCGGAGGCTCGGGCGGCGGCTTCTCCGGCGGCGGCGGCCGCTTCTAGGGTCACCTTGGGTCACCTTGGCCGCGAGCGTGCGTGTCTGAGGGCGACACGCCGGAGAAATCCGCGAGTTTACGCACGCTCACGCGGCCCGCGCCCGCCGCAACTCGGTCTCGATACGCCGCAGCATCTCCCACGGCCGATGCCTCACGTCGTCGAACACCACCGACAGCACACTCCAGCCGACCTCCTGCAGGGCAGCCCGCTTCAAGCGGTCCCGCCGGAACTGGTCCTGGTCGCTGTGCCAATCGAACCCGTCGTACTCGACGGCGAGCCTGCACTCGGGCCACGCGAAATCGACTCGCCACGTTCTGAAATCGCGGTCGACGATCTCGTACTGCAGCTCCGTCGGCGCCAGCCCGCCGTCGATCATGACCAGCCGCGCCTCGCTCTCCATCGGCGACTCGGCCTCGGCCCGTGCGAGCGGGATCAGTTCGCGCACAGCCACAATGCCGCGCCTGCCCGCTTGCTGCGCGGCCGCGACACGCAGCTGACGCCCATCACATGTGCCGCTGCGCAGGGCGGCGTCGAGCGTGGCCAACGCCCGGGGACGGCGTAGGCCGCGAGCGACCTCGACGGCCGTCCACGCCGGCGTGGTTGCGGGTCGGCCGTCGACCACACACAGCGGCGCGCCTTCGAGCCGATGTACGAACAACCCGTCGGAGTTCCGCAACTGATGACCTTCTGGGTTGAGCACGTGAAGGTCGATGACTCCTTCGGTGTCGAATCCGTATGCGGCCGCGGCGGTTCCGAGGCAGGTCGCGACCGGCTCCCCGGCACGGAGATCCAGGCCGGCCAGCCGGATCAGGGTGTCGGGCTCGTCGCGGCTGTAGACGCCGGGCCAGACCTTCATCAGTTCACCGGTGCGAATCTTGGCGTCGAGGCGGCTGCGCCCCATCGTCGCCAACAGTTGAGCTGTGGTGACGACGCCGTCCTGGGTGTCGAAGAGCGCCGCGATATCGCCAGTCATGGCGATGATCCTCAGCGCTCGGCGGGCCGGCGCCGCGCACTTGTGGGCCCAGTTGTGGATGAATGTCCGGTTGGGGACAACGACGCTGGGCCGCGAGCGTGCGTAAACTCGCAAAGTTTCTCGGCGTGTCGCCCTCAGACACGCACGCTCGCCACAGTGGTGCTAGCAGCCTTTGAGGCGGGCGGCCAAATAGTCGCTGACGGTGTCGAGCGCGACGCGGTCCTGGGTCATCGAGTCGCGTTCGCGGATGGTCACGGCCTGGTCCTCGAGCGTGTCGAAGTCGACCGTCACGCAGAACGGCGTACCGATCTCGTCCTGGCGGCGATAGCGCCTGCCGATCGCACCGGCGTCGTCGAACTCGACGTTCCAGCACTTGCGCAGTTCGGCGGCGAGGTCGCGCGCCTTCGGCGACAGATCGGCATGCCGCGAGAGCGGCAGCACCGCGGCCTTGACCGGCGCCAGCCGCGCATCCAGCCGCAGCACCGTGCGCTTGTCCACCCCGCCCTTGGCGTTGGGTGCCTCGTCCTCGGCGTACGCGTCGATGAGGAACGCCATGAACGAGCGGGTCAGACCCGCTGCGGGTTCGATGACATACGGCACGTAGCGGGTGTCGCTGGCCTGGTCGTAGAACGACAGGTCGACGCCGGAATGCTTGCTGTGCGTGGACAAGTCGAAGTCGGTGCGGTTGGCCACGCCCTCCAGCTCACCCCACGGGTTGCCGGCGAAGCCGAATTTGTACTCGATGTCGACCGTGCGTTCGGCGTAGTGCGACAACTTCTCCTTGGGATGCTCGTAGAGCCGCAGGTTGTCGCGGTCGATTCCCAGATCGACATACCACTGCAGCCGTTCGTCGATCCAGTACTGGTGCCACTCGCGGGCCGTCGACGGCTCGACGAAGAACTCCATCTCCATCTGCTCGAACTCTCGGGTCCGGAAGATGAAGTTGCCGGGCGTGATCTCGTTGCGAAAGCTCTTGCCGGTCTGGGCGATTCCGAACGGCGGCTTCTTCCGCGCTGTCGTCACCACGTTGGCGAAGTTGACGAAGATGCCCTGCGCGGTCTCGGGCCGCAGGTAGTGCAAGCCCTCCTCGGTCTCGATCGGGCCGAGGTAGGTCTTGAGCATCATGTTGAAGTCACGCGGTTCGGTCCACTGCCCCTTGGTGCCGCAGTCCGGGCAGGCGATCTCCGACATGGGCACCGAATCGGGGTCGTCGATGCCCTTCTTCTCCGCGTACGCCTCCTGCAGGTGGTCCTGTCGGTGTCGCTTGTGGCAGTTGAGGCACTCCACCAGCGGGTCGTTGAACACGTCGACGTGGCCGGACGCCACCCACACCTCGCGCGGCAGGATGATCGCGCTGTCGAGGCCGACCACGTCCTCGCGCGCGGTGACCACCGAGCGCCACCACTGCCGCTTGATGTTCTCCTTCAGCTCCACGCCGAGCGGGCCGAAATCCCACGCCGAGCGGGTTCCGCCGTAGATCTCGCCCGACTGAAAGACGAGGCCGCGACGCTTGGCGAGGTTTGCGACCGTATCGATGATCGAAGAAGTGGGAGCCACGGGCACACAGCCTAGCGACCCGTGCGCAGCGCGTTGACATGCGTGACCGCGCATGTATGGTGGCAGCATAATGAAAACCGTTTCCACTTTGGCCGAAAAGGCCGGGAACGCCGGGTCCGCGCCCGACACCGTCGACGACGCCGCCCACGACCACGGTGGCGCGCCGCTTCCCGAGTTACCGCCGCGCGACGTGCTGGACACCTCCGGTGACCTGCTGCGCGCGCTGGCCGCACCGGTACGGATCGCGATCGTGCTGCAGTTGCGCGAGTCGGCCCGCTGCGTGCACGAGCTCGTCGACGCGCTCGGGGTGCCCCAACCGTTGGTCAGCCAGCATCTGCGCATCCTCAAGGCCGCCGGTGTCGTGGCCGGCGAACGCTCGGGGCGCGAGGTGATGTATCGCCTGGTCGACGATCACCTGGCCGAGATCGTCGTCGCCGCGGTCACCCACGCGGGCGAGGGCCAGCCATGACCTCGACGCCGATCCCGACCGGGGTGCGCTCGACGCGGCAGCGCGCCGCGATCGCCGCGCTGCTCGACAAGGTCGACGAGTTCCGCTCCGCCCAGGAACTGCACGACGAACTGCGCCGGCGCGGCGAAGGCATCGGGCTGACGACGGTCTACCGCACGCTGCAGCAGATGGCCGCCGCCGGCATCGTCGACACGCTGCGCACCGACACCGGCGAGGCCGTGTACCGGCGCTGCTCAGACGATCACCATCACCACCTGGTGTGCCGGGCATGCGGCGCGACCATCGAGATCCAGGGCCGCGATGTGGAAATCTGGGCCGCCGACGTCGCCCGTGAGCACGGATTCTCCGACGTCAGCCACACCATCGAGATATTCGGACGCTGCGGCGACTGCTCAGCCGACTAACGCACGACGCACGTCGGCGCCGGTGGCCAGCACCATGAGGATCAGGGTGCGCAGCGCGTCGTCGCTGAGGCCCGCGGCGGGAAAGTTGTAGCGCAGCAACACATCCGCGGCCTTCTTGGAGTTGCGCTTGGCGCCCGCGGCGATCTCCTTGGGTGCGCTCTTGGCGTTCAGCGACACGGTGCCGAGCAGCGTCTTGTGCGCGTGCTCGGCCACCTTGGCCCGCAGCTTGGCGTCCAACGGCAGATCCCACGCCAGGATCTGGGTCAGCGAAACCATTTCCAGCCCCTCGGCGATCGTCACCGTTCGCAGCGAGGCCAACGTCTCGTCGTGCTGGACGGTGATTGCGCCGTCCTCCTCCTGATGCACCGGCAGGATCTCCGCGAGCACCGCGATCAGCCGATCCTGGAGCTCCATCAGGCCCTGCCGCTCAGGTACATCATTCGGCTCGGCCGAAACGTCGGTTGCGTTGCACGTACTCCTCGCAGGCCGCCCACAGATCGCGGCGATCGTAATCGGGCCACAGCTTGTCCTGGAAGACGAACTCGGCGTAGGCCGCCTGCCACAGCATGAAGTTGCTCGCGCGCTGCTCGCCCGAGGTCCGGATGAACAGGTCGACATCGGGGATATCGGCGCGGTGCAGATGCTTGGCGAACGTCGCCTCGGTGATCCGCGCCGGGTTGATCTTGCCCTCCGCCGCCAGCTTGGCCAGCGAACGCGCCGCCTCGACGATCTCGGTGCGGCCGCCGTAGTTCACGCAGTAGTTGATCGTGATGACGTCGTTGTCCACCGTCATCTGCTCGGCGATGTCGAACTCCTTGATCACGCTGCGCCACATCCGGGGCCGCGAGCCCACCCAGCGCATCCGCACGCCCATGTCGTTGAGGTTCTCCCGGCGGCGACGCACCACCTCCCGGTTGAAGCCCATCAGGAAGCGCACCTCCTCGGTGCTGCGCTTCCAGTTCTCCGTCGAGAACGCGTACACCGTGAGGTATTTGATGCCGATTTCGATTGCGCCGCAGGTGATATCGATGAGAACGGCCTCGCCCATCTTGTGCCCCTCGGTGCGATGGAGCCCGCGCTGGGTGGCCCAGCGGCCGTTTCCGTCCATCACCACGGCGACGTGGTTGGGCACCTGGTCGGCGGGGATCCGCGGTGCGGCCGCCTTCGAGGTGTGCTGCGGCGGC
Source organism: Mycolicibacterium elephantis DSM 44368 (assembly GCF_004014805.1). Lineage (GTDB taxonomy): Bacteria > Actinomycetota > Actinomycetes > Mycobacteriales > Mycobacteriaceae > Mycobacterium > Mycobacterium elephantis. The sequence continues at coordinate 412,702 of NZ_ATDN01000001.1, forward strand.
CGGGCGAACCGGCCGTTGGTGCCCGCCGGGATCTCAGGAAAGACGACGGGCCACGTCGACTTGTCGGGAAACGTCGGGTAGTCGTCAGGCGCCGGGGGCAGTTGAGGGTAGGTCACCTTGCGCGTCCTTTGCCCGGCCCTCTTCACCGCCATGGGCCACATCCTGCCCGAACAGGGATACGCGGTGATCGGCCAGGGTCCTGTCCACCCGATAGACCCGTTCGACCAGCGGCAACGTCCGCAGTTGGCGTTCCAGGTGCCACTGCAGATGCGCTGCGACCAGCCCGCTGGCCTGGCTGCGATACGACGCCGACGTGGCTTCCGCATACTCCCAGTCCCCGTCGTGCAGGGCGACCATCAGGTCCAGCACGCCCTGCGGCGGGGTCACCGACCCCGACGGGCGGCAGTGCACGCACACGCTTCCGCCTGCGGCGACGTGGAACGCGCGGTGCGGCCCGGGCGTGGCGCAGCGGGCGCACTCGGTCAGCGCCGGCGCCCAGCCCGCGATCCCCATGGCACGCAACAGGTAAGCATCCAGCACGAGCTCGCGGGGCCGGCCGCCGTCGGCCACCGCGCGCAACGCGGCCACGGTCAGCCGGTGCAGCGCGGGCATCGGCACCCGCTCCTCCCCCGCCAACCGTTCCGCGGTCTCCAACATGGCGCACGCACAGGTGTAGCGGCCGTAGTCGCTGACGATGTCGGCGGCGAACGCGTCGATGGACTGCACCTGGGTGACGATGTCGAGATTGCGGCCGGGGTGCAGCTGAACGTCGATGTGCGCGAACGGCTCCAGCCTGGCCCCGAACCTGCTGCGGGTGCGCCGCACCCCCTTGGCCACCGCACGCACCAACCCGTGCTGGCGGGTGAGCAGGGTGACGATCCGGTCGGCCTCGCCGAGCTTGTGCTGGCGCAGCACCACCGCCCGGTCCCGATACAGCCGCATCGATACAGTCTCCCACTGCAATCCGACAGATCCTTGTTACGCAGCGCCGATATCCTGGTACCCGATGGTCAACACTGCCCGTTTCCCCACTCTCACACAGCAGCTCTTCCGGCTGGCGAGCGGCTCGGTCACGTCGGTGGAACTGGTGCGGCGGTCGCTCGAGGCGATCGAGGCCAGCCAGCCCACGCTCAACGCGTTTCGCGTGGTCTTGACCGAGCAGGCGCTCGCCGATGCCGCGGCCGCGGACCGCAAACGCGCGGCGGGTGAACAACTTCCGCTTCTCGGGATCCCGATCGCGGTCAAGGACGACGTCGACGTCGCCGGTGTGCCGACCCGCTTCGGCACCGAGGGCACGGTCCTTCCGGCCACGCGGGACGCCGAGGTCGTGCGGCGCCTACGGGCAGCCGGGGCCGTGATCGTGGGCAAGACCAACACCTGCGAGTTGGGTCAGTGGCCGTTCACCAGCGGACCGGCGTTCGGTCACACCCGCAACCCGTGGTCGCGCGACCACACGCCCGGTGGCTCCTCGGGCGGCAGCGCCGCCGCCGTCGCGGCCGGTCTGGTCACCGCGGCGATCGGCTCGGACGGCGCGGGCAGCGTGCGGATTCCGGCGGCGTGGACGCACCTGGTCGGCATCAAACCGCAGCGCGGCCGCATCTCCACCTGGCCGCTGCCCGAGGCGTTCAACGGCATCACCGTCAACGGGGTGCTGGCCCGCACCGTGACCGACGCCGCGATCGTGCTCGACGCCGCGTCGGGCAACGTCCCCGGCGATCTGCATCAGCCGCCGCTGGTGCGGGTGTCCGAGTCGGTCGGCCAGGCACCCGGTCCGCTGCGGGTGGCGATGTCGACCAAGTTCCCGTTCACGATCTTCCGCGCCACCCTGCACCCGGAGATCCGCGCCGCGATGGAGGCCGTCGCCGCCCAGTTGGGCGAGCTCGGCCACACCGTGATCGAGGCCGACCCGAGCTACAGCCTCGGCATGTCGTGGAACTTTCTGTCCCGCTCGACGTCGGGGCTGCTGGACTGGGCCGACCGGCTCGGCTACAGCGTCTCGCTGGACCCGCGCACCAGGTCCAACCTTCGGATGGGCCGGCTGCTCTCGGAGAACGTGCTGCGCAAGGCGCGTGCCCGCGAGGCCGCCGCCCAGCGCCGGATGGGCTGGATCTTCAACATCGCCGACGTGGTGCTGGCGCCGACGACCGCCCAGCCGCCCCCGCTGGTGCACGACTTCGACAAGCTCGGTGGGCTGGCCACCGACCGCACGATGATCAAGGCGTGCCCGGTGACCTGGCCGTGGAACCTGCTGGGCTGGCCGTCGATCAACGTGCCTGCGGGGTTCACCTCGTCCGGGCTGCCGATCGGCGTTCAGCTGATGGGTCCCGCCGACAGCGAGCCGCTGCTGGTGTCACTGGCCGCGGAGTTGGAGGCGATCAACGGGTGGGCGACGAAGCAACCGCCGCAGTGGTGGACCGTCGGACCCGCCCCCGACCCCGAGCCCACCGCGCACAGCGAACCCCACATTGTGGGGTCCATCTCCGACGAGGTCGCGTAGTCTTTCCGACCATGAACGCGCGGCACTTCGCATACGTGGTTCCGACCCTGGCGGTCGTGGGTGGTCTGCTCGCAGGCATGCCGGCGGCCAATGCGGACAACAAGCGGCTCAACGACGGCGTCGTGTCCAACGTGTACACCATGCAGCACCTGGCCGGGTGCGACACCGACATCAAGATCAACCCGAAGCTGCGGTTGGCGGCGCAGTGGCACACCAACGATGTGCTGAACAATCGCGCGCTCAACGGCGACATCGGCTCGGACGGCTCGACGGTGACGGACCGGGCGCGCAGGGCCGGCTACGCCGGAGACGTCGCCGAGACCGTCGCCATCAACCCGGCGCTGGCCATCAGCGGTATCGAGCTGATCAATCAGTGGTATCACCGGCCCGACTACCACGCGATCATGTCCGACTGCGCCAACGTCGACATCGGCGTGTGGTCGGAGAACCTGATCGACCGCACCGTCGTGGTCGCGGTCTACGGCAAGGGCGACGGCGCCCCGCCGGTCAACGTGCCCGGACAGCGGCCGTTCGGTCAGCCGGGCGCAGGCGCCCCGGGCTGACGAGCTAAAAGCCCAGCCGGCCCAGCTGCTTGGGGTCGCGCTGCCAGTTCTTGGCGACCTTGACCCGCAGGTCCAGGAACACCTTGGTGCCCAGCAGCTTCTCGATCGCCGTGCGCGCGGCGGTCCCGACCTCGCGCAGCCGGGCGCCGCCCTTGCCGATGACGATGCCCTTCTGGCTATCGCGCTCGACGAACAAGTTGGCGCGCACAGTGACAAGGGGGGTCAGGTCGTCGCGCCCCTCGCGGGTGCTGACCTCCTCGATGACCACCGCAAGCGAATGCGGCAGCTCGTCGCGCACCCCTTCGAGCGCCGCCTCGCGGATCAGCTCGGCCATCAGCGTTTCCTCGGGTTCGTCGGTCAGCTCCCCGTCGGGGTAGAACGCCGGGCCCGGCGGCAGTTGGGCGGCCAACACGTCGATCAGCACGTCGACGTTCTCCCCGGTGGTCGCCGACACGGGGACGATCTCGACGTCGGGACCGACCAACTCGCTGACCGCGACCAGCTGGGCGGCCACCCGGTCCTTGGGCACCTTGTCGATCTTGGTGACGATCGCGACCAGCGTGGTGTTCGGCGCGACGGCGCGGATCTGCTCGCAGATCCACCGGTCCCCCGGGCCGATCTTCTCGTCGGCCGGGATACACAACCCGATCACGTCGACCTGGGAGTAGGTGTCTTTCACCAGATCGTTGAGCCGCTGCCCGAGCAGGGTGCGCGGTCGGTGCAGCCCGGGGGTGTCGATCAGGATGATCTGGAAGTCCTCGCGGTGCACAATGCCGCGGATCGTGTGCCGGGTGGTCTGCGGCCGGTTCGACGTGATGGCGACCTTCGCGCCGACCAGCGCGTTGGTCAGCGTCGACTTCCCGGTGTTCGGCCGGCCCACGAAACAGACGAAGCCGGAACGGAATTCGGTCACCGCGCCCCACCTCTCGCGCCGAGACTGCGGAGAGATCGCAGTTTCGGGCGGATTCGCGATCTGCGCGCGGTCTCGGGGATCATGCGGGCTTTCCCGAGCGGTCGGTGACGATGACCGCCGCGTCGGCCGACATCTCCCGCACCGCGGCGACGCCGGCGTCGTCGACGGTTCCGCCGACCAGCACCGCGGCCTCCAGCCCCCTCGCCCCGCTGGACACCGCGGCTGCGACCGCGGCCTGCAGGGCGGTGAGCCGCAGCGCGTCCAACGCGACCGGCGCGCCCGCGTAGGTGCGGCCGTCGAGGTCGCGCACCGCGGCGCCGCTGGCCGCTTCGGCGCGCCCCATCGCACCGCGAGCCAGCGTCACCAACTTGGCGTCCTCTGGGTCGAGTTCACTCATTGCGTCTCCTCGGCTGGCGGCTCTGTCGGGCTGACCAGGACGGTACCGATGCGCACCCGGCCGCGGTGGTCGGGACCGCCCTCGGCGCGCAGCCGCAACCCGTCCCAGATGACCTCGGCGCCGGGCAGCGGCACGCGCCCCAGCTCGAGCGCCATCAGTCCGCCGACGGTGTCGACGTCGAGGTCCTCGTCGAACTCGATGTCGTAGAGCTCGCCGAGGTCCTCGATCGACAGCCGCGCCGACACGCGGTAGCGGTTGTCGCCGAGGTCCTCCACCGGAACGGTTTCGCCCGCGTCGTATTCGTCGACGATCTCGCCGACGATCTCCTCCAGCACGTCTTCGATGGTGACCAGCCCGGCGATCGCGCCGTACTCGTCGACCAGCAGCGCCATGTGGTTGCGGTCGCGCTGCATCTCCCGCAGCAGCTCGTCGAGCGGTTTGGAGTCCGGGACGAACACCGCGGGCCGCATCACCTCGGACACCTTGGTGTCGCGGCCGCCGTTGGTGGAGTAATACGTGCGCTGCACAAGGTCTTTGAGGTACACCACCCCGACGACGTCGTCGACGTTCTCACCGATCACCGGGATCCGGGAGTGCCCGCTGCGCACCGCCAGCGAGGTGGCTTGGCCCGCGGACTTGTCGGCCTCGATCCACACCATCTCGGTACGCGGCACCATCACCTCGCGGGCCGGGGTGTCGCCGAGTTCGAACACCGACTGGATCATCCGGCGCTCCTCGTCGGCGACCACGCCGCGCTGCTGGGCCAGGTCGACGACCTCGCGCAGCTCGATCTCGGAGGCGAACGGTCCGTTGCGAAACCCGCGGCCGGGGGTGAGCGCGTTACCGATCAGCACCAGCAGCCGGCTGATCGGGGTCAGCAGCAGCGAAAGCGCTTGCAGTGGAAGGGCGGCCAGCAGCGCGATCGTGTACGCGTGCTGGCGGCCCAGGGTGCGCGGGCCGACGCCGATGACCACGAAGCTGACCACCACCATGATCGCGGCAGCGGCGAAGAGCCCCCACGTCACACCGAGATGGCCGTCCAGGTACGCCGCCAGCAGCACCGTCGCGCCCACCTCGCAGGTGATGCGCAGCAGCACGATGAGGTTGATGTAGCGGGGCCGTTCGGCCATCACGTTGGCCAGCCGGACCGCGCCGGGGCGTTCCTCGCGCTGCAGTTCCTCGACGCGGGCCTGCGACACGGTGCTCAGGGCGGCGTCGATGGCCGCGAACAACCCGCCGAGGCCGACGAGCACGATCGCGGCGATCAGCTGCCCTGCGCCGGTCACGGTTCGTCGAAGTATCGGGAGTTGTCCAGCAGCCTGCGTTCCTTCTCGGACTGGCGATGCTGGTGATAGGACTCGACCTGTTCGGCCACCCACTCTTCGAGCAGCTGGCGCTGCAGCGCGAACATCTCGCGTTCCTCATCGGGTTCGGCGTGGTCGTAGCCGAGGAGATGCAGCACGCCGTGCACGGTCAGCAGGGCCAGCTCCTGGCCCAGCGAGTGGCCGGCCGCCGCGGCCTGCTCGGCGGCGAACTCGGGACACAGCGCGATGTCGCCGAGCATCGCCGGGCCCGGCTCCGGCGCGTCGGGGCGCCCGCCCGGCTCGAGCTCGTCCATCGGGAAGCTCATCACGTCGGTGGGCCCGGGCAGGTCCATCCACCGCATGTGCAGGTCGGCCATCGCGGCGGTGTCGAGCAGCACCATCGACAGCTCCGCCGCCGGATGCACGTTCATCTTGCGGATGACAAACCGGGCGACGCTGATCAGTTCGTCTTCGGAGACGTCGATGCCCGACTCGTTGGACACCTCAATGCTCATATCGGGCTACCGTCGTGGCCTGTTCCCCGAGGCGCGCCGCTGGGCTCGGTTCAGCTGCGTGGGCTCGTCGTGCCGTGCGTACGCGTCGACGATCTCCGACACCAGCCGGTGTCGCACCACGTCGGCGCTGGTGAGTTCGGCGAAGTGGATGTCGTCGATGCCTTCGAGGATCCGCATCGCCGCGCGCAATCCCGAGCTGGATCCGCCGACCAGGTCCACCTGCGTGATGTCGCCGGTGACAACGATTTTCGAGTTGAACCCCAGCCGGGTCAGGAACATCTTCATCTGTTCGGCCGTGGTGTTCTGGGCCTCGTCGAGGATGATGAACGCATCCGAGATCGTCCTGCCACGCATGTACGCCAGCGGCGCGACCTCAATGACCCCGGCGCTCATCAGTTTTGGGATCAGCTCCGGATCCATCATGTCGTGCAGCGCGTCGTAGAGCGGGCGCAGGTAGGGGTCGATCTTCTCGTTGAGCGTGCCCGGCAGGAAGCCAAGGCGCTCACCGGCTTCCACGGCGGGCCGGGTCAGGATGATCCTGTTGACCTGCTTGGTCTGTAATGCGTTGACGGCCTTGGCCATCGCCAGATAGGTCTTGCCCGTGCCCGCCGGGCCGATGCCGAAGACGATGGTGTGCGCGTCGATGGCGTCGACGTAGCGCTTCTGGTTCAGCGTCTTCGGGCGGATCGTCTTGCCGCGCCGCGACAGGATGTCCAGCGTCAGCACCTCGGCCGGCGACTCGTTGCCTGCGCCGGTGAGCATCGCGACGCTGTGCTGCACGGCTTGTGGGGCAAGGACCTGGCCGCTGGCGACGATCGCGACCAGCTCGGAGACGACGCGTTCGGCCAGCGCGACGTCGGCCGGTTCACCGGACAGCGTCACGGCGTTACCGCGTACGTGGATGTCGGCCGCCAGGATGGTTTCGAGTGCGCGCAGATTCTCGTCGGCGGAACCCAGGAGGCCCACGACGAGGTCGGGTGGAACGTTGATGCTGCTGCGTACCGACTCGGAGGACTGCTCAGCCTGCGACGAGTCAGCGTTCTCGCGGGGCGTCAAGAGGGTTCTGTGCCTGCTTTCTGTGTTCTCGCCTGGCGGTTTGCCAGGAACCCCCAGTTTACCGCCGGGTTGCGACGCTTCCCAATGTTTGATGCAGACACCCGGCTCACCCCCACCGGCCGGTCAGCACGCCGAGAGCGCCGAGCGCGACCGCCGCCGCCGTCGACGTCCGCAAAACCGTGGGGCCCAGGCGCACCGCAACCGCGCCGGCGTCGCTGAGCGCCTGGATCTCCTCGTCGGCGATACCACCCTCGGGGCCGACGATCAGCATCACCGAATCCGCTTGTGCGAGCGCGACATCGGTGAGCCGCTGCGTCGCCGACTCGTGCAGCGCCAGCACCACAGCGCCCGCCGCCACCTCGTCGCGCACCCGCGCCACCAGCTGCGGCGTCGACACCAGGCCGCCGACGTCGGGGATGTAGGCCCGTCGCGACTGCCGGGCTGCCGCCCGGGCCACCGCGCCCCAGCGCCGCAGCCCCTTGTCGACCTTGGCCGCGCCGTCCCAGCGGGCCACGCAACGCGTCGCCTGCCAGGCGAGAAACGCGTCGGCGCCGGCCTCGGTCGCCAGTTCGACGGCCAGTTCGGCCCGGTCGGACTTGGGCAGCGCCTGTACGACGGTGACGGTGGGGCCGGCTGGGGCCACGCGGCGGCGGTCCAGCACCCGCGCGGTCAGCCGGGCCTTGCCCGTTTCCTCGACGACACAGTTCGCCAGCTCACCGGCGCCGTCCCCGAGATCCAGGCGTTCACCTGCGCGGATGCGGCGCACGTTGGCGGCGTGGAAGCCCTCGTCGCCGTCCACGACGGCCAACCCGCCGGGCTCCGGTAGCGCCTCGACGTAGAACAGCGCGTCGGTCATCGGCCTTACCGCGGCATCGATTTCTGCCGCGGGGTCGTCGTCTGGCGGCAATCACAGCCCTGGCGCAGAAATCGCGGACCAGGTGAACGACGCAAGCCCATCAGCGGCCGCTGAACGTCTCACGCAGGCGGGAGAACAGCCCGCCGCCGGAGGACGGCGAGGAACCGTTGGTGGAGCGCACCTCGGCGGCGTCGCCGCGGCGTTCCCGCAGCTTGCGCAGCAGCTCGGTGTCCTCGTGGTCCAGCCGCGACGGGACGACGACCTCGATGTGGGCGTGCAGATCGCCGCGCACCCCGCTGCGCAGGTGGGGCATGCCGTGGCCGCGCAGCGTCATCACCTGTCCGGGCTGGGTTCCTGGCGGGATGACGATCTCGATCGGGCCGTCGATGATCGCGTCGACGGTGACGGTGGTGCCCAGCGCGGCGTCGACCATCGGCACCGAGATCGTGCAGTGCAGATCGTCGCCGTCGCGCACGAACACCTCGTGCGGCTTCTCGTGCACCTCGACGTAGAGGTCGCCGGCGGGTCCGCCGCCAGGCCCGACCTCACCTTGGGCCGCCAACCGCACCCGCATCCCGTCGCCGACGCCGGCGGGGATCTTGACGCTGATTTCACGCCGCGCGCGGACCCGGCCGTCGCCGCCGCAGCGGTGGCACGGGTCGGGGATGACCTCGCCGACGCCGCCGCACACCGGGCACGGCCGTGACGTCATGACCTGCCCGAGCAGCGAGCGCTGCACGGTCTGGATCTCGCCGCGCCCGCCGCATGTATCGCAGGTGGCCGGCCGCGAGTCGCCGTGGGTGCCCTTGCCGTGGCACAGGTCGCACAACACCGCGGTGTCGACGGTGACCTGTTTGGTCACCCCGGTCGCGCACTCCTCAAGGGTCAGCCGCATCCGCAGCAGCGAGTCCGAGCCGGGCCGGACCCGCCCGATCGGCCCGCGCGATGTCGCGCCGCCGCCGAAGAAGGCCTCGAACACGTCGCCCAGCCCGCCGAAACCGGCGAACCCGTTGCCCGCGGCGCCCGCGGACTCCAGCGGATCGCCGCCGAGGTCGACGATGCGGCGTTTCTCCGGATCGCTCAACACCTCGTAGGCGACGCTGATCTCCTTGAACCGCGCCTGGGCCTCTTCGTCGGGGTTGACGTCGGGGTGCAGCTCGCGCGCCAGCTTCCGATAGGCGCGCTTGATCTCGGAGTCACTGGCGCCTCTGCTCACCCCGAGCAGCCCGTAGTAGTCGCGTGCCACGCCTGACCTGCCTGTCTGTGCCTGTCTGTCTGCTGCTGGACTATCGGCTGCCTAAAACTTCGCCGATATAGAGAGCAACCGCAGCGACATTAGCGATAGTTCCCGGATAGTCCATCCGGGTGGGTCCCAACACGCCCATGCCGCCGTACACCTTGCCCGAACTACCGTAGGCCGTGCTGACCACCGAGGTCGTGGACATCTCCTCGGCCTCGGTTTCGTGGCCGATGCGCACGGTGACCTTGCCCGCCTCCTGCTGCGCGGCCAGCAGCCGCAGCACCACGACCTGCTCCTCAAGCGCCTCGAGCACCGAGCGCAGGTTGCCGCCGAAGTCGGCGGTGTTGCGGGTCAGGTTGGCGGTGCCGCCCAGCAGCAGCCGCTCGTCGCGGTGTTCGACGAGGGTCTCCACCAGCACGGTGGCCGCCCGGCCGATCGCGTCCGAAAGTCCACCGGTCCCGTCGAGCTGCGCCGCCAGCTCGGCCACCGCCGCCGACGCGGCCGACAGCGGTTTGCCTTCCAGCGCTTGGCCCAGCACGTCGCGCAGCTGGCCGAGCTCGTGGTCGTCGATGGTGTCACCGAGCTCGACGATGCGCTGGTCGATGCGGCCGGAGTCGGTGATCACCACAAGCAACACCCTGGCCGGGGTCAGCGGGACGACTTCCAGGCGGCGCACGGTCGACGCCGTCAGCGTCGGGTACTGCACGATCGCCACCTGCCGGGTCAGCTGCGCCAGCAGCCGCACGGCGCGGCGCAACACGTCGTCGAGGTCGACACCGGATTCCAGGAACGAAAGGATCGCGCGTCGTTCAGACGACGACAACGGCTTGACTTCGTGGATCCGGTCGACGAACTCGCGGTAGCCCTTCTCGGTGGGCACCCGGCCCGAGCTGGTGTGCGGCTGGGTGATGTAGCCCTCGGCTTCGAGAACGGCCATGTCGTTGCGGACCGTCGCGCTCGACACCCCGAGGTTGTGTCGTTCCACGAGGGATTTGGAGCCGATCGGCTCCTTGGTGGCCACGAAGTCAGCGACGATGGCGCGCAGCACCTCGAACCGCCGCTCCTCGGCACTCCCCATGGTTTCACCTCCAATCGCATCCAGTTTACGGTCATCAGCAGCGGTGATAGCCGCCAGCGCAGCTCGCGTGGCGAACGCAGCATTGCGATAGCCTTCGCAACGTGAAGCCGTTGCCCCATTCGAAGATGCGGGGGACGTCGACCAGATGATCTTCAAGGGCGTCCGGGAGGGCCGGCCCTACCCCGACCACGGGCTGACGCACCGGCAGTGGGCCCAGATCCCGCCGCGGCAGATCCGGCTCGACGAGCTGGTGACGACGACGACGGTGCTGGCTTTGGACCGGCTGTTGTCGGAGGACTCGACCTTCTACGGGGACCTGTTCCCGCACGCGGTGCGGTGGAAGGGCGTGGTCTATCTGGAGGACGGCCTGCACCGCGCGGTCCGCGCCGCGCTGCGCAACCGCACGGTGCTTCACGCCCGGATCTTCGACATGGACATGCGGTCCCCGGCTGACGCGTGGGCCCAGACCCAGCAGGTCTAGCGGCGTGCCCGCGTCCACAGCAGCAGGCCGCTGAGCAGCTGCCAGATCAGGATCGTGTACACGCAGGCCCGTTCGACGAGCCCGACCGGGGCGTAGTCCACCGCCCAGTCGTTGTAGTTCTGCAGCATCGCGAAGATCGCGATGCCCGCGAGCCCGATCAGCAGCCCGATCGGCAGGTACCACCGGGCGGTGGCGGCGCGGGCCACCACGGCCGATCCGGCCAGCGCCGCGGCGTTGCCGCCGAGGATCGCCAGAAACGCGCCGAGCACGTGCAGCCATTCGAATCCGTTGGTCCACAGCGCAGAACCGCCGTACACGGTGCCGACCAGGATGTTGCCGACGGCGGTGAGCGCCGCCAGCACGACGAGCACCGCGCTGAAGCGACCCCGCACCGACCGGGCGACCAGCAGCGCGCCGGTGAGAAACAGCACCGCCTGGGCGTAGAACGCCGCGTTGATCAGGTAGGCGCGCGGTGACCACTCCGGAACGCCGAGCGAGCTGATGTAGTGCTCGGTGTAGCTGTACCCGGGTAGCGCCGCGGCGGTCAGCAGCTCGAGGAGGACGTAGCCGAGGGCCGCGACGATCCAACACGCCGCACCGACCGCGAGGGTCCTCGGCCGCGTCGGGGATGCCGCAGGGGATGCCACGGCACCCAACGTAGAGCAGCCGCCCGGTCACCCCGCGCCGATGGCCGCCTTCAGGCTGCGTGGCCGGATGTCGGTCCAGTTCTGCTCGATGTAGGTCATACAGTCCTCGCGCGTGCCCTCACCGAATACGACGCGCCACCCAGCGGGCGGGTCGGCGAACCCGGGCCACAGGCTGTGCTGATCCTCGTCGTTGGCGAGCACATAGAACGTGCCGTCGGGGTCATCGAACGGGTTGGTGCTCATCGCTTCTCCTCGTTGCTCGATCGGCGGTGTCGTCGGGCTCGGTGCCCGCACCGATGTCCGCGCCGAGTATCCGGTCCGACAGCAGGCCGAGACAGGACAGGTTGGGAAAGCCGGGCCCCTGCGTCAGCCCGGACAGGGCGGGCAGAAACAGCTTCGGGGTGACATTGGTGACGGCGAGGTCGTAGCCGATGGCGTCCTGCAGCGCATCGGCGGTCAGCGGACCGCCCAGACCGATCTCGAGCAGATCCAGCGCGTCCTGGCCAAGCAGCGGTATGAACCACGCCGAATCGGCGCCCGAACCGTCGATCACCAGGTCGAATCCGTGCACGGTTTCCAGGCGTTCGGCGCCCTGATTCGTGCTCAGCGTCAAGCGGATTCGGCCGTCGCGGGCCACGGCGTGCGCGACCCGGCCGCGCAGGTGCCGAATCCGGTCATCGGACAGCAGCGCCTCCTGCACCCGGGCAGAGAACACGCCGCGGTCGGTCCGGGTCAGCGCGTCGCGACGCTCGTCGAGCGTCAGGCCCGTCCAGCCGGTGGGATCCGAGAACAGCGTGTTCTCGAAGAAACCCTCGCCCCTGGTGAACAACGTCACCTGCGGCGAGATCACGGTGATGGTGGAAACCCGGTGTCGGAACAGCTCGTTGAGCATCGACGCGGCGGTCTCGCCACCACCGATCACCGCCACACGTTCGGCGGCGATCAGCTCACACTGCGCGGCGCGGTGCCAGAACTCGGCGATGGACAACACCCGCGGGTTGCCGGGAAGGATCGACCGCTCGGGCTGCCCGGGACCGGTGATCATCAGGCCGTCGCCGTCGACGCACTGATCCGCGGTGTGCACCGCCCAGCGCTGCCCGTTGGCGCCGGAGTCAACCGAGATCCGCTGCACCTCACCGAAGATCACGTTCATGTCGACGTTGTCGGCGACCCAGCGCAGATACTGGCTCCACTTCTTGTGGGTGGGCGCCGGCCTGCCGCGGTCCACCCATTCGGCGAACTGGTTGGTTCCGATGAGGTAGGACTGCCAGCTGTACCTGGTCATCCGCTCGTCGAGTTCGGCGTTGCGGCGCGGTACCAACGAGGACCGGTAGGGAAAGCCGACATCCTTCTCGGGGCTGGTGCCGAGCCGGTGCTGGCCGTCGGTCCAGCCACCGTCGGCCCGCCAATTGGCCGCCACCGCAGTGCGTTCCACGGCGACGATGCGGGGTACGGCGATGTCCATTTCACGCAGCACCGCGGCCTTGGCGGCGACCGCGACCGCCTTGACCCCGGCACCGACCACAACCAATGTCGGGGTTGAGGACCTGGTCATGACACCACCTCTCGTAACGACTCCTGCCACAGCGACTGGAGGGTGGCGACGTCGTCGGTGGAAAGGATGTCGGGCAACGTGCGCCACTGCGTGGCCAACACCGGGGCATCGCTTTCGCCGAGCACGGCCGCCACGATGGTGAGCTCGTGTCGCACCGAAAGATCGGGCTCCGGCAACGGCGTCACACCCGCCAGCAGCTCGCGATCCGCCCTGAGCGCACCGCCGTCGAGCCCGACGTGGATACGGCCCAGGAAGTTCAGAAGCAGCTGCGGGTCACGGTAACCGCGGAGCCGCTCGGCGGTGTCGGGGCGCAGATAGCGCAGCAGGCCGTAGTCGATGACCTCGCCCGGGATGGCGCCCAGGTCCTGCGCCGACTGCACCCGCAGCGGGTAGATCGCGGTGAGCAGCCCGACGGTGTCGGAGGTGTCCGCGTCCTCGGCGACCCCGTCGGCGCGGCCGTGGGTCTCTAGCGCCAGCAGCGGCGGCTGCGGGTCCTGTCCGCGGTGCAGCCGCCAGCGGGTGACGGTGCGTGCGGCCGCGACGGCCAGCAGGTGCGGTGTCGGCACGGCCGACGCCAGCAGCCGCGCGCTGACATCGGCGTCGGCCGCCGAAACGGTCACGACGACGTCACCCACCCGGTCGGTCTGCGGCTGTACCCGCCGCGCGCCGAGGGCGGGGTCCTCGCCGTCGAGTTGCTCGGCCCAGAAGTCGCAGGTCTGCAGCTGCTGTGCCCGCTCGTGCAGCAGGCGGCTCCACCGGCGCAGGCTGGTGTGTTCGCGGATGGGTCTCGGTGTCTTGCCGGAGGCGATCGTGTGCCACGCCGCGTCCAGCTCACCCAGCACGATCCGCCACGACGCCGGATCCAGCGCGAGGACGTGGGCGGTCAGCACCAGCACTCCGGGACCGTCGGAGCGCCGCAGCCACACCGCCGACAGCATCGAACCCTGTTGCGGGTCAAGGCGTTGCACGGACTCCGCGGTGTGCCGGGCGACCGCTTCGGTCAGGTCAGCATCGACGAGCACCTCGGTCAGGATGTCGCCCGGCTCGTGGGGTACGAGCGTCATCGTGTCGAGGTCGAGGCGGCAGCGCAGCACCTGGTGGCCGTCGACGACGGTCCGCAGCATCCGGTGCAGGTGCTCGCCGGTGATGCCGTCGGGAAGCCAGATCGCCTCGGTCTGCGCGAGCCGACGCGGCTCGCCGTGCTCGTAGAGCCAATGCGCGTTGGGCAGCAGGGGGATCGGCGCGGTCTCGTCGCCGTCGTCGCGTGCGACGCTGACCGACTCGCTGTCGATCGCCGCCGCGAGTTCGCGGATGGTTCCGCATTCCAGCATCAGCCGGGCCCGCAACGGAATCCCGCGTCGCCGCGCGGCCTGCACCACCGAGAGCGCCACGATGCTGTCCAACCCGAGCGCCAGGAAGTCCGCGGTGACGTCGACCTCGACGCAGTCCAACAGTTCGGCGAGCACCTCGACGAGGGCGGTCTCGGTTTCGGTTTCGGCGGCGATCGCCGGGCCGTCGTCGACGGCGATGGCGCCCAGCGCGGCGTCGTCGACCTTGCCGTGCGAGGTCAGCGGTATCTGGTCGACGACGACGATGGCGTGCGGAACCATGTAGCGCGGCAACCGCTTTGCCAGCAGGTTGCGCAGTTCGGCCACGGCGGGCGCCGGGTCGGCGGCCACGTAGGCGGTCAACCGTGGCCCCCCGCGTTTTCTGCGCACCGCGACGTGGACGTGGTGCACCGCCGGATGACTGTGCAGCACCGCGGCGATCTCGCTGGGCTCCACCCGGAAGCCGCGAACTTTCAGCTGGGCATCGCTGCGACCCAGGAACTGCAGTGCACCGTCGGCCTGGCGGCGCACCACATCGCCGGTGCGGTACATCCGCTGCCCGGCTACGAACGGGTCGGCGACGAATCGGCTCGCCGTCTCCCCCGGCCTGCCGTGGTAACCGCGGGTCACCTGGCCACCGGCCAGGTACAGCTCGCCGGCGACACCGTCGGGCACCGGCCGCAGCCAGGAGTCCAGGACATAGGCGCGGCTGGGCGAGGTCGGCCGCCCGATCGTGGGTTGCTCGTGATCGGCGATGGTGGCGACGACGGCTTCCACCGTGGTTTCGGTTGGGCCGTAACAGTTGTAGGCCGCCATGCCGGTGCGGGCGCATTCGTGGCGGATCAGGTTCCATGCCGGGACGCCGACGGCCTCCCCGCCCAGCGCGAGCACCCCGAGGGGCACCGTGGTGAGCAGGCCTTCGGCGTGCAGTTGGGCGAACATCGACGGGGTGGTGTCGATCATGTCGATGCCGTACCGCCCGATCGTCTGCACCAACGCCTCGGCATCCCGCTGCACGTCGCCGTCGACGATGTGAACGGCGTGCCCATCCAGCAGCGCGGCCAGCGGCTGCCAGGCGGCGTCGAACGCGAACGACCACGCGTGGGCGACCCGCAGCGGATGCCGCAGCCGGGCCGCCGCGGGGCGCAACACATTCTCAGCGTGGTCCTCGGCGTAGGCCAGCAGGGCCTGATGGGTGCCGATGACGCCCTTCGGTCGTCCGGTGGTGCCCGAGGTGAACACCACATAGGCGGCCTGGCCCGGCTGTGCCGCAACGGGTTCGAAATCCCCAACCGGTTCGTCGGCGGTCGCGGCGATGAGCGTGTCGTCGATGACCAGGGTCGCGTCGCACTGCTGCAGGATGTCGGCGACGCGGTCGGCGGGCATGGACGGGTCGAGCGGAACGATCACGCCCCCGGCCTTCAACACCGCGAACATCGCGATCACATAGTGCGGGCCGCGGGCGAGGCGGATCGCCACCGGGCGTTCGGGCTCGACGCCACGACGCGCCAGCGCGGCGGCCAGCCGGTCGGCTGCTTCATCGAGTTCGCGGAAGGTCAGCTCACCGCCGGGCCAGCTCAGGGCCACCGACGCCAACCTGCGGTTCGCGACGGCGGTGAAGGTCGTATGCACACCGTCATCTGTTGGGGCGGGGGCGATCTGGGCTGGCGGCGAGCCCTCACCGTCGAGCAGCACGCTGACGTCGCGCAGCGGACGGTCCCAGTGGCTGATCAGCCGCTCCACGGTCGCCAGCAGACGACGGCCCAGCGACTCAGCGCTCATCAGGCCGAGCGCCCCGTCGATCGCTTCGACCAGCACGGTCAGTTGGTCGTCGACCATGTGCGCGGCGATGGTGACCGGGAAGTGCGACAGGCTCTCCAGCGCCGCCGGACGGAACGTCGCGCCGTTGGCGGTGAAATCGCCGCCCCCGACCAGCCCTCCCGGTGGAAAGTTCTCGTACACCAGCAGGCTGTCGAACATCTCTCCGACACCGCCCAGCGCCCGCAGCTCCGCGTGCGGCACGTAGCTGTGATCGCGCAACAGCGCGGCCTCCCGCTGCACCGCGCGGCATTGCGCACCGACCGATGCCACCGGGTCCAGCCGCACCCGTAGTGGCACCGTGTTGATGAACAGCCCGACCATCGTCTCCACGCCGGTGAGCTCACCTGGGCGCCCGGACACCGTCACCCCGAACACCACATCGCTGCGGTCGGTGAACGCCGACAACAGTGTGGCCCATGCCATCTGCATCAGGGTGTTCACGGTGACACCGCGGGCGCGCGCGGCCTCTGACAGTTCGGCGGTGCCTTGACGGTCCAGCTTCAACTCGGTGCGCCGCGGCGCTCCGTCCGGCGGCTCACCGGTGGTCAGCGCGGGCGTCAGCAGCGTCGGACCGTCGAGCCCGTCGAGGTGTTCCCGCCACAGCTCCCGGCTGGCGTCCCGGTCTCGATCAGCGAGCCAACCGATGTAGTCGCGGTACGGTCGCGGCGGCGGCGGAAGGGCGGCGAGGTCACCGCTCGACCGGTACAGCGTGATCAGCTCACCGACGAACAGCGGCAGCGACCATCCGTCGATGATGATGTGGTGGGCGACGACGATCAATCGCCACCGCGACCGCGGCAATGCGATGAGCAGGAATCGGATGGCCGGTCCGCGTTCGAGATCGAACGGGCGGCGGCGCTCGTCGGCCTCCAGCGCGTCCACCTCGTCGGCGGTCGCGGTGATCTGCCGCCAGGGCACGTCGACCCGGGTGGGCACCACCTGCACCGGCCGGCCCGGGTTGGCCTGCAGGAAACTCGCCCTCAGGTTGGGATGGCGCGCCAGCATCGTTGCGGCGCAGTCGCGTAGCAGTGCGGTGTCCAACGTGCCGCTGATGTCGGCGGCCATGGCGATCACATAGGGATCGCCGCGGTCGTCGTCGCTGAGCTTCGCCAGCGAGTAGAGCCCCTGCTGCAGCGGGCTCAGCGCCATCACGTCTTCGATGGCGGGCGTCGCCTCGGTCGCGGTCATGGGGCACCGTCGCGCGACGCGGTCCACATCGACGTCACGGCCGCGAGCTCTTCTGGCGACAGCCCGGAGGTCGACATCGGCTCGTGATGGGTGTCGGCGTCCGGTGCGGTATCGCCGGCCTCGTCGACCTTGGCGGCCAGTTCGGAGACGGTGGGGTGCTCGAAAACCATCCGGGGGGTGAGCGTCAGGCCTGCGTCGCGGGCCCGGGCGGCCACCTGTACCGCCAGGATCGAGTCGCCGCCGAGTTCGAAGAAGCCGTCGGTGCGGTGGACCTCGGGCACGTCGAGCACGCCGGCCAGGATCGCGGCCAGTGCCCGCTCGGTGTCGGTGCGGGCCGGCTCGGCGGGCCCGGTTGGCGCCGACGGCCGGGGGACGGAGGCGGCTTCGACGACCTCCACGCGGCCGTCCTCGGTCCATCGTCCCCGCTGGCCGCGGGCCCGAAGGCGCACGCCGGTTTCGTCGACCACGTGGTCGTAGAGGTCGCCGACCACACCTATCGGAACGGGATCGCGCCAGCCGTCAAGGATGCTGACTTGTGCTGCGGCACTGAACTGTTGTACCTGACGCCGCTCGTCGCGGTCGGCGATCTGCACGTCGCGCACCCGCTGGTCGGGATCGTCGGCGAACGCCGCCAGCACCCGTCCCAGCCATCCGACCAGCCGTTCGGTGGTGCCCCGGCGATACAGGTCGGTGCGGTAGATGACATGGCCGCGGTAGCCGTCGTCGGTGGCGAAGAAGTTGACCGACAGATCGGCGTGTGCGACGTCGAAGGGCGGCTCCAGCGCGGTGAACGTGGTGTCGCCTTCGGCGCTCGACTCGATGGGTCGGTCGACAGGCAGCCCGTCGCGCACATGGACCACGACACCGAACAGCGGGTTACGCGACAGCGACCGAGTCGGGCTCACCGCGTCGACCACCTGGTCGAACGGAAGGTCTTGGTGCGCATAGGCTTCCAGGGCGGTGTCGCGGGAGCGCCGCAGCACCTCGCGAAGCGTGGGATTGTCCCGCAGGTCGTTTCGCAGCACCACGATGTTGATGAAGAACCCGATCAGCTGGTCGAGTGCGGCTTCGGTGCGCCCGGCGACCGGGGTTCCCAGCGGGACGTCGGGCCGCTCGCCGGCCTTGTGCAACGCCACGGCCACGGCCGACTGCAGCAGCATGAACTCGGTGATGCCGAGTTCCTGGCTCAACGCGGCGAACTTCGCACGGGTCGCCGGGTCGATGCTGAACTCGACGCCGTCGCCTGCCCCGCTCAGCACGGCCGGGCGGGCGAAGTCCGGTGCCAGACCGGGGTTCTCCGGAAGGCCCGCGAGCTGTGTCCGCCAGTATTTCCGCTGTGCGGCCGCGGGGCCGTCGGGGTCGGCGAGCAGTTTCGCCTGCCACGCCGCGTAGTCGGCGTACTGCACCGGGAGCGGCGCGAACTTCGGTGGCTGACCGGCTCGGCGGGACCGGTAGGCGGTCAGCAGGTCGTTGAACAACACCATCGCAGACCAGTGGTCGGATGCGATGTGATGCACCACCAGCGACACCACGTGCGCGCCGGGTGTGGACAACACGGCTGCGCGTACCGGCAGGTCGCGTTCCAGATCGAAGATCTGCCGCCGCTCGTGGTCGAGTTCGCCCTGCAGCCAGCGGTCGTCGGCGCCGCGTGCCTGGCGCACCGCCATGTCATCGGCATCGTTGACGATCTGGTATGGCACCCCGTCGATTTCGCGGTAGGTCGTGCGCAGTACTTCGTGGCGGGCGAGGACATCGCGTACCGCGGCAACGAACGCGTCCGGGTCGCAGGGCCCGCTGATGCGGGCGGCGAACGGGATGTTGTTGACCGGGTTGGGCCCGTCGACGCGGTACTGGAACCACATCCGCAGCTGCGACGCCGACAGCTGCAGTGGACCGTCGTGCGGGATCGCGACCAGTGGCGGGCGCGCGGAGCCGCGCGACGACATCGTGTCGATCCGCTCGGCCAGCGCGGCGACCGTGCCGAGTTCGAACACCTCTTTGACGCCGATGTCGGCGTTGAACCGCGACCGAATCCCCGCAACGAGTTTCGTGGCCAGCAGCGAGTGCCCGCCCAGATCGAAGAACGAGTCGTCGGCGCCCACCTGCTCGCGGTCGAGCAGTTCGGCGAACAGCTGCGCGAGGTGTCGCTCGGTTCCCTCGGCGGGTTCGCGGTACTCGGCACCCGAGCCGGCCAACGCGTTGGAGTCCGGTTCGGGCAGTGCCGCCCGGTCGATCTTGCCGTGGGCGGTGATCGGGATCTCGTCGACGACGACATATGCCGCGGGTGTCATGTATTCCGGCAGCGCGGCTGCGACCCTGTTGCGGATGCGGTCGACGTCGACCACCTCGGTGTCGGAGGCCGGGGTCAGATAGCCGACCAGGCTGCGGCCCAGCCCCGGCAGATCGCTGGCCACCACGACGACCTGACCCACGCTGGGGTCCACCGAGATCGCCGCGGCGACCTCGCCGAGTTCGATGCGGAAGCCGCGGATCTTGACCTGCTCGTCGGCGCGCCCGACGAACTCGATGTCGCCGTCGGCGTTGCGGCGGGCCAGGTCGCCGGATCGGTAGAGCCGGCCGCCGGCGGTGAACGGGTCGGCGACGAACCGCTCGGCCGTCAGCCCGGGGCGGTCGTGGTAACCGTGTGCGACATGGGTTCCACCGATGTAGATCTCACCGATGACGCCGACCGGCACCGGCTGCAGCGCGTCATCGAGCAGGTGGATCTGGGTGTTGATCTTGGGCGTGCCGATCGGCACGATGCGGGTGCCCTGGGTGCCCTCCACCTTGTAGCGGCTGGCGTTGATGACCGTCTCGGTGGGCCCGTAGAAGTTGTGCAGCAGCGCGTCGAACGTGGCGTGGAACTTGTCGGCGAGCTCACCGGGCAGGGCCTCGCCGCCGATCGGCACGCGCTGCAGCGTGCGCCACTGGTTCACGCCGGGAAGCGACAGGAATAGCCCCAGCAGTGACGGCACGAAGTGCATCGAGGTGATGCCCTCGTCGTGCAGCAGCTCGGTGAGGTAACCGATGTCGCGCAGGCCGTCGGGCCGCGGAATCACCAGCCGCCCACCGCAGGCCAGCATGCCGAAGATCTCGCCCATCGAGACGTCGAAGCTCGGTGAGGCCACCTGCAGCAGCCGCTCGCGATGGTCGATCTCGTACTCGTCGGCGAACCACACGAGGTATTCGGCGACCGGCCGGTGCGGCACCGGCACCCCCTTGGGCAGGCCGGTCGAGCCCGACGTGTAGATCAGATAGGCGGTGTTGTCCGGGCTCAGTGCACGCACCCGGTCGGCGTCGGTGGGGTTGTCGGTCCTGAACCGGTCCAGTCCGGTGACCGGCTCGCGCAGCACGAGTTTCGGGTCGGAGTCCGAGAGGATGAACGTCAGCCGGTCGTCGGGATAGGTGGGGTCGACGGGCTGGTAGATGGCGCCCGCCTTGATCACGCCGAGCGCGGTGATCGCCAGCTCGGGTGAGCGGTCCAGCAAGACCGCGACGCGGTCCTCGGCGCCGGTGCCCTGCTCGATCAGCCAGTGCGCCACCCGGTTGGCCGACTCGTTGAGCTCACGGTAGGAGTAGTGGCGGCCTTCGTAGACGAGTGCCACCGCCTCCGGTGTGCGGGCCACCTGCGATTCCACCAACTCCGTCAATGTCTTTGCCGGGGTGTGGAATTCGTCGCCCGCTGAGACGGTGCGCAGCCATTCGAGGTCGGCGGAGTCCATCAACTGCAGCTCGCTGATCGGCTGGTCGATGTTGCGCAGCGCGTCGTCGAGCAGCACGGCGTAGTGGTCGAGCAGTTGCCGGGCCAGCGTGGCGTCGAGCACCTCGATCAGGTACTCGGCTTCCACCACGACCTCGGGTCCGTCGAACTCGACCATGAACGCCAGCGGCAGTTGGGTGAACCGGCCACGCAGTTCGGCGCGTTCGCACGTGATGCCGGGCGGGTTGAAGCCGGCGCCGTCGGCGCCGCGGGCCCCGAACGCGACCCTGGTCATCCGTTCCACGCCATGGCGGCGGTCGGGGTTGAGCTCGCGCACGACCCGGTCGAGGTTGGCCCGTTGATGCGCGAACGCGCCGACCGCGGTGTCGCGGGTGGCCGCGAGGATTTCGCGGAACGTCTGGCGGGGCCGCGGGCGCAGCCGCAGCGCCACCGTGTTGCCGTAGTAGCCGATGACCTCGTCGAGGTCGGCGGAACGGTTGAGCACCGGGGTGGCCACCAGCAGGTCGTCGGCGTGCGTGTAGCGGTGCATCAACACCCCGAACGCTGCCAAGAGCACCATGTAGGGCGTTGCGCCGGATTCCTTGGCCAGCTTGGTCACCCGCTCGGCCGTCGGCTGCGGCAGCGTCAGCGTGCAGCGCTGTGAGCGCCAATTCGCCGGGACGACGGATCCGTTGGGCCCGGGCAGCTCGAGGGGCTCCGGCGGGTCTGCCATCACGGCGCGCCAGTAGTCCAGGTCCTCGGCGCTGGGCTCGGTGTCCACCGCGGGCACCGGCGCGGGAGCAGGCAGCGGCTCACCGCGGTAGGCGCGGGTGAGGTCACCGAAGAACACCTGCCAGCAGGCGTCGTCCCACGCGATGTGGTGGGCCACCAGCAGCATGACGTGTTCGTCGGGGGCTGTGCGGATCACCGTGATGCGCAGCGGCGCATCGGTGCTGAGGTCGAACGGGGCGTTGAACTCACGCTGCGCCAGTACCTCCAGGCGCAGTCGGCGGGCGTGTTCGGAGAGCTCGCACAGGTCGTGGACGGACCAGCCGGGCGTCAGGTCGTGGTGCACGGTCAGTTGCGGTTCGCCGTCGGCGTCGGCCTGGTAGGTGGTGCGCAGCGCGGGATGGCGGGCGGCGACGGCGTTGACCGCGTCGTGCAGCCGTGAGATGTCGAGCACGCCGGTGAGCCGGTACGACAGGCAGATGTTGAGTACCGCCCCGGTGGGATCGGTCATCTGAACGAACCACATGCGGCGCTGGCCGTCGGAGAGAACGGCGTCGGCCGGGCCGGCCTGCGCGTTCGCCGACCGCAGCCCGCGCTCGGCGAGCCTGCGGCGCAATAGCTCCAGGCGACGCTGCTCGAGGTCCTCGCGGATGTCTACTGTGTCAGTCACGCGTGGTTTCCACCTTCTCTGTACGTGGGGAACCTGTCGGGTCGTGCAGGCTGTCGATGAGTTCGCCGCCCGTGATTCCGCCGAGCAGCGTCGCCAGGGCCACCTTCGTGCCGGTCGCCCGCATCAGCCGCTTGCGCAGGTCGAGCGCGAGCAGCGAATCCAACCCGAGGTCAAGCAGCGACATTTCGGGGTCGATCGCGTTCGCGTCGAGGTTGAGCACGGCGGCCAGTTCGGACAGCACGCGGTCGGCGACTCCCGCGGCGTCGAGTTCTGCGTCGGGCGAAGATGTTTCGCTGACCGTGTGGGTGTCGAGGAACGTCCGCAGGCGGTCGCTGTCGGCGGTCATCACCAGCGGGTCGGTTCGGTGGTCGCACAGGCTCGCCGCGATCGCCATGTCGGGCGCCATGGGCAACAGCCCTGAACGTTCGATGTTCGCCACCCCGGCCGCCTCGGCGATGCCGCCGCCGTGCCGCGGATCACCCTGCCACAGGCCGTATCTCACGGCCACGCAGTGTTGTCCCTTGGCGCGCAGTTGGCCGGCCACCGCGTCGAGCATCCGGTTGGCCGCGGAGTAGGCGCCGTGGCCGCGGCCACCCCAGACGCCGGACGCCGACGAGCACACCACGATCCGGGCGCCGGGGCGCAGCGGCCAACGATCGACCATGTGGGCCAAGCCGTTGACCTTGGCCGCCGCGGTGTCGGCGAAGGCGGCGCCGGTGATGCCGTCGCGTTCGGTGAACGTCGCGGCCCCTGCGGCGTGGATGAGCAGCGTGGCGCCGTCCCCACCGTGCTCGCGGGCCGCGGCCGCCGTCTGCTGCGGACAGGTGAGGTCACAACGCGCCGAGACGATTTCGGCGCCTGTGCGGTCCAGTTCGGCCTTGTTGGTGGCGTCGATACCGCTGCGGCTGACGAGCACGATCCGGCGGGCCCCCCGGTCGGCGAGATGCCGTGCGAAGTGCAGGCCGACGGTGCCGGTGCCGCCGGTGATCACCACGTTGTCGAGCACACCGTCGTCCAGTGGCCACGGGGTCGCCGCCGTGGCGGCTTCGGTCACGGCGCGCACGTAGGTGGCGGGGCCGTTGTCGCCGTCGCGCACGGCGGTTTCCTGCGCGTCGCCGAGCACCGCGTCGAGCGCGGCGGCGGCGGTGGCGTCGTCGATCTCCCACGACGGCAGGTCCACGCGGCGGTAGGTCTGCTCGGGACGTTCGAGGCCGATGCTGCGGTGCATCGCGGCCAGCGCGGTCTGGGCCGGCAGGGCCGCGGGTTCGTCGGGCCGGACGTGTTCGCCGCCGACGGTCACCAGACACAACGTCGTGCCGGCCGATCCCGCGGTCTCGACGTAGTCGAGCAACCCGGTGTCGATGAGCTTGGCGATCTCCTGCGCGGCCAATTCGGCGTCGGGGTGGTCGAGCACGGGGGCGACCGCGACGACGATGTCGGCCTCGTGTGGCGCGGCGGGTTGCGCGTACGGGTGGTGCCGGGCGGCGCTGCGCAGCCGATCGCCGAGCGCCCCAACGGGTCCGGCGAGTTCGACCACCGCGATTCGCCGGATCGCATCGCCGCTGACCGCGCCCACGGTCGGGATCCATTGCTCGTCGGCCACGGTGATTCCGGCGACCGGCGCCAACGGTTTCGGCGCCGCCCACAGCCGAACGGAACGCATCGAGGCGTTCGGGAAGCCCGGCAGCAGGGCTACGTCGACGTCCACCAGGTCGGCCCAGCGGTATTCGGGGTCGGCCACCGCGGCACGCACGACGGCGGCCGACATGGCGTCGGGCCAGGGCTCATCCCGCTGCCCGGACCCGACGATCGACGGCGGTTCACCGGCGCCGTCGGCGACCAGATCGCCCAACGCGAACAACAGCGACGGATGTGCCGACAGCTCGACGAACCTTGACGCGCCGCGCTCCCGAGCGGCCGTCACGGCCCGATCGAAGCGCACGGTGTTGCGCAGGTTGCGGTACCAGTAGTCGACGAAGTCTGTGCCCGCGGGAACCACCTGTGACGTCGCTGACCCGATGAACTCCACTGTGCCCGTCGCGAATTGACCGCGTGGCAACAGCGTTTCCAGATTTTCGCGCAGCGGTTCGAGCGCGCTGGTGTGGCCGGGGTAGTTCACGTCGAGCGGGCGGGCGAACAGGCCGCGCTCCGACGCCGCGGCCAAAAGTGCGTCGACGGCGCCGCGGTGTCCCGACACCACCACCGAGGACGCGGAGTTGACGGCGGACACCTCGAGCCAATCGTCGATCGTGGCGCAAAGTCGTTGAGCCTCTTCGAACGTGGTGCCCAGCGCGGCCATACCGTAGTTTCCGGCCAGGCCGTCGACCACCCTGGCCCTGGCGATCACCACCGCTGCCGCGTCGGAGAGCGTGATGCTGCCCGTGATGTAGGCGGCGGCCACCTCGCCGAGACTGTGTCCGACCGCGATGTCGGGGGCGATGCCGCACGATCGCCACACCTGGGCCAGCCCCGCCGCGTGGGTGAACTGCGCGGCCTGGATCTGCACCTGCGACCAGTCGCCGTCGTCGGTGTCGGCGATCAGGTACGGCAGCGGCGACCCGCTTCCCGTGGCGGCGAACGCCGCGGCGCAGCGGTCGACCTCCGCCCGGTACAGCGGGGACCGGTGATAGGCCTCGGCGCCCATCGACGGCCATTGGTTGCCCTGGCCGGGAAGGACGAATGCGGTTCGGGCAGCGGTTGATTCCGAGGATCGGGCGACCAGCGGGTGGTCCTCGTTCGCGATCAGCGCACGCAGACCGTCGGCCAGCGCGGCGATGTCGCCCGCGCGCAGCACCGCACGGTGCCTGCGCAACCGGCGGGTCCGCAACAGAGTGCCCGCGACCGCACGCACGTCCGGGCCCCGATCCAGATAGCGCAGGATCGCCCGGGCGTCGGCGCCGATCAGTTCCTCGGCGTGCGCGCTGAGCACCACCGGCACCCGGCCGTCCGGCAACCTGCTTGATGGCATCAGGCTGCCTCGCTTCCGGTGGCGCCCTGCGGTATCGAGACGACCACGTGCGCGTTGGTGCCGCTCATGCCGAATGCGCTCACGGCCGCCAGGCGCTGCCCGTCGACCGCCGGCCAGGGGGTCATCTTGGTGGCCAGGCGCAACCCCTGGCTGTCCCAGTCGATTTCACGGCTGGCCTCGTCGGTGTGCAGGGTGGCCGGCACGGCGGCGTGCTCGGCGGCGACGAGCACCTTGGCCAGACCGAGCCCACCGGCGGCGGCCTGGGTGTGGCCGATGTTCGACTTCACCGAGCCGAGCAGCCCGCCGCGGCCGGGTGCGGTGGCGCCGTAGGTCTGCGCCAACGAGGTCAGCTCCGTGCGGTCGCCGAGCCGGGTTGCGGTGCCGTGCCCTTCGATCATCCCGATGTCCTCGGGACGCACCCCGGCGTGCTCGAGGGCCCGTTGGAAAAGCCGCGCCTGCGCCGGCCCGCTCGGCGCGGTGAGACCGACCGATCGGCCGTCCTGGTTCAGGCAGGTGGCGCGCAGCTCGGCGAGGACCCGATGTCCGTCGCGCAACGCCCGCGACCGGCGTTGCAGAACGAAGATCGCCGCGCCCTCGGCCCATACCGTGCCCGAGGCATGCGCGCTGTACGGACGGCAATGGCCGTCGTCGGAAAGCGCGTGCTGCTTGGAGAACTCGACGAAGAACCCCGGTGACCCCATCACGCACACCCCGCCTGCCAGCGCCATGTCGCAGTCGCCGGAGCGCAGCGCTTGGCCGGCGACGTGGATCGCGGTCAGCGCCGACGAGCACGAGGTGTCGATGGTCAGCGCGGGCCCGGCCAGCCCGAGCGTGTAGGCGATCCGGCCGGACACCGGGCCCAGCGCGGTGCCTGCCATCAGATGCCCTGTGAGGTCGGTGAACTCGGCCAGGGCGGGGCCGTAGCCCGTCGTCGACGCGCCGATGTAGCAGCCCACGTCGTGGCCGGAGAGATCGTCGGGGTTCATCCCGGTGTTCTCCAGGGCGCGCCATGCCACCCGCAGCGCGACGCGCTGCTGCGGGTCCATCGCGACGGCCTCGCGCGGCGAGATGGAGAAGAACTCGGGATCGAAGGTGGCCGCGCCGGTGAGGAATCCACCCAGGTCCTGGATGGGTTTGAAGCCGTCGCGCCGCGACCCGTCCAGCACCTCGCGGATCGGCCAGCCGCGGTCGCGCGGGAAGGGGCTCAGGGCTTCGCGTTGTTCGGCGAGCAGTGACCAGTACTGGTCGGCGGTTTCGATGCCGCCGGGGGCTTCGAGTGCCATCCCGATGATGACGACCGGGTCGCGGGGGTCGCCGGGGTCGCTAGCTGGCATTGATCAGCTCCGCGACCGTGTCGATGTGCTCGTTGAGGTAGAAGTGCCCGCCGTCGAAGAGGGTGAGCGTGACGACCTGCTCGGTGTGGATCTCCCACGCGCGCAACATGTCCTGGCTCACCCGGTGATCCTCGCGACCGCCGAGCAGGTGGATGTCGGCGCCGACCTTGCGATCCGGCCCGCATGCGTACCGGTTGAACGCCAGATAGTCGGCACGCACCGCGCGCACCAGCAGGTCGATGAACTCCTCGTCGTCGAGCAGCCGCGGATCGGTGCCGCCGAGATCGACCATGTTGGCGACCACCTCGGTGGCGGCGGTGGGCAGCCGCGGCGAGGTGACGACCGTGTGCGGTGCCTGGCTGGCCGACACCCACAGCTGGCTGACGTCGGCGCCGTGTTGTTCGGCGACGCGGGCGAACTCGAACGCGATGATCGCGCCCATGCAGTGGCCGAACAGCCGCAGCGGGCCCAGCCGGGTCCAGTCACCGGCGGCGAACAGGTCGGCGGCCAGCTGTTCGACGCTGTCGGGGGCTGGATGGGAAAGCCGGTCGGCGCGTTGCGGATACTGCAGGACGAACGCGTCGTTGCCGTTGGCGGCCAACGCGGTCGCGAAGGAGCGGTAGGCCGCCGCCGCGCCGCCCGCGTGGGGGAACACCACCGTCGCGCCGTCTGCGCACCGGCCGGGTGAGCGTTTGATCCAGGGCGCGAAGGTCAGTTGGCGCTGTTCGTCGATCATCGGCGCGGCGGCGTCGCATCGGCTCTCCGGATATGGACGGCCTGGTTTTGCGCGGTCGGTAACCTCATCTTCTTCCTCCACGAATTAGCGCAGGCTGCCCTAAGTTAGGCTGACATTACCTTATCTTCGGTCCGCCGAACACGCCTACGCCCCGAGTGCCGGCGGGTGATGTCGACCACGTCGCTGCCCCTTCCGGCCCTTTTGCTGGGCACGCGTCGCCGCATAGAAGCGCGGCGGTCTGTTTTGCTGGCCAGTTCTCGGCGGCCCGCCGCTCCAGAACTGCCACGCCGCACGACCGGCAGCAGACAGCCCTACCGGTCGCGCCGGCGGCTACGTAACGTGGTGCTGGTCGGCCATCTCGAAAGGACGGGGCATGGATCTGGCGGGTGTCGGGATTTGGAGTTCTCAGCTGCGCTACGGCGATCAGGGTGAGGCCGCGGAGGCGGCCGCGGAACTCGAGGAGCTCGGCTTCGAGGCGCTGTGGATACCCGATGTCGGTGGGCCGGTCCTCGATTCGGTGGATCACCTGCTGTCGTCGACCAAACAGGTGGTCATCGCGACCGGCATCCTGAATTTGTGGATGCACGAGCCCGCCGAGGTGGCCGCCCGCTACGCCAGCCTGACGGAGCAACACGGTGAGCGTTTCCTGCTGGGCATCGGTTGCAGCCATGCGCCGCTGATCGACTCGAAGGAGCCGGGTCGCTACCGCAAGCCGCTGGCGGCGACGCGGGCGTTCCTCGACGCGATCGACGCGACGCTCAATCCGGTGCCGGTCGCCAACCGGGTGCTCGCGGCGCTCGGCCCCAAGATGCTGCAGTTGGCGGCGACGCGGTCCCGTGGCGCGCACCCGTATCTCGTCACGCCCGAGCACACCCGGTCGGCCCGCGAGGTGCTGGGCGAGGGACCGTTGCTGCTGCCCGAGCAGACCGTGCTGCTCACCGACGACAAGACGGAGGCCCACGCGGCCGGAAAGGACTGGCTGCGTTCGTATCTGGCGTTGCCGAACTACGCCAACAATCTGCTGCGCTCCGGCTTCACCGAGGACGATGTGACGTCGGTCAGCGACCGGTTGTTCGACGCGATCATCGCCTGGGGCGACGAGGACGCGGTGCGGGCCCGCGTCAACGAGCATCGCGACGCGGGCGCCGACCACGTGTGCGTGCAGGTGCTGACCGCTGACCCGAGGGAATTCCCGCGCGAGCAGTGGCGTCGGCTGGCCGCCGCCCTGCTCTAGTTTCTTCGCCGAGATCGACGAAATGGTGGATTCTCTCGCGTATTTGCGACCATTTCGTCGATCTCGGCGCCCAACGATCCCGGCTAGCCGAGTTCGGAGAGCACCTCGGCGCTGTCCATCTCCGCGATGTCCAGGTACACCTCGGCCACCGCGTCCAGACGCTCGCTGTCGGGTTCGCGCTCGCGCAGCCGCTGGGCCAGTTTCGCCACCGTTCGGGCCGCGAACATGTCGATGACCATCACCGACGACGTGTCCAGCCAGTCGCGAACCCGCGCGACCGCATGGGTGGCCAGCAGGGAATCTCCGCCGAGCGCGAAGAAGTCGTCGTCGACGCCAACGTGCGACGCGTCGACCCCCAAGACACGGGCGACGATCGCCACCAGCGCCGACTCCAACGGGTTCGACGGCGCGCGGTAGGCGTGCTCGGCGGGCACCTCGACGTCGGCCAGTTGCCGTTCGACCGCGGCGCGGTCGATCTTGCCCGCCAGCGTGAACGGTATCCGGTCGGTCACCACGACGACCTTCGGAACCATGTGCGCGGGAACCAATTCGGCCATGCTCGCCGTGACGACGCTCGAGTCGACGCGGGGATCCGTGGTACGCACCAACGCCGCCAGCACGTCGCGCTCGCCGGATATCACGGCGGCGACGGCGGCGTCGACGCCCGCGACGCGCTTGAGCGCCGCCTCGACCTCGCCGAGCTCGATCCGGTATCCGCTGATCTTGACCCGATGGTCGATTCGTCCGACGAACTCCAGCGTGCCATCGGGCTGGTAGCGCACGAGATCGCCGGTGCGGTACCAGGTTCGGCCGTCGTGTTCGACGAACTTCTCGGCCGTCAGGTCATGGCGGCCGCGGTAGCCGCGGGCGATGCCCCGGCCGGAGAACCACAGCTCGCCGGGCACCCAGTCCGGGCAGTCCGAGCCGTCAGCGGCGACCACCCGGCACGCGTTGTTGGGGAACGGCGTGCCGTACGGCACCGAGGTCCAGTGCGGCGGCGGCTCGCCGTCGACCTCGCACAACGTTGCGTGCACCGCGGTCTCGGTCGCCCCACCCAGCCCGGCCGCCCGCACGCCCGGTGCGGCATAGCGCAGGGCCGCAATGAGTTCCGGTCGCACCCAGTCGCCACCGAGAAGCACCACCCGCAGACTCGACAGCCGCGCGCCGCCGACGTTCAGCAGCATGTCCAGCCAGCCCGGCATCCAGTTCAGGAAGGTGACCGAGTGCTGCTCGATCAGATTTGCCCAGCTGTCGGGGTCGCGGCGCCGCTCCTCGTCGACCACGACAACCGTGCCGCCCGCCCGCAGGATCGCGAAGACCTCCAGCACCGACATGTCGGCTTCCAGTGAGGCCAACGCCAGGCTGCGGTCGTTCGGCCCGAGTTCGAAGTGCTCGCTGAGGAACTCGACCGTGTTCATCACCGCGGCGTGGGTCAGTTCGACGCCCTTGGGCTCCCCGGTCGAGCCCGAGGTGAACAGCACGTACGCCAACGCCGACGGGTCCACGGCGGCGGGCTCGAAATCCGCGTCGCGGCCGAGCGCGGCGGCGACGGTGATCGTCGGCACCCGCAGACCCGCACCCGGTTGGGCGTCGCCGCACATCAGCGCCGCCGCCACACCGCTGGACTCCAGGATCCGCGCGGTCCGGTCCGCCGGTTGGTCGGCGCCGATCGGCAGGTACGCCGCCCCGGTGGCCAAGATGCCCAGCACCGCGGGGATCTGCTCGGCGCATTTCGGCCCTATCAACGCGACCAGGTCGCCTGGTTCGACCCCGTTGTCTCGCAACGTCCTCGCGATCGAGAGCGCCTGTTTGCGCAGCTCACCGTAGCTGAGCTCACCGTCGCGGGCGACCAGTGCGGGCGCGTCGGGTGTCGCCGTCGCCGCGCGAAAAAAGCCGTCGTGCAACGCTTCCCCGCTGGGCGGCGCGGTCGTGGCGTTGTGCGCCTCGCGCACCGCTCGGGCCTCCGGCGGCACCGC
The DNA here is from genome assembly GCF_004014805.1 of Mycolicibacterium elephantis DSM 44368. Lineage (GTDB taxonomy): Bacteria > Actinomycetota > Actinomycetes > Mycobacteriales > Mycobacteriaceae > Mycobacterium > Mycobacterium elephantis. The sequence continues at coordinate 443,488 of NZ_ATDN01000001.1, forward strand.
GGGCGGATCCGGGGCGTCCCACGCCGCGTCGTCGGTGGCGAGCCTGGTGAGCTCGGCGATGTGGTAGGCGAACATCGCCTCGGCGACGCCGGGCCGGAACGCGTCGATGCGGACGTCCCAGTTGATCATCAGACCGGTCGCCAGCGGTGTGGCCTGTGCGTCCAGAAGCACCTGCGGACCTTGCGAAATCGTCCACACCGGGGCGCCGAACTGGTCGGTCACCTCTCCCGCGAACAGGTCACCCAGCCCGATCGCGCTGGTGTACACGATCGGCGCCAGGGTCTGAGTGCCGCGATGCCGGCCCAGATCGCGCAGCACCGACAGCCCCGAGTAGCTCGAGTGCTGCGCGGTGCGGTGCAACGTCTCCTGAACCGCTCGGGTGCGCTCTGCAGGCGTGCGGGTCTGGGTGAGGTCGATGTCGAGCATCAGCGACGAGGTGAAGCATCCGACCAGCTTCTCGACATCGGGATGAAACGGTTCGCGGCCGAACATCGGCAAGTTGAGCAGGAAGCGCGAGTTGGTCGACCACCGCGCCAGTGCGTTGGAATACGACGCCGCCACGGCCATCGCCGGGGTGAGGCCGCGACGTTGGGCAGCGGCGAACAGAGCGTCGCGGGTCGGCACGTCGAAGACGTGCCACAGCCGGACGCTGCGCCGCGGATCCTCCCGTTCGGCGGGCGGAACCAGCGGCAGCGCAGGCGGTTCCGGCAGATCCGGCAGGCGTTCGGCCCACCACCGCAGGTCCTCTTCGGACGGGCCGGTGTCAGAGGCGGTGAGCGCGTCGCGGTACTGCCGGTAGGTGTAGCCCAGCTCCGGCAGCTCACCTCCGCGGTAGAACACCGCGAGATCCGCCATGAACTTGCGGTAGCTCACCGCGTCGGCGGCGTTCATGTCCATGTCGACGTGCAGGCGGGTGCGTCCGCCGGGGCACAGCGACAGACTCAGTTCCAGCACGTCGCCGTCGAGAACCTGATGCGACTTCTCGTCGCGGATGGCATCGAGGCGTTCTCGCACCGCGTCGTCGGGAAGCTCCCGCAGATCGTAAACGGTGACGGACAGATTGCGGTCGCCGATCCGCTGGGTGCCGTCGGGCAGGATCTCCACACGCAGCATCGGATGGCGCGCAACGAGTTTCGCCGCCGCCTCGCGCAGCCGGTCCGGGTCGACACCGGCGCTGTCGAACTCCACGTACAGGTGCGCGGCCACCCCGCCGAGCTGCTGGTCGTCGTTGCGTCCCAGCCACATGGCGTGCTGCATCGGTGCGAGCGGAAACGCCTCGTCGGCTCCGACGTCGGACCCGACGGGGTCTGCGGCGCCCGCGCCCACCTCGGCGCCGGCGGTGCGCTCGCCGACCAGCGCCGACCACGCCGCGACGGTGGGGTTCTGCGCCAACGCGGCGAAGTTGATGTCGATGCCCTGCTTACGCCAGCACCCGGACAGCGACATCATCCGGATGGAGTCCAGGCCGGAGGCGATCAGGTCGGCGTCGGGGTCGACGGCGTCGGGGCTGACCCCGAGGAGTTCGGCAACCTCCTTGCGGACGGTCTCGGAACTCGTCGCCGCGTCACCCACACTGTCCTCCAAATTAGTAAAGGCTGCCCTAACTAACTCGGTGGAGGCTACCTTATATTCGAGGCACCGCACATACCTACCAGAGGGGCCACATCCTCCATGAGCACCGGTTTCACGCCTCAGCGAACCGACTTCACCGACCTGGCCACAGGTTTCGTGCCGTTCCCCCGCGACCGCGCCGAGAAGTACCGCAAGTTGGGCTACTGGACCGATCGGCGGCTCGATTCGATCCTCACCGACGCGGCCGCCAGGTGGCCAGACCGTACCGCGGTGATCGACGCGGATGTCACCTATACGTTCGCCGAACTCGACGCGCGCGCCGACCGGATCGCCGCGGCATTGGCCGACCGCGGCATCGCGCCGGGCGACCGGGTGCTGCTGCAGCTTCCGAACACGTGTGAGTTCGCGGTCGCGCTGTTCGGCCTGCTCCGTGCAGGCGCTGTCCCGGTGATGTGTCTGACGGGTCATCGCTCCGCGGAGCTCAGCCACTTCGCCGAGGTCAGCGGGGCCGTCGGGCTGATCATTCCTGACGTGTTCGCGGGATTCGACCACCGGGAGATGGCCGCGGGTCTGGTCAGCGATCATCCGGCGCTGCGTCATGTGTTCGTCCACGGCGAGCCGGGCAGCTTCCAATCCTGGTCGCAGCTGCACGATTTCGACGGGGACATAAGCGAACCCGCACCGGTCGACCCCGATCTGCCCGCGCTGCTGCTGGTGTCCGGCGGCACTACCGGGCTACCCAAGCTCATTCCACGCACACACAACGACTACGTCTACAACGCGATCGGCAGCGCTCGAGAGTGCGGGCTCACCGCCGAGGACGTCTACCTCGTAATGCTGCCCGCCGGTCACAACTTCCCGCTGGCCTGCCCGGGCCTGCTCGGATCGATGACGGTCGGCGCAGCGTCGGTGTTCACCACCGACCCCAGCCCCGAGTCGGCGTTCGCACTGATCGACCGACACAACATCACCGTGACCGGCCTCGTCAATGCCCTGGCCAAGATGTGGACACAAGCCTGCGAGTGGGAACCGGTGTTGCCCAAGTCGTTACGTCTGGTGCAGGTCGGCGGGTCCCGGATGACCGCCGACGAGGCGCGTTACATCCTCGAGGGGTTGACGCCCGGGCTGCAGCAGATCTTCGGCATGGCCGAGGGCATGCTCAACTTCACCCGCCTGGGCGACTCCGTCGACATCGTGCTCAACACGCAGGGTCGGCCGATGTCACCGCACGACGAGATGCTGGTGGTCGACGACGCCGGTGCGCCGGTCGCCCCGGGCGAGGAGGGTGAGCTGCTGGTGCGCGGGCCATACACCCTCAACGGCTATTACCGCGCCGCCGACGCCAATTCGCGCTCGTTCAGCCCCGACGGGTTCTACCGCACCGGCGATCGGGTACGCATCTTCGCCGACGGCCCACTCGCGGGTCACGTCGAGGTCACCGGCCGCATCAAGGACGTCATCCACCGCGGCGGCGAGACGGTGTCGGCGTCCGACCTGGAAGAGCATCTTTTCGCCCATCCCGCGATCGACACGGCGGCGGCCGTCGCCGTACCCGACGAGTACCTCGGCGAGAAAATCTGTGCGGCAGTCGTTTTCAAGGGCGCGCCGATCACGCTCGCCGAGCTCAACCGGTTCCTCGACGAGCGCGGGGTGTCGGCGCACTGCCGTCCGGACATGCTCGCCCCGATGCCTTCGCTGCCCAAGACCGCGGTCGGCAAGGTGGACAAGAAGAAGGTGGTGGCCCAGCTGACCGGTTGAGGGGCGTCCAGTCATATGGCACAGCCGGAGTGCGATCGGGCGCCGCAGGATCTTGCGAACGAAATCACCGTAGTCGCCAGCGTTTCCAGACCGCATGACCCGTGGCGCGGGTCTTGCCGTCGTACAGCAGTTCGGCATCACAGACGATTTCAGGTTCGGTTGATTTGACGATGACGGCGCGCAACTCGACTGTCCTGTCAAGTGGGCTGGGACGCAGATAACGGACGTCGATGCCGGCCGTCACGAACGGCAGCAGGGCCCCGGGCGGCGCCTCCCATCCTTGGAGCGCGGCCTCGTTCATGACACCAGCGGCAGAGTGGCAGTCGAGCAGGGTGGCGATGATGCCGCCGTTGAGGAAACCCAAGCCGTTGTCGTGTTCGGACCATGGCATGAAGGTCGCGGTGACATGGCCGTCTGCGACATAACTCTTGAGTTGGAGACCGCGAGGGTTGGCCGGTCCACAACCGAAGCAGGTCATGGTCGGAAAAAGCCGGTCCTGAATCGATATCGCCTCCACCGACCGCCAGTATCCGCGAACGGACGTCTGCGATGTGAGTTTTGGCGACACATTCGTCGCGGACGCGGATTGCGCTCCTGCCTCAGAATTTCACGAATACTTGAAACGACGTCCAATCAAGAGGACGCTATTGATGCAGCACTCACGAGCAACGGAGACCTTCTCCCCGGTGCGGGGCCCGGTGTCTAGGCCACCTTCAGATCGAATCGAGGGTCAACATGACAACCGCAACCGGCCACGCGCGTCATCTCGCTGCCGCAGGATTAATCGCTGCCGCCACCACGGTCACCGGCGGCGCCGTCGGAGAACCGCCAAACGCCTGCGCCGAACCCCGAGAGTGGGACGTCGCAAACTACGACGATTGTGTGGTCTTGAACGGTCAGAAGTATCAATCGGGCCAGATCAGCCTTGAGCAATACAACCGGGCCGTGATCGATTGTTGCGTTCTCAACGGCGGTATTTGGACCGATTCGCAGGGCTGCGTTGCTCCTCCTGCCGAACAGTCCGCTCAGCCCACTGCGCCGGGGATGGCGCCCCGACCGGGTGAAGCCACGCAGAACCCGGCGCCGCCGCTGCCGCCGATTCGGAACCCGGAGGTCGCCCCGACTTTCGTCACGCCTGGTTCAGTCGGCCCGGGCTGACTCCAGGGAGGTCGCTGACTGCGCGAGTCAGGACACTTCGACCGTTTCGACAGACGTGTCTGTCGCCCTGAGCAACTCGGCGATCCTCGCGGACACTGCGGCCGCGGTCGGGTGCTCCCACAACAAGGTCGGGGGCAGGGACAACCCCGTCTGCTTCTCGAGTCGGCGCAGCAGGCCGACGGTCATGATCGAGTCGACCCCGATCTCCACCAGCGGGACGCCGGCGTCGACATCGCCTTCGGGTAACCCGAGTTGGGATGCGACCGCGGCGATCACGTGCTCGGCGATGCGCTGCGGATCCGGTGCGCCGTCCGCACCGACGAAGGTGGTCGCCGACCGTTCGTCCGCTACAGGCTCGGCAACCTCTGCCGGTGCCACGTCGGCGAACATCGGCACCGACGCTGCCGCCGGAAGCACTGGCAGCACAACGATGTTCGCCTGATCAGCGCGCATAGCCAAGTCCAGTGCCCGCACCGCTTCGTCGGGTCCGATGATGCCCATGCCCAGCGCATCGAGTTGCGCCGCGATGAAACCCGACGTCGAGCCCATGCCCATGCCCCGCCACGCCGTCCACGCCACGCTCACCGTGCGATCGCCCAGGCGCCTGCGGTGCCGGGCCATCACGTCGAGAAACGAGTTCGCGCATGCGTACGCGCCCTGACCGGGGAAGCCCGCAAGGTAGCCGCACGACGAGAACAACACCATCCAGTCCAACTGCCCCGGCGGGAACACCTCGTGCAATGTCAGGGTGCCGTCGACCTTTGGGCGCATCGCCGCCGCGAAGTCCTGTTGTGTGGTGTTGACCAGCAGCGCACCGGCTTCCACGCCGGCCGCATGGATGACGCCACGCACCGGCGGCAGGTCGCACAACGCGTCGCGCAACCTGTCTGCCGCGCCCGGCGCGCCGATGTCGATGGGCGCGACGCGCACCCACACCCCGCGCTCCTCGAGGGCGGCGACGGCGTGGACCACCTCCGAGTCGCCCGCATCGCGCCATTCAGAACGGTCCGGCATGCCGGAGCGCGACAGCAGCAGCAGTCGTCGCGCCCCGACGTCGGCGAGGCGTTGCGCCATGCGCAGGCCCAGTGCGCCGGTGCCGCCGGTGACGACGTAAGTGCCGCCCGCCAAGCACTGCAACGGGGTGCCGGCCCCCGGGCTGGCGTGCTTCAACCGCGCGGCAGACCCGACACCGTCGCGCATGACCACCACCGGGTGCCCAAGGCGCGAAGCCAGCACTGCCACAGGAAGTCTCGCGTCTGCCACATCCAGCACCCCTGCGAACACGTCGGGATGCTCGGCGGCGGCCACCCGCGCCAGGCCCCACAGCGGCGCATGCGCCACATTGGCGCCTTCGTGAACGCGCTGGGTGAGCACCCACATCCGCGCGGGGGCTCTGGAGTCGAGCAGACGGCGCAGCGTTCGCACGGTGAGGTCGACCGCCTCGGCAGGCGGATCGGACGCGCTGGGAAGAACCAGCACCACGGCGTCACGGTCGAGGATCGCGGCGTCCATGTCGCTCGGATGGGCGCACCTGGCGTGCGGGACGTCGGCCGCGGCCAAATCGCGGCGCACCGAGTCGGCGGTGCCGTCGTCGCCGCCGACGATGAGCACCGCGCTGGGTCGGTCGTCGTCGTCAACCGGCACGGGATGCCAGCTCACCTCGTGCAGCATCCGCGAAAGGTCACTGCCCGCAGGACTTTCCAGTTCTTCGAACGACATTCCGAGCAGTGAGGCGCGGACCGCCCCGGACTCGTCGGCGATCAGCACATCGGTCGTCGTGGTGTGTGGGCGCCACCGAATGTGCAGAACGGCCACCGCCGGTGGGCGACCGTGCACCCGGACGCGCTCGATGCGGGCGGGCATCCTCAGCCGCGGCGGGCCGTCGAACACCGTCGAGGCCGCCGACGTGGCCGCGTCCAGCAGCGCCGCCCAGGTGTCGGGCACCGCGCCCGCCTTGTCCGCGGCCACCCGGACAAGCAGTTCTCCCTCACCCTGGCGCAATTCGAGAATCTGCCAGTCGAATCCCATGGCGGCCACGCCCAGCGACGCCAGCGTGTCCACCACGTGGTCGGCGGGCAAGGGCTGGGCACAGCGCTTCCTGGCGGCCGCCAGGTCGAACGCGCCGTGCGCTCCGCAGTTTTCGTCTGCGGCGGTCACCGCGCTGGTGTGGGTCAGCCACCCGCCGTCCTCCGCGCCGTCGTCGTCCAGCAGCCGTGACGACAGTGTCAGGGCACGGTCCTGCAGCACCACCTGCACGTCGCGTGGCCGACCGGGGGCGAGCGGGGTACGCAGCCGGACGTCGTCCAGCCCTCCGCCGTCGACCGCGGCCAAGAACGTGTTCAAAATGACTGCGGCGGGAACGATTTCGGTGCCCTGCACCGGATGGTCTCCGGGATAGGGCCGAGTGGCGATGTCCAGCCGGGTCTGCCACATGCGGGCGGCGACGGGCCCGGTCACCTCCGTCGCGCCGCCGAGCAGGGTATGCGAGTCCACGTCGTGGACCCCGCAACCACCGGGCGGAGGCGTCGGCGTGCGCCAGAACCTCCGATGCCGCCACTGGGTGACGGGCAGGTCGTCCGCCCACGGCGCCGACGCGTCGATACCGGGGTCGACGGGCGCGCCGTGGCAGTGCAGGGTGGCCAGCGCGGTGGCCAGCGCGAGTCCTTCGGGCCGGTCCCGGCGCAGCAGAGGGACGGCCGCGTGCTCGTCGATCCCGGCGTGCAGCAGCGTTTCGACGACTGAGTGGGCCACCACCGGATGCGCGGATACCTCGAGGAACAGCCGATGGCCGTCCTCGGCGGCAGCGGCGACTGCCTCGGCGAAGCGCACCCGATCGCGCAGGTTCACCGGCCAGTAACGGTGGTCGCGTGGGGCGTTGGAACGCGGATCTGCCAACGCCGTGGTGTACAGCGGGATTTCGGCCGGCCGCGGGGCTGGCAGTGCGGCCGTGAGCCGACTCAATTCGGCGGTGAGGGTATCCATGGCGGGGCTGTGAAACGCGACGTCGGTGTTGACCCGGCGCACCATCACGCCCTCGTCGGACCAGTCACGGCAGATCTCGTCGACCGCGGCCACCGCGCCGGACACCACCGTCGACACCGGTGACGCGCTGATGGCGGCGACCACGTCGGTGCGTCCTTGCAACCGCCGTTGGGCTTCGTCGAACGGCAGGCGCACCAATGCCATCGCGCCCTGCCCCATCACCGCTCGGAATCCGCGAGCGCGGTAGCACGCCACGGCGGCGCCCACCGTCAGATCGAACACCCCCGCTGTGACGCAGGCGGCGACCTCGCCCACCGAGTGCCCGATCACCGCGGCCGGTGCCGCACCACGTCCGCGAAGCACCGCGGCAAGGCCGGCCTGCATTGCGAACGTCAGCGCCTGCACGCGGTCGGTGCCACCGAGATGTCCCGATGAAAGCGCCTCGCGCGCACTGAAATCGAGCTCACGACCGAACAAGGGATCGATCGCGTCGATGACTGCGGCGAACGCGGGCTCGTCGGCAAGCAGCTGCCGGCCCATGCCCGCCCAGTGCGAGCCGTGCCCGGAAAACACCCACACCGCACCGTCGGCGGCGCCAGGCAGCACCGAGCCGGTCACCACACCCGCAGCGGGCGCCCCGTCGGCCACCGCATCCAGTCCGGCCACGACGTCGTCGACGGACTCAGCCACCACCGCCGTCCTGACGGGCTCGTGCGAGCGCCTCAACCAGAGGGTGGCCGCCACCCGCTCCAGCGGGTGATCGCCGGTGCGCAGACGGTCGGCCAGCGCCCTGGCCTGCATGCCCAGCCGTGCCGATGACCGCGCTGACAGCGGTATAACCCTGGGCAACAGCATATTTCCAACGGAGCTTGCCTCAGGGCCGGCGGGCGCTTCCTCGAGCAGAGCGTGGGCAATGGTGCCGCCGTATCCGTAACTGCACACCGCCGCGCGTCGTGGCGCACCGCCGGTCCGCTCCCACGCCTCGGTTTCCGTCGGCACGCGCAGCCCGCTGTTCTCCCAGTCGACGGCGGGGGTCAGCTTCTGCACACCCGCGGTCGGCGGGATCGCCTCGTGGTGCAGCGCCAGGGCCGCCTTGATCAGGCCGACCACTCCCGCCCCACCCTCGAGGTGCCCGACGTTCGGTTTGACCGATCCGATGCGGCACGGCGCGTCGGCGGGGCGGTCGACACCGTAAACCGAAGACAGCGCGTGGATCTCGGTGGGATCACCGGTCGGGGTGCCGGTGCCGTGGGCCTCGACGAAGTCGACAGTCGACGGTGGAATCTGCGCGGATTGGCATGCACGCCGGAACAATTCGGCTTGCGCGTCGCCGTTGGGGGACATGATGCCGACGGTGCGGCCGTCCTGCGCGACCGCGCCTCCGCGCACGACCGCGTAGACGTGGTCGCCGTCGCGCAGGGCGTCACCGAGCCGCTTGAGCACCACCACGCCCGCGCCTTCACCGCGGCCGTATCCGTCGGCGGCGGCGTCGAACGCCTTGCATCGGCCGTCGGGCGCGGTGGCGCCGGCGACGTCGAGCACCCGGGTCAGCCCCGGACCGATCAGCGCGCTGACCCCACCGGCCAGCGCCAACGACGTCTCCCCCGCACGCAGCATCTGACAGGCCTGATGCACCGCGACCAGCGATGCCGCGCAGGCGGCGTCCAGAGCGACACTGGGGCCGCGCAGGTCGAGCAGGTGCGACACCCGGTTGGCGACGCCGCACAATGATGTGCCGATCCCGGTCCAGGCTTCGATGCCGGGCAGATCCTCCATGACCAATTTGCCGTAGTCGTCGGAGTTGACACCCATCAACACCGCGGTATCGCTGCCCGCCAACGACTTCGGCGGCACCCCGGCATGCTCGAGCGCCTCCCAGCTGACCTCCAGCGCCAGCCGCTGTTGGGGATCCATCAGCTCCGCCTCGCGCGGGGAGACGCCGAAGAACTCGGCATCGAAGCCGGCCAGGTCGTCGAGGAAGGTGCCCAGGCGGGTCACGTCGCGCAGCACGGCGGCGTTGCGCGGGTCACGGCGCAGGTACGGCTCCCACCGCTCGGCGGGCACTTCACCGACCGAGCTGCGGCCTTCCAACAGGAAGCGCCACAGCTGGGCGGGTGTGCTGATGCTGCCTGCCAGCCGGCACCCGATGCCGACGATCGCGACGGGTTCGGGTGCTGAGCTCACGAAAGAGCCCGACGGGTGCTGTCAGCCCCAGTAGTCTGGATAGCCTTGCCTAAGTAGCCACGCGCCATGGCGCTCATGTTCGCACAGCCCGGGTGGGATTTGGGAGCTATGGCCAGCGCGCGAAGGGTGGTGCCGCTCACGCCGGCGGCGCGCGAGGTGCCTAGAACGTCTTGACGGCCAACGGCTCGTTCTCGCCGGACACCCGGATGTCGACGGTGTGGATCGCCGAGGCCGCGATGCTGGTGGCGGCCGACAGGCCGGTCGATTCGTCGCCGGCGGGCCGCCAGGACCCGACGACCGTCTGTATGCCGTCGTGCGTCGTCACGACGATGTCGTAGCTCGCGACGTTGCGCGCCCAGTCCTTGGAGTACTGACAGGACCACCTCAGCTCGGTGCCCCACTGCTTCTCGGTGACCGCGAGTTGAGCGGTCAGCCCTTCGCGCTGGCCGGGCTGCATCGGGGCCATGGCCACCGTCTGCACCTGATCGGACGTGCGGGGGAACACCGTCGCTCCGACGACGCCGCCGACGATCGCCAGCGCGGCCGCGACCGCGACCGCCGCCGCCAGCACCGTGCGTCGGGACCGTCGCTGTCGCTCGGCCGCCAGCGAGGCCACGTTGTCGTGGTGATCGACAGCGGGCGCGTCGTCGGCGATGCCGGCCAGCTCCAGCGCCTCCTCGCGGCTGAGCGCACCGAGAATTCCGGGCATTTCGGCGAGGTCGGTGAGCTCGGCGAGGGCCTGCGGGTTGGCGGCCAGATAGTCCTCGTAGATTCGACGCTCGTCGACGCTCAACGCACCGAGCACATAGGCGGCGTCCCAGTCGGCGAGGTTTTCGTCGGGCGTTCGGTCGGTCATGAAACAACCCCCTTCTCCTGCAACGCATCTCGTAACGCCCGCAACGCGTAGTGCAGCCTGGACTTGACGGTGCCGACGGGAATGCCCTCTTTCTCGGCGATGTCGGCGACGGTCTGGCCGAGGTAGTAGGCCCGCACGATCGCGGTGCGGTGCTCGGCGCTCAGCGACTTCAGTGCGTCGGCGAGCACCCACTTGTCGACCGCGGAGCCGATCGTGTCGGCCGACGGCGGCTCGGGCACATTGCCGGTCTGTAGTTCACGACCGAAGCGTGCGCTGCGCCGGTCGTCGATCACCTGGTTGCGGGCGACGGTGAACAGCCAGGCGCGCACCGAGTCGCTCGGCTGGGCCAGCAGCTCGGGTTTACGCCACAGGCGCAGCAGCGATTCCTGCACCACGTCCTCGGCGAACGGCATGTCTCCCCGGGTGAGCCGCAGGACATAGCGCAGCAGCGACTGACCGTGCGCGTCGTGAATCGCGCGCAACAGTGCGGCCTGGTCGGGCTCGGTCACCCGTCAATGTTGACGCCGAGTGTGGGCTCGTGCCACGCCAACGCGCGAAAAGTGTGCGGGTAACCCACGTTCGGCGGAGACGTAAGGCCGTCGTGCGCACCGCCTGTTCCGCCGAACTAGTCGACATCGTCCTCGGTGCAGTAGACGCCCAGCAGGTCACGGGCCGACACGATGCCGGCCAGCCTGCCGTCCTGCTCGACGAGGATGTGCCGGATGTAGCGGTCCATCATGCGGATCGCCACCTCTTGGACGGTCGCATTGGCGTCACACCAGACCAGCTTCTTGGCGGCGACGTCTCGGGCTCGGACCGCAGCCGGGTCCTGGCCGGAGGCGATGACGCGAACGACGTCGCGCTCGCTCAGTAGCGCGACGGGGGAATCCTCGTCACCCACGACGACGGCGCCGAACTCGCCTTCGGTCAGCGCCTTGGCGGCGTCGGCGATCGTGGCGTCGGCCGGGATGCGTGCGACCGGGTCGCCGATGACCGTCGAAACGGGGATCGAATCTATGGCACCCATCTCACCATGCTCCCATCGTCGGCGAGGGGTCAGCGCACATGCACGATGTCGGCGGCCGACAGGGCGACGGTCTCGGTGCCGCAGTCGAGGACGAGGCGCCCCTCGTGGTCGATCGACTGCGCCGTGCCGACGAGCGTGCGGTCACCGGGCAGCACCGCGGACACGGTCGCGCCGATCGTCGTGCTCTTGGCGCGGTAGTCGGCGACCAACTGCTCGTCGTAACCACCGGCCCGGCGCCAGCCGATGACGCGCCTGCCGAGTTCGGACAGCAGCGTGCTGGCCAGCCGGTCGCGGTCGGGGGCCGCCACACCCGCGTCGAGCAGCGACACCGCCACCGGGTCGCCCGCCTCCTCGGCGCTCAGCGTCACGTTGAGGCCGATGCCGACGACGACCGCCGTGCGCGACTCGGTGACCTCGGTGAAGATGCCCGCCAGCTTGCGGTCGCCGAGCACGACGTCGTTGGGCCACTTGAGGCCGGGCCGGACGTCGGTTTCGGCCGCCACCGCATCGACCACGGCGACCCCGGCAGCCAGCGGCAGCCAACCCCAGTGCTCGACCGGTACGTCCGCGGTGGACACCCCCACCGACAGGAGTATCGCCGCGCGCGGGGCCGCCGACCACGTTCTGCCCATCCGCCCGCGCCCGGCGGTCTGGTGTTCGGCGATCAGGACCACCCCGTCGATGTCCCCACCCGCTTCGGCACGGGCGAGCAGGTCGGCGTTGGTGGATCCGGTCTCCTCGACCACCTCGAGGTAACGCCATGGTTGCCCGGGCGCCACCACCTCCTCACGCAACTTCGCTACCCGTAGTGGCCGTCGCAGGCTGTCCCGTTCCATGAGGCGCAGTCTAGGGACCGCGAGCTGCGCTGATGGGCTAAACGCTTGGCGAACCTCAGTCCAACAACTCGCGCACCACCGCGTCGGCCAGCAGCCGCCCACGGTCGGTGAGCACCAGCCGCTCGGACACCACGGTCGCCAGCCCGTCCTCGACGACCGTCGCGGCCCGGCGTTGTTCGGTCTCGCTCAACAGCGCCACGGGCAGCCCGTCGCGCAGCCGCACGCGCAGCATCACGTCCTCGGTGTGGCGGGCGCCGTCGTCCAGCAGCTCGTAGTCGGCCACGGGCAGCCGCCCGTCGGCCAAGGATTGCGCATAGGCATTGGGGTGCTTGACATTCCACCACCGGATCGCACCGACGAAGCCGTGCGCACCCGGCCCGGCGCCCCACCATTGGCCGCCGTTCCAGTAGCCGATGTTGTGTCGGCACTCGCCGCCGGGCCGGCACCAGTTCGACACCTCGTACCAGGCGAAGCCGGCCGCCGACAGCCGGGCATCGAGCAGTTCGTAGCGGTGGGCCAGTTCGTCGTTGTCCGGCGTGGAAAGCTCGCCCCGGCGCACCCGCCGCGCCAGCGCGGTGCCGTCCTCGACCACCAGCGCGTATCCGGACACGTGGTCGACGCCGGCTGCGACAGCGGCCTCCACCGAGCGCAGCAGATCGTCGTCGCTCTCCCCCGGCGTGCCGTAGATCAAGTCGAGGTTGACGTGCTCGAACCCGGCGCCGCGGGCTTCGCGGGCCGCCTCCAGCGCGCGGCCCGGCGAGTGCACGCGGTCCAGCACCGCGAGCACGTGCGCGGCGGTGGACTGCATGCCCAGCGACACCCGGGTGAAGCCGGCGGCGCGCAGTTGGGCGAAGAACTCCGCCGAGGTCGACTCGGGGTTGGCTTCCGTGGTGATCTCGGCGTCGGGTGCCAGCACGAAGTGCTCGCGGATCGCATCCAGGACCGCCGCAAGGCCCGCGGCGCCCAGCAGCGACGGCGTCCCGCCACCGACGAACACGGTGTCGACCGGCGGCGGCGACCCCAGCCGTGCGGCGGCCAGGCGCAGCTCGGTGCGCAGCCCGGCCAGGTATCCGTCCGGGTTCGCGCCGCCCAACTCGGCGGGCGTGTAGGTGTTGAAGTCGCAATAACCGCAGCGCGTCGCGCAGAACGGCACGTGCACGTAGATGCCGAACGCGCCGCCTGGCGTCAGCGCCAGGGTGGGCAGTGCCGCGGACGCGGTTCGGGTGGTCATGAGGCCAGTTTCCCAGAAGAGTTCTGCTCACCTTGAGCGCAAATATGGGCCGGTTAGGGCACACGGCCTAGTTCGTGGCACAATTGGCGCCGTGACTGCCGCACGCATCTTCCCCCGCATTTCGCTGGTGGCGCGTCGGCACGTCGATTTCAAGCGCGTTTGTACCTGTTGTTGTCTGCCCTGACGCGCTGATCACGGACCCCAGCCCACCAACCTCTTCTAGCTGGCCGCCGGATCTGCGCCGCCGGACAGCTCCCCGGTGACACGCGCGATCCGAACGCCGGCTCCACGAAGGAGCCAAACCCTATGACTCAGGCAAAAGCCAAACCGGCCCGCAAGCCACGCGCCGAAGGCCAGTGGGCGCTCGGTTACCGCGAGCCGCTCAACGCCAACGAGCAGCTCAAGAAGGACGACAACCCGCTCAACGTGCGGGACCGCATCATCAACATCTACGCCAAGACCGGTTTCGACGGCATCGACAAGACCGACCTGCGCGGCCGGTTCCGCTGGATGGGCCTGTATACGCAGCGTGAGCAGGGCTACGACGGCACCTGGACCGGCGACGAGAACGCCGACCTGCTGGAAGCCAAGTACTTCATGATGCGGGTCCGCTGCGACGGCAAGGCGCTGTCCACCGCCGCGCTGCGCACCCTGGGCCAGATCTCCACCGAGTTCGCCCGCGACACCGCCGACATCACCGACCGGATGAACCTGCAGTACCACTGGCTGGAGATCGAGAACGTCCCCGAGATCTGGCGCCGCCTCGACGAGGTCGGGCTGCAGACCACCGAGGCCTGCGGTGACTGCCCGCGCGGCATGCTGGGCTCACCACTGGCGGGGCTCTCCCTCGACGAGGTGCTCGACCCGTCGCCGGCGCTCGACGAGATCGTCCGCCGCTACATCAACAACCCCGAGTACGCCAACCTGCCGCGCAAATACAAGACCGCGGTCTCGGGCCTGCAGGACGTGGCCCACGAGGTCAACGACATCTCGTTCATCGGGGTGAACCATCCCGAACACGGCCCCGGGCTGGACCTGTGGGTGGGCGGTGGCCTGTCCACCAACCCGATGCTGGCGCAACGGCTCGGCGCCTGGGTGCCGCTGGATGAGGTGCCCGACGTCTGGGAAGCGGTCACCGCGCTGTTCCGCGACTACGGTTACCGCCGGCTGCGGTCCAAGGCGCGGCTGAAGTTCCTGATCAAGGACTGGGGCCCGGAAAAGTTCCGCGAAGTTCTCGAAACCGAGTTCCTCAAGCGGCCGCTGATCGACGGACCGGCGCCCAAACCGGTCAAGCATCCGATCGACCACGTCGGCGTGCAGAAGCTGAAGAACGGTCGCAACGCCGTCGGCGTGGCCCCCATCGCCGGCCGGGTGTCGGGCACCATCCTGACCGCGGTCGCCGACCTCATGGAGAAAGCCGGCTCCGATCGTGCCCGGTTCACGCCCTACCAGAAGCTGATCATCCTGGACGTGCCCGACGACAAGCTCGACGAGTTCACCGCCGGGCTGGCCAAGCTGGGGTTGCCCGCCGAGCCGACCCATTGGCGCAAGAACCTGATGGCCTGCACCGGCATCGAGTTCTGCAAGCTGTCGTTCACCGAGACCCGCACCCGGGCCCAGGTCCTGGTGCCCGAGCTGGAGAAGCGGCTCGAGGACATCAACGCCCAGCTCGACGTGCCGATCACGATCAACCTCAACGGTTGCCCGAACTCGTGCGCGCGCATCCAGGTGGCCGACATCGGTTTCAAGGGTCAGATCGTCGACGACGGCGACGGGCCCGAGGAGGGGTTCCAGGTGCACCTGGGCGGCAGCCTGGGCCTGGACAGCGGGTTCGGTCGCAAGCTGCGCCAGCACAAGGTGCTGTCGAAGGACCTCGGCGACTACATCGACAGGGTGGTCCGCAACTTCGTGAAACAACGCGAGGACGGCGAGCGTTTCGCTACGTGGGCGATGCGAGCCGAGGAGGCGGATCTGCGGTGACCGAGGTGCTGTCCGACACAGACTTACAGGCGCTGGCCGAGCGCGCGGCCAGGGAACTCGACGGCGCCGGCGCCGAGGACCTGCTGCGCTGGACCGACGAGAACTTCCGCGGCAACTACATCGTGGCGTCCAACATGCAGGACGCGGTGCTGGTCGATCTGGCCGCGAAGGTGCGACCCGGGGTCGATGTGCTGTTCCTGGACACCGGCTATCACTTCGCGGAGACGATCGGTACCCGCGACGCCGTGGCGGCGGTCTACGACGTGAACGTGGTCAACGTCACCCCCGAGAACTCGGTGGCGCGCCAGGACGAGCTTTACGGCAAGGACCTGTTCGCCCGCGAGCCCAACGAATGCTGCCGGATGCGCAAGGTCGAGCCGTTGAGCAAGGCGCTGCGCGGATATTCGGCGTGGGTCACGGGCATTCGGCGGGTGGAGGCGCCGACGCGCGCGAACGCACCGCTGATCAGCTGGGACAAGGCGTTCGGGCTGGTGAAGATCAACCCGTTGGCGGCGTGGACCGACGAGGACATGCAGAACTACATCGACGCCAACGGTGTGCTGGTCAATCCGCTTGTGGACGAAGGCTATCCGTCGATCGGCTGCGCCCCGTGCACGGCGAAGCCCGTCGACGGCGCCGATCCGCGAAGCGGCCGCTGGGCGGGCACCGGCAAGATCGAATGCGGACTGCACGCTTCGTGACGCTCATCCTGACCGCGCACGGCAGCGTCGATCCGCGCTCGGCGGCGGTGACGCATGCGGTCGCGGGCCGAATCCGGCGCCTGCGGCCCTGGTTGGACGTGCGCCCGGCGTTTCTGGAGAAGGCGTCGCCCAGCCTGAGCGACGTGCTGGCGGGCGTGACCGGGCACGGAATCGTGGTGCCGTTCCTGCTGGCCGACGCCTACCACGCGCGCATCGACCTGCCCTCGGTGATCGAGGCCTCCGGGGCCGACGTGGAACAGGCCGGCGTGCTGGGACAGGACCCGGCGCTGCTGTCGGTGCTGCGGCAGCGACTCGCCGAGAGCGGGGTGTCTCCCGACGACGACGGGCTCGGGGTGGTCGTGGTCGCCGTCGGTTCGTCGAGCGCCACCGCCAACGCGCACACCGCCGCCGTGGCCAAGGCACTGCACACCGGAACCCGTTGGCCGGGCACCGAAGTCGCGTTCGCGACCGGCCCGTATCCCGCCGTCCATGACGCCACGCAGACGCTGCGAGCCAGAGGGGCACGACGCCTGGTGATCGCACCGTGGTTCCTGGCGCACGGCCGTATCACCGACCGGGTGGCGAACTACGCTGCCGCGCACGGCATTCCGATGGCCGAGCCGCTGGGCTCGCACAATCTCGTCGCCGCCACGGTGCTGGACAGGTTCGACGCGCTGAGCACCGCCAGCGTGGCGGCCTAGTTCACTCTTCGCGAGCAGTCGCGAAATCCCCTACTTTCTCGCTCTGTAGGGGGTTTTCATGACTGCTCGCGCCGCCGGGAGGAATCGCCGGGACCCGGGTGGCGCGCACGTAGACGGTGTCGCCGGGCTTCAACGCCAACGCTTCGGCGTCGCCACGGGTGATCTGCGCGGTGAACGAGGTGTTGGTCGCGCCGTTGGTGAGCTCGAGACGAACCTCGAAGCCCAGCATGACGATTCGGTCGATGGTGGCCCGCACCACGCCGGTGGCGGCGACGGAGTCCTCGCTCGCCGCGATCGCCATCTCCGGGCTGCGCCCGACGCGGATGTCGTGGGGTCGCACCAGGCTGCCGTTCAGCGAGGACACCGCGCCGAGAAACGACATCACGAACGCGTTGGCGGGTTCGTCGTAAACCTCTGTCGGGGAACCGACTTGCTCGATGCGTCCCTGGTTGAGCACGGCGATGCGGTCGGCCACATCCAGCGCCTCGGACTGGTCGTGGGTGACCAGCACGGTGGTGACGTGCACCTCCTCATGCAGGCGCCGCAGCCAGACCCGCAGATCCTCACGGACCTTGGCGTCCAGCGCACCGAACGGCTCGTCGAGCAACAGCACTTCGGGGTTCACGGCCAGTGCGCGCGCCAGCGCCATGCGCTGCCGCTGCCCGCCGGAGAGCTGGTTCGGGTAGCGGGTCTGAAAACCGGCCAGCCCCACCACTTCCAGGAGGTTGTCGACCTTCTCCTTGATCTCGGCTTTCGGCCGCTTGCGGATCTTGAGGCCGAACGCCACGTTGTCCCGCACGTTCAGATGCTTGAACGCCGCATAATGCTGAAACACGAACCCGATCCCGCGCCGTTGCGGCGGCACATCGGTGACATCGCGACCGTTGATCGTGATCGTCCCGGTGTCGGGTCGGTCCAGGCCCGCGATCGCGCGCAACAGCGTCGACTTGCCCGAACCGCTGGGCCCGAGCAGCGCCGTCAAGGACCCCGACGGCACGTCGAAGTCGACGTTGTCCAGTGCGGCGAAGTCGCCATAACGCTTGTTGGCGCCTCGCACGGTGATCGCATTGGTCATGGTGTCTCCTCGAGCCTATTTGGCAGTCTTCTCGCGGCGGGCGTCAAGGATCACCTGAGCGATCAGCACGACGATCGCCACCGCCATCAGCAAGGTCGAGATGGCATATGCGCCGTATTCGGCGCCGCGGGTGTAGCGGTCCGACACCAGCAGCGTCAACGTCTGGGATTTGCCCGGCAGGTTCGACGAGACCATGATCACCGCACCGTACTCACCGAGCGTGCGGGCCACGGTCAGCATGATGCCGTACATCAGCCCCCACTTGATCGACGGCAAGGTGACCAGCCGGAACGTCTGCCATCCGCTGGACCCCAGTGTCGACGCGGCTTCCTCCTGGTCGGTGCCCAATTCGTGCAGCACGGGTTCGACCTCGCGGATGACATACGGAATCGTGACGAAGATGCTGGCCAGCACGATCCCGGGCAGCGCGAAGATGATCTTGAATCCCAGGTCGTTCTCCACGAAACCCAGGGCCCCAGCCGATCCCCACAGCAGGATCAGCGCCACACCGACCACCACCGGCGACACCGCGAACGGTAGGTCGATCACGGCCTGCAACAGACTCTTGCCGCGGAACTTGTTGCGCGCCAACACCAACGCGGTGGGAACCCCGAAGATCACGTTGAGCGGCACCACGATGGCCACCACCAACAGCGAGAGCTGAAGCGCCGAGATCGCCGCTGGCGTGGTGACCGACTCGATGAACGCGCCGAAGCCTGGCGCGAAGGTGCGCCAGAGAATCAGCCCGACCGGCACCACGAGCAGCACGAGCAGATACCCGAGCGCGAGAAAACGGAGCCCATAGCGTGCGGCGGGTGAAAGCGTCACTCGGAGAGCTCCTGGCGTTTGGCCGCCCGCGAACCGATGCTGCGCAGGATGAACAACACGATGAACGAGACCGCCAACAGCACAATGGAAACAGCGGCCGCGCCGGTGCGGTCGTCGAACTCGATCAGGGTGCGGATGTACTGGGACGACACCTCGGTCTCGCCGGGCACCGCCCCACCGATGAGCACCACCGAGCCGTACTCGCCGATCGCTCGCGAAAACGCCAGCCCCGCACCGGAAAGCAACGACGGCAGCAAGGCGGGCAGCAGCACCAGCCGGAAGATCGTGAAGTTGTCGGCCCCCAATGAGGCCGCGGCCTCCTCGACCTCGCGGTCCAGTTCGAGCAGCACCGGCTGCACCGACCGCACCACGAACGGCAGCGTGACGAACAGCAGCGCCATTCCCACACCCCACTTGGTGTGCTGGAGGTGAATGCCCACCGGGCTGCTCGGCCCGTACAGCGCCAGCATCACCAGGCTCGCCACGATGGTCGGCAGCGCGAACGGCAGGTCGATGATCGCGTCCACCAGTCTCTTGCCCGGGAAGTCGTCGCGGGTCATCACCCAGGCGACCAGCAGACCGAAGACGAGGTTGATGACGGCGACCGCCACCGAGACGATCAGCGTGACCTTGAACGACTGGATCGCCCCGTTGGAGGTGACCGCCTTCCAGAACGCATCCAAGCCGCCTCCGGTCGACTGCCAGGCGATCGCGGCCAGCGGCAACAGCACGATGACCGACAGCCACGTCGTCGCGACCCCGACCCTCAGCTTGGTGCTGCCGTAGCGGCTGGTGAAGAAACCCCGAGGCGACCCGGCGCCACCGCTGCCGGTGGGCTCCTGCCGGGTTGCCTCGGGGTCAAGGCTTGCTGTCATCCAGTGGCCTGTTGGTAGATCTTCGTGATGGCGCCGTTGTCCTTATTGAACAGCTCCGGGTCGACCTTCGCCCACCCGCCGAGGTCGTCGATGGTCCACAGCTTCTCGGGCGCGGGGTACTTGTCGGCGAACTCCGCGAGCACCGCCGGGTCGACGGGGCGGAATCCGGCTTCCGCCCACAGCTTCTGCGCCTCGGGCGTGTACTGGAAGTTCACGAACTCGCGAGCCTTCTCCGCGTGCCGGCTGGAGTTCACGACCGCCACCGGGTTCTCGATCTTGAAGGTCTGCGGCGGGTTCACATATTCCAGCCCGAAGTTGATCGCCTCGTTCTCGTAGGCCAGCAGCACGTCACCGCTGCCCTGCTGGAAGACGTCGGTGGCCTCACGCCCCGAACTGGGCCGCAGCTTGACGTGCTCGGTGACGAGTTTGGTCACGAACTCGAGCCCGGCCTGCGGGTCCTGCCCGCCGTTGCTGGCCCACGCGTACGGCGCGAGCAGGTTCCACTTGGCCGCGCCCGAACTCAGCGGGCTGGGGGTGATGATCTCGAGGCCAGGCTGCAGCAGGTCGTTCCAGTCCCGGATGTTCTTCGGGTTGCCCTCGCGCACCGCGAAGCTGACGACCGAGCCGAACGGGATGCCCCGCGTCGCGCCGGCGTTCCAGTCCTCGTCGACCTTGCCCGCCTTGACCAGACGGGTGATGTCGGGCTCCACCGAGAAGTTGACGATGTCGGCGGGCTTTCCGGCCTCCACCGCACGCGACTGGTCGCCGGAGGCGCCGTAGGACGCGGTGACCGCCACCCCGCGGCCCTCCTCGGTGGCGGCGAACGCCGGGGCGACCTTCGACCAGCCGGGTTCGGGCACGGCGTAGGCGACCAGGGTGAGTGTGGTCTCGGCGTCGGAAGTGGCGTCGTCACCGGCGACATCGCTGGCACCTCCGCCGCAGGCGGCGAGGAGGCCGGCCGCAGCGGTCAGTACCGCCGCCTTTCGCCACGACCTGTGAAATTTGAGCATCTGATGACCTTTCTCCTTGCGGGAACGCTAACGGGACGGCCCGCCACAACGGCAAGAAGAGATCAGCATCAGGCTTCGGACAGCCGCTGCCGACACCAAACCGCGGACGGGGGTGGAGTCAGCAACAACAACAGACATCAGCGACAGCGGAGAAACCGACGGCAATGAGCGCCAAGACATGGCCGCCCTTGTTGCCGTTTGCCGTACGCATGGCGCGAAGAATAACAGAGTCAACCGGTTGTGCACGGTGCGGGTTCAGCCACCCTGGCGCGTCACCAGCCACGTGACCAGCACCAACACCACCAGGAAAACAAGCACCAACGTCACCCGTGACCGCGGCATGCCGCCCCTCATCGATCGTCGTCCCGGTCGAGATGGCGCACCCGGCGCACCAGCCGGATGCTGTTGCCCAGCGCCCCGTCGAGCACCACCGCGAGCCCGAATGCCAACGCCAGCACCACCGGCATCACCACCGCCGTCTGCGCTACGAACGGCAGCCCGGTGAGCCACAGCTCAACGCCGTCCCACCAATTGAGGAAGCCGCCCACGTGGCCAGCGTATGTGATGCGAAGATTGCGCCGTGCCGGACGACGAAGAGCGCACCGCCAGCACCACCTGCGTCGTCGCCGGCGGCGGCCCGGCCGGAATGATGCTCGGGCTGCTGCTCGCCCGCGCCGGGGTGGATGTCACGGTCATGGAAAAGCACGCGGACTTCCTGCGTGATTTCCGCGGCGACACCGTGCATGCCAGCACCCTGCGGTTGCTCGACGAGCTCGGTCTCGGCGAGCAGTTCGCACGCCTGCCGCACCGCGAGATCGAGAGCCTGTCCCTGGACGTGCAGGGCACCGCAGTGACGATGGATCTGCGTCGAATTCCCGGGCCGCACAAGCACATTGCGCTGGTCCCCCAGTGGGACTTTTTGGAGCTGCTGGCAACGGCGGCCGAGAAGGAGCCGACGTTCACCCTCTTGCGCAGCACCGAGGTGCTCGGACCGATCGTCCGGAACGACACCGTGGTCGGGGTGCGCTATCGCGGCCCGGACGGGCAGGTGCGCGCGATGCACGCCCCGCTGACCGTCGCCTGTGACGGACGGTCCTCGACGCTGCGGGCCGCCATGGGGATGACGCCGAAGAGTTTCGGCGCGCCGATCGACGTGTGGTGGTTCCGGCTGCCGCGCCATGCCGACGACCCGCACGGCCTCGCCGGGGTGCTCGGCGCCGGGCACGCCCAGATCGTGATCGACCGGGGCGACTACTACCAGTGCGCCTACGTCATCCCCAAAGGGTGCGACAGCCGGCTCCGCGCCGAGGGCATCGAGGCGCTGCGCCGCGACGTGGTGGCCCTGGTGCCGTGGCTGGCCGAGCACGTCACGGCGTTGACGTCGTTGGATGAGGTCAAGCTGCTCAACGTGCAGCTCAACCGGCTGCGCCGCTGGTACAGCGACGGCTTGCTGCTGATCGGCGATGCCGCGCACGCGATGTCGCCGGTCGGCGGCGTCGGGATCAATCTGGCGGTGGCCGACGCGGTGGCCGCCGGGCGCATGCTGGCCGGACCGCTGCGGACGGGCCGGGTCACGGTCGGGCAGTTGGCCCGGGTGCAGGCCCGACGGTGGCTGCCTTCCGCGCTGGTCCAGGCGGTGCAGCGGCTGATTCACACCCGGGTGATCGCCGTCGCGGTGGGCTCGACCGGCCCGGTCCGGCCGCCGCTTCTGGTCCGGATCGCCGCGCGCACGCCGCTGCTGCGCAGGGTCGCGGCGTACGGCGTGGCGATCGGCCCGTTACCCGAGCACGTGCCGGGGTTCGCGCGCCGCTGATCCGCCGGGGAACGACACGCACTTCGCGGGTGGACTCGAGACCCGTCGGCAGTCGATGATGTTCGGCATGGTTCTGCCGCACATCGAGCCCTCCGAGGAATCGGAGGCCAAGGCCGACAACGGGTCGAAATCCGCCCCCGCCGGCGAGTCGAACGTCCCGTTGACCATGACCGGGCCGATGCCCTACGCGCCGACGGCGTCGCTGCGGAACCCCTTTCCGCCGATCGCCGACTACGCGTTTCTGTCAGACTGCGAGAACACCTGCCTGATCTCGTCGGCGGGGTCGGTCGAGTGGTTGTGCGTTCCCCGGCCGGACTCCCCCAGCGTGTTCGGGGCGATTTTGGACCGCGGCGCCGGCCACTTCCGGTTGGGCCCCTACGGGGTGTCGGTCCCTGCGGCCCGCCGCTACCTGCCGGGCAGCCTGATCCTGGAAACCACCTGGCAGACCCACACCGGCTGGTTGATCGTGCGCGACGCGCTGGTGATGGGGCCCTGGCACGACCTCGAAACCCGGTCGCGCACCCACCGCCGCACCCCGATGGACTGGGACGCCGAGCACATCCTGCTGCGCACGGTGCGGTGCGTGAGCGGCACGGTCGAGCTGGTGTTGAACTGCGAGCCGGCCTTCGACTACCACCGCATCCCCGCCACCTGGGAGTACTCGGCCCAGGCCTACGGCGAGGCGATCGCGCGGGCTCGCCGCGACCCCGACGCGCATCCGACGCTGCGGCTGACCACCAACCTGCGGCTGGGACTGGAAGGCCATGAGGCGCGCGCCCGCACCCGGATGAAGGAGGGCGACAACGCGTTCGTCGCGCTGTCCTGGTCCAAGCACCCCGCGCCACAGAACTACGACGAAGCCGCCGACAAGATGTGGCAGACCAGCGAATGCTGGCGGCAGTGGATCAACATCGGTAACTTCCCCGATCACCCGTGGCGGGCCTACCTGCAGCGCAGCGCGTTGACACTGAAGGGCCTCACGTACTCCCCGACCGGCGCGCTGCTGGCGGCGCCCACCACGTCGTTACCGGAAACCCCTCAGGGCGAACGGAACTGGGACTACCGCTACGCCTGGGTGCGTGACTCGACGTTCGCGCTGTGGGGGCTCTACACGTTGGGCCTGGACCGCGAGGCCGACGACTTCTTCGCGTTCATCGCCGACGTGTCCGGCGCCAACAACGGTGAGCGCCATCCGCTTCAGGTGATGTACGCCGTCGGCGGTGAACGCACGCTGGTCGAGGAGGAACTGCACCACCTGTCCGGCTACGACGGCGCACGCCCGGTGCGCATCGGCAACGGCGCATACAACCAGATGCAGCACGACATCTGGGGCACGATGCTGGATTCGGTGTACCTGCACGCCAAGTCGCGCGAGCAGATCTCCGACACGCTGTGGCCGGTGCTCAAACAGCAGGTCGAGGAGGCGATCAAGCACTGGCGCCAGCCGGACCGCGGCATCTGGGAGGTGCGCGGCGAACCGCAGCACTTCACCTCCAGCAAGATCATGTGCTGGGTGGCGCTGGACCGCGGCTCCAAGCTCGCCGAACTGCAGGGCGAGAAGTCCTACGCCCAGCAGTGGCGTGCGATCGCCGAGGAGATCAAGGCCGATGTGCTCAAGAACGGTGTCGACTCCCGCGGGGTGCTGACACAGCGCTACGGCAGCGACGCGCTGGATGCGTCGCTGCTGTTGGCGGTGCTGACCCGGTTCCTGCCGCCGGACGACCCGCGGGTGCGGGCCACCGTGCTGGCGATCGCCGACGAGCTGACCGAGGAAGGTCTGGTGCTGCGCTACCGCGTCGAGGAGACCGACGACGGGCTGGCCGGCGAGGAGGGCACCTTCACGATCTGCTCGTTCTGGCTGGTGTCGGCGCTGGTCGAGATCGGCGAGATCCACCGCGCCAAGCACCTGTGCGAGCGGCTGCTGTCGTTCGCCAGCCCGCTGCACCTGTACGCCGAGGAGATCGAACCGCGCACCGGCCGCCATCTCGGCAACTTCCCGCAGGCGTTCACCCATCTGGCGTTGATCAATGCGGTGGTGCACGTGATCCGCGCCGAGGAGGAGGCCGACAGCTCCGGCGGGTTCGTGCCCGCCAACGCCCCGATGTGACGGTCGCCATTCCATCCGCGAGTAGACGTGAAAACCCCTGATTCGCGGCGAATTCGGGGGTGTTAGCGTCTGCTCGGCCCTATCGACGGGCCGCGTTGGCGAGCATCTCGCGGGCGATGGTCTCGGCCTCGTCGGTGATCGTGTAACCGCACGCCCAGGTTTCGACGGTGAGGTTGGACGCCACGGCCAGGGCGTGCTGGCAGGCCCAGCCGTCGGCGTCGTCCTGGGTGGTCAGCTGGGTGATCAGCGCGTCCTCGGCGATGACGTCGTCGAGGTCCCAGACATAGGCCTCGTCGCCGGAGAAGATCGCGACCGGGGTGCCCGCGCAGTTCTGCCACGCCGTCTCGGAGTCGGCGAAAAACCTCTGCGCGTTCCCGGGCGCCGGGTACAGCACCGCGGTCTGCTCGACCCAGTGCTCGTTGTCGTCGCCGGCTTCGCGGGCCACCTCGTCGCGCACGTGCGTCCAGCCGCTGCCGTCGTACACCGGTTCCTCGGCGCCGTAGACCGTGCCGAGGCAGTCCACATCCGACACGTCGTCGGAGTGGTCGGTCATCTCGTCGAGCGTGCTGGTGACCCTCATCGTGGTCGAACCCATGATCGCGTTGAGCTCGCCGATGGACAGCAGCACGTCGTCGAGTTCGGCTTCGTCGAGCGGCGGCACGTCGAGCCGGCCGGGGTCGGAGGCGCGCATCGCCGTGCCGGAAACGGTGCTCACACAACCGGACAGCAGCACCGCCGCCGCGACGACCACGGTTCCCATGGCGACTGCCCGGGAAACCGTGGCCGTCGCGTGCGTCACGAGATTCCGATCTTCTGCAACATCAGGTTGGCGACGGAAACCGCGTCCTGCGCGCCCGTCGGGCCCGCACCTGCGGTGTCCGAAATCTCCACGTCCACAACACAATCCGACGCCACACCCAGCGCACGCTGAACCGTCGACCCGGCGTCGTGCATCACGACCGCCGACACCGTTCTGCGGTCGATGTCCACGTCGGTGATCCTGCTGGCGCCGTCCGTGTGGGCGTCGGGTCGGCGCAGCACCAGCGTCTGCCCGTTGCAGCGGTGCCACTTGTCGGCCGCGGCGGCGAAGAACTCCTGCGCGTCGTCGGGGTTGGCGAACTGAACCACCCCGAAAGATCCCGTCGACGACGGGCCGTCGGCGTCTCCGCCCGCCCACGACCGACTGGCGACGGTGCGCGCCGAACCGGCGTCATACACCACCTTCTGCAGCCGATAGGCCGTGCTGACACAGTCGGCGGGCGTCGCTTCGGCCGCCCCGACGCTGTGCAGCAGCATGTCGGCTCCGCCCGAGACGAGCGGCCCCATCAACCCGACGGCGCCCAGCATCGTGGCCAGTTCGTCGGAGGTGGGCAACACCTGGTCGAGCGCGCGCACCGGCGACGGCTTGACGACCTCGGAGATGTGCACAGCGGGGGCGTCGGCGACCTGCGTCGCACACCCGGCGAGAACCACGCACGCGCTCAGCGCAGCGGCCGTCGTCGCGCGCGGATGCATCGGATGCCTACTTCTTGGCCTTGTCGGCGGACGTGTCGGTGGACAGGGCGGCGACGAACGCCTCCTGCGGCACCTCGACCCGCCCGATCGTCTTCATCCGCTTCTTGCCTTCCTTCTGCTTCTCCAGCAGCTTGCGCTTACGGCTGATGTCACCGCCGTAGCACTTCGATAGCACGTCTTTGCGGATCGCGCGGATGTTTTCGCGAGCTATGATCTTGGACCCGATCGCCGCCTGGACCGGAACTTCGAACTGCTGACGCGGGATGAGCTCCTTGAGCTTGGTCGTCATCTTGTTGCCGTAGGCGTACGCCGCGTCCTTGTGCACGATCGCCGAGAACGCGTCGACCGGCTCGCCCTGCAGCAGGATGTCGACCTTGACCAGATCGGCCTCCTGCTCGCCGGCCTCTTCGTAGTCGAGGCTGGCGTACCCGCGGGTGCGGGATTTCAGCGAGTCGAAGAAGTCGAAGATGATCTCGCCCAACGGCATCGTGTAGCGCAGCTCGACGCGCTCGGGCGACAGGTAGTCCATGCCGGCGAGCTCGCCCCGGCGCGACTGGCACAGTTCCATGATCGCGCCGATGAACTCGCTGGGCGCGATGATGGTCGTCTTGACGACGGGCTCGTACACGGCGCGCTGCTTGCCCCCCGGCCAGTCCGACGGGTTGGTCACCAGTTGTTCCGAACCGTCTTCGGTCACAACGCGGTACACGACGTTGGGTGAGGTGGAGATCAGGTCGAGGTTGAACTCGCGCTCGAGGCGCTCGCGGGTGATCTCCATGTGCAGCAGCCCGAGGAAGCCGCAGCGGAAACCGAATCCGAGCGCCACCGACGTCTCGGGCTCCCACGTCAGCGCGGCGTCGTTGAGCTGCAGGCGGTCCAGCGCGTCGCGCAGGTCCGGATAGTCGGAGCCGTCGACCGGATACAGCCCGGAATACACCATGGGCTTGGGCTCGCGGTAGCCCGTCAGCGGCTCGGCGGCGCCGTCGCGCGCGGTCGTCACGGTGTCACCGACCTTGGACTGGCGCACGTCTTTGACGCCGGTGATCAGATAGCCGACCTCCCCGACGCCGAGGCCGTCGGCGGGCTTGGGTTCCGGGGAGACGATGCCGACCTCGAGAAGTTCGTGGGTGGCGCCGGTGGACATCATCTTGATCCGCTCGCGCGGCACGATCTTGCCGTCGACGACGCGGACATAGGTCACCACACCGCGGTAGGTGTCATAGACCGAGTCGAAGATCATCGCCCGTGCGGGCGCGTCGGCGTCGCCGGTGGGCGGCGGCACCTCGCGCACGATGTGGTCGAGCAGGTCGGGGACCCCGTCGCCGGTCTTGCCCGAGACCCGCAGCACGTCCTCGGGTTCGCAGCCGATGATGTGGGCGATCTCGGCGGCATAGCGATCCGGGTCGGCGGCGGGCAGGTCGATCTTGTTGAGCACCGGGATGATCACCAGGTCGCGATCCAGCGCCAGATAAAGGTTGGCCAGGGTCTGGGCCTCGATGCCCTGGGCGGCGTCCACCAGCAGCACCGCACCCTCGCACGCCTCCAACGCCCGCGACACCTCGTAGGTGAAGTCGACGTGGCCCGGGGTGTCGATCAAATGCAGCACGTAATCCGTGCCATCGACTTGCCAAGGCAGCCGGACGTTCTGGGCCTTGATCGTGATGCCGCGCTCGCGTTCGATGTCCATCCGGTCCAGGTACTGCGCCCGCATCGTGCGGTCGTCGACGACGCCGGTCAATTGCAGCATCCGGTCGGCCAGCGTCGACTTGCCGTGATCGATGTGGGCGATGATGCAGAAGTTCCGAATCTGCGCCGGCGCGGTGAAGGTCTGGTCGGCGAAGCTGCTGATGGGAATCTCCTGGCGAGGCGGACTATGTCGACTACCAGGGTATCCAGGGAGGCGCCGGTCAGCACAATCGCGGCTGTGCGCCTTGGCTTATGCTCGGCAATATGGCTCCGCCGTGGAAGACCTTTCAGAGGTTTGCGGAGAATTTGGTGTTCAACGAGGCGCCGAGATTCATCCGTCAGATCGGTCAATCCGAGACCGTGCAGCGCGGTCTCCAACAGGGCATCCGGATCGGTCTGGAGGCGATCGCGGGCACTTCGCGCGAGGAAGCCCCGGCGATCACGACAGGCCGGCCCGTCAGCAAGAACTTCGTGCCGACCGCCCAGCGGGCCCGCAAGCTGGTCTACGCCCCGGACCTCGACGGCCGCGCCGACCCCGGCGAGATCGTGTGGACCTGGGTGGTCTACGAGGACGACCCGACGCAGGGCAAAGACCGTCCTGTACTGGTGGTCGGGCGCGACCGGTCGACGCTGCTGGGGCTGATGCTGTCCAGCCAGGAACATCACCGCGACGACCCAAACTGGGTGGCCATCGGCAGCGGCTCGTGGGACTACGAGAGCAGGCAGAGCTGGGTGCGGCTGGACCGGGTGATCGACGTGCCCGAGGAAGGCATCCGGCGGGAGGGCGCGATCCTCGAACGCGCGAAGTTCGACCTGGTGGCCGCGCGGCTGCGCGCGGAGTACTCCTGGAGCTGACACCCCACTTTTTTTCCTTGGGCGAGCGTGCGTGTCTGAGGGCGACACGCCGGTAAAACCCCGAAGTTTGCGCACGCTCGCCGCTCGCGGGTGGGTGCCCTATCTCGGATCGCGCCACATGGGCCACATCTTCGGGCCGCCGTCGGGCAGGGTGATCTCGCCGGTGACCTCGAAGCCGAACCGCTGGTAGTAGGGAATGTTGTCGGGGTTGCTGGACTCCAGGTAGGCCGGCGCGTGTTCGGCGTCGACCCGATCCAGTCGGGACTGCATCAGGGCCCGCCCGAACCCGCCGCCGCGCACGCTGGGATCGCTGCCGATCACACCCAGATACCAGTGCGGTATTCGCGCCGTGTGCGCTGTGCTTTAACGCGCGGTGCAGCAGCAACGCCAAACGCTGTGCGTGTAGGTATCTTCGGGTCAGCTAACCCCGGCCGCCGGGACAAGGAGACACCATGCAACAACCGTCGACCGTCAACTGCCGCTACTGCACCGTGCCCACCCGCAGCCCCGACCGGGTGTGCGACTTCTGCGTCGACTACCGGCCACCGGGCGACGAGGGCCGCCGGGTCGTGTTCGCGCCGGACCAGTGCGCAGCCGATGCGGTCGCAGTGCGCGCATCCTGCACTGTGACCGCCGCCGGGGCGATCCTCGACACCGACGGCGAACACCCCGGCGTGCATGTGTCGCTGCCCGAACGCAGACCGTTGACGTTCGACGAAGCACGCGCGGCCGCGCTCGCGCTGCTCGACGCAGCCAACCAGGTCGAGCAGTGGGCGCGCGAGGCTGCCAAGCAACGCCACCCCGCCAACGTGGGGCGCGCGGACGAAAGGGGCACACGGTAGATGCGGCGCGAACCGTGGTGGATTTCCGGCCTGCACATCGACACGGCCGGAAGCTACAGCTACGACGGCCAGTTGACCGCCGAGCAGTTCTCGACGGCGTGCGGGCATGTGGGCCGCAACGACGCACCCAAGCTGCTGCACGACCTGTGGCTCGCTGGGGCGGTCGACCTATCCGCGTATCCCGGCGCTGTCGCCGAGGTGTGGTCGCTGTGCGAGTTCCCGGCCGACGCGATCGACGTTTGGGTCGACCTGTTCACCGAGGCCGGATACACGCACAACACGGCCCCCGCAGAGCGTCCGGCGCACCCGGTCACTGTCTACCGGGGCTGCCACCCTGAGCGCCGATTCGGCATGTCGTGGACCGCAGACCACGAGCAGGCCCGCTGGTTCGCCGCGCGCAACCTCGGCGGCGGCGTCGGCAACGTCTACAAGGTGACGGCGCAGCCGGGCTGGCTGCTCGCGTACATCGGCGACAAGGTGCGCGGCGAGTCCGAGTACGTCATCGACCCGGCGCACTTATCCGACAGCGTGGTGGCGCGCACGTAACGCTCATCGACACGAACGCCCGGCCAGCCTCCCGGCCGGGCGTTCGCTTGTCTTAGTAGTCCTGGGCGGTGAAATCCCTTATCCCATCAGAGAACAACTCGACACCAGACGCGCGGCGATGCTGAAACGCGAAACACGTAAACACGCCGGGCGTCACCACGTGCTCGCTGTCAGTCCAGGCGCACGACGCCGCACCGTCCTTAAACACGGTGTACGTCCACACCCCGCCCGACAGGGACGGCCGCAATTCGATCTTCGTGTTGTTGTCGGTGTCATCGTTCGACGACGCCACCGCAGTGATCGACGCCCCGGCCTTGACGAACAATTCGCACGACGGCGGGTTCGACGCCGCAGCAGAATCCACCGTGCAAAACACGCCGTCGGTGAACTCGTCATCCGAGCCGTGCACACCGCAGCCAACACCCCGATTGTTCGGCAAGCCAACAACATTGGCCGCCGTCACGATCGCGCGATGCCGAAGCGTGCTCATCGGCGTCAAATACACGCCGCCGCCGTAAAAGTTGCCCTCACCCGACCCGACCGCAACGTCTCGAATGATCGCGCCGCTGGTGACCTCGAAGCCGATCCCCCAATCAGCGAACACACCAACCGGATACGTCGACGCCACCGGCACATAGGTGGGGTCGCCGGGCGCTGCCGGTATCACGTCCAACACGCCAGCCGTGTCGAGGATCAGCACCGCGCCGGGATCAACGACAACCGGAGTAGCCAACTCTGCGGACCACTGAAAGAACGTGCCGCGATCCGAGTAAATCGCATGTTGACGGCCGGGTGGATGATCCGTCAGCCGTGGGTTGGCCCACACGCTTAGGTGAGTAATGACCGCCGACTCAGAGAACAAACGCTGATAGCGGGCAGGGTATTCGGCGGCATGGGCGACGACACCGGGGGCGAAGATTGGGCGGGCTGGCCGCACCGCTGCACGCGCAGCCGCCCTTTTCGGCCTGACGGGGTCGTCAAGAGGTTCCGTGGACTCATAAACGTCGAACGGGGCCAGGTTGTCGAAACCATCCGGCCCCGGCGGCCCGGTGTGATACTGCACGTATCTGGCACCCCAGAAGCGGCGAATGCTGTCGGGAGGGTCCGGCAACCCCCAGTCGTCGGCCGCCGAGTTGGGCCACCGGCTTGGGCTCGGATACGGATTGCCTGCTGCAATCCATGCAGCAATTTGCGCGAGACGCGGGTGGCTCCACGGCGTGAAATTCGTCAAACCGATTTCAGGCATCGACACGCCCCCCGCCGAGCTGGTCCCGCCGCGCGGCCTGCATAGCCGCCAGCGCCTCCCACGAGCCGCACTGCACCCCGTCGAACGTCAACAACTCGCAGGGGTCAAACGGCGCGTCCGGCGTCGCCGCAGCCACCGCGATGGGGTCGACCTGCTCGGGGTCGCGGCGGCGTCTCACGGCGCACCCACATTCGCCTGATACACGCCACGCGCCGACCGGCGCTGCCGCTTCTTCTGCTCGTCGCCGTCCTCGACGACACCAGTAGGCAAGCCGAGCGCCGCAACCAGACGCGCCAACGTGATCCGCTGCTGCCGCAACTCGGCGGCCGCCGGGTGCGCCTTCAACCCCTGCGGGGAGTCGACGATCGCGCCGTCAGCATCCAACCGGGCCTGCAACTGGTCGAGCAGATCGACCGTGCGACACGCCTGCAACAACAGGGCGGTCTCGTGCTGGGTCAACTCGTCGTAGTCGTCGACGACGGCCAACCACAAGCGGCGGCCCGACCATTTCAAACCGTCGGGAACCTCAGTATCGGGCGTATTCGTCATGGGTGAACCTTCCAATAGGTCAACATGTTTCAGGCTGGGAGAGGGAAGCCCGCCTAAGCCGTCGAGGTGCGGGACGGGGGGGGTGCGGGGGCTACCCCCTGGGGTGTTGGCCTGGCCGTCGAGGAACGGCCACGACGGCCAGGCCGGTGCGGTGTGGCCGACCGTCGAGCGCACGCTAATGACTCGACGGTCGGCCGCGACGCGGACGGACCTGTCGCCACCGGGCGAACGGTGCGGCCGGTCCTCGGCTCCGCGCCGCCGGGTGCTCCCGCGCCTTGACTCACGCACCACCAAAAGGGAAGGCGCGGGCCGCGCACCCGACAAGCTGCTTTAACTGCCAGCCTCGCCGATGGTGAACTTGCCCAGCCGATCAGCGCGTACAGGTTTCCAGCCGATGCGCCACGTTGCGCGGATTTGCACGCTGTCGCTGGCGAACAGCGCGTGCTCGCTGGTGGCGATGCGGACGGGGCCGACGGCGGCGGCGATGGCGGCGGGGTCGACGACCAGCCCGCTGTGGGCCGGGATGAACCGCGACCGCAGGACGGGCAGCGACAGGACGAGCGCCTGGGCGTCGGTGGTGCCTGCGCCGAGAAGGCTTGCGTTGGAGTCGGTTTCGACTTTGAGTTTGCGGAACTCTGCCCAGCCGAGCGGGTCGAGGACGATCGCGCCGGGGGTGGCCCCGTTGGCTTCGAGCTGGGCGACGAGGTCGATTAGGGCGTCGAGGCTGGTGCCGATCGCGCCGCCGTCGACAACACCGGCGGCGTTGAGCAGGCCGACCGGGTCGGCGTCGCCCAAGTAGCTGCGGTCGGCTTTGGCGACGAGGTCGCGGGCGACGGAGTGCGCGAGCTGCTCGGCGGTGCGGGGCTTGCGGTGCTGCTCGGAGGACACCTGCACCAAGCGCGAGATTTTCTTCGTCTGAATGGTGACTTCGTCGAGGGCCGGGTCGTCCTCGGTGATTTCTGCGCCTTCGTCGACGTAGTCGGCGGTGTCGGCGTCGCTGACGTACGCGACACGCAACGACGGTTCGTCGCCGTCGATTTCGCCGGAGACGGTCGCGGTCCGCAGAATCAACGCGTCGGGTGTGACGTCTTCGGCCGCGAACGTGTGAACGTCGGGGGCCCACGCCTTATCGGCTGTGGTGGTGGTGATGAGGGTCATTGTGGCTCTTTCGTGCGGCGCGCACGGTTCGGCGCGCGGATCAACAAAGGTGATCGGCGGCCGCCGGGGCTCGCACAGTGCCGGGCGGCGACCAGGCCAGCCCAGCAGCAACAAGTCTAGCGTCGCCGCCGGGCCGGGCCTGTCGTGTCGCGCGTTATGTGTTGTTGCGGTGTGCTGGTGCGAATGCGTCGGCGAATCCGCGTGGCTTGCCTTCGGGGATGCCTGCGCCGGACCGTAGTGGGCTGCCCGCGCCGGGGCGCGGTGTGCGGCGTTTGGGTGGTTGGACGCCGAGCTGCTCGGCGGCTTGCTTGATCGCGGCCGCGAGTTTCCTGTCGTCGACGCCGCCGCGGCCGTCGAGCACGTCGGCGAGTTCGGCGATGGCCCACACGGCGGCAGGTTTGAGCCCGGCGGCCTTGATCGCTTTGTCGGCGGACTGGCGCTGCAGGTGTTCCACGGTGGCCTCGGCGGTCTTGGCGCGTTGGCGCAGCGTCGCGTTTTCGTGGCGCAGCTTCTTAAGGCGGCGGCCGACGACGTTGCCGTCGTCGCCGTCGTCCTGGTGCTCGTCGCCGCCGTCGTCCTGGTGCTGGGCGTCGTCGGCCGCCGGGGTGTCCGTGTCGGCGCTGAGCGTGTCCGTGGCGGCCGTATCCGTGTCGGGTGGGGTATCGGGCTGGTCGCCGGTTTCTGGCGCGTCTGCGCGGGTTTCAGCGGTCATTCTGCGGTCCTTTCGATTCA
Source organism: Mycolicibacterium elephantis DSM 44368 (assembly GCF_004014805.1). GTDB lineage: Bacteria > Actinomycetota > Actinomycetes > Mycobacteriales > Mycobacteriaceae > Mycobacterium > Mycobacterium elephantis. The sequence goes on from NZ_ATDN01000001.1 coordinate 477,311, forward strand.
GCGGTGATCGGGCGCGTGACAGTCACGCGCTCGTGGTGCCTGGTGATCCCGTCGGCGTCGACGCTGTAATGCGTCACGTCGACGGTTTGTCCGGCCAGGCGCTCGACGTCGGCCGCCGGGCGGGGGTTGGGCAGCTCCTTGGGCGGCGGCTGGTAGTCGTCGAACGCGGCGCGCAGCGGGTCGCGCCGGTCATCTGCATCTGTCATGCGGTGTGTCCTTCCTTGCGTTGTTGGTTGCGTCGCCGCCGGTAGCGGCGGTCGGCTTCGCGGCGCTTGGTGCGGCTCTGCTCGGCGGCCTGGTCCTCGACGTCGGCGCGGTGAGCCGCCAAGTAGTCGCGCAGTGTGGCGTTGCGTGGCAGCTCGTCGACACGCAACCGGCGGCGGGTCACGAGCCGCACCTGCTGCGGGCGGCGGCCAGGAGACGCTCGACGCGGAACGCTTTGCGGCGGCCCCGGTGCGACAGCGTCACCTGCGGATGCCCTCGAACGTCGCGCACCTGCACCAGTTCGACGCCCGTCAGCCGCCGGTGCTTGCCGGTGCTGCGCTCGACCACGACCCGGTCGAGGCTGCGCACCGCGCCGCAACGCAGCTCGATTTCGTAGCCGGGCCAGCCGGGCACGGCTACCCATTCGGCGGCCGCCGGGGTGGGGGGCATGTTCTCGCTCATTCGGCTGCCCTTCCGTGGCGGCGCATCCGGCGGCGTTCCCGGCGCGGCACCCCGGCGAGCACACGCTGCCGATACCAGGGGCAGGTGCCGTCGTGCATCACGTTGGCGACGAGGACGCGGTCGGAGACCCGGCGCATTTCAACGTGCGCGGTGCAGTCGGGGCACGGCTCGGCGGCTATCGCTTGCAGGAGCGCGGCAGTCGTGTCGTTCACTTCGATGTGGTTCCTTTCAACCTTGGGGATGTTTGCTGGCGGGTTGGTAGTTCCCAGTCGGCTCATGTGCTCCTTGTGTCGAGACTGAGTGAGTGAGTGCCTTCGGTGCGAGCTGCGAAAATAGGTGTCACCGAAGAACGGAAGAAACTCATAAAATTCCGATAAAAGGCCTGGTGGCACCGAAGGCACTCACTCACTCATTTCCTCCGGTAAGGCACTCATCGACCCGGCGGCCGAACACGCGCCAGATTTGTTTGCTGTGCTCGTTCACGAGGTCGGCTCCGTTGTTGTGAACCGGCCGCCGGGGCCGCGACGAATCGGCCCGCCTGTGTCGTTGAACGGTTTCGCGTCGGAACGGCCCCAGTGCCAGGCCAGCCCGTCCTTGTGTGTGCGGTATCCCCGGCGGTCCCTCGCGAGGGCGAGCGCTTTCTCGGTGTGGCCGAACCGTTGTCCGGCCGACACGACCTCGGCCACTGGGAGCCAGGCCGTGTCGGGGTGGGTGTCGAACCAGGCGTCGAGCCATTGCCCGGCCGACATGGGGCGCTGCTGCTTCCCTTCGGCCATGAGTAGGTCGCTCACGGACGTTTCGGTGGGGTCGCCCATGACGAACCGGGCGACCTCGCCCCGGCGGTCGTCGTCGGCGACGAACGCCGCCGGTTCGATGCGGTAGGTGAGGTTCAGCCCGGCGGGCCCGGCCGAGTTCTTGCCCTGCGACATGATGCGGGTGCCGTCGTCGGTTTGGCGGTCGACAGCGAATCCGAACACAGCGCGCGCTACTTCGCCGAACGCCGAGCTGCCGTTGATCGCGGCGACGATATCGCCGCTGGTGGCGGTTTTCACAAGGTGCGTGACGCCAAGCACGACGCCGCAGATTTTTTCGGCGATCCGCACCCACGGGTCGAGGGCGTCGCGTATCTCGTTGGACTTGTACAGGTCTGCGCCGCTGGTCAGTGTCGACATGAGCGGGTCGAGCACAACGACCCGTATGTCGTGCTGCGCGAACATGGCTGTCAGTTCGGCTTCGTCGGCGGCGGCTTTGATGGTGGCGGGGTCGTCGCCGCGCTGCACGAAGAAAACGCGTTCCATGTCGGCCCCGGCGGCCTTGAGTGACGGTGCCACAACGGATTGCCAGTGTTCTTCGGTGGCGATGTAGGCGACGTTGACGGGTTGGCCTTCCCAGTGGCCGGGCAGGGTGCCTGCCGACCATCCGGCGGCGAACCACCGTGCGCACGTTGATTTTCCGGCGGCTGGACGCCCGGCGAACAGGGTCAGCGCGGCAATTGGGATGCGTCCGGCTCCGTTGTGCGTCCACGCCCAATCAGTCACGGCTACGGCGATGTTGGACGCTTTGACGAGGCGTAGCGCCGGTTTCGGCGTCGCAGCCTGTTTGAGTCCGGCGGTGACTGCGGCTTGCGCGGCGGGGTTGGCGCTGTACGAATCGAGCGGATGCTGGCGGGTGTTGCGGCCGGTGAGCGCGTCGAACGCTTCGAGCATTTCGTCTTCGGTCATGTCGTCGGCGTCGAATGTCCAGTCAGCTTCGCGCTGCTGGAAGGCGGCGATGGCTTGCGCGGTTGGGGTTTGCACGTCTGCGGCGCAGATGAGTTGTGTCTCGACGGCTGCGGTATGGTCTGTCATGTTGGGGCATTCCTAGACTCCTGGTGAGAGTTGCGGGAATTGTTTTCGTGAGCGGTGTCGCCGCCGGGGCCTGGTGGGTCTCGGCGGCGACGCTCTTTTTAGGCGGTGGCTTGTTGCCGCCGGACCTGCGCGGACTTGAACGCCATGCGTTGATAGTGGGCTCTGCGGAGTGCTTCTGCGCGTTTGGCGCGTTCGGCTGGCAGTAGCACACCTTCGGGGTCGGCGAGGCGTTCGAAGCGTGCTGCGGCTGCGGCGCGGGCTTTCGCGGTGCGGGCTGCGCGGTCCGGTGTGCGCGCCCATGATTCGAAGGCGGCGATGCGTGCGCGCATAACTCGTTGGGCGGGTGTGAGTTTCGACATTTCAAGGGCTCCGATCCAAGGCGTCATTCGTCGCTTGGACCGGCCTCTCATCTGCGACCACCCACGACTCGGGTCAGATGACGTTGGCCGATCAGATTGCTTGCGGCACAACCGATCGTCCCACCCCGCTTGCGGCGGGGCAGCCAGCCCGGTCGGTGGGTCCGCGCCAAGGTTCGTGAGCTAGGTCTTATAGCGCGGCCGCCGGGTTGAAAACATGTGTAGCACAGCGGACGGGACACATGGTTTTGTGTCGGCGATGCTGTGTGCAAGCGGCAAAGTGGTGTAGTAGCGGTCCCCGTTGAACACCGTGCTATCAACCCGATCTTGGCCGGGCCGTCAGCGTCTAGACGCTATCTAGATGCTGACGAATTGCGCAGCGCCAGTGAAACCTTTGGGCCTCTACAGGTCGCCGAGCCCCAGCGTGCGCGCCTCGGCGGCGGCCCGCTCGGCCGCGCTCGCCCCGGTGTAGCGGTCGATCATGTCGCGGCGCGCCCACCCCGCAACAGCCATCAGGCCGCCCTCGGAACCCCCGGCGGCCAGCCATCGGGTTGCGGCGGTGTGGCGCAGCCGGTGCAGGTGGAACCCGTCGATTCCGGCGGCGCGGGCGCGGAGTTTCAGCGCGTCGTCGAGTCCGTGGTAGCCGAACGTTTTGCCGCCGCCGCCCAGCCACAGCGCAGACGTGTCGGCGAGCCGGTGCTGGCGGCGGGCGCGTAGGTAGCGGTCGAGGGCGGCGGCGGTCTGCGCACCGAACGGCACGGTGCGGCCTTTGCCGCCTTTGCCGCGTCGGATCGCGGCCAGGCCGCGCGCCAGGTCGACGTCGCCCACTGTCATGTCGAGGGTTTCGGCGGCGCGTGAGCCGGTTTCGGCCATGAACCGCACGGCGGCCTCGTCGCGGCGGTCAACGAACTTTTTGCCGTGGCAGGCGGCGATGAGGGCGCGGAGCTGGTCGTCGGTGAGGGCGTCGACGAGTTTGGTGTCGAGGCGCGGCGGCCGCGACCCGGCGAGCGGGTCGGCGTCGAGTTCGCCCTCGGCGGTGAGCCAGGCGGTGAATCGGCGTAGCGCTTTGTGGCGGGCGTGCGCGGTGGCTGGTTGGGCTCCGGCGGCGAGCATGTCGGCTATGAAGGTTCGGGCGGCCTCGGCGGTGAGGACCGCCGGGCGGCCGGTGGCTGCGCACCAGCGTAGGTATGCGGTGATTCCGGCGGTGTAGGTGCGGACGGTGCCGGGTGCCTTGTGTTCGGCGCGCATGGCGAGCCGCCAGGACTCTAGTAGTTCGGGCAGGTTGGTCACCAGCAAAGGGTAACCCGAGCGGGTTTCTAGGGATAGTGCGCTGTGCTTCGTGGTATCCTCGACGAGCCGGGCCAAAAGGCCAGGTCAACCAAGGTAAGGCGGCCGGACGCTACCCCCAGATACCAGTGCGGCTCCTCGGGATGACGTTCCTTCATCAGCTCGGAGATCTGGCGTCCGCGGCGCGCACCTGTGCCCATCGCGAGCAGGAAGCCGGGCATCATCCGGAGCTCTTCGACCGGCGACTGCTTCCAGCGCCCCGGCGGGTCCCACAGCGCGGCCGCGCCGATGCCGTCGGAGCCGAGCGCGACCTCGACGCCGCCGCCGGCCAGGAAGTGGTGGCGCGTCATGGCCGCGAACATCCGCCCCAACCCGCCGGCCCGACGGCGGTCGTCGGGCAGCATCCACCGCATCACGGGGTCGTCGTAGAAGGCGCGGCCCAACGTGCCGGCCAAGTGCCGGATATCGGCTTTTCGGGGGGGTCGGACGTCGATGGCGAACGGCATCAGCCGCCCTGGGTGATGTAGGCCTCCAGCTGCTCCTGCTGTGCCTCCAGCTCCTCCATCCGGGTCTTGACCACGTCGCCGATGCTGACGATTCCGGCGAGTCGGCCGTTCTCCATCACCGGGACATGACGCACCCGGTTGGTGGTCATCAGCGCGCTGAGGCTGTCCACCGAATCATTGGGTGAACAGGTCGCCACCAGCGTGGACATGATCTCTGACACCGGCCGTGGGAGCAGCTCGGCGCCTCGTTTCTGCAACGCGCGCACGACGTCGCGTTCGGACACGATGCCGACCAAACCATCCGGCGAAACCACCACCATCGCGCCGATGTTGTGCACGCTCAGCTCAGTCAGCAGCCCCGCGACCGAAGTCTCGGGGGTGATGGTCGCCACCGACGCACCCTTGTTGCGCAATACGTCCGCGATCCGCATCGATGCCTCCGTTTCAGTGATCTTCCTCACATCAGGCTAGGTCGGAGGGACGAAACGCGAAAGGTTTTGGCATTGCTGTCCCAAAATCGCGGCCGCGTGTCACGGCCGCGGCACCGCCCGAAACAGCCCACGTGAAAGCGGCGACACGAGCGCTCTGTGCAGCGGTCCGTCGAGGGTGATCATGAATTGCTCGTCGCCACACTGGATTTCGATCGAGCCAATAGCGCACTTTTGACACAACCGTCAGGTATATGTGGGGCCATGATCGAGGTGACGCTGCTCGGAACTGGAAGTCCGATTCCCGACGCGAACCGGGCGGGCCCGTCGACGCTGGTGCGCGCTGGAGGGCAGACGTTCCTCATCGACTGCGGTCGCGGCGTGCAGCAGCGCATGACGGCCGCGGGTGCCGGCGCCAACGGGCTGGCCGCGCTGCTGCTGACGCACCTGCACAGCGACCACATCGCCGACCTGGGCGACCTGATCATCAGCCGCTGGGTCACCACGTTCACCCCCGACCAGCCGCCATTTCCGATCATCGGACCGCCGGGTACCGCCGAGGTGGTCGACGCCACGCTCAAAGCGTTCGGCTTCGACATCGGCTACCGGATCGCACACCATGACGACCTGACATCCCCGCCCCCGGTCGAGGTGCATGAGTACACCGACGGCGTGGTGTGGAACCACGACGGCGTGACGATCACGGCGGCCCCGACCGATCACCGGCCGGTCGCCCCGACGATCGGTTTCCGCGTCGAGCACGCCGACGCGTCGGTGGTGCTGGCCGGCGACACCGTCCCGTGCGAAAGCCTCGACAAGCTGGCCGCGGGCGCGGGCGCGCTTGTGCACACGGTGATCCGAAAAGACCTGATCGACGCGCTGCCGATGCAGCGCCTGCGCGACATCTGCGACTACCACTCCTCGGTCGAGGAGGCCGCGGCGACCGCGGCCCGCGCCGGGGTCGGCATCCTCATCCTCACCCACTACGTCCCGGCGATTGAACCGGGTCAGGAGGACGAGTGGCGCGCGCTGGCCGCCTCGGCGTTCGACCGGCAGATCGAGTTGGGTGACGACCTGCACCGCGTCGAGGTGCACCCCGGCGTCGGCGTGAAGCCCAGCTGACCCATAGCGGCAGGCCAGCGGGCCTCGCTTTGGGGGTTTGCGGTGCTCGCTGGTACCCTGAGCAGTCGCTGCCCGTAGGTCGGGCGCCCACAGACTTGCCCAACCCAGTCGAGATTTACGAAGGAATATCCGCGTGGCCAACATCAAGTCGCAGATGAAGCGCAACCGCACCAACGAGAAGCGCAGGCTGCGCAACAAGTCGGTGAAGTCGTCGCTTCACACCGCGGTGCGCGGATTCCGGGCGGCCGTCGACGCCGGCGACAAGGAGAAGGCCGGCGAGCTGCTGCTGTCCACCAGCCGTCAGCTGGACAAGGCCGCCAGCAAGGGCGTCATCCACAAGAACCAGGCCGCCAACCGCAAGTCGGCGTTGGCCCGCGCGTTCAACAAGCTCTGAGCCGCCGCCGCGTTACTTCTGCAGTCTTTTCAGTCCGCCGCTAGTTCGGCGACTTTGCGCACCGTCGATTCCAGCGCGTGATCGGCGTCGGCTGCGGCGCCCTTGACGTCGGCGTTCAGCGCCGCGACGAGGCGCATCGCCTCGGCCACCGACGCCCGCGACCACCGCCGCGCCTGCTTTTGCGCCTTCTGCACCCGCCACGGCGGCATGCCCAACTCCGACGCCAGCCGGTAGGGGTCCCCGGACAGCGGGGCCACCCGGGCGATGGTGTGCACGGCCTCGGCCAACGCGTCGGCCAGCACCACCTGGGGCTCGCCGCTCATCATCGCCCACCGCAGCGCCTCGGCGGCGCCCGCGACGTCGCCGACGACCGCTTTGTCGGCGATGTCGAAACCCTTCACCTCCGCTTTGCCCGAGTGATAGCGGCGCACCGCCGCGGCGGTAACCGCGCCGCCGGTGTCGGCGACCAGCTGTGAACACGCCGACGCCAGCTCGCGGATGTCCGAGCCGACCGCGTCGAGCACGGCGGTGACGGTGTCGTCGTCGACCTTGGTTTTCAACGCGCGGAACTCGGCCCGCACGAAGTCGGCGCGCTCACGCGGCTTGGTGATCCGGGCACATGGATGCACCTGTGCGCCAAGCTTTTTGAGTTGATCCGCGAGGGCCTTGGCGCGGCCGCCGCCGGAGTGCACGACGACGAGCATGGTGCCGGGCGGCAGGTCGGCCGCCGCGGCGGCGATGACGGCGACCGCGTCCTTACCGGCCTCCCCCGCCGACTCCAGCACCACCACCCGTTCGTCGGCGAACAACGACGGGCTGAGCAGCTCGGCGAGTTCACTGGCGCTGACCTCCCCGGCGCGCAGCCGGTCGACCGGCACGTCGGCCGTGCCCGCGCTCTTGCGGGCCGCACGCAGCACAGCCGCCACCGCCCGTTCGACCAGCAGCTCCTCGTCACCGAGGACCAGGTGCAACCGCGAAACCTCTTGACTCACTCCCCGATCGTGTCATGTCCGGCCGACATGTCCGACACCGTCCACGCCACCAGGCAGATCGCGGCAGCGCACACCGCGATCCGCACCGACCGCCATCGCCACGCAAGCGTGCCCAGGACGCCGCTCGCCGCGACCGTCACGACCCCCAGCAGGCCCGACGGCACCGGCAGCCACGCACCGGGCACGGCCGCCGCCCAGCGCGCCACCCGCAACAACCACCACAGCTCGGGCCCGGTGAACCGGATGAGCAGTTGCGCGCCCGCCGGCCAGAGCGCACCGAGCGCCGCCGCCGCGGTGCCGATCACGGTGATCGGCGGGATCACCGCGGCCGCAGCCAGGTTCGCCCCGACGGCGACCACGCTGAACCGGCCCGAGACCCCGGCCACCAACGGGGCGGTGACAAGCTGGGCGGCGACGGCCACGGTCACCGCGTCGGCCAGCGGCTTGGGCCACCCCCGGCCGACCAGGCGTCGTGACCAGTACGGGGCCAGTACCACCAGGGCCGCCGTCGCCGACACCGACAGCGCGAAGCCGACGTCGACCGCGAGTTCCGGCGAGGCGGCCATCAACACCAGCACGCTGGCCGCCAGCGCCGGCATCGCCTGGCGGCGCCGGTGAGAGAGCAACGCCAGCAACGTGATCCCGCCCATGACCGCCGCGCGCAGCACGCTGGCCGATGGCTGCACCACGACGACGAAGGCCACCAACACCAGCCCGGCCAGCACGACCGCTGCCCGCGGACCGATCAGCCCAGCGCCCAACAGCACAGCACCGCAGACGATGGTGACGTTGGCCCCCGACACCGCGGTGAGGTGAGTCAGGCCTGACGCGCGGAATTCGGCGGTGGTCTGCGCACTCACCGACGAGGTGTCGCCCAACACCAGCGCGGGCAGCATCGCGGCCTGGTCGGCGGGCAGCACCTGACGTGAGTCGTCGGCGAAACCGCGGCGAACCCCGTGTGCGGCTCGCTGGATCGGCGACGCCTGCCCGCGGGCGATCTCGCCCGTGGCGGACAACACCGCGACGGACAGGTCGCGACGGGTCGGCCGACTGATCCTGGCGCGGAAGCCGGCGGGCTGGCCCGCCGAGAGGTCTGCGACCGCGACCGCCGAGGTGAACACGACGACCCGGCCGGTCATCTTGTTTCCGTCGAGCGTCGACAACGTTCCGCGGAACATCGCCCGGTTGCCACCCAGTACCCGAGGGCTTTCACTCGGCGTCACGACGGCCGCGGCGACCGTGCCGTACCGCGCGGTGATCGGGTGCCTGCGCTGCTCGTCGACCCGCAGCCCGACCGCAATCGAGTACGTCGCGCCGACCACGGCGACGGCGACGACAGCCGCCCGGATCGCGGCGCGGTCGGCGTCGACTCCGCGGTGGCCATCACCGAGCCACCCGGCCGCCGCCGTCAGCACGACAGCGGTGATCGCCGCGGCGACCAATCCAGTGACGTGCCAAAGGATTCCGGCCGCCGTCACCGCCCAGCAGGTCAGCGCCGCGGGCACCAGGCGCAGGTCGAGGCGATCGGGGCCGGAGTCCATCGGCGTCATACACGGACGAGGTCACGAAGCTTCTCCAGCCGCGCGGGACCGATACCGTCCACGTCACCGAGTTGTTCGACGCTGCTGAACGGCCCGTTGGCGTCGCGCCATGCGACGATCGCCGACGCCGTCACCGGCCCGATGCCGGGCAGTGTGTCGAGCTGTTCGACGGTGGCGGTGTTGAGGTCCACGACCGCATCGGGGGCGGCGGCACCGTCGGCGGGCGCTTTCGCGCCGGTCGAGGTGGTGGCGGTGTGGTCCGCGGCGACCGAGCTTCCCATCGCGGTCGGTTCACCGGGGGCCGGCGCGATACCGACGATGATCTGTTCGCCGTCGGCGACGCGTCTGGCCATGTTCAACCCGAGCAGGTCGGCGCCGTCGAGCGCTCCCCCGGCGGCGCCGAGAGCGTCGGCGATCCGCGCCCCCGGATCCAGCGTGACGAGTCCGGGTTTGTGCACCAGCCCGACGACGCTGACGACGACGGGTTGAGCCGGCGCCGGTGCGCCGCTCGGCGTCGGGCTGCCCGACGAAACCATCTGCACCGGAGGCAAGTTCGCCGACATCACCGGCGGCGGCTTGTCGCGGACGACGGTGAACACCGTCACCAGGACCGCGACGATGCCCACCGCGGCCAACGCGACGACTCCGGCCCGGCCGGGGTCCGCGCGTACGGCGGTGATCCAGCTCGGGGCGCGGTCCGTTTCGGTGTCGGGCAGCCATCGTGACAGCAGGGTGTCGGGTCGGTGGCCGTCGCCGGTTGGACGGCCCTCGTCCGCGTCGGACTCGGTCTCGGTGCCCAACCGACGCTGCAGGCGCTCGGCCGGCAATTCGGTTCCCATACGCCGAAAAGTAGGCCGCGGCGCCGACCGATTCCGGCTCCTGCGGTGACACGCCGCGCGGACTGTGGATGAATTCGCGTTTGTGGATACGGTGTCGGTGACGATTGTCCGCCGGCGGCCGCGCCAACGCATCGCCATTGCCCGTAGGGAGCGCAGCAATGGATCGTCGTACACCGATGATCGCCGGTATCACGTTCGGGGTGCTGTTCGCCGTCGCGCTGGTGATGGTTCCGGCCATGCCCGGCATCGGCCAGCCGGGCTACGACATCGTCTCCCACGTGAACGAGCACGCGGCCGCGATGCGGGCGCACGCGCTGCTGGTGGCGTTCGGAAGCCTCGCGCTGGTGGTGGTGCTCGGCCACGCCCGTGACCGGCTGACGGGGCCCGCCGCATATGTGTTCACGATCGGCTCGGCGCTGGTGCTGGTTCAGTTGCTCATCGCGACGTGGTTCACCGCGGGGTTCGCGCTGCACCCTGCTCAGCTCGGTTCGGCGACCGCGCGCACGGTCGGTGACATCGTGGCGATGTCGGCGCCCATGCTCACCATCGCCAACATCATGGTGGCCGCGCCAATCCTCTTGGCGGCCAACGAGGACCGGTTTCCGCGGTGGTTGGGGATCGCCGCTGCGGTGTTCACCGTCGAGCAGTTGATCGAGACGATCACGATCATCGGCCCGCCGGGCAGCTTCATCTCGCCGGGCGGGCCCATGAACTCCTATCTCGGTGGAGCGTTGTTCATCGCGTTCTTCACGGCCCTCGGCGTCGCGCTGGCCGTGGACTTCTCCTCACCGGTGGCGGCCGAGCGCTCGGGTCGACCAGGCGAAGTCGACGCGCGGACGAGTGAGCCCGGCGAGAAACGGGGAGACTCCGCCGACGACTCATCGCGTGAGGCCGCCGACGAGGAGCGGGCGGACCGCGTTGCCGAGGACGTTGAGGAATCTTCCGGCGAGGGTTGATCGGCTGCGACGGATGGGTCGTCGTCGCGGCCGAAGTCGGCCGCCCGATCGAGTATCTGTGACAGCTTCCCCGGTTTCGGGGGGTCGTCCGGTGCGTCCGATGTCGCTGCGACGGAAGATGTTTCGGCGGTGGTCGGCCCGGCGTCGGATGCGGCTGCCTCCCGGCGCGGCTGCGGCGGGTCGTCCGTGCGGGCGGTGGTTGTCGCCCGCGGGAACGGGTCTGCCAGGGCGGCGCTCACGTTGGTGATCGCGGTGTCGGCGGCGTCGCGGACGATGCCGCCGGCGACGGCGAGGCTCTCGGCGGCTTGGGCGGTCCCCGCCGCGATCGCCGCGAACGGATCACCCGAGAGCGCCAGTTCCTGCGCGGCGGCATCGACGGTCTGGACGACGCCCAGCAGCAGAATCTCGCCGGCTTGGAACACGACGGCCGCGAAGACCCTGATCGTCTCGACGGCCAGCACCTGCGGCAGCGTCCGCGCGCCGGTTTCGGTCGGCACCGGTGGCGGCAGCGGCTGGTTCAGCGCGGCCAGGATGTTCGTCCGCGCGGTGTTGAGCTCCTGCAGAAACTCCCCCGGCCGCAACACGGCCGAGGCGACGTTGAACAGCTCCACCACCGCGACCTCGAGGTTGTTGAACGCCTTCGGCACCACCCGGAAGACGTCGTTCTCGATGATCGGCGTCAGCGCGGCGTTCGCCGCCCCGGTCACCGACGCTGCGGCAGCACCCAGCGCCCTCAGCGGTGATCCCGTCGCGCCGAGGGCGCCCAGGAACGTCACCGGCGTCATCACCAGCGCGATAGGTATCGTGACCAGCCCTTGCACGACGTGGGGGCAGATGACGCTGCAGTACTGGAACTGGTTGTTGATGAACGCCAGCGGTATCGCGCCGAGGGGCGGCGCGGCCGCGGCCAGCCGCACGTCGTGGACCTCGGCGCGCGGCGTCCACGCCGGTGGTTCAGCGGGGACGACGGCCGTCGGCGTGACGACACCGATGGCGGTGACCGCGGCCACCAGACCCGATTGCACGCGACCACGCATCTCGACCCCTAACGTCGTGGCGGACCTTCTAAGGTCACGACGGCGGGCCTCGAAAAGTTCGATCCGCGGGTGGCGAATTTGCGCGAAGCCGGCGGCTACAGCCGCACGAGCTGAAACGGGTAGGTGAAGGTGCCGCCGGGAGCACCGTCACACCCCACCGCGAAGGAGGATTCCAGCGTGCCGGACCGGGTCGTCGCATCCCAGGAATAGACGTCGCGGGTCGGAATGACCGGCCCGTAATAGACGTTGCCGCACCGCAAACCATCCGGTACGTCGACCGTCAGCGTGTACCGTCCGTCCGCCAACTGCGCGGTCCCCCGGTACGGAAAGGCCTTCGCGATGGGCTGCGGTACCGCCTGAACCGTCACGCACTGCCCGTCACACCGCGAGATCACCCACAACCACGTGTGGAAGTCGTATCGACCGTCGATGCGCAGTTCGAAGTTGCCGTACGGGGTGTCGGCCTGCGCCGTCACCGGAGACACCAACGCTGCGGCGATGAACGCGATGACAAGCAGTGCGGCTTTCATTTTCGGTCTCCGGGCTCGTAGTGGTCGGCACTGATCCTCGCCGATTCGGTGCGTGCCCGGTCAGACGCATCCCTGCAGACGGGACAGGCCTGCGGAAGCGCCGTCCATCCCGCTGAACGGACGGCGGTCGAACCCCGTACCGATACGGCCGCTAGGTTTGGTCCTCTGGCTGAACTGTCGCTGGTGAGGAGCTGGTGTTGGGTATCTCCGAACTGGCGGGATGCGCGACGGCGTTGGCGCTTGGGCTCACCATCGCCGGATGCGCGTCTACCGCCCACGCCTCCGAGGACGATTGGGGCCTCAACGGCACCTACACCGCGACGTCGAACGGCGAATGGGCCAAGACCAACGACAGGTTCCGCGAACTGGACAGCCTGCGCAGCACCTGGACGATCTCGACGGTCTGCAGTTACCCGACCGAGTGCACGGGCACGGTGGTCAGTGACTTCGGTTGGAGCGCACCGATCTACAAGACCGGCGGCGTCTGGTACGTCAAGCACACCGTGGAGAATTGGGTGCCGTGTCCGGACGGCACGGCGGCGCCGGGACTTCAGGTGTTTCGGTTCGTCCCGGTCATCGAGGACGGCAGCCAGACCGACCCCACGTCGACGACGTTGGCAGGTGAGGACCAGACGACGGGTGTCAGCGGTGCCTGCGGGGTGAGCAAGCCGGTGTTCATCACCATGCCGTTCAAGCTGGTCAAGACGGGCAGTTGAGGATCATCGGCTGCCGGCCGTCAACAGTTCCGTCCACGGCCGCGGTCCCGCAGGGGTGACGAGATCGCCTTGGCGGAACACCATCCCGTCGGGAGTGGCGTACTGCCCCGTTCGCGGATCGTAGGTGGCGAAGGCAACCGATGGTCCTTCCGATCCGCCTGACCTGTTCGAACTCGGCGTCGCAACCGGATCGTCCGCACGGGCGGGTTCGGCAGGCGGCGGAGGCGGGGTGCCCTCGATTGGGGCGTGGATGCGGTCGCCGAAGTCGACCCGATCGTCGGGCGGAACTCCCTGCGCGATCAGGTTCGGATCGATCGGGTACGGACCAAGTGGATGCTGGCGCATCGCCAACGGTTCGAACGGCTGGTCACTCCCACAAATCTCCACGGTGGGCGCGCGCTTTCCCGGCTGTCCCATGCACGGATAGTTTCGGGCGCCGCGAACTCCGATCGGTGAATCCTGGGGAAGTTTGCAGTACAGCCCGTCCGGGGTGTCGACGATGGTTTCGTCCTCCGGCGAACGCCACTCGCTGGGCGGCAGGAATCCGACTGTGCAGGCGGGTGGGTCGTTCATCACCATCGTGAAGTCCCCCAACGCCATCCCGGTCGGGTTGTTTCTCGAGACCCCGACGGTCTGGGTGGCGGCGACGTAGGGCGGAAACAGCACGAGCAGCTGTTCCAGGGACGCGTGATAGGTCACGCCGACCTTGCCGATCGTGGTGAGATTGGCCAGCAGCACGGGCAGCGTGGCCTTGACCTGGTTGAACAGCCGCGACGCTTCGTCGGCCGCGTCGGGGCCGACCTCCAGCACGGTACGGATCTGCGGATCGTTGGCCGCCAGTTGGCCGGTGATGCCTGCCACGCTGCGTGCCCAGGTGCGGATCGCATCGGCCGATTGCGCCTGACCGTCCAGCAGCGGACGGCTGTCGTCGATCAGGGTCCGCGTCCGATCGGCCACCGCGTCGCCGTCGCCGACGACCGTCGCCGAGGAGTCGAACAGTGAACCGAGATCGTAGCCGGTTCCGTCAAGGCCCTTGAACGACTCGTCGAGCAGTGCGCTGATTCTGTCCTTGGGCACGCTGTCGACCAGTGCGCTGAGCTGATCGAGCATGGGGCCGACCGCTTGCGGAATGGACGTCTGCTCTTCGGGGATGACCGAGCCGTCTTCGAGGTAGGGACCGTCGCCGTTGTCGGGCGTCAGATCGACGTATTGTTCGCCGACCGCCGACACGCTGCGCACATTGGCGTGGGCGGTCGCGGGGATTCTCGGCGACTTGTCCAGCGAGAGCGTCGCGACGGCACCGTCACGGGTGGGGCGCACGTCCACCACCTTGCCGACCTGTACACCCCGATAGGTCACGTTGGCGAACCGGTAGAGACCACCGGTGCCCGCCAACTCCAACTTCACCGTGATACGCCCGATCCCCAGCAGCGTCGGCACCTGCATGTAGTTGAACAACATCAGCGAAACGCCGACGACAGCGGCGATCACGAAGACGATCAACTGATTTCGTACGAAGCGCGTCAGCATCAGCCACCGCCTTCAGCTTCGACGTCGGCCGGCGAATCCACCAGGGGCGGTAACTCGGCGACTTCGGTGGGAGTAGCGGTGATGGGCGCCTTCAGCGGGTCGTAGGTGTAGGCCAGATACCACGGATCCCCCGGTGCGGGCACCAGCGGCGCGCCCTCCTGTCCCCACCGGGTGCCGAGAAACAATCCTCGCTTGAGCCGCGGGATGGTGAAGTCGAAGACGATGAATTGATTCATGTAATCGCCTCGGATCGCGCGGTCGATGAAGCTCTGCGTGTAGGGGAATGTCGGCGCGTATGCGAGCACGGTGCCCAGGTCGGGTCCGACATCGGCGAGGGCGCGCAATGTCGGCTCGAGGTTGGCGAGGTTGCGCACCAGATCATCTCGGGTGTCGGTGATCAGGCCGGTTGCCGTGTCGCTGAATCGGCCCAACCGGTCCAGTGCCTCGGTGATCCGCGGGCGCTCGCTGACGAGGACATCGAGCGCCGGCGGAATGCGCTGCAGCGCTTCGGTGATCACCTCGTGTTCGGCGGCAAACGTGCCGGACATCCGATTCATCGCGGCGATCGACGCGTTGACGTCGTCACGTTGGGTGTCGAGCATGCCGACGAAGTCGTTCAGGCGCACCAACAGGTCCCTGATCTGGCTCTCGCGGCCGTTGAGCGCGGCGTTGAACTCGCGGACGATGTCCCCCATCTGACCGAGACCACCACCGTTGACCACCACCGACAGCGACGACAACGTCTGCTCGGTGGACGGATACATCGACGACCTGTCGAGTCCGATGGTCGATCCGGGCTCGAGCCTGCCGCGGGGCGCCTCGCCGAGCGGCGGGTCGAGCGCCAGATGCATGGATCCGAGGAGGCTGGTCTGTCCCACCGTCGCCACCGCGTTGGCCGGTACGACGACGTCGGGGCGAACCGAAACCTCGAGATCGGCTCGCCAGTTCCGCACCCTCATCTTGCCGATGCTGCCGACGACGACGTCATCGATGAGCACCGGCGAATTGGATTCCAGCGAACCAACATTGGCGAGCTGAACGTGGTACACCGCGGCGTCCGGTCCGCGACCGACGGTGCCGGGCAACGGCAGCGAGTTCACGCCCTCGAAGGAGCATCCGGTCACCGCGATCATCCCGCAGCACAGCGTGGCGATGATGCGTCGGACCGACCTTGTGCAGATCATGACGGCGGCAGGCCTTCCGTGGGTGGCGGCGCGGGCGGCGCTTCGGCCGGCAGCAGCATGTCTTGAAGCGAAGTCGGTCGCGGCGCGGCCGCCGGTGGCACCGGTGCGCCCGGGTACAGGGCGGGCTGGGGCGCGGCGGGTAGTCCTGTCGGGGTGTAGGCGCCGGGTGGACCGGCTGGTGTGTTCCACCCCGTCGGCGGCGGGATGTCACCCGCGCCGGTGTAGGCCGACACCGCGGGCGCGTCCTCCGGGGGCGGTGGGCTTCCGCCGGGCCCGCCGGGGGCCAGTGCGGGATCCGAGTAGATCAGGTTCCCCGGGCTCGGCGACTTCTGCAGGTAGGCGTTGAACGGCATCGGCAGATAGTTGAAGTTGAGCAATCGCAGTGCGGGACCGAGGTATTCCGCGCACGCCTTCGCCGACTCGTCTGCCGTCGCGTTCTTCACCGCCCCGATCGCCGAGCACACCAACTGCACGGGGTTGGCGAAGTTGGACATCGCGAATCCGCCGATCATGGTTCCGGTGTCCGGGTTGTAGATGTTGTAGCCGTTGCCGATGGCGTTGGGCGCGACGTGTAAGACGTTCTCCAGCGCCAGCCGATTGTCGGCGAGGTTCTGGGTGACCTCGGCGAGCCGTTGGATCTGCTCGGCCGTCTGGTTCCGGGAGCCGGCGACGAACCGTTGTACCTCCCCGACCGCTTCGGCCAGATGCGTGAGCGCCGCGTCGAGGTCGGACCTGCTCGCGTCGACGACACTGCTGACCGTGGCCAGCCGGTCCTGGAACTGCACGATCTGGGTGTTGCTGTCGCGCAGTGCGGTGACGAACGTCTGCAGGTTCTCGATGACGTCGACGATGTTGCCGCTGCCGTCGGCGAGGATGCGTCCGACCTGGGACAGCTGGGTGATCGTCTCGCGCAGCTTGTCGCCGTTGCCGTGCATGGCATTTGCCGCGCTGTCGATGAATCGACCGACCGAGGTCGTCGAGATGTCGCCGCTGGGGCCGAGTTCGATCGCTAGTCTTGTCAACTGCTCTTTGACCTCGTCCCACTCGACCGGCACCGCGGTGCGGTCGACACCGATGACCGCGTCGTCGGGAAGCGTCGGGCCGCTGGTTTCGTAGGCGGGGGCGAGTTGCACGTATCGGGCCGAGACCAGATTCTGGGCGACGATGACGGCTTTGGCGTCCGCCGGGATCGGTACGTCGCGATCGACGGAGAGCCGCATGCGCGCGTGGGCACCGTCCGGCTCGATCGATTCGATGGTGCCGACCCGAACCCCCGCGACACGCACCTCGTCACCCGGATAGATCGCGGTCGCGGAGGTGAAATACGCCGTGATGGTCTTCGGACCGAAGAATGACTCCCTGACCACAACCGCGGTACCGGCGATGAACAGACCGACCAGCGTGAAAAGCACTGCGGTGACCAGCGTTTTGCGTCCGATCATCGTGACCCCCCCGGTATCCCGTTGTACGGGAAAGGGAACTCGGCGCGTGGCCCCGCGTTGTCGGGCGGCTGGCCGGCGTTCACACCGCGCCGGAACCCGAGCGCGTAGTCGAGGAACGGTTGCAGGGCCGGCCCGGGCAGCAGGTTCCCCACGAAGGCGTTGTAGTAGAACCCGTTGTTGACCGCCTCCCCCTGGGTCACCTGGTATTTCGCCAGACCGGTGAGCGCCTCGGCGATGTTGTCGCGGTTTCGCTCCAGCATGACGTAGACCGAGTTCAGCTTCTCCAGGGCGGGTGCGAGTTCCCGTTCGTTGTCATGCACCAGACCCGTCAACTGCTGGGCGACCGCGGACGTGTTGGCCAGCAGGGTGACGATGGCGTGCCGACGCGCTTCGAGCACGCCCATCAGGTCGTTGGCGTTGAGGATCAAGGTGTTGAGCTGCTGGCTGCGCTCCGACAGCACACCGGTGACATCGGCGGCGCTCTCGAGCAGTCTGGCCAGCGACTGATCGCGGCCGGTCAGTGAGTGCGACAGACGGCTCAGGCCGTCGAAGGTGGGGCCGAGTTGCGGCGCGATCCGGTCGATGGTCTCAGAGAGTGTGTCCAGGGCGTGGTTGACCGATGCGGTGTCGGTGGCGGCCGTGTTCGTGGTGAACTCGCTCACCGCCTCGGTCAGCGAGTACGGCGACGAGGTGCGTGACAGTGGGATCACGTCGGCCGGCTTCATCGAACCCTCACCCGCCGGTTCGAGCGTCATCTTGCGCTCCCCGAGCAGCGTTCCGGTCCGGATGTGCGCGGTGGTCTGGGATCCGAGTCTGACCTTTCCATCGACGGTGAACGTCACCAGCGCCTTGCCCTTGCTCAGAGTGACGTCGGAAACAGAACCGACAGTGATACCGGAGACCTTGACGTCGTTACCGGGCGCCAGTCCGCCGGCCTCCGTGAACAGCGCTTGATATCTGATCGCCGTCGCCCATGACCACAGCCGTTCGGGTTGTAGGCCGACGGCGATGACGAGAACAATCAACACCACGCCGATGAATCCGGATCGGATGAGCGACGTGCCACGGTATTTCAACATCAGGGCTCGCCACACCTTCCAGTGTTTTGGATGATCCAGGGGAAATGGGCGGTGCGGCCCTGCAGATCGGTGACCCGCACCGAGATCCCGCAGAGGTACTGGTTGAGGAAGCTTCCATAGGCGCCGAGCCGAACCAGTTTCTTGTAGTTCTCCGGCGTCTTCTGCAACGAGACGTCCAGCAACGGAATGTCTTTTTCGAGCAGCGGGGCGACCCGGTTGAGTTGGTCGACGCTTCCGGCGAGCGGTGCCCGCGCCTCGCCCATCAGGTCGGCCAGCGACGCGGTTCCGTTGTCGAGGGCGGTGATGGCCTCGCCGATCGGGTCTCGGTCGGCGGCCAGGCCGGTGATCAGTTTCTCGAGGCGGTCGACCGCGCCGGAGAATTTGGCTCCGTCCTTGGCGATGGTGGCCATCACGGTGTCGAGGTTGTCGATCAGTTGTTGGACGGTCTGGCCGTTGTCGGCGATCGCGGTGGTGAAGGATGCGGTTTTGGCGAACAACGATTCGACGTTGCCGCTCTGACCCTGCAGGATCTGGATCAGCGAGTTGGTGAGCGCATTGACATCGTCGGGGTGCAGTCCCCGGATCACCGGCTTCAGGCCGCCGAGCAGGAGGTCGAGGTCGAGCGCCGGCTCGGTCCGCTCGACGGGAATCCGGCTGCCGGCGGGGGCGATCGTCGTCGATCCGGGTCCGTCGAGAAGTTCGAGGTAGCGGTCGCCCACCAGGTTGAGGTAGCGCACCGCAGCCTTGGTTCCGGTGGTGAGCACGACATCGGTAGCAGCGTCGAAGCTGACGAGGACGGTGTTGTCCGGTTGCAGCGACACCTCCCGGACAGTGCCGATGCGGATACCTGAAACCCGCACTGAATCACCGGATTTCAAGTCCGAAACGTCGGTGAATACGGCGGTGTAGTCGTTCGCCGATCCTGAACGGTACTGCCCGAAGATGACGAACAACCCGGCGGTCAGCAGCAGCATGACCGCGGCGAACACACTCAGCTTGATCGCTGTGCCCACACCACTCATCCCGGCATGCCGATCTGTGCGGTGTTGCGGGGCGGTCCGTCGATCGGTCCGAAGAGCGCCTGCTTGAGCGCGTCGGAGTTCAACAGGATGCCCTGATTTCCATACTGTGCGCGGCTGGCGTCGATGTCGCTGACGACGTAGGGCGCCCGCGTTTCGTAGCCGACGTCGGGCAGCCCCGCGCACTGGGGTCCTCCCTTGGCCGCCACTTTGGGCAGGTTCCCGGGGTACCGGTAGCGTTCGGAGCCGAGTACGAAGGAGTCGAGCAGCAGGACTCCGGGGACCGGTGTCGGTGCTGCCGTGGCCAATGGGACCATGCCCGCCAGAACGCAATTGAGCGCGGGATGGTACTGGTTTGTCAGGTCGGTCGTCGGCACAAGGAGGTCGAGCACTTCTGTGATGGCTGGCCGGTTGGCGGCCAGGACGTCGTTGCCGACGTCGGCCAGCCCGATGGCGCTCAGCAGCATTCTGTCGAGTTCCTGCTGCTTTTCGACGATCGTGTCGCTCAACCGCGTCGAACTGTCGGCGATCGCGACCAGGTCCGGGCCGGCGTCGGCATACGCGTCGAGGACTTCTGGCAGCACAGCGATGTCGTGACTCAGGCTGTCCAAGCTGGGATTGATCTTCGCGAGCATCGTGTCGAGATCCGACAGCGTCTGGCCGAACTTCTCACCGCGACCGCTCAGACCGGAGGCCAGGGCTCCCAGTGTCTCGTTGAGTTTCGCGGGCTCGATCTTGCTGAGTACCGAGACCAGCTGTTGGAAGATGGTATTGATCTCGACGGTGACGTGGTCGGCGTCGAGAACCTGGCCGGCGCGCAGCGATTGGGGCGACGGGTCCGAAGGCGGCACCAGAGAAACGGATTTCGCGCCGAAAACGGTCGGCGACGCGATGTCGACGCGCACGTTCCCCGGGATCAGGTCCAGCGCCGCGGGGTCCATCGCGAGGTGAATCGCGGCCTGCCCGTCGGGTAGCGACTCGATGGCGGAGACGGTGCCGACCTGAGCGCCGTGCAGCTTGACCCGGGCGTCGGGGTTCATCACCAACCCGGCGCGATCCGAGATGACGGTGACGGGAACGGTTTTGGTGAAGTCACCGCGGAACAACACGATGGCCAGACCGATGATCGCCACGATCGCCACCACCGTGACGAGACCGACCACGGGCCGCGCGACATCGCGCGGCGCGCTCGGTGGGGTTTGATCGTGTTTGTCCGTCAACGTCTTCCCTACCCTGAGAGGTTGAAGTTGCCGTTGGAGCCGTATACCGACAGTGAGACCAGCAGTGTCACTGAGACCACCACGACCAGTGAGGTGCGTACCGCGTTGCCGACGGCCACACCGACCCCCGACGGTCCACCGGAGGCGAAGTAGCCGAAGTAGGTGTGGATCAACAAGATGGTGATCGCCATCAGCACGGCCTGCAGAAACGACCACAACAAGTCGATCGGGTTCAAAAACGTGTCGAAATAATGGTCATACAGCCCCCCGGACTGACCGAACAGCACCACGGTGGTGAACTGGCTGGCCACAAACGACAAGATCACCGCGATCGAGTACAGCGGGGTGATGGCCAGCATGCCCGCGATGATGCGGGTCGACACCAGATACTCCACCGGCCGGATCGCCATCGACTCCAGCGCGTCGATCTCCTCGTTGATGCGCATCGCTCCCAACTGAGCGGTCACCCCGGCCCCGAACGTGGCCGCCAACCCGATCCCGGCCACCACCGGCGCGGCGATACGCACATTGATGAACGCCGCCAAAAACCCGGTCAACGCCTCGATGCCGATATCACCCAACGAGGAATAGCCCTGCACCGCCAACGTCCCGCCCGCGGCCAACGTGAGAAACCCGACGATCGCCACCGTGCCGCCGATCATCGCCAACGTGCCCGCACCCATCGAGATCTCCGCGATCAACCGCACGATCTCCTTGCGGAAATGCACCGATGCGTGCGGAATCCCGCCCAACGCCCGCAGATAAAACAGCATGTGATCGCCGATACGGCCCAACACATCCACCGGCCGGCGCGCCGAGCGGGTCAACCGCGGATAAGTGGAGCGCAAAATCGTCATCGTGCCCATCAGCGCTATCCCGCCGTCATCC
>NZ_ATDN01000002.1 GCF_004014805.1 Mycolicibacterium elephantis DSM 44368
CGGCACCCGCCGGCGGCTTCCGCGGCGGCGGCCCCGGGGGAGGTGGCTTCCGCGGTCGTCCCGGCGGCGGTGGCCGTCCCGGTCAGCGCGGGGGCGCGGCCGGCGCCTTCGGCCGTCCGGGCGGTGCGCCCAAGCGCGGTCGCAAGTCGAAGCGGCAGAAGCGCCAGGAATACGACTCGATGCAGGCCCCGGTCGTCGGTGGCGTGCGGTTGCCGCACGGCAACGGCGAGACGATCCGGCTGGCTCGCGGCGCGTCGCTGAGCGACTTCGCCGAGAAGATCAACGCCAACCCGGCCGCGCTGGTCCAGGCGCTGTTCAACCTCGGCGAGATGGTCACCGCGACGCAGTCCGTCGGCGATGACACCCTCGAGCTGCTCGGCAGCGAGATGAACTACAAGGTTCAGGTCGTCAGCCCCGAGGACGAGGACCGCGAACTGCTCGAGTCCTTCGACCTCACCTACGGCGAGGACGACGGCGACGAATCCGACCTCGTGAGCCGTCCGCCGGTGGTGACCGTGATGGGTCACGTCGACCACGGCAAGACCCGCCTGCTGGACACCATCCGTAAGGCCAACGTCGGCGAGGAGGAGGCCGGCGGCATCACCCAGCACATCGGCGCCTACCAGGTCAGCGTCGAGCACGAGGGTGAGGAACGGCTGATCACCTTCATCGACACCCCGGGTCACGAGGCGTTCACCGCGATGCGTGCCCGAGGCGCGAAGGCCACCGACATCGCCATCCTGGTGGTCGCCGCCGACGACGGCGTCATGCCGCAGACGGTGGAGGCCATCAACCACGCGCAGGCCGCCGACGTGCCGATCGTGGTGGCGGTCAACAAGATCGACAAGGAAGGTGCCGACCCGGCCAAGATCCGTGCCCAGCTGACCGAATACGGTTTGGTGGCCGAGGATTTCGGCGGCGACACCATGTTCGTCGACATCTCGGCCAAGCAGGGCACCAACATCGATCAGCTGCTCGAGGCCGTGCTGCTGACCGCCGACGCCGCACTGGATCTGCGGGCCAACCCCGACATGGAGGCCCAGGGCGTGGCGATCGAGGCACACCTGGACCGCGGCCGCGGCCCGGTGGCGACCGTGCTCGTGCAGCGCGGCACGCTACGGGTCGGCGACTCGATCGTCGCCGGCGACGCGTACGGCCGCGTGCGCCGGATGGTCGACGAGCACGGCGAGGACGTCACCGAGGCCCTTCCGTCGCGGCCGGTGCAGGTCATCGGCTTCACGTCGGTGCCAGGCGCCGGTGACAACCTGCTGGTCGTCGACGAGGACCGCATCGCCCGCCAGATCGCCGACCGGCGCAACGCGCGCAAACGCAACGCGCTGGCCGCGCGTTCGCGCAAGCGCATCAGCCTGGAGGACCTGGACAAGGCGCTGAAGGAAACCAGCCAGCTGAACCTGATCCTCAAGGGCGACAACGCCGGTACGGTCGAAGCCCTCGAGGAGGCCCTGATGGGCATCGAGGTGGACGACGAGGTGCAGCTGCGCGTCATCGACCGCGGTGTCGGCGGCATCACCGAGACCAACGTCAACCTGGCGTCGGCCTCGGACGCGATCATCCTCGGGTTCAACGTGCGCGCCGAGGGCAAAGCGACCGAGCTGGCCAACCGCGAAGGTGTGGAGATCCGCTACTACTCGGTGATCTACCAGGCGATCGACGACATCGAGAAGGCCCTCAAGGGCATGCTCAAGCCGGTCTACGAGGAGCGCGAGCTCGGTCGTGCCGAGATCCGCGCGATCTTCCGGTCGTCGAAGGTCGGCAACATCGCCGGCTGCCTGGTCACCTCGGGCGTCGTGCGCCGCAACGCCAAGGCGCGGTTGCTGCGTGACAACGTCGTGGTCGCGGAGAACCTCACGGTGTCCTCGCTGCGTCGGGAGAAGGACGACGTCACCGAGGTCCGCGAGGGCTACGAATGCGGCCTGACGTTGACGTACTCCGACATCAAGGAGGGCGACGTCATCGAGACATACGAGCTGGTCGAAAAAGAGAGGTCCTAGATGGCCGACCCGGCACGAGCACGCCGGCTGGCCAAACGAATCTTGACCATCGTCGCTTCGGCGATCGAGTACGAGATCAAGGATCCACGGCTGGCCGGGGTCACGATCACCGACGCCAAGGTCACCAACGACCTGCATGACGCCACGCTGTATTACACGGTGATGGGTCGCGCCATCGACGACGAGCCCGACTATGCCGGCGCCGCCGCGGCGCTGGACAAGGCCAAGGGGGTGCTGCGGAGCAAGGTCGGAACCGCCACCGGTGTGCGGTTCACCCCGACGCTGACCTTCGAGCGCGATACGGTGCCAGACACGGCGGTGCGCATGGCCGAGCTCCTCGAGCGGGCACGTGCTGCCGACGAGGATTTGGCGCGGGTTCGCGAAGGCGCCAAGCATGCAGGAGATGCGGACCCGTACCGTATCCCTGGGGTGGAAGACAGTGGGAGCCCGCAGGACCCTGAGGACACCGGTGACCGCGACCGACAAGATGACTGACGCCGTCGTCGCGGCGCGGCCGCTCGTCGACGCGCGGGAAGCCGCGGATCTGCTGTCGGCCGCCGGCAGCGTCAGCGTGGTCTGCCACGTCTATCCCGACGCCGACACGATGGGCGCGGGGCTGGCCCTCGCGCTCGTGCTGGACCAGACGGGCAAGGACGTCGAAGTCAGCTTCGCCGCCCCGGCCGAGTTGCCCGAGTCGCTGCAGACGCTGCCCGGCGGGCATTTACTGGTGAGCCCGGACGCGATGCGCCGCGACGCCGACCTGGTGGTCACCGTCGACATCCCGAGCGTGAACCGCCTCGGCGCATTGGCCGAGCTGGCCAAACCGGACCGCGAGGTGCTGGTCATCGACCACCACGCCTCCAATCGGCTGTTCGGCAGCGCCAACTACGTCGACGCGACGGCCGACTCGACCACCATGCTGGTGGCCGACCTGTTCGACGTCTGGGGTAAGCCGATCGACATCGGCGTCGCGCACTGCCTGTACGCGGGGTTGACCACCGACACCGGCTCGTTCCGCTGGGCCACCCCACGCGCCCACCGGCTGGCCGCCCGGCTGGTCGAGCTGGGCGTCGACAACGCGGCGATCAGCCGGGCCCTGTTCGACACACATCCGTTCGCGTGGCTGCCGATGCTGTCGCGGGTGTTGGGTTCGGCGCGCCTGGAGCCGGACGCGCTGAGCGGGCGCGGCCTGGTGTATGCCGTTGTGCCCTACCGGGAATGGGCCAACGCCCGACCGGAGGAAGTGGAAAGCATCGTCGACATCGTGCGGACCACCCAAGAGGCCGAGATCGCCGCGGTGTTAAAGGAGATCGAACCGGCGCACTGGTCGGTGTCGATGCGAGCGAAGACCTTCGATCTTTCTCCTGTCGCGAGCGCGTTCGGCGGCGGCGGACACCGGTTCGCCGCGGGCTATTCGGCCAACGGCACCGTGGACGAGGTCATCGCGGCGCTGCTCGCGGCAGTTGGCTGAGCCCGAAGGCGATCTGCCGGTCGCCGCCGCCTCCGGTCGCCGGATCGCGGCGCTGGCGCTGCCCGCGCTCGGTGTGTTGGCCGCAGAGCCCATCTATCTGCTGTTCGACCTCGCCGTGGTGGGCCGGTTGGGCGCACTGGCGTTGGCCGGGTTGGCGATCGGTGGGCTGATCCTGACGACCCTGAGCTCCCAGATGACGTTCCTGGCCTACGGCACCACCGCGCGCTCGGCCCGCTTCTTCGGCGCCGGCGACCGCGCCGCGGCGGTCGGCGAGGGGGTGCAGGCGACGTGGCTCGCGCTCGGCCTGGGCACGGTCATCGTCGCGGTGGTGCAGGTGTTCGCGGTGCCATTGGTGTCGGTACTGGCCGGGACTTCCGACGGCGGAGAGATAGCCGACGAAGCGCTGTCGTGGGTGCGCATCGCGATTGCCGGTGTGCCCGCGATCCTGGTGTCGGCGGCGGGCAATGGGTGGATGCGTGGGGTGCAGGACACCGTGCGGCCGCTGAAGTTCGTCGTGTTCGGGTTCGCGGTATCGGCGGTGCTGTGCCCGCTGCTGGTGTACGGCTGGCTCGGCATGCCGCGGCTGGAACTGGCCGGATCCGCTGTCGCCAACGTGGTGGGCCAGTGGTTGGCGGCGTTGTTGTTCTTCCGTGCGCTGCTGGTCGAGAAGGTGCCGTTGGGGATTCAGCCCGCGGTACTGCGCGCCCAGATCGTGATGGGCCGCGACCTCATCCTGCGCACGATGGCGTTTCAGGCCTGCTTCGTCTCCGCGGGCGCCGTGGCCGCCCGGTTCGGCGCCGCCGCGGTGGCCGCGCACCAGGTGGTGCTGCAGCTGTGGAATTTCCTTGCCCTGGTGCTGGATTCACTGGCCATCGCGGCGCAGTCGTTGGTGGGTGCCGCGCTCGGGGCGGGTCAACTCGCGCACGCGAAATCGGTGGCGTGGCGGGTGACGATCTTCTCCACGCTGGCGGCGTCGGTGCTTTCCATCGTGTTCGCCGTCGGCGCGTCGGTGTTTCCCGCGGTGTTCACCGACGACCGGTCGGTGCTCGACGCGATCGGGGTGCCGTGGTGGTTCATGGTGGCCCAATTGCCGGTTGCCGGAATCGTCTTCGCGCTCGACGGCGTGTTGTTGGGCGCCGGTGACGCGAAGTTCATGCGCAACGCGACGTTGACCAGCGCGCTGGTCGGGTTTCTGCCGTTGATCTGGCTGTCGCTGGCGTTCGGTTGGGGTCTGCTGGGCATCTGGGCGGGCCTGTCGACGTTCATGGTGCTGAGGCTGGCGTTCGTCGGCTGGCGCGCGTTCTCCGGCCGCTGGTTGATCCCCGGCACGGCGTAGCTTTTCGGCGCCGCCCCCTTTTTCGGCGAGCGTGCGTGTCTGCGGGCGACACGCCGGGTTCTTTCGCGAGTTTACGCACGCTCGCAGCGCCTGCGGGATCAGGGGATCCGGGCGATCGCGGCCCAGCCGAACTCGGTCGTCTTCACCGAGACGTCCCCGAACCCGGCCGCGCCCAACCGATCCGGCAGCGTCGTCGGATCCACCGGGTTGTACGTGTCGCCCTCGTGCGCGGCGGCCAGCTCGTCGCTGCCGAGGCTGTCGCTGGCGACCAGTGCCGCCCCGGGCCGCAGCACACGGGCGACCTCGGCGAACAGCCGGTCCTGCAGCTCGGCGGTGGGCATATGGTGAAGCATCGTGAAACATGCTGCGCCGGTGAAGGTTTGGTCGGCAAAGGCCAGCTGCGTCGCGTCGCCGTTGATGATCTTCACCGACGGGGTGTCGGCGAAGCGGTCGGTGAGCATCGCGGCGAGCTTGTCGTCGATCTCCACCGACGTCACCCGGGCGGCGACCTGGCCGAGGACGTCGGTGGTGGCGCCGTAACCCGGGCCGACCTCGAGCACGTTGTCACCGAGGTCGGTTTCGCCAAGCGCCCACGGCAGGATCACCTCGCGGATCAGCTGTCGCCATTCGTCGCTGCCGCAGTACTCGTGCAGTTCGTTCACGACCGCAGCCTACGAGCGTGCGCGAAATCGCGAAAGAACTCGGCGTGTCGCCCTCAGACGCGCACGCTCGCGCCGAATCCAAATGGGGAAAACATCAGCGGACTTGGGAGCGGCCTCGCTGCAGCACGGCGTCGCGGTTGGCGGCGATGTCGTCGCCGCTGGCCGTGCGCATCCACTCCCGCGCCGAGGCCGCCTCGATCCACAACCCCTCGTTCGTCTGCGCCTCGTCGATTCGGTGGTACGACGCCAGCAGCGCCCGCACCGCCCGCTGGTTGTTGCCGACGATCGACGCCGCCACCCGCCGCGCGGTCGGCAGCAACTCGTCGTGCGGCACCACCTCGGTGACCAGCCCCGCGCGCAGCGCGTCGGCGGCCGAGAGGTAGTCACCGGTCAGGCTCATCCGCCGGGCCATCCCGACCCCGACCTTCTGCGGCAGCCGCACCGACAGCCCCCAGGTCGGCAGCAGCCCGACGCGGGCGTGGGTGTCGGCGAAGCGGGCCTGGTCGGAGGCGACCAGGATGTCGCAGTACAGCGCGATCTCCAGGCCACCGGTCACCGCGGCGCCGTTGATCGCGCCGATCACCGGCTTGGTCATCGCCGGCCACTTCGGCGAGATGTCGGGCAGGTCCGTGGTTCCGCCGAGCTCCTTGAGATCGAGGCCCGCGCAGAACACCGGATCGGCGCCGGTGACGATCACGACGTCGACGTCGTCGTCGGCCTCGGCGTCACCCAGCGCGCCGAAGAAGCGTTTGCGCAGCTCAGCCGACAGTGCGTTGCGGGACTGCGGCCGGTTGAGCGTCAACGTGCGCACGCGGTCCACGGTGTCGATGAGCAAGATGTCCGGCGTTTCTGAGGTGACCATGCCGCTGAACATATCGTGGAGCCATGTGCCGAAACATCACCGAGCTACGCGGCCTGCAGCCGGCCGCGACCGCCGAGGAGATCGAGGCGGCCGCGCGCCAGTACATCCGCAAGGTCAGCGGCATCACCCGGCCCACCGCGGCCAATGCCGACGCCTTTGAGGCCGCGGTCGCCGAGGTCGCCGAAACCACCACGCGGCTGCTGGCGGGGCTGCCGCCGCGACGCCAACCGCCCAAGACCGTGCCGCCGCTGCGCAGGCCCGAGGTGCGGGCGCGCCTCGCCGCCAAGGCGCCGTGACCCGGCCCGCGCTCAAGGAGTGGAGCGCGGCGGTGCACGCGTTGCTCGACGGCAGGCAGACCGTGCTGCTGCGCAAGGGCGGCATCCACGAAAAGCGGTTCGCGGTCACCGCGTCGCGGTTCCTGCTGTTCCCGACCGTCGCGCACAGCCACGCCGAACGGGTGCGGTCCGAGCATCGCGAACTGCTCGACGCCGCGGCCGCCGACAGCACCGAGGACTCGGTGGTGATCCGCGCCGGCGCCCGCGTCGTCGCGGCGGTCGAAGTCAACCAGCCCGAAGCGCTGGAAGACATTGCGCCACTGCATATCTGGACCGACGAATCGGTGCGCGCCGATCGGCTCGACTTTCGGCCCAAGCATCGCCTCACGGTCCTGGTGGTGCAAGCGAGCCCGCTGGCCGAGCCGCTGCGGCTGCCCCGCACACCCGACTACGCCGGTTGCATCAGCTGGGTGTCACTGCCGGTCGACACGAGCTGGGCCGAGCCGGTACACGACGACGCCACGCTGGCCGAGGTGGCCGAGCGTGTGCGCCGCTCAGTCGGCTGACGGCGGCCGTGATCCGGCGGGCAGCACCAGCCGCGACGCGCCGTCCCCGAGGTGCACCGTATGGGTGGCTGGTACCAGTCGGCGGCTCGACAGGACCGGCTCGTCGGTGCCCAGGTTGCGCACGAAACGCGGATGCGATCCACCCGCGACCAGCACCCGGATGCGTGATCCGGCGCGGAACCGATGCGCGATCGCATCGAGCTCGATGCGCACCGTCGCGGAATCCGGTGCGCCCCTGACGTATCCGTCGCTGACGTTTCGGGACCGACCCTTGGCGTCGACCTCGCTGATCCGGACGAACAGATCGTTGTGCGGGTTGTCGCAGCTGTGGGCCAGCTCGAGGACCGGCGTGCCGGCGACGTACAGGTCGGCGGGCAGCCGGTCACCGGTGAAGCTGAGCACGTCGGGGCGCTGCGCCAGCCTGTCGTCCCTGCGGTAGCCGCCTTCGGGTGCGAGCAGCCGCCCGCCGATGGTCGGGGTCGGGTCGGCGGGATCGTAGGTGAACGTCGACGGCGACGCGGTTTCCGGTGGCACCGTGTCGCCGAGCCGGCCGCCGGGCTGCAGATATCGCACCACCTCGGGCATGGCCGGCGGCCACTGCGGCAGGTCGGTCCAGCCCGCACCGTTGACGTGGATGCGCACCGGTTGGGGCCGGGTGCTGGGGCGGCCCGCGAGATGGCTGCCGAGCCAGTCCAGCGATTCGCGGATGACGGTCGGGGCCGCCTTGGTCGTCAGGTGCGTGTGCGTCCACGGCCCGAGGGTCAGCCCGACCTCGACGCCGCGCTCGTGCAGGCGCTGATACTGCGTCATCGTCTGCTCGAGAAACAGGTCCTGCCAGCCGCTGATGAGCAGCACCGGAATCTCGGCGCGCTCCAGCGCCTGATGCAGCCGCATCGACGACCAGTACGGGTCGTTCGGCTCGGTGTGCGCCAACCAGTCCTCGAACCACGACGCGCCCGTGCCCAGCAGCTTGCGGGCGGCGTCGCCGAGCGGCAGTCCGCTAGTGGCGCGCGCCAGCGCGCGGCGGGCGTTGAGCTGCCTGATGAGCAGCCGGATCCGGGCCGGGTCCTGCTGACGGGCGACCAGGTCGCTCCAGCCGAGAAAGTCGTTGAGGCCGAACGAACCCGGCCCCCAACGCGGTCCGCTGGTGTCGTGCGGCCCGACGGTGATGACGGCGGCCTTCATCTCCGGTGGCGGGTCGACCAGCAGCGCCCACTGGGTGAAACCCAGATACGACAGCCCGATGGTGCCGAACGAACCGGTGAACCAAGGCTGTTCGCGCAGCCACGCCACGGTGTCGGCGCCGTCGGTGATCTCGTGCGACATCGGGGTGAACTCGCCCCCAGAGCCGTAGGTGCCGCGCACGCTCTGGAGGAGCACGTGATAGCCGCGGGCGGCATACACCCCCGCGAACAGTGCCGAGAACGGAAAGCCCCGGCCGTAAGGACACCGGACCAGCAGGGTACCGGCCGGGTCGGGCGTCGCGGGCGCATAGTGGTCGGCCACCAACTCCACCCCGTCGCGCATCGGCACCCGCACCCGGGTCACGGTGAAATCCGCCGTGTGCGGCGGCAGGCGCAGCAGGCGCGCCGCCGTGCGTCCGGCCAGCCGGCTGGCTTTCGAGCGGGGTTTAGCGATTGCTGGGGAGGAGACTACGGTCACTCCACAGAGGTTATACAGGGGTCAGCGTCGTCAGGCTGAATCGCCTTCACCACCTGGGCCATCAGCCACTCGATCGCGCCGGTGGCGTCCTCCCCGCGCAACCCCCACCCGCCGACGAGCCGTTCGTAGGACGCCGGACTCCACAGCACGTCGAGCAACCCGGCCATCGTGTTCCGCTGCGCGTCCGGCAGTTCGGGGGCCGCCTCCGACACCACGCGCCGCAGCGCCTCGCGTCGGCGCTCATCTGAGCTGACGAACGCCGAATCGCGGGGTGTCGGAAGCGATTCCCGGACCGAGAACCGCTGCAGGGACGCGAAGACGCGCCGGGTCACCTCGCCGAGATTGGCGAGGGTGACGTCCTCGTAGCGCACGCCCGCCTCGGCCTCGAGTCGCGCCATCACCGCGTCGTGCAGATGGCGTTCGGTGGGGAAGTGCCGGTACACCGTGCGCTCGCCCACGCCCGCGCGCTCGGCCACCGCGCGGAACGTCAGCCCGCGCCAGTCCCAGCTCTCGAACTCGTGCACCAACTCGCTGCCCGCGGCGACGATGCGTTCGCGGGTCTGGGCGGCCTTCTGTGCGCGGGCCCGGTTGTCGTAGGCGCGGCGCGGGACCGTTGACGAATCGACCATAATCGTGACAGTGTACTGTCACGAATTCGTGGGAGGTCACTGTGGCATCAGCGAAGGAGCTGATGGCGGCAGCCGTCAGCCGCACCGGCTGCGACGACTTCGGTGACGGCGCCTTCCGCGAGGGGCTGGAGCTACTCACCGGTGCGCTGCGGGACGAGGCCCGGCTCAACCCGCGCGGAGAAGGGTTCATCTACCAACGCATCGGGCTGCACCTGTGTCAGCGGCTGCAGGTGGAGCACTGGTATCGCCGGCATCCCGAGATCGACGACGAGCGCATCGTCGCGCCGCTGTTCGGGCTCGGTCTGCCGCGCACCGGCTCCACCGCGCTGTCGTTTCTGCTCGCCCAGGACCCGCAGGTGCGGTATCTGCGCAGCTGGGAGTCCGCGCAGCCGTGCCCGCCGCCGTCGACCGTCACCGGCGACGACCCGCGCATCCCGCCCGACCAGCGCGCGCCGATCGCCGGCAGCCGCCGCCACGTCCCCAACGACGTGCACGGGCCGATGGAATGCCTGGAGTTGATGGCGCTCGACTTCAAGTCACAGATCTTCCAGGCCTACGCACAGATCCCGTCCTATTCCGAATGGCTGGTCGACCAAGCCGATTTCACGTCCACCTACCGCTACCAACTGCGCGTGCTCAAGCTGCTGCAGTGGGGCCAGCGCACCCGGCGGTGGCGGTTGAAGTCGCCTGCGCACGTGCTCTCGCTGCCCTATCTGAACGGGGTGTTCCCCGACGCCCGGTTCGTGATGACGCACCGCGACCCCACCGACGTGATGCTGTCGGTGGCCGACGTGTACGCCGACATCGCCGGCGGGTTCACCGATCACCTCGACACCCGCTACCTCGGCCGGCTCAACGTCGCCCAGTGGTCGACGGGCATGCGGCGGGTCATGGCGTTTCGTGCCGGCGGTGCCGAAGACCGCTTCTACGACATCGACTTTCGCGCGATGCAGGACGACCCCGTCGGCGAAGTGACCAGACTGTACGCGTGGCTCGGTGAACCGGTCTCCGAGGAGTTCACCGCACGGATGCGGGCGTGGTGGGCGGAGAACGCCGAGAAACGCGAACCTCATCCGAAGTCGGATCCCGAGGTGTTCGGGTTGGACGCCGACGCGATCCGGCCGTTGTTCGCCGACTACGTCAACCGCCACGTGCCCGCGGAAGGGGAACGCGCATGACGACTCCCAGTGCCGGCGACCTGAGCGGCGGCATCGACCCCGCCCGTGAGTTCGTGTTCGCCACCCGCCCGGACAACCCGGAGATGCGGGATTCGGTGAGCTTCTGGGTGTTTGACGACGGTGGCGAGGTCGGACTGCCCCGCATCGGGATCGAGGCGGTCGCGTCGAGCTGGGAATCGCACAGCGTGCAAGTCAATGTCGCGTTCGCCGACGGCACGGTGTACCGGTTGCGCGACGACGCCGCGAGCAGGCCGGTCGAGGGCGCGACGGGTGAGCCGACGGTGCTGGGTGCCGGTCCGCTCGCCTTCGAATGCGTGGCTCCGTTCGACGTGTGGACCATGACCTTCGACGGGCAGGCGGTGCAGACGTCGTCGGCCGAGCTGGCCGCGGGACGCAAGGACGGTCCGCTCGTCGATCTTCGGTTCGAGGTCGAGGCCACGATGGCGGTGCCGCCGTGGGTTCAGGGCGCGATGCACGCCGCTGCCGAAAAGCAGTTGAGGACGACGGTCGTCGGTGACCTCATGGGCGGCGCGCGCTACGAACAGCTCTTCCGGGCGACGGGCACGGTAACCGTGGCCGGCCGGCGGCACGCGATCTCCGGCAGCGGGTTGCGGATCCGGCGCCAGGGGGTGCGACGGCTGGAAGGTTTCTGGGGGCACTGCTGGCAGTCGGCGGTGTTCGACAGCGGCCGGGCGTTCGGCTACATCGCCTATCCGCCGCGACCCGACGGCCAGCCGAACTACAACGAGGGCTACCTGTACCTCGGCGCCGAGGCGGGCGACGGCAAGCTCATTCCCGCGCGCGTCGTCGAGGCGCCGTGGCTCCGCCGGTTGCAGGCCCGCGGCGAGGACGTCTCCGTGGTGCTGGAAACCGACCGCGGCACCGTGCGGATCGAGGGCGAAACCGTGTTATCCACCCACGACATCACCGATCCCAGCGAGATCCCCGCCGAGCACCTCGCCAAGATGGCCGACTGGAGCTTCCCGGCGCTGCAGCAGGCGGGCGCGCGGTACCGCTGGGACGGTGAGGAGACGATCGGCATGCTTGAGCGCTCCAGCCCCACCGACCAGCTGGACGACCGCTAGAACACGTAGTGCGGCACCAGTTCGTGGGCGCGCTGCAGGTTGGTCTGCATGCAGTCCGGATCGGGCTCGGAGTAGATCGGCGAGTAGAACAGCGACTGCTGCAGCAC
The DNA here is from genome assembly GCF_004014805.1 of Mycolicibacterium elephantis DSM 44368. Taxonomy (GTDB): domain Bacteria; phylum Actinomycetota; class Actinomycetes; order Mycobacteriales; family Mycobacteriaceae; genus Mycobacterium; species Mycobacterium elephantis. The sequence continues at coordinate 11,846 of NZ_ATDN01000002.1, forward strand.
GCCGTAGCTGGTGTCGAACGCGATCATGCAGGTGATCCACCAGCGGTTGTTCCAGTCCGTGGGCTTCATGATCCACCACTGCGCGGCGCGGTGCCCGTCGATGTCCAGCTCGACCGCGTCGGGCGGCAGGGTCTCCTCGTAGGTGCGCCAGACGATCGCCTCGACGGCCATCTGGTAGTTCCCGGCGTCGTACTTGCAGCGCAGCTGATCCTCCGGAACCGGCGGGGTGAAGGCCAGACCCAGGCCCTGCACCACGTCGAGCGGAATCTCGGTGCACGGATTGAACGGCGACGGATCGATCGTCTCGACAACCGGCCACTTGATCGTGGTGGTGACGTTCGTCATCGGCAGGTCCGCCGAGCGCACCTGGGTCGGCCGGCCGGACGGGTTGGTCTGCCAGACCACGATCACCGCCGCGAACAGCGCACATGCCGCCGCGGCAAGGCGCAGTTTGGCGACCATCACACCTCCTGCTCGTCGAGGCGGCCACGTCGCCGCCCGCTGTCCGACCTTGCCGGGAGTGTAGCGGTGCCCGCTGCGCCCCCGACGGATAAACAAGAACATGTTCTAGTTGCCGGACGGGCGCGGCACCCGCGGGCGAACAGCGGCCGCGACCGCGCAAGTAGGCTGGTCGGCTGTGACCCGCGATGGCCGACGACCCACCCTCTGGGCGATCAGCGACCTTCACACCGGTCACACGGGCAACAAACCGGTGACCGAGGCGCTGCACCCGGCGACCCCCGACGACTGGCTGATCGTCGCGGGCGACGTCGCTGAGCGCACCGACGAGATCCGGTGGGCACTGGATCTGCTGCGTAAGCGGTTCGCCAAGGTCATCTGGATCCCGGGCAACCACGAGCTGTGGATCACCAACCGCGACCCGATGCAGATCTTCGGCAAGGCCCGCTACGACTACCTCGTCAACATGTGCGACGAGATGGGCATCATCACCCCCGAGCATCCGTATCCGGTGTGGACGGAGGGCGGCGGCCCGGCCACCATCGTGCCGATGTTCCTGCTGTACGACTACACGTTCCTACCGGCCGGTGCGGCCACCAAGGCCGAGGGCCTGGCCGTCGCGCGCGAACGCAACGTGGTCGGCACCGACGAGTTCCTGTTGTCGGCCGAGCCCTACGCCACCCGCGACGCGTGGTGCCGCGAGCGGGTGGCCTACACCCGCAAGCGACTCGAGGACCTCGACTGGATGACGCCGACGGTGCTGGTCAACCACTTCCCGCTGGTCCGCGAACCGTGCGAGGCGATGTTCTATCCGGAGTTCTCGCTGTGGTGCGGCACCACCGCCACCGCCGACTGGCACACCCGCTACAACGCGATCTGCTCGGTGTACGGGCACCTGCACATCCCGCGCACCACCTGGTATGACGGCGTCCGCTTCGAGGAGGTGTCGGTCGGCTACCCGCGGGAGTGGCGGCGCCGCAAGCCGTATCGCTGGACCCCGCGTATCCGGCCGGCTACCTCAACGAGTTCGGCGGCCACTTCGAGATCACCCAGGAGATGCGCGACAACGCCGCCAAGATCGGCCAGCGCATCAGGGCGAGGCGGTCATGACGACGACGGCCACCTTGTTGTCGGGTGTGCTGCCCGCGTCCATCCCCGAACTCGCCGCCGCCGAACGGTACGACGACCCGGCCGAGATCGCGCCGCTGCCGGAAGAGGAGCCGCTGATCGCGCGGTCGGTGCCCAAGCGGCGCAACGAGTTCATCACCGTGCGCCACTGCGCCCGCCAGGCGCTCAGCCAGCTCGGTGTGGGCCCGGTCCCGATCCTCAAGGGGGACAAGGGCGAGCCGCGCTGGCCCGACGGCGTGGTCGGCAGCCTGACCCATTGCGAGGGGTTCCGCGGTGCTGCCGTCGCCAGACAGGGCGCGGTGCGCTCGGTGGGCATCGACGCCGAACCGCACGGGGTGCTGCCCGACGGCGTGCTCGACGCGATCAGCCTTCCGGCCGAGCGAGCCGAACTGGCCGAGCTGCCCGCCGGTCTGCACTGGGATCGAATCCTGTTCTGCGCCAAGGAGGCGACCTACAAGGCCTGGTTTCCGGTGACCCGCCGGTGGCTCGGGTTCGAAGATGCGCACATCGTCTTCGACGTCGACGCGAGCGGCAGCGCGGGCCGATTCGTCTCGCGGATCCTCATCGACCCGGCCGCGCTGAGCGGCCCGCCGCTGGAGATGCTGTCGGGCCGCTGGTCGGTGCGGGACGGTCTGACGCTCACCGCCATCGTCTTATGACCGAGGCGGGTCTTGTCATCGTCGACAAGCCGGCGGGAATGACCAGCCACGATGTGGTCGGCCGCTGCCGGCGCATCTTCGGCACCCGCAAGGTCGGGCACGCCGGGACTCTCGATCCGATGGCGACCGGCGTGCTGGTCGTCGGCATCGCGCGCGCCACCAAGATCCTCGGCCTGCTGACGACCACCGACAAGTCGTATGCGGCCACGATCCGGCTGGGCCAGACGACGTCCACCGAGGACGCCGAAGGTGAAGTGCTGCAGACGGTTTCGGCAGCCGACGTCAGCGACGCCCGGATCGAGGCCGCGGTGGCGGCGCTGCGCGGTGAGATCGAGCAGATCCCGTCAGCGGTCAGCGCGGTCAAGGTCGGCGGGCAGCGGGCCTACAAGCTCGCCCGCGAAGGACAGCCCGTCGAGTTGGCCCCGCGCAAGGTCAGGATCGACCGGTTCGACGTGCTCGAAATCCGCCGCCAAGACGGGCTCGTCGACGTCGATGTGGAGGTGACCTGCTCCAGCGGCACCTACATCCGGGCGCTCGCCCGTGACGTCGGCGCCGCGCTGGGCGTCGGCGGCCACCTCGCCGCGCTGCGCCGCACCCGGGTCGGCAAATTCGGGTTGGACCAGGCGCGCAGCCTCGACGCCCTCGCCGATGAACCGCGGCTGTCGTACTCGCTCGACGAAGCGTGCCTGCTGTCGTTTCCGCGCCGCGACCTCACAGCCGAGGAGGCCGAGTCCGCCAGCCACGGCCGGGCCCTGGCCCCCGCCGGCATTGACGGCATCTACGCGGCCACCGCCCCCGACGGACGCGTCATCGCGTTGTTGCAGGACCGGTCGGCACGCACGAAATCCGTCGTCGTGCTGCGCCCCGCGACCCTGTAGAGCACGGGACACTTCGGCATTCGCGGGCGGGAACAGGCTTACGGGCGCATACTGACGCCGCCTGCTACAGACGGGAGCCGAGATGGCCTCTCCATACAAGCTGCTGCAGATCGCACTCGGCGTGTTCGGCGTGGTGGCGATCGCCCTGTACCCGCTGGCCGCACTGTGGCCGTCGGGGTGGGCGTGGCATCACGGCCCGCCTCACCATTCCGATTACTTCATGATGATTGTCGGCCTGTACGTGACGCTCGGGGTGTTCGCGTTGTGGGCGGCCCGAAATCCACGCGCGCACGTCAGCCTGATCTGGTTCGTGGTGTGGTCCAGTGCCGTTCACGCGGCGATCATGGCCGTGCAGTCGGTGCGGGGCGAGCAGGACATGGGACATCTGGTGGGCGATGTGCCCGCACTGGCCTTGGCCGCGATCGTCCTGGCGGTGCTGGTGCGGGCCGCAGGTCTGCGGGTCGGTGACGACTGGGCTCCGCACGTCGGCGCGGCTACGGACGAGGCTCGCCCGTGAGCTGCTGATCCAGCCAGCTCTGCAACTGCGCGAGCGGCACAGCGCCGGTCAGTCGGCCGATCTCGCGGCCGTCGCGGTGCAGGATCAGCAGCGGAATGCCCTGAACGCCGAAGCGGGAGGCCACTGTGGGCGCCTCGTCCACGTTCAGCTTGACCACCTTGAGCCGGCCGGCGCGTTGACGGGCGAGCTGTTCGAGGGCGGGCGCCACGGCACGACACGGGCCACACCACGGCGCCCAGAAGTCCACCAGCACCGGCACCGACGACTGCAACTCGGCATCGAAGGTCTCAGCACCGGCCTCGACCAGCCACGGCAACGGCTTTCGGCAGTTTCCGCAGCGAGGCGTCCCGCGCGGCGTCGGGCGCACCCGGTTGCCCTTTCCGCAGTCGGGGCAGGTGATGATCGAAACCGCCTGTGCCGTGGGGCCGGTCGCGTTGCCGCTCATCGCCGCCCGCTTCGCCGCAACGCCCACTGCAGCTCACCGATGCTCGGTTGCACCACCAGCTCACCACCGATGTCGACCACCGGGTTGACCACTCGGCCCCCGGTCATCCACGCCAGCTGGGAATGGACCTCGGGGTGCTGGTCGAGATCGACGTAGCGGTAGGGGATTGCGCTGCGGTCGAGGTAGCGGCGCACCATCTGGGTCAGCGCACACCAGCGTCGGCCGTAGACGACGACGGGACGGAGCGCCGGTGCCGCCATGCGACCGCGCGGAGCAACCGTGGAAAGCATCGTCATTGCCTCATACCTCCTTTCACGCCGTCAGCCGCTCGGGTCGGTCGGCGCGGGCGGCATCGACGGCATCCAGTAATTCATAGATGTCCGGGACGTGGTGCAGGTACGGCGAGATGTGGCTGTAGGAGATATGCCCCTGCGGGTCGATCACGTAGATCGCGCGCTCGCTGAAGCCGTCGCGGTCGCGCCAGACGTGGTAGCGGCGCGCCACCTCCCCCTTGGGGTGGAAGTCCGACAGCAGCGGGATCGACAATCCGCGGGTGGCGGCCCACGCGCCATGACTGTAGATGCTGTCGACCGAGATGCCGAGGACCTGCGCATCCCTGGCCTCGAACTCATCGATTTCCTGCTGGTAGAGGTCGAGTTGCTGGCTGCATCCCGGGCTCCAGTCCAGCGGGTAGAACACCAGCACGACGGGCCGGCCGCGGTGGTCGCTGAGCCGAATCACGTTGCCGGACGCGTCCGGCAGCGCGAAGTCGGGTGCCGGGGTGCCGACCGGCAGCGGCTGGTTGACGGCCTCACCCTCCATCGGGGGCGCGTCCTGCCACAGGTCCGCGATGTCGTGGGCCGTCACTGCGGTGGCCATGCCGGTGGCTGACGCACGGTCACGCCGGATGCTGCGCCACATCCCATGACGATGCCGTGCAGGACCGACAACGCCTTTTTCTCCGCACCCTCGGGTATCTCGGATGCCAAATGAGCGAACTGCTGCTTGAGTTCGCCCAACGCTTGAGGAAAACCGTTGCTACGCAAGCTCATCACCTCCCTCGCAGTGGTCATGAACTTCAAAAGTCGTGTGGCGGTTGGTGCGCCGACGCTTGAGTCGGCCAACCCATCGACTGTTGACGGAATCCGGCAGGGGAGTATTCCCCGGCAGCGGCCGCCTTGGTCGAGATAACCTGCGGCACTCGGAATTACACGATGTACACGATGCGTTTTGCTTGACGAGGCTTCATTGGTTCAGGAAGGGGGACGTCGACGTGGCTGAAGACCGCCCCGCTGCTCGGTTTGCCGACGGGACAGGCGGGCCTGTTCTGACGCACCCGCCGGTGGCGCGACGCATCGCGCGGACCGCGTGGATCGGCTAACCGATCACCCAGATCGCCTCTGCGGCGGGGCTGCCCAGATCCACCGTGGTGCCGGGATCGTTCTCGCCGGCGTCGGCGGGCTTGACGGCCACCGAGATCATGCCCGCGAAATCGAGGCGGGCCAGCACCTGCAACCGTGAGTCCAAACTGATGCCGACGCTGTCGAAGTAGCGCAGCATCTCCGGGTCCGCGTCGGAGATGCGGGCCACGGTGCCGGTGTCCCCGTCGTCGCAGACCGACAACTGCCGCGCAGGCGGCGTCGGCACCCGCCCGTCGGGGGCGGGAATCGGGTCGCCGTGCGGATCGCGGGTGGGATACCCGAGCTTGGCGTCGATGCGGTCGAGCATCCGGTCCGAGACCGCATGCTCGAGCACCTCGGCCTCGTCGTGCACCTCGTCCCAGCTGTAGCCGAGTTCACGCACGAGGAAGGTCTCCATGAGCCGATGCCTGCGCACCATCGCCAGCGCCGCCGCGCGGCCGGCGTCGGTCAACGTCACCGCGCCGTACTTCTCGTGGTTGACCAGCCCCTGGTCGGCCAGTTTGCGAATCGACTCCGACGCGGTGCTCGCCGATACGCCGAGGCGCTCGGCCAACAGCTTGGTGCTGACCTTTTCCAGCGACCACTCCTGGACGGTCCAGATGACCTTCAAATAGTCCTGGGCAACCGTCGTCAGGTCACGCGCATCGCCGGCGACACTCACAGTCAGAAAGTTTAGGCAATCATCACCTCATCTGGGGATCTCGCGAAGCCGGGCGGCATGGCGGGCCGTAGGCTTGCCACTGTGCAGCGCTGGCGCGGACAGGAGGATATCCCCACCGACTGGGGCCGATGCGTCATCACGATCGGTGTGTTCGACGGTGTGCATCGAGGGCACCAGGAGCTGATCAAGCATGCGGTCAAGGCCGGTCGCGCCCGCGGCGTGCCGACCGTGTTGATGACGTTCGATCCCCATCCGATGGAGGTCGTGTTCCCGGGCAGCCATCCGGCGCAGCTGACCACGCTGACCCGGCGTGCCGAACTGGTCGAGGAACTCGGCATCGACGTGTTTCTGGTGATGCCGTTCACCGCCGACTTCATGAAGTTGACCCCGGAGCGCTACGTCCACGAGCTGCTGGTCGAGCGTTTGCACGTGGTCGAGGTGGTGGTTGGAGAGAACTTCACGTTCGGCAAGAAGGCCGCGGGCAACGTCGCGCTGCTGCGCAAGGCCGGCGAGCGGTTCGGCTTCGCGGTCGAAAGCATGTCGCTGGTCTCGGAGGTGACCGAACACGACGGCGACGAGGTCGTCACGTTCTCGTCGACCTACATCCGCTCGTGTGTGGACGCCGGTGACGTCGTCGCCGCCGCCGAGGCGCTCGGCAGGCCGCACCGCGTCGAGGGAGTGGTGGTCCGCGGTGACGGGCGCGGAAAGGTACTCGGCTTTCCCACGGCCAACGTGGCACCGCCGATGTACGCGGCCATCCCCGCCGACGGCGTGTACGCCGCATGGTTCACCGTGCTGGGCCACGGCCCGATCGCCGGCTCGGTGATCCCGGGGGAGCGGTATCAGGCCGCGGTGTCGGTGGGCACCAATCCCACGTTCTCCGGACGGACGCGCACGGTGGAGGCATTCGTGCTCGACACCAACGCCGACCTGTACGGCCAGCACGTCGCGCTGGACTTCGTCGCGCGCATCCGCGGCCAGGAGAAGTTCGACAATGTCGAGGATCTGGTCGAAGCGATGGGCGCCGACACCGAGCGGGCCCGCTCGATCCTGGCAGCGCACTAGCGTCTCTGTCTCGGTCGTGGCGACGGCACCCCACTGTCCGTCGCGAGTTTCCTGTCGCGAGATGTACACCATGGTCGTGATCTGGCGCTGATAGCAGCCCTGTTGTACGTTTCGCGAGCGTGTCGCCGCGCTCGGCGGATTTCGCCGGCATAACCGCCCGCTGCTAAACTCCACAGCCGACCCGGCGTGCGCTGCAGTTCGCGGTGGCCACCCGGAAGAGACCTGTCGCGGACCGATGGATATGGAGTTACTTCGTGGCGCTCACCGCCGAACAGAAAAAAGAGATTCTCAGCCAGTACGGCCTGCATGAGACCGACACCGGCTCACCGGAAGCCCAGGTCGCGCTGCTGACCAAGCGGATCACCGACCTGACCGAGCATCTGAAGGTGCACAAGCACGACCACCACTCCCGGCGGGGCCTGCTGCTGCTGGTCGGCCGCAGGCGCCGGCTGCTGAAGTACGTCGCCCAGGTCGACGTGGAGCGGTACCGCTCGCTGATCGAGCGGCTCGGCCTGCGTCGCTGACCTCCCACCGGCCACATTGGCCGCCCAATTGGCCGCCCATACTTCGCCGTACCTGCGGCAATGTAGGATGGATGAGTTCACAAAGCCATCCGGCTCGAACGTCAGGGTGCGGTTTTCGCAGTTCCGCGCAAACCGCTCCCGCGCGTCATATCGCGAACCCGCCTGATCGCGCGGTCTTCGGTAGTGGCTGCCGGGTTCCCCAATCCGGGGTAGACCGGCAGCTTCGACTGATGGCCGTAGCCGCATCCAGGCCGATGGTTTTCACGCTGTGATGTCGCGAAACAGCTGAAAAGAATCCAGAGAGGCCATACGGACGCATATGTCTGTAGTTGAAATCGAAGACGGCGTGTACGAATCGACCGCCGTGATCGACAACGGGAGCTTCGGCACCCGCACCATCCGTTTCGAAACCGGTCGGCTGGCCCAGCAGGCCGCCGGCTCCGCCGTCGCCTACCTCGACGACGAAACCATGCTGTTGTCGGCGACCACCGCCAGCAAGAGCCCGAAGGAGCACTTCGACTTCTTCCCGTTGACGGTCGACGTCGAAGAGCGCATGTACGCCGCGGGCCGTATCCCCGGCTCGTTCTTCCGCCGCGAGGGCCGCCCGTCCACCGACGCGATCCTCACCTGCCGGCTGATCGACCGCCCGCTGCGCCCGTCGTTCGTCGACGGCCTGCGCAACGAGATCCAGATCGTCGTCACCGTGATGTCGCTGGACCCCAACCAGCTCTACGACGTGGTGGCGATCAACGCCGCGTCGATGTCCACGCAAATCGCCGGGCTGCCGTTCTCCGGCCCCATCGGCGCTGTGCGGGTGGCGCTGGTCGAGGGCACCTGGGTGGCGTTTCCCACCGTCGAGCAGCTCGAGCGCGCGGTGTTCGACATGGTCGTAGCCGGCCGCGTCATCGCGGGCGCCGGCGAGCAGGATGGCGAGGTCGCGATCATGATGGTCGAGGCCGAGGCCACCGACAACGTCATCGAGTTGATCGAGGGTGGCGCCCAGGCGCCGACGGAATCCGTTGTCGCCGAAGGGCTCGAGGCCGCCAAACCGTTCATCAGGACGCTGGTGCGCGCCCAGCAGGAGCTGGCCGAGCGCGCCGCCAAGCCCGTCGGTGAGTACCCGGTGTTCCCCGAGTACGCCGACGACGTCTACGACTCCGTCGCCGCGGTGGCCCACGACGCGTTGGCGGAGGCGCTGACCATCCCCGGTAAGAAGGAGCGCAACGACCGCACCGACGAGATCAAGGCCGAGGTGCTCGAGCGGCTGGCCGAACAGTATGCGGGCCGCGAGAAGGAGATCGGCGCCGCGTTTCGGTCGTTGACCAAGAAGCTTGTGCGCCAACGCATCTTGACCGACCATTTCCGTATCGACGGCCGGGGTGTCACCGATATCCGCGCGCTGAGCGCAGAGGTGGCCGTGGTGCCGCGCGCACACGGCAGCGCCCTGTTCGAGCGGGGTGAGACGCAGATTCTCGGTATCACGACGCTGGACATGATGAAGATGGCCCAGCAGATCGACTCGCTGGGGCCGGAAACCACCAAGCGCTACATGCATCACTACAACTTCCCGCCGTACTCGACCGGCGAGACCGGTCGGGTCGGCTCACCCAAGCGGCGCGAGATCGGCCACGGCGCGCTGGCCGAGCGGGCGTTGGTGCCGGTGCTGCCCAGCATCGAGGAGTTCCCGTACTCGATCCGTCAGGTGTCGGAGGCGTTGGGCTCCAACGGCTCGACGTCGATGGGCTCGGTGTGTGCGTCGACGCTGGCGCTGTTCAACGCCGGCGTGCCACTGAAGGCGCCGGTCGCTGGCATCGCGATGGGTCTGGTGTCCGACGACGTCGAGGTGGAGGGGCCCTCGGGCACCATCATCGAACGCCGCTTCGTGGCGCTGACCGACATCCTCGGCGCCGAGGACGCGTTCGGCGACATGGACTTCAAGGTGGCGGGCACCAAGGATTTCGTCACCGCGCTGCAGCTGGACACCAAGCTCGACGGCATCCCCTCGCAGGTGCTGGCCGGCGCGCTGGATCAGGCCAAGGACGCCCGGCTGACGATCCTCGAGGTGATGAACGAGGCGATCGACGGGCCCGACGAGATGAGCCCGTACGCGCCGCGGATCACCACGATCAAGGTGCCGGTCGACAAGATCGGCGAGGTGATCGGGCCCAAGGGCAAGGTCATCAACCAGATCACCGAGGAAACCGGTGCGCAGATCTCCATCGAGGACGACGGCACCGTGTTCGTCGGGGCCACCGACGGCCCGTCGGCGCAGGCCGCCATCGACAAGATCAACGCGATCGCCAACCCGCAGCTGCCCAAGGTCCACGAGCGGTTCCTCGGCACGGTGGTGAAGACCACTGACTTTGGTGCGTTCGTCTCGTTGCTGCCCGGCCGTGACGGGCTGGTGCACATCTCCAAGCTCGGCAGGGGCAAGCGCATCGCGAAGGTCGAGGATGTGGTCAAGGTCGGCGACAAGCTGCGCGTGGAGATCGCCGACATCGACACCCGGGGCAAGATCTCGCTGATCCTCGTCGAAGAAGACTCGGAGGGATCCGACTCGGAGACCACGCCGGCAGATGCCACCACGGGCAGCAGCTAGGGCGTTGCGCCGGGTCGGAGACGACGAGGAGTCATCGGCCCGGCACCTCTCCACCGTCCGCCGCACCCTCCTGCCCGGTGGGTTGCGCGTGGTCACCGAGTACCTCCCGTCCGTGCATTCGGCCTCGATCGGGGTGTGGGTCGACGTCGGGTCCCGAGACGAGGGGCCCACCGTCGCCGGCGCCGCGCACTTTCTGGAGCATCTGCTGTTCAAGTCGACCCCGACGCGCACGGCCGTCGACATCGCCCAGGCCATGGACGCTGTCGGCGGTGAGCTCAACGCGTTCACGGCCAGGGAGCACACCTGCTACTACGCGCACGTGCTCAACACCGACCTGGAACTGGCCGTCGACCTGGTCGCCGACGTGGTACTGCGCGGCCGCTGCGCGCAGGACGACGTCGAGGTCGAACGCGACGTCGTGCTCGAGGAGATCGCGATGCGCGACGACGACCCGGAGGACACGCTCGGCGACGTCTTCCTGTCGGCGATGTTCGGCACGCATCCGGTCGGCCGGCCCGTGATCGGCAGCGTCGCCTCCGTCTCGGCGATGACCCGCGCGCAACTGCATTCGTTCCACGTGCGCCGCTACACCCCGCAGCGGATGGTGGTGGCGGTCGCCGGAAACGTCGACCACGACGACGTCGTCGCGTTGGTGCGCAACTACTTCGGGCCTCGGCTGGTGCGCGGCCGAAACCCGGTGCCGCCGCGCAAGGGCACCGGCCGGGTCGGCGGGCAGCCCAGCCTGCGACTGGTCAGCCGCGACGCCGAGCAGACCCATCTGTCGCTGGGGGTGCGGACCCCGGGACGGCACTGGGAGCACCGCTGGGCGCTGGCGGTGCTCAACAACGCGCTGGGCGGCGGCCTCAGTTCGCGCCTGTTTCAGGAGATCCGCGAGAGCCGCGGGCTGGCGTATTCGGTGTATTCGACCGTCGACACGTTCTCCGACAGCGGGGCGCTGTCCGTGTACACCGCGTGCCTGCCCGAGCGTTTCGACGACGTGGTCCAGGTGACCACCGACGTGCTGCAGAAGGTGGCGCGCGACGGCATCACCGAAGCCGAGTGCCGGATCGCGAAGGGCTCGCTGCGCGGCGGGCTCGTTCTCGGGCTCGAGGACTCGGGCTCGCGGATGAACCGCATCGGCCGCAACGAGCTGAACTTCGGCGAACACCGCACCATCGAACAGACCCTCGCCAAGATCGACGCCGTCACCGTCGACGAGGTGAACGCGGTGGCCCGCCGGCTCCTGACCCGGCCTTCCGGGGCGGCCGTGCTGGGCCCGCAACGGTCGAAAAGATCGTTGCCGCAGCCGCTTCGGGCGATCGTGGGCTGATCGCCTAGGCTGGGGCCGATGACACGAGTCTCTCGGCGCCGCGTGCTGATCGGCGGAATGACGCTCATGGCGACTGCGGCCACTGCCCCCAAACTCGTGGTGGCCGACCCGGTCCCGACCGTCGAGGCCCGGATCGCGGCGCTGGAACGTCAGCACGGCGCGTTGATCGGTGTCTACGCCTCGAACCTGGATCTCCAACGGACGGTGGCGCACCGGGCGCAGGAGCGGTTCGCGATGTGCTCGACGTTCAAGACCTACGCGGCCGCCCGGGTACTGCAGATGGCCGAACGCGGCGAATTGTCGCTGGAGCAGTCGCTGTTCGTCGACCCGGCCGACATTCTGATCAACTCTCCGATCACCGAGGCACGGGCCGGCGGGGAGTTGACGCTCGCCGAACTGTGTCAGGCGGCGTTGCAGCGCAGCGACAACACCGCGGCAAACATGCTGTTGGCGACGCTGGGCGGTCCGCAGGCCATCACCGCGTTCGCACGCAGCATCGGGGATTCGGAGTCCCGGCTGGACCGCTGGGAGACCGCGTTGAACTCGGCGATCCCTGGTGACCCACGCGACACCAGCACCCCGCAGGCGCTCGGCTCGGGCTACCGCAACCTGCTTGCCGGCGACGCCCTCGCCCCGCCGCAACGCAGCCGCCTCGAGGACTGGATGCGGGCGAACCAGACGTCGAGCATGCGGGCGGGTCTTCCGGACGGCTGGACCAGCGCGGACAAGACCGGCGGCGGCGATTACGGCAGCACCAACGACGTGGGCATCGTGTACGGACCCGACGGTCAGCGGGTACTGCTGGCCCTGATGACCCGTTCGCAGACAAGCGATCCGAACGCCCCAGGTCTGCGCCCGCTGATCGGCGAGCTGACGAGTCTGGTTCTGCCGGCGCTGTTGGCCTGACGAAACCAGCGCCGCCCGGCCTCCCCTCCTGGCCGGGGGCGAACTGGTTTGAGCGGCTGTCCCCCCATACGCGGATCAACGCGTCAGCCGCTGACACCAACGTTATGACAGGCGCGGCTTGGAGGAATCGGGCAAAACCCTACATTTCTGAGCCGTTGACCCTTACGTCAGCAAAGTCACGGCCGGCGGATCGGGCCTAGACCAGTACAGATGCCGGATCGGTGTGCGGCATGGCGAGGGCCTCGGCGACCTCCTCGGAAAGCAGCGCACCGTCGTGCACGGCCAGTCCTCTGGCCAGGGCGGGATCGGCCCGGCAGGCCGCCCGCCAACCCGAGCCGGCCAGCCGGAGGACATAGGGCACGGTGGCGTTGGTCAGCGCGAACGTCGCCGTGCGCGGCAGCGCGCCGGGCATGTTGGCCACGCAGTAGAAGACGGTGTCGTGGACCGCGTACGTGGGGTTGTCATGGGTGGTCGGCCGCGAGTCCTCGAAGCACCCGCCCTGGTCGATGGCGATGTCGACGAGCACGGCGCCGGGCTTCATCCGCGCGACGGTGGAGTTCGTGACCAGCTTGGGCGCCCTGGCCCCGGGGACCAGCACCGCGCCGATCACCAGGTCGGCGCGTCGGACCGCGTCTTCGAGGTCGAATGTCGACGAGTGCCGGGTCTGGATGCGGCCGCCGAACTCGGCGTCCAGCGCGCGCAACCTGTTCAGGTCGACGTCGAAGACGGTGACCTGCGCGCCCATCCCGGCGGCGACGCGGGCGGCGCTGTAACCCGCTGTGCCCGCACCGATCACGACAACGTCGGCCGGCGCGACCCCGGGCACACCGCCCATCAGCACGCCGCGGCCGCCGTGGCTGCGCATCAGGTGATAGGAGCCGACCTGCGCGCTCATCCGTCCGGCGACCTCGCTCATGGGCGCCAGCAGCGGCAGGGCGCCGTCGGCCGTCTGCACGGTTTCGTAGGCGATCGCGGTGACCCCGGAGGCCAGCAGGACCTCGGTCAACGTCTTCGACGCCGCCAGGTGCAGGAAGGTGAACAGTGTCTGGCCGCGGCGGATCCGGTGGAACTCGGGCTCGACCGGCTCCTTGACCTTCAGCATCAGGTCCGCCGCGGCCCACACCCCGTCCGCACTGTTGATCAGTTGAGCCCCGGCGTCTTTGAAGTCCGCATCGGAGATCGCCGAACCTTCGCCCGCACCGGCCTGCACGAGCACCTCATGGCCGCTGCGGACCAACTCGGCGACCCCGGCCGGGGTGATGGCGACCCGGAATTCGTTGTTCTTGATCTCGGTGGGCACCCCGACGCGCATGACCGCTCCTTCGACCGCTCGCTGAGGACAAGTATGAAGAAACTGCGAAATAGCAGCAACAAATCCGATGATATTTCCATAAACTACGGCTATGAGCGTCGAGAATTCGAGCAGCACGGCGCAGCGGCGGCGTCAGCCGAAGAATCTTCAGCCCGCGGCGATCGACGACATCGACCGCCGGATTCTGACCGCGCTGCACACCGACGCACGGATGTCCAACAACGCGCTGGCCGAGCAGGTCGGGATCGCTCCGTCGACCTGTCACGGCCGGGTACGGCGCCTGCAGGAGATGGGGGTGATCCGCGGCTTCCACGCTGACATCGATCCGGCATCGATCGGTCTTCCGCTGCAGGCGATGATCTCGGTCAGCCTGCAATCCAACGCGCGGGGCAAGATCCACAGCTTCATCGAGCAGATCCGTCTCATGCCGCAGGTGATGGACGTCTACTTTCTGGCCGGCGCAGACGATTTCATCCTCCATGTCGCCGCGCGCGACATCGAGGACCTTCGGTCGTTCGTGGTGGAGAACCTCAACGCCGACGCCGACGTCGCCGGCACTCAGACGTCGCTGATCTTCGAGCACCTGCGCGGTGCCTCGCCGTTGTAGTTCGCCGAATGCCTTATGCGCCGGTGAGTTCGGGATGGAACGCGGTCACCATCCGGCGTAGGCCGTCGCGCCAGTCGACCGTCGTCCTGGCGCCGGTGAGCTCTTGTAACTTCGTGATGTCGACCGGGTTGCCGCGCAGCGCCTGCTCGCTCTCCTCGAAGATCGGCTCACGGCCGACCAGTGAGCCCAGGTAGGTGCACCACTCCTGAAGGCTGACCAGCTGGTCACCGGCCCAATTCAGCGTGGTCGCCGGGACAGACGCGACCTCGAGCAGTTTCGGGATGGTGGCGATGATGTCGTCTTCGTGGATCGGGTTGTACTGCGCCGCCTCACCCGGTGGGACGGGGATCGGCATCCCGGCGAGGATCATCTCCATGTGGAAGAAGGGCCAGCCGCCGTTGTCGCCGTACGGGACGTTGAGCCGTGCGATGGTGGTGGGCACGCCGAGCGCACGGGCCATCGACCGGGCGACGACTTCGCCGGCGATCTTGGAGATGGAATACGTTGGGAACAACGCCTTGTGGTTGTCGCCGAGCGCGGCCCCCTCGCTGCGCGGCTCGTCGTCGGGCGGGTCGTAGACCGCCGCCGACGAGCAATGCAGAAACGCTTCGGCATCTGGGCAGTGCGCCATGAGCAGACCGACCGATTCGGCGTTGGCGGCCAGGTCTTTATCCCATCTGCCGCTTTTGGCGACGGCGAAGTTCAGGACGTAGTCGAAATCCGAGGGCACCTCGGTGAAATCGCCGGCGGCCAGGTTCACCGTCACGCATCGCACGCCCGCCAGCTCGAGGCGGTCCCGCGCCGCGGGATCGGTGAACCGGGCGATGCCCCAGACCTGGTTGTCCGCCGAAAGCGCTTGGGCGACCGGGGCCGCCACCTGACCGGTGACACCCGAGACCAGAATCTTGGCGTCGCGCATGCGGTGATGGTAGAGCGACCGGTCCGTCCGCGCCCCGGAAAAGGCCGGCGTCCCCACCGAAACCTCGGTGGGGACGCCGATTGTGGGGTGGGCTAGCCGTTCGAACCGCCGCCGCCATCGGAACTGCCGCCGCCGCCCGAGCCGCTACCGCCGTCGCCGCCGGCACCGCCTCCGCCGCCGAGGCCCCCGGAGCCGCCGTCGCCGCCGTTGCCACCGTTGCCGGGTCCGGTGCCGGTGCTGCCGCTGCCGCCCGCGCCGCCGGCTCCGCCGTTGCTCACCAGACCGCCGCCGTCACCTCCGCTGCCGCCGTTGCCGCCGGTGCTGTCGCCGGCATTTCTCGAGGAGGCGTCGCCGCCGTCGCCGCCGGTGCCGCCCCCACCGAGCAGGCCGCCGCCGCTGCCGGCGTCACCGCCGTCACCGGCTGAGGAGTCGCTGGCCGCCCCGGTGCCGGTGCTGGTCGCGTCGCCGCCTTCACCACCGTCACCGCCGGTGCCGAGCAGGCCGGTATGGCCGCCGTCGCCGCCGTCGCCGCCATTGGTCGCGCCGATCGAGGTGGCGTCACCACCAGTGCCGCCGTCGCCGCCGCTGCCCAGCACACCGGTGTTCGCGCCGTCGCCGCCGTTGCCGCCGGTGGCGGTGCCGGTGGTGCTCGTCGCGCTGCCGCCGTCGCCGCCATTGCCCGACGGGCCGAGCACGATCGAACCGTCGCCCGCGTTGCCGCCGTTGCCGCCCGTGGCGTTGTTGAAGTTGGTGCCGGCGTCGCCACCGTCACCGCCGTCGCCGCCGGTGCCGAGCAGGCCGGTGTGGCCACCGTCGCCGCCGTTGCCACCCGTGGCGGGCCCGACGATCACGCCGTTGCTGTCGCCACCGTCGCCGCCGTCGCCCGCGTTGCCGAAGACGATGCCCGAGTTTCCGCCGTCGCCGCCGTCACCACCTGGGCCCAGCAGCCCGGCGCTGCCCGAGCCGCCGTCGCCACCGCTGCCGAGCAGGATGCCGCCGTTTCCGCCGTCGCCGCCGCCGCTGCCTGGGGCCAGCGGGTTTCCGGCACCGCCGTCGCCGCCGTTGCCGATCAGGCCGGCATTGCCGCCGTCGCCGTCGAACAGCGAGCTGCCGCCGCTGCCGAGGAGCAGGCCGCCGTTGCCGCCGTCGCCCGCGAGTGAGATGCCGCCGTTGCCGATGAGGACGGCGCCGTTACCGCCCGTCCCGGTGCCCGACGCCCCGCCCTGCCCGAGCAGCAGGCCGCCGTTGCCGCCGTCGCCGTTGACCGACGATCCGCCGCTGCCGAACAGCAGGCCGCCGTTGCCGCCGTTGCCGTTCACCGATGACCCGCCGCTGCCGATCAGCAGCCCGGCATTGCCGCCGTCGCCGTCGACCGACGATGCGCCGTTGCCGATCAGCGGCTTGAGCAGATTCTTGAGCAGGCTGCCCAGGAAGACCAGTTCGACATCACCTTGCGAGGTGGCGATGGTGGCGGGCGCGGCGATCGGCGTCGCGGGCGCGGTCAGCGCGGCGGTCAGTCCGGCGGCGCCCCCACCGGCAAGGACGCCGGCCGCAAGGGTGGCGGTCACCATCGTCCTCCTGGTGCTTGTCCTTGCGGTCTTGTTCCTGCCCTGTCTGGCCATCGGCTCTGGTCCTTTCGTTGCCCCGGCTGCGAAACGAACAGCTAACTGATTTCAGGAAGCGAGCAATATATTGCCATGCTTTCAGCGAAGTACCTAGCAAAACTCATTACGAGGTTGTCGGACTCGAATAATCGAACGCAACAAATGCGCCTGCAATCCTCGTATGGTGCTGACATACGGGTTGTTTCAACAGTTGTCACGGAATAAATAGCAATCGCCGTCAATTATCCGGCAACGGCGTCTTTCGTTATCCGGATCGCGCAGGCGGGTTCTCGATCCAGATCATGCTGCCATCAGGCAATCGCAAAGCAAACATTGTTTGACACTGTGGCAACGTTCGTTCCGGTATGGATCTGGGTGTGTCCACTCGGTGCTCCGGCCACCGACTGCCGCGTCGATAAGGTGTCTGCATGCGAGTCGGAGTGCTGGGAGCCAAAGGCAAGGTCGGTGCCACGATGGTTCAGGCGGTCCAGACCGCCGAGGACCTGACGTTCACCGCGGGCGTCGATGCCGGCGACCCACTGAGCCGACTCGTCGACACCGACACCGACGTGGTGATCGACTTCACCCATCCCGACGTGGTGATGGACAATCTGAAGTTCTTGATAGACAACGGTATTCACGCGGTCGTCGGCACCACCGGCTTCACCGACGAGCGGCTGGCCCAGGTGAGGACCTGGTTGGCCGAGAAACCGGACGTCGCGGTGCTGATCGCACCCAACTTCGCGATCGGCGCGGTGCTGTCGATGCACTTCGCGCGCCAGGCGGCCCGCTTCTTCGAATCCGTCGAGGTCATCGAGCTTCACCATCCGCACAAGGCCGACGCGCCGTCGGGTACCGCCGTGCGCACGGCCCGGCTGATCGCCGAGGCCCGAAAGGGCTTGCCGCCCAACCCCGATGCCACCAGCACCGCCCTCGACGGTGCGCGCGGCGCCGACGTCGACGGCATTCCGGTGCACTCGGTGCGGCTCGCCGGGCTGGTCGCGCACCAGGAGGTGCTGTTCGGCACGCAGGGGGAGACGCTCACGATCAGGCACGACAGCATCGACCGGACGTCATTCGTGCCCGGAGTGCTGCTGGCGGCACGCCAGGTGGCCGACCGCCCCGGGCTGACGATCGGCATCGAACCGCTGCTCGACCTGGAATGACCGAGGGTGGGCGCGTCCTGCGCATGCAGCTGCTCATCGGCTTCATGTGCCTGGCGCTGGTCGTCTACTTCCTGTTGCTCGGCCGCATCTCGATGGCGTTCATCGGCACGGGGGAGACCGCGGCCATCGGCCTCGGCCTTGCGCTGATGGCGTTTCCGATGATCGGGTTGTGGGCCATGGTCAGCACACTGCGCAGCGGACTGGCGCATCAGCGACTGGCGCGCATCGTCCATGACGAAGGAATGGAACTCGACGTCAGCTCGCTGCCGCGGATGCCCTCGGGACGGATCCAGCGCGAGGCGGCCGACGAATTGTTCGTCACCGTGCGCCGGGAACTGGAGAACGACCCGGACGACTGGAGGCGCTGGTATCGGCTGGCGCGCGCGTACGACTATGCGGGTGACCGCCGCCGCGCGCGGGAGACGATGCGGAAGGCGGTCGACATGGAGGCGCGCTCAACGTGACCAAGACTTTGCTCGTCGTGCACCACACCCCGTCGCCGGGCACCCGCGAACTGCTGGAGGCCGTCCTCGACGGCGCCAAGGACCCCGACATCACCGGCGTCGACGTCGAGGTCCGCCCCGCATTGGCCGCGACGCTGCCCGACATGCTCGACGCCGACGGCTACCTGTTCGGCACCACCGCCAATTTCGGATACATGAGCGGCGCGCTCAAACACTTCTTCGACACCGTCTACTACCCGAGCCTCGATCACGTCGCCGGCCGGCCGTACGGACTGTGGGTACACGGCAATAACGACACGGCGGGTGCGGTCAACGCGGTAGAAAAGCTTGCGACCGGGCTGGCGCTGGCCAAGTCCGCCGATGCGCTCGAGGTCGTCGGTGCCATCGACCGCGGGGTGCGCGAGCGCGCCTACGAGCTCGGCGGCACGCTGGCCGCGACGCTGATGGAAGGGTAGACATGCCGGGAATCGCCGAATTGGCCTTGGGCGCAGCACCTATCGCCGGCGGTGCCATGCTGGGCGTGATCGCGGGCAATCTCAAACCCCCCGACGTGCGCGGGCAGATCATGAAGGACTTCGACCTGCTGGAACGCATCCCGGCGGACCAGGTGGAGCGGCGCGCCCGGCTACAGGCCAGCATCGATGAGCGCATCGACGACCTGATCTCGGCCGGGGAGCGCAGCCGCGAACTCCGCGAAGCGGCGTTGTCGTACAAGGGCAACTGGCGCGACATCGTGGTGTTCCTCTGCGCGGTGCTGTTCACCATCGTGTGGTGGAACGTCAGCCACGACCGGTCCAACTGGCTGGTGATGTTCATCGCGATGATCGTGCTGTCTGTCGCGGCAGGCATCTACGCCGGACGAGGGGTGTTGCGCGCGGTGCGCACGTTCCTGCACAGGCCGGACGGCGACGATCAGTAGTGGTAGGTGTCCGACGGCGCCGGAATGTGTGCGGGGTCGTCGATGTCGTCGAACTCGGACACCTCGATACCGTAGGCGCGGGCCAGATCCAGGATCTTGTTCGCCCGGGCGATGCGGGGCAGGTCCGAGCCGTTGCGGATCTCGCCGCCGTCGCGCTCGAACTCGATGAAAAACTCCTTGGCCCAGGCGATTTCATCCGGCGACGGCGAAAGACCCTCGTTTACCGTCAAGCACTGCTCCGGGGTGAGACAGATCTTGCCGGTCATGCCGAACTCGACTGACACCGCCGTCGCCTCGCTGAGCACCAGCGCGCTGTGCCCGACGGTCGGCCCGTCGATCGCACTCGGCAGGTGTGCGGCCTTGGCGGCGATGGTGAATCGCGACCTGGCGTAGGCGAGCGTGGTGGGGTTCTCGCCGAAACCGGTGTCCCGGCGGAAGTCGCCGATACCGAACGCGAGCCGGAAGGTGCCCTTGGCCGCGGCGATCTCGGTGATGCGCTCCAGCCCGCGCGCGGTCTCCACCAGTGCGACGATCGGCACGTTGGGCAATCGATTGGCGGTTTCGGTGACATGGTCGACGGATTCGACCATCGCCAGCATCACGCCGCCGACCGACGTCCCGGCCAGCATCTCCAGATCGTCGGCCCACCACGGTGTGCCGAAACCGTTGATCCGTACCCAGTCACTGTGGCCCTCCGACAGCCACCGGACCACGTTGTGGCGGGCGGTCACCTTGTCCTTGGGGGCGACCGCGTCCTCGATGTCGAGGACGACGATGTCGGCGCGCGACTTCGCCGCGGGTTCGAACCGCTCGTACTGTGCGCCGTTCACCAGCAGCCAGCTGCGGGCGAGCACCGGATCGATGCGGTACCCGACCTCACTGCCGGCCGGTTGGTCAGGCGTTTCCTGGTCGTGCATCTGCTAATCGTCGCGTATCGCTCGGGCGCGATCGCGTCAGGGTCGGCCGAAGGGTCAGTTCGGCAGCGCCGTCTTGAACAGGTCCTGCAGCGCGACCCAGTGCCGTTCGGCGGCCTCGGGGTCGTACGGGGCGTTGTCGGGAACGGCGAAACCGTGGCCCGCCGGGTAGAACTCGACGGTGTGGGTGACGTTCGCGTCGGTCAGCGCCTGGTCCAGGATCTCGGCGTGGCGGGGCGTGAAGCCCTGGTCATTGGCGGCTCCGGCGACGTACACCGTGGCCTTGATCCGGTCGGCGAGCAGGTGCGGGCTGGTGGGCTCGTCGGTGACCAGGCCGCTGGCGTGGAAGGACCCGGCGGCGGCGACCCGGTCGGGCACCCGGCCGGCCACGATGATCGACGCGCGTCCACCCATGCAGTAACCGCACACGCCGAACGCGTCGCCCTTGACCTCGGGGCGCGCGGCCAGGAAATCGAAGAACGCGGTCGCGTCGGCGGCCATCATGTCGGGCGTGATGCTGCCGATCATCCGGAACAGCCGTGAGCGCTCCTTGGGGTCGTTGAATACCGTCTTCATGTCGAACGGCGCCCAGTCGCCGTGGCGGTAGTACACGTCGGGCAGCAACACCGCGTGGCCGAAACCGGCGAGCCGGGCCGCCATGTCCTGGAAGACGTCGCGCACCCCGCCGGCGTCGACGTACATGACGACGCCCGTCCACGGGCCGCTGCCGTTGGGGGTGTGCAGGGTGACGGGGCAGGTGCCGTCAGCAGTGGTGATGGTCGTGGAGATACTCGGCATGGCTTCCGTTCTACTCGTTCGTTTCGGACTAGGCTGGCGGACGTGCCGATCGCAACGCCCTATGAGGATCTTCTGCGCCTGGTGCTCGAGCACGGCACGCCGAAATCCGACCGCACCGGCACCGGCACCCGCAGCGTGTTCGGCCATCAGATGCGCTACGACCTGGCCGCCGGGTTCCCGCTGATCACCACCAAGAAGGTGCACACCAAGTCGGTGATCTACGAGCTGCTGTGGTTTCTGCGCGGCGACTCCAACGTCCGGTGGCTACAGGAGCACGGCGTCACCATCTGGGACGAATGGGCAAGTGAGACAGGTGATCTCGGGCCAATCTATGGCGTTCAGTGGCGGTCGTGGCCGACCCCGTCGGGTGAGCACATCGACCAGATCAGTGCCGCGCTGGACCTGCTCAGGACCGACCCCGATTCGCGTCGCATCATCGTCTCGGCGTGGAATGTCGGCCAGATCGCCCAGATGGCGCTGCCGCCATGCCACGCGTTCTTCCAGTTCTACGTCGCCGACGGCAGGCTGAGCTGCCAGCTCTACCAGCGCAGCGCCGACCTGTTCCTCGGTGTGCCGTTCAACATCGCCAGCTACGCGCTGCTGACCCACATGATGGCGGCGCAGGCCGGGCTGGAGGTGGGCGAGTTCATCTGGACCGGCGGCGACTGCCACATCTACGACAACCACGTCGAGCAGGTGCGGCTGCAGCTCAGTCGCGACCCGCGCCCGTATCCGGAACTCGTTCTGGCGCCGCGGGATTCGATCTTCGACTACACCTACGAGGACATCGCGATCCTCAACTACGATCCGCACCCGGCGATCAAGGCCCCGGTTGCGGTATGAGGCCTGCTTGCAGGGCCGAATGAGGTCGTCTGACGTCGGCCTGATCTGGGCCCAGTCGACTTCCGGGGTCATCGGCCGCGACGGCGGCATCCCGTGGCGGCTGCCCGAGGACCAGGCCAGGTTCAAAGAGCTGACGATCGGTCACACGGTGGTGATGGGGCGGTTGACCTGGGAGTCGCTTCCGGCGAAGGTGCGTCCGCTGCCGGGACGTCGCAACGTTGTTCTCACCCGGCGCGCCGACTATGTGGCCGACGGCGCCGACGTGGTCGCCGGCCTCGACGCCGCGCTCACCGGCGAGACTTCCTGGGTGATCGGCGGGGCGGAGGTGTACGCGGCCGCGCTGCCGCTGGCCACGCGCTGCGAGGTCACCGAGGTGGAGATCGACCTTCCGCGTCGCGACGGCGACGCGGTGGCGCCGGTGCTCGACGAGGGATGGGTCGGCGAGACCGGGGAGTGGCAGACCAGCAGGTCGGGGCTGCGCTACCGGTTCTACAGCTACCGGCGCGCGTAACCGTCGCCAGCGGTGTCGGTGGCGTCCTGCAGGATGGCGACGTGGCGACCAAACTCACGGCTGCCCAGGCGCGCCGCATCGCCGTCGCGGCGCAGGGCTTCGCCGAGCCCAGACCGCAAGGCCCGGTCAGCCGCGCCCACCTGCGCCTGCTGATCTCCCGCATCCAGGTGCTGCAGCTGGATTCGGTGTCGGTGGCGGTGCGCGCACATTACGCGCCGGTGTTCAGCCGGCTCGGGCCCTACGACCGCGATGTGCTGGACCGGGCGGCGTGGCGCCACACCGGCCGCTCGCCGCGGCTGCTCGTCGAGTACTGGGCGCACGAGGCCGCGCTGATGGCCGTCGAGGACTGGCCGTTGCTGCGGTGGCGGATGCGCGAGTACACCCACGGCCGGTGGGGGACGCACATCGTCAAGAAGAACCTGCGGCTGGCGGAGAAGGTCCTCGCGGCCGTCGAGGAGCTCGGTCCCTCGACGGCCGGGCAGATCGAGGCGCACCTGGGGGCCGAACAGCGCGGCCGCAAGGGGCCCTGGTGGGACCGCAGCGACACGAAGTGGGTGACCGAGGCGCTGTTCGCCTCGGGGCAGTTGACGACGGCCACCAGGGTGGGCTTCGCGCGGCACTACGACCTCACCGAACGAGTGCTGCCGCCGGAGGTGGTCGCCCGCCAGGTCGCCGACGACGACGCGGTGCGGCAGCTGGTGTTGCGCGCGGCCGGCGCGCTGGGCGTGGCCACCGAGGCCGACCTCCGCGACTATTTCCGGCTCTCGCCGCGGCAGTCCAAACCGGCGGTCGCCGAGCTGGTGGCCGCCGGTGAACTGGAGGCTGTCGAGGTGGAGGGGTGGCAGGCTCCGGCGTATCTGCGGGCCGGTCAGAAAGTGCCGCGGCAAGACCGGGGCACGGCGTTGCTATGCCCGTTCGACCCGTTGATCTTCTTCCGGCCGCGGGTTGAGCGGCTGTTCGACGGATTTCGGTACCGCATCGAGATTTATACGCCGGCGGCCAAGCGCCAGTACGGGTACTACGTGTGGCCGTTTCTGCTCGACGGGATGTTGGTGGGCCGCGTCGACCTGAAAGCCGACCGCGCCAACGACGCGTTGCACGTCGTCGGCGCGTTCACCGAACCGCAGCAGAGGTCATCGCGGATGGCCGGGCCGCTGGCAGGTGAGCTGCGCACGATGGCGACCTGGCTGAACCTGTCGGAGGTCACCGTGGGGGCCAAGGGCGAGCTGGCGGCGCCGCTCGCCGCGGCCCTGCGGTGAAGCTCAGACGCAGTCCGCGCAGATGGTCTGACCGCCGGTCTTCAGCGCGAGCCGGCTTCGGTGCTGCACCAGGAAGCAGCTCGAGCAGGTGAACTCGTCGGCCTGCTTCGGCAGCACGCGGACGGTCAGCTCCTCACCCGAGAGGTCGGCGCCGGGCAGGTCGATCGAATCGACGGGATCGCCGTCGTCGACGTCCAGCACTGCAACATCGACCTGGCGCCGCCGCGCTGCGATTTCCTGAACCGACTCATCGGCGACGTCGTCGGTTTCCTTGACGCGAGGTGCGTCGTAATCCGTGGACATTCGTCACGCTCCTCATCGCTGTTGCGAACAGTGCTTGATTAACACCGGCTGGGATCCGCTTTGTTCCCCGTCCGGCGCGGGTTGAAACCCGACTCGGCAGAACCACTGCCCGAGCAGGGCAAAGCCGCCACGTTAGGGTGTGCGCGTGGCCGAGACCACGCCGCTACGCGTGCAACTGATCGCCAAGACGGAGTTCCTGGCGCCCCCCGACGTGTCCTGGAGCACCGACGCCGAGGGCGGGCCGGCGCTGGTGGAGTTCGCCGGCCGGGCCTGCTACCAGAGCTGGTCCAAGCCCAATCCGCGCACCGCCACCAACGCCGCCTACGTGCGGCACATCATCGACGTCGGGCACTTCTCGGTGCTCGAGCACGCGTCGGTGTCGTTCTACATCACCGGCATCTCCCGGTCGTGCACCCACGAGTTGATCCGACACCGCCACTTCTCCTACTCGCAGCTGTCCCAGCGCTACGTCCCCGAGCACGACTCGCAGGTGGTGGTCCCGCCGGGCATGGAGGACGATCCCGAGCTGCTGGAGATCTTCACCGCCGCCGCCGATGCCAGCCGTGCGGCCTACGTGGAGCTGCTGAGCAGGCTCGAGGAGAAGTTCAAGGGCGACCACCCAGGGGAGAACCTCGGGGCGCTGCGGCGCAAACAGGCCCGTCAGGCGGCGCGCGCGGTGCTGCCGAACGCGACCGAGACACGCATCGTGGTCACCGGGAATTACCGCGCCTGGCGGCATTTCATCGCGGTGCGCGCCAGCGAGCACGCCGACGTGGAGATTCGCCGGCTCGCCGTCGAATGCCTGCGCCAGCTGATCGATGTGGCGCCCCAGGTGTTCGCCGATTTCGAGATCACCACATTGGCGGACGGGTCAGAGGTGGCCACTTCGCCGCTAGCCACGGAGGCGTAGCCGGAGCCGGCCCGACTTCAGCCACGGAGGCGTAGCCGGAGCTGGCCCGACTTCAGCCACGGAGGCGTAGCCGGAGCCGGCCCGACTTCAGCCACGGAGGCGTAGCCGGAGCTGGCCCGACTTCAGCCACGGAGGCGTGGGTAGCTATCGGCTGAAGTTTGAGGTCGAGCGAGTATCTTAGTGCCGTGAGCACCAGCGCATTAGACGTCACCGGCCAGGTGGGTACCGTGCTGACCGCGATGGTGACTCCGTTCAAGCCCGACGGATCCCTGGACACCGACACCGCCGCGCGGCTGGCGACCCGCCTGGTCGACGCCGGCTGTGACGGGCTGGTGTTGTCGGGCACCACCGGTGAGTCCCCGACGACGACCGACGACGAGAAGGTCGCGCTGGTGCGTACCGTGCTGGAGGCCGTCGGTGACCGGGCCCGGATCATCGCCGGGGTGGGCACCTATGACACCGCGCACACTGTGCGGCTGGCGAAGGCCTGCGCCGCCGAGGGAGCGCACGGGCTGCTGGTGGTGACGCCGTACTACTCTCGGCCGCCGCAGTCGGGTCTGGTGGCGCACTTCACCGCCGTGGCCGACGCGACGCCACTGCCCGTGGTGCTCTACGACATTCCGCCGCGGTCCATCGTGCCGATCACCTGGGACACGCTGCGTACGCTGGCCCAACATCCCAACATCGTCGCGGTCAAGGACGCCAAGGGCGATCTGCACGGCGGCGGACAGATCATGGCCGAGACCGGCCTCGCCTACTACTCGGGCGACGACGCGCTGAACCTGCCGTGGCTGGCGATGGGCGCGGTCGGTTTCATCAGCGTGTGGGGCCACATGGCCGCGAGCCAACTCCGAGACATGCTGACCGCGTTCAACTCTGGTGACGTGGCCACCGCGCGCAAGATCAGCGTCGCCCTCGGGCCGCTCAACAGCGCCCAGACCAGGCTCGGTGGCGTGACCTTGGCCAAGGCGGGGTTACGGTTGCTGGGCTTTGAGGCAGGCGATCCGCGGCTGCCACAGATGCCCGCCACCGCCGCGCAACTCGAGGAGCTGGCCGCCGACATGCGGGCGGCTGCGGTGCTGCGGTAGTGAACGAAGAACTTCAGCCACCGGGGCCGCTGGCCCCAGGCGCGCTGCGGGTGACCGCGCTGGGCGGGATCAGCGAAATCGGCCGCAACATGACGGTTTTCGAGCATCTGGGCCGGCTGTTGATCGTCGACTGCGGAGTGTTGTTCCCCAACCACGACGAACCGGGCGTCGACCTGATCCTGCCCGACCTGCGCCTCATCGAGGACCGGCTGGACGAGGTGGAGGCGCTGGTGCTGACCCACGCCCACGAGGACCACGTCGGCGCGATCCCGTTTCTGCTCAAGCTGCGGCCCGACATTCCGATCGTGGGGTCGAAGTTCACGCTCGCGCTGGTCGCCGAGAAGTGCCGGGAGCACCGCATCAAGCCGGTGCTGGTCGAAGTGGCTGCCGGACAACGCAGTACACACGGCGTGTTCGAATGCCAGTACTTTCACGTCAACCACTCGATACCCGGGTGTCTGGCGATCGCGATCCACACGGGCGCGGGCACCGTGCTGCACACCGGCGACATCAAGCTCGACCAGCTGCCGCTGGACGACCAGCCGACGGACTTACCCGGCTTGTCGCGGCTCGGCGATGCCGGGGTGGATCTGTTCCTCTGCGACTCGACGAACTCCGAGATCCCCGGGGTGGGGCCGTCGGAGAGCGAGGTCGGCCCGACACTGCACCGGTTGATCCGGGGTGCGACCGGCCGGGTGATCGTGGCCTGCTTCGCGTCGAACGTCGATCGGGTGCAACAGATCATCGACGCGGCGGTGGCGCTGGGCAGGCAGGTGTCGTTCGTCGGGCGCTCGATGGTGCGCAACATGGGCATCGCGCGCGAGCTGGGCTATCTGCGCGTCGACGACAAGGACGTGCTCGACATCGGCGCGGCCGAGATGATGCCGCCGGAGCGGGTCGTGCTCATCACCACCGGAACACAGGGCGAGCCGATGTCGGCGCTGTCGCGGATGTCGCGTGGCGAACACCGCAGCATCACGCTGACCGCGGGCGATCTGATCATCCTGTCGTCGTCGCTGATTCCCGGCAATGAGGAGGCTGTCTACGGGGTGATCGACGCGCTGGCGAAGATCGGCGCTCGTGTCGTGACCAATCAGCAAGTGCGCGTGCATGTTTCTGGACACGCCTACTCCGGCGAGCTGCTGTTTCTGTACAACGCGGTGCGGCCGCGCAACGTGATGCCGGTGCACGGCACGTGGCGGATGATGCGCGCCAACGCGGCGCTGGCGGTGCGCACCGGCGTCGACCCCGACGCGGTCATGCTCGCGGAGAACGGTGTCAGCGTCGACCTGGTGGGCGGCCGGGCGTCCATCGCCGGGGCGGTGCCGACCGGAAAGATGTTCGTCGACGGGTTGGTCACCGGCGATGTCGGCGACGCCACGCTGGGTGAGCGGCTCATCCTGTCCTCGGGTTTCGTCGCGGTGACGGTGGTGGTGCACCGGGGCACGGGGCGTGCGGCCGCGCCGGCGCATCTGCACTCGCGAGGGTTTTCCGAGGACCCCAAGGCGTTGGAGCCCGTGGCGCGCAAGGTCGAGGAGGAGCTGGAAGCACTTGCCGCCGACAACGTCACCGATGTCGCGCGGATCGCTCAGGCGGTGCGTCGCACGGTCGGCAAGTGGGTGGGGGAGACGTACCGGCGTCAGCCGATGATCGTGCCGACCGTCATCGAGGTCTGATTCTTCTCTGCGCCCCTCTCTGCGCCGAAATAGCATTCCGGGTCGTCGTATCGACTAAATCGCGACCGTGGCTGCTATTTCGGCGCAGAGGCCGCCGCGCAGAAACCTTTCGGCGCAGAGGCCGTCGCTCAGCGCTTGTTGACCGAGCCGGCGTCCACCGGCAACGCCACCCCGGTCACATAACGCGCCGCGTCGGAGACCAGCCACGCCACCGCGTTGGCGATGTCCTCGGCCTGCAGCACCTGCACCGGCAATGCGTTACCCATGTCCTGGGGCGTCTTCTCGGCGATGCTGCCCAACCACTGCCGCGTGGCCTCGTTGTTGATCATCGGGGTGTCCACGCCGGCCGG
This sequence comes from Mycolicibacterium elephantis DSM 44368, assembly GCF_004014805.1. Taxonomy (GTDB): domain Bacteria; phylum Actinomycetota; class Actinomycetes; order Mycobacteriales; family Mycobacteriaceae; genus Mycobacterium; species Mycobacterium elephantis. Next base: position 40,081 of record NZ_ATDN01000002.1, read on the forward strand.
ATGTATCGAGTTGACCCGGATACTGTGTTGGGCAAGCAGATTGGCATAGAGCCGCATCAACCCGACGATGCCGTGCTTGGCCGCCACGTACCCGATCGCGCCGGGATCGTCGCTGCCGACGCCGATCAGCCCGGCCACCGAACTGGTGAGCACGATCGACCCGCCGTCGGCCTGCTGCACCAGCGTCGGGATCGCGACCTCGACGGTGTGGTGCACGCCGGTGAGGTTGACGTCGATGACGTCGCGCCAGCCGTCGGCGCCGGACTGCATGGGTGCGATGCCGGCGTTGGCGACCACGATGTCAAGCCGGCCGAGCGCGTCGACCCCGGACTGCAGCGCTGAGGCCAGCCCGGTCTGGTCGCGAACGTCGGCCTCGCGCGCCACGATTCGCGCGCCGGTGTCCTCGACGAGCTTGACGGTCAGCGCGAGATCGTCAGCTGTGGCAAGGGGATAGGGCACCGACGTGATCTGGTCGCAGATGTCGACCGCGATGATGTCGGCGCCTTCGGACGCCAGCTTGACCGCCTCCGCGCGGCCCTGCCCGCGAGCCGCGCCCGTGATGAACGCGACCTTCCCGTCGAGGGAGCCCATCAGCTGCGCAGCTGGCCCTTGGCGGGATCTCCAGCGACGACCGGTTGCAGCATCTTGATGTCGGGCGCGCCGTCCAGATGTTCGCCGACCGTGCCGAACAGTGTCGCGACCGCGGGCGCGGCGCTGTGGGCCTGCAGCGCATCGGCATCGGCCCACTGTTCGACGAACACGAACGTCCCGTCGGCCTCGTGCAACGCATACAGCTCGCAGCCGGGTTCCTGATGCACCGCCTCGACGGCCTTCTTGCAGGCATCGCGCACGGTGTCCACGGACTCCGGCTTGGCGGTCATGGTTGCGACGATGACGATCGGCATGGGCGATGAACTCCTCGATGAGTGCTGCTGGACGAGTGCACAGCCTACTGCCCGTCGTTCAGAGCACGTCCACCCAGATCGTGAAGGCGGCCACCGCCACCGCCAGCACCACCAGCCCGACGGTGTCCGTCGTCGCCAGTCGGCTGGGTTCCGTGCGGCTCAGCCGCACCTCGCGGGCGATGAGGAACAACGGAAACGCCACGCTGATCGCGATCAGAAATCCGCCGACGATGTAGGCCCAGACGTACTTCACGCCGTGCTTGCGGGCCTCGGCCACCATGAGGACCGCGGCTGCGAGCAGGAACAGCGCGATGTCGGCGGTGATCGACCGCGACGCGGGGTTGGCCTTGGTGTCCTCCCAGAACACCCGCAGCAGGTCGGCGCCGTGGCCGGAGTAGGCCAGGTTCTGGCTCCAGGTCGCGATCAGGGCGGCGACGGCGATAGCGGCGTAAACAGCGCAAAGTGCCTTGCTGGAGGTGGGCATACCGGCCCGGATATCGCTGGCGGTCATGGTTCGGCACGGTATGCCTGCTCGGTGCCGAACAGATACCCTTTTGTGACCAGTGTGGCAGATGTTGTATCTGGGACTAGTGCGACTAGGCTTGCATGCATGGCTAGTAAGACCGTCGCGCGCTCTGGCACCCGTTCGACCAGGTCAAAGGCCGGTTCACGGAGCGGGTCGCGGTCGACGCCGCGGCGCAAGCCGGCGCCCCGCCGCAATCCGTCACCGATCGCGACGGCCGGCGCCGCGGTGGGTCGCGGCGTCCGGGCGGGCTGGCTGATGCTGGCCAAGGGGGTCGGGTCGACGGCCCGGTCGGTCGGCCGGGCGCGTGAGCTGGAGCCCGGCCACCGTCGCGACGGGATCGCGCTGGCCCTGCTGGGCATCGCGGTGGTGATCGTCGCGAGTTCCTGGTTCGACGCCGCCCGACCTGTGGGGGAGTGGATCGACACCTTCCTGCGGGTGCTCGTCGGTTCCGCGGTGGTGGTGCTGCCGATCGTGCTGGTGGCGGTGGCGGTGCTGCTGATGCGCAGCGAACCGGACCCCGACACCCGGCCCCGGCTGGTGCTCGGCGCGGCGATGATCGCGCTGCCCGCGCTGGGGTTGTGGCACCTGTGGGCCGGCTCGCCCGCCGATCCCGCGGCCCGTCAGCACGCCGCCGGGTTCTTCGGGTTCGCCATCGGCGGCCCGCTCTCCGACGGGCTCACGGCGTGGATCGCGGCGCCGCTGTTGTTCATGGGCGTGTTGTTCGGCGTGCTGCTGGTCACCGGCACCACCATCCGTGAGGTGCCGTCGACGTTGCAGATGATGTTCTCCACGCGCGGATTCCGCGACGAGCATGACGACGAGTACGACGACGACATCGACCTCGCCGAGCAGCCCGAGGACTTCTCCGACGGCTACTACGACGATCCCGCCGGCTACAGCGACGACGGGGCACAGCCGTGGCCGGCCGGCACGCCCATGGACAACTACCCGATCGACGACGAAGCGCCCACCGTTCCGGAGCCGACCGTCCGCACCCGCAAGAAGAAGCCCGCCAGGAAACAGGCGCTGTCCCTGGACCGCGTGGTCGACGGCCCCTACACGCTGCCGTCGCTGGACCTGCTGGTCGTGGGCGATCCGCCCAAGCGGCGCAGCGCGGCCAACGACCGGATGGTGGACGCCATCAACGAGGTCCTTCAGCAGTTCAAGGTGAACGCCTCGGTCACCGGCTGCACCCGCGGCCCGACCGTGACCCGGTACGAGGTCGAGCTGGGCCCCGGCGTCAAGGTCGAGAAGATCACAGCGCTGCACCGCAATATCGCCTACGCGGTCGCCACGGAGAGCGTGCGCATGCTCGCGCCGATCCCGGGCAAATCGGCGGTGGGCATCGAGGTGCCCAACACCGACCGGGAGATGGTGCGCCTGGCCGACGTGCTGACCGATCCGTCGACCCGCGCCGACCATCACCCGTTGGTGATCGGGCTGGGCAAAGACATTGAGGGCGAATATATTTCGGCTAATCTCGCCAAGATGCCGCACCTGCTCGTCGCCGGCTCCACCGGCTCGGGCAAGTCGAGTTTCGTCAACTCGATGCTGGTTTCGCTGCTCGCGCGGGCGACACCCGAAGAGGTCAGGATGATCCTGATCGACCCCAAGATGGTGGAACTCACGCCCTACGAAGGCATTCCGCACCTGATCACGCCGATCATCACCCAGCCGAAGAAGGCCGCCGCCGCGTTGGCGTGGCTGGTCGAGGAGATGGAGCAGCGCTACCAGGACATGCAGGCCTCGCGGGTGCGCCACATCGACGACTTCAACAAGAAGGTGCGTTCGGGCGAGATCACCACCCCGCTGGGCAGCCAGCGCGAGTACAAGCCGTATCCGTACGTGGTGGCGATCGTCGACGAGCTGGCGGACCTGATGATGACCGCTCCGCGTGACGTCGAAGACGCCATCGTGCGCATCACGCAGAAGGCCCGCGCGGCGGGCATCCATCTGGTGCTGGCCACCCAACGGCCGTCGGTCGACGTGGTCACCGGCCTGATCAAGACGAACGTCCCGTCCCGGCTGGCGTTCGCGACGTCGTCGTTGACCGACAGCCGCGTGATCCTCGACCAGCAGGGCGCCGAGAAGCTGATCGGCATGGGCGACGGCCTGTTCTTGCCGATGGGCGCCAACAAGCCGATCCGGTTGCAGGGGGCCTTCGTCGGCGACGACGAGATCCACGCCGTGGTCACCGCCTGCAAGGAACAGGCCGAGCCCGAGTACACCGAGGGTGTCACCACCGCCAAGACCACCAGCGAGCGCACCGACGTCGACCCCGACATCGGTGACGACATGGACATCTTCCTGCAGGCCGTCGAGCTGGTGGTGTCCAGCCAGTTCGGCTCGACGTCGATGTTGCAGCGCAAGCTGCGTGTCGGGTTCGCCAAGGCCGGGCGGTTGATGGACCTGATGGAGACCCGCAACATCGTCGGGCCCAGCGAGGGCTCCAAGGCCCGCGAGGTGCTGGTCAAGCCCGACGAGCTGGCGGCCACGTTGGCGTCGATCCGCGGGACCGACGCCGGCGACGACGACACCGACTGACGCCGCCGGACGCCGAGATCGACGTTCTGGTGGATTCCACTCGCTTTTTCCCGCCCGTTCGTCCCTTTGGGCGTCAAAGTCAACAGTCAGAGCGTCAGCAGCATGCGCGTGTTGCCCAGGATGTTCGGCTTCACATAGGAGAGATCGAGAAACTCCGCGACACCGGTGTCGTAGGACCGGCACATCTCCTCGAAGACCTCCGCGGTCACCGGGGTGCCGTCGATCTCGGTGAACCCGTGCTTGCTGAAGAACTCCACCTCGAAGGTCAGCACGAAGATGCGCTTCAGACGCAACTCCCGGGCCACCTCGAGCAGCCGATCGACGATCGCGTGCCCGATGCCGCGGCCGAGGGCCTTCGGATGTACCGCCACGGTGCGCACCTCGCCGAGGTCAGACCACATCACGTGCAGGGCCCCGCAGCCGATCACCTCGTCGTCGATCTCGGCCACCCAGAACTCCTGGACCGCCTCGTAGAGCGTCACCAGGTTCTTCTCCAGCAGGATTTTGCCGGCGTAGATGTCCACCAACGCTTTTATCGCGGGCACGTCCGACGCCCGGGCCCGCCGCACAACGACCCGACCGGAATCTGCGCTCACAGGTGGAGAGTATCGGTTTGAGCAACCGATATTCTGTGGCGGTGTCGGGCCAACCTCATACTGATCCGCTGGTTCCGCGCGCCCGAGTGGCCAACGTCGCCAACGTGCTCACCGGTGTGCGCATGGTGTTGGTTCCGGTGTTCCTGGTTTTGCTGTTCGTCGGCGACGGTCATGAAACCTTCTGGCGGATAGCTGCATTCGTGGTGTTCACCATCGCGGTGATCACCGACCGGTTCGACGGCGCGTTGGCGCGCAGCTACGGCATGGTCACCGAGTTCGGCACGCTGGCCGATCCCATCGCCGACAAGGCCCTGATCGGCGCCGCGCTCATCGGGCTATCGCTCCTCGGCGATCTGCCGTGGTGGATCACCGTGGTCATCCTGGCGCGTGAGGTCGGCATCACGGTGCTGCGCTTCGCCGTGCTGCGTCACGGCGTCATCCCGGCCAGCCGCGGCGGCAAGCTGAAGACGCTGGTGCAGGGCGTGGCGATCGGCCTGTTCATCCTGCCGCTCTCGGGTCCCTGGCTGGCCGGCGCGTGGGTGGTGATGTGGGCCGCGATCGTGTTGACCGTGCTCACCGGGGTCGACTACGTCATCTCCGCGGCCAGGGATTCCCGAGCCCGGGCCTGATTTCACGACCGATTTCGCGCCGTTCGGGAACCAACCCGGCGGTGCATAGCGTTGCTTAGTAGGACCCCCCGGCCTGAGCTGATAAGGAGAGCACGATGACGGCATTGCTGCGCGAGGTGATCGGCGAGGTGCTGCGTCGTGCCCGCATCGAACAGGGGCGCACGCTTCGCGAGGTCTCCGACGCCGCCCGGGTCAGCCTCGGCTATCTGTCCGAGGTGGAACGCGGCCGCAAGGAAGCCTCCAGTGAACTGCTCAACGCCATCTGCGGCGCCCTGGACATCCCGTTGTCGCGGGTGCTGGCGGACGCCGGCGAGGAGATGGAGCGCGCCGAGCTGGCCGCGATGGCAGGTGCCGGCGCCGCCCACATCGACGAGAGCACCAAAGTCGTCATTCCTCAGGTCGTGTCGATGGCTGTGGCCTGAGCGGGTTCCGACGACTGTCTGGGTGTGGCGATCGGTGCCGACCCGATAGATTGGGCAGCACGGTGACCCGAGGCGCCGGCGAGTCCGAGACAACCACAGACATGAAGGCGGAATGATCCATGGCCAATCCGTTCGTCAAGGCGTGGCGCTACCTGATGGCGCTGTTCAGCTCCAAGGTCGACGAGTACGCCGATCCGAAGGTGCAGATCCAGCAGGCCATCGAGGAGGCGCAACGCCAGCACCAGGCCCTGACGCAGCAGGCCGCCCAGGTCATCGGGAACCAACGGCAGCTGGAGATGCGGCTCAACCGCCAGCTCGCCGACATCGAGAAACTGCAGGTGAATGTGCGGCAGGCGCTGACGCTGGCCGATCAGGCCACCGCGGCCGGTGACGCCGCCAAGGCCACCGAGTACAACAACGCCGCCGAGGCGTTCGCCGCCCAGCTGGTGACCGCCGAGCAGAGCGTCGAGGACCTCAAGGCCCTGCACGACCAGGCGCTTCAGGCGGCCGGTCAGGCCAAGAAGGCCGTCGAGCAGAACGCGATGATGCTGCAGCAGAAGATCAGCGAGCGCACCAAGCTGCTGTCGCAGCTCGAGCAGGCCAAGATGCAGGAGCAGGTCAGCGCGTCGCTGCAGTCGATGAGCGAGCTCGCCGCGCCCGGCGCCACCCCCAGCCTCGACGAGGTGCGCCAGAAGATCGAACGCCGCTACGCCAACGCCATGGGTTCGGCCGAACTGGCGCAGAACTCGGTGCAGGGCCGGATGCTCGAGGTGCAGCAGGCCAGCGTGCAGATGGCCGGCCATTCGCGGCTGGAGCAGATCCGCGCGTCGATGCGCGGCGAGCAGCTGCCTGCCGGCGGCACCGCGACGCCCGCACCGGCGCAACCGGCCGCCGATCAGCAGGCGAAGCCGGAAAATCCGCTGTCACAATAGTTTTCGTAAGGAAGCACAGTGAGCCAACGCGCGAGTCGACCGGAGGCTTGGCGGTCGCTGGTGCAGCGCGGCGTCGACACCGCCGCCGAGTGGTCCGATGTGCTGGCCGAAAAGCTCAACGCCGCATCTGATCCGCGCGCCAAGCTGCTGCGCAAGCGGCGCTGGGCGTTGCGCCTGACGGTGTTCTTCACCGTGTCGTGCGTGTTCTGGATCGGGGTCACGGCACTGCTGGCGTCGTGGAGCACGCCGTTCTGGGTGCTGTTCATCCCGGCGCCCATCGCCGCGGGCGCGGCGTTCCTGGCCACCCTGTCGTTCCTGAGGTATCGCTGGCTGCGCCGCGAGCCGTTGCCGCCACGGCGATCTCGCGCCGCGCGCCGGCTGCCGCCGTGGGGCTCGGCGGCGCGGCAGCCGATGGCCGCGCTGGCCGCCTCCGAACGCGGTCTGTTCTCGCTGCTGGGCGTCATGGAGCGGGGCCGCATGCTGCCGCCCGACGAACTGCGCGAGCTGACCGCCGCCGCCGATCAGACGGCCGCGACCATGGCGGCCACCGCCACCGAGGTGGTGTCGATGGAGCGGGCCGTGCGGTCGGCGCCGCAGTCGCGTGCGCACCTGGCTCCCACGATCCAGGCGTTCACTGCGCAACTGCACCAAGGCGCGCGGCAGTACAGCGAGATGGTCAACGCCGCAGCGCAATTGGTCTCCGCGGTGAACGCCGGACCGATGTCGAGCTCACCGATGTCACAACAGCGGTACCGCGACGAACTGTCCAACGCCACCGACCGGCTGATCGGATGGGCGCAGGCGTTCGACGAACTGGGTCAACTGCGCGGCGCGTAGCCGCTCAGATGTCGTGTGAGCTCGGCGGTCCCGAACGCGGGCCGTAGCGTTCGATGTACGCCTGATGCATGTGGGCTTTCTTGCGGCGCGAGATCTCGTCGACGAGGCCGGGATCCAGGCCGTGCTTGGCCAGCATGTGCCGGCGCCACACCTTGTTGAGGGCGTGCGAGAAGTAGACGAACGGGATCAGGATCGGCAACGTCATCGACAGGTGCACGACGAACGTCGTCGGGATCAACCAGAACGGCGCCAGCACCAGAAACGCGGGGATGAAGACGCGGATCATCATGCGGCGCGTCGCACCCTCGCCGGCCAGGTCGTTGCGGACCCAGTCGCGCATCGAGTCGGGCAGACGCCGGCCGTAGCTGTAGCCGATGTACTCCCAGAGGTTGGGCCGCACGCGGGGGGTGGTGGTACTCATGTCGACCACCGATGCTACCGGCCCGCCCTCACATGCTCGGACGCAGTGACGGGAACACCGCGGCGACCAGGCCGCGGACCGTGCCCTTGAGGAAGTCCAGCGTGTCGAAGTAGTCGCGCCACAGTGTGATGCGCCCGCCGTGCACCTCGAACACACCGCACACCCAGAACTGGATCCGGATCGGGCCGAACTCCAGCGCGTCGGTGCGCTCGGTCAGCACCGCGTTGCCTTCCGCGGCGATGCGGTGGATCTTCACCTCGAAGCCGATACGGCCGTGACCGCGCCGCAGCAGGCCGATGATGCGCTGCCGACCGCGGATCGTGGGATACCCGACGTTCTGCCACTCGATTCCGTCGGCGAGCAACCGGTCTAAGGTGTCGAAGTCCTCGTCTTGCAGCGCGTAGAGAAAGGTCTCCACCGTGCGCACGTTGTCGAGGTCAGCTCTGAGTTCGGCGGCCTGGTCGGTCATGCTGCCAGCCTAATGCGAACGGCCTGTGGCACGGTAGGGCAATGCGCGTCGCCGTGGTTGCCGGACCCGATCCCGGCCATGCCTTCCCGGCCATCGCGTTGTGCCTGCGCTTTCTGGCCGGCGGAGACGCGCCGACGCTGCTGACCGGCAAAGAATGGCTGGACACCGCGCGGGCCGTCGGGGTAGACGCCGTGGAGCTGCTCGGACTTGACCCGACCGGTCTGGACGACGACACCGACGCCGGTGCCAAGATCAATCAGCGCGCGGCCCGCATGGCGGTGGAGAACGCGCCGCAGGTGCGTGCGCTCGGGCCGGATCTGGTGGTGTCGGACGCGATCACGGTCGCCGGCGGGTTCTGCGCCGAACTTCTGGGCCTGCCGTGGATCGAGTTGAACCCCCACCCGTTGTACCGGCCGTCGAAGGGGCTGCCGCCGGTGGGCAGCGGGCTGGCGCCCGGGGTGGGCGTCCGTGGCCGGTTGCGCGACGCGGTGATGCGCGCGCTGAGCGCCCGGTCCTGGCAAAAGGGGCTACGGCAACGAGCGGCGGCCCGCGTCGAGATCGGCTTGCCCCCAGAGGATTCCGGGCCACTGCGACGGCTCATCGCGACACTTCCGGCGTTGGAGGTGCCGCGGCCCGATTGGCCTGCCGAGGCGGTGGTGGTCGGCCCGCTGCACTTCGAGCCGACGTCCTCGGTGCTGACGGTGCCGCCCGGGGCGGGCCCGGTGGTGGTCGTCGCACCGTCCACCGCGACGACGGGCACGCGTGGCCTGGCCGAGGTGGCGCTGCAGGCGTTGACGCCGGGGGAGGGGCTCCCGGAGGGGGCACGCGTGGTGGTCTCGCGGCTGACGGGGCCCGACGTGACGGTGCCCCCGTGGGCGGTCGTCGGCCTGGGACGCCAGGACGAGTTGCTCGCGAATGCCGACCTGGTGATCTGCGGCGGCGGTCACGGCATGGTGTCCAAGGCGCTGTTGGCCGGGGTGCCGCTGGTGACGGTGCCCGGCGGCGGTGATCAGTGGGAGATCGCCAATCGTGTTGTGCGACAGGGCAGTGGACAGCTGGTGCGGCCCCTGACCGCGGAGGCGCTGACATCAGCGGTCAACGAGGTGTTGTCAACGCCGCGCTATCGGGGGGCCGCGCGTCACGCCGGTGCCTCGATCTCCGAGGTCGAGGATCCGGTACGTGTGTGCCAGAACGCTCTCACGTAAGTTGGATTCGTGCGGTTGACGGAATTCCACGAGCTGGTCGAGGGACAGTTCGGCCCGGTCCGGGGCGCGTCGATCATCGTCGACCACGTGCTCAGCCAGTTGGGTGGACGCACCGCGGCGCAGGCCATCGAGGACGGCGTCGACCCGCGGGAGGTCTGGCGCGCGCTGTGCGCGGACTTCGACGTCCCGAAAAACCAGTGGTGACGGGACAGCCGCGAGTGTGCGGATTCATACGCGTGCCTCGGCGTGTCGCGGATGAAACCGCACACTCGGCCTAGCTATTCCGACCCCTTGCGGCCCTCGTACGGCGGCACCTCCGGCTCGACATCGCGCGGCGGCTCGTTGGTGAAGCTCGTTTCGAAGTCGGGCTTCTCGTCGCTTCCGTAGCTGGGAACGGACTCGTCACCTTGGTATTCACCCGACGGGCGATCTGCGGGCCCTCCCGACGGCACATCCGAACCGGTGTCTCGTGATCCCTTGTCCTCCGGCTCTGTCATGACCATTACTCCTCACCCTTCGCCGCATGGGCTGCGGCGATGCTCTCGATGGGTTCTCGCTAGCCGCGGCGGCCCAGCACCAGCGCTGTCTCGCGGTGTAGCCGGCCGAAGTTGTAGTAGGCGGCGCAGGCGCCCTCGGCGGACACCATGCAGGTGCCGATCGGCGTCTCCGGGGTGCAGGCCGTGCCGAACACCTTGCACTCCCACGGCTTGATCACGCCCTTGAGGACCTCGCCGCACTGGCACGCCTTGGGGTCGGCGACGCGCACGCCGGGCATCTCGAACGTCGCCTCGGCGTCGAACTGCGCGTAGTCGCGGTGAATCTTGAGCGCGCTCTGCGAGATGAACCCCAGACCGCGCCATTCGAAGTGTGGCCGCAGTTCGAACGTCTCGGCCATCAGCTTCAACGCCTGCGTATTGCCTTCGGGGCGCACCACCCGGGTGTACTGGTTCTCGACCTCGCAACGGTCCTCCCGGATCTGCTGCAGCAGCATGTGCACCGAGGCGAGGATGTCGAGCGGTTCGAACCCGGCGACCACGATCGGCTTGCCGTACACGTCGGGCACGAAGCGGTACGGGCGCAGACCCACCACCGTCGACACGTGCCCCGGCCCGAGGAAACCCGACAGCCGCAGATCGGGCGATTCGAGGATGGCTTTGATCGGCGGAACGATCGTGACGTGGTTGCAGAAGACGCTGAAGTTCGTCACGCCCAGCGCGCGTGCGCGCACCAGCGTCACGGCGGTCGACGGCGCGGTGGTTTCAAAGCCGACGGCGAAGAACACCACGTGGCGGTCGGGGTTGTCGACGGCCACCTTGAGCGCATCGAGCGGGGAGTAGACGAACCGTACGTCGGCGCCGCGGGCCTTGGCCGCGATGAGGGTGCCGTTGGATCCCGGCACCCGCATCATGTCGCCGAACGTCGTGAAGATGACGCCGGGCTGATCGGCCAGCCACATCGCGTCGTCGATCCGGCCCATCGGGATGACACACACCGGACATCCCGGTCCGTGCACCAGCTCGACGGATTCGGGCAGCAGGTGCTCGATGCCGTGCCGGTAGATGGTGTGGGTGTGCCCGCCGCACACCTCCATGAACTTGAACTCGTCGCCCCCGGCGAGCTCGGTGATCGATTTGACCAAGGCGCGGGCCGCTGCCGGGTCCCGGAATTCGTCGACGAACCTCATGTCAAGCCTCCCAGCCGATTTCGGACGAGGTGAACGCTTCGATCTCGGTCACGTAGTCGGCACCCATCCTCTGCACCTGGTCGAGGGTGATCTCGGCCTCGCGTTCGTCGATCTTGGCCATCGCGAACCCGACGTGTACCAGCACCCAGTCACCGACGCGCAGGTTGTCGTCGGCCAGCAGCCGCACGCTGATGTTCCGCCGCACGCCGTTGACGTCGACCTTGGCCAGGGACTGCTCGGCGTCGACGATGTCGACCACCTGGCCGGGAATGCCCAGGCACATCAGCTTCTCCCTCCAATTTCGGTTCAGCAGATTCGCGGCAGCGGATCGCCGACGAGCATGTCGACGATCCGGCTGCCGCCGAAAGAGGTTCGCAGAGCCACGATTCCGGGTGGCTCGGGCACGATCTCGCCGACGACGGCGGCGTCGGCCCCCCGGGGGTGGGCGCGTAACGCGGCGACGGCGGTCTCGGCTTCCTCCGCGGGTACGACGGCGACGAACTTGCCCTCGTTGGCCACGTACAGCGGGTCGATGCCGAGCATGTCGCACGCGCCGAGCACCTGCGGTGCGACGGGGATTGTGTCCTCGTCGAGGATCAGCGCGAACGGGCGGTCTTTGACCAGTTCGTTGGCCACGGTGCCGACCCCGCCGCGGGTGGCGTCACGCATCCACCGGGTCGACGGCGCCGCCGCCAACAGGATCTCCACCAGTTCGTGCACCGGCGCGGTGTCGGAGTCGATGTCGGCGTCGATGGCCAGATCGCCGCGGGCGAGCATCACCGCCATGCCGTGTTCCCCGATGGTCCCCGAAAGCAGCACGCGGTCACCGGGTTGCACCAGTTCACGCGAAAGCCTCCTGTGCGCGGGGATCACGCCGACCCCGGCCGTGCAGACGTAGACGCCGTCGGCGGCGCCCCTGCCGACCACCTTGGTGTCACCGGTGACGATCTGCACACCGGCCGCCGCAGCCGCTTCGCTCATGTCGGCGACGATTTCGCGCAGTTCGGCGATCGGGAAGCCCTCTTCGATGACGAAGGCCGCGGACAGCCACTGGGGCCGCGCGCCCGACACCGCGAGGTCGTTGATCGTGCCGTGTACGGCGACGTGACCGATCGAGCCGCCCGGAAAGCGCCGCGGCGAAACGACATACGAATCGGTGGAGAACGCCAGCCGCTCACCCGATGCGCTACGCAGCGTGGCCGCGTCGCCGAGCTGTTCGAGTTCCTCGTTGCGAAACGCCTCGAGGAACACCGCGTCGACCAGCGTCGCCGACGACTTGCCGCCCGCGCCGTGCGCCAGCGTCACCACGTCGTCGAGCAGGCGCGGCCGGCGCTGCCGCTGTCGGTCGATGCGTTCGAGCGCGCGGTCTTCACGTTCGGCCGCGCTCGCCGCCCTGTTGACTGTGCCGGTCATGTCGCGTGCGCTCCGTTGCGGGGACGGGCCATGTGTTCCTGGGCGACCGACCAGAGGCGGTAGCCGAGCATGGCGTGGCTTTCCTGGATGCGGTGGATGCTCTGTGAATGCACGGTGAAGCAGTGGTTGAGATCCTCGGCCTCGGCCATCCGCCCGCCGTCGTGGCCGGAGAACCCGATGGTCAGCAGACCGCGCTGGCTGGCCTCGGTGATGGCGGTCATCAAATCCTCCGAATTGCCCGAAGTCGACAGCGCGATCGCGATGTCGTGGCTGCGGGCGTGTGCGATGATCTGGCGCTTGAAGATCAGCTCGAAGCCGACGTCGTTGCCCAGCGCGGTGACCACGGCGTTGTCGGCGGCAAGCGACCACGCCGCGACCGGACGCCCCCGGGCCGGCCGGCTGAACAGCGATGCCAGCGTCGCGGCGTCGGTGGAGCTGCCACCGTTTCCGAAGGTGTAGAGCCGTCCGCCGCGGCGGAACCGGTCGGCCATCTCGGTGCCCGCCGCGGTCAGTGCGCGGTCGTATTCGTCCAGCGACGCGCGTTGCAGGCGGGCGCTTTCGGCGGCCTTGCCGCGCGCCGAGGCGCTCAGATCGTCCAGCAGGCTGGTGGCGTCGGTCTCTTCGGATTCGATGAACGGATACAGGAAGCCGGTGCTTTCAGGCTCGGTCATCGGGTCACCTCCTGGCCGATGTCGTCGAGGCGGGCGATGGCCGCCCCGGCGTGGACGAGCACGAGGTCGTTGACCGCGACGCCGCCGAGCAGCGTGACGTCCACCCATTCCTCGCCCTCGGCGGTGCGCACGAGGGCTTGATCGGTCGCGGTGATGGGTTCGAGAGACACCTCGGCGACCCGGCCCTGATCGCTGCAGGTGATGCAGACGTCGTCGGTGCAGTCGGTGGGTTTCAGCAGCCCGGGATGTTCGAAGCAGACGTGGGTGAGTTCCCAGAGCAGGTGATACATCAACACGAACGTTCCGGTGGCCGGCAGCATCGGATCGTCCGAGTCGATCCACAGAATGTGGTTGGCGGCACCGGCTTTCGGGCGTGGGCCGGAGCCGATCCACAGGGTCAGCACGCCCCAAGCCCGCGCGCGCCGCATCGCGTCGACGACGGCGGGTTCGTCGGCGGACGCGACCGCGATCAGCAGGTCACCCGGTCGGCTGGCGACCCGCGCCTGCGCCACCGGATCGGGTTCGACGAGCGCGACCGACGGCAGCGCCCGCTTGCCCATGATCACCGGATGGACGAACTCGACGGCGACGTGATGGGCGTGCGGTTCCCACTGCGGTGAGATGACCCAGAGGGTGGCGCCCTGGTGGAATCGCCGGGCCATGTCCAGCGCGGCCGCGGCAATGTCGGCGGACAGCGCGGCGTCGATGTATGACCCGCCCGGTAGCGTGGTGACGGTCATCGATCAACCCCCTTCTCCACAAGCGAATTGACGAGTTTCAGCGTGGTACCGGTGGCGGCTTCCAGTGCCGCGCATTCGGTTTCGGTCAGGGTTGCGCACACCCAGTCCCAGTGCGCCGAGACGACCGTGCCCGGCATCGGCGCGGAGGTCAGCGACACGCCGCCCTTCGCCCAGTGCACGGTTTCGCTCTCCGGAGCGCCGAGCACCAGCCTGCCGTCGTCGAACCGCAGGGGCCGTGACGAGATCACCGCGTGCTGGTCGTCGACGGATTCGACGGTGCCCCACCGGATACGGCAGCTCTGCATGACGGACACGGCGGTGCTCGCCTCGCGGCCGAGGAAACGCACCCAGGGGTAGACCACGAAGACGTGGAAGCTGTGATGCGCCAACACGTCCGCGCTGGGAGAGATCGCGTCGAGCAGGCCGGTGATCTGGCCCGTGAACGCCGAACGCAGCCGGGAGAGCAGTTCGGCGGGGTCCACCTTGTACAGGGCCGGACCGCCGACCCAGTAGCTGTCGACCACCGTGTCGTCCAGCGCATCGGATCCCAGCACGTCGGCGATGGCCCGCAGATACGGCCAGGCGCCGTCGAACTCGGCGGCGCGCGAGGCCAGCCCGGAGGTGCCGCCGCCGTCTGTCGGCCCGCAGTAGCCCAGTTCGTTCGGCGGGTAGGCATACCGACCGAACAGTGTCTGGCCCGCCGTCAACCCAGTCATCCGCAGGTACCCACCAGCAGTTGGCCCAGCGCGATGCCGCCGTCGTTCGGCGGCACCCGGTGATGGGTGATGGCTTCGAAACCGTTGTCCTGCAGTCCCTGCAGCGCGAGCCTCAACAGTGTCGCGTTCTGGAACACCCCGCCCGACAACACCACCGTCGGCGACACCTCCCGATGAGTGGACGCCAGACGCACGATCACCTCCGCGACGGCGCGGTGGAACCGCGCGCCGATGATCGCGGCGGGAACCGCGGCGCGCTGGTCGGCCACCACCGCCCGAAGCACCGGCGTCGGGTCGATCACGCCGTCGTTCAGGGCGAACGCGTAACACCCGGTGCCGCAGCCGACGCCGCGAGAGAGCCCTTCCAGCTCGATCGCCGCCTGCGCTTCGTAGGCGACCACCTGGCGCACCCCGGCCAGCGCCGACACCGCGTCGAACAGGCGACCGAAGCTGGACGTGGAGACGCAGCCGAAGCCGGTGACGACCTGACGGGCCAGGACGTCGCGTTCGTCGGGCGGGCACGCGGCGACGGGTGCCAGGTCGTCATCCCAGGCGATACCCGCGGCCCACAGGTGGGCGAGCGCCATGCGGTACGGGCGTCGCACGCTGATGTCGCCGCCGGCCATGGGCACGTATTTGAGGTGGGCGAGGCGTTGGAAGCCCTTGTAGCCGGCGAGCAGTACCTCTCCGCCCCACACCGCGCCGTCGGTGCCGTAACCCGTTCCGTCGAATGCGAAGCCGAGCACCTGCGCGGAATCGTCGAGCCCGTGTTCGGCCATCACCGCGGCGATGTGCGCGTGATGGTGTTGGACGGTGTGGACGGGCCGGTCTGCGGCGTTGCGCTCGGCCCACTGCGTCGACCGGTACAGCGGGTGGGCGTCGGCGACCAAAACCTGTGGCGTGACCGCGGTGAGCGCCTGCAGGTGCCGCCGGGCCGAATCGAACACCGACAACGTCGCCAGATCGTCCATGTCGCCGATGTGCTGGCTCAGCCACGCGTACCTGCCGTCGGCGACCGCCATCGTGTTCTTCAGGTCGGCGCCGACGGCCAGGGTGGGCGGCACCGGCACGGGCAGCGCGATCGGCAGCGGCGCATATCCGCGTGAGCGCCGCATCGGCACCTCGCGGCCTGCCACCACGCGGATGACGGAGTCGTCGCACGGCACCAGGATCGCACGGTCATGCATCAGCCAACCGTCGGCGAGATGCGAAAGCCGGTCGAGCGCGTCCTCGTCGGTGAAACAGATCGGCTCTCCGGTCAGGTTTCCGGACGTCATCACCAGCACGGCCGGTCCGGGTGGGTCGCCGGGCAGCCCGAACAGCAACGGGTGCAACGGCGCGTAGGCCAGCATTACGCCCAGGTCCGGGTTGTGCGGGGCGACCGCCTCGGCCACGGCGGCCTCGGGCCGCCGCGGCATCAGCACGATCGGGCGTTGGGGACCCGACAGCAGCCGCGCCGATGCGTCGTCCACCTCCGCGATGGCGCGGGCGGTGGCCAGGTCGGGCACCATGACGGCAAACGGCTTGTCGCCGCGGCGTTTCCGCAGCCGCAGCTCGGCGACCGCGTCGGCGTTTCCCGCGTCACAGGCGAGGTGGTAGCCGCCGATGCCCTTGACCGCCAGCACGCCGCCGTCGCGCAGCAGTTCCCGGGCCGCCCGCAGCCCGGCCTCACCGCTCAACGACCTGCCGGACCCGTCGCGGTAGGTCAGCGTGGGCCCGCAGTCCGGGCAGCAGATCGGCTGGGCATGGAACCTGCGGTCGCCGGGATCGTGGTATTCGTGGGCACATTCCGCGCACATCTCGAAGGCGGCCATCGTGGTGGACGCGCGGTCGTACGGCAGCGAGCCGATGATCGTGAAGCGGGGTCCGCAGTTGGTGCAGTTGATGAACGGGTGCCGGTAGCGCCGGTCGGCGGGGTCGGCTTGCTCGGCGGCGCACTGCGCGCACATGGCGACGTCAGGTGATGTCAGGGTCCGGCCGCCGTCGCTGCGCGACGTGTCGGAGATGACGAACCCGGTGCCGCCGACCAGCGCCACCGGCCTGGTTTCGACGGATTCGATCACCGCCAGCGGGGGCGGCCGGTCACGCAGCCGGCGCAGGAAGTTCTCGACGTCGTCGGCGTCGCCCTCGACTTCGATGACCGCGCCGGAGCTGTCGTTGCGCACACAGCCGGCCAGGTTCAGCGCCGCCGCGCACGAGTACACGAACGGCCGGAAGCCCACCCCCTGCACCACGCCGTGCACGTCGACACGCAACCTCACCCTGCCGGTCATGGCGGGTCCTCGGTGTCCTGCCCCCTGCCCATCAGCTGCAGGCCCGACATCGCCGCGTCCGCACCGGCCTTGTCGGTCTTCTCGACGACGAAGCCCATGTGGATGATCACCCAGTCGCCGGGGTGAAACGTCTCCTCCGGCAGCATCCCGACGTTGACCTTGCGCTGCTCGCCTGCGACGTCGACGAGGGCCAGTTGATCGCCGTAGCCGGCCAGCATGTGCACGACCTGTCCCGGTATTCCCAGGCACATGGTTCAGCCTCCCCTCACGGCGGAGCGCGCGGAGAGGTCGGCGACCGCGTCGATCACGGCCTGTATAGCGCCGGGAACGGCGGCCTCGACCGCGTCGGACAGGCCGATGCCCTCCTCGAGGCTGGCTGCCTCGCAGCCGATCACCACCGTGTCGGGCGGGGTGCCGCCCAACGCGGTCAGGGTGGCGAACACCGCTTGCGGATCCATCGCGTGCCCGTCCAGACCCGAAGCGGCGGTGAGGCTTTCGTGGTCGGCGGCAAAGACGTGCAACGTACCGGGCGCGCCTCGGCTCGGAATGGCGTCGACGAGCACCAGGGCGGCACATCCGTCCAGCAGGTCATACGCCAGGTGCACGCCGCGGATTCCGTAGTCGACGATGCGAACTCCCGGCGCTGCGACGTGCTCGGGAACACGGCGGATCACCTCGGAGCCGAACCCGTCGTCGCCGAGGAAGATGTTGCCGATCCCGGCAACCAATATCCCCAGGGGTGCCGACACCTGGTTACATCCGGCGCATCTTGAGGTAGCGCTGTGCATCTGGGATCGACCTGATGCCCAGCACGACCGCGACGAGCACGACGGCGGCGGCGAGACCGACGGCGACCCAACCCACTACTTCCATTTCGGACTCCCTTCGAGCGGTTCGACTTCATCGGGGGCGAAGTACAGGGACCGGCCGTACCAGTCGTGCATGTCGGCGGCCGGATCGTCGTCCAGCACGACGCCGATGTGCTGAGCGCCGTCGACGTCCTCGTGCACCGAGGTGACATGCGCGATCCGGTTGGCGTAGAACAGATCCTGTGCGTCGGCCCGACGCGACGGCCGCAGCCGTACCCGGCTGCCGCGCGCCACCGGTACGCCGTTCACCAGCACCGCATCTGTTTCCGGGCGCACAGCGGTATCGGCTGACGGGTCCCACCAGTTCACGCCCGCGGGCACCTCGGGAACCAGGTCGGCATGCGGATCACGCAGCACGCCATGCAGATTCAGCATCGCCTCGGGCGACATCGAGTCGCAGCGGTCGATGATCTGGGCGGCCAGCGGATCGGTGGCGCGGGCTTGCGCCTTTTCCTCATCGGTCATCGTCATGACCCGAAGCGTGAGGATCTCGTCGATCTCGGTGGAGTCGTAGAGCGCGCCGGCGCTCTGTTCGGCGATCTGCGGATGGTCGTAGAGGATGATCGGCGACGCGAGCATGAGATGCCCGCTGCCCGGAGGTCCGGCGAGCACCGGAAAGCACCGGTGCTGACGCAGCCGCGCCACCGCGTCGGCGGCCGCATCGGGCGGGTCCAGCAACGAGATGAACTCGCCGCCGCTGACCTCGATGAGCAGGTGCGTGCCGATCAGTGAGGTGGCGATGGCCTGGTCCTTGTCGGCGACGGGAGTTGCGGTGTTGCGTACGTCGAACGTGAGCCGCAGCAAGTCACCATCGGGCTCGGCGGATATCGAGAGCAGACCGCGCAGCTGCCTGCGGGTGCGCACCAGCCGGCCGCCGTCGACGATTTCCACTTCGTTGCCTGCGGGGACGGCGATTTCGACAGTCCGGGGCAGGCTCGGAGCTCCGAACCGGTCGATGGGGATCTCGTGCTCGACGGCCTCGTCCCAGCGCAGCCACGTCTGTGCGCCCGCGGTGAGCTCCTCGACCGGCGCGAAACGGCCGTCACCGAGATCGCGTTCGGTGCCGCGGTGTTGCAGCTGCAGGAACCGAACCGCGCCCGAGATCCACGGCAGGCCGTGTGGGCGCAGCAGCACCTGGGCGGACAGCGAACTGTCCTCACCGACGCCGGTGTCGGCGGCCCCGGGTGGTCCGAGCACGCCGAACTGCCAGCGCGACTGATTCTTTCGCGAGCCGGCCCGATACGGGTAGAGCAGGTACCCCTCGTAGAGCACCGCATCGGCGACGGCGCGGGCCTGGCGCCACACCTGTGCCATGTCGGTGCTCACCGCGCACTCCTTGCCGAATTCTGCTCCAGTAGGGAGGTTATCGCCTCGTCGAGCCCGAGCAGTCCGCGCGACGTCCGATAGGCCGCCAGCGCGTCGATGGTGTCGTGGTCCAGCCGCAGCCACCCCGTGTTGGGGAAGTGCTGGCGGATCAGGTCGTGCCACACGGTCACCGGCATGTCGTAGCGCTCGTCGCGGTCCCACGGCACCTGGTGGACCACGAATCCTCGGTTGCCCGCAGTGAAAACCGTTCCGCTAAACAGGAACTGGAGCGGAACGGTGCCGTCGTGCAGCGCATGGAGGTACTTGGCGGCCGCCACTTCGAAGTCATACGTGCAGTAAATCGGCAACTGTATCTGGGTGGTGCCGGTGAAGCCCGGCACCATGGCGGTGGCGTGCTGCCACAGGAAGGTGTGCTGGGTGGCGGGCCACTGCTCTCGGGGCCCGAACAACTCCACGAGCGCGCCGGCTTCGTCGTCGGCGTACGTCCGGCGCGACGGTTCGATGCGCACCTGGCATTTCAGCGCGATCGCATGCACCGGTCCTTCGGCGACGGACGCGATGCCGATGCGGGCCATCAGGATCGGCGTCACCGAGTAGGGCTCCGGTGCGACGTCGAGGACGGCGAAACTGACGTCGCTCATGGCCGCTTCACCCGCCGGCTGCGCGCGTCGAGCAGCTCGAAGAACTCGTCGATGTAGGAGCGCACGTCCTGCCCACCGTCGAAGCCGCGCCACAATATGCGCAGCCGGCCGACGAACTCGTAGCAGGCATCGATCGGAAGCAGATAAGCCCGCGGCGCGCTGTCGTCTGCGGCTATCCGCACCAACAGCGCCTCGGTGTCTTCGGCCGGCATGTCCACCCGGGGGTCGGCCGCCTTCAGGTCGCTCCAGGCCGACAGATCCAACTCCGATTCGGTCGCACCGGCCGGTCCCGGATAGAACGCGACCGTGCGGCCCATCGCCGAGTTGTGAAAGAAGAACGCGAGACCGACCGGGATCTGCAGTGCGTCCCAGAGCGGTCGTTCCAACGAGAAGTCGTCGAACGCCAGGTAGCGGTCGGGAACGGCCCGGTAACGAAGCTCGGCCTCGGTGTCGGTGAACAGCAGATAGCAGCCGCGGCAGACGCACATCAACTGGCGGCCTTCCACGTTCACCACATGCTGGTGCTCATCGGCGATGGGTTCCGCGCACATTTCGCAGCGTTCGCCTGCCTGCGCCGGTGCCGGGCGACCGGCCCGGATCCGGGCCAGGACGTCGGTGACGCTGCCGGCGCCGTCCATCACGCCACCTCCTGCGGCACGGCCATCGACAGCACACCGTCGCGCACCAGCACCGGTACCGGCTCCAGGTAACTGTCGCCGCCGATGCCCGCGCCGGCGTGCACGGCGTCGAAACCGGCGCCGCACGCCGGGCATCTCAGCACGGCGCCGGAAAGGCGAGCACCCGTCAAAGTGGCGGTGCAACTAGGACATCGGTCCCGGTAGGCGTAGATGTTTCCGCCGAGCCGGCAGGCCAGCATCGTCACGCCCGCCACCAGGAACCCGCCGACTTCGCCGTCGGCCAATCCGCTCAGCTCGGGAACCGGCTGCCACGCGGTCGGCCGGTGCAGGCGGCTGATCAGCGCCTCGGCCGGAATCAGGTCCGGCCCGGAATCCGCCTCGGCGGCAATCACTTCGATCGAGGAGACCTCCGGCGCGGCCGCGCGCACCGAGTCCTCGACAGCCAATTCCAGGGTGACCGCGGAGGAGGGACAACTCCTGCAGCTGCCCTGGAACTGTAGCCGCACCGTGTAGCCGTCTGCGCCGGTGTCGATTCCGAGCAATGTGACGTCGCCGCCGTGCGAACCCAGGTATGGGCGCACGCCGTCCAGCGCCCGGGCCACCCGGTGCTCGACATCGTGGGGGTGCAAGCCGTGCACCAACAACAGGCTGGCGATAAGGTCGTCGGCCGCGAACCGGTCGGCGAGTTCCGGATAGGCGACCATCACCGCGTCCATCATGCGCTCGAACGCGGCCCCGTAGAGGTCGGTGACCTCACGGACCAACTGTTCGGCACGTTCCCGCGCCGCCGCACCGCCCGAAGACGCTGCGTCGAGCAGGGTTTGGATACGATCGCCCGCCGTGCGCCACTGCGCGTCGTCCTGGATTCCGTCCGGGCCTGGCAGTGTCGGCGCGGCCATGTCCTATTCCCCGGTGACGGACTGGGTGGGGGAGTGCAGGAGGTCCAGGCTCTTCCCCTTGCCCAGGTACATGTGCACACCGC
The DNA here is from genome assembly GCF_004014805.1 of Mycolicibacterium elephantis DSM 44368. Taxonomy (GTDB): domain Bacteria; phylum Actinomycetota; class Actinomycetes; order Mycobacteriales; family Mycobacteriaceae; genus Mycobacterium; species Mycobacterium elephantis. The sequence goes on from NZ_ATDN01000002.1 coordinate 61,520, forward strand.
ACGGCAGGCACGGGTCGAAGCTGCGGACCGTGCGCATGATGTCGATGCCCTTGAAGTGCTCCCTGTCGTTCTCCTCGAAGATGGGTTGGCCCTGCACCGCGTCTTCGTACGGGCCTGGCGTGCCGTAGCTGTCGCGCGGGCTGGCGTTCCACGGGGTCGGCGGATACGGGTGGTAGTTGGCGATCTTGCCGTCGCGGATCACCATGTGGTGGCTCAGCACTCCGCGCACGGCCTCGGTGAAGCCGCAGCCGATACCCTCGTCGGGCACCTCGAACTTCTCACAGGTCTTGGTGCGTCCCGCGCGGATCTCCACCAGTGCCTTCTCGGCGAAGTGCAGTGCGCAGGCCGCCGCGTAGGCCTGGAAATAGGTGCGCGCGCGGTTGCGCTCGAGGGTGTTGCTGCCGTGCTGCGGGATCTTCCATTCGAGCTCGACGGGCCCCTTCAGGGCCGTCTTGGGCAGGTTGATCTGCACGCTGTTGCCGGTGGCCTTCACGTAGCCGATGTCCACCAGTCCTGCCAGCGCGGTCGACCACAGCCGCGCCAGCGGGCCGCCGCCGGTGTCCAGCGCCAGGTGGTCCGTGCCGTCGAACCAGCGCGGTGACATCACCCAGCTGTATTTGCCGTCGAAGTCACGCTTCTGGGGTTCCGGGTTGGTGTGCTGATTCCATGGGTGACGCCGGTCGATCGGGTTGCCCAACGGATCGGTCTTGACGAACATCGCCTGATCGGTCCAGTCGTCGTAGTACGAGTGGCCCAACAGGATTCGGATGCCGAGATTGATGTCCACCAGCGAGTGGGTGTGCAGCTTGCCGTCGATCACCACACCGGGCGTGACGAACATGGCGTCGCCCCAGCGCTCCATGTCCTTGTACTCGAAATTGCACACCTCGGGGTCCTGGAAGGAACCCCAGCAGCCCAACAAGGTGCGGCGCAGGCCCACCTGGTCGTAGCCGGGAAGGGCGTCGTAGAAGAAGTCGAAGAGGTCGTCGTGCATGGGCACGACCCGCTTCATGAATTCCACGTAACGCATCAGCCGCGTCATGTAGTCGGTCATCAGCTGGACCGTCGCGGTGACGCCGATGCCGCCGGGATAGAGCGTGGACGGATGGACGTGCCGACCTTCCATGAGGCAGAACATCTCTCGTGTCCACCGGCTGACCTGCAGCGCCTCCCGGTAGAACTCGCCGGTGAAGGGGTTGAGCGCACGCATGATGTCGGCGATCGTGCGGTACCCGTGCATGCCGGCGTGCGGCGCTTGGGTGTTCTCGGCCTTGGCCAGCACGCTGGGGTTGGTCTCCGAGACCATCTTCTCGCAGTAGTCCACGCCGACCAAGTTCTCCTGGAAGATGTTGTGGTCGAACATGTACTCGGCGGCCTCACCGAGGTTGATCAACCATTCACCCAGATGGGGCGGCCGCACGCCGTACGCCATGTTCTGGGTGTAGCAGGAGCACGTCGCGTGGTTGTCACCGCAGATGCCGCAGATGCGGCTGGTGATGAAGTGCGCGTCGCGAGGATCCTTGCCCTTCATGAAGATCGAATAGCCACGGAAGATCGACGACGTGCTGTGGCATTCGACGACTTCGCGGTTGTCGAAGTCGATCTTGGTGTAGATGCCGAGGCTGCCGACGATGCGCGTGATGGGATCCCACGCCATCTCCACGAGCTGGCCGGGTTCCCGCTTGACGTGTGATGGCTCGGGGATGGTCGTTGTCATCGAACTGTCTCTTTCGTTGATGAGATGCGCTGCGAAGCTTTCGACGAGGCAAGTGCCCGTGGGCGCCCCGCGGGGATCCGCACCTACCAGGTGCGGGTCGCCCCGGTGGTGAGTTGCGTGCCGGGCCGGCGCCACTTCGGTTCCTTGTCGACCGTGCGGCCCGTGATGTGGCGCAGGTTGCGAATCACCGAGCCGTACAGCCCCGACGCCGCGGTCGACACCTTGCCGCCTGGCGGCTCGTCCATGAACGGCATGAACTTGTCCGGGAAGCCGGGCATGGTGCAGCCGATGCAGATGCCGCCGACGTTCGGGCAGCCACCGATCCCGTTGATCCAGCCGCGCTTGGGCACATTGCACTTGACGACCGGGCCCCAACAACCCAGCTTGACAATGCATTTCGGCGAGCCGTACTCGGTGGCGAAGTCACCCTGCTCGTAGTAGCCGGCCCGGTCGCAGCCTTCGTGCACGGTCGCACCGAACAACCACTTCGGCCGAAGCCCGTCGTCCAGCGGGATCATCGGCGCCTGGTCGGTGGCCATGTACAGCAGATAGGTCAGGGTCTCGGCCATGTTGTCCGGGTGGGCCGGGCAGCCGGGCACGCACACGATCGGAATGCCGGCCTTGCTCTTCCAGTCCCACCCGAGATAGTCGGGCACGCCCATCGCGCCGGTGGGATTGCCCGCCATCGCATGGATACCGCCGTAGGTGGCGCAGGTCCCCACCGCGACCACCGCGGTCGCCTGGGGTGCGAGCCGGTCGAGCCATTCGCTTGTCGTTATCGGCTGGTTGGTCGTCGGGTCGTTGCCGAACCCGCACCAGTAGCCTTCGTTCTTGATCTTTTCGTTCGGTATCGACCCCTCGACGACCAGAACGAACGGTTCCAGCTCTCCTCTGTCCGCCTTGAAGAACCACTCGAGAAAATCGTCAGCGCCCCCGTTCGGTCCGCATTCGAAATCGATGAGGGGCCAATGGACGGCGATTTTCGGCAGACCGGGGAGCGCGCCGAGAGCGATCTCCTCGATCGTGGGTTGCGTGGCGGCAGTCAGCGCCACCGAATCGCCGTCACAACTCAATCCGGCATTGATCCAGAGAACGTGAATCAGCGCCTCTTCCGCTTTGACTGCTGCCTCGATCGGCATGTGCCACAGCTTTCTGGGGGCCGGGCTGGGGCCCTCACGACCGGGAGCCGGGCTGGGGCTCCCCTCGTCACAGCGACCTGCGCCCGACTTCTTGAGCGCTAACTTCTGGGTCTACTCCCGGGGTCAACCGTTGTCAACGGGTGATGGATGCATGACGACGTTTGTGCGATTGTCGATCCATCGGAACCACTGCGCGGTACCATCACCCCTAGTCGCCGACATCGGCAGGATCTCCACGCCCGGATTCACGGATCGCACGTAGCCGCAACAATTTTCAAGATCAAAGTCTACGTACGGAAGTAAGTCGATCTTGTTGACGATCACGAGCCCGGCAGCGGCGAACATGTGTGGATACTTCAGCGGTTTGTCGGTGCCTTCGGTCACCGAGATGACGACGACCTTGCTGTGCTCACCGAGATCGAACAGCGCCGGGCAGACGAGGTTGCCGACGTTTTCGATGAAGAGGATCGACCCCGGTTCGGGGTCGAGGGTCTGCAGAGCCCGGTGCACCATCGCGGCATCGAGGTGACAGCCGGCGCCCGTGTTCACCTGAACGGCACGCGCCCCGGTGGCTCTGATGCGCTCGGCGTCCAGCAGCGTCTCCTGGTCGCCTTCGATGACGGCCACCGGGTGATCGCGGTTGAGCTCGCGAACCGTGCGTTCCAGCAGCGTCGTCTTGCCCGCACCCGGCGAGCTGGTCAGGTTGAGGGCAAGGATGTCGCGTTCGGCCAGCCAGGCGCGGTTGTCCTCGGCCAACCGGTCGTTCTTCGCCAGCACCTTCTGCTCCAGGGAGACGGTCTCGGTGTGCACATGACCGTGCGGATGGGGGTGCTCGTGCGGATGGGGGTGCTCGTGCGGATGGGGGTGGTCCGCCAGGGTGATGGTCGGGCTCTCCTCGCCGCAGCCACATGTCGCGCACATGTTCAGCTCACCTCCATCGACAGGATCTTCAGGTCGCGGCCCGCGACCACCTCGACATCCGCACTGCCGCAGGGGCACAACAGGATCAAGTCGGGCAGTACGAAGTTCTCGCCGCAGGTGCGACAGCGCGCCGACCCGGGCTGGACGTCGAGGTCCAGCCGGGCGCCGTCGGCGACGGTGCCCTCGGTGGCCAGTTCGAAGCAGAACTGCATCGCATCGGGAACGACGGCGCACAGCGCGCCGACTTCCAGCCTGACGCTGTGCACTCGACGGCCCGCGGCGTGTTCACACACCGCGTCGACGACACTCTGCGTTATCGCCATTTCGTGCATGCGGGCCCCGTCCGGCCGGGATGACCCCACGATAGGCCGCGGGAACCGCCCAGGGCGAGCCGTCGACCACGGCGCCTTCTCAGGCGACGGCGTGTCACGCTTGAATCGAACAGGTGTTCGTCTATCGTGGGCAGTGTTCGACGGCTAGATGCTGGTCAGGCCGACTTGTCGGTGGCCGCCTCTAGCGTCATGGCCACCTGATCGAAACCGATCGCCGAACACCGGAACATCTAGAGGGACGGAGACCCACCCATGACGCAGGCACCTGACCGCGAGAAAGCCCTGGAGCTGGCGCTCGCGCAGATTGAGAAGAGCCACGGTAAAGGCTCGGTGATGCGCCTCGGCGAAGAGGTGCGCCAGCCGATATCGGTCATCCCCACCGGGTCGATCGCCCTGGACGTGGCGCTCGGCATCGGCGGGCTGCCGCGCGGCCGGGTCGTGGAGATCTACGGCCCCGAATCCTCGGGCAAGACCACGGTCGCGTTGCACGCCGTGGCCAACGCCCAGGCCGCCGGCGGCATCGCGGCGTTCATCGACGCCGAACACGCACTTGATCCGGAGTACGCCAAGAAACTCGGCGTGGACACCGACTCGCTGCTGGTGAGCCAGCCCGATACCGGTGAGCAGGCCCTGGAGATCGCCGACATGCTGATCCGGTCGGGCGCGCTGGACATCCTGGTCATCGACTCGGTGGCCGCGCTGGTGCCGCGGGCGGAGATCGAAGGCGAGATGGGCGACAGCCACGTCGGCCTACAGGCCCGGCTGATGAGCCAGGCGTTGCGCAAAATCACTGGTGCACTGAGCAACTCGGGTACCACGGCGATCTTCATCAACCAGCTGCGGGAAAAGATCGGAGTCTTCTTCGGTTCTCCTGAAACGACTACGGGCGGAAAGGCGTTGAAGTTCTACGCCTCGGTCCGCCTGGATGTCCGACGGATCGAGACCCTCAAGGACGGCACCGACGCGGTCGGCAACCGCACCCGCGTCAAGGTCGTCAAGAACAAGGTGTCGCCGCCCTTCAAACAGGCCGAGTTCGACATCCTGTACGGCAAGGGCATCAGCAAGGAAGGCTCGCTCATCGACATGGGTGTCGAGCAGGGCTTCATCCGCAAATCCGGTTCCTGGTTCACCTACGAGGGTGAGCAGCTGGGTCAGGGTAAGGAGAACGCCCGGTCGTTCCTGATGGAAAACGTCGACGTCGCCAACGAGATCGAGAAGAAGATCAAGGAAAAGCTCGGCATTGGTGCCGTGGTGACCGCTGATTTGGCCGATGACGAAGTCCTGCCCGCCCCAGTCGACTTCTGAGGTCTCCCGCGAGGAGCAGGCGCACAACGTCTGTCTGCGCCTGCTCACCGTGCGCGCACGTACCCGCGCCGAGTTGGCGGGGCAGCTGACCAAACGGGGTTATCCCGAGGACGTCACCGACCGGGTACTGGATCGCCTCGCGCACGTCGGTCTGGTCGACGACGCCGACTTCGCCGAGCAGTGGGTCCGGTCCCGGCGGCGTAACGCCGGAAAAGGTAAGCGGGCGTTGGCCGCCGAGCTGCGCAACAAGGGCGTGGACAACGAGGTGATCACCGCCGCGTTGGCCGACATCGACTCCGGAGCGGAGCGGGAGCGGGCCGAGGAGTTGGTGCGGGCGAGGCTGCGACGGGAGAAACTCGACGACGGCGATGACATCAAGGTGATGCGCCGACTCGTCGGGATGCTGGCGCGTCGTGGATACCACCAGACGCTGGCCGTCGACGTCGTCAACGCGGAGTTGGCCGCCGAACACGAGCGACGCCGGGTTTAGCATTCCGGCATGCTGCTCTCGGTGAAGCTGGCGCCGACCTTCGACTACCCCACGCTCGAGCAGTTCTGGCGTGCCGCCGACGGTCTCGGGTTTCCGGCGGTGTGGAATTACGACCATTTCTACGGTCTGGTCGACCCCGTCGGCCCCACGCTGGAGGGTTGGACCACGCTGGCGGCGATGGCCGTGGTGGTCAAGCGCGCCCGGGTGGGATGTCTGGTCAGCGGCGTGACCTACCGCAACCCTGCGGTGCTGGCCAAGATGGCGGTAACCGTTGACCACATCTCCGGAGGCCGAATGGATTTCGGCCTCGGTGCGGGGTGGCACGAAGCCGAACACCGCGGCTATGGAATCGACTTTCCCCGCCCCGGCGCCCGGGTGGAGATGCTCGATGAGGCACTCACCGTGATTCGACGGCTCTGGACCGAGGAGTCGGTCACGTTCATGGGACGGTTCTTCACGCTCACCGACGCGCGGTGCGAACCGAAGCCCGTCCAACGGCCCCATCCGCCGATCATCGTCGGTGCCGCGCAGCCCAGGATGCTGCTGGTGGCGGCACGCCATGCCGACGAATGGAACATGCCGTCGACCTCGCCGCAGGAATGGACCGCTGCCAACGATCACCTCGACGACGCATGCGCCGAACTGGGTCGCGAGCCGTCGTCGATCCGCCGAGGCGCGCAGTTGTTCTTGTACCCCGACCGTCCCGAACAGGTGGACGCGCAACTGAACAGCATCGCCGACTACGCCCAGGCCGGCTGCGAGCATATCGTGTTGTCGTTCTATCAGCCGCCGGGAGATGAGCTGCTGCGCCGCTGCGCCGAGCTGCTGTAGACACGAAAGCTCAACGGCAGCATGGTTATTCGCTGTCGCCCCCGTCGCCCCCGCCACCTCCGTCCTCGCGGTCGTGGCCGCCGTCGTCCCCGTCGGACTTGGCGTCGGACTTGGTGTCGGGTGTGTCGGCGGAGGCGTCGCTGTCCTCGCTCCGCGCTGACGGGCCGGAGAGGGCCTCGCGCACCTCGGCTATCGACCTCGGCACCCGGGGTTGTCTCGTCGTGGCGGTTGTGGCGGTGACGGGCGAGTCCTCGGTCGGTTCTTCGGCTTCGCCGCTGCTGTCTTCGGACGTCTCCTCATCGGAAGTCCCGTCAGCGGAGGGCTCTGTTGTCTCGGCGGGGGAGACGTCCACGTCCACGGACTTTCCAGTTTCGTCGGCGGCCGGCTGCGGTTCGACGGTGCGCAACAACGCCGGTTTCGCACTCGGTTGCGGGGTCGTTTCCGCAGCGACGACGGCCGACGCCGGCGCGGGAGCCTCAGCATCCTCGCCGAGGACGTCCCCGACGACGGTTTCGGCCACCGTGATGACGGCATGGGAGAACGCGACGACGCCCTCGACGATCAGGGACGCCACATCGAGGGCAGCGTTGACCAGTTGACCGAAAGGCCCATCTGCGATGACGTCAGGCAACCCGGCGACCAGATCGCGCATGAACTGAATCTGGAAGTTGGCCCAGTCCTCGGCGAACCCGACCAGCTCGCGGCCGGCCTCGAACTCGACGTCGGCGAAGTCACGCAGCGCGCGGCTGAGAGCGGTCGGCAGCGGCGTGCCGTTCCCGATGTCCTGCAGCAGGGCCCCGGCGATCGGGGGAATTCGCCCGAACAGTTCCGCACCTGTCACAAGGAAATCGGTGAGCAGCTCGATATGGAAGGTCGCCTGGCGATCGATGAGTACCAGCGGCGACGTGAGGGCATCGACGGCCGGCGGTGGCAGCAGTTGGGACTGTGCCGTGAGCGCGACGGCGCGGTGGTCGGGCTCGTCGAGTTCGGGCGGTGATATCGCCGCGGTCGACACGAGCCCGCTGACACCGATCACCGCGACCGCTGATGAGAGACACGAACGAATAGGCGCATTCATGGCAACTCCCCGGCGAGCACGGCAACCACTCTTGGGGCACGTACGAACCGGCTCGACGGTTCAATCACAGGGCCGAACGTTTTGAAGTTACGGGGCTGCCGGGCCCGGAACGACTTCCTGCTCGACGGCCTCGCTGTCGAGCGGCGCCGTCCCGCGGCGTGACCGGCGCATCCGGCCCTCCACCCAGGTCGCCAACCACGACAGGGTGAAGTTCACGCTGATCATCAGCACCGCGACGACCATCAAAGCGGGGATGTAGTTGCCATACGCCGCGCCGACCTGGGTGCCCTGGCGGACCAACTCGACGAAGGTGATGACGAAGCCGATCGAGGAGTCCTTGAGCACCACGACCAACTGTGAGATCAGCACCGGCAGCATCGACGTGATCGCCTGCGGCAACAGCACCGAGCGCATCGTCTGTCCCGAGGTGAGGCCCAACGCCGACGCGGCTTCCTTCTGTCCGCGAGGCAGCGCCGCGACACCGGCCCGCACGATCTCGGCGATCACCGCGCCGTTATACAGCGTGAGTCCGGTGATCACACCCGCCAGCGCCAGGTGCTCCCCGGGGAAGACGCCGTACAACGCGAACAGGAAGTAGGCGAAGATCATCATGATCAGCACCGGTACCGCGCGGAAGAACTCCACGATCACCGAGCACACCCACCGCACCGGAAGCGCGTGAGACATCCGGCCCACCCCGAGCACCAATCCCAGTACCAGCGCGAGCACGATCGACACGCCCGCGGCCGTAAGCGTGCCTTCGACGCCGGGCATGATGTAGGTCGTCCACAGGTTCGCCGTCAGGAACGGCTTCCACTTCTCGGCGCTGAGCTGGCCCTTGGCCTCCAGCTTCGTGTACACCACCCACAGCGCCAGCAGGGTGAGCACCACTGTGAGCACCGTGACGACGTGGTTGCGAATCCGCGCCCGCGGGCCGGGCGCGTCGAACAGCACCGAGCCGCTCACCGCACCACCGCCATCCGCTTTCCGAGCCACCCGAACACCAATCCCAGCGGCAGGGTCAGGATGACGAACCCGGCGGCGAAGATGGTGCCGATCACCAGCAGCGCCGCCTCGTTCTCGATCATCTCCTTCATCAACAGCGCCGCTTCCGCGACGCCGATCGCCGACGCGATGGTGGTGTTCTTGGTCAACGCGATCAGCACCGAACCCAACGGGATGATCACCGCCCGAAACGCCTGCGGTAACAGGATGATCCGCAGATTCTGCCCGAACGACAACCCCAGCGACCGGGCCGCCTCAGCCTGGCCCAGCGGCACGGTGTTCACTCCGGAGCGCAGCGTCTCGCAGACGAAAGAGGCGGTGTAGACCGTCAATCCGAGCACCGCGAGCCGAAAGTTACTGTCCTCGATCGACGTCAGCGAATTGGGATCCACCAGCGTGATGCCCAGCGTCTGCGATATCCCGAACGAACAGAACAGGATGATCAGCGTCAGCGGGGTGTTGCGCACCACGTTGACGTAAGTCGCACCGAGCCAGTTCAGCACCGGCACCGGGGCCAGCCGCATCGCGGCCAGCGCCGTGCCGAGCACAAGTGCCCCGACGGCCGAATAGACCGTCAACTGGATCGTGGTCCAGAACGCCTCGAAGATCTGGGCCTGGTACCTGGTGAAGATCTCCACGTGCGGCGAGGTGCGCTAGGCCTGGTCGATCGCCGGCGGTTGGGGAGCCGGCAGGCCCGACGCGCCAAGGTTCTTGTCCCAGGCCGCCTTCCACGCGCCGTCCTGCTCCATCTTCACCAGCGCGTCGTTGATCTTCGTTTGAAGCTCGGTGTCGCCCTTCTTCAGGCCGATGCCGTAGCGCTCCTCGGAGAAAGTGCCACCCACGAGCTTGAACGTGCCCGGGCTCTGGGCGGCATAGCCCGCCAGGATCACCTCGTCGGTGGTCACCGCGTCGACCGCGCCGTTCTTCAGCGCCTCGATGCACGCCGAATAAGTGTCGTACTGCTGCAACTGCACACCCGGATACTTGTCCTTGATGTTCTGCGCCGGAGTCGAACCCGTCACCGAGCACAGTTTCTTGTTGTTCTCCAACGACTCCGCGCCGACGATGTCGGTGTTGTCACTGCGCACCAGAAGGCTCTGGCCCGTGATCAGGTACGGCCCTGCGAACGACACCCTCTCCTTGCGGGAGTCGGTGATCGAGTACGTCGCCGCGATGTAATCGACCTGACCGTTGGCGATCAGCGTCTCGCGCTGCGCCGACGGGGCTTCCTTCCACTGGATCTGATCCTCGCTGTAACCGAGTTGCTCGGCGACATACCTGGCGACGTCGACATCGAATCCGGTCATCGAGCCGTCCGGGTTCTTCAGGCCCAGCCCCGGCTGATCGAACTTGGTCCCGATGACGATCTTGTCACCACCGCCACCACCGCAGGCCGCCAGCGGCAGCGCTACGGCGAGCACGACGGCCGCGACGACGCGCCTCGGAATGGATCGCATGGGTGAATCCTTTCGACTAGTGGTGCAGGATCTTGCCGAGGAAGTCTTTGGCCCGGTCGCTCTTGGGATCGGTGAAGAACTCCGATGGCGGGGCTGACTCGACGATGGCCCCGTCGCACATGAACACCACCCGGTCGGCCGCGCCCCGGGCGAACCCCATCTCATGGGTGACCACCAGCATCGTCATGCCCTCGGCCGCCAGCGAGGTCATCACGTTGAGCACCTCGTTGATCATCTCGGGGTCCAACGCGCTGGTCGGCTCGTCGAACAGCATCACCTTGGGGTTCATCGCCAACGACCGCGCGATGGCCACGCGCTGCTGCTGGCCGCCGGAAAGCTGCGCGGGATACTTGTCGGCCTGGTTGGCCACGCCGACGCGCTCCAGCAGGGCCATCGCCTTCTCGCGCGCCTCCCCTTTGGACGCCTTACGCACCTTTCGCGGCGCCAGCGTGACGTTCTCCAGGATTGTCTTGTGCGCGAACAGGTTGAACGACTGAAAGACCATGCCCACGTCGGAGCGCAGCTGGGCCAGTTTGCGGCCTTCTTCCGGAAGCACTTCGCCGTCGATGGCGATGGTGCCCGAATCGATGGACTCCAGCCGGTTGATCGTGCGGCACAACGTCGACTTGCCCGAGCCGGACGGCCCCAGCACCACGATCACCTGCCCACGCGCGACCTCCAGATCGATGTCCCTGAGCACATGCAGGTCGCCGAAGTATTTGTTGACGGACTGCATCGAGATCATCGGCACGTCGGATCGGATCGGATCGACCTCTTTCACATCCGACCCCGTGGATTCCATGGGTGCAGACCTTACCGAGGGAAGGCCCAGCATGCCCGGAAGTCGTCAATCCGCCCACGTCGCCGCGCAAGCCGGTCCGTACCATGGGGCCGTGACTTCGGTGGTTACCCAACACGCGACGACGGCCACGTCGGCGCGCGCGCACACGTCGGCGTCTCGCCGCGACGTGCGCACCTACCAGGTCCGCACCTACGGATGCCAGATGAACGTGCACGACTCGGAGCGGTTGGCGGGCCTGCTGGAAGCGGCCGGATACCGCAGGGCCGCCGCCGACGAGGACGCCGACGTGGTGGTGTTCAACACCTGTGCGGTGCGGGAGAACGCCGACAACAAGCTGTACGGAAACCTCAGCCATCTCGCGCCGCGCAAGCAGGCCGACCCCGACATGCAGATCGCCGTCGGCGGATGCCTGGCGCAGAAGGACCGTGACACGGTGCTGCAGCGGGCGCCGTGGGTCGACGTGGTGTTCGGCACGCACAACATCGGGTCGCTGCCCGTGCTGCTCGAGCGTGCCCGGCACAACAAGGCCGCCCAGGTCGAGATCGTCGAGGCGTTGGAGGAGTTCCCCTCCGCGCTGCCCGCCGCACGCGAATCCGCCTACGCTGCATGGGTATCGGTGAGCGTGGGCTGCAACAACACCTGCACGTTCTGCATCGTGCCCGCGCTGCGCGGCAAAGAAGTCGACCGCAGGCCCGGCGACGTGCTCGCCGAGGTGCAGTCGCTGGTGGATCAGGGTGTGCTGGAGGTGACGCTGCTCGGCCAGAACGTCAACGCCTACGGTGTGTCGTTCGCCGACCCTGAACAACCGCGTGACCGTGGGGCGTTCGCCAAGTTGCTGCGCGCGTGCGGCCGCATCGACGGCCTGGAACGGGTGCGGTTCACCTCGCCCCACCCGGCCGAGTTCACCGACGACGTGATCGAGGCCATGGCGGAGACCGCCAACGTGTGCCCCACGCTGCACATGCCGCTGCAGTCCGGCTCGGATCGTGTGCTGCGGGCGATGCGCCGCTCCTATCGCGCCGAGCGTTTCCTCGGCATCATCGACCGGGTCCGCGCCGCGATCCCGCACGCGGCGATCACCACCGACATCATCGTGGGTTTTCCCGGCGAGACCGAGGAGGACTTTCAGGCCACCCTCGACGTGGTGGCGCAGGCCCGGTTCGCCAGCGCGTTCACGTTCCAGTACTCCAAGCGGCCGGGCACGCCTGCGGCGCAGTTCGCCGATCAGATCCCCAAATCGGTTGTCAGCGAACGCTATCAGCGTCTGATCGAGCTTCAGGAGAAGATCTCGTTGGAGGAGAACCGGGCGCAGGTGGGCCGCAGCGTCGAGGTGCTGGTCGCCACGGGGGAGGGCCGCAAGGACGCCAGCACCGCGCGGATGTCGGGCCGCGCCCGCGACGGCCGGCTCGTGCATTTCAATCCGGCCGGCTACGAGATCCGGCCCGGTGACGTGGTCATCACGACGGTCACCGGAGCCGCACCGCACCATCTGATCGCCGATGCGCCGATCAGCACCCACCGGCGCACGCGCGCCGGTGATGCGCACGCCGCAGGGCGACGGCCCCGCACGGGCGTCGGCCTCGGGATGCCGGGCATCGGCGCGCCGACGCAACCCGCGACATCGACCGGGTGCGGCCGATGAGTACTCCCGACAACGGCAACTTCGATCAGTTCAAGGAGGACATCGAAGCCGCCGAACGCCGCATCGCGGGCGAAATCGACCCCGGGCCGCGGGCTTTGGTGATCGCCATCGCGGTCTTCGTGGTGCTGCTGTCCTTCGTGCTGCCGCACACCGGCGGCGCAGAGGGCTGGGACGTGCTCGCCAGTAGCGACGCCGCGACCGAGGCGGCCGTGTCGCTGCCGTCGCGCGCGTTCATCTGGGTCACCCTGGTGTTCGGGGTCGGCTTCTCGATGCTGGCGCTGTTGACCCGGCGCTGGGCGCTGGCGTGGGTCGCGCTGGCGGGGTCGTCGGTGGCGTGCGTGCTGGGCATGCTCGCGGTGTGGTCGCGGCAGACCGCCGCCGAACCGTACCCGGGGCCCGGGATCGGGCTCATCGTCGCGTGGCTGGCGGTGATCGTGTTGACCTACCACTGGGCGCGTGCCGTCTGGGCCCGCACCGCTGTGCAACTCGCCGCCGAGGAAGCGCGGCGCCAAGAGGCCGCCAGACGGCAGCAGAAAGGCCTGCTGGAGCGGTTCGACGACGACGGGAACGGTAACGGCAAGCCGACGAGCTAACGGGGTGGATGTGAAGCGCATCGGTATCGCCGTGACGGGTGCGACTCTGCTCATCGCGGGGTGCGCGGATCGGGGCGCTCAACCGCCGGCGGCGTCTCCGCCTCCGCCGAGTCCCGCCGCGACGGCGCCTGCCAGCACGCCAAACGCACCATTCGACATCAGTGTGGGCTTCGCCGATGTGGTCGAGCGCCTCAGCCCGAGCGTGGTGACCGTGCAGCGCGACGACGGCGCCGGCAGCGGTGTGGTGCTGCGTCCCGACGTGGTCGTGACGAACGCGCACGTGGTGGGTCAATCACGCACTGTGACAATACTTTTGGCCGACGGAGAAAGCTCGGCGGGCCAGGTGATCGGCACCGACAGGGTGACCGACCTGGCGGTGGTGCGCACCGAGCGCAAGGAACTGCCGGTGCCCGAGTTCCGCACCGACCTGCCGCGCCCGGGGGAGATCGCGGTGGCGATCGGCAGCCCGTTGGGCTTTCAGAACTCCGTCACCGCCGGCGTCATCTCCGGCCTGCACCGGGACATCCCCGGTTCGGCGGCGCAGACCCAGTCGTTGGTCGATCTGATCCAGACCGACGCGCCGATCTCGCCGGGAAACTCGGGTGGCGCCCTGCTCGACGCCGGCGGCCGGGTGGTCGGGATCAACGAGGCCTACATTCCGCCCGAGGTGGGCGCGGTGTCGTTGGGGTTCGCGATCCCCGCGGCCACCGTGCTCGACGTCACCAACCAACTGCTCGCCGACGGCCAGGCCACCCACCCGTATCTGGGTATCTCCACCAGCCAGGTCACCCCCGCCATCCAGCGCAGGTTCGGTGTGGACACCGAGCAGGGCGCGTTGGTCGTCGGTGTCGACCCCGGCGCGCCGGCCGCGGCCGCTGGGCTACGCCCCGGCGACGTGATCGTCGAACTCGCGGGCGAGCCCGTCGAAACCGTCGAGGACCTGCTTTCCGTGTTGCGTCAGACCCAGCCGGGCGCCGAAGAACCGGTGGTGTTCGTGCGCGGCGGCGACCGCATGGAGACGACGGTGACGATCGGCGCGCGCACCGGCTGAGCCGGCGGTAGGTTCTAGCGTCCCTTGCCCAGGGCTTCGGCGGCCGCATCGGCCCACTGGCGCCACTGCTCGGCGTTGGCCCGCGCCTCCGCGGCGTCCTTCTCCCGGCCCGCCGCCGCGGCCTTCTCCGCCTGGCGCTCGAATTGCTCTGCGCGAGCACGGAATTGGTCGGCGCGGGCCTGGGCCTCGGGGTCCACCCCGCGGGTCGGCGCATCACGGATCTTCTTCTCCACCGCGCGCAGTCGACGCTCCAGTTCGGCCGCACGCTCGCGGGGCACCTTGCCGATCGCGTCCCATTTCTCGCCGATCGCGCGCAGCGCGGCCCTGGCGGCGTCGAGGTCGGAGGTGTCGAGCTTCTCCGCCTCGGCCAGCAGCTTCTCCTTGGCCTCGGCGTTGGCGCGGAATTCGGCGTCGCGCTCGGCCGTCGCGGCGTTGCGTGCGGCGAAGAAGACGTCCTGGGCCGCCTTGAACCGCTGCCAGAGCGCGTCGTCGACGTCCTTGGCCGCCCGTCCGGCGGCCTTCCACTCGGCGAGCAACTCGCGGAACGCGGCGCTGGTCGGGCCCCAGTCGGTGGAGCTGGACAGTTCCTCGGCGCGCTCACACAGCGCTTCCTTGGCCTGGCGCGCGCTCGCCCGTTCCCGGTCGAGTTCGGCGAAATGCGATCCGCGCCTGCGGTTGAACGTCTCACGGGCCGCCGAGTAGCGCTTCCACAACGCGTCGTCGGTCTTGCGGTCCAGCCCCGTGATCGTGCGCCACTCCTCGAGGATTTCGCGCAGCCGGTCGCCGGCGGCCTTCCACTGCGTCGAGTTCGCGGCCAGATCCTCGGCCTCGGCGGCCAGCGCCTCCTTGCGGGCGGTCTGGGCGGCGCGGTACTCCTCGCGCCTGGCCTTCTCGGCCTGGGCGGCCTCGTCGGCGTGGTTGATGATCGCGGACAACCGGGCCGCCAGTGCGTCGACGTCGCCGAGCACATGTGCGGTCGGCAGCGACTCGGCGAGCGCGGTCGCCGCCGCCTTGATCTTGCGGGCGTCGCCGCTGCCCGACTCCAGCCGGGTCTCCATCAGGGCGACCTCGGTGTGCAGATCATCGAAACGCCGACCGAAATGGGCGAACGCCGCCTCGGTGTCGCCTGCCTGCCACGACCCGATGATCCGTTCACCCGAGCCCGTGATCAGCCACACCGTGCCGTCGGGGTCGACGCGGCCGAACCGGTGCGGATCGCTCGCTGGGGGCGCGACCACGGTCGGCGCCGGCCGGCCGGGCCGCGGCCCACCCGGTCGGGCGGTGGGCTTGGGCGGGAGAGAACCCGGGGTGGGTTTGGGCGGGAGAGAACCCGGCGTGGGTTTGGGCGGGGCAGAACCGGAGGCGGTCTCGGGCGAGGGGGTCTGGCCCCCCGGCTGGCTCGTCGTCATGTCCGTTTCCTCGTACCCTCCGCGCGTCACCGCGCACCTGCCGCGCAACGCGGCGCCTCATCGCTTCACCGCTATTCAAACAGGTTGCCGCGCCGCGTGCGCACGGCTTCGAGATGCACGCTCTAGCCTCTTCTGGACGACAACGACGAGGAGGGCGATGGTCGGCATCAGCGAGCCGAGCGATGTCGCCGCCCTGCTGGCCATCGGCGCCGCGGTGTTCATCGCGATCGGCGACGTCGTCCACCAGCGTCAAGCCCAGGAGGTGACCGACGAACCGGTCGGTCACACCGAGCTGTTCCTGCGGTTACTGCGCGATCGCCGGTGGTGGCTGGGCAGCCTGGTGGCCGCCGTCGGGTTCGGCCTGCAGGCCGCCGCGCTGGGTCTGGGTTCGGTGCTTCTGGTGCAGGCGCTGCTGGTGACCTCGCTGCTGTTCGCGCTGCCGTTGTCGGCGCGGCAGGCACATCGGCGGGTGACCCGCTGGGAGTGGACCTGGGCGGTGCTGCTCGCGGTCTCCGTTGCGGTCATCATCACCGTCGGCAACCCGACCGCGGGGCACGCCCGCGGATCGGTCGAGGTCTGGACCGCGGTGCTGGCGGTGCTCGGCCCGGCGCTGGTGCTGTGCGTGGTCGGCGCCAGGGTCCTGACGGGACCCGCGAGCGCGGTGCTGTTAGCCCTGGCCTCCGGTGCGCTGTGGGGGCTGTTCGCGGTGCTGACCAAGGGCGTCGTCCACCAGCTCGACTTCGGCAGCTGGGCCGGCGTGCTGGCGCTGCTGCGCGCGCCCGAGCTGTATGCGTGGGCGTCGGTGGCCATCGCGGGCACCGTGTTGCAGCAGGCGTCGTTTCGGGCCGGCGCGCTGACCGCGTCGCTGCCGACGATGACCGTGGCCGAGCCGGTGGTGGCGTCGGTGCTCGGCGTCGTCATCCTCGGGGAGTCGTTGCGCCGAGACGACGCCGGCTGGCTGGCCCTGGTCGTCGCCGTCGGCGTCATGGTGGTCGCGACGGCCGCCCTGGCCCGCGGCGAGGCGGCCAGCGTCGAGCGACCCGCTGTGCCGCATTAGCGTGGGGGCGTGTTGAGCGCGATCGCCATCGTTCCGTCGGCACCGGTCATGGTTCCGCAACTCGCTGCCGGCGCCGCCGCGGAGCTGGCGGATCTGCGCCAGGCGGCGATCACGGCAGCGGCCGCCCTGCCGACCCGCTGGATCGGGGTCGGGGTGGACCGCGCCGACGCCGTCGTCGCGCCGCACCGGCCCGGGACCTTCGCCGGCTACGGCGTCGACGTCCGCGTCACGCTGGCCCCCGACGTCGACGGGGAACCCGCTTGGCTGCCGTTGTGCGGGTTGATCACCGGGTGGCTGCGCGGTCAGGCCAACCCCGACGCGCACGCCGAGGTGCGGGTCTACGCCGAAGACCTCGGGGTCGACGCCGCGCTGGACCGGGGCCGAGCGCTGCGCGCCGAGATCGACGCCGCAACCGAACCCGTCGGCGTGCTCGTCGTCGCCGACGGCGCGCACACGCTGACCCCCAGCGCGCCGGGCGGATACGACCCGGATTCACTGCTCGTTCAGGCCGCGCTCGACGACGCGCTGGCCGGCGGGGACGCCGCCGCCCTGACCCGGCTGTCCGACGGCGTCGTCGGGCGGGTCGGCTATCAGGTGCTCGCGGGGCTGGCCGAGCCCGGCCCGGCCACCGCCACCGAGCTGTACCGCGGAGCGCCCTACGGGGTCGGCTACTTCGCCGGCGTCTGGCACTCATGACGCGACCGATCGCGATCGTCGGCCCGACCGGCACCGGGAAGTCGGACCTGGCGCTCACGCTGGCCGAGCGCGTCGGTGGCGAGATCGTGAACGCCGACGCCATGCAGCTGTACCGCGGGATGGACATCGGCACCGCCAAGCTGTCGGTGGCCCAGCGTCGCGGCATCCCACACCATCAGCTCGACGTGCTCGAGGTGACCGAGACCGCCAGCGTGGCGCGCTACCAGCAGGCCGCGGCCGCCGACGTCGAGGCCATCGCGGCCCGCGGTGCGGTGCCGATCGTGGTCGGCGGGTCGATGATGTACGTCCAGTCCCTGCTCGACGACTGGACGTTCCCGGCCACCGACCCGGCGGTGCGGGCGAAATGGGAACAGCGGCTCGCCGAGGTCGGTGTGGGCGCCCTGCACGCCGAACTGGAGCAGGTGGACCCCGCCGCGGCGGCGTCGATTCTGCCGACCGACGGCCGCCGCATCGTGCGGGCGCTGGAGGTGATCGAGCTGACCGGCCAGCCGTTCGCGGCGTCGTTCCCGGAGATCGGCGCACCGCGCTGGGACACCGCCATCATCGGATTGGATTGGGACACAGTCGTTCTCGATGAACGCCTGAAACGTCGCACCGACAAGATGTTCGCCGACGGCCTGGTCGACGAGGTGCTGACGCTGCTGGGTCGCGGGCTGCGCGACGGCGTCACCGCGTCACGCGCGCTGGGCTACGCCCAGGTCATCGCCGACCTCGACAGCGGCGGCGACGGCACGGGGGCCCGCGAGCCGACGTTCGTCGGCACCCGCCGCTACGTGCGTCGGCAACGGTCGTGGTTTCGCCGCGACCACCGCATCACCTGGCTCGACGGGGCCGCGACGGACAACGTCGACGCGGTTCTGCGGGTGTGGCGGCACGTATCCTGAGCTGGTGAGGTTCGCCAAGGGGCACGGCACACAGAACGACTTCGTGCTGCTCGAAGACCCCGACGCCGAGCTGGAGCTGACCCCAGCCGGGGTGACGGCGCTCTGCGACCGCCGCCAGGGTCTGGGCGCCGACGGCGTGCTGCGAGTCACCAGGGCGGGCGCCGCACAGCGCGCAGGCGTGCTCGACCGGCCACCCGAGGGCGTCGACGCCGACGACTGGTACATGGACTACCGCAACGCCGACGGCTCGATCGCGCAGATGTGCGGCAACGGGGTGCGGGTGTTCGCCCACTTCCTGCGCGCCGGCGGGCTGGAGACGCGCGACGAATTCGTCGTCGGCTCGCTGGCCGGGCCGCGTCCCGTGGTGCTGCACGAGTGGGACGGCACCACCGCGGACGTCACCGTGGAAATGGGCAAGGCCAACCACTTCGGCACGGGGGAGGCGATCGTGGGGGGCCGGCCGTTCGCGGGCCTGGCGATCGACGTGGGCAACCCCCATCTGGCCTGTGTGGACCCCGATCTGACGCTCGACGAGTTGTCCGCCCTCGATGTCGCGGCGCCCGTGTCCTTCGACAGCGCACAGTTCCCCGAAGGGGTGAACGTCGAGGTGTTGACCGCACCGGTCGATGGGACGATCTCGATGCGCGTGCACGAACGCGGCGTCGGCGAAACCCGTTCCTGCGGCACCGGAACCGTCGCGGCCGCCGTCGCCGCGCTGGCGTTCTCCGGCGCCACCACCGGGACACTGCGCGTGCGCATCCCCGGCGGCGAGGTGACCGTCACCGTCACCGACACCAGCAGTTACCTGCGCGGTCCGTCGGTGCTGGTGGCCCACGGTGAGATTTCGGGGGAATGGTGGCGCGCGTCGCAACGTTAATTGAGGTGCATGAAAAGTGATCTCCGTGCGAACCTTGATTCGCCTATGACGTATCCCGAATTTCCCGTCCACGACACCCCCAGCACGGGTGAGCTCGCGCTCGAAGACCGCACGGCGCTGCGCCGCGTGGCCGGATTGTCGACCGAACTGACCGATGTCTCCGAGGTCGAGTACCGCCAGCTGCGGCTGGAACGCGTTGTGCTGGTCGGCGTGTGGACCGAGGGCAGCGCGGCCGACGCCGAGGCCAGCCTCGCCGAACTGGCGGCGTTGGCCGAGACCGCAGGCTCCGAAGTGCTCGAAGGGCTGATTCAGCGCCGCGACAAGCCCGATCCCGCGACCTACATCGGCTCCGGCAAGGCGCAGGAGCTGCGCGAGGTCGTGCTGGCCACCGGCGCCGACACCGTCATCTGCGACGGTGAGCTCAGCCCCGCGCAGCTCACCGCGCTGGAAAAGGCGGTCAAGGTCAAGGTGATCGACCGCACCGCGCTGATCCTGGACATCTTCGCCCAGCACGCGACCAGCCGGGAGGGCAAGGCGCAGGTCTCGCTCGCGCAGATGGAGTACATGCTGCCGCGGCTGCGTGGTTGGGGTGAGTCGATGTCACGGCAGGCCGGTGGCCGCGCCGGCGGTGCCGGCGGCGGTGTGGGCCTGCGCGGTCCGGGTGAGACGAAGATCGAGACCGACCGCCGCCGTATCCGTGAGCGGATGGCCAGGCTGCGGCGCGACATCAAGGACATGAAGAAGGTCCGCGACACCCAGCGCAGTGGCCGCCGGCGCAGCGAGATTCCGTCGATTGCGATCGTCGGATATACCAACGCGGGTAAGTCCAGCCTGCTCAACGCGCTGACCGGTGCGGGTGTGCTGGTCGAGGACGCGTTGTTCGCCACGCTCGAACCCACAACGCGCCGTGGGGAATTCGCCGACGGTCGCCCGTTCGTGCTGACCGACACCGTCGGGTTCGTGCGGCACCTGCCCACCCAGTTGGTGGAGGCGTTCCGCTCCACGCTGGAAGAGGTGGTCGACGCCGATCTGTTGGTGCACGTCGTCGACGGCTCCGATGTCAACCCGCTGGCGCAGATCAACGCCGTGCGCGAAGTCGTCAACGAGGTGATCGCCGAGCGCAACGGAAAGGCTGCGCCGGAGTTGTTGGTGGTCAACAAGATCGACATCGCAGGTGATCTGGCGCTCGCCCAGCTGCGGCGCGCACTTCCGGATGCGGTGTTCGTCTCCGCGCACACCGGTGACGGGCTGGAGCGGCTGCAGCAGCGGATGGCCGAGCTGATCGCTCCGACCGACACTGTCGTCGACGTGACAATTCCTTATGACCGAGGTGATCTCGTGAACAAGGTGCACGCCGACGGCCGGATCGACGCCACCGAGCACACCGAATTCGGCACGAGAATCAAAGCGCGCGTGCCGGTTTCGTTGGCGGCCAGCTTGCGCGAATACGCCACGGCCTGACGGCGGATTCCGCGCACGAAAAGGGACGCGAAGGGCTCTGGCCCCGCGCGTCCCTTTCCCGTATGTCAGGCGATGACCGCTAGCGCTGCTCGGCCTCTTGGCGCTTCTCGGCGGTTTTGGCTGCGGCGCGAGCGCTTTCGGCTTCGGCTTCCTTCTGCGCGGCGTTGCGCTGTGCGTCGGCCTTGTCCTGCTGCGCCTGGCCTTCCTTGTACAGATCGTCGCGGCCGGTGACCGCGCCAGCGACCTCTTTGGCCTTGCCCTTGACGCCTTCGACAACCCCTTTGATGGCTTCCTCGGGGCCGCTGTTGTTCTTGTCCGACATGCTGTTCTTCCTCCCGGTGGGCTTGGACGTGACGGGTTATTTCCCGTTTTCCGCCAGCGGCTAAACCCGTCGTGTGCGACATCACCTCGCCCGGCTGTATTGCGCCGATTGCTGCGCGAGGGTCGTGGATCGTCGCGCAGCCATGTTGCAGATCTCGGAGGGTTGGGGGCCTCCAAAGGCGCATTTGCGACCAACCAGCTGGTCGGGTCGGCTAAATTGACGAAACGGAAAATTGTGCCCGGAGGTGTCCATGGCCGGCGTCGTGCAGTACGACCGAACCCTCTTCGAGCCCGAACATGACCTCTTTCGCGAGTCATACCGGGCGTTTCTGGAGCGTCACGTCGCACCGCATCACGAGCAGTGGGAGAAGGGCAAGATCGTCGACCGCGGCGTGTGGCTGGAGGCCGGCAAGCAGGGCTTCCTCGGGATGGCCGTGCCCGAGGAGTACGGGGGAGGCGGCAACCCCGACTACCGCTACAACATGGTCGTCGTCGAGGAGACCACCGCGGGCGGCTACAGCGGTCTGGGTTTCGGCCTGCACAACGACGTGGTGGCCCCGTACCTGATCAAACTCACCAACGAGGAGCAGAAACAGCGGTGGCTGCCGCAGTTCTGCACCGGTGAGCTGATCACCGCGATCGCCATGACCGAACCGGGCACCGGAAGCGACCTGCAGGGCATCAAGACGCGCGCCGTTCGAGACGGTGACCACTACATCCTCAACGGCGCCAAGACGTTCATCACCAACGGCATCAACGCCGATCTGGTGATCGTGGCCGCATGCACCGATCCGGACAAGGGCGCCCAGGGATTCTCGTTGCTGGTCGTCGAGCGCGGCATGGCGGGATTCGAGCGTGGCCGCAAACTCGACAAAATCGGGTTGGACGCCCAAGACACCGCGGAATTGTCGTTCACCGACGTGCGGGTGCCGGTGGAGAACCTGCTCGGTGAGGAAGGTCAGGGCTTCGTCTACCTGATGCAGAACCTGCCGCAGGAGCGGATCGGGATCGCCGTGATCGCCGCTGCGGCGATGGAGTCGACACTGGCGCTCACTCTGCAATATGCCAAGGAGCGCAAGGCATTCGGGCGTCCGATCGGCAGCCTGCAGAACAGCAGGTTCCTGCTCGCCGAACTCGCGACCGAAGCCACGGCGGTGCGGATCATGGTCGACGAGTTCGTCCAACTTCATCTGTCCGGCAAGCTGACTGCCGAGCAGGCCGCGATGGCGAAATGGTATTCGACCGAGAAGCAGGTGTATTTGGTCGACCGGTGCCTGCAATTGCACGGCGGATACGGCTATATGCGGGAATATCCGGTTGCTCGTGCGTATCTGGACTCTCGGGTGCAGACCATTTACGGCGGCACGACCGAGATCATGAAGGAAATCATCGGCCGCAGCCTCGGCGTCTGACCAGCGCGGATCGGGGCTGGGGCCTCGGCGATGGCGGTGATGACCGCGTCGAACGGATGATTCTTCGGCGGTCTTCGATCGGACACGACTTGCGAGGTGTTCGGAACTTTCGCGCCCCGGCAGGTATTTTCTCTCGAAGGTCAGCTTGTTTTTTGGTTGTTGACGCCAATTGAGGGCGCGGTACCGAATCAAGAATTACGCGCCGACCGCGGGAGGATCGGATGAGCGGGCACGGGACCCGGCGTATGAGACGGATCGGCCCCTTGGTCGTCGGGCTGTTGTCGGTGACGGCGATGGTGCTGACGGCCCCGGTCGCATTTGCCCAGCCGGAGGTGGAAGCCAACGACGCGATCACCGCGGCGTGGGAGGCCAACGGCGGCGACGGCGGTGCGCTCGGGCCGAGGCAGGGCGAGGTCTATGCCGTCGGCGACGGTTTCGCCCAGGACTTCGTCGCCGGCAAGATGTTCTTCACCCCGGACACCGGCGCGCACTTCATGCAGGGCGCGATCCTGGAGAAATACGAGTCGCTGGGTGGCCCGGCCGACAGCGACCTGGGTTTCCCCACCATCGACGAGGGACCCGGACGCGCGCCCGGCAGCCGCAACTCGACGTTCAGCGCCAGCGACAACCCAGTGATCTTCTGGACCCCCGACACCGGCGCCAGGGTGGTTCGCGGCCCGATCAACGCCGCGTGGGACAGACTCGGCGGATCGTCCGGAGCTCTCGGGGTGCCCGCCGAGGACGAGCGGTACCAGGGCGACGTCGTCAGCCAGAGATTCACCGGCGGCGAGCTGTCCTACAACACCAAGACCAAGACCTTCACCACCGTGCCGCCGGAACTGGCCGGCCAATTGGAAGGCCTGGAGGTTCCGGATGACCCGGTCGCGTCCATCAACGCGGCCAGGCGCGCCGCGGGTGGAGCGATGGGACCGCTGGGTGCCGCGGAGGGGCCGCCCTACCAGATCGGGGCGGACGGGCTCGGCCAGAACTTCGCCGGTGGCAAGATCTTCTACTCCCCGGACACGGGTGCCAACGTTCTCACCGGCCAGGTGCTCGACAAGTACGAGAGCGTCGGCGGACCCGAGGGCGATCTCGGGTTCCCGGTCACCGGTGAGGTCGACGGCGGGATCACCAACAGCCGGATGAGCACGTTCGCCGCCGAGGACAAGCCGGTGATCTTCTGGACGCCCGACTACGGCGCGGTCATCGTGCGCGGAGCGATGAACGCGGCGTGGGACAAACTCGGCGGCGGGCAGGGACCGCTCGGGGCGCCCATGTCCGACCAGACCGAGAATGGCGACGTCGTCTCCCAGCGGTTCAGCGGTGGCGTCATCTCGTGGAACCGGTCGACGAACTCCTTCAAGACCGAGCCGGCCAACCTGGCGTCGGAGCTGGCCGGCCTGCAGGTGCCCGGCCAGGACGCGCCCGCGGCGCCCGGACCGCAGGCCGCCGACGGCAAGGGTTTTCAGTGGAGTTGGTGGTGGCTGCTCGCCATCGTGCCCGCCCTGATCCTGATCGGGCTGGTGGTCTTCGCGGCGCTGCGCAATCGGCGGGGCCGTGACGACCAATTCGCGCCGGGCCCCGGCGGGTTCGAGGACGGCGGGCACGACGGCCGCTACGACGACGGCCGCTACGACGACGAGGCGCGGATTGGCGCCGAGGAGGACGCTGCCCCCGCCTACGGTGCCGCCGCGAGCGCCCCGCAGCCTGGGGTGTTCGGCGACGACTACGACGCGGCCCTGTTCGGGGACCGGTACACGCGTGAGGGTCTGGGTTCGCTGTCCTCGACACCTGAGCAGGCGTCCACCTCCGAGCCCGCGTCGAGCCCGTGGGAGGCGCCGCTGCCCGCGGAGGTCGGCGTCGAACCCGAGGCCGAGCCAGAGGTCGAGGCCGAACAGGGCGAGCAGCCGGCGGCAGAACTCGATGAAGAAGAAGATCCCGACAACGTCGACACCGCGCCGACCCCGGTACCCACCGCGGCCGAACGCAGCTCCCTGACCGACACCGGCAGGCACGCCCGCATCGATCCCGACGAACCCGAACCGGCGCAGCCGGCGTTTCGTCTTTCGCTCGACAGCTCGGGCGACGCCCCGGAGGGATATCCGATCAAGGCGGACACCAAGTCAGGACGCTACTGGCTGCCCGACAGCGCCCACTACGACGAGGCTGAGGCCGAAATCTGGTTCACCAGCGAGGAATTCGCTCGCGCCAACGGGTTCGTACCCGGGGATTAGGACGGTCCGTCAGACCTTGCGGATCACGGTGACGACCTTGCCGAGCACGGCCGCCTCGTTGCCGGGGATCGGGTCGAACGCCGGGTTGTGCGGCATCAGCCACACCTGACCGCCGGTGCGCTTGAACGTCTTGACCGTGGCCTCCCCGTCGATCATCGCCGCGACGATGTCCCCGTTCTCGGCGACGTTCTGCTGACGCACCACCACCCAGTCGCCGTCGCAGATCGCCGCGTCGACCATCGACTCGCCGACGACTTTGAGCAGGAACAGCGATCCCTCGCCGACGAGCTCGCGCGGCAACGGGAACACGTCCTCGACGGCCTCCTCGGCCAGGATCGGGCCGCCGGCCGCGATACGGCCCAGCACCGGAACGAACGTCGGCTCCGGTAGCGCGTCGGACCCCGCCACGTCGGTGACCGGATGCGTCACGTTGTCGTCGGCGCCGCGCACGTCGACCGCCCTGGGCCGGTTGGGATCGCGGCGCAGGTACCCCTTGCGCTCCAGCGTCCGCAGCTGGTGAGCCACCGACGACGTGGACGTCAAGCCGACCGCATCACCGATCTCCCTGATGCTCGGGGGGTAACCGCGGCTGGTGACCGACGCGCGGATGACCTCCAGGATGGTGCGCTGACGCTCGGTCAAACCCGTGTCCGGGTGTCGGCGCCCGCCGGTGCTTTCCGTCCCGCCCGGGGAATCGCTGCTGGAATCCATGGCGCCGAATGTAACGCGCCGGCGCCGAATAATCAAACATGTGTTCGACGCGTGTCGCGCCGGAGGCCGACGACTTTTCCGCCGCCGAGAAATGTCAGAGGGTCCCGATATCGTTTGCAACAGTTCGATCACACGTTCTATTAATCGAACACCTGATCGACTATCTTCGAACACAAGAGCGAAACGTGCGGACCGGAAGGCAGGAAGATGACGATCATCGAGACCCGGAAGATTCAGGCGGAACCCGTGGTCAGGCCGGGAACCCGGCCGTCCGGTGCGCGCCGCAGGCCGGCGACGCG
Organism: Mycolicibacterium elephantis DSM 44368; assembly: GCF_004014805.1. Lineage (GTDB taxonomy): Bacteria > Actinomycetota > Actinomycetes > Mycobacteriales > Mycobacteriaceae > Mycobacterium > Mycobacterium elephantis. Next base: position 87,265 of record NZ_ATDN01000002.1, read on the forward strand.
GCGGCCGCGGATCAGATACCGGGGCACCGGCGTCGTGATGTCGCGGGCGCCGCACCGGCGTCGCCCGATCACCCCGGCCACCACGGTCCTGCTTTCCCTGGTGGCAGCGGCCATCACGGTGTGGCTGGGCCTGGTCGCCCAGTTCGGCGGCGTGGTCGGGAACCCCGACGCCGTGCCGGAGCGGCTCGCCGTGGTCCAGGTGCACACCGGGGAGACGCTGAACACGGTGGCCAAGCGGGTCGCCCCCGACGCCCCCGTCGCCGCGGTGGCGGAGCGGATCCGCGAGCTCAACGAACTCGACTCGGCTGCGCTGTACGCCGGTCAGACACTCATCGCGCCGATCGGCTGACCGCGCCGTGTGCGGGGAAATGCCGTGTGGCACATCGACGTTCATCGACGTCGCGGCACGGTACGCCAAGATCGCCCCGATTCTGGGCTGTCGGGGTATGACGCAGGTACGCTCAATGTCGTCCCAGGTAGTCGTGTATTGGCGTGGCGAAGGAGCGGTGATGCACTGTCCGTTCTGTCGTCACCCCGACTCGCGGGTGGTCGATTCCCGTGAGACCGATGAAGGCCAGGCCATTCGGCGCCGCCGCTCGTGCCCGGAGTGCGGCAGGCGGTTCACCACGGTGGAGACCGCCGTGCTCGCGGTGGTCAAGCGCAGCGGTGTCACCGAGCCGTTCAGCCGGGAAAAGGTCATCAGTGGTGTCCGGCGTGCGTGTCAGGGCCGCCAGGTCGACGACGACGCGTTGAACCTGCTTGCGCAGCAGGTCGAGGACACCGTCCGGGCGGCCGGGTCACCCGAGGTGCCCAGCCACGACGTCGGGCTGGCCATCCTCGGCCCGCTGCGAGAACTCGACGAGGTGGCGTACCTGCGGTTCGCCTCCGTCTACCGCGGCTTCAGTTCGGCAGAGGACTTCGAACGCGAGATCGAGGCGCTGCGCGCGCACCGCAAGGCTCCGCAGCACTCCGCCGGCTGACGCCCCGGGGCGCCGCTCAGTCGATTTCGCGGGTGCCGTCGTAGACGACGCGCCCGGCGATGCGCACCCAGCCCTCAGCGCTCCATCGGGTGAAGATCTCCGAACCCTTGCCCTGCACGATCGTCAGGTCGCGGCTGAGGTAGTCGGTCATGCGCACCGCGGCCGATCCGGTGGCCTCGTCCTCCGGCACGCCGAGGTCGGTCGCGAACATTCGCGACCGCACCACTCCCTTCTCCCGGTCCACCCATGCCCACAGGTAGTGGTTGACGTCGTCGGGGTAGTCCGAAGGGTCGGCGGCCAGCACCTCCTCGGTCGAGGTGAGGTCGTGGATGGCGAACTCCGGAGCCCACTCCGAGCGGGCGCTGACGGCGGTGAGACCGTCCTCATGGGCCACCTGGACGATGCCGGCCGGCACCTGCAGAGTGTGCACCGGTGTGCCCTGCTCGCGCAGCCACCACGCGGCGCCGACAGTCGGATGCCCCGCGAAGGCCAACTCGCTGGCCGGTGTGTAGATGCGCGCGTGCGTGGTGTTGGTTCCCGGCTGCGGGCGATCGACGAACACCGTCTCGCTGTAACCCAATTGGGTCGCGATCCGTTGCCGATCGCCCGGGTCCACGGTGCTGGCGTCGACGACACCGAGCGGATTTCCGTGCTTGCCGTCCTGGTCGGTGAAAACGCGCAACACCGTCACGTCGATGGCCATGCGCCGATGCTACTTTGTGTCGGCCGCGCGTCCGCGCCGCGTCGACTCAGGTGGCGCTGCGCTCGTCGGTGTCCATCGCGTCGAGCACCGCGGTGCGGGTGTCGGCCGAGCCGGAGATGGTGTGCTCGCTGGCGCCGGCCCGCAACAGACCGCGCAGGAACTCCGGGTCATACACCGGCGGTTCCGTGGAATCGATGAACGTCTCGACGGCCTCGACGAAGCGGTCGGGGTCGTCGTGGAACGGGAAATGGCTGGAGCCTTCGAAGATCTCCAACACCGAACCGGGCATCGCGGCGTGGGCGAGCAGGGCGTGGCTCACCGGGATCACTGAATCGTCTGTGCCCCAGATCAATTGCACCGGAACCGACTGGGTGAGATAACAGCGGTCGAGCATGGTGACGACCTGGCCGCGCCAGTCGACCACCGCGCGCAGCGTGCGGGTGAACGCCGACGACGCCGTCGGCTCGGGTAGATCGGCCAGGATGCGCAGCATGTTGGGGATGTCGCGGCCCAGCCCGGTCGAGCCGAACAGCGCCCCCGCCGCCCGGCCCATCGCCTGGATCGTGGGCAGCACCAGGGGCAGGCGAAGCAACCCAAGCGCCTCGCCGGCCATCGGCAGGGACGCGAACCGCAGCGCCAGGTTGACGTCCTTGGTGACCCCGCCGCCGGCGACGAGGATCAGCCGGTCGACGAGTTGGGGGTACTGGTAGGCGAACTGCATCGCCACCCCGCCGCCGAGCGAGTGCCCGATCACGGTCACCCGTTCGATGTCGAGCACGCTGAGCAGGTCGCGCATGCCGTTGGCGTAGGCGGCCACCGAGTAGTCCGCGCGCGGCTTGTCGGATCTGCCGTGCCCCAGCAGATCAGGGGCGATGACGGTGAACCGCTGCGCAAGCTTGGACTGCACCGCGCTCCACGTGGTTGAGTTGTCGCCGATGCCGTGGATCAGCAGGATCGCCGGTCCCGACCCGGCGATCCGGAAGGCCCGCCGATATCCGTGGATCGTGCGGTATTTCAGCGATGGCGTCAGGTCCCGCACCGAGCGCAGGTTGGGCTTTCGAGCGGCCATTGCGACAACTTAACCGGCCGCTGGCGACCGCGCTATCGGAGGTCGTCGCCGTCGCGGAACGGGTCCTTGGATTTGTCGCCGGCCTGTTGGGCCAGGAATCGTTCGAACTCGGCGCCGAGCTCGTCGCCGCTGGGCAGATCCTCGTCGTGCGCCAGCAGCGACCGGTTCTCCTGGGCCGCGACGAACGCGTCGTACTGGCGCTCCAATGCGCTGACCACCTGCGCGACCTCGGCACTGCCTTCGACTTGCTCGTTGATCTTGTCGAGCACCTCGGCGCCCGCCTTGGCCAGGGCGTCCAGCGGGATCTGCAGCGAGCCGCTTCTGGCGGCCTCGGCCAGCAGCGCCTCGGCGGCCGGGGGATAGGCGGTCTGCGCCAGGTAGTGCGGGACGTGCACGGTGAACCCGACCGCCTCGTGGCCGTGCTGGGACATCCGGAACTCCAGCAGGTTCGACACACTGGCCGGCACATGCACCTCGCCCACCCACGGCTGGTGGTCGGCGATCAGCTCCTTGTCGCTGGAGTGTGCGGTGAGCGTGATCGGCCGCGTGTGGGGGACGGCCATCGGGATGGTGCCCAGCCCGATCACCCGGCGCACCCCGAGCCGCTCGGCCAGCAGCCGCACCGCGGTGATGAACCGCTCCCAGCGCAGGTCCGGTTCCAGCCCGGCGAGCAGCAGGAACGGGGTGCCGACGCTGTCGTGCAGCGCGTAGAGGTTGAGCTCCGGGTCCTCGTAGTTGGTGAAGTGGTCGGTCTTGAAGGTCATCAGCGGACGGCGGGAGCGGTAGTCGAGCAGCTCATCGATCGCGAACGACGCCACCAACTCGGTGTCGAGGGTGTTCTTGAGATGCTGGGCGGCCAGCCGGATGGCGTGCCCGGCGTCGGAGAAGCCTTCCAGCGCGTGAATCATCACCGGACCACGGCCGTCCGCAGAGGACAGCTTGGGCGCCGGGAACTCCAGCTCGTACATGCCGGTCTGCTCGGGCTGGTACTGCTGTTCGGGACTCCCTTGACTCTCTGTCATGCTTTCGTCTCCTCACCGCGGTGCCAAGACATTAACGCTTCCTATCGTGACAACTAACTTCTGCCACCTTGCGTTCCCGCCGCGTGCCGTTCCCATTCATCTGCGGAAGTGGTTCAACGCCCACAGCTTGTTCATCACGTCCAGGGCGGCGACCTTGTAGGCCTCCGAGAACGTCGGATAGTTGAACACCGCGTCCACGAGGTATTCCACCGTGCCGCCGCAGCCCATCACCGCCTGGCCGATGTGCACCATCTCGGTGGCGCTGGTGCCGAAGATGTGCACCCCGAGCAGCTTGAGGTCATCGGTGGACACCAGCAGCTTGAGCATGCCGTAGGAGTCGCCGGCGATCTGCCCGCGCGCCAACTCGCGGTACCGTGCCACCCCGACCTCGTACGGCACCGCCTTGTTCGTCAGTTCCACCTCGGTGGCCCCGACGTAGGACACCTCCGGAATGCAGTAGATGCCGATCGGCTGCAGATCGGTCATGCCCTTGGCGGGCTCGCCGAACGCGTGATAGGCGGCCAGCCTGCCTTGGTCCATCGAGGTGGCGGCCAGCGCCGGGAACCCGATCACGTCGCCGACGGCGTAGATGTGGTCGACCTTGGTCTGGTAGTTGCTGTCGACGTGGATGCGGCCGCGGTCGTCGGTCTGAAGCCCCGCGTTGCCCAGATCGAGGTGATCGGTCTGGCCCTGTCTGCCCGCGGAGTACATCACCGTCTCGGCCGGGATCTGCTTGCCGCTGGCCAGGGTGGTGACGGTGCCCGCGGAGCCGACGTCGACGGCGGTCACCTCCTCGCCGAACCGGAACGTCACCGCGAGATCGCGCAGGTGAAACTTCAGCGCCTCCACGATCTCGGGGTCGCAGAAGTCCAGCATGCTGCCGCGCTTCTCGACGACAGTGACCTTGGTGCCCAGCGCGGCGAACATCGACGCGTACTCGAGGCCGATCACCCCGGCGCCGACCACCACCATCGTGGACGGCAGCGATTTGAGGTCCAGGATGCCGTCGGAGTCCAGCACCCGCTCCTCGTCGAACTCCACGCCGGTCGGGCGGGCCGGTTTGGTGCCCGTCGCGATGACGATGTAGTCGCCGCGGACCGTGGTGCGTTCCCCGCGGGTCGGTTCCTCGACCAGCACGGTGTGCGCGTCGACGAAGCGGCCGTGGCCCTGGATCAGGTCGATGCGGTTGCGCATCAGCTGGGAACGGACGACGTCTTGTTCCTTGCCGATCACGTGGGTGGTGCGGGCCAGCAGGTCGGCGGGGGTGATCTTCTCCTTGACGCGGTAACTGCTTCCGTACAGCTCGCGCTGGCTCAGCCCGGTGAGGTAGATGACGGCCTCGCGCAGCGTCTTGGACGGGATCGTGCCGGTGTTGACGCAAACCCCGCCCAGCATTCGGCCTCGTTCGACGACTGCGACCGCCTTGCCCAGCTTCGCCGCGGCGATGGCGGCCTTCTGGCCGCCGGGACCGGAACCGATGACGACGAGGTCGTACTCCAGCATTGAACCCACGGCACCCATAGCAAAAGGTGTACGCGGGTCGTGCGGATCTTGCACGGTGACTCGCGTGAATTCATGATCTCTTCAGCCGCGGCGGTGGCGCGCGCCTTTTGGCCGGCCGGCCGCGGCGATGAGACGATGACCGCGATGATCAACACGCGGGCGTGGTGGGTGTACGGATGTGCGCTGGTCATGGCGTCGACGGTGCTCACAGGCTGCGGTCGGGTGGTGGTCGGGACCGCGCGTCTCGCCGATTCCGCGCCGGTGCCGATCGACGAGCTGTTGATCGAACCGGCGCGCTTTCCCGCGCAGTATCCGGCCGCGGTGCTCGACGGCACCGCGGTGTATCGGGCGCTGAACGACATCGACGGCGTCGCGCCCGGGTCGGTGGTCACGCCGGCGGATTGCGCGCCCCCGCCGCTGGAGTCGCACCGCAGCGTGGCCGCCGAAGGCATCGACAGCGCGACGGCCAGCAGCCTGATCGTCGCGGTCACCCGTCCGGCGGCGGACCTGCGGGCACGAGGTGAGCAGCTGCGCAGGTGCGCGTCGTTCACCACCGCGCATCACGGCGTCACCTCCGACGTGACGGTGACGATGCTGCCCAGCCCGCCGGTCGATGCCGACGACAGCTTCGCCGTCGACCAGACCGTCACGCCACAGTCGGACGGCCCGGTGCGCCGGACGCTGACGTTCACCGCGCAGATCGGCGACACCCGGGTCAGCGCCACCTGGCTGCACCAGGGTGACGCCCAGGACCCCGACACCGTGTCGCTGCACACGCTCTTCAACGACGCGGTGTTGAAGGTGCGGCGCAGCGTCTAGGTCGACGCTCGTTCATCCCCAACCGCGAATTCATCCCCAGCCGGCCCGCTGCGACGCCCCGAACCGGCGGAACCCGTCGGTTTTCTGGCGACGGTGGGCATATGACCACATCGCAATCACCCGATTTCCACCTCAACCGACCCGGCGTGCTGATCGCCGCCCTGCCCGCCGTGCTCGGCTTCGTGCCGGAGAAATCTCTCGTGCTGGTGACCGTCGAACGCGGCGCGTTGGGCTGCGTCATGAGGGTTGATCTGTCAGACGAGTTGCCCGTCGAACACATCGCCGAGGTGGCCGCCGCGGCGCGGCCGGACGCGGCGATCGTGGTGGTGGTCGACGAGCAAGGCGCGAACTGCCGCCTGTGCAACGACGATTACCGCGAGTTGGTCGGTGAGCTGGCGACCGCGCTCGCCGGGCAGGGCATCGAACTGCTCGCCGCGCATGTGGTCGACCGCGTGGCTGCCGGCGGTCGGTGGCACTGCGTCGACGGCTGCGGCAGCGCCGGGGTCATCGAGGACCCGTCGGCCTCGCCGCTGGCGGCCGCGGCCGTGCTGGACGGGCGCAGGCTCTACGCGCGCCGGGCGGAACTGCAGGACGTCATCGCGATCCGCGATCCCGCGCGCGCCGCGGCGCTGGCCGGGGTCATTCGCCACGACAGCCGCCGCACCGACGCGAAAGCCCGAAGCGACGTCGAGGCCGCCATCGAAGCGGCCGCAAAGGTCGCCGACGGAGACGACCTGTCCGACGCGACCCTGGCGCGGCTGGCAGCGGCGCTGACCGATACCACCGTGCGCGACACGCTCTACGCGTTGGCGGTGGGGGAGAGCGCCGGTCAGGCCGAGTCGTTGTGGGCCGAACTGTCGCGGCGGCTTCCCGAACCCTGGCGGGTCGAGGCGCTGGTGCTGCTGGCCTATTCGGCGTACGTGCGCGGCGACGGCCCGCTGGCGGGGGTGTCGCTGGAGGCCGCGCTGCGCTGCGACGCCACCCACCGAATGGCGGGAATGCTCGACACGGCGCTGCAGTCGGGGATGCGGCCCGAACAGATCCGCGAGCTCGCCGCCACGGGGTTACGGCTGGCCGACCGCCTGGGCGTGCAGTTACCGCCCAGACGCGTGTTCGGGCAGCGGGCCGGTTAGACCTTCTCGACCTTCACGGCATGGGCCATCTGGTGGGGCAGTTCCACCTGCTCATGGCCGGGGATCACGATCATGACCCCGCCGTTGCCGCTGGTCTGCGCGGTGACGCGCGCGTTGGGCACCACGCCGGCGTCCTTGAGCCGGCCGATCAGGTCGGCGTCGCCCTGGACGTGCTCGGTCAGTCGGCGCACGACGACGGCGACGGGCATCCCGGCCGGAAGCTCGGTGAGCCGGACCAGGTTGGCCTGCTCGGCGGAGGTCGATCCGGTCAGGCCCAGCTCGGACAGACCGGGGATCGGGTTGCCGAACGGCGAGGTGGTCGGGTTGTTGAGCACCCGCACGAGCCGGCGCTCGACGTCCTCGCTCATCACGTGTTCCCAGCGACACGCCTCGGCGTGGACCTCTTCCCACGGAAGGCCGATCACGTCGACGAGCAGCCGCTCGGCCAGCCGGTGCTTGCGCATCACGGCCACGGCCAGCTGGCGGCCCTTCTCGGACAGTTCCAGATGCCGATCACCGGCGACCTGCAGCAGGCCGTCGCGTTCCATCCGCGAGACCGTCTGGCTCACCGTCGGGCCGCTTTGCTCGAGACGCTCCGCGATGCGCGCACGCAGCGGCACCACGCCCTCTTCCTCGAGGTCGTAGATCGTCCGCAGGTACATCTCAGTGGTATCGACAAGATCGTTCATGGCACCCTCCGTTACGGCGAGTCTACCGGCTTAGCTGGAGAAACTGGGGTCTTACAGGCCGCCGCGACGGGCCTGGCCCCAGACGAGACAAGCCCGCCGAAATAATCGGCGGGCTTGTCTGCGGGGTGGCTAACTGGCGTAGGAGCGCAACCGGTCGGCGCGTTCGCCGTGCCGCAGCTTGGCCATGACCTCACGCTCGATCTGGCGCACCCGCTCACGCGACAGGCCGAACAGCTTGCCGATCTGGTCCAGCGTGCGCGGCTGACCGTCGTCGAGCCCGAAGCGCAGCCGGATCACCTGCTGCTCGCGCTCGTCGAGGGTGGCCAGCACGTGCCGGATGTCGGTGTGCAGCAGTTCGGAGATCACCGCGTTCTCGGCCGACATGGCCTCGGCGTCCTCGATGAAGTCGCCCAGCGGGGCTTCCTCGTCGGTGCCGACCGGCATGTCCAGGCTCACCGGGTCGCGGCTGTGCTCGAGCAGGTCGGTGATCTTCTCCACCGGGATGCCGGATTCGGCGGCCAGTTCCTCGTCGGTGGCCTCGCGGCCCAGGCTCTGGTGCAGCTCACGCTTGATCCGGGCCAGCTTGTTGACCTGCTCGACCAGATGGACCGGCAGCCGGATGGTGCGGCTCTGGTCGGCCATGCCGCGGGTGATGGCCTGACGGATCCACCACGTGGCGTACGTCGAGAACTTGAATCCCTTGGCGTAGTCGAACTTCTCCATCGCGCGGATCAGACCGAGGTTGCCCTCCTGGATGAGGTCCAGCAGGGGCATACCGCGGCCCGTGTAACGCTTCGCCAGCGACACCACGAGGCGCAGGTTGGCCTCGAGCAGATGCCGGCGTGCTGCCTCACCGTCGCGGACCACGGCGGCAAGATCACGTTTGCGGTTCTCGCCCAAGCGCTTCCGTGTTTCGAGCAGGTGCTTGGCGTAAAGCCCTGCCTCGATACGCTTTGCGAGTTCGACCTCATCGGCGGCATTGAGCAAGGCCGTTTTGCCGATGCCGTTGAGGTACACGCGCACGAGATCAGCGGCCGGACTCTGGGCGTCCAGGTCCTGGTCAACGCGGCTTGAGGTGGCATTTGCCATGACGGCCTCCTGATCGGGTCGAACTGTCATGAGCTACAACGCCCACGTGTTCGAAAGAGTTCCCGGCGTTCGGCCGGTTCACACGCGTTGATCAGCGGTTTGTCTGCGGCGACCTGAGAATGTGCTGAGAATCAGCCCAGCAGCTGATCAGCCGGGAACATCCCCTCGGCGGTCGTCGCCGTTCGCTTGCGGTGCCGGGTGGGGCGATGACCATTCGCCGCTTTCGATGGCGGGCCGTTCCGCCGACGGAAACGCCTCCGAGTGGGGCGGGGTCGGGCTGTATCGGCGTGGCTCGTCGGCGCGGCGCGGCGGCCGGTCGTTGGCGATCAGCACCGCCATCCACGGCAGCGGGATCGAGATCACAATGATCGCCAACGAAATCAACCCGTTGTGCCAGATGCCGTATGCGACCGCGGCCAACACCAATGCCGGTATGCGAACCGACATCAGCGTGAGGTACTTCCGCACACGCTGCCGGTGCTGTTCCTCGTAGGCGGGGGCGGCTCGGGTGATCAAGACGGGCCGACCGTCGTCGTCGAAACTCAGCTCGTGGCCGTGTTTCATACCTCCACTGTTTCACACCTCTCGTCTGTTGTACGGGTTGGATCTGGAGAAGGCAGAATGGATATATGCGAACCCAGACCATTGAACGCACCGACACCGAAGAACGCGTCGACGACGGCACCGGAGACGACACCCCGAAGTACTTCCACTACGTCAAGAAGGACAAGATCGCCGAGAGTGCGGTCATGGGTACGCACGTGGTCGCGCTGTGCGGTGAGGTCTTTCCCGTGACGAAGTCGGCCAAGCCGGGCTCTCCCGTCTGCCCGGAGTGCAAGCGGATCTACGAGAAGCTCAAGACGTAGGCCGGTCGGCGACCGGTTCCGGGTCCGCGTCGACGGCCGGTGGGCCGGCTGGTCTCTCGCCGGCGCCGTTGAGCGCCTCGGCCTTGGCCGCCAGCCACCACCGGAAACGTTTGGCGTGGGTGTCCGGCGCCGGCCATTCCTCCTGGACCGCGGCGTTGAGTTCGGCGCCGATCATGATCGCGAAGCCGAGGAAGAACGCGAACAGCAGGAAGGCGATCGGCGTGGCGAGGGCGCCGTACGTGTAGCCGGTCGCGGTGATCCACGTCAGATAGAACCGCAGCCCGAAGGTGGCCAGCAGGAAAACCACCGTCGCGAGCAGCGAGCCCAGTAGCAACCGGTGTGACGGCAGCGGCCTGGGCAGCGACACCCGGTACAGGATGGTCATCCCGACGATCAGCCCGAGCACCAGCGCGGGGTAGTAGCCGAACCGCAGCGCATGGTCCCAGTTGTCGGGAAGGAACTCGGCGATCTTGCGCGGCCCCAGCGCGATGAACGGGGCCATGATGATCGCCGCGACCAGCATCACCACGTAGAGGCCGAGCGCGTAGAACCGCTGGCGCACCGGATGGCGAAGCGGCGTCTGATCGTGGGCCTCGGTGATCGAGTCGACGAACGAGGAGATGGCCGAGGACCCGGCCCACAGCGAGATCACGAAGCCGAGGGACACCACCTCGCCGCGGGCCCCTTGGACGATGTCGCGCACGGTCGGCTCGATGATCTCGGCGACGACGTTCGACGAGAAGAACCTGGCCGCCGTGTCGATGATCTGGGCTTCGATGGTGGGCAGTGTCTCCGGGCCGAACAGCGGCGCGACGTAGGCCAAGCTGCCGAGCATCCCCAGCAGCAGAGGCGGCAACGACAGCGCGCTCCAGAACGCCGCCTCTGCCGACTCCGAGAAGATCGAGTCATCCCAGCTTTTCGCAAGCGTGCGCTTGACGACATGCCAGATGTGGTGACGCGAGGGCCGTACTGGGAGAGGCTGGTCATCTTTCATGACCAGTCCAGCATTGCTGACGACGGCTGATCGTGGCCAACACGGCAGAAGCCGTGTCGTGGGATCAGACCTCCACCGGGCTCTTTTCAAGCACGGCGGCCAACTCGATCAGCTTCGATTCATGCTTGTTGGCGTGGTGCTGGCAGAACAGCAGCTCGGCACCAGATGGAAGCTTCGCGCGCACCCGCGCAGCGGCGCCACACCGGTCGCAGCGGTCAGCCCGGGTCAACTCGGGGCTGGTGAGCGTTGCGTTCATGGCGACCTCCGTATTGCTTCGCGTGGCTTCCACTGTCTCAGACGTTTCGGCTTCCGGCGTTGTTCCCTAATGGTTACCGGTGTGTCGCGTCTCACCGTTACGCCGCGCCGTTGAGACGGCAGGCTGACCATATGCCATCGCAGCCCGATGCGCTTGTTCACCTCTGCGGCGCCGACGACTGGCGGGCGGCCCAGACCGCGGGCGAGCTGCGGCCGGCCTCGCTGGAGACGTCCGGGTTCGTGCATCTCTCGAAACCCGAGCAGGTGCATCTGCCGGCCAACCGGCTCTACCGCGGTCGCACCGATCTGGTGCTGCTGCGCGTCGACCCCGCACGTCTGTCCTCTCCGGTTCGCTGGGAACCCGGCGTTCCCGCTGATCCGATGGGGATGGAGTTCCCACATTTGTACGGTCCATTGCCTGTCGAGGCTGTGATCAGCGTCACGCCGTATCTGCCGGATGCCGCCGGGCGGTTTGCCGCGCTCGGGCCGTAGGGACCGGCACACCCCCGCTACGTACACTTACAAATCGTGGGCATTTTGTTAGGCCTGGCGCCGTGGATCGTCTACTGGGTTCTCGTCGGCAATGTGCCGTTCGCCGTCGCCGTGCTGATCGCGCTGGCGGTGGCCGTCGCGGCTTTCGCCGTCGGGCAGATGCGCGGAGGACCGGGCCGCGAGCTCGAAATAGGTGCTCTCACAACGTTTCTCGTGCTGACCGTGGTGACGTTCGTGGTCAGTGAGACGTTCACGCAGAAGTGGATGCTGCCGTTGAGCATCCTCGGGGCCCTCATCACGGCGCTCGTCGGCGCGCTGATCGGCAAGCCGTTCGTGCGTGGGTTCGCCGAGGCGGGGCAGCAGCCGCACGTCGTCAAGAGCGATCTGTTCGCGAAGGTCACCACCACGCTGACGTGGATCTGGGTCGGGGTGTTCGCGAGCATGACGGTCTCGGCGGCGATCCCGCCGATCGTCACCGGTGACGCGTCGATCCTCGATCGCGGCGCCCCGCTCTCGTACGTCTGCTACTGGGTCGTCCCGGCCGTCTTGTTGGCAGGCGCCGCGTTCGCGACCCGGGTGCTGCCCGACCGCATCGCCTCAGGCGCCGACGACATCGTCCGCAAGACCACCTTCGTCGCGTTCGCCGAATCCGAGATCGATCAGTTGATGTATCTGGCCACCGAGCACGCCAACCGCGAGGCGGGGCCGGGCAAAGAGGCCTACGACATCAAGATCGGCAGCAAGGGCACCCCGTTGACGGGCGACGAGACCCGCGAATCGTGGCCGTCGACGTACAAGGTGCGCGACAAGAGGCGCTGAGTCCGCGGGAGGCCGGCGCCCCGTCGCAGTGCGCGAAGACGGCTAGTCCAGGTAGTCGCGCAGCACCTGCGAACGGCTCGGGTGGCGCAGCTTGCTCATGGTCTTGGACTCGATCTGGCGGATGCGCTCGCGGGTGACGCCGTAGACCTGGCCGATCTCGTCGAGCGTGCGGGGCTGGCCGTCGGTGAGGCCGAACCGCAGCCGCACCACTCCCGCCTCGCGCTCGGACAGCGTCTCCAGCACCGACTGCAGCTGGTCCTGCAGCAGCGTGAAGCTCACGGCGTCGACGGCCACGACCGCCTCGGAGTCCTCGATGAAATCGCCCAGCTGCGAATCGCCTTCGTCGCCGATGGTCTGGTCCAGCGAGATCGGCTCACGCGCGTACTGCTGGATCTCCAGCACCTTCTCCGGCGTGATGTCCATCTCCTTGGCCAGCTCTTCGGGCGTGGGCTCGCGGCCCAGGTCCTGCAGCAGCTCGCGCTGGATGCGGCCGAGCTTGTTGATCACCTCGACCATGTGCACCGGAATGCGGATGGTGCGGGCCTGGTCGGCCATCGCGCGGGTGATCGCCTGGCGGATCCACCACGTGGCATAGGTGGAGAACTTGTAGCCCTTGGTGTAGTCGAACTTCTCCACTGCACGGATCAACCCGAGGTTGCCCTCCTGGATCAGGTCCAGGAACGCCATGCCGCGACCGGTGTAGCGCTTGGCCAGCGACACCACCAGACGCAGGTTCGCTTCCAGCAGATGGTTTTTCGCGCGGTCACCGTCGCGGCAGATCCACATCATGTCGCGGCGCTGGGCGGTGGTGAGCTTCTCGCCCTTCTCGGCGTACTCGGTCATCAGCTGGGTGGCGTACAAACCCGCCTCGATGCGCTTGGCGAGCTCGACCTCTTCCTCCGCGTTGAGCAGCGCGACCTTGCCGATCTGCTTGAGGTAGGCACGCACCGAGTCCGCCGAGGCAGTCAGCTCGGCATCCTTACGCGCTTGCCGCAGCGCCTCGGATTCCTCTTCGTCCCAGACGAAGTCGCCCGATGCCTTGTCCTTCTCCGAGGGCTCGGCGATCTCTTCGTCGTCCTCGTCTTCGTCGGCGGCGCCCTCTTGGGCGGTGGCGGCAGCCGGCGCGGCTTCCTCGGTGTCGTCGGCGTCGAGGTCCTCGAGCTCGAGATCGGCGGCGTCGACCTCTACGTCGAGGTCCTCGCCGGGCTCGACGTCAAGGTCTTCGGTGGTCTCGACGTCCTCGGTGGCGACGTCGTCGACTTTGGTCTCGGCCGCGGTGGCCTTCTTGGCGCGGCCACGAGTGGTCGCCGCGCCGGACTTGGGCTTGGCCGACCGCGACGCCGGCTTCGCCTTGGCGGCGGCCTTGGCGGGGGCGGTTTTGGCGGGGGCGGCCTTGGCCGCTTTGGCCGTCCGGCCCTTGGACTTGGTGGCCTTCTTGGCCGGCGGCGAACTGTTGGCTGCCTTCTTCGCGGCCCCGGTACCGGTGGACTTCGCCGGAGCCTTCTTGGCGGGGGTTTTGGTAGCGGTGCGCTTTACCGGCTCGTCGGTTGCCGGGCTTGCCTTTGTCGCTGCCACGTACACCCTTTCGTCTCGCATCTCTTCTTCGCTGGCGAGGCTCCACGCGAAGCGCGGGGATGCGTGCACCATCGAAGAGCGTTGGCTGTCGAATATTGGCGGTTGATTTCGCCGCTATCCGGTATGCGGCCGCCGACGACCATTGTAACGACACTGTCCGAGGCAACCGTCCTGAGCGGCAAATTCACCTCGTCGGGCGCGTCTACTCGACGGTAGCTGTGACGTCGACCTCAGCGGCCATCGCGGCGCCGACGATGCCCGCGGTGTTGCGCAGCGAGGCGGCCACCACCGGGGTGCGGTTCTGCAGCAGCGGAATCCACTTGTCGGCTTTGCGGCTGATCCCGCCGCCGGCGATGAACAGATCGGGCCAGATCGCGTTCTCGATGGCTACCAGGACTTTCGTCACCTCACGGGTCCAGCGCTCGTAGCTCCAGCGCTTCTTCTCCTTCACCGAGGACGCCGCGCGGTGCTCGGCTTCCTTGCCGCCGACCTCGAGGTGGCCGAACTCGGTGTTGGGCAGCAGCGCGCCGTTGTGGATCACCGCGGAACCGATGCCGGTGCCGAAGGTCAGCAGCACGATCACCCCGGTGTTGTCGCGTCCCGCGCCGTACTTCTCCTCGGCGAGTCCCGCCGCGTCGGCGTCGTTGAGCACGGTGACGGGCTGGCCGTCGAGGTGGGCGGTGATCACGTCGCGCGCGTTGACGCCGATCCAGGCCTTGTCGACGTTGGCGGCGGTGTGCACGATGCCGTCGACCACGACCCCGGGGTAGGTGACGCCGACCCGCTCGGTCCAGCGGAACTCGCGCACCACCGCGGCGATGGTCTTGGCGACCGCGTCCGGAGTCGCGGGTTGCGGCGTGGGGATCTTGAACCGCTCTCCGATCAGCGTGCCGGTGTCGAGGTCGACGATGCCGCCCTTGACGCCGCTGCCACCGACGTCGACTCCGAAGCCGCGACGGGGCTTTCCTCCGTTGGTCGAGGGGTCGGTGGGTGGGGAATCGGTGGCGGTCATGGGCGCTCCTCTACGAGGCCGGCAGATGCCTCACTGTCCGTGCGTTCCCACACCTTAGTGGCTTGGCTTAGCGTGCGCGGTGCTGTCGGGCGACCGGAACTGTGCTGCGATAGGGACGTGATCGAAGACAACTCCGACCCGGTGCAGTTGCGCTCGGTCGCCGAACAACTGGCCGGCGAGGCCGCGGCGTTCGTGTCACGCCGCCGCGCCGAGGTGTTCGGCGACACGGCCGCCCTGCCCGAGACCGCGTCCTCCGTGCGCGCCAAGAGCACCCCGACCGACCCCGTCACCGTCGTGGACACCGAGACCGAACGGCTGCTGCGGGAACGGTTGGCGGTGCTGCGTCCGGGCGAACCGGTTGTCGGCGAGGAAGAGGGCGGATCACTCGCCGCCGCGAAGGGGCAGTACACCTGGGTGCTGGACCCCATCGACGGCACGGTGAACTTCGTCTACGGGATCGAGGCGTACGCGGTGTCGGTCGCGGTCCAGCGCGACGGCGCGTCGGTGGCCGGTGCGGTCGCCGACGTGCCCACCGGTGCGCTGTACTCGGCCGCGGTCGGTCACGGGGCGCGGCTGCAGCGTGGCGGCGTGACGAGCCCGCTGCGGTGCAGCAGCGCGACCGAATTGTCAATGTCGTTGGTGGGCACGGGATTTGCCTATGATGCCGAGCATCGGCGACGGCAGGCCGAACTCGTCGCCAAGATCGTGCCCATGGTGCGCGACGTGCGGCGCATCGGCTCGTGCGCCCTGGATCTGTGCATGGTGGCTGCGGGAAGACTCGACGCCTATTACGAGGAGGGCGTGCAGCTTTGGGACTGGGCGGCAGGTGCGCTGATCGCCGCCGAGGCCGGCGCGACCGTGCGGCTGCCGCCGGTGGATCTCCCCGCCGACCAACCCGGGGGGATGATCGTGGCCTCCGCGCCCGGCGTCGCCGACGCGCTCAGCGCCGCGCTGGGCCTCGCGTAGGGATTTCGGTGCGTTTGGTCACGCTGAGCGTGACGAACCACGCCGAAATCGCCGTCAGCAGGCCGCGGTGTGAATCTTGGACAGCAGGGACGAATCGGCCGGTTGGGTGGCGTCCGGGCGCAGGCTGGCCAGCATCGCCTGGATGTCGTCGCCGGTGCTGAGCTCGGTGAACTCGGTGCCCAGCGCCAGATCCACCGTGTCGTCGGTGCGGTCGTCCTGGAACAACTCGGTGCAGGGCGCGACCAGCCACACGGCCGCGGCCGCGGAGCGCCCAGCCGGACCGAACCGGATCTGGCCGTGGCAGGTGAGCCGGGTGCTGGCGTAGATCGCGTCGTTCTCCGCGGTCGGGTCGGCAAAGCCCAGGTCGCGCAGATCGCCGGCCACCTCGGCGGCCTGTCCGCCCTGACCGCTGGCGTTGAGCACCCGGATCTTCGTGTCGGCGAGCTTGGCCGGCGCCACCTCGGTCATCTCCGAACGCGAGACCTGCACACCCAACGACGGGGGCGGCGGCGCGTCGGGGTCCGTCGCCACCGGCGGAGGGTTGCACACGGTCGCCTCGCGGACGTCCGCGGGCCGGTTCAGGGCGACCACCCAGATCACCATCGTCACGAGCGCCAACACGGCGAACATCACGATGGCCGGCACGTAATGGCGCCGACGAAACGGGCGTCCGTGCCTGTCGAACGCGGTGCCCTCGGTGATTTGCGCGACCACGACTGCACTCTAGAGGCAATGGTCTAGAGTCCCTCGGGCGACGTCCCCTAGAATGTGATGTAACTCACACTGGAACGTGTGCCATTCCGGGCACGAATCATTTGGTGGATGCGTTCGACGCTGGTACAAAGCCTTGCTGCAACGTTTATCGGAGGGGACGAGATGGCTACCGATTACGACGCCCCACGGCGAACCGAGACCGACGATGTCTCAGAGGACTCGCTCGAGGAGCTGAAGGCGCGGCGCAACGAGGCCCAGTCTGCGGTCGTCGATGTCGACGAATCGGAGTCCGCTGAGTCCTTTGAGCTGCCAGGCGCTGACCTATCCGGCGAGGAACTGTCCGTGCGCGTCATTCCGAAGCAAGCCGACGAGTTCACCTGCTCCAGCTGCTTCCTCGTGCATCACCGCAGCCGACTGGCCAGCGAGAAGAACGGTTTGATGCTCTGCACCGACTGCGCGGCCTGACGGGTGCGGTCGAGGGGGTCGGAATCACCGCGGTCCGCGCAGCGCGGACAGCACACGGTCCGGATGACGACAGCTCACCAGCCAGTACGGCGTGGGATCGTCGGGATCATCGAGAACCAGAAGAACCATGGGGCCCACCCACGCCCGATGCATGACGAACGCCGCGGGATCCAGTTGGCGGCCCAACGCCGCGGACTTGGCGCTGCGCGGCACTTCGGCCATGCGCGAGACCACGCTCATCGGCAGGTGTGCCGCGCCCACCCACAGCTCGGTGTCGTCGGCGCTGCTGACGACTCGCACCTCGGTCTTGCCGAGCCACAGCAATACGACGGCCGCGACTGGCAGCAGCACCGCGAACGGCAACCAGTTCGGCAGGTTTGGTATGCCCTGGTTGAACTCGAGGGCGAGCAAGGCGCCGAGCCCGAGGCCCGGCGGCCACCACCACCAAGGCACCCACAACCGTTCCCGGTAGCGCACGGTTTGCGACGTGGCACGCGTGTCCGACACGCGGCCAAGGGTAATCTCTGACGTCGTGTCCACCACTCTGGCCGTCGTGCGTCTGGACCCCGATCTGCCGATGCCCAGCCGCGCCCATGACGGCGACGCCGGTGTCGACCTCTTCAGTGCGGTCGATGTCGAACTCGCGCCCGGTCAGCGCGCGCTCGTCCCGACAGGCATCGCGGTCGCCATCCCGCACGGGATGGTCGGCCTCGTCCACCCCCGGTCGGGTTTGGCTGCCCGCGTTGGGCTTTCGATTGTCAACAGCCCGGGTACCATTGACGCCGGCTACCGCGGTGAGATCAAGGTGGCGCTGATCAACCTCGACCCCCAGGCGCCGATCATCGTGCACCGTGGCGACCGGATCGCACAGTTGCTCGTGCAGCGCGTCGAACTGCCCGAGTTGGTGGAGGTGACGTCTTTCGACGAGGCAGGCCTTGCTGACACTTCCCGTGGCGACGGTGGCCACGGTTCCTCCGGCGGACATGCGAGTTTGTGATGGCATTCGGTAAACAAGACAACGACGACGACACCCGCGACGAGGCTGGCGCAGCGCCGGACGACACCGACGACGAGCCCGACGGTCCCTTCGACATCGACGATTTCGACGACCCGGGGGTGGCCACGGTGGGGCGGCTGGATCTGGGTTCGGTACTGATCCCGATGCCCGAGGCGGGCCAGGTCCAGGTGGAGCTCAGCCCGCAGGGCGTGCCCAGCGCGGTCTGGGTGGTCACGCCCAACGGCCGTTTCACCATCGCCGCGTACGCAGCGCCGAAGTCGACGGGACTCTGGCGCGAGGTGGCCGCTGAACTGGCCGAGTCGCTGCGCAAGGACGTCCCGTCGGTGAGCATTCAGGACGGCCCGTGGGGGCGCGAGGTCGTCGGCGTCGCGGCGGGGGACCCGAACCAGGCCGGTGTGGTGCGGTTCATCGGCGTCGACGGCTACCGCTGGATGATCCGCTGCGTCGTCAACGGCACCCAGCAGAACATCGACGCGCTCGCCGAGGAGGCACGAAATGCCTTGGCCGACACCGTAGTTCGCCGTGGCGCCACCCCGATGCCGGTGCGTACCCCGTTGACCATCGAGCTTCCCGGCCCGATGGCCGAGCAACTGCGCGCCGCTGCGGAGCAGGCCGCCGCCCAGCAGGCGCAGCAGGCCGGTCAGCGGCCGCCGCCTGAGCCGGCGGCGCGCCGCAGCGAGCAGGGCTCGGCCATGCAACAGCTGCGCACGATCACCGGCGGCTAGCGATGTCGGTGCACTTCGTCACGCTCACCGTGACCAAGTACGCCGAAATCGCACGCTTGTAGCGCTGTCAGACACGCCGCGCCGAGCACCGCCGGGTCGGCGCCCATCTCGTCGAGCGTGACGGTGCGCAGCGCGGCGCGCGGCGCGGCCGCGACCCACTGCTCGGCGACCTCGACGGGATGGACCGGGTCGTCGGTGGCCGCGGCGACTCCCATCGGGACGGCGAGCGTCGCCAGCTCCTCGCAGGTGGGCGAAACATAGCGGGCAGCCTCCTCCATCGCGTCGGGCAGCGACGGCCACTGCCCGGCCCACGACCGGGCCAGTTCGTCGGCCAGCCACTGCGGGCTCGACGCCCGCATCGTCGCGGTGGCCGCGTGGAGGCCCTGCTCACGCAGCGACTGGGCGGAATGGCGTGCGGCCATGGCGGCCGGCGCCGTGTCGGGCGCGCCCGTCCACGCGGGCAGCGCGGCCAGCACGGCGACCGTCAGCTCCGGATGCCGCAACGCCCACTCGGTGGCCACCGCCGCGCCGATCGACACCCCGCCCACGGCGATCGCGCCCGCCCGTGCGGCGTCGTCCAGCGCAGCGCGATAGCCCTCGACCAGCCGCTCCGGTCGCGGCGCGGGGGTGACGATCACCGCGCCCGCTTCGCGCAGCGCGCCCGCAAATGCCCGGTAGACGTAGTCGTCGTCGGAGCCGGTACCGGGCAGCACAACCGTGGTCACCCCACGCAGATCGACGGCCATCAGACGATCGTGCCCTGTCGCGAAATTGCCCCGCGTGGCGAGGCGGTCGTCACATGGCAAATCGGATCCAACAGGTCTACGGTGGCGTTGGTTGGGGTAGATCTACGGTAGATCTGCGATAGGTCAGGAGACGCCATGGCTACGGCCGAGGGGTATCTGCGCCGGCTCACACGGCGGTTGACGGAGGACCCGGAGCAACTCGATGCCGAAGAACTCAGCGATGAAGCCGCCAGCACCGGCGCGCAGAAGGCCATCGACTGTCAGCGCGGTCAAGAAGTGACGATGATCGGCACACTGCGCAGCGTGGAGTGCAGCGGCAAGAGCGGCACCGGCGGCGTCAAGGCCGAACTGTTCGACGGCACGGACTCGGTGATGCTGGTCTGGCTGGGCCAGCGTCGGATACCCGGAATCGAGTCGGGCCGGACCCTGAAGGTGCACGGCCGGATCGGCAAGCTCGACAACGGCGCCAAGGCCATCTACAACCCGCATTACGAGATCCAGAAGTGAGCGAGCCCGGAACCGTACCGGGTGAACCGAGCAGCAGAGTCAACGCCCTCCTCGCCCAGGTCGGCGGGGTCAGCGGGCTGATCTACTCCTCGCTGCCGGTGGTGGCGTTCGTTCCGGTGTCCTCGCTGTTCGGGCTCGTCCCCGCGATCGTGTCGGCGCTCGGGGTGGCCGCGGCCGTCCTGGTGTGGCGGCTGGTGCGTCGCGAGAGCGCGCAGCCGGCGATCTCCGGCTTCTTCGGCGTCGCCATCTGCGCGCTGATCGCCTACGTGATGGGGGAGTCGAAAGGTTACTTCCTGCTCGGCATCTGGACGTCGCTGCTGTGGGCGTCGGTGTTCGGGCTGTCCGTGCTCGTGCGCAGGCCCGTCGTCGGCTACATCTGGAGCTGGGTCAGCGGCCACGACCGCGGCTGGCGCGACGTGCGCAAGGCGGTACTGGTGTTCGACGCCGCGACGACGGTGTGGGTGCTGGTCTTCGCCTCGCGGTTCCTCGTGCAGCACCATCTCTACGGCGCCGACCAGACGGGTTGGCTAGGCGCCGCGCGCATCGCGATGGGCTGGCCGCTGACCGCCGTCGCCGCGCTGGTCACCTATCTGGCGATCCGCTCGGCGCAGCGCGCCATCCGCGCCCATGAGGCCGCGCTCGCCGACACCGCGGCCGACGCCACGCGCGCCGAGCGCGACGACGTAGCGGATGCCCGCTGATTCCGACGGCACCGACCGGCCGCTGATCGCGGTCGCCGTACTGTCCTCGTTCGTCGCGTTTCTCGACGGCTCGGTGGTCAACCTCGCGCTGCCCGCGATCAGCCGCGAGTTCGGTGCCGGGCTGGCGCTTCAGCAGTGGGTGGTCGACGGCTACCTGCTCACCCTCGGCGCGCTGATCCTGGTCGCCGGCGCCGTCTCCGACCAGTTCGGCCGGCTGGCCGTACTGCGCACCGGTCTGGTCGTGTTCGCGGTCTCTTCGGTGCTGTGCGCGGTGGCGCCCACCGGCTCGGTACTGGTCGCCGCGCGCTGCCTGCAGGGCATCGGCGCCGCGTTCCTGGTGCCCAGCTCGCTGGCGATGATCAACGCCCGGTTCTCCGGCGCCGCCCAGGCGCGGGCGATCGGGACGTGGACCGCTTGGACGGGAACGGCTTTCGTGATCGGGCCGCTGCTTGGCGGGGTGCTCGTCGACGCGCTGAGCTGGCGGTGGATCTTCGGCGTGAACATCGTGCCGCTGGCCGTCACGCTGTACCTGACCACGAAACTGTCCGCCGCGACTGAGAGCGACGGTCGGCGGCGGGTGGACGTCATCGGGGCCCTGTTGAACGCCTGCGGGCTCACCGGTGTGGTGTTCGCGCTCATCGAGGGCCAACGGCTTGGCTTCTCGCATGCGATGGTGGCGGTGAGCCTGCTGGCCGGATTGGCGTGCCTGTGCGCGTTTCCGTGGTGGGAGCGCGTCACCACGCATCCGATGATGCCGTTGCAGATCTTTCGCGCCCGCAACTTCGCCGTCGGCAACCTGGCCACCGTGTTTCTCTACGCGGGGGTGTCGCTCGGCATGCTGATCGTCGCGTTGTTCCTTCAGGAGACCGCTGGGCTGTCGGCGACGCAGGCGGGGCTGGCCACCCTGCCGGTTCCCGTGCTGTCGTTCCTGCTGGCCCGTCGTTTCGGCGTGCTTGCGGGCAGGTACGGGCCTCGACTGTTCATGGCCGTCGGCCCGATGATCGCGGCACTGGGCTATGTGCTGATGACCGCGTCGCGCCAACCCTTCGACCTGTGGACCCAGATGCTGCCCGGGCTGGTGGTCTTCGGGCTCGGGCTCACGATCACGGTGTCGCCGCTGACGGCCGCCGTGCTCGCGGCGGTGCAGCCGTCGCAGAGCGGCATCGGCTCGGCGGTCAACAATGCCATCTCGCGCATCGCGGGTCTGATCGCGATCGCATTCACCGGTGTGATCGTCGGCGACACAGTCGATTTCGACGGTTTCCGAAGCGGCGCGGTGGTCACCGCCGGCCTGTTGGCGCTCGCGGGTGTCGTTTCGGCGCTGGGCATCCGCAATGCGCAGAGCGACGTGGGCAGTGTCGACGCCGGCGCGACGGCGCGCTGTCACGACCGTCCGGCCCCTCCGCCGGTGTGCATCGCCAACGGTTCCCCCTCGCGAGCAGACGCATACACCCCCTGAAACCGCCCGATATGGGGGTTTTCGCGTCTGCTCGCGGGGAGGGCGCTGGGCGCGCTGCCCTCAGCGCGGCTGCGGATTGAGCAGGAGCGTCTTCAGGTCGTCCTCGGCTTCGGCCACGGCGACGAACAGCAACTCGTCGCCGCCCTCCAGCGGCTCGTCGGATTCGGGCACGATAACCCGCGGGCCGCGCAGAATCGTCACCAACGCGCAGTCTCGGGGCAGCTCCAGGCGTTTGACCGGCTTGCCGCCCCACGGGGTGTCGTCGGGCAGCGTGATCTCCACGAGGTTGGCCTGGCCCTTGCGGAACTCCATCAGCCGCACCAGATCCCCGACGGCGACGGCCTCCTCCACGAGCGAGGCCAGCATGCGCGGTGTGGACACCGCGACGTCGACGCCCCAGCTCTCGTCGAACAACCACTCGTTGCGGGGGTCGTTCACCCGCGCCACCACCCGCGGCACCGCGAACTCGGTCTTGGCCAACAGGCTCACCACGACATTGACCTTGTCGTCACCGGTGGCGGCGATCACCACGTCGAACTCCTCGAGCTTGACCGACTCCAACAGGGTGAGCTCGCAGGCGTCCCCGAGCCGCCACTGGGCGGCGGGCACCGCGTCGACGTCGATGTGGTCGGGGTTGCGTTCGAGCAGCGTGACCTCGTGCGCACCGACCAGCTCGCGGGCGATGGAGCGGCCGACGGCGCCGGCCCCGGCGATGGCGACTTTCATAGTTCTCTAGCCCTCGATGTCCTCGCTGGGCGGCAACGCCGCGATCGCCAGCGCCTCGGCGATGTGCCCGGCGATGGCGGCCATGAACACCTGGTCGCCGGCCTGGATGACGGTCTTCGCGTCGGGCAACACGCCCTCCCCGAACCGGATCAGGAATGCCACCCGCCCGCCGGTGGCGGCCTCCAGATCGGTCATCCGGCGGCCCACCCACTCCTCGTGCAGGGCCAGCTCGGTCACACCGACATTGCCCGTGGGATCGCGCCATTTCGCGGTCTCGGTCTCGCGGGTGAGCACGTTGAGCAGCCGGTCCGTCGTCCACGGCACGGTGGCCACCGTCGGGATGCCCAGCCGCTCATACACCGCCGCGCGTTTGGCGTCGTAGATGCGTGCGACCACCCGTTCGACGTGGAACGTCTCGCGCGCCACCCGCGCCGAGATGATGTTGGAGTTGTCGCCCGAAGACACCGCGGCGAACGCGCCGGCCTCCTCGATGCCCGCCCGCAGCAGCACGTCGCGGTCGAATCCCATGCCGAGCACCCGCTCGCCGGGAAATTCAGGGGACAGTCGGTGAAACGCGGTGCTGTCGCGGTCGATGACCGCCACGTCGTGTCCGATCCTGGCCAGGCTGTCCGACAGCGAAGCCCCCACCCGGCCGCAGCCCATCACCACTACCCGCACTTCACGGTCCTTCCTGTTCGAACCCGCGCAGTCGGAACGCTACCGCTTTCCGACGGTTACCGGCCTTCGGGCTTACTCTTGGCACTCGTGTCCAAGCTTTCGACCGTGGCACGACGGTTGGTTCTCGGCAGACCGTTCCGCAGCGACAGGATCTCGCACACCCTGCTGCCCAAGCGGATCGCCCTTCCGGTGTTCGCCTCCGACGCCTTGTCGTCGGTGGCCTACGCGCCCGAAGAGATCTTTCTGGTCCTCTCGGTCGCCGGTCTCTCCGCGTACTCGATGACGCCGTGGATCGGGCTCGCGGTCGCGTTCGTCATGTTGGTCGTCATCGCCAGCTACCGGCAGAACGTGCACGCCTACCCGTCGGGCGGCGGCGACTACGAGGTGGTCACCACCAACCTGGGGCCCACCGCCGGACTCACCGTCGCCAGCGCGCTGCTGGTCGACTACGTGCTGACCGTCGCGGTGTCAATGTCCTCCGCGATGTCGAACATCGGTTCCGCGGTGCCGTACGTCAACCATCACAAGGTGTTGTTCGCCGTGATCGCGATTCTGCTGTTGGCAGCGATGAACCTGCGCGGAATCCGGGAATCGGGCACCGCGTTCGCGATCCCGACGTACGCCTTCATCATCGGCATGTTCATCATGCTCGGCTGGGGATTCATCCAGATATACCTGCTCGGTGAACCGCTGCAGGCCGAGTCGGCGGCTTTCGAGATGAAGCCCGAACACGGCGACGTTCTCGGGTTCGCGCTGGTTTTCCTGGTCGCACGGGCGTTTTCGTCCGGCAGCGCCGCGCTGACCGGCGTCGAGGCGATCAGCAACGGGGTGCCGGCGTTTCAGAAACCCAAGTCGCGCAACGCCGCCACCACGCTGGCGATGCTGGGCGCGCTGGCGATCACCATGTTCATGGGCATCATCATGCTGGCCAAACAGACCGGAGTGCAGATCGCCGAGCGCCCGCATGAACAGCTGATCGGCGCACCGCCCGACTACCACCAGAAGACAATGGTGGCCCAGTTGGCCGACGCCGTCTTCCATGACTTCTCGTTCGGTCTTTTGTTGATCGCGGTGGTCACGGCGCTGATCCTGGCGCTGGCGGCCAACACCGCCTTCAACGGGTTTCCGGTGCTGGCATCGATTCTGGCTCAGGACCGTTTCCTGCCCCGGCAGCTGCACACCCGCGGCGACCGGCTGGCGTTCTCCAACGGCATCCTGTTCCTGGCCGTCGCGGCGATCGCGTTCGTCGTCGCGTTCCGCGCACAGGTGACCTCGCTGATCCAGCTCTACATCGTCGGGGTGTTCGTCGCGTTCACGTTCAGCCAGATCGGCATGGTGCGGCATTGGACTCGGCTGCTGCGCACCGAGACCGACGCCGTCACCCGCCGCAAGATGATGCGGTCGCGGGCGATCAACACCGTCGGGTTCGTCTGCACCGGAACGGTGTTGGTCGTCGTCGTGGTGTCCAAGTTCGCCGCGGGCGCGTGGATCGCGATCCTGGCGATGGCCGCGTTGTTCGTGCTCATGCGGCTCATCCGGCGCCACTATGTCACCGTCGCACGCGAACTCGAGGAACAGGAGGACCAAGCCGGCGACTTGGTGCTGCCCAGCCGCAATCACGCGATCGTGCTGGTGTCCAAGCTGCACCTGCCGACCATGCGGGCGCTGGCCTACGCCAGGGCCACCCGCCCGGACGTGCTGGAGGCGATCACCGTCAGCGTCGACGACGCCGAGACGCGCGCGCTGGTGCACAAGTGGGAGAACAGCGACATCAGCGTCCCCCTCAAGGTGATCGCGTCGCCGTACCGCGAGATCACCCGCCCCGTTATCGATTACGTCAAGCGGGTGACCAAGGAGTCACCGCGCACCGTGGTGACGGTGTTCATTCCGGAGTACGTCGTCGGCCACTGGTGGGAGCAGGTGCTGCACAACCAGAGCGCGCTGCGGTTGAAAGGCAGGCTGTTGTTCGAGCCGAATGTGATGGTGACCTCGGTGCCGTGGCAACTGAGTTCCTCGGAGCGACTCAAGACGTTGCAGCCGCACTCCGCGCCGGGCGACGCACGCAGGGGCTTTCTGGAGTGAGCGACGCAGTCGACGCGCCCGGGGACGACCTGATCCTGACCACCGGGCCCGCGGCCAACGGCGGCAGCTGTGTGGCCCGCCACGACGGCCGGGTGGTGTTCGTCCGGTATGCGCTGCCGGGGGAGACCGTGCGGGTCCGCGTCGTCTCCGATCACGGAAAGTACTGGCACGCACACGTCGTGGAGGTGCTCGAGCCGTCGGCTGATCGTGTCGATTCCATCTGCCCGATCGCCGGTGTCGACGGCGCGGGGTGCTGCGATATGGCGTTCGCCTCCCCGGAGGCGCTGCGTCGGCTGAAAGGCTTCGTGGTCGCCAACCAGCTGGCCCGGCTCGGCGGTTTCCACTGGCTCGATGAGGACCAGGCCGTCGCCGAACCGGTGGGCCGAGCGGGTACGACGGGTTGGCGGACCAGGGTGCGGCTGCACACCGCGGCCGACGGCCGGCTGGGATTTCACCGTTATCACAGTTCGGAAGTCGTCACCGAACTCGGTTGTGCGCAACTGCCGGCCGGCATGGTCGACGGTCTGAACGACCGGGCGTGGCCACCGGGGGCGCAGGTGCACGTCGCACTCGACGACGACGGCCGCCGCCACGTCGTGCAGTCCGGGCCCCGCACCGAGCGCCGGGCCGCGACCCGAGTGATCGAGGGCGACTACGAAGCCGTGCAGCGGGTCGGGCAGCGAACCTGGCGGGTGCCGGTGACCGCGTTCTGGCAGGCCCATCGCGACGCGGCACGGGTCTACAGCGAGGTGGTGGCCGACCTCGCACAACTGGACTCGGGAATGACGGCGTGGGACTTGTACGGGGGCGCAGGAATTTTCGCGGCGGTGCTGGCCGAGGCCGTCGGCGACAGCGGCAGGGTCGTCACGGTCGACACATCGCGAGGGTCGTCGCGCGCGGCGCGTGCGGCACTGGCCGATATGGGTTGGGTGTCGGTGGTCACCGATTCGGTGCGCCGGGCACTGCTGGCGCAACGGCAACGCGCCGACGTCGCGGTTCTCGACCCGCCGCGCTCGGGTGCGGGCCGTGAGGTGATCGCACTGTTGGCCCAGGCGGGCGTGCCCCGGGTGATCCACATCGGGTGTGAGGCGGCCGCGTTCGCGCGCGACGTCGGGCTCTACCGGGGCCACGGGTACACGGTGGAGCAGGTGCGGGTGTTCGACTCGTTCCCGCTGACTCATCACGTCGAAAGTATCGCGGTGCTGACCCGCTGAGCGGGGTCAAGATCGTCGCTGGCACAGCGGAACTGGGGCCGACGGGGCGCGCGTCGACCGGCGAATTACCAGGCTGGCTTTTATTTTTTTCTGGGGTATGGTCGGGATCGGTGATGGTTGCCACTGTGAAAAGGAGCAACGATGGCTAAACAGACTGCGAAAAAACCCGGGAAGTCGATTAAAGAGCGGCGGGCGGAGAAACGAGCCAAGGCTGCGGCCTCCGAGGAATTCCTTCCGAAGCGCAAGCGTTCATCTCGGTCCTGAGTGGTCTGAACTGCACACATCATCGGCTCTGAGACTTGCTTTCAGAGCCGATATTTAGTGTGTGGGGTAAATCGACGGCACCGGATCGGCGTAAATCGCTCGCACAGGTCAGGGTCCACAAGATAAGAAATTTTCGGTCGCGCAGTTACGTTTGAATTGTTTGAGATACCACGCCGTCGCGTGGAAATTCACCGTTTTGAATTAGCTAAGACAAGAAAGAAGGGACGTACGGAAGTGGACGCCGTGACGAGGCGCGTGGACCGGTCGGGCGAAGCTGCGGCACCTGAGCTGGAAACCGAGATGGACATGCTCGAGGCTTTGATCGAGGCATGCGACGACGCGGCGAACCTGTCGACGGCCGGAGAACGCAGCGCGGCGTACCGCGAGGGCCACTCTGCGGCACTTCGCTATGCGCGCATCTGCGTCCTGGACCAGATGGCAAGCGCGGCCATGGATTTCACGGACACATCGGACAACGGCGAACATCGGTCGGAACGTCATCGGGCCAGGACACTGGCCGCGCTCCGGACAATCTCGCAGAGGTTGTCCGACGCGCTGCACACAAACCCAGAGGACGATGTCGCAGCGGGCTACCGGGATGGCATCCTGATTGCGCTCGACCTCACCGAAGAGCAGGAGCGCGCTGTGCAACGAGAACTCGGTTGCGCAACGCTCACGGGATAGCCGCTCGCCAGCGGCACAGCAGTGCTGGACTCAGCACGCACGACGAGAATGGAGTCTCAGGTGGCAGTCCGAGAGATCGGCACGTCGCCAATTGTGTTCGGTCAGGCGACGGAGCTTTATGAGTCAATTGCCGCGGAGTTCCGCCGCCATGGCGTCGCCGGCGCGGCCGAGGCGCTCATCGCGATCGTCGACGATGAGCTGATCAACTCCAAGCGGCAGGAGAAAGCGAGCGAGACCCAGATCTGCGACCGCGTGACCGACACCGCGATCGCGACCGGTGTTCAGCGGCTGCTGGTGGTGTGCGACGTGCGGCGAATTCCGGAGCACAAGCACGGACATGCCGCCGATTGGGTGCGGCACTTGGCGCACCGGATCAGCTACGAGTGCTCGATGAACGGGTTGCAGGACCTCGCGACGTCGATCGCGGTTGTACGCACCGATGGCGATGCGCACCGCATTTCTCGAGCAGTTGTGGACTGGTACAAGGGCATTCGGCCGGCCGGCGGCTGGTTCGGAAAGCCTGGGAGCGGCGCCGACGCCTGAGAACGTTTTGCTCGGGACCACGCCGGGTACGTCGGCGGGGTGCAGACGTTCCTGCCGTACCCCGGCTTCGACGCTTCCGCGCGTGTGCTCGACCGGCGCAGACTCGGTAAGCAGCGGGTGGAGACCATCCAGGTGCTGCGCGCGCTGACGGTGCCAGGTTACGGCTGGCGCCACCATCCCGCGGCCGCGATGTGGGCGGGATACGAGGAGGCACTGGTTCGTTACGGCCTCGACGTGTGCGCTGTGTGGTGTGAGAGCGGTGCCGCCGACACGTGCGCGGCAACCCTTGCCACCGACTTGACGAAGGGCACGGGGCTGACCGTGGTACGGACCCAGAAGAAGTTGGCCGCCGCCGACGAACTGCCACCGTGGTTGGGCGACAAGGAGTTTCATCGCAGTCACCAGTCGTCGTTGGTCCGCAAGGATCCCGGCCACTATCGGCAGTACTTCGGCGATGTGCCCGACGACCTGCCCTACGTGTGGCCGTCGTCAGACCGGGAGCGCCGGATTCAGAGCTAGCGGCTCGGTCGATGGGGCGGATTGCCCGCCGAACGGCGCATGGTCAGGCGGAGGCTGTTGCGCGCCCACCGCATCGCGGAGCGCTGGGGCGGATAGATCTCGGCGGCCAGGGCGGCTTTCCTGCCGCGGTGCAGCATCACCGCGTCGGGGGAGAAGCCGCCGTTGCGAATCGGACTGGGCGGCAAGGCCGCCGAGTCCGCGACCTGCCAGCGTGACCCCGCCTCGATGAGCGACTGATGCTTGTTGGGGTAGTAGTCCGCGCGCCCGGACAGGGCCAACCCGCTGGCGCCGATGGCCGCGGCCAACAGATGCGGGTGAAACCGCGTACTGACCCACATCTGGTCCGCGTTGGCGGGCAGGCCGTCGTTCCAAACGGTGGTGAACGGGACGAAGACGGCGCCGGGCAACAGGTGTGCCACCCGGTCGTACACGATGCGGTCCGCACCGGGGATGCCCTCGACGACCGCGACGTCGTGGCCGGCCACCCCCCAGTTCTCGATGAGCCCGGCAATCGCGCTGGCGAGGCCGTCGATGCCCTGGCCGTCGGCGAAATCATCCATCAGATCGGATTGCAGACAGAACACCATCGACCGCCGCGCGGCCTCGGAGGTGGTGTCGTACACGCCGTCCTCGCCGATGCCCAACCACGCGTCGTCGCCGGTGAACGTGTACGAACCGCTAGACCCCGCAAGCGATTCGGCCGATCGTGCGTCGCGGACGTCGAAGACCGCGAACCGGGACTGCAACTCCCGGAGCAGGTTGAGCCGCTCGCTTTCGCCGACCGGCACCAGGCCCTGGCCGGTGGCCAGCGCCCGCCCTCCGGAACGGTCGGCCGCCGCGGCGGCTGCCGCCAGCAGCGCCACGTGATGCGGCCACACGGTGTTGATGTAACCGCCCCCGACGAGGTGCACGGTGTGGGCGCGGGCCAGCAGCTCGATGCCCGAGACGATCCGCGGCATCCGGCCCGGGTTGTTGATCACGTCCTGTGCCACGGCGGCGGCTTCGGACGGGGCAAGGGGAGCGGTCTCGAAGCAGATCCGCCATATCGTGTCGACGAACGTCATCCGCGGGTGGCTGCCCTGCAGCAGCACGGCGGCCTGGCCCGGGGTGTGGCAGTCGACGACAACGTCGGCGTGCGGGCGCACGACGGCGAGGTGGCGCAGCCACGCACGGAGGATGAACTCATCGCCGTAGTTCGGATTGCCGCCCGGCGCAACGAGATAGATCAGTTCTTGGCGATTCTGCGCGCGCACCGCCGTCGCCCGTGGCTGCGATGTGGCTGGACGCACCGGCGACCTCTCTCGTCGAAGACGGCATGAATCGACTGACCCATCTCGCATGTGACAGATCGATGCCGACCAGACTTCCCGGCGCGCCGCCACAGAGAATAGCCGATTGCATTCAAGCCCACGTTGGCAATGAGCACCCCCGAATCCATGCAATAAAGTTGAGGCAGGTGTGCCGGGAAGTCTGGTCGGCGATCATTCGTTGACCCTCGCCACAGATCGGATTCGTCGTGACCGCCAACGCGCCCCACCGGCCCCCACGGCCGACGCTGCTCTCACGGGGTTCGTGGGCCGAGACCAAGCGCATCGCCTCGATCCTGCGTAAGGAAACGGTCGGCGGCGCGATCCTGCTGGTGGCCGCGGCCGTCGCCTTGATCTGGGCCAACTCGCCGTGGGCGGCGAGTTACTTCGCGCTCCGCGATTTCGAGATCGGCGGTGATCTCGTCGGGCTGCACCTGGACCTCACCGTGGGCACCTGGGCCGCCGATGGCCTGCTGGCGCTGTTCTTCTTCGTGGTCGGACTGGAGCTCAAGCGCGAGTTCGTGGCCGGTGACCTGCGTGATCCCACCCGCGCGGCGTTACCGATCGCCGCCGCCGTCGGCGGGATGGTGGTGCCGGCGCTGATCTTCGTCGCGGTGACCTTCCACGTGGGCGACGGCGTGACCCGAGGCTGGGCCATCCCCACCGCCACCGACATCGCGTTCGCGGTCGCCGTGCTGGCGGTCATCTCCACGCACCTGCCGTCGGCGCTGCGCACGTTCCTGTTGACCCTCGCGGTCGTCGACGACCTGCTCGCGGTGCTGGTGATCGCGGTGTTCTACACCGAAGAAATCAACTGGGCGCCGCTGCTCGGGGCGTTGGTGCCGCTGACCCTGTTCGGCGTGTGCGTGCAGCGCCGGATCCGGTCGTGGTGGCTGCTCATCCCGCTCGCGCTGGCGACTTGGGCGCTGATGCACGAATCGGGCATCCACGCCACCGTGGCCGGTGTGCTGCTGGGTTTCACGGTGCCCGTGAATCGCTCCGAGGCCGCCGGAGGGCCCGAGGCCGGGCCCGGTCTCGCCGAGCACTTCGAACATCGCCTGCGGCCGCTGTCGGCGGGTGTCGCGGTGCCGGTGTTCGCCTTCTTCGCCGCCGGCGTCGCGATCGGGGGCGTCGAGGGCCTCACTCGGGCGCTGGGCGACCCGATCACGCTGGGCATCGTGCTCGGTCTGGTGCTCGGCAAACCCGTCGGCATCTTCCTGACGACGCGAGTGCTGGCCGCGGTGAGTCGGGCCAACCTCGACGCCGCCATCCGCTGGATCGACGTGTTGGGGATCGGCATGCTGGCCGGCATCGGGTTCACCGTGTCGCTGCTCATCGGCGACCTCGCGTACGGCCTGGGTTCCGAACGTGACGAGTTCGTGAAGATCGGCGTCCTGACCGGGTCGGTGTGCGCCGCGCTGCTGGCTGCTGTCGTGCTGCGGCTGCGCAACCGGCAGTACCGCGCCATCCACGAGCTGGAAACCGCCGACGCCGACTACGACGGTGTGCCCGACATCTACCAGGCTCGACAGGACTGACGCCGATACCCCTGCGTACACTGACGGAATGCTTGAACAGATCCGCGGTCCCGCCGATCTGCAGCACCTGTCGCAATCGCAGCTAAGCGATTTGGCGCAGGAAATCCGGGATTTCCTGATCCACAAGGTGGCTGCGACCGGCGGGCATCTCGGCCCGAACCTCGGCGTGGTGGAGCTCACCCTGGCCCTGCACCGGGTGTTCGACTCGCCGCACGACCCCATCGTCTTCGACACCGGGCATCAGTCCTACGTGCACAAGATGCTGACCGGTCGGTGCCACGATTTCGAAACGCTGCGCAAGAAGGGCGGCCTGTCGGGCTATCCCTCGCGCGCCGAGAGCGAGCACGACTGGGTCGAGTCCAGCCACGCCAGCGCGGCACTGTCCTACGCCGACGGGCTGGCCAAGGCGTTCGAGCTGTCCGGCTACCGCAATCGGCGCGTCGTCGCCGTGGTCGGGGACGGCGCGCTCACCGGCGGGATGTGCTGGGAGGCGCTCAACAACATCGCCGCCGCCCAGCGCCCGATCGTGATCGTCGTCAACGACAACGGCCGCAGCTACGCGCCGACCATCGGCGGCTTCGCCGAACACCTGGCCAGGCTGCGGCTGCAACCCGGCTACGAGAAGGTGCTCGAGGAGGGCCGCAAGGCCGTCCGGCGCGTGCCGATCATCGGCGAGTTGTGCTACCAGGGCATGCACAGCATCAAGGCGGGCATCAAGGACGCGCTGTCGCCGCAGGTGATGTTCACCGACCTCGGCCTGAAGTACGTCGGCCCGATCGACGGCCACGACGAGCAGGCGGTGGAGAACGCGCTGCGCAGCGCGCGCGGCTTCAAGGCTCCCGTGATCGTGCACGTCGTCACCCGCAAGGGCATGGGATACGCGCCCGCGGAGAACGACGAGGCCGACCAGATGCACGCCTGCGGCGTCATCGATCCCGAGACCGGGCTGGCGACGTCGGTGTCGGGTCCCGGGTGGACGTCGGCGTTCTCCGACGCGCTGATCGGCTACGCCAGCCGGCGCCGCGACATCGTGGCCATCACCGCCGCGATGCCGGGCCCCACCGGGCTGACGCCGTTCCGGCAGCGCTTTCCGGACCGGTTCTTCGACGTCGGCATCGCCGAACAACACGCGATGACGTCGGCCGCCGGCCTGGCGATGGGCGGCATGCACCCGGTGGTGGCGATCTACTCGACGTTCCTCAACCGCGCGTTCGACCAGGTCATGATGGACGTCGCGCTGCACAAGCTGCCGGTGACGATGGTGCTGGACCGCTCCGGGATCACCGGGGCCGACGGCGCCAGCCACAACGGCATGTGGGACCTGTCGATGCTGGGCATCGTGCCCGGCATCCGGGTCGCCGCGCCGCGGGACGGCACCCGGCTGCGCGAGGAACTGGGTGAGGCGCTCGACGTCGACGACGGCCCCACCGCCATTCGGTTCCCCAAAGGCGATGTGGGCGAGGACATCCCGGCTCTCAAACGGCGTGACGGCGTGGACATCCTCGCGGTGCCCACCGACGGGCTGGCCGAGGATGTGCTGTTGGTGGCCGTCGGGCCGTTCGCGTCGATGGCGCTCACGGTTGCCGAGCTGCTGCGCAACCAGGGCATCGGGGTGACGGTGGTCGACCCGCGCTGGGTGCTGCCGGTGCCCGACGTCCTCGCCGAGCTGGCCCGCTCCCACAAACTGGTGGTCACCGTCGAGGACAACGGCGTGCGAGGCGGAATCGGCTCGGCGGTGTCGGCGGCGTTGCGCAACGCCGAGGTCGACGTGCCGTGTCGAGACCTCGGCTTGCCGCAGCAGTTCTTCGAGCAGGCCTCTCGCGGGGAGGTGCTGGCCGACGTCGGCCTGACCGACCGTGACATCGCCCGTCGGATCACCGGCTGGGTGGCCGCCCAGGGCGCCGCCGTGGCCGAGCGTGAGGTCAGCGAACAGAACTGAGCCCCTTCACTTTGGGCGCGAGCGTGCGTGTCTGAGGGCGACACACCGGGCAGATTCGCGAGTTTGCGCTCGCTCGTCGGCCCGCCGGGCAGCGCGATCTATTTACGCGAGCAACAATATAGGCGTGTGTCGCAACTGCATGCTCGTGACGGCGATCGGCCAGTACGTCGGTGAGGGGTCGGGCGCGCCGGCGGCATCACCGAACCCGCAGGGCAGCCCGGGCGCCATCGTCTTTCGTGGCGGGGCGGTGTACACCCTCGATCCGGCCCGGCCGTGGGCCGAGGCCGTCGCGGTGCGCGACGGGCGCATCGTCGCGGTCGGATCCGACGCCGACGTGGCCGACGCCGTCGGAGCCGATGCTCGCGTCGTCGAGCTGGCCGGACGGATGGTGCTTCCGGGTTTCATCGAGGCCCACATCCATCCGCTCGTCGGCTCGTTCTTCACGCCGGGCGTCGACCTGCAATTACCGTCACGGGACGACGCGCTGGCCGCTATCCGACGGCACGCCGAGGCCAATCCCGACGGGCCGGTGCGCGGATTCGGTTGGCGTGTCGACATGTTCGGCCCCGACGGGCCCCACCGCGCCGAGCTGGACGCCGTCGTCGGAGACCGCCCGGCGCTGATGTTCGCCATCGACGCCCACAGCGTGTGGGTCAACAGCAAGGCCCTCGAGGTCGCCGGCATCACCCGCGACACCCCCGACCCCGTGCCCGGGTTCAGCTACTACGTGCGCGACGCCGACGCTGAGCCGACCGGCTACGTGCTGGAGCTGCCCGCGGTGCTCGGGATCGTCGACGCGATCGAACCGATGACCAAGGACGTGCTGACTCGGCTGCTCGGCGAGTGGGCGCCACGGGCGGCGGCGGCCGGTATCACCGCGGTGTTCGACGCCGGCCTGCCGCCGGGAGCCGACGATCCCGCCGAGCTGGTCTCCGTGTACACCGACCTGGAAGCCCAAGGGCGGCTGCCGTTTCGCGTCGTCGCCTCACACATCGTCAAGGCACCGCCCGTCGACGACGCGGTGACACGGGCCGTCGCATTGCGGCACCGCTTCGACACCGCACTGGTCAAGGGCGGCGTCTTGAAGATCCTCGGCGACGGCACCGCCGAGGGCTACACCGCCCACCTGCTGCAGCCCTACGCGGATCGACCGGATTGCGTTGGCAGCTCACCATTTTCAGAGGAAGACTGGCAGCGGATGGTGGTGGAGGCCGACGCCGCGGGCATCGATGTGCACATCCACGCCATCGGCGACCGTACGGTGCGCACCGCGCTGGACGCCATCGAGGCGGCGGTCAAACAGAATCCGCCGCGCGACCGTCGGCACGCGATCGCGCATCTGGTGACGGTCGACCGGGCCGACGTACCGCGCTTTGGCGAGTTGAGCGTCATCGCGCAGTTCTCGGGCAACTGGATGTCGGCCGATGCCAGCACCGTCGACATCGCGCTCGAGCGTTACGGCCAGGAGCGCCAGCGCGAGTTCTTCCGGGTGCGTGCGCTGATCGACGCCGGTGCCACAGTGGCCTTCGGAACGGATTGGCCTGCAGCAGGATACTTTTCGACGTACAAGCCGCTCGACGCCATTCAGGTGGCGGTGACCCGGCAGCTCATCGGCCATCCCGATGCCGACCTGCTGGAGCCCATCGATCAGCGTCTCGACCTCGACCAGGCCCTGCACGCGGCGACGATGGGCCCGGCGCGCCACCTGCGTCTCGACGACGTCGTGGGCTCGCTGGAGGTGGGCAAGTGCGCCGACCTGGTGGTGTTGGGCCGCAACCTCTTCGACATCGATCCGCACGACATCGCGTCGACTCCGGTGGAGATGACGGTGATGAACGGGCGGATCACCCACGAGTCGACAGGGTAGAACTCGTCGGCTACGGGTTCTCGGTCAGCGCTTCGGCCAGGACCGGGACGACGAGACGGCGCTGCCAGGCCCGTGCCTCCGCGTCGCGCAGGAACGCGTCGATGACGGCCGCGGTGTCTTCGGGGTTCTCGGGAGGCTGCCAGTCCCAGCACAGCCGGCGCACCACCTCGGGGGTGAGCAGGTTCTCGCTGGGCACCGAGACCTGCTCGGACAGTTCGTTCAACGCGGCGCGCACCGCGTCCAGCCGGGCCGCGGCCTCGGGTTTGCGCCGGGCCCACCGCGACGCGGGCGGGGGGCCGTTGGACGGTTCCTGCGGGTCCGGCGGCTCCTTGGTGGCGCGTGCGCGGGCCAGCGCGTCCAGCCAGACCTGGGCGCTTCGGCGCTGACGCGGCCCGCCGAATATCGGTAAGGCGGTCAGCTTCTCGACGGTGTCGGGATCGGCGGTGGCGGCGTTGATGATCGCGGAGTCGGGCAGGATGCGTCCCGGCGCGATGTCGCGGCGCTGGGCGATGTGGTCACGGGCGATCCACAGTTCGCGCACAGCGGCGAGCGCGCGCGGGTCACGCACCTTGTGGATGCCCGACGTCCGCCGCCAGCGGTCCCGGCGGGTCGGTGCTGCCTCATACTTGCGGAGGTGCTCGAATTCCTCTGCGGCCCAATCGGTCTTGTGTTGTTCCTCGAGCACCGCGGCGATCGCGTCGCGCAGGTCAAGTAGCACCTCGACGTCCAGCGCGGCGTAGTTCAGCCACTCGGGTGGCAGCGGCCGTTTGGACCAGTCGGCCGCGCCGTGGCCCTTTTTCAGATGCAGGTGCAGCAGTCGCTGCACCATCGCGGCGAGGTTCACCTTCTCGAACCCGGCCAGCCGACCAGCCAGCTCCGTGTCGTACAGCGCAGGGGGTCTCATGCCGAGCTCGGCGAGACAGGGCAGGTCCTGATCGGCCGCGTGCAGCACCCACTCGTCGGTGGTGAGCACCTCGGCCACCGGCGCCAGCGTGGCAACCGGGTCGCCGCCGTGGTTGACCGGGTCGATGAGCACGGTTCCCGCTCCGGCGCGACGGATCTGCACCAAGTACGCGCGGTTGGAGTACCGAAAGCCCGACGCCCGCTCGGCGTCCACCGCGAACGGTCCGGTGCCGGAATCCAAAAGCTCAGCGGCCCTGCCGATTTCGCTGCGGCTGGCGGCCAGTTCGGGCACCCTGTCACGCGGGGCCAGCAGCGGTGTGGCTTCCTGCTCCTGTTCGGCGTCGGCCTCTTGCGGCTCCGTCATCGTCACGCGCGGGTGCGTGAGTTCAGATCGGTCACCCCCGCCGGTGGTAGGCCGGCGGCGTGCTCGAGTACCTCACAGAACGCTTCGACATGCGGCCCCAGGTCCAGGCTGGTCGCGGTCCACGACGCCCGCAGTTCGAGCTGATGGGCGCGCGGCGGACCGGAGATGTCGCCGTACCGCACCGACGTGGTCGCGGTGACCGTGCCGCCCAGCGCGGTGACGTGCCCCTCGCGCGCCGACAACGCGTCGACCAGCCAACTCCACGCCACCTCCGGCAGCAGCGGGTCCACCGCCTCGCTGGAGTCCAGGTCGGCCTGGATGTAGGCGACCAGCCGCATCGTGCCGTCCCAGGCGTCGGCGCCCTCGGGGTCGTGCAGCAGGATCAGCCGTCCGAACGCGTCGCCCTCCGAGCGTTCGGGCACGATCGCGGTCTCGGGATGGCGGACCTCCGCGCCCAGCGCATAACTGAACGGCGCCAGCCGTTGAGGCGGGCGGATCGGGCCGAGCTCGATTTCCTCACGCACGGTGGTGGCGTTCATTGCCGCCACCGCTTCGCGGAACTGGGCCGGTTCGGCGGTGGTCATTTTCTCGACGCTAGCCCATTTGGCTTGGTGTGTGCGCAGGCGCGCCGATCTTGACCGGCAGTGGCGGCCGCGTCAACGGACGCACAGGGGTGCGACGGCCTGTTCTCCCTGGTCAGCAGGCCGCCGCACCGGATCTGCGCACGGTCAGCGTGCCGGGGGCATCAGCACCGTGTCGATCATGTACACCTGGGCGTTCGCCGTGTCGACACCGCCGCAGACCACGCCGGCGTCGTTGACCCGCAGGTCGTCACCGGAGCCCGTGACGGTCACGTCCGCGCCTTGCACGGTGGGATGTGTGCCGACCACCTGGTCGGGCGTCGCCTGGCCGGGCACCACGT
The DNA here is from genome assembly GCF_004014805.1 of Mycolicibacterium elephantis DSM 44368. Taxonomy (GTDB): domain Bacteria; phylum Actinomycetota; class Actinomycetes; order Mycobacteriales; family Mycobacteriaceae; genus Mycobacterium; species Mycobacterium elephantis. Next base: position 125,136 of record NZ_ATDN01000002.1, read on the forward strand.
GATAGGTGAGGATGCTCGTCAGCAGGTCCGCGTCGGTCTTGAGCGTCTCCACCGTTTGTGGGGGCAGCTTGGCGAAGGCCGCGTCGGTGGGGGCGAAGACCGTGAACTCGGCGCCGTTGAGGGTGTCGACGAGGTTCACGTTCGGGTTGAGCTGCCCGGACACCGCCTGCGTGAGCGTCTGGAGTATCGGGTTGTTGGACGCCGCGACGGTCACCGGGTCCATGGCCATGCCCTCGACCGAACCGGGACCGGTGGGCACCTGCTGTGCGTAACCGGCGCAGTCGGGCCCGACCAGGTTGGCGGCCGGTTCGACCGCGACCGGCGCGGCAGCCGACGTCGTCGGTTCGGCGGGGCCCGGAGAAGCCATCTCCGAGGTGCTGTTGTCGCTGCATCCCGACAGTGCCAGAACCGCGGCCACCGATAAACCCGCGATCGCAGCGGTGCCGTAGTGGACATTGCGCATGGCATTACTCCCTTGTGTCAGACGGCCTTCCCGCCGTCGGTGAAATCGATCAACAGTGATTCGGAGCGGATGCGCATTCGGATGGGTCGTTGCGCCAAGAGATTTCAGACAACGGTGAAGACGATCGAGTGCCAGCCGGTCGCGCCGTCGGGCGTGGGCCCGGGGGTGATCACCCCGAGGCGCTCTTCGGCCTGCATGTTGTCCTCGGCGTCGACAGCACGGCACGCCACCTTGTGTTGTCCTGGCGTCAGAGCCTTGGCGAGCCGAAACATCCGCCACGTGTTGGGATTTACCGCGACGCCCAGCTCGGCAGGCTCCCATTCGCCGTCGTCGAAGCGCACCTCTACTCGCTTGATCCCTCGGCCCTGCGCCCACGCCGTACCCGCAACGGTGACGTCGGCCCCGGGCACTTTCTGGAACGCGCCGGGCGCGTCGATGCGCGACGAGAGCTTGATCGGTGCGACGCCGGGAGGCTGCCCGTCCCAGCCGCGTCGGACCCAGTACGGCTTGACGTCGTAGGTCGCCAGCTCGAGCTCGGTGACCCACTTGGTCGCCGACACATAGCCGTACAGCCCGGGAACGACGGTGCGCATCGGAAAACCGTGCTCGGGCAACAGCGGCTCCCGGTTCATGCCGATCACCAACAGGGCGCCGTCGGCGTCGCGAATCGCCTGCAGCGGGGTGCCCACGGTGAACCCGTCGACCGAATGCCCGACCATCTGCGTCGCACCGGGCTGCACGCCTGCCTGGTCGAGCAGCGTGATCAACGGCACGCCAACGAAATTCGCCGTCGACACGTAGGGGCCACCGACCGGATTGGACACGCACGTCAACGTGATGGTCTTCTCGACCAGCGGCATGCTCCGGATCTCTTCGAACGTGAACGACATCGGCCGGTCGACCATCCCGGTGATGGCCAGCACGGCGTCCTCGGCGCGCAGCCGCGGCACGGCCAGGTTGATGTCGATGCGATAGAAGTCGGCGATCGGTGTGATGAAGTGCGGTGTGCCCAACTCGGGAAACGCCGCACCGCGCGGGATGGGTGGGGCGGGCACCGCGGGGACGAGAGCCCCGATCGCACGGCGCGACGCCTCCACACCGCTGCGACCGGCAAGGGCGAACCCGCCCGCGCCGGTGACCGCCGTGCCGGCCGCCACGCCCAGCGCGCCGACGAGAAACCGGCGTCGCTGAAACGGTCGGAGCAGGGGAGAGGCGGCGCCGTCGGCCTCGTCGGCGCCGGGTACCCGGGCCCGCCGCAGCAGCCACCCCAACACGGCGAGACCGGCCAGCAGCGCGGCGACGGGCGCAAGCAGCCCGAGTCGGCGACTCGACTGTTCGTATACGGCCGCACCGCCGACCGCGCCCAGCACGCCGACGGCCGCCAACCCGATCGAAGGGGCTCGGCGGGCGATCAGCCCGATGGCGGCACCCGCCAGCACCAGCATGACCGCCATCCCGATCAGCAGGGCGGCCTTGTCGTTGGTGCCGAAGCGTGCGATCGCGAAGTCCTTGACCGGCGCGGGCGTGCGATCGATGGCGGCGTTGCCGACGGCGAGAAACGGCGAGGCGTCCGCAACCCGCAACACCCCGGCCGCCAGATGGCCGACCGCGAGCGCAGCGCCGACCGCCAGCACCCCGCTGGTAGCGGCCGCACCGACACCGACACGCGAAACCCTCGCCATGTCGGGTATTCGTCGCCGGTCGCGGTGTGGATGGAACCGGCCCGCGATCGGCTCCGAATAACAGGTGTGCAAACGGATGCGTTGGTGACTACGGCCCCGCCACCAGTGGCTAAGCTTCCGACCGTGGCCGTTGACCTCGGCGAACTGCTGCGCCGGGTGGCGCGGCAGGACGACGACGCGTTCGCGGCCTTCTACGATCTGACCCGGGCCCGGGTGTTCGGGCTTGTCGCCAGGGTGCTGCGCGACACCGGATACAGCGAGGAGACCCTGCAGGAGATCTACCTGCAGGTCTGGCGCAGCGCGGACAGCTATGACCCCACCTCCGGCTCGCCGCTGGCGTGGCTGATGACGTTGGCGCACCGCCGCGCGGTCGACCGGGTGCGCTCCGAACAGGCCGGCAGCCAACGCGAATCCCGTTACGGGGCAGCCAATGTCGAGGTCCCGTCGGATTCCGTTGCCGATTCGGTTATTTCGAGTGAGGAGCGACGCCAGGTCGCCGACTGTCTCGGCTCGCTGACCGACGCGCAACGTGAGTGCATTCAGCTCGCCTACTACGAGGGGCTGACCTACGCTCAAGTGTCCGAACGATTGTCGGCGAACCTCGCGACGATCAAATCGCGGATGCGTGACGCCATCCGCGGCCTTCGTAAGTGCCTGGGGATCGCATGACCGAGCCGACCGACGAGCTGATCGCCCTCGCGACGCCGTATGCGCTGCACGCGATGTCCGATGCCGAGATCGCCGACGTCGAGCGCCGGGTGGCTGCCGCGCCCGCGGACGTCGCCAAGGCCTTCGCCGACGAAGTCCGCGCGGTGCGCGAGACGACGGCGGCGATGTCGGCGGTCACCGCCGTCGAGCCGCCGGATCACCTGCGCGAGAGCGTGCTTGCCGGTGTCGCCGCCGAGCCGGTCCGCCTGCCACCCCGCAGGAGACGTTGGCAGACCGCGCTGCTGGTCGCCGCTGCGGTGGTGGCGATCGGGCTCGGTGCGCTCGGCGTCGGCCTGGCACTGCGGCCCGCGGCCACGCCGTCGACCATCGAGCAGGTGTTCGCCGCTCCCGACGTGCGCACGGTGTCTGGGCCGGTTCCGACCGGCGGCACCGCGACCGTCGTGTTCTCGCGCGAGCGCAACGCGGGGGTGCTGGTGATGAACAACGTGGCGCCACCTGCGCCGGACACGGTGTACCAGATGTGGCTGATCGACGACGACGGCCCGCATCCCGCCGGCACCATGGACACCGTCGCACCGTCCACGACAGCGGTTATTTCCGACCTCGGCGCGTCGCAGACCTTGGCGTTCACGGTGGAACCGCCCGGCGGGTCGCCGCAACCGACCACACCACCGTTCGCGGAATTGCCGCTGAGCTAGGGCCCGCGCCGTCGCGCAATTGGGGTCCGGACCCGCCCTCATGGCAGCATTGAGGGCGATGACTACCCGCCGTAAGCTGCCCGAGTCGCCGTATCTGGCTGCCGTGTCCGGCCGCAAACCGAGCCGTGTGCCCGTGTGGTTCATGCGGCAGGCGGGCCGTTCGCTGCCCGAGTACCGGGCGTTGCGGGCGAAGAACACCATGATGCAGGCCTGCTTCGACACCGAGCTGATCACCGAGATCACGCTGCAGCCGGTGCGCAGGCACGGCGTGGACGCCGCGATCCTGTTCTCCGACATCGTGGTGCCCTTGCGCGCGGCGGGCATCGCATTGGACATCGTGCCCGACGTCGGCCCGGTGATCGATCACCCGATCCGCACGATCTCCGACGTCCACGCGATGAAACCGCTTGACCCGCAACAGATCACCGCGATCACCGACGCGGTGAAGCTGCTGGTCGAAGAACTCGGTGACGTGCCGCTGATCGGATTCGCCGGCGCCCCGTTCACGCTGGCCTCCTACCTCATCGAGGGCGGGCCGAGCCGCCAGCACGAACACACCAAGGCGATGATGCTCGGCGAAACCGAGGTCTGGCACGCCCTGATGACCGCGTTGACGGACCTCACCATCGCGTTCCTGCAGGCCCAGGTCAGCGCGGGCGTGGACGCCATCCAGGTGTTCGACTCATGGGCCGGCACGCTGTCGCTGTCCGACTACCGCAGCTATGTGCTGCCACACAGCACCCGGGTGTTCGCCACGCTGGCCGACGCCGGCGTGCCGATGACTCATTTCGGGGTGGGCACCGCCGAGCTGCTGGGCGCCATGTCCGAGGCCGTCTCACACGGCGCACCGGCCGTCGTCGGCGTCGACTGGCGCACCTCGCTGACCGACGCCGCCGCCCGCGTGCAGCCGGGCACGGCGCTTCAGGGCAACCTCGACCCGGTGGTGATGCTGACGGGCTGGCCGGTGGTCGAGCGGGCGGTGCGCGCCGTCGTCGAGGACGGCCGCCGCGCGGTCGACGCCGGCGCCGCCGGTCACGTGTTCAACCTCGGCCACGGTGTGCTGCCCGCCACCGACCCGACGGTGATCACCGACGTGGTGGATCTGGTGCACACGCTGTGAGCCGGTCGTATTGCGTTGTCGGCGGCGGTATTTCGGGCCTGGTCGCGGCATACCGGCTACGGGTCGCGGCGGGGCCGCACGCGGCGATAACGCTGTTCGACCCGGCCGACCGGCTGGGCGGGATACTGCGCACCGAGCGAATCGGCGGGCAGCCGATGGACGTCGGCGCGGAGGCGTTCGTGGCGCGGCGGCCGGAGGTGCCCGCGCTGCTGGCCGAGCTGGGGTTGGCCGACCGGCAGATCGGCACCACCGGGGTGCGGCCGCTGGTCTACAGCCAGGCCCGCCTGCACCCGCTGCCGTCCGACACCCTGCAGGGCATTCCGACCCACCCGTCGGCGTTGGCCGGTCTTGTCGACGACGCCGCCCTGGCCCGCATCGCCGACGAACGCACCCGCCCGCTGCGCTGGCGCGCCGGCGACGATCCCTCGGTCGCCGAGCTCGTCGGGAGCCGGTTCGGCGACCAGGTGCTGACCCGCTCGGTCGAACCGCTGCTGAGCGGGGTGTATGCGGGCTCGGCGGCCACCATCGGGGTCCGTTCCGCGTTTCCGGCGCTGGTCGCGGCGCTGGATCGGGGTGCGCGCAGCCTGACCGACGCGGCGTGCGAGGCGCTGGCGGCGTCGACGGTGCCGCGCGGCGCCCTGGTCTTCGGCGCCGTGGAGGGCGGCTACACGGTGCTGGTCGACGAGCTCGTCCGCCAGGCGAATGTGCACTGGCTACAGGTCAGTGCGGAAGCGGTGCAGCGGTCACCGCACGGCTGGGAAGTGGTCGACGACGAAGGAACGCGGCATCACGCCGACGCGGTCGTGCTCGCGGTGCCCGCACCGCGGTTGGCGCATCTCGTCGCCGAGGTCGCGCCGCGCACCGCCGCCGCGGCACGGCGCATCGGGGTGGCGTCGACGGCGATCGTGGCGCTGGCCCTGCCGGGCGGCACGCCGCTTCCGCAGCACTCTGGGGTGCTGGTCGCCAGCGGAGAACGACTGCGCGCCAAGGCGGTCACGCTGTCGACCCGCAAATGGGGACCGCGGGGAAACGTCGAACTGGTGCGGCTGTCGTACGGCCGGTTCGGCGACGATCTGGCCCGCAGCGTCGGCGACGAGGAACTGCTGGAGTGGTCGGCACTGGACCTGCACACGCTGTTCGGCATCCGCGTGGATCCGGTGGATCACCGCGTGCAGCGGTGGATCGACGCGATGCCGCAGTACGGACCCGGGCACCTCGACCTGATCGCGGACCTGCGGGCGGGTTTGCCGCCGGGGCTGGCGGTGGCGGGCGGCTACCTCGACGGCATCGGTGTGCCCGCCTGTGTGGCGGCCGCCACCAGGGCGGCGGCGTCGCTGCTCACCCCGCGCGTGGCACGATAGGGGTATGACCAAGCTCGATTACGACGCACTCAACTCCATCCTCCGCTACCTGATGTTTTCGGTGTTCTCGGTGAAACCGGGGGCGCTCGGAGAAGAGCGTGCGGGCGTGATCGACGAGTTCTCGACGTTCCTCAAACAGCAGGAGGAGCGCGGCGTCGTGGTGCGAGGCGTCTACGACATCGCCGGCATGCGCGCCGACGCCGATTTCATGTTCTGGACGCACGCCGACAACGTCGAGGCGCTGCAGGCCACCTACTCGGATTTCCGCCGCACCACGACGTTGGGGCGGGCCAGCACGCCGGTGTGGAGCAACGTCGCGCTGCATCGCCCCGCCGAGTTCAACAAGAGCCACATTCCGGCGTTTCTGGCCGGCGAGGAACCCGGCAACTACATCTGCGTGTACCCGTTCGTCCGGTCCTACGAGTGGTACGTGCTGCCCGACGAGGAACGCAAGCGGATGCTGGCCGAGCACGGCATGGCCGCGCGTGGCTACAAGGAGGTGCGGGCCAACACGGTGCCGGCGTTCGCGCTGGGCGACTACGAGTGGATCCTGGCGTTCGAGGCGCCGGAGCTGCACCGCATCGTCGATCTGATGCGCGATCTGCGCGCCACCGACGCGCGTCTGCATGTGCGCAAGGAGACGCCGTTCTTCACCGGCCCGCGGGTCAGCCCGGAGCAGCTGATCGCCGCTCTGCCGTAACCAGCTTCTCTACGCCGAAATAGCGTTCCGGGTCGTTCCGGCCGCGCAATCGCGACCGTGGCGTCACGCTCGCGTCAGGTCTTGGGCACCAGCCGCAGCGAGATCGAGTTGATGCAGTACCGCTTGTCGGTGGGGGTGGGGTAGCCCTCGCCCTCGAACACGTGGCCCAGATGGCTGTGGCAGTTGGCGCAGATCACCTCGACGCGGCGCATGCCCAGCGAGTTGTCCGGCCGCAGGATCACCGCGTCGGAGTCGGCCGGGTCGAAGAACGACGGCCAGCCGCAGTGCGACTCGAACTTCTCGGTGCTACGGAACAGTTCGGCGCCGCAGGCCCGGCACGCGTAGACCCCTTCGGTCTTGGTGTCGGTGTACTCGCCGGTGAACGGTCGCTCGGTGCCGGCCTCACGAAGCACGTGAAACTCTTCCGGCGTGAGCTTCTTGCGCCACTCGTCGTCGGTGAGCTGCAGTTTGGGAGCCGGTGTGGTCATAGCTCCACGTTAGCGTTTTCGGCGCGCTAACCGTCGCCGGGCGTGGATGCGCGCGCCGACATCGCGGGCTCGCGAAGCTCCTTCATCCACGGCGGGTCGATGCCGTCGTCGAGTCGATCCTCGTCCTTGGCGTCGAGGTAGCGGAACAGCAGCACGCAGAACACCACCACCATCACCAGCGACCAGCCGTAGGTGATCTTCAGGTACTCCAACGCGCGACCCGTCGTGGGCCAGTGGCCCAGCAGCCAGCGGTCCATCGTCATGAACCCGTAGATGCCCAGCCACGCCGGCCAGTTGCGCAGCACCGAGTTCGGCAGCACCACCGTCATCAGGAACGGGAACAGCATCATCGAGTAGTAGCCCTGTCCCAGCGACAGCACCAGCCACGACGTGGTGAGCAGCACGCCAGAGGAAGTCAGCATCCAGAACATCTGGTCGCGGGTGCTGTAATAGCGGTACAGCAGCCACAGGCTGATCGCGCCCAACACCACAAAGGTGATGCGCAGCAACATGATCAGCCACATCGGCAGCCCGTAGTACACCCCGTTGCCCAGGATCGAGCTGTTGAAGTAGTCGCGGGTGGACATGATGTAGGGCAGCGTGCGGGTGACGAAGTTCATCGGGTCGCTGATCAACGGCCACGCCGCGAGGTTGAACACCACCGGCACCGCGAACGCCGTCACCAACGACCGCCACTGCCTGTTCACGAGCGGCAGCAACAGCAGCGGCGCCAGTAGGGGTTTGACCACCAGCGTCAACCCGATCGCGACGCCGGCCCACCACTCGTGGCTTCGCACCCCGTCGAGCAGCCACCGGAAGAACAGCACCTCCAACAGCAGCAGAACCCCGTTGATGTTGCCGAAAACCAGGGTGTTGGTGACGCTTTCGGTGCAGAACATCGCCAGCAGCAGTGCGGGCGCGGCCACCGAGGCCAGCGTGAACTTGAACAGCCGCAGCAGAAAGTAGGCCGCCAGCACGATCGCCAGCGTGTTGAAGAAGATGAACCAGTACCGCGAGGCCTCAACCGGCAAATAGCCGAACGGCGCCATGATCAGCGTGCCGCCCGGCGGATACAGGTAGTGCGGGTCGACGTGGTGGAACTGCGCGTTGTAGATGTCCTGGCCCATCTTGAAGGCCACCACCGCGCGGTAGACCGGCCCGAAGTCGTCGGTGATGTAACCGTTGGTGGCCAATACGTAACTGCGGTGGATCACCGCCATGATCGCGATCGGCCACAGGACCGAGCGCAACACGGACGCCGTGCTCGGCGGAGAGGTGCGAGGACGGAAAGCGGCCAGGACAAGATCACGCACGAGCGCACCGTACACCGAGGCCATCGGCGCGAGCGGTCAGGCCGGGCAGAACGTGTCGGTCTCGGGCAGGTTGCCGGTGTCCAGATAACCGATCACCGGTGGCAGCGCGCACGGCGAATAGATCGACGCGCCGTGCCCGATGCCCTGCCACATCACCCGCCGGTTGGGCGATCCCGCGTTGATCGCCGTGGCCGCGACCGCCGCGACGCCCTCGTTGCCGACGATCGGGTCGTTCTGGGTGCCGAGCAGCAGCACGGGGATCTTGAGGTTCTTGGGCTCCTCGGGCGCCGAGCCGCTGGGCCAGCTCAGGCACTGCACGAGTTCGAGGGCGCCCACCCGGCCGAACTGCGGGTACAGCTTGTCCCACTCCACGACCAGTTCGCGGACCCGATCAGGTGTCGGGCGGCTGAGCGAGTCGCTGCAGCGGTTGACGAACTGACCGTCGGTGTCGCGCAACGTCTCGGCACGGTCGATCAGGGCAGACATCGGCCCGGGGTCGCCGTCGCGGGCCGCGGCCACCGCCGAACCCAGCGCGTTGGTGGCGTCCACCCGGTCGCCGCGCGGATAGGCCAGCGCGGTGGAGATCGCGTTGGCGACCGCCGCGACGGACGCTCCGGCCGGTCCGCGTCCCTCACGCGCGTCGTCGAGAAGCGCGTCGACGGCGGCCTTCGGGTCCGGCGCCAGCGGGCAGTTGGCCGCCGCGCATTGCGCCGCCCATGCGTCGAGCGCGGCCTGTTCGCCCTTGACGCGTTGCTCCATCGCGGCCTCGGCGGCGATGCCCAGCGGCAAGGGGGAGTCCAGCACCAGCCGGCCGACCTTGTTGGGATGGCTTCCGGCGTAGGCCAGCGCCACCTGGGCGCCGTTGCCGATGCCGAGCAGCGCCAGCGTCGGCACGTCCCACGTGGAGCGCAGCCGCTCCAGGTCTTCGGCGGCGTGGGCGTTGGAGTACGCCGAGTCGCCGGGGGCGATGGAGTCGGTGCAGTTGGTCGTGGCCTGCTGGACGATCTCGCGCAGGTTGGCGACCGGGTCGTCGCCCGACTGGAACTGCGCCTGATCGGCCATCTGCTGGCGGTCGAACAGGTCACGGCATTCCAACGGGCTCCACATGCCGATGCCGCGACGGTCGACGGCCACGATCGGGTGGCTCTTGAGCAGGTCGGTGCCCGACCGCGCCAGCCAGACCGGCAACTGGTGCGACGACGGCAGGTTCGTGCCCGTGGTCATCACCAGCGGGCCTGCGTCCTCAGGGGTTTCCGGGCTGCGGGCGCGTACCACCCCGATGCTCACCGTGCCCGCCGCGCCGTTGATCGGGTCCAGGTCGGCGTCGTAGCTTGCGCAGTCCAGCGTGACCCCGGGGACCGCCGGAACCCCGGCTTCGCTGAACACCCGCGAGGTGCACTCACGCCACGTCAACTCGTTCTTCGGGGCCTCGATCGGCGGCGGACCCGCGGGCGCCTCGGTGGTTTCGGGCTGGCCCTGCGGACCGGCGCCGGAATCGGTGGCGAAGCGCGGGTTGGCGGCCAGCCCGGGGGAACAACCGGCGATGACCGCCGCGACGGTAGCCAGGCTCAGGGTCCCGACCAGCTGTTTACGCCGATGCATGCCGACCACAGTACTGACGCGGGCGCTCAGTCCGCCCGCACGTAGCGCGTGTAGAGGTAGCCCGCGTCGTCGCAGAGCAGGTGCGCCGGGCGCATGCGGGTGCGCACCTCCCCGGGTGCGGTGACGATGCGCGGGGCCGGCCCGCCGACCAGCATCGGCGCCACCGTCAGGCAGAGCTCGTCGAGCAGGTCGTTCTCGACGAACATGCCCAGGACCTGCGGCCCGCCTTCGCTGAGCACCCGGTACAGCCCGCGGTCGGCCAGGGTTTTCAGCAGCGTGGCGGGGTCGACGCGATCGGTGTGCGGTCCGGATGTGTTGATCACCTCGGCGACCGCGCTCAACCTACCTCGGGTCTTCTGGTAGGCGTCGGCGCAGGTGAGGATCAGCGGGGGGACGTCGGTGCGGGTGAAGAAGCGGGCGTCGGGGTCGAGGTTGCCGGATCGGGTGACGACGGCGATCGGCGGCACCTCGGCCTGGCCGCGGCGCTGCCGGGCGCCGCGGTGCGCGACGGGCACTTGCACGCCGGAGTAGTTCTCGACGCGTACGGTGGCCGCGCCGACGACGACGACGTCGGCCGCGTAGCGCATCAACCGGAACAGCACGCGATCGCCGGCGTCGGCCATTCCGCCGGCTTTGCCGTCGGCGGTGGCGGCGCCGTCGATGCTGGCGATCATGTTGCCGCGCACCCAGCAGCGCTGCAGATCGTCGCGATAGGCGTAGAAGTCGGACACCCGGCCGTCGTCGACGCTGTCGGTGGGTCCCAGGACGCTGAACTGCACGCCCGCGGCGGTATCGGACATGAACACGATCGAAGCACGCCGATAGGGTGCGTGCATGCACGGGTCCAGCGGTCTGCAACGTCTGGTCGACCGGCACCCCGACGTCACCCCGGAGCGGTTGATCGCCCAACTCATTCCGCCACCGACCTTCTCCGACGTCAGCTTCGACACCTACATTCCCGATCCGGCCGAGCCTTCACAGGCCGCTGCGGTCGAGGCGTGCCTGCGGTTCTGCGCGCGGGCCGTGGAGCGGCGGGCGGGCAAGAAGAAGTTGTTCGGCCGCCGCGAGGTGCTGCCCGGTGTCGGGCTGTATCTCGACGGCGGGTTCGGGGTCGGCAAGACGCATCTGCTGGCGTCGTCGTACTACCGCCTGCCCGGGCCGAAGGCGTTCGCGACTTTCGGCGAATTAACCCAACTGGCAGGGGTTTTCGGCTTCACCGAATGCATCGAGCTGTTGGCCGACTACGTGGTGGTGTGCATCGACGAGTTCGAGCTGGACGATCCGGGGAACACCACGCTGATCTCGCGGCTGCTGTCGGCGCTCGTCGAACGCGGGGTCTCGGTGGCGGCCACCTCCAACACGCTGCCCGAGCAGCTCGGCGAGGGCCGGTTCGCCGCACAGGATTTTCTGCGTGAGATCCACACGCTGGCAGCGATTTTCGACACCGTGCGCATCGACGGGCCCGACTACCGGCACCGCGGCCTTCCGCCCGCGCCAGAGCCGCTCACCGACGACGAGGTGGCGCGGCGCGCCGCGCAGGTACCCGGTGCGACGCTCGACGAGTTCGACGCGCTGTGCGCGCATCTGGCCACCATGCATCCGTCGCGCTATCTCACGCTGATCGAGGATGTCTCTGCCGTGTTCGTCACCGGCGTGCACCCGCTCGAGGACCAGAACGTCGCGCTGCGGCTGGTGTCGCTGACCGACCGGCTGTACGACGCCGGCATTCCGGTGAGCGCCTCGGGCGCCAAACTCGACACGATCTTCAGTGACGACATGCTCGCCGGCGGTTTCCGCAAGAAGTACCTGCGCGCGACGTCACGGCTGCTGGCGCTGTCCCGGGACCCTTCTTCGGGCGAGCAGACGTGAAAACCCCCTAAATGGCCTGTGCTGAGGGGTTTTCGCGTCTGCTCGCGCTCAGGAAAGCTCGCGCACCATCACGAAGTCGTTCTCGATCGCGGCGCCGAGCCGAAAAGTCTTGGTGCCGTTGATGCGAAACCCGTGCTTGGCGTAGAAGCGCTGAGCCCGCTCGTTCTGCTGGTTGACACCGAGCCACACGCAGACCGCGCCCCGCTCGGCGGCCTCGGCCAACGCCGCGTTCATCAGCGCCGCCGAAACGCCGAGGCCGTGGCTGTCGGGCAGCACATACAGCTTGGACATTTCGACGGCAGGCCTTAGGGGAACCGCGCGCTGGACGTCGTCGTCATCGGGCACACCGCGAATCAGCATGACGTATCCCACGATTCGGTCATCCTCGCGCGCCACCAGCACGGTGCGGTCGGGATCGGCGAGGTACTCGCGGAACCGGTCTTCCGACAAGTGCTCGGCGATGAATGCGGCGATGTTCTCCGGCGTCACCGACGGGGGACAGGCCAGCGGAAAGGTCGTGGCCGCCACGCCGGCGAGGTCGACGAGATCGGCTTCGGTGGCCGCGGTGACGTCAATGCCCAAGTGTCAGGACACGTTCCACTGCGCCAGGTGCTTACCGGTGACCTTGTCGATGAGCACCACGTTGGAGATCAGGTCGCGGTAGCAGTCCCACCACACGCCGCCGCTGACCGTGGATCCGGCGGGGGCGTCGTTCAGCGCGCGCTGCAACGAATCCGGCGCATCGGTGTTGCGCGGTTCGTAGGCGTCGCCCGTCGCGGTGACACCGCGGAACTGGTAGGTGATCGCCTGCGCGTACGGCGTGGGCACCGCAATCGGATGCACGGTGATGTCACCGCGCCAGACCTCGTAGCGCGGCGCCCGCGGCGGATAGCCGAAACCGGGCGGGATCGGCGAGGGGGCGATGCCGTGCACGGTGATGTCGGCGACCAGGCCCTCGAAGTCCACCCGCAGCGTCTCGCCGAGGCGCCCGATGGGCGTCGTCGCGGCGGAGGCGGGGGTGGCCACGACGACGGCGGCGGCCGACATCGCCGCGATCAGGAGCACGAACCAGCGACGCATGGCGGAAATGATCGCACACACTGAAACGTGTTACAGCCGGTTGCCGCGCTCAGCCCTTGGTGAACGGTTCGAGCGCGGTGACCAGGTCGGCTTCGAAGCGGTCCCGGTCGACGCCGAGCCGGTGCAGCACGCCGTCGTCGTCCTCGGCCTCCAGCAGCGCCAGCAGAATGTGTTCGGTGCCAACGTAGTTGTGGCCCAGGCGAAGTGCTTGCCGGAACGTCAGCTCGAGCACCTTCTTGGCGGCACCGTTGAACGGGGTCAGCGCGGGCAGCTCGCCCTCGGTGCGCGCAGGAAGCTCGACGGCGCCGGACACGGCGTCGGCGTCGATCCCTTGGCCGGCGAGCAGTTTGACGGCCAGGCCCTGGGAGTCGGCGAACAGGCCGAGCAGCAGGTGATCCGGCGTGATCTCGGTGTTGCCGGCCTCCTGCGCCTTGTTCTGGGCGGCCACGATGACGTTGCGCGCCCGGGGGGTGAACCGGCTGAAGCCGGCGTTGGGATCGAGCGCGTCGGCCTTGGGCACAAAACGCTTCTGGGCGGCCTGTTTGGTGACGCCCATGCACTTGCCGATCTCGGTCCACGAGGCCCCCGACCGGCGGGCCTGGTCGACGAAGTGGCCGATCAGATGGTCGGCGATGTCGCCGAGCGCTTCGGCGGCGAGCACGGCGTCGGTGAGCTGATCGAGGGGCTCGCTGTGCACCTCTTTGATGACCTCGATGAGGTCGTCGAGGCGGACGGGATTGTGGATCTTGGCGGCCTTGGTCATGTGGTCAACTCTAGGTTGACGCAGCATCTTGGTCAACCACAGGTTGACGCCAAGATGCTCGCAAAAACGTGACATGGTCCACGAATCGTTTTTGCTGGTGCCGAGGCGGGTATCCGACGCGCCAATATGGGGAAGACAGTCAGAGCCTCAGGCACGCAGCCGGCGCTGCTGCGACGCGCCATCGACTTCATTCACGAGAACGCCGATAATGACATCTCGCTCAGCGATATTGCCGCAGCCGTCAACGTCACGCCGCGCTCGGTGCAGTACACGTTTCGCCGATATATGAACACCACGCCGCTGGAATATCTGCGCCGCGTTCGGCTTTGCCACGCGCACCGCGATTTGCGGAAGGCCGACCCAGCCGTCGACACGGTGATGGCCATCGCCGGTCGCTGGGGCTTCGCCCACGCGGGCCGTTTCAGCCGGCTCTACAAGCAGACCTTCGGGCAGTCGCCAAGCCGGACGCTGCGGGACTGAGCTATCTCGGGAAGAACCCGGCGCGCGTGAAGAAGCCGGGCTGCCAGCCCTCGGCGCCGCGGCACAGCAGGGGACGCCCGTCGGGGGCCTGGGCTGCCGACTGCGGTTTCGGGCAGGGCGAACCGATCTCCTGGACGCCGTACAACTGGTAGGCCGCGACCCAGAACCCGGTGTACACCGGTGGCCACTGGTTCTCGATCCAGCGACACTGCAGGACCTCGCCGCCGGGACCGCGGCCGAACGTGAAGAGCTCCATGTTGGTGCAAGGCCCGGCGAGGCGGGCGTCGTAGTTCATGCCCGGAACGTCGCTGGGGTAGCGGCCCGACTTGTCCAGGTACATCAGATCGTCGTCGGCGGATGCGGCGGGAGCCATGCTGATGGCGGCACCGGCGACAGCCACAGCGGCGAGGAGTTCGCGAATCATGTCCACCCTTAGGTCGTCATGTTCTGTCTGTGCAGAACACTAGTAGGTGAGGCGGCCTCGACGTGTGCTTTCGCGGTTGCGCGGTTCCCGGCGGGTCATGTCCGGGCCAGTTTGACCGCCAGGGGGACGTCGACGCGCTCGTGCTGGCCGTCGATGCGGAACCGGTAGAGGTGGTGGCCCCCGCCGGGGTCGATGGGCAGCACCAGCGACGGCATGCACATGAACTTCATCGGTGCTTCGACGGTGAAGCTGGAGGTGTGGGTGGGCAGGCGGTGCGCGTTGGGGCCCTCTGCGTCGATGACCAACGAGTAGGTCTCTCCGATGTCGGCGGCGTCGACATCGCAGAGCACCACGACGTCGGTTTGGAAGGCGGACGCGGTGGGCGCGACGGTGGTGCTGGCCCAGAATCCGCCGGAGAGGTTGAGCATGCCGTCAGCAACCTCGACGCGATTGGCAAAGAAGGCCGCGGTTAGCCGCATGAGGAAAACCTACCTGCTTCTGTGGTGGGGTCAGCGTTCACACGCTATGCCGTCGCCGTCGCCGTCGAGGCCGGAACGGTAGCCGGGGTCACCGACACGCAGGGGCGCCGCGCCGGCCGCGCGCGCCGCGGCGCAGTTGGGGTAGTAGACCGAGGCCGACGGCGGCGGTGGCGCGGCGCTCGGAGGTGGGGCCGGCTCGAGGAAGGGCCGGGGCTGGGTCGCTGCGGGCACGGTGTCGGCTGGTGAGGTGAGGCCGTTGCAGGGCGGCCCCCACAGGCCGCGGCGGGCGTCGCGGGCTTCGCGTTCGGCGGCGACGATCGCGTCGTGGCGGCTGACCGGCCGTCCGCCGTAGACGTAGCTGCGCGCGGCGCCGGCGCGGGCGGCCTCCACCGCGTAGTCGAAGCCGTCTTCACGCACGAGGTAGGCCAGGGTGCGGCCGTAGCGGTCGGTGCGGTCCTGGGTCGGATCCGTCACGATCGCCACCCGCTGGCCGAGCATGGTCGACCTTGCGAACTCGGTGGCCTCCGGGCCCCAGCACTCGATGGGGGAATTGGGCTTCTTGGTTTCCGGGGTGTCGATGCCGAGGATGCGCACGCGCAACCGGCCGCGAACCTCGTCGCGGATGTCGATGGTGTCGCCGTCGACGACGCGGAGGACGACGGCGGTGGCGTCGACGGGTTGCGCGGTGGCGGGCGGCGCGGTGACCGTGGGCAACGCGAGGGCGGCAGCCGCGGCGATGACGGCGACAAGACGGTAAATCGCGGTGCTCACAAGGCCATAGCTAACCAGGATTCGATCATCGCAGGGTTGCGTATGGATACCGCGTGCCCGCGGGTGGCCACCCGTGTTCACAGTTTGCGGCCGGCTAACGCGGGCAGAAGGCAAAGGGTTGACAGCGGCTTGTGACACACGTCACGTATGGCGCTGACCTGGGCGAGCAGATCACCGAGATGCCGCTTAGCCCTGCGAAGTGGTTTCGCCCCGTGATCGACGGGCAACAAGCAGGGCACAAGCAGCGGAACCGGCGACCAGCCGGGGTATCAGCCACTCAAGGAGAGAAATGAAGAAGCCATTAGTCGTCGGAGCCACCACGTTGACCCTGTTGTTCGGTGGAGCCGGCGTCGCGACTGCGACGACCCTCGAAGCACCCGCGACGACGACCACCACGGTGGCGCAGCAGGCCCAAGACGACGACAGCGGCGACAACGGCCTGTGGGGGCTGTTGGGTCTGCTGGGCCTGGCGGGCCTGATCGGACTCAAGCGGCGCAAGGATGCTGACTATCCCGCGAACCGTGGCGGCGGCACCGTCACCAACCCGCGCGCATAGCGTCAAACTGAGCGAGAAGAATTCCCCGCCGGATCGGCGGGGAATTCTTTGTCTGGCGACCCGAGCTTCAGCAATTGCCCAGCCTCCGTAGCGCTTTCGCCGCTGGACAAGGTTCTGCGTGCTGTTGTCTATGGTCGTGTTGTCGCGCTGACGATGGCGCCGATGGGCGCCGCGGCGACCGTGGTGAACGGTGTGACGATGGGGAAATCCGGGTTCATGGACCGGATTTCGGTGCAGCGGATGATCGTGGCCAGCGCGAGGGTGGCTTCGAGCATGGCGAAGTGATCGCCGATGCAGGAGCGTGGTCCCGCGCCGAACGGCAGGTATTGCCAGCGGTCGCGGCCGTCGGAGTTCTGTGGGCTGAAGCGGTCGGGGTCGAACTCCAGCGGGCGGTCCCACAGCGCGGGATCGCGGTGAAGGGCATAGATGCCCACCACCACCATGGTGCCGGCCTCGACGCGGTAGCCGTCGACTTCGACGTCCTGCACCGCCATCCTGGCGGTCGCCGCTCCGGGCGGGCACAGCCGTAATGCTTCGTGTAGCACCTGAACGGTGTATCGAAGGGCGGGCACGTCGTCGGGTGTCAGCTCGCGATCGCCGACCGCGAGAGCCTCGGCGCGGACCTTGTCCTGCATGTCGGGATGGCGACCCAGCGCCCACATGGCGTAGGTCAGCGTGGTCGCGGTCGTATCGTGGCCGGCCAACATGAAAACGATGAGCTCGTCGCGGATCTCGTCGTCGGACAATGCCCGACCGGTGGCGGGATCGCTCGCTGCGATCAGCGCATGCACCAGCGGTGCGTCGCGGGTCGGATCGGTACGACATGCCTGAAGGATGTCGTCGGCAAGCCGGTGCAGCGTCTCGCTGGCGATGCGTGCCCGCCGGCGCGCACGGGTCGGTAGCCAGCGCGGGGTGTTGATCGGCCGCATCGCCCGATCGGCGATGTACGTGAGCGCCACTTGCAGCGATTCGGCGATGGCCTCGGAGTGTGTGTCCAAGTCGATCCCGAGCACCGAGCGGCCCAGCGCTCGCAGAGTCAGCTTGCGAGATTCGGTATCCACGTCCACTTCGGTGCCGTCGGCCCAGGTGTCGGCCACGGTCTGCGCGGCATCGGCCATGTGTCCGGCGAACTCGCGGACGTGCTGCTTGGTGAAGATCGGCTGCACCGACCGTCGGCGCGGTAGCCACGCCTCATGGGTGAGGTCGAAAAGGTTCGGGCCGAGCAAGTGGCGCATCTCTGCATGCACACGCGTCTTTTCGAAGAGTCCGCCACCCCGCCCGAGGACGTCGCGGGCGCCCTGCGGCGAGGTGGTGACCACCACCGGAGGCGCAATTCCCTTGGGCGCCAGCGTAAGCCGGGTCACCGGTCCGCCCGCGTCGCGCAACACCTCCAACCCGCTGTGAAACGTCCGAAGGGCATTCACCTGCTGCCGGCGGGGCAAGGGATTCCTCGGTGCCGGCGGCAGTGTGCGCAGATCGGCTCGTTCGATCGTCTCGACCATGGTCAGCTCCCCTCGATGTGTGCCGGAGTAGTGGCCTGATCGAGGGTGCTGCCGCGGTATGCCGCGGGCCTAGCGTAGTCGACTACTCGAATTTATCGGCCTGGTCAAAATGCACTTGAGCTGGGATTTGCGACCGGTTGCCCCGCTCGCCGAGTTCCGCAGAGGGATTCGCGTAGCCGACTACTCTAGGCGCCCCCCTCGGCGCAGCCAAATACTTCTTTTCGCCGGTCTCGATGCGCGGCGGATGCGGCTGTCCACTTCGAGGGGCCCGCCGCGCTACCGGTGACGACGAGGTTAGGAGTTCAGCATGCCGGTACTCGGAGAGCGCGCAATCGTTCTGGGGGCGAGCATGAGCGGACTGCTCGCGGCCAGGGTGCTGGCCGGCTGCTATCGGAGCGTCACGGTGGTCGAGCGTGATGCGCTGCCCGACGAACCGACGAACCGGCGGGGGGTGCCGCAGGGCCGCCACGTCCATGCCCTGCTGGCGCGCGGCGCCAAGACGTTGGATGAGCTGTTCCCCGGGATCCTCGATGAATTGGTCGCCGACGGCGCTCCGGTGTGGGACGACGCCGAGTACTCCCGGCTTTACGTCTCCCTCAGTGGGCACGTGATGCCACGATCCGGCAAGGCCGTTATCGATCCGAAGGCGGACGCGATGTATCAGCCGAGCAGACCAATGTTGGAGTGCCATGTCCGGCGGCGGCTGCGTGCTCTCGAGAACGTGACGATCGTCGATGGCCACGACGTGGCGGAGTTGACCGCGACGCCAGATCGCAAGCGGGTCACCGGCGTTCGGGTGGTGCAGCGAGACGGCCGAACCGAGAAGGACCTGACGGCCGATCTCGTCGTCGACGCCATGGGCCGGGCTGCCCACACACCGGCCTTGCTGGAAAGCCTCGGGTATGGGCGACCGGCTGAGGACCACATCGTCACGCACACGACGTATGTGAGCCAGATGCTGCGGATCCCGCCGGGGACTGTGAAGGAGATGATGACGCTGATCGGGGCCGCCCCTGGCAGGCCGACGGGAGCGTTTCTGGTCGGCTACGAGAACAACGTGTGGATCTTCACTGTTTTCGGGATGGTGGGGCACCAACCGCCCCGCGATCTGGCCGGCATGGTGTCCTTCGCGCGGGACTACGCTCCAGCGCACGTGCTGGCGGCGGTGCACGGAGGTGACCCCGTAGAGCCGGTGGTGCAGCACCGGCTGCCGTCGAGCCAGTGGCGGCGCTACGACAAGATGCGGCGCTTCCCCGAAGGGCTGGTGGTCACCGGGGATGCGATGTGTAGCTTCAATCCGGTTTACGGCCAAGGGATGTCGGTCGCGGCGATGGACGCTCTGGCATTGCGCGACGCGTTGCGCCGCGGGGCCTCCGGCCTGTCGCGGCGCTACTTTCGAGCCGCGGCGAAATCGATTGGGGTGGCCTGGCGCCTGGCCGCAGGGTCTGACCTGGCTTTTCCGGAGGTGGAGGGGCGACGAACGCGCGCGATGCAGCTGACGAACCGGTTCTCCGAGTGGGTGCTGACCGCCTGTGAGACCGACCCCGTGGTCCATGCCCAGTTCTTCAGGGTGGTCGGCCTGGTTGAGCCGCCGTCACGCCTGTTCGACCCGTCGTTCATCTATCGGGTTGCGGCCGTCAACCGGCGTCGTCGGCGACGCGCATCGCAGCCCGAGCCGCCTCAGCTAGCGGGCGTCGTGGACGGCGTGACGCTGTGACCCGAGAGCGTTGGGCGCGAACGGCAGGGAGCGCGGACACGGTGAGCACCTCGCGCCGCAGCGCTCGCCCACGGCGGTCAAACACATCCTCACGCGGCGGCGGCGTGCGAGGATGGCGCTCATGACTGTCGTTCTGGTGCACGGTAATCCAGAAACCGACGCGATCTGGGGCCCGCTGATCAATGCCCTGGGACGCAAGGACGTGATGTGCCTGTCACCGCCGGGGTTCGGCGCCCCGCTACCTGAAGGATTCTCGGGGACATACCTTGCGTATCGCGACTGGCTGGAGGACCACTTGGAGGGCATTGACCAGCCGGTCGACCTCGTGGGACACGACTGGGGCGGCGGCCATGTGGTGAACGTGGTGATGCATCGCCCGGAACTGGTGCGCAGCTGGGCAAGCGATGTCGTCGGGTTGTTCGACCCCGACTACGTATGGCACGACCTTGCCCAGGTGTGGCAGACGCCGGGCGAGGGGGAGAAGCTCGTCGACGAGCTGCTAGGAGGCACCGTTCAGGACAGGGCCGAACGGATGGCCACGTTCGGCATTCCGTTGGACATCGGGTTGAAGATCGCGCCGGCTCAGGGTCCGGAGATGGGGCGGGCGATCCTGCAGCTGTATCGCTCGGCTGCACAACCCGCGATGGCGGAGGCCGGCCGCGACCTGGAGAACGCGGCGGCCAAACCGGGCCTTTCGCTGCTGGCGACCGAAGACCCGTACATCGGCTCAGACGAGACTCGGCGCCGGGCGGCGGAGCGAGCGGGAGCCCGCACCGAAGTGCTCGACGGACTGGGCCACTGGTGGATGGTGGAGGATCCGGCTCGCGGAGCAGCGGTGCTCAGGGATTTCTGGGATTCACTCGGCTAGCGGCGTCCTAGCTATCGTCTTGGCCAGGCTGAGATGCGAAGCCCCTTCATCCCAGGCGGGCCGTTCGTGATAACGCCGACTCTAGAAACGTAACTTGACCTGCACAAACTGTGGTGCGCGATACTGGGATTGAACCAGTGACCTCTTCCGTGTCAGGGAAGCGCTCTCCCGCTGAGCTAATCGCGCCGGGGTCCTTCGTTGAGGTGGAGACGGGAATCGAACCCGTGTGCACGGCTTTGCAGGCCGTTGCCTCACCACTCGGCCACTCCACCGCTGGGGTTGATGCCACCGCACCTTCGAGCGGATGACGGGATTCGAACCCGCGACCCTCACCTTGGCAAGGTGATGCGCTACCAACTGCGCTACATCCGCGCGCCACGAACGACACGTCGCCCGTCGCGAAGCACGACGATAGTCCACGCAGGCGTACCTGCACAAATCCCGAGACGGCGTCGTCGCGTCGCCGCTCGGGTCACCCACCAGACTAGCCGTAACTCACGACATCCGGCCGAGAAGCGCTGGCCCGTACCGCCATCCCGTGCTTGATCGCGGGCCGCCGGCGCAGTGGCCTCAGGCCCGCGAACCGCCAGCAAGACGGCCTCGGCGATTCGGGCCGGTACCCTCGAACGTGCTAGTCTTCGACGTCGTTCGACCTCTCGGGGTCGGGCCTGCCGGTCTCGTAGCTCAGCGGGAGAGCGTCCGCCTCACACGCGGAAGGTCACTGGTTCGATCCCAGTCGGGACCACCCCCCCTTATTTCCTGCGCGCTCCCAGTGTCGGCGCCGCCAAATCACGATCCCGACCACCAGCGCGAGCACCGCAGCCACGGCGATCGGCACCGTGCGCGACGGGTTGTCGGTGGCGGTGTGCCTCAGCGCATCGGCCTTCTCCACCACCCGCTCCTTGGTGTCGGCGGCCTTCTGCTTGGTGCGTTCCTTGACGTCGAGCTTCGACGACAACGCCTGCACCGTCTGGCTCAGCTCGGCGCGGGTCTGCTCGATGTCGGCCTCGATGTCCTCGATCCCCGCCGAGGGGCCCGGCTCGGGGCGAGTGGAATCAGGGGTGGTCATGACCGTGCCCCTTTCAGCTCGTCGATGTCGGCTTTCACCGTCTCGACCGTCCGAGGTACCGCCGGGGTGACTTCGTCTGTCTGTTTGCGTCCCACCAGCGCGGCGATACCGGCAGCGACGAACAGCACGCCGCCGACGATCAGCGCGGCCGCCCACACCGGCAGCACCAGCGCCAGCGCGGCGATGCCAGCCGTGATGAACGTCGCGATCCCGAAGAAGGCCAGCAGGCCCGCGACGCTGAACAGGCCGGCGCCGATGCCCGCGTGCTTGGCCGACTCCTGGAACTCTTTCTGCGCTAGCCGCATCTCGTCGCGGACCAGCCGCGACGTTTGCCTCGACAACTGACCCATCAACTCGCCGATCGACGCGTCGGCGGTGGGCCTGGATTCCACAGCCATCAGATATCAGCCCCTGACCTAGTAGCTCTGCCTGGAACAGAAATGCCCTCTTGTCAACGAACGAAACGTTGAACGCGGGCCGTCGTGGTCTGGAGGGCACAGTTCGGCGTCGCCGTCGATGACGAGAGCGACTCTTGTTGGCAACGGTTGGATAACCAAAAGCGCTGCAACTAGGCGATTTCCATCACATCACGCACCCTCGTTGGGTGCCAGGCAGGCGGAATGACACTCGACGCTCCCATGCGGGTCACCATTTGGAAACGGTGCGGTGCGGCGTGGCGTGTCGCCCGAAATTACGTGCTGATAATTAACGCGGTCGCATAGCCGCGACTCCGGTATGGCATGCAGTTCTGCTGCATGAGTGATGCGGAATATCTAAGTGTGAATGAAGGGATCGACGTCGATGACGGTCTTTGATCGAGTCAACATCACAGCCGTTGTTGGGGCTGGGTTGTGCGGGGTAGCCATGGCGTTGAGCCCGGCGGCTTCGGCCGTCCCCTTTATGACCGGGGGCTACGAATGTGTTGAGACATCAGCCGGCGAGGCTCCGGCGCCCGCGGGCGCCTGCCTGCCGCTGACCGATATGGCCGGTGTGCCAATGGCATTGCCCGGGCCGGTTCCGGTCGCACCACCGCCGGTGATCCCGCCGCCACTGGTTCCACCCCTAGTGCCGCCGCCGCTGGTGCCGCCGATTCCGCCGCCAGTGGTGCCGCCGCCGGTCGTGCCGCCTCTTGTTCCTCCGGTGGCCGCGGCGGGTGCTCCGCTGGCTCCGCTTCCCGTTGGCGCACCGCTGACGGAGATGGCAGGCGCCAGCGGCAAGGGACAGCCGACGGGTCCGGCTCCGGCGGACGCGCCACAGCCCGGCCAGCCGATCATGCCCGGACCGGCGAGCTGACCGCACCCAACTAACCCTGTACCGACTTTGGCCCGGTGGCGAGCGACAACTCGTCACCGGGCCAAATTCTCTGCACACCAATAGGTTTCACGTCGACGCGCCTCGTCGATGAGCGTCGCGCGACTACGCGAATCCACCGCATCACACGCGGACTGGAAACTAAACCTGTTCTACAACAGATTTGCTACAGCGATCTGCCTCTGTGAGCTCGCTGGCCGCTGAATGGCGCATCACAGTCACCCAGCGTTTCGGTGTCTGATTCGCGGGCCGTGGCCGAACCGTGACTGAGACTTAACCGAATTGCCCACGCGCCCTTACCCATCCAATGGTGTTGCCGGCCATAGCATCTTATTAACACGAGAGAAATTTCGAGGGAGCCCAAATTCGTGCGTGGGGTTGTTCGGTGTCTGCTTGCTGCCATCGTGGTCGCTACCAGCGTGGTCGCCGGCCCGGCTCAACAAAGCCTGGCGGCGGCCAACCGGTCGTTGACCAACGTCATTACCTCGATCCTGCCGTCGCCAAATCAGGTGGTCGGCGTGGCGCATCCGGTGGTGGTGACGTTTCGCGCGCCGATCTTTGACAAGCGTGCAGCCGAACAGGCCCTCAACATCACCTCGTCACCGCCCATGACGGGCAAGTTCGAGTGGCTCGAGACCAACGTCGTGCAATGGAGTCCCGACGAGTTCTGGCCCGCACACAGCACGGTGGCGCTTTCGGCGGGCGGCGTGAAGACCAGCATCGTGACCGGTGCCGCCGTCGTCGCCGTCGCCAACATCGCCGAGCACACGTTCACGGTGACCATCGACGGGGTCGAGCCGGAGACCCTGCCGGCGCCGCACCACCGCCCGCACTTCGGCGAACCGGGGGTGTTCCCGGCGACCATGGGCAGAGAGAAGTACCCCACGCCGGTCGGCACCTTCCCGGTGCTGTCCAAAGACCGTGACGTGGTTATGGATTCGAGCAGCGTCGGCATTCCTGTCACCGCCGAGGACGGCTACCACCTGACCGTCGACCACGCCGTCCGCCTCACCCAGCGCGGCATCTTCGTGCACTCGGCCCCGTGGGCCGTCAACGCGATGGGATACGAGAACACCAGCCATGGTTGCATCGGGCTGAGCCCCCACGACGCCGAGTGGTACTTCGACGTCGTCAAGGTTGGCGACCCGGTGATCGTGCAGGAGAACAACGTCGAGATTCCGCGTCCGGTTGCACCGCAAGCTCCGGCCGAAGTTCCCCGGATCGTTACTGGCTGACAGGCGGTGAAACACGCTGTGCTGAAACTCAGAGCGCCCGCAGATACCGCTCCGTGACGACCCGCTGGACCAGCGACGTCAGCGGTGACGCCAACCGGCTCCACCAGGTGGCGTGCCGTGAGAATGCCGTCACCTCCGAATACACCTCGTCACTGTCGGGGTCGTAACGGACCAAGAACAACTCCTCACCGGATTCGGCGTGGCCCGGCAGTGTGCCGTAGGCGAAACCGCGCCGATCGGGTTCGTCGACCACGTAGACCACCCGACACGGCGCCCGCACCGGTCCGAGGTGAACGATCACCTCCGAGCCCACCTGCGCGACGTCCGTCGTCGCCTCAACCCTGATTCCGGCCCCGCGCAGCATGCCCCAGCGCATCCCCGCCGCGGCGGCCTCCTCGAAACGGTTACGGCCCCGGCCGATGACCGCGCGCTTCTGCACGTGCTGATAACCCTCCGGCAACGGTCCCGCCGTGGTGCCCACCTCGGCGTAGGTCAACGGCAGCGACGCCAGCTCACTCAGCTTCACCCTGGCAGACGCTACCGGCGGACCCCGCTTCCTTCGCCGAGTGTGGGCTTACCGCACGCCAGACCGCGGGAACCCGTGACACGACCACACATTCGGCGCGGCGGGGCCGCACTCGGCGCCACGGGGTCCACGAACCGCGGCGTACGTTCGGGTTATGAGCACAACGAGCATCGCGCAGGCATCGGGAACGTTCACCCTCGGCGGCGACTTGACCATCAACCGCCTCGGCTACGGCGCCATGCGGCTGACCGGCAAAGGCACCTGGGGCCCGCCGGAGGACCGCGACGAGTGCCTCCGGGTGCTGCGCCGCGCCGTCGAGTTGGGGGTCAACTTCATCGACACCGCCGACTCCTACGGGCCCTATGTCTCGGAGGAGCTGATCCGTGAGGCCCTGCACCCCTACGACGGGGTGGTGATCGCCACCAAGGCGGGTCTGCTGCGCACCGGGCCGGACGTGTGGCCGGTGCTGGGCTACCCCCCGTACCTGCGTCAGGAATGCGAGATGAGCCTGCGCCGCCTCGGCGTCGACACCATTGACCTGTTCCAGCTGCACCGCATCGACGACAAGTTCCTGCTCGAGGATCAGCTGGGCGAGCTGGTCGCGCTGCAGCAGGAGGGCAAGATCCGCCACATCGGGCTCTCGGAGGTCACCGTCGAGCAGCTCGAGGCCGCGCAGAAGGTCGCCGACATCGTGTCGGTGCAGAACATGTACAACCTCACCATGCGTACCGCCGAACCGGTGCTGGAGGCCTGCGAAGCCCAACGCATCGGGTTCATCCCGTGGTTTCCGCTGGCCGCCGGGCCGTTGGCGGCGCCCGACGGGCCGCTGCAGCGCATCGCCGCCGACCACGACGCGTCCCCGTCGCAGCTGGCGCTGGCGTGGCTGCTCAAACGCTCCCCGGTGATGCTGCCGATCCCCGGCACCTCCAAGGTCGCCCATCTCGAGGAGAACGTCGCCGCGGCGGCGATCGAGCTGTCCGACGACGAGTTCGAAACGCTGAGCAAAGCCGGTTCCGCCGAATAACGCCGCAGGCAATACGGTGGGCGGGTGAGCATCGACGCGCATCCCGGTGGCGGGTTCAATCCGCCGCAGCCCACCGCCAAGGGCGGCCCGGACTACGGCAGGTTCGTCGAAGGGGTTCGCACACTGCAGGACCACGCCCGCGCGGTCGACGCCCCCGACGAGGTGATCACCGAGGCCGCCGACCTACTCGACAAGCTCTCCCAGCTGCTGGCGCCCTACGAGGTCGACGAGTGGACGTCGCCGTCGGGCCGGCGCCTGGACCTGCCGAACCGGGGCAGCGTGCTCGGCATCCCGGGGGAGTACCACAAGACCGACGCCGGGCGGGTCGGCGGCGTCGTGCGCTTCCGCCGGTTCCACCTCGGCCGCAACGGCGCCGTGCACGGCGGGTGCATTGCCCAGATGTTCGACTCCGTCCTGGGCTACGCCGCGTTCCGGCTGACCGACGGACCGTACCAGCGCACAGCGTTCCTGCACGTCAACTACCGCAAGATCGTGCCGATCGAGAAGGAACTGCAGGTCGACGCCGGCATCGAACGCGTCGAGGGCCGAAAGATCTTCATCGAGGGCCGGGTGCTCGACGGCGACACCGTGCTGGCCGACGCCGAGGCGCTGTTCGTCAAGCTCAAGCCGGGCCAACCGTGACCGACCAGCAGGACCAGCAAGACCAGCGGGTCAACCGCTTCCTGCGGTGGCGTGAGCGGCTGCGCCGACGCCGCCGGATCGACTTCGCGTACCGGATCACTGTCGGGATCGTCGGCCTGCTGGTGCTGGCCGTCGGCATCGTGGCGATCCCGTATCCCGGGCCGGGCTGGGCCATCGTGTTCGTCGGGTTGGGCATCCTGTCCACTGAGTTCATGTGGGCGCGACGCGCGCTTCTCCTGGTCCGCAGGCGCTACGACGAGGTGATGACGTGGTTGCGCGGTCAGCACTGGACCGTGCAGGCGCTCGGCGGCGTGTTCACCGCGCTGGTCGTGGTGGTGACGCTGTGGCTGCTCGGGGCGCTGGCGTGGGGCGCCGGACTGGTCGGCATCGAGTGGACCTGGCTGAACAGCCCCATTGGCTTGGGATCCTGAGCGAGCGCCTAGATAGCATGGTCGCGTCCTGAGTTGGTTGGAAATTTGCTTCGAGAACCTGGAGAGTCACCGATGAGCGCCGCCGTCAACCACGCCCCTGCAGCCCCGATCCGGGTGGCTGCCGGGACCACCGCGGGCGCGGCGGTTCGGGAGGCGGGTCTGCCCAGCCGCGGCGCCCCCGACGCGATCGTCGTCGTGCGCGACCCCGAGGGCCGGCTGCGTGACCTGTCGTGGACGCCGGACTCCGACGTCGAGGTGACGCCCGTGGCCGCCAACACCGAGGAGGGCCGCAGCGTGCTGCGCCACTCCACCGCGCACGTGCTCGCCCAGGCGGTTCAGGATCTGTTCCCCGAGGCCAAGCTCGGCATCGGCCCGCCGATCACCGACGGCTTCTACTACGACTTCGACGTCGAGCGCGCGTTCACCCCAGAGGATCTCGAGGCGCTCGAGAAGCGGATGCGCCAGATCGTCAAGGAAGGCCAGCTGTTCTCGCGGCGCGTCTATGAGTCCAAAGAGCAAGCGCGAGAAGAACTTGCCAACGAGCCCTACAAGCTCGAACTCGTCGACGACAAGTCCGGCGACCCAGAGGTGATGGAGGTCGGCGGCGACGAGCTCACCGCCTACGACAACCTCAATCCCCGCACCAAAGAACGGGAGTGGGGCGATCTGTGCCGCGGGCCGCACATTCCGACCACCCGCTTCATCCCGGCGTTCAAGCTGACCCGCACCTCGGCGGCCTACTGGCGCGGCAATCAGAACAACCCCAGCCTGCAGCGCATCTACGGCACCGCCTGGGAGTCCCAGGAAGCCCTCGACCGCCACCTGGAGCTGATCGAGGAAGCCCAGCGCCGCGACCACCGCAGGCTCGGCGCCGAACTCGACCTGTTCAGCTTTCCCGACGAAATCGGTTCCGGCTTAGCCGTTTTCCACCCCAAGGGCGGCATCATCCGGCGTGAGCTCGAGGACTATTCGCGGCGCAAGCACAGCGAGGCCGGCTATCAGTTCGTCAACACCCCGCACATCACCAAGGCCGAGCTGTTCAAGATCTCCGGTCACCTGGACTGGTACGCCGACGGCATGTTCCCGCCGATGCACCTCGACGCCGAGTACAACGAGGACGGCACGGTGCGCAAGCCGGGCCAGGACTACTACCTCAAGCCGATGAACTGCCCGATGCACTGCCTGATCTTCAGGTCGCGCGGGCGGTCCTATCGCGAACTGCCGTTGCGGCTCTTCGAATTCGGCACCGTCTACCGCTACGAGCTCTCCGGCGTCGTCCACGGGCTGACCCGGGTGCGCGGGCTGACGATGGACGACGCGCACATCTACTGCACCCGCGACCAGATGCGCGGCGAGCTGACCTCGCTGCTGCGGTTCGTGCTGGATCTGCTCGCCGACTATGGCCTGACCGAGTTCTACCTCGAGCTGTCCACGAAGGACCCGGAGAAGTTCGTCGGCTCCGACGAACTCTGGGAAGAGGCCACCGCGGTGCTCGCGGAGGTGGGTGAGGCCTCCGGCCTGGACCTGGTGCCCGATCCCGGCGGCGCGGCGTTCTACGGGCCGAAGATCTCGGTGCAGGTCAAGGACGCGCTGGGGCGCAGCTGGCAGATGTCGACCATCCAGCTGGATTTCAACTTCCCCGAGCGTTTCGAGTTGGAGTACACCGCCGCCGACGGGACCCGGCAGCGGCCGGTGATGATCCACCGTGCGCTGTTCGGGTCGATCGAGCGGTTCTTCGGCATCCTCACCGAGCACTACGCAGGCGCATTCCCGGCGTGGCTGGCGCCGGTGCAGGTGGTCGGCATCCCGGTCTCCGACGACCACATCCCGTACCTCAACGGCGTTGCCGCGCAACTGAAACTGCGCGGCATCCGCGCCGAGGTGGACAGCAGCGACGACCGGATGGCCAAGAAGATCGTCAACCACACCAACCAGAAGGTGCCGTTCATGTTGGTCGCCGGCGACCGCGACGTGGAGGCTGGGGCGGTCAGCTTCCGCTTCGGCGACCGCACCCAGCTCAACGGGGTGCCGCGCGACGACGCGATCGAAGCCATCGTCAACTGGGTGGCGAGCCGGGAAAACGCCGCTCCCACCGCGGAACTACTCAAGGTGGGCAACAAGTCGTGACCAGTGACGAAAGCCTGCGCGACCAGCCGGCAGCCGAACTGGACGACGATCGCACGATCGTCGACCACGGCGTCGGTGAGCCCGACCACCTGCAGCGGCTGTGGACGCCGCACCGGATGAGCTACATCGCCGAGACCCCGGCGCAGCGCGAAAAGAGCGGTGGGTCAAGGCCGTTCACCGAGATCCCGACGCTCTCCGATGAGGACGGTCTCGTGGTGGCCCGCGGCGAGCTGGTGTACGCGGTGCTCAACCTCTACCCGTACAACCCCGGCCACCTCATGGTGGTGCCCTACCGGCGGGTGTCGGAGCTGGAGGACCTCACCGAGGCCGAGAGCGCCGAGCTGATGGCGTTCACCCAGAAGTCGATCCGGGTGATCAAGAGCGTCTCGAACCCGATGGGCTTCAACGTCGGGCTCAACCTGGGCAGGGTCTCGGGTGGTTCGCTGGCCGAGCACCTGCACATGCACGTGGTGCCGCGCTGGATCGGCGACGCGAACTTCATCACGATCATCGGCGGCGCCAAGGTGGTGCCGCAGCTGCTGCGCGAGACCCGTCAACTGCTGGCAACGGAGTGGGCAAAACAGAAGTGAGCAACTTCTACCTGATGACCCGCGCGGCTTACGAGAAGCTCAGTAAGCCGATCGCCAAGGCCGCGCTGCGGGCGGGCCTGACCCCGGACATGATCACCATCTTCGGCACGGCCGGCTCGGTGCTGGGCGCGCTGATCCTGTTCCCGATCGGCCAGTTGTGGTGGGGCGCGGTCGCCGTGTGGTTTTTCGTGCTCGCCGACATGCTCGACGGCGCGATGGCCCGGGAGCGCGGCGGCGGCACCCGGTTCGGTGCCGTGCTCGACGCCACCTGCGACCGCATCGGCGACGGCGCGATCTTCTGCGGGCTGCTGTGGTGGGCCGCGTTCGGCCTGCACAGCACCTCGCTCGTGGTGGCGACCGCGATCTGCCTGGTCACCTCGCAGGTCATCTCCTACATCAAGGCCCGCGCCGAGGCGAGCGGGCTCTCCGGGGAGGGCGGGCTGATCGAGCGGCCCGAACGGCTGATCATCGTGCTCGTCGGGGCCGGCGTCTCGGACCTGCCGTTCTTTCCGCAGCCGTGGGCGCTGCACGTGGCGATGTGGGTGCTGGCGATCACCAGCCTCATCACGCTCGGGCAGCGGGTGCACAGCGTGCGCACCTCGCCCGGCGCGATGGATCTGCTGACCAAACCCGACGCCCGCGAACCCCACCCGCCGGGGGAGGACCCGGCGTGACGAGCACTCAGCCGGGACCGCAGTCGGGCAACCCGTTGAGCGGACGGTTGACGGACTGGGGCTTCGCGGCCGGCTGGCGCCTGGTGCGCGCCATGCCGGAGGTCGTGGCGCGCAACGCGTTCGGCGCGGGGGCGCACTATGCCGCGCGCGGCGGTGGCCCAGAACAGCTGCGCAAGAACCTGGCCCGCGTCATCGGCGTCACCCCCGACCGGGTGCCGGACGGATTGATCCGGGCGTCGCTGGCGTCGTACGCGCGGTACTGGCGCGAGGCGTTCCGGCTGCCGACCATGGACCACGAAGCGCTCGGCCGCGAGCTTTTCGTGCACGACGTCGACCGGGTGTGGGCGGCGCTGGAACACGGCCGCGGCGTGGTGCTGGCGCTTCCGCACTCCGGCAACTGGGACATGGCCGGGGTGTGGCTGGTGCAGAACCACGGCCCGTTCACCACCGTCGCCGAACGCCTCAAACCCGAATCGCTGTACAACCGGTTCGTGGCCTACCGGGAGAGCCTGGGGTTCGAGGTGCTGCCGTCGTCCGGTGGCGAACGCCCTGCGTACGAGATCCTGCGCGAACGGCTGTCCGACAACCGGATCGTGTGCCTGATGGCCGAACGGGACCTCAGCCGCAACGGTGTCCAGGTCGACTTCTTCGGCGAACCGACCCGCATGCCCGCCGGATCGGCGAAGCTGGCCATCGAGACCGGGGCGGTCCTGTTGCCTGCGCACTGCTGGTTCGAGGGGGACGGTTGGGGCATGGGGGTGTATCCGCCGGTGGACACCTCGTCAGGGGACGTCACCGTCATCACCCAGGCGCTGGCTGACCGGTTCGCCCGCAACATCGCCGCGCACCCGGCAGACTGGCACATGATTCAGCCGCAATGGCTGGCCGATCTGCCCGCCGAGCGGCGCGCCAAACTGGGAGCGAACTGATGCGGATCGGCATGGTGTGCCCGTATTCGTTCGACGTGCCCGGCGGCGTGCAGTCCCACGTCCTGCAACTGGCCGAGGTGATGCGCGGCCACGGGCACGAGGTCAGCGTGCTGGCGCCGTCGTCGCCGGATGTGACCCTGCCGGACTACGTGGTGTCCGGCGGCAGGGCGGTGCCGATCCCGTACAACGGTTCGGTGGCGCGCCTGCGGTTCGGCCCCGCCACCCACCGCATGGTCAAGCGCTGGCTGGCCGAGGGCGATTTCGACGTGTTGCACCTGCACGAACCCAACGCTCCGAGCCTGTCGATGCTGGCGCTCAACATCGCCGAAGGCCCGATCGTCGCGACCTTCCACACCTCGACGACAAAGTCGTTGACGCTCAGTGTGTTCGAACCGATCCTTCGACCCATGCACGAGAAGATCGTCGGCCGTATCGCGGTGTCCGAACTGGCCCGGCGGTGGCAGATGGAGGCGTTGGGCAGCGACGCGGTCGAGATTCCCAACGGGGTCGATGTCGAGTCGTTCGCGTCCGCCCCGCTGCTGGACGGTTATCCGCGGCCGGGCAAGTCGGTGCTGTTCCTCGGCCGGTTCGACGAGCCCCGCAAGGGCATGGCCGTGCTGCTGCGGGCCCTGCCGACGCTGGTCGAGCGGTTCGAGGACATCGAGATCCTCATCGTCGGCCGCGGCGACGCCGACCAACTGCGCGAGAACGCCGGGAAGCTGGCCCGGCACCTGCGGTTCCTCGGGCAGGTCGACGACCGCGAGAAGGCGTCGGCGATGCGCAGCGCCGACGTCTACTGCGCGCCGCACACCGGCGGCGAGAGCTTCGGCATCGTGCTCGTGGAGGCGATGGCGGCCGGCACCCCGGTGGTGGCCAGCGACCTCGACGCCTTCCGGCGGGTGCTGATGGACGGCGCGGTCGGCCGGTTGGTCCCCGTCGACGACTCCGCCGCGCTCGCCGAGGGCCTGATCGAAATGCTGGAGAACGACACCCGGCGCGAGCGCTACATCGCGGCGGCATCGGATGCGGTGCGGCGCTATGACTGGTCGGTGGTGGCCCGCCAGATCATGCGGGTCTACGAGACCGTGGCGGGGGCGGGGATCAAGGTGCAGGTGGCGAGTTGACCATCACCTGGGTCGTGGTGATCACGCTCGCGGTCCTGGTCGTGGTGTTCCTCGCGATCGGCGGATGGGCGCTGCAGACGGCCAACCGGCTCGACCGCCTGCATGTGCGCTACGACCTGTCCTGGCAGGTCCTGGACGGGGCGCTGGCGCGCCGGGCCGTCGTCGCCCGTGCGGTGGCCGCCGACGCCTACGGAGGCGGGCCACAGGGCAAGCGGCTGGCGGCGCTGGCCGACGCGGCCGAACGTGCTCCCCGGTCGACGCGCGAGGTCGCCGAGAACGAGCTGTCCGCTGCGCTGGCGATGGTGGATCCGGCGTCGGTGCCCGTCGCTCTGGTCGCCGAACTCGCCGACGCCGAGGCCCGGGTGCTGCTGGCGCGCCGCTTCCACAACGACGCCGTCCGCGACACCCTCGCGCTGCGGGAACGTCCGGCGGTGCGGTTGCTGCGGCTCGGCGGGACCGCCGCGCTGCCAACGTATTTCGAGATCGCCGAACGGGCGGATACCACGTCGGGAGTGAGTCGGCGCCTTTCGGCGCGGGTCGTGTTGCTGGACGAGTCCGGCGCGGTGCTGCTGTTGAGCGGATCCGACCCGGCGTTCGTCGGCGCCGCGCGCGACCCGGCGCCGCGCTGGTGGTTCACGGTCGGCGGGGCCGTACAACAGGGTGAGACGCTGCAGGGGGCCGCGGCACGCGAAGTGGAAGAGGAAACGGGGCTGCGGGTGGAGCCCGACCAGATGATCGGGCCGGTGTGGCGGCGCAACGCGGTGATCGACTTCAACGGGTCGGTGATCCGCAGCGAGGAGATGTTCTTCGTGCACCGCACCCGCCGGTTCGAACCCTCGCCGGCCGGGCGAACCGGTCTGGAGCGGTCCTACATTCACGGCTACCGCTGGTGCGATGAGACAATGATCCACGAGTTGGTCGCCAGCGGGGAAGCTGTGTACCCCGTGCAACTCGGCGAGCTGCTGGCTCAGGCCAACGAACTGGCCGACGAGCTGGCCGACGCGCGGGACACCGTGCCGCGGCGGCAGCTGCAATCGATTCGCTGATGCTGCGAAATAAACGCATTTGCGGCCGCCATTACAGTGGATCAGTAGCGATCTGGAGGAGATAGCAGTGGAAACCGCGGCGAACGACGGGTCCGTGTCGCAGACCGGCACCGCACGAGTCAAGCGCGGCATGGCCGAAATGCTCAAGGGCGGCGTGATCATGGACGTGGTCACCCCCGAGCAGGCGCGCATCGCCGAGGGGGCGGGCGCGGTGGCCGTGATGGCCCTCGAACGCGTACCTGCCGACATTCGCGCCCAGGGCGGGGTCGCGCGGATGAGTGATCCTGATCTCATCGAGGGCATCATTTCGGCGGTCACGATCCCGGTGATGGCCAAGGTCCGCATCGGCCATTTCGTCGAGGCGCAGATCCTGCAGAGCCTCGGCGTGGACTACATCGACGAGTCCGAGGTGCTCACCCCCGCCGACTACGCCCACCACATCGACAAGTGGAAGTTCACCGTGCCGTTCGTGTGCGGGGCGACCAACCTCGGCGAGGCGCTGCGCCGCATCACCGAGGGCGCGGCGATGATCCGCTCCAAGGGCGAGGCCGGCACCGGCGACGTCTCCAACGCGACCACCCACATGCGTCAGATCGGCGGCGAGATCCGGCGTCTGACGTCGATGTCCGAAGACGAATTGTATGTCGCCGCAAAGGAATTGCAGGCGCCCTACGATCTGGTGGTCGAGGTGGCGCGGGCCGGGAAGCTGCCGGTGACGTTGTTCACCGCGGGCGGCATCGCGACCCCCGCCGACGCGGCCATGATGATGCAGCTCGGCGCGGAGGGCGTGTTCGTCGGCTCCGGCATCTTCAAGTCCGGCGACCCGGCGGCCCGCGCCGCCGCGATCGTCAAGGCCACCACCTTCTACGACGACCCTGACGTGCTGGCAAAGGTGTCACGCGGGCTCGGGGAGCCGATGGTCGGCATCAACGTCGAGGACGTTGCGGCCCCGCATCGGCTCGCCGAACGCGGCTGGTAAACACATCTCGTGTCGATCGAACAGATCCTCGACCTCGAGCAGCTCGAGGTCAACATCTACCGCGGCGGTGTCTTCAGCCCCGAATCCGGTTACTTCCAACGGACATTCGGCGGACACGTGGCCGGCCAGTCGCTGGTCTCGGCGGTGCGCACCGTGGATCCGCGGTTTGAGGTGCACTCCCTGCACGGCTACTTCCTGCGGCCGGGTGACGCCCGCGCCCCGTCGGTCTACATCGTCGAGCGGCTGCGCGACGGCGGGTCGTTCGTCACCCGCCGCGTGAACGCCATCCAGCACGGCGAGACCATCTTCTCGATGTCGGCGTCGTTTCAGACCGACCAGAGCGGTATCGAGCACCAGGACGCCGTACCCGTCGCGCCGCCACCCGAGGACCTGCCGAGCTTCATCTCCCAGGGCGCGTTCGACGACGCGGGGTTCGCGCAGTTCGCCGAGTGGGACGTGCGCCTGGTTCCGCGCGATCAGCTCACGCTGTTGCCCGGCAAGGCGTCCCAGCAGCAGGTGTGGTTCCGCCACCGCGACCCGCTGCCCGACGACCGCGTGCTGCACATCTGCGCGCTGGCCTACATGAGCGACCTCACCCTGCTGGGTTCGGCGCAGGTGAACTATCCGGAGGTACGCCAGCACCTGCAGGTCGCCTCGCTGGACCACGCCATGTGGTTCATGCGCTCGTTCCGGGCCGACGAGTGGCTGCTCTACGACCAGTCTTCGCCGTCGGCCTCGGGCGGACGGTCACTGTGCCAGGGCAAGATCTTCAACCAGTACGGCGACATGGTGGCCGCGGTGATGCAGGAGGGGCTGACCCGCTACAAGCGCGACTACAAGCCATGAGTACGCCGCACGTCGGTGTGCTGGCACTGCAGGGCGACACCCGTGAGCACCTCGCCGCGCTGCGCGAAGCCGGCGCCGAGGTGTCGACCGTGCGGCGGTTGAGTGAGCTGGAGCGGGTGGACGCGTTGGTGATCCCGGGCGGGGAGTCCACCACGATGAGCCATCTGCTGCGGGAACTCGAGCTGCTCGAACCGCTGCGCGCCCGGCTGGCCGAGGGGATGCCCGCCTACGGATCGTGTGCGGGCATGATCCTGCTGGCGTCGGAGATCCTGGACGCCGGTGCCGCCGGACGCGAGGCCACGCCGTTGAAGGCGATCGATATCACCGTGCGGCGCAACGCTTTCGGTCGCCAGGTCGATTCGTTCGAGGGTGACATCGCGTTCGACGGGCTCGACGGGCCGGTGCACGCGGTGTTCATCCGAGCGCCGTGGGTGGAGCGCGTCGGGCCGGGCGTGCAGGTGCTCGGCGAGGCGGCGGGCCACGTCGTCGCGGTGCGGCAGGGCCGCATGCTCGCGACGGCGTTTCATCCGGAGATGACCGGCGACCGCCGCATCCACAAGCTGTTCGTCGACCTGCTCTCCTGAGTGATTTCGGCGCGCTTATGCCCCGTGACGGGCTGTCAGCGCGCCGAAATCGCCGGTCAGCGCAGCGGCAGGCCGGTGACCGCGCGGCCGATCACCAGGCGCTGGATCTCGCTGGTGCCCTCGAAGATCGTGAAGATCTTCGCGTCGCGGTGCATCCGCTCGACCGGGTAGTCGCGCGTGTAGCCGTTGCCGCCGAGGATCTGGATGGCCTCGTCGGTGACATAGACCGCGGTCTCGCTGGCGACGAGCTTGGCCATCGAGCCCTCGGCGTTGTCGAACGACTTGCCGTTGCGGGCCATCCAGCCCGCGCGCCACACCAGCAGCCGCGACGCGTCGATGCGCGACTTCATGTCGGCCAATTTGAAGGCGATGGCTTGGAATTCGGCGATCTTGCGGCCGAATTGCTCGCGCTGCAACGCGTAATCCAGCGCGTACTCGTAGGCCGCGCGGGCGACACCGACGGCCATCGCGCCGACGGTCGGGCGGGTGCGCTCGAAGGTGGCCAGCGCGGCCTGGCTCTTGGCGCTCTTGCCCTCGCGGGCCCGCGCGATGCGTTCCTCGAACTTCTCGCGGCCGCCGACGATGAGCCGGCCCGGGATGCGCACGTCTTCGAGCACCACCTCGGCGGTGTGCGAGGCCCGGATGCCGTGCTTGAGGAACTTCTGGCCCTGCCGGAACCCGGGGGTGTTGGGCGGGATGATGAAGGTGGCCTGGCCACGGGTGCCGAGCTCGGGATACACCGAGGCCACGACGACGTGCACCTCGGCGATGCCGCCGTTGGTGGCCCAGGTCTTGGTGCCGTTGAGCACCCACTCGTCGGTGGCCTCGTCATAGCGGGCGCGGGTGAGAATGGCGCCGACGTCGGACCCGGCGCCCGGTTCCGACGAACAGAACGCGGCGACCTTGGGGTCGTTGACCGTGCCGAACATCTGCGGCACCCATTCGCCGATCTGTTCGGGGGTGCCGTTGGCGGCCAGGGAGGCCGCGGCCAGCCCGGTGCCCAGGATCGACAGCGCGATTCCGGCGTCGCCCCAGAACATTTCCTCGAACGCGGTCAACATGCCCAATCCGGACGGCTCCGCGGACTGCTCGGCGAAGAACTCCATGGAGTAGATGCCCACCTTGGCGGCTTCCTGGATGATCGGCCAGGGCGTCTCTTCGCGTTCGTCCCACTCGGCGGCGGCCGGTCGGATCACGTCGGCGGCGAAGTCATGCACCCAGTCCCGGACATGGATGAGGTCGGGGGAGAGCTCCAACGAGAACGACATGGCAAGCATCTTACTGCTGAGTAAGTTCGATGTGAAACCGGGGCGGCAACTTGGCGCGCGGACGTTCGGAGGTGTGATCGGATGCGGGGGTGACCCTCATCGAGGTGGAGCCGCAGCCGCGCATCGACACCCTGGTGCGGCTGGCCGACGGCGGCGAGGCGCGCCGCACCGACTACACCGGCACGGCCTGGCTCGACGGCAAACCCCAGGTCAGCGGGCTGACCCTACGCAGGGCGCCGAACGCGCCGAAGGGCATCCGGGTGCCCAACTTTCAGACGGCGTTCTTCGTTCCCGATTGTCTGCCGTATGCCCGGGGTGCGCTGGGAAACGCGACGCTGACGGCGTCGGTGGCGCTTCGCGCGTCGGGGGAGACGGCGGCCATCGTCCACGCCGCGGCCACCTTCACCGACGACCCGTCGGGTGCGCCGACGTGGATCCAGGTGCACCTCGCCGGCCACATCGGCTGGCCCGCCGCCGTCGACTACCGAATCGTCGCGGTGACGCCGCCCGACGCTGTGCGGTGACACGTCAAAGTCCCACGTAGACTCGTCGGGCGGACTCAACGCACGAAACTTGGCGCGGAAGCGCGCACGAAAGAGGTACGACCTGAATGAGCGGCCATTCCAAGTGGGCCACCACCAAGCACAAGAAAGCCGTCATCGACGCCCGCCGCGGCAAGATGTTCGCCAAGCTGATCAAGAACGTCGAGGTGGCGGCGCGGGTCGGCGGCGGTGACCCGGCCGGCAACCCGACGCTGTACGACGCGATCCAGAAGGCGAAGAAGAACTCGGTCCCCAACGACAACATCGAGCGGGCCCGTCGCCGCGGGGCCGGTGAGGAAGCCGGCGGCGCCGAGTACCAGAACATCACCTACGAGGGCTACGGCCCCAACGGCGTCGCGGTGCTGATCGAGTGCCTCACCGACAACCGCAACCGCGCGGCCAGCGAGGTCCGGGTGGCGATGACCCGCAACGGCGGCAACATGGCCGACCCCGGGTCGGTGGCGTATCTGTTCTCCCGCAAGGGCGTGGTCACCCTCGACAAGGACGGCCTGAGCGAGGACGACGTGTTGACCGCCGTGCTCGAGGCCGGCGCCGAGGAGGTCAACGACCTCGGCGACAGCTTCCAGGTGATCTCCGAGCCCGGCGATCTGGTCGCGGTGCGCACCGCACTGCAGGACGCCGGCATCGACTACGAGTCGGCGGAGGCCGGTTTCGAACCGTCGGTGACCGTGCCCGTCGACCTCGAAGGTGCGCGCAAGATCATGAAGCTGGTCGACTCGCTCGAGGACCTCGACGACGTGCAGGAGGTCTACACCAACATGGACATCCCCGACGACGTCGCGGCCGAGCTCGACAGCGAGGACTGACTCCTCCCTTTCCGCCGAGACCGACGTTTTGGTGGATTTCGCTCGCACTTTTCGACCAATTCGTCCCGTTCGGCGTGAGGAACGCAGCCCCGAGCGTGTCCTGCCCGGCGGTGTCGACTTCTCCGGCTAAGCTCTCGAACAAGTGTTCACAGAAGGAGCGGCCGTGCGGGTGATGGGCGTCGATCCCGGGTTGACGCGCTGCGGCCTGTCGGTCATCGAGGGCGGCACGGGCAGGCAAGTCATCGCG
Organism: Mycolicibacterium elephantis DSM 44368; assembly: GCF_004014805.1. Classification (GTDB taxonomy): domain Bacteria; phylum Actinomycetota; class Actinomycetes; order Mycobacteriales; family Mycobacteriaceae; genus Mycobacterium; species Mycobacterium elephantis. The sequence continues at coordinate 163,762 of NZ_ATDN01000002.1, forward strand.
TTGGACGTCGACGTCGTTCGCACCCCCTCCGACCAGGCGCTGCACCACCGGCTGCTCACCATCAGCGACGCGGTCGAGTACTGGATGGACACCCACAAACCCGACGTCATCGCGATCGAGCGGGTGTTCTCCCAGCAGAACGTGTCGACCGTGATGGGCACCGCGCAGGCCGGCGGGGTCATCGCGTTGGCTGCGGCCAAACGCGACATCGATGTGCACTTCCACACGCCCAGCGAGGTCAAGGCCGCTGTCACCGGCAACGGCAACGCCGACAAGGCGCAGGTCACCGCGATGGTCACCAGGATCCTCGCGCTGCAGACCAAGCCGACGCCCGCGGACGCCGCCGACGCGTTGGCGCTGGCCATCTGCCACTGCTGGCGCGCCCCCATGATCGCGCGGATGGCCGCCGCCGAGGCGCTGGCCGCCGAGCAGAAACGCAAGTACAACGCGAGGTTAAAGGCCCAGCAGGCCGCCCAGCAGGCCAAAGTGAGAGCAGCACGATGATCGCATCCATTCGCGGCGAGGTCCTCGACATCGCCCTCGACCACGTCGTCATCGAGGCGGCCGGGGTGGGCTACAAGGTGATGGCGACACCGTCCGCGCTGGCCACGTTGCGCCGGGGCAGCGAAGCGCGGTTGATCACCGCGATGATCGTGCGCGAGGACTCGATGACGCTGTACGGCTTTCCCGACGGCGACGCCCGCGACCTGTTCCTGACGCTGCTCGGCGTCTCCGGAATCGGGCCCTCCATCGCGCTGGGTGCGCTCGCCATGTACGACGGACCCACCCTGCGCCAAGCCATCGCCGAGAGCGACATCACCGCGCTGACGCGAATTCCCAAGGTGGGCAAGAAGACCGCCGAGCTGATGGTGCTCAGCCTGCGGGACAAGATGGGTGCGGTCACGCCGACGGGCGCCGCCGCGGTGAACGGCCACTCGGTGCGCGGCCCGGTGGTGGAAGCCCTTGTGGGCCTTGGCTTTGCCGCCAAGCAGGCCGAGGAGGCCACCGACAAGGTGCTGGCCAACGACCCCGAAGCCACCCAGTCCAGCGCGCTGCGCGCGGCGCTGTCGATGTTAGGTAAGAAGTGAGCCGGTTCGACGAGTCCGAGGAACCCGACGAGCGGGAGGTGTCGCCGGCGCTGACGGTCGGGGAGGGCGACATCGACGCCAGCCTGCGCCCGCGCTCGCTCGGCGAGTTCATCGGCCAGCCCCGGGTACGCGAACAGCTGCAGCTGGTCATCGAAGGCGCCAAGAACCGCGGCGGCACACCCGATCACATCCTGCTGTCCGGGCCGCCCGGGCTGGGCAAGACGTCGCTGGCGATGATCATCGCCGCCGAACTCGGCTCGTCGCTGCGGGTCACCTCCGGGCCCGCGCTGGAGCGGGCGGGTGATCTGGCGGCGATGCTGTCCAACCTCGTCGAGCACGACGTGCTGTTCATCGACGAGATCCACCGCATCGCCCGCCCCGCCGAGGAGATGCTGTATCTGGCGATGGAGGACTTCCGCGTCGACGTCGTGGTCGGCAAAGGCCCTGGAGCGACGTCGATTCCGCTGGAGGTCGCGCCGTTCACGCTCGTCGGCGCCACCACCCGCTCTGGCGCGCTGACCGGCCCGTTGCGCGACCGGTTCGGCTTCACCGCCCACATGGACTTCTACGAACCGGCCGAGCTCGAGCAGGTGCTGATGCGTTCGGCCGGCATTTTGGGCATCGAGTTGGGCGCCGACGCGGGCGCCGAGATCGCCCGGCGTTCCCGCGGAACGCCGCGCATCGCCAACCGGCTGCTGCGCCGGGTCCGCGACTACGCCGAGGTACGGGCCGACGGGGTCATCACCCGCGACATCGCCAAGGCGGCGTTGGAGGTGTACGACGTCGACGAACTGGGCCTCGATCGGCTCGACCGGGCGGTATTGTCGGCGCTCACAAGAAGTTTCGGCGGCGGCCCGGTCGGCGTGTCGACATTGGCCGTCGCGGTGGGGGAGGAGGCCACCACGGTCGAGGAGGTGTGTGAGCCGTTTCTGGTGCGGGCGGGAATGATCGCCCGCACCCCGCGTGGCCGGGTGGCCACCCCGCAGGCGTGGACGCACCTGGGGATGACCCCGCCGACCAGGGTCAGCGGCTTGGGCCAGCCGGGACTGTTCGAGTAGGGGATCGCGATGGGCAGCGGAACGATACGGCTCGGCGGGCTGTGCGGAATCGCATCGGCGGCCGCGATCGTCCCTGCCTACCTCATCGGATCTCCCGAGGCCCCCGCGGATGCCGGCGGCGCGCGAGCCTACTTCGACAGCGCCGCAGCGTTTCTCACCGCCAACGGCACGTTGCCGGTCGCGCACATCGTGCTCGGCATCTTGTTCCTCGGCGTGCTCATGGCCACGCTTCGGTCAGCCACCGGCGCCACGGGCGCGTTCTACACCGCGGTCATCGGTGCCTCGGTGTTCGTCGCGCTGACGGCCGCGGGCCTGGCCGCCGAGGTGGCCGTGCCGGCGGCCGTCGTGCAGTTCGACGACCTGAGCGTCGTCGAGTACGCGCAGCCGTACCTCGGGTTGGCGGCTTGGCTGTACCACTACAGCCAACTCGGCGCTGCCGCAGTGATTTTCGCGACCGCGTACGTGGTCTGGCGCACCGCGGTGCTGCCGAAATGGTCGGCGGCGCTGGGCGTACTCGGCGTGCCCGCGCTGCTGCACACCTGGATCGGGCTGCCCGGCGCCTTCAGCACGGTCGTGTGGATGGCGTTGACCGGCCTGCTCATGCTGGCGATACCACCGATCGTGCGGGTGGAGAGCGTCGGCGTGTGAAGGGTTTCGCCGCGCTCACCCAAGGTCTGTTCGCGCTGCTCACGGTCGTGCTGCTGGCGTTCGCTGTGCCGCTGTAGCGGCGCCGAAGTCAGCGGATCGCGGGTACCGCGCGCTCGGGGGCGGCGCGGCCGGCGAGCACCTCGACGGCGGCCGTCGCGTCCGGAACGGAGATCAGCAGGTCACGGGTCGCCGCGAGCGCCTGCGGGGACGGTTCGACACCGCCGACCGCGGCCGCGAGGTCGAGCAGATGCACGGTGGCCTCCATCAGCGCGGTCTCGGTGATCACCGCGAGCGTGGTGCTGCCCACGTACGGATAGGCAATCACGGTGTTTGCCGGCACGGCGGTCGCGCGCAGGGTGCGGGCGGACTCGGCGAACCGACGCGCCGCCGCCTCCGGAGTCAACGCCGCGGCGTCAGACCTGGCCTGTTCGGCGAGGCTGCCGGCGTTCGTGTTGGCGACCCCGTCGGGTGCGTTGAAGCGCCGCAACAGCACCGCGGCGTCGGTGACCGCTGCCGGCGGGTCGACGACCGCTTCGGCGAGCCGGGCGAACATCGCCGGATCCGGGCAGACATGGGCGAGCAGCGCCGCGACATCCCAGTCCTCGCAGCGGGTGGGCGTCGCCCATTCCTCGGCGCTGAGCCGGCTGCACCGACGAGCCCAACGCTCCCACGTGTCGGCCAGCACTTCCCGCGCCGCCTCACCGTCAAGCCGCATACCGCCCAACGTAGCGATGTCGGGTTACGCGGGCGTCGACGCGGGTAATCAGCCGGGGATCAAGGAGGCATCATGACCGATACTCGTGTACCCACCAGGGGCGGCCGACTGCACATGCGACGCAGTCGGGGCGCCGCAAGCGGTTTGCTGTTAATTCTCTTGGGTGCGTGGGGTGCGCTCATTCCGTTCGTCGGTCCGCTGTTCAATTTCGCGTTCAGCCCCGACCAGGCGTGGACGTGGACCACCGGACGGGGCTGGCTGGAGGTGCTACCCGGGGCGGTGACCGCGCTGGGTGGTCTGATGCTGCTGGTGTCACGTAACCGGGCGACGGCCATGTTCGGCGGCTGGCTCGCCGTTGCCGGCGGTGCTTGGTTCGTCATCGGGCGTGCCCTGGCAGGCCCGCTCGGAATCGGCGATGCCGGTGCGCCGGTCGCGGCCACCGAGGCCAAGCGGGTGGCGCTGGAGCTGACGTACTTCTACGGCCTGGGCGCGCTGATCGTGCTCCTGGGCGGCGCCGCGCTCGGCCGCATCTCGGTGCGCAGCGTGCGTGACGTCGAGTGGGCGGACCGTACGACGACCGCGGTCGCCGAGCCCGCGCCCGCCGCAGCGGTACCCGCCGACCGGTCTGAGCCCGCGATGGCGGATCAGCGCACCGAGGTCATCGGGCCGACCGCGGATTCCGCGCAACCGCGCCGTCGCAGCTGGCGCAACATGTTTCGCAGCAACGGCGGCCAGCGCGGACAACGCCTCGCCCACCGGTAGCAGCCGCGCCCGGTGATCCGGGCGGCACAAGGTGTCCCATGCCCCACGGCATCGGGACACCTTGTGTGTCAGCGACGTCAAGCGGTGACGTGGATCCCACCGTCACTCCGGGTGGGACGAGGCTCACGCGCGCGCTGTGATCTGCGTGACGGCATCCCGTGAATCGGGAAGATAGCGTGGCTATCTAAACGTTGTGGCGAAGGTACGCCGCTAATCGCTTTTCCGATTCGTCCGAGGAGGCCAGCATGCCTGAATGGCCTGGCATCACCGATTCCATTGTCGCACGCCAGAATTCAGCCACCGCACTGTGCGAGGCATTCGGTTTCCCCGAAGAGGACTGGCCGTTGTTCGCCCGGTGGGCCACCGCGCCGATGTCGCCGCGAGACGAAGAGGCGCTGTATCAGTACGTCGACCTCAAGATCGCCGAACGGTGCTGGAAACCCACTGACGACCTGTTGTCGAACCTGATCGACGTCGAGGTCGACGGTGTCGAGCTCACCGTCGACGACATCTACCGCTTCGTGGCCACGCTGCTGACCGACGGCGTCTTCTGAATCAGGCGGGCTGACCCGTATAGGCCATCACGTGCTTGACGCGGGTGTAGTCCTCCAAGCCGTACATCGACAGGTCCTTGCCGTGGCCCGACGACTTGAACCCGCCATGGGGCATCTCGGCCACCAGCGGAATATGGGTGTTGATCCACACGCAGCCGAAGTCCAGCGCCGCCGAGACCCGCAGCGCCCGTGACACGTCGCGGGTCCACACCGAAGATGCCAGACCGTAGTCCACACCGTTGGCGCACGCCACCGCCTGCTCCTCATCGGCGAAGGACTGCACGGTGATGACCGGGCCGAAGATCTCCTGCTGACTGAGCCGGTCGTCGTGGCGCAGCCCGCCGATCACCGTCGGCTCGACGTAGAAGCCCTGCCCGCCCTGCCGTCCGCCGCCGGCGGCCACGGTGGCGTGCGACGGCACGTCACCGAGGAACCCGAGCACCCGCTCGAGCTGGTTGGCGTTGTTGACCGGCGGCACCCAGGCGTCCTCGTCGTCGGCCGGCCTGCCGAACGTGGTCGTCGCGCCGCGTGCCTGTTCGGCCAGCGCGTCGGTCAGGTCGGCGGCGACGTTGGCGCCGGCCAGCACCCGGGTGGCCGCGGTGCAGTCCTGGCCGGCGTTGAAGTAGCCCGCTGTGGCGATGCCTTCGGCGGCCGTCGCGACGTCGCAGTCGTCGAACACCAGCACGGGCGCCTTGCCGCCCAGTTCCAGATGCGTGCGCTTGAGATGTCCGCCCGCGCTGACGGCGACCGCTCGGCCCGCGGCCACCGAACCGGTGATCGAAACCATCTGCGGCGTCGGATGCGCGATCACCGCGGCACCGGTGTCCCGGTCGCCGCAGACCACGTTCAGCACGCCGGGTGGAAGATGACGTGACGCGATCTCGGCGAGCATCACCGTCGTCACCGGGGTGGTGTCGCTGGGCTTGAGCACGACCGTGTTGCCCGCGGCGATCGCGGGCACGAACTTCCAGACCGCCATCATCATCGGGTAGTTCCACGGCGCCACCTGGCCGATCACGCCGACCGGCTCGCGGCGGATCCACGAGGTGTGGTCGGCCATGTACTCCCCGGCGGACTTGCCCTCCAACACCCGCGCGGCACCGGCGAAGAACCGAATCTGGTCGACCATCGGCGGGATCTCCTCGGCCATGGTGACGTGATTGGGCTTGCCGGTGTTGCGGCCCTCGGCCTCGACCAGATCCTTCGCGTGCTTCTCGACGTCGTCGGCGAAGTCGAGAAGCGCCTTCTGCCGGGTCGCCGGGGTGGTGCGCTTCCAGTCGGCGAACGCCTTGGCCGCCGCGCCGTAGGCGCTGTCGATGTCGGCTTCGGAGGAGATCGGGGCGGTGCCGTACTGCTCGCCGGTGCTCGGGTCGACGAGCGCCACGGTGGCCCCACTTGCCGACTCGACGCGCTCGCCGCCGATGAAGTTTCCAACGCGCAACGGATCGGCCATCGGAGAGCTCCTGTCGTCAGCGGTCGGTGAGGATCAGCACGAGCACACCTCGGATTCACCGATTCGATCACACATCGAGCGGGTTGGCGACGGGATCACCGGCCATACCGGCAGGCGGCGACGGATTTCGTCGTACGGGGCGGGACGGCAGGTGCGTGCATTCAGCGGCACCGGGCACAATGGCACACTGGTCATTTACGAGGCGCTTGGCCTGCCGTCTGCGCGCCGTGACCGCAAGACCTAACGAAAGACAATTACCTTCATGGATCTCGTCATCTTTTTGCCCCTGCTCATCGTGCTGGGCGCGTTCATGTTCTTCGCGTCGCGGCGTCAGAAGAAGGCGATGCAGGCCACCATCGACCTGCACAATTCGCTTCAGGTCGGCGATCGGATTCACACCACGTCCGGGCTGGAAGGCACCATCGTCGCCATCACCGACGACGACATCGAGTTGGAGATCGCCCCCGGGGTCGTCACGACCTGGATGAAGCTCGCCGTTCGGGACCGCATCGAGGACGACGACGACTTCGATGAGGACGACAGCGCGGAACCGACCGCCACCGAACTCACCGAGAGCCCCAACACGAAGACTGACAACTGAGGACTCAGCAAGAGCACGTACGCTTTGCGGTGCTGACGAACTGACCTCAAGGAGACCCTGAAACGTGGCATCGTCTTCGGCGCCGGTGCACCCTTACCGCTATCTGACGCTGTTCTTGGCGTTGCTCATCGGCGCTTACTGCCTTGTCTTTCTGACAGGGGACAAGCAGGCGGCGCCCAAACTGGGCATCGACCTGCAGGGTGGCACCCGCGTGACCCTGACCGCGCGCACCCCGGACGGATCGCCGCCCACCCGCGAAGCGCTCAACCAGGCCCAGCAGATCATCAACGACCGCGTCAACGGTCTCGGCGTCTCGGGTTCCGAGGTCATCATCGACGGCAACAACCTGGTCATCACCGTGCCCGGCAGCGACACCAGCGACGCGCGCAACCTCGGCCAGACCGCGCGGCTCTACATCCGGCCGGTCATCCACGCCATCCCCGCCATGACGGAGCCGCCGCCATGGGAGTCGCCCCAAGGCGCACCGCCCGCCGCACCCGGCGGCGTTCCGGGGATGCCCGGCATGCCGCCGATCGCCCCCGCGGAACCGGGTGCTCCACTGCCCGCCGAGGGTGGTCAGCCGCCCGCCGACAGTGGGCAGCAACCCGCGCCCGCGCCGCAGCCGCGTCCCTATCCAGACCAGCCGCCGGCGCAGCCCGCACCGCCACCACCGCCGACGCCGGGCACCCCGGCGCCGTCGCCCAGTCCCGCGCCCAGCCCGGCCCCGCC
>NZ_ATDN01000003.1 GCF_004014805.1 Mycolicibacterium elephantis DSM 44368
GCCACACGCGGACACGCGACCGCTCTTACACCACTCCACGGGACGTGACCCCACCCAAACGAGCCAATATGGAATCTTTTTCGTGATTGGTGCCCATCCACCCTCCGCGCCCCCGCTACGGAATCGCGTTGTGTCGAACAACAGTTATCTATCCCGGTACCCATCACGGCGCAGCTGAAACGGCCCGCTCACCAGCTTCAAGATCACCTCGCCCTAACGCTTCGGACCGAAGCGCAACGAGAAAACAATAAGTTCAGCCTGAACCACGTTCATATCGGTCCACGACTCAGCCCCGGTAGCCCCGGCGTGTTGCTACGGCCCAGCTCAACGGGCGTGTGCCTGAGCTGTCCGAGTTGATCATTAACGAAACGGTTGACGCCGATCGGATCGCAACCGATCCTGATAGTGGGCCAAGGGCCAACGCTCGACGAGGAAAGTATCCACCTCGCCATCTGGCGCAGGTCCGAATGGCACCAGCACCTAAACACTCGATTGAGTCGCCCCCTGTCGGATCGAGGCAGGGGGCGACGCCCTACACGGGGACGCAGGAATCCAAAATACTTGTCGGCGCAGCGAAAGACACGCGGTGAGCATTGGGCGTCTAACCGAATGACCACCGTCACAAACAGACTTCAACAACGCTGACGACAGACCGACTGGTCTGGTACGCGGCGCCGGCTGCATTGCATCCACGCCTGATGAGACGCGACCCAGCGTTCGCCGAATTAGGACACAGCCACCTGCTCTGCGGGAACGCTCTTGACTCTAACCGTTCCCTCAAAGACAATTTCGGTCACGTTTGTCTCTGCGGGAACAGCAGTACACACCAAAATCTGACCCCAGATAAAGCGTGCAGAAGTTCAGTTTCGAGCGGGGTGAGGGCTAACCGTCGATACGGCGCGCGCCCAGTTCGTTCTGCAGCAGTTCCAGCGCGGCTTCCTCGGGGTCGCGACGGGGGGTCTCGGCGGTGTCGCTGCCGGCCTCGGCCAGCATGCTCTCCTCGTCGTCGTTCGGTGGTGGCGGCGGCGGCGACGGCGACGCGGGATCGGGCTGGGCCGCGGCCGGCGCGGGAGCCGCGGCGCCCGCTTCGCAGCGGATCCTCCAGTCCACGCCGAGGACGTCTTTGAGGGCTTCCCGAATGATCTCGGAATTGCGTTGCTCGACAAGGCGTTTCGCCAGCGGCGCGGACGGGTGGCTGAGGACCAGGGTGTCGCCTTCGACGGCCAGAACCGTGGCGCCGTCGAGCATGACGTCGGTCGGGCGGCGCAGGTTGCGCACCTTCTCTCGCACCGTCGTCCACACCCGACGCACCGCGGCGGCATCCAGGCCGCCGGTCGCGGGCGGCGGGACCTCCACGACCGGATCCGACGGGGGCCGCACCGGCGGCGGCGACGCGGGCTCAGAGGTGGCCTCCGGCGCCGACGGCGGCTCCGGCGCTGATGCGGGCTCCGCTGCGGGCTCCGGCGCCCGCTGCGGCGCGGCGTGGCTCTTGCGCACGAACTGCTTGGGCGCCGACGAACTCACCGTGTCCGACGTGGGAACCGACACGTCCAGCCGCTTCTCGATGCGCTCGATGCGTTGCAGCAGAGCCGATTCCGTATCGCTGGCCGACGGCAGCAGCAGCCGCGCGCAGACCACCTCGAGCAAGAGCCGCGGGGCGGTGGCACCGCGCATCTCCCCCAGCCCGGCGTGCACCACCTCGGCGTACCGGGTCAGCGTCGCGGTGCCGATCCGCTCGGCCTGCTCGCGCATCCGATCCAGCACATCCTCCGGCCCGTCGACCACACCGCGGGCGACCGCGTCGGGTACGGCCTGCAACACGATCAGATCGCGGAAGCGTTCCAGCAGATCGCTGGCGAAGCGGCGGGGGTCGTGGCCCGCGTCGATCACCCCTTCGACGGCGCCGAACAGCGCCGCGGCGTCCCCGGCCGCCAACGCATCGACCGCGACGTCGATGAGCGCCACGTCCGTGGCACCCAGCAGCGCCAGCGCCCGCGAATAGGTGATGTGGCTGCCCGTCGCACCGGATTCGGACCCGGCCAGCAGCTGGTCCAGCACCGAGAGGGAGTCGCGGGGCGACCCGCCGCCGGCCCGGATGACCAGCGGATAGACCGCGTCGTCGACCTGGACCTGCTCCTGCTCGCAGATGCGCTCGATCAACCCGCGCATGATCCGCGGCGCCAGCAGGCGGAACGGGTAGTGGTGGGTGCGCGAGCGGATGGTCGGCAGCACCTTCTCCGGCTCGGTGGTGGCGAACACGAAGATCAGGTGCTCGGGGGGCTCCTCGACGATCTTCAGCAGCGCGTTGAAGCCCGCCGTGGTGACCATGTGCGCCTCGTCGACGATGAAGATGCGATAGCGCGACTGGGCCGGCGCGTAGAACGCGCGGTCGCGCAGCTCGCGGGTGTCGTCGACGCCGCCGTGGCTGGCCGCGTCGAGTTCGACGACGTCGACGCTGCCGGGCCCGTTCGGCGCGAGCGCCACGCACGAGTCGCACACCCCGCAGGGGGTCGGCGTCGGGCCCTGCGCGCAGTTCAGCGAGCGGGCCAGGATCCGCGCCGACGACGTCTTGCCGCAACCCCGCGGCCCGGAGAACAGATAGGCGTGGTTGATGCGCCCGGCCGCCAGCGCGGTGCACAGCGGCTCGGTGACGTGCTCCTGGCCGACGACCTCGGCGAAGGTCGCGGGCCGGTACTTGCGGTAGAGCGCCACGCTTGGCAGGCTACCCAGCCGCGCCGACAAGCGACTCGGTGGCCGCCAGCAGCGCGCAGGTGGCCAGGCCGTCGATCGCCGCACGCAGCTCAGGCTCGCTGGGGAACGTCGGCGCGATCCGAATGTTCTTGTCCTCCGGATCTTTTCGATACGGGAACGTCGCCCCGGCCTCGGTCACCGCGATGCCCGCGTCCTTGGCCAGCGCCACCGTGCGGCGAGCCGTCCCCGGCAACACGTCGAGGCTGATGAAGTAGCCGCCCCTGGGTTCGGTCCACGACGCGATCTTCGACTCACCGAGGCGGTCTTCGAGGATCTCCAGCACGGCGGCGAACTTCGGGGCCAGCAGCTGCTGATGGCGCTGCATCTGCAACCGCACCCCGTCGGCGTCGCGGAAGAACCGCAGATGCCGAAGCTGATTGACCTTGTCCGGGCCGATGGATTTCTTCCCCGCGTACTGCAGATACCAGGCGATGTTGCCCAGCGAACCGCCGAGGAAGCTGACCCCGGCGCCCGCGAAGGTGATCTTGCTCGTCGACGCGAACACCAGCGGGCGGTTCGGGTTGCCCGCGGCCTCGGCCAAGCCCAACACGTCGATGTTGCGCTCGAAGTCGTGGGTCAACGTGTGCACCGCGTACGCGTTGTCCCACATCAAGCGGAAATCGTTTGCTGCCGTGCGCATCTGAACAAGTCGACGCACCGTCTCCCAGGAGAAGGTGACGCCGGTGGGGTTGGAGTAGACGGGCACGCACCACATGCCCTTGATCGCGGGGTCGGCGGCCACGAGCTCTTCGATCAGGTCGACGTCCGGGCCGTCCTCCAGCATCGGCACCGTGATCATCTCGATGCCCAGGGTTTCGCAGATCGCGAAGTGCCGGTCATAGCCGGGTGCCGGGCACAAGAACTTGACCACCGGTTCCCTGCCCCACGGCCGCGGCGAGTCCACGCCGCCGTGCAGCATCGAGAACACCACGACGTCGTGCATCAGCTCCAGGCTGGAGTTGTTGCCCGCGATCAGGTTGGGCACGGCGATGCCGAGCAGTTCGCCGAAGATCGCCCGCAGTTCCGGCAACCCGTGCGGACCGCCGTAGTTGCGGGTATCGGTGCCGTCCCCGTCGCGGAAGGCGTCGGGTCCCGACCCGGGCAGGTCGAGCAGCCCGTTGGACAGATCGAGCTGCGCGGGTGAGGGTTTGCCGCGGGTGAGGTCTAGCTTGAGGCCCTTGGCCTGAAGCTCGGCGTAGTTGCGCTGCTGCTGTTCATGCTGTGCGACGAGATCGTCCCGGCCGAGCGACTGAAACGACACAGTGCGCCTTTCACTTCGAGCCGTGCAAAAAGAGGGGGACCCCGCGTACCCGCCAGAGCCCATTGACCCTTGCTGCCTTCCGGCCCTGGGGGAGTTCACAGGATGGACGCCACGCGGGGTCCGCAAGCGAGTCTAATACCACCGCCCCGCACAACTTGACGGCCATATGACCCAGTTCGGCTACCATGGCCCGCGGAGGATTCGCCTAGTGGCCTATGGCGCTCGCCTGGAACGCGGGTTGGGTTAATAGCCCTCGCGGGTTCAAATCCCGCATCCTCCGCACGCGGCCCGGGGTGCGACCGTGCTGGTCGCACCCCGGCCAAGAAAACACCGATCAGCGTTCAGAGCAATTGGAGCGCGTAGGAGGGGCATGAGCCGCACCATCGCGGTGATATGGCACGCGTCGTTCTCGCTCATTGCCGGTGTCCTGTACTTCTTCTTCGTCCTGCCTCGGTGGTGGGAGCTGATGGGCACCACCCCGCACACACTGGGCCTCGTGCTGCGCATCGTGGTCGGTGTGCTCGTCGGCCTGGCGGCGCTGCCGGTGGTGCTCGAGTGGGTGCGCACCAGAAAACCGGAACTGCGCACACCGGAGTTGGCGCTCAGGCTGCGGCTGTGGTCGACGGCCCTGCACGTGGTGGCCGGGGTGCTGATCCTGGGCGCGGCGATCAGCGAGATCTGGCTCTCGCTGGATACCGCGGGCGTATGGCTGTTCGGGATCTACGGCGCCGCCGTGGCGATCGCCCTGCTGGGCGTCTTCGCCTTCTATCTGGCCTATGTGGCCGAGTTGCCGCCGCCACCGCCAAAACCGCTGAAACCCAAGAAGGAACGGCCCCGCCGCGGCCGCAAGAAGGCCGAGGCGGCCGGCGACACCGATGGGGCCGATGGGGACGCGGGTGCCGATGAGGCCGATGGGGAGACCACGGACGAGGCCACCGAAGACGCTGCAGAGGAAACGTCGGAGGAAACCGAGGAGAAGCCTGCCGAGGTCACCGCGAACGAGTCGACCGCCGAGGTGTCCGCCGAAAACGACACCGCCGCAGGCGACACCTCTTCCGGCAACGAGGACGAGCCGACAGAAATCGAATCCACCAACGGTAAACGGCGCAATCGCCGGCCTTCCGGCAAATCCGAACCGTCCCGGCGTCGGCGCCGGAGACTGCGCGGCGGCGTCGCGCTGGACGATTAGCAGGACACTTTTCGGGCAATATGAGCGCATGGGCAAAAACCACGTCCGCCGCCCGCTGTCGGTGCTGCTGATCGCGCTTGCCGCCGTCTTGGCGCTGGTGGCACCGTTCAGCACGGCGACGTCCACGGCCGCGCCCGCCGACCCCCTGGCCGCAGCCGCCCAGGTCGAGCCCGCCGTGGTGCGTATCAACACCGAGATCGACTACCAGCGTGCCGTGGGCAACGGCGCGGGAATCGTGATCGATCCCAACGGCCAGGTGCTGACCAACTTCCACGTGGTGTCGGGGGCAGACCGCATCCACGCCACCGTCGGCGGCCGCACCTATCCGGCCGAGCTGGTCGGCTATGACCGCCGCCACGACGTCGCGGTGCTGCAACTGATCGGCGCCTCGGGGCTGCCCACCGCGCCGATCGGCGACTCTTCAGCCCTCGTCGGCGGTGAGCCGGTCGTCGCGCTCGGCAACGCGGCGGGCACGAACCTGCCGCTGACCCGCGAGGTCGGCACCATCACCGGGTTCGGCCGCACCGTCAACGCCGAGGACACCCTGACCGGAAGCAAGGACGAGCTGACCGGGCTGATCGAGTTCGCGGCGCCCGTCGTCGCCGGCGACTCCGGTGGCCCGGTGGTCAACGCGGCCGGGCAGGTCGTGGGCATGACCACGGCGGCGTCGGTGAACTTCGTGTTCGGACCGGGCGGCGAGGGCTATGCGATCCCGATCAACGACGCGATGGCCATCGCCGACCAGATCCGCGCACGGATCCCCTCCGAGAGCGTGCACATCGGCCCGCCGGTCCTGCTCGGTGTCGGTGTACGCACCGCACAACGCGGCCCCGGTGTGCTCATCGCCGAGGTGTTGCGAGGCGGACCCGCCGAGCGTGCGGGGCTGTACGCCGGCGACGTCCTGCTCGAGCTCGACGGCGTCCGGCTGGACTCGGCCACCACCCTCACCTACGTGCTGGACCGGCACTATCCCGGCGACGTCATCGACCTCGTCTGGCTCGACGGCAGCGGCCAGCAACGCACCGGCAAGGCCACACTCACCCCGTTGACCTGAGCGGTCCCCGTCCTAGCCGTCGCCGAGCATCCGCTCCACACCGGCGATCAACAGGCCGAGCTCGAACTCGAACTGGGTTTCGGCGTCGCGCCCGGTGGTCTGGGCCGACTCGAGCACCCGGCGCAGGGCCGGATAGGTGCCTTCCGGTTCATGTTGGAGCGCCGCGGCGGTCTCGGCGCGGTGATGATGAGCGCCCGAGGCGGTCTGCGCCGCAACGCTGTACGCCGCCGACTGCGCGATGTTGGACGCCGCCGTCAGCGCGAGGCGCGCACCGTCGGGATCCAGCCCCGCGCGCAGCAGCGTGTCGAGCAGCCGGTCGGCCAGCGACAGCGCCGCCACGGCGCTCAGACCCCGCAGCCGCGTGAAGTCGGTGGCGATCCCCACCTGGATCAGCCCGTCCCGAAACGCGACGGCGTAGGCCCGCAGCACCGTGCGCCAGTCGCCGTCGACGGGTAGCTCCACGCGCTTCAGCTCGCGCTCGAACAGGTCGAGCAGCACTAGCGCGAGCAGCCCGTCTCGATCGCCGACGTAATAGTGCAACGCCTTGCGCGTGACGCCCAGGTCGTCGGCCACGGCCTGCATGGTCAGGTTCCTGGTGGACGCCAGCCGTCGAGCCGCCGACACGATCATCTTGCGACTGAGCCGCGGTGGACGCCCCCTGGCTCGACCGCTCATCCCAGTAGCCTAAGCACCCTGGCCACGTGTTTTCGCCGGTCGGTAAAAAGCCTGCGCGGCGTCACCCGACAACCCTATGCTGTGCGAGTGCCAAACACTTCATATCGCGTCGTCCAGTGGACCACCGGCAATGTCGGAAAGAGCTCGGTGACGGCGATCGCCAAGAACCCCAACTACGAACTCGTCGGCATCTACGCGTGGTCGGACGACAAGGTCGGCAAGGACGCCGGCGACCTTGCCGGCATCGCACCCCTCGGCGTCGAGGCCACCAACGACGTCGACGAGCTGCTGGCGCTCAAGCCCGACGTCGTGGTCTACAACCCGATGTGGATCAACGTCGACGAACTCGTGCGCATCCTGTCCTCCGGGATCAACGTGGTGTCCTCCGCGTCGTTCATCACCGGACACAACCTGGGGGCCGACCGGGATCGGCTCGAGAAGGCATGCAAGAAGGGCGGTGCGACACTGTTCGGCTCCGGGGTCAGCCCGGGCTTCGCCGAGCTGCTGGCCATCGTCGCGGCCACCGCGTGCGACCGCGTCGACAAGATCACCATCGCCGAGTCCGCCGACACCACGCTCTACGACTCCCCCGACACCGAACGGCCCGTCGGCTTCGGCACCGCGATCGACGACCCGAACCTGGCCCCGATGGCCTCGAACGGAACCGCGGTGTTCGCCGAGGCCGTGCAGCTGCTCGCGGACTCGCTGGGCGTCAAGCTCGACGAGATCAAGTGCGTGGCCGAGTACGCGCAGACCACCGAGGATCTGGTGATGGCGTCGTGGACGATTCCGGCCGGTCACGTGGCGGGCGTCTACGTCCGCTGGCTGGGCCTGGTCGACGGCGAACCCCTCATCGAGGTCAGCGTGCGGTGGAAGAAGGGCCAGACGTTGGACCCCGACTGGCAGATCGACGGCGACGGCTGGAAGATCACGATCGACGGGCGTCCCACGGTCAACATGGCGGTCGGGTTCCTGCCGCCGCAGGACATGATCGAACAGGCCAAGTCGATCGAGGACTTCTTCGAGCTCGGCCACATCATGACGGCCATGCCGCCGATCCACGCGATTCCCGCCGTCGTCGCCGCCGCACCGGGTATCGCCACCTACAACGATCTGCCGCTGCCCCAGGCCCGCGGCGTCGTCCCGGCCAGATAGGGGCGGCTAGCGCCGGCCGGCACGCTTGACCACCGGATCGCGATAGCGCGCACCGTATTTGGGGACGGCGGCCGGCCCGGCGCGGCGGGCGGTGGTGATCGCGTTGCGCAACGGGCCGGCCAGGCCCGCGAACGACGCCATGTCGAACACCATCGGCGTCAAGAGCCGGTTGTGCACGAACGCGAAGGCGCTGCCGGTGTCCGGGTCGGCCCAGCCGAGCGTTCCGCCTAGACCGATATGGCCGAATCCCTTGAGCAGACCGGGAATCGGTGATTCGTGGTAGCCGAGGTGAAACGGCATCGGGACAACGATGTTCAGATCCGGCCATGGCTTGGGCTTGCCGATCAGCCCGCGCGCCAGCTCCTCGGACAGGAACTGCGTGCCGTCGATGCCTCCCCGGTTGGCGATCGCCGCGTACATCTTGGCCAACGCGCGGGCCGTCACCACCCCGTTCGCAGCGGGCACTTCGGAGTCGAGGAACGGAATATCGCCCTGGACAAGGGATTTGACGCCGGGAAAGAACATCGCACCGAAGGCTCCTGACAGCGGCAGCCCAGCCACCTTTGGCGCGACGAAGTTGAACACCGGGTTACCCCGACTGCTCTGCGGCGCCAGGATCTCGGCCACCTTGGTGGGCGCGTCGGCAGGCGGGCGGCCCAGGTGCAGTCCGTCGGTGTTGAGCGGACGCGCCACCTCCTCACGGATCAGCTCACGCATGCCGTGCCCGGTCACCGCGCGGGCCAGACCGGAAAGCAGCCAGCCGTAGGTCAGCGCATGGTAGGCGGGCCTGCCACGCAGGTAATCCGGCGCGGCGGCGGCCATCTTGGCCTCCATCACCTCGTGATCCAACAGCTCGTCCTTGGTGAGGCCGCCGGGCAGGTGTGACAGCCCCGCGCGGTGACGCAGCACGTCACGCACCGTGATGTCGCCCTTGTTGTTGGCGGCGAACGCGGGCCAGTACGTGGCGACGGGCTCGTCGTAGTCCAGCAGGCCCCGGTCGGCGAGCCGGTGGATGACGGTGGCCGTCACGCCCTTGGTCGCGGAGAACACCATCGCCCCGGTGTCGGCGGTCCACAACCGCTCGCCACGGCGGTCCGACCAGCCCGTCCAGACGTCGACGACGGGCCGGCCGTCGATGAACACCGCCAGCGCGCCGCCGCCGAACCGGCGGCCGGGGAACATCCTGGCGAAAAGCCGCATGACGGTGCCGAACCGCGGGTCCGCGGCGCCCAACACGCCACGTGGCAGCCCCTCTCTGGCGCGCAGCAGTGACGCCTTTGTCATAGGCCTAACCATGCGTCGAGAGAAGGCATCGTCGGCGCCGAACCGCGAAATTCAGCCCGCCACGTTCAACACGTTGGCGTTGAGCTGTGCCGCCGGGGGCCCCTCGAGCGTGACGTCCTTGAGGATCTGGGCCTGGTCCCTGTGCACGGTGAACTCACCCTTCTGCGGCTCGTTGCCACCGACCACCTCGTAGAACACGGTGAACGGGGTATCCGGCAGCGGGTGCAGGCCAATGTATTTCGGCTGGATCGTGTACTTGTAGATGCACCCGCCGCCGGGTTCGCACTGCTGGTCGGTGACGACGACGTCGACGTTGAACTCCATCGGGGTGGGCACCTTCGGCGACGGCGGGGCAAGCGTGGTGCGGGGCGTGGCCTGCGGCGCCGGTGTCTGCGACATGCTCCCCGTGATCACCACCGCCGCGATGCCGATGCCGCCGGCCACCATCGCCACCAGGGCCAGCGCGGCGAGCCACTTACGAAGCACCGAAACCTTCATGCGCATAGCAAACCCTGTGCGGACACGCCGCGTCTAGCGGCCCTTGACCGGGTTGCCTTCCTCGTCCCAGTTGGCGGCGACCTTCTTGCTGGGCTGCACCCGGGGCGGTTCGCCCGGCATCTTCGGATAGCTCGGCGGGTAGGGCAGGTCGCCGAGGCCGCGTTCCTCGTCGGCCTCGACCATCTCCAGCAGAGGTTGCAGGGACTGCGCGATGTCGTCGATGTCCGCCCACGGGTCGTCGCGACCGACGATCAGCTTCGGCACGGTCGCCATCGTGTAGTCGTCGGGATCCGCGTCGCGCAGGTCCGTCCACGACAACGGGGTCGACACGGTGGCGATCGGCGTCTTGCGCACCGAGTACGCCGACGCGAATGTGCGGTCGCGGGCGTTCTGGTTGTAGTCGATGAAGATTCGCTTGCCGCGTTCTTCCTTCCACCACGACGTGGTGACCGCGTCTGGCGCGCGTCGCTCCACCTCGCGTGCCAACGCGATGCCCGCCCGGCGCACCGCGATGAAATCCCAGTCCGGCTTGATTCGCAGGAACACATGCACTCCCCTGCCGCCCGACGTCTTGGGATATCCGATCAGCCCGAGTTCGTCGAGCAGCGGCTTGAGCACATCGACGGCCACCGCCGCGGCCTCGGCGAATCCCGTGCCGGGCTGGGGATCCAGGTCGACGCGCAATTCGTCGGGATGCTCGGTGTCGGGGCAGCGCACCTGCCACGGGTGAAACGTGATCGTGCTCATCTGGGCGGCCCAGACGATCGCCGCCGGGTGGGTGACCTTCAGCGCGTCGGCGGTGCGCCCGGAGGGGAACGTCACCTGGCAGGTCTCCAGATAGTCGGGATGACGCTGCGGCACCCGCTTCTGGTAGATCTCCTCACCGTCGATGCCGTCGGGAAAGCGCTGCAAATGCGTGGGCCTGTCCTTGAGCGCGGCCAGCATCGGGCCGCCCGCGACGGCCAGGTAGTAGTCGACGAGGTCGCGTTTGGTCCCCTTCTTACCGAGCTTGGGGAAGTACACCTTGTCCGGGCTGGTGAGCCGCACCTTGACCCCGTCGACATCGAGTTCTTCTGCGGCGCTGCTCTTTGCGGCCATCTCAGGACTCCAGCACGTCGTAGAGGTCGTAGTTGATCGGCACGTCGAGCTGGTCGAACGTGCAACTGCGCGGATCCCGGTCCGGGCGCCAGCGGCGGAACTTCACGGCATGCCGAAACCGCCTGCCGTGCACGGTGTTTCCTTCCATCTGGTCGTATGCGACCTCGCACACCTTCTCCGGCCGCACCGGAATCCAGCGCTTGTCGGCCGCGGAGTTCCAGCGGCTCGGGTCGCCTTCGCGCATCTCGTCGCCCTCCCGCAGCGGTTCCAGGTCGGCCAGCAGTCTGAGCCGGTCCTTGGCGGTGAAAGACGCTGCGCCGCCGACCATCTGCAGTTCACCGTCGTCGCGGTAGAGCCCGAGCAGGATCGACCCGATGCCCTCCCCGCTCTTGTGGATGCGGTAGCCCATCGCCACGCAGTCGGCGTCGCGGGCGTGTTTGACCTTCACCATCTCCCGCTTGCCGGGCAGGTACGGGCCGTCCAGCCGCTTGGCGATCACGCCGTCGAGGCCCGCGCCCTCGAACTCCTCGAGCCAGCGCGCGCCGACCTCGGGATCCTCGGTGGTGCCGGTGACGTGGCACCACTGCTTGGAGCGCACCGCTTCCGACAACGCCTCGCGGCGCACCCGAAACGGCTCCTTCATCAGCGACGAGTCGCCGGTGGCCAGCGCGTCGAAGCCGATGAAGTGCGCGGGCGTCTGCTCGGCGAGCATCTTGATGCGGCTGGCCGCGGGGTGCACGCGTTGCGAGAGCGACTCCCAGTCCAGCCGCGTCCGCTCGTCGATGTCACGGGGCACCACGATCTCGCCGTCGAGGACGCACCGTTGCACCAGTTCGTCACGCAGCGCCTCGACCAGTTCCGGGAAGTAGCGGCCGAGATCCTTGCCGTTGCGCGAGTGCAGCACCACCTCGTCGCCGTCGCGGAACACCAGCGCCCGAAACCCGTCCCACTTGGGTTCGTAGGACCAGACCCCGGCCTCGTCGGGAACTTTGGCCTGCGCCTTGGCCAGCATCGGCTCGATCGGCGGCAGCACGGGAAGGTCCACCTGCTCCATTATTGCGTCCACACCCCTTCAGACCGCCGACGACGAGCAATGTCATCGCGCTCGGTCGAGGAGACAGTCGCCGAGCGTCTCGGTGAGCCATCGTTCGTACCGCTTCGGCGACCAGCCTCGTTCGACGACGAGCAGCCGGTAGACGTCCGGAGACATCAGGGTGTAGATGATGTCGCCGGCGTCGCGCTGGCGCAGACCGGGCCGCAGCGTGCCGACCCGTTCCAGCGCGTGCGCCAACTGCCCCTGACCGGCGCGGCGTTGCCGGTTCAGGTCGTCGCGCAGGGCAGCCACCTCCGAATCGGAGCTCGCCGCGCTGACGAGGATTTCGTAGATCGGCGCGGTTCGAGCGTTTACCTCGGCGGCGACCGCGACGAAGCCCGCCACCTGGCTTTTCGGGTCCGAATCGGCGACCGCGGTTTGAACCTGCGGGCGTTCCGGCAACGCCACAGGTTGGTCGTCCCCGGCGATCGACACGTCGAGGATCGCCTTCAGGATGCCGCGCTTGGAGGAGAACAGCCGGTACACGGTGGCCTGCGGGACGTCGGCGGCGGCGCTGATGGCCTCGATCGTGGTGGCCCCGTAGCCGCGGTCGACGAACAGGGTGCGGGCGGCGTCGATGACCGCGGCCCGCGCCAGGCGGGTCCTGGCCTGTCCGGGTCTGTCGGCGGGTCGGGTCGGCACGGATTGAGTCTATTACTCTCGAATTGAGAGTGCTACTCTCAATTCATGACCGCCGCTCCCCGATCGGAAGGACGCAGAACATGACAGGCATCGAATCGGTCACGCTGGAAACCCCCGACCCCGCAACGCTCGACGCCTTCCACAAAGCGGCGTTCGGTCCGGATCTGCCGGTGCGCGCACGTGTCGGAGACGCGGCGACCAACGGCTTCCGCGGGTTCACGCTCTCGCTGGTGGTCGCGCAACCGTCCACTGTCGACGCCTTCGTCGACGCCGCCCTGCAGGCCGGCGCAACCGAACTCAAGGCGCCCAAGAAGTCGCTGTGGGGCTACGGCGGCAGCGTCACCGG
Source organism: Mycolicibacterium elephantis DSM 44368 (assembly GCF_004014805.1). GTDB lineage: Bacteria > Actinomycetota > Actinomycetes > Mycobacteriales > Mycobacteriaceae > Mycobacterium > Mycobacterium elephantis. The sequence goes on from NZ_ATDN01000003.1 coordinate 13,047, forward strand.
GCCCGACGGCACGATCTGGACCGTCGCGTCGTCGTCGAAGAAGGACCGTGGCCCCGCCGACCACCGGATCGACGAGTTCATCCTGCAACTCGGCGTCGACGACGTCGCCGCCAGCAAGCGCTTCTACGTCGAGCGCGGGTTGCAGGTCGCAAAGAGCTTCGGGCGCAAGTACGTTTCGTTCACATCGGGTCCGGTCATCCTCGCGCTGTTGAATCGCGGTGCGCTGGCCAAGAACGCCGGCGTGGCCCCGGAGGGCAGCGGATCGCACCGTATCGTCGTCAACAGCCCGGCGGGCGACTTCACCGACCCGGACGGGTTCACCTGGGAGGCCGGCCGATGACCGAACGCGACAAGCCGAAACTGCTCTCGGGCGGCAACCCGCAGATCCCCAAGGGTGAGGGCGACGGCCCGGTGCAGGACTACATCGCGGCGATGCCCGGCTGGAAGCGCGAGGTCGGGAAACGCCTCGACGCGCTCATCGAGCGCACGGTGCCCGACGTGCACAAGGCCGTGAAATGGAACCAGCCGTTCTACGGCCACAAAGGCGAAGGCTGGTTCCTCTCGTTTCGCTGCTACACGAACTACGTGCAGATGGCGTTCTTCAAGGGCGCGTCGCTGGATCCCGTGCCGCCGAAGGCCTCCAAGCACCAGGAGGTGCGCTACCTCGACATCCGCGAGGACGACGAGTTCGACGAGGACCAACTCCGGTCGTGGATCGAACAGGCCAGCAAGCTGCCCGGCGAAAAGATGTGACGCGTCGCGACCCTGGACAATGGCAGCGATGAAGCTGCCCGTGATGCCGCCGGTGCGGCCGATGCTGGCCAAATCGGTGGACACGATTCCGCCCGACGCGTCCTACGAGCCGAAGTGGGACGGGTTCCGGTCGATCTGCTTTCGCGACGGCGCCGAGGTCGAGTTCGGCAGCCGCAACGAACGGCCGATGACACGCTACTTCCCCGAACTGGTCGCGGCGGCCATCGCGGAACTGCCGCCGCGATCCGTCATCGACGGCGAGATCGTTGTCGCGACCGACCACGGCCTCGACTTCGAGGCGCTGCAGCAGCGCATCCACCCGGCGGCCAGCCGCGTCCAGATGCTCGCCGAGCAGACGCCGGCGTCGTTCATCGCGTTCGACCTGCTCGCCCTTGGCGACGACGACTACACCGAGCGCCCGTTCACCGAACGCCGCGCCGCCCTCACCGAAGCGCTGGCCGGCTCGGGGCCGTCGTTTCACCTCACGCCGGTGACCACCGACCTGGCCACCGCACATCGCTGGTTCGACGAGTTCGAGGGCGCCGGTCTCGACGGCGTCATCGCCAAACCGCCTGACCTGACGTACCAGCCCGACAAGCGGGTGATGTTCAAGATCAAGCACACGCGCACCGCCGACTGCGTGGTCGCCGGTTACCGCGTTCACAAGTCGGGTGCGGACGCGATCGGCTCGCTGCTGCTTGGCCTCTACAAGGATGACGGCACGCTGGCCTCCGTCGGCGTCATCGGCGCGTTCCCGATGGCCACCCGGCGGCAGTTGTTCTCCGAATTGCAGCCGCTGGTAACCACATTCGAGGAACATCCGTGGAACTGGGCCGCGCACATGGCCGGTGACCGCACCCCGCGCCGCAATGAGGGCTCGCGGTGGAACGCCGGCAAGGACCTGTCCTTCGTTCCGCTGCGGCCCGAGCGGGTGGTGGAGGTCCGCTATGACCACATGGAGGGTGAACGGTTCCGCCACACCGCTCAGTTCAACCGCTGGCGCCCCGACCGCGACCCGCGCTCGTGCACCTACGACCAACTCGAAGTCCCGGTGAAGTTCCGCCTCGACGACATCGTTCCGGGGCTCGGCTGACCGAAGCACTTTCGTCAACTCGGCGATGTCCGCGTGCAAGACGTGTGATGCTGCCCGCATGGTGATCACACGTGCGATGACCGCCGCGGTGGCGCTCACCGGCGTCGCCGTCGGGTTGGCGAGCCCCGCATGGGCGGACGGGCGACTTGACGGCGAATACCAGTTCGTCAACGGCCCCACGACGAACACGTGGGCGATCACCACGCAGTGCAATTTCGAAGGTCTTTGCGGCGGAACAATTTCCAGTTCCACCGGGATGATCGCTCAGATCCGTAAGCAGGCCGACGGTCCGTGGACCATCGAACGCCACGACGTCTTCAACGGACGTCCGTGCGCGGACGGCAGCACCGGACCCGCCGATCTGACGTACTCGTTCGATCCGGCGACCTTGGCGGGCAGCCTGCGCTACACGTGGGAACCCGGAACATGCGGCGACCCCAACCCCGGGGAGAGCGAAGTACCGATCAGCCTTCAGCCGCTGTAGTCGGGCGGGGTTCGGGCCGCGAGTGTGCGAACCGATACGCTCCGCCCGGCGACTCGCGTATGAAACCGCACGCTGGGCGGGGAGTCAGGCGCGCGCGAAGCTCAGCGTTTCCCCGCGCACCCCGCCCATCCACAGGTCCTGGCAGGCCGCGGCCATCTCGTCGAGTCCCTCGATGACGGCGCCGAACACGTTGCCCGGTACCCAGCCCTGGTCGCCGTTGATCAGCAGGTTGTTGCGGCCGTAGAACAACGCGAGGTCGACGATCGCGCCGGTGGTCCCGGTGCCGGTGGTGTTCTCGTAGCCGTAGGCGGGGTTGCCGAGCTGGTCTGAGTCGAACGAGAACCAGCACAGGTCGCCGGGAATCGGCGTCACCGTGGTGTTCTCCTTACCGGGGTCGGGCGCGAAAGTCGGTAGCAGCGTGTAGATCTCGTTGCGGGCGTACTTTCCGTGGAACACCTGGGCCGACAGGGGCAGCGCATCCCACACCGCCGCGCAGGTTCGTGGCGCCGCCCCGTCGAGCAGCCGGGCCACGCAGCTGACGCCTCGCTTGTCCAGGGACACGGTGATCAGCCTGCTCATCGAACTCCTTGTGCGATCAGTTCGGGTGTGCGCCGGTGCCAGTCGGTGGCCGCCTCGTACGCGCGGCCGACCCGCAGCACCATCGCATCCGCGTGCCGGGGCCCCACGATCTGCAGCCCGACGGGCAGTCCGGCGGAGGTGAAGCCGCACGGCAGGCTGAGCGCGGGCTGCTGGGTCATGTTGAACGGATAGGTGTACGGGGTCCAGCTCGCCCAGTCCGGTGACGGCCACCCGTCGGGTACGTCGCGGCCGGCGGCGAACGCGGGCAGCGGCAGGGTCGGCGTGATGAGCACGTCGTAGCGCTGGTGGAACCGGCCCATCAACTCGCCCAGGCGCATGCGCACGGCCGTCGCGTCGAGATAGTCCGACGCCGAGAACGTCGCCCCCGCCGCCGCGACCCGCCGCAACCCCGGGTCCACCCGGTCATCGACCGCATCGCCGTAGGCCTCCAACACCTTCGCCGCCCCCGAGAACCACAGGATGTGAAAGGCCTCCAGCGGGTCGGCGAACCCGGGGTCCACCTCCTCGACCCGCGCGCCGACGTCGGCCAGCACGGTCGCCGCGGCCCGCACGGGGGCGTCGACCTCGGGGTCGTTGCGCACGAAACCGAGGGTGGGCGAGAACGCCACCCGCAGGCCCGCGACACCGTCGTCGAGGCCGGTCAGAAACGACTCCGACGGGGTCGGCATCGCCGCCCAGTCACGCGCGTCGAACCCGGTGATCACATCCATCAGCGCCGCGGTGTCGGCCACGGTGCGCGTCATCGGGCCGGGGTGGGCCAGGGTGCCGAACGGGCTGGGCGGAAAGGCGGGGATCAACCCGTACGTCGGCTTCAGCGCGACGGTCCCGGTGAACCCCGCCGGGATGCGCACCGAGCCGCCTGCGTCGGTGCCGACCGACCACACCCCCATGCCGAGCGCGACCGCGGCCGCGCTGCCGCCGCTCGAGCCGCCTGCCGTCGTGGCGGGATCCCACGGGTTGCGGGTCACCCCGTATCGCGGCGAGTCGGTGACGCCCTTCCACGAGTACTCCGGCGTGGTCGTCTTGCCGAGCAGCACCGCGCCCGTCTCGCGCAACCGCGCGACGCTCGGCGCGTCCTCCTCCCACGGGCCGGCGTCATCGATGAGCCAGCTGCCGCGCAACGTCGGCCAGCCCCGGGTCCACAGCGCGTCCTTGATCGATGTCGGCACCCCGTCGCCGGGACCCAGCGGCCGCCCGGCATGCCAGCGCGCCTCGGACGCCTTGGCCGCCGCCAACGCCCCTTCGGCGTCGACGAGCACGAACGCGTTCACCGCGTCGTCGTGAGATTCGATGGCGGCCAACGCCTCTCGGGTCGCCTCCACCGGCGAGATCGTTCCGGCCCGGTAGCCCTGCACCAGCTCGAGCGCGGTGGGAATCATCGCGCACCACCCCGGCCCGATGTCGCCGGCCTTCCGGCTCCGGACGGCACGTAGCCGAGCTTCTTGTCCACCACGTTGTGCAGCGGCTCGCCGACCAGCCAGCGGCGCAGGTTGCCCAGGAACTGCTCGGCCAGCGTGTCGCGCCAGCCGACCACATCACCGGACATGTGGGGGGTGATGGTCACGTTCGGGGCTTCCCACAACGGATGGTCCGCAGGCAGCGGCTCGGTGTCGAACACGTCCAACGTCGCGCCGCCGATTCGGTTGCGGGCCAACGCGTCCAGCAACGCCGACTCGACGACCATCGGGCCGCGGGCGATGTTCACCAGATGCGCGTCGGGCTTCATCGCGTCCAGCACCGCCGCGTCGACCAGCCCGCGCGTCGAGTCGGTGAGCGGCGCCGCGAGCACCAGGTGATCGCACCACCCGACCTCGGCGGCCAGATCGGCGCTGGCCACCACCTCACCGAAGTCGGGATCGGCGTCGGCCGCCACCCGGCCCGCGCCGCGCACTCGCATGCCCGCCGCGCGCAGCAGCCGCGCGATCTCGCGGGCGATCGAACCGGTGCCGACGACGAGCGCACAGGTGCCGGCGATGCCGCGTGTCTCGCGGTGCCGCCACTGCCGGTCGCATTGCAGCGCGTAGCTGGTGCGGCTGTCCTTGGCGTGGGCGAGCACCGCGCCGAGCACGTACTCGGCGATCGGACGGTCGAAGACGCCGCACGCGTTGGTGACCACCACGTCGGAGTCGCGAAGCTCCGGGAAGTCAGGGCACAGCAGCGTGTCCACCCCGGCCGCGGTGACGTGGATCCACTCCAGGCTGTCCGCCCGCGGCCAGACGTCGCGCAACGCGGTGGAAAAGTAGTCCCACAGCAGCAGCACCCGCGCCCCGCGGACCGCGTCGGGAAGGTCGGCGGCGGTGCAGAACCGGAACTGGACGCCGACATCGGCGAGCGCGGGGCGGTCGGCCTCGTCGGCGCACAGGACTGCGACCACCGGCGCCTCAGAATGGGTCCTGACCTGGTCAGATGATCCGTACCGTCCCGCGGGGGGAACGCTCTCGCGGGAGGTCGGCACGCCCCGAGGCTAAGGACACGCCGTATGATTGTCAACAATCTGTTGCTGGATGGGCGTTCTGGCCTCACACTGTGGAAATGACGCTCGGGGAAGTGGTGCCGCCCCCACCATTGCAGCAGGTCGGCATAGGTGTTGTGACGCCGTATGACTTCGCCCTGGACCGCGAATTGTGGCGCTGGGTGCCCGACGATGTCAGCCTCTACGTGACCCGGCTCCGATACGCGCCGTTGCCGGTGACCGTCGACATGGCCGTGCACGTCTCGGACGCGGACAACGTCGTCGCCGGCGCCGCCAACGTGCTCGCGGTCTCGCCGATCGTGACCGCCTACGCGTGCACGGCAGGCAGCTTCGTCAAGGGCATGGCCGGGGAGGCCGCGCTCGTCGCGGCGATGCAGGCGGCCGGCGCCCCGGCCGCGGTGACCACGAGCGGTTCCATGCTGGCCGCGCTGAAGCACCTCGGCGTCCACCGCGTCGCGACGGTCACCCCGTACACCGCGGACCTGACCATCGGGCTGACCAGCTACCTCATGGAGGCCGGGCTGGAGGTGGTCGCGACCTCCGGGCTCGGCTTGACCTCGAAGATCTGGGCGGTGCCCTACGAGCAGACCGCCGAACTCGTCCGCAGCACCAACGTGGCCGAGGCCGAGGCGATCGTCATCAGTTGCACCAACCTGCCGACCTATGACCTGATCGCCCCGCTTGAAGCCGAACTGCAGAAGCCGGTGGTGACCGCGAACCAGGTGACCATGTGGGCGGCCCTGCGGGTGGCCGGGCGCAAAGCCGTGGGCCCCGGCCAGCGCCTGCTTGAGGCGTAACGAATCCGCTTCGACCGAGAAACCGGCAAAGTACGGACAACGGCGGTTGTTAGCATTGTCGACAATCTGCCCATCGACCGAGGGTTCTGTATGGCTACCGTAGGACTGCTCTACCCGGGGCACAGCGCCGAAGACGACTTCGCGACGCTGGAGGCCCGGGCCGCCGGCGAGGTCCGCCTCCCGGTGGTCATCACCTCCGTCGGCGAGGACGCCCACCGGGTGGACGCGCTGCTGGACCTCGGCAGCACCGAACGTCTCGCCGACGGCGTCAGAGCGCTCTCCTGGTCCCGCCCGCAGGCGGTGATGTGGGCATGCACCTCGGGCAGCTTCGTCTTCGGCCCGGCGGGCGCACGGCAGCAGGCCGCGAAAGTCGCCGCGGCGGCCGGTGTTCCGGCGTCGTCGACGTCCATCGCGTTCGTCGACGCGCTGCGTCACCTCGACATCCGGCGCGTCGCCATCGCCGCGTCATACCCGCACGACGTCGCCGAGCACTTCGTCGAGTTCCTGTCCGCCGACGGCGTCGACGTCGTCGCGATGGGCAGCCACGGCATCATCACCGCCGCCGAGGTCGGCACCCTGACACCGGAACAGGTGATCCAGATGGTCACCGCCGCCGACCATCCCGACGCGCAGGCCGTCCTCATCCCCGACACCGCGATGCACACGCTGGCGATCATCGACCGTCTCGAGGCCGCCGTCGGCAAGACGGTGCTCACCGCCAACCAGGTCACGGTCTGGAAGGGACTTCAACTCGCCGGCGGGGTGCCGGTGATTCCCGGGATGGGCCGGCTGTTCGAGGAGGCCCGGTGACCGAGTTCATCGCTCCCGTCGAACAGGAGTCGACGCCCAGCATCGTCGCCGACAAGCTGCGCCAGGCGATCGCGCACGGCGAACTGGCGCCGGGCACCCAGCTGGGCGAGGCGGACCTAGCCCGCAAGTTGGGCGTCAGCCGCGGGCCGCTGCGCGAGGGCATGCAGCGGTTGACCCAGGAGGGGCTGCTCATCGCGATCCGCAACCGCGGTGTGTTCGTCATCGAGATGACCCCCCAAGAGGCCTCCGACATGTATCTGGCCCGCGAGGCGATCGAACGCGCGGCCACCCGCCGGATCCTCCAGCGCGACTACGCCGCCGCCGGGGACGAGCTGTTGGCCATCGTCGAGGAGATGGCCGAGGCCACCGACGTCGAGGAGGGCAGCGAGGCCGACATCCGCTTCCACGAGCGCCTGGTCGAGCTGGCCGAGAGCCCACGGCTGTCGCGGATGCACCAGACCTACCTCGTCGAGACGCGGATGTGCGTGCATGCACTGGCCGACACCTACGACAACCCGAACGACCGGGTGGTGGAGCATCAGGCGCTGGCGAGCGCGATCAGGTCGGGCGACGTGCAATTGTCCGACAAGCTGCTGATCGCCCACATGGAGGACGCGGTCGACCGCCTGATCGCGCGGCTCGCCCGCTAGTTCGCGGCTACTTCAGCGCCACGCCGATGTACTTGATCTCCAGGAACTCGTCGATCCCGACGGCGCCACCCTCGCGACCGAGCCCGGACTGCTTGACGCCGCCGAACGGCGCGGCGGGGTTGGACACCACGCCCTGGTTCAGGCCGACCATCCCGGTCTCGAGCGCCTCGGCGACCCGCAGCGCGCGCCGCAGGTCGTTGGTGAACACGTAGGCCACCAGGCCGTATTCGGTGTCGTTGGCGGCGGCGATCACCTCGTCCTCGGACTCGAACGGGGTGAGCGGGGCGACCGGGCCGAAGATCTCCTCGTGGGCCATCTCGGCGTCGCGCGGAACGTCGGTGAGCACCGTCGGCGTGTAGAAGAAGCCCGCCCCGCCCAGCGCCGATCCGCCTGTCAGCACCCGCGCACCGCGCCCGACCGCGTCGTCGACCAGCGAGGTCACCTTGCGCAGCGCGGCCGCGTCGATCAGCGGGCCGACCTGAACGCCGTCCTCGGTGCCGGGTCCCACGGTCAGCGACCGCATGCGGTCGGCCAGCCGGCGCCCGAACTCGTCGATCACCGACGCGTGCACGTAGATCCGGTTGGCCGCCGTGCAGGCCTCCCCCATGTTGCGCATCTTGGCCGCGACGGCGCCGTCGACGGCTTCGTCGAGGTCCGCGTCGGCGAACACGATGAACGGCGCGTTGCCGCCCAGTTCCATCGAGGTCCGCAGCACCTTCTGCGCGCACTGCTCCAGCAGCACCCGGCCCACCCGGGTGGAGCCGGTGAACGACAGCTTGCGGGCCAACCCGGAGCGGATCATCGGCTCCATGACGCCGCCGGCGTCCAGCGTCGTCACGCAGTTGACCGCGCCGGCGGGCACGCCGACCTCCTCGAGGATGCCCATCAGCGCCAGCATCGACAGCGGCGTCTGGTGGGCGGGCTTGATGACGCTGGCGCAGCCGGCGGCGATCGCGGGCCCCAACTTGCGGGTCCCCATCGCCATCGGGAAGTTCCACGGCGTGACGAGCAGGCACGGCCCGACCGGCTGACGGGCGATCAGGAACCGGGCACCTCCGGCGGGCGCGGTCTGATAGCCGCCGTCGATGCGGGTGGCCTCCTCGGCGAAGTGCCGGAAGAACTCGGCGGCATAAGCGATCTCGCCGCGGGCCTCGGCCAGCGGTTTGCCCATCTCCAGCGTCATCAGCAACGCCAGGTCGTCGGCGCGCGCGTGCAACAGGTCGAAGGCACCCATCAACATGTCGGCGCGCGCCCGCGGCGGGGTCGCGGCGAACTCCGCCTGGGCGTCGACGGCGGCCTGCAACGCGGCCATCCCGTCGGCCGGGTCGGCGTCGGCGACCGCGCACAGCGTCTCGCCGGTGGCGGGGTCGACGACGTCGAACGTGGCGCGCTCGGCGGCGTCGAGCCATTTGCCGCCGATGAACAGTCGCTTGTCGACGGCGTCGATCACGGTTTGCAGCGCGGTCACTCCAATTCCCTTCGCCCCGGCGGTCCGACGGATAGTCTGATTGTCGACAATCTACGGCAATCTACGCTAGGGGACGTGGCGTGGCGGAACTCTCGCAAATTCTCAAACAGGCCACCGGGGTGCTCGCCGCGCGCGGCGAGGGCGCGCAGCTGTTCGACGAGCAGGGCCGCCGCTATCTGGACTTCACCGCCGGTATCGGCGTGACCAGCACTGGTCACTGCCACCCGCGGGTGGTGGAGGCCGCCCAGCGCCAGGTGGCCACCTTGATCCACGGCCAGTACACGACCGTCATGCACCGGCCCCTGCTCACGCTCGTCGAGCGGTTGGGTGAGGTGCTGCCCGCGGGCCTGGACCGGGTGTTCTTCGCCAACTCGGGCAGCGAGGCCGTCGAGGCGGCGCTGCGGCTGGCGCGGCAGGCCACCGGCCGCCCCAACGTCATCGTGTTCCACGGCGGCTTTCACGGGCGCACCGTGGCCGCGGCATCGATGACGACGTCGGGCACCCGGTTCCGGTCCGGGTTCGCGCCGTTGATGGCCGGTGTGCACGTCGCGCCGTTCCCCGACCCGACCCACTTCGGCTGGCCCGTCGAGCAGGCGACCGACTTCGCGCTGGCCCAACTCGACTACGTGCTGCAGACGTTGAGCGCACCGGCCGACACCGCCGCGTTCGTCGTCGAACCGGTACTCGGTGAGGGCGGCTACGTCCCGGCCAACGAACGGTTCTTCGCCGGTCTGCGCGAACGCGCGGACGCGCACGGCATCCTGCTGGTGGTCGACGAGGTGCAGACCGGGTTCGGCCGCACCGGCCGGTTCTGGGGCGGGGAGCACTTCGACGCACGGCCGGACATCCTCGTCACCGCCAAGGGATTGGCGTCGGGCTTTCCGCTGTCGGGCATCGCGGCGTCGTCGGCGCTGATGGAGAAGGCCTGGCCCGGCTCGCAGGGCGGCACCTACGGCGCCAACGCCGTGGCCTGCGCCGCGGCGGTGGCCACCCTCGATGTGATCGAAGACGAGCAGCTGGTGCGCAACGCCGACGAGCGCGGCGCGCAGTTGCGTGAGGCGCTGCGCACCATCGCCGACAAGTACGACGTCATCACCGACGTGCGCGGTCTGGGTCTGATGATCGGTGTCGAATTCCGCGACGCCGCAGGCAAACCCGATGGAGCGACGGCGGTGGCCGTCGCGCAGGAGGCGGCGCGGCGCGGGCTGCTGCTGCTGACGTGCGGCGCGTGGGGACAGGTGGTGCGGTTCATTCCGGCGCTGGTGGTCTCGGCCGACGAGGTCGACGAGGCGGCCGGGATCTGGTCCGACGCGGTGGGCGCCGTCCTGTAGGTCAGGCGGGGGCCGGCTCCCGGTCGTAGTCGACGGGCGGCGGCGCCTCGGGGGTGCCGGGGATCTCCGTACCGCCGATCGGACAGCGCGCGGTCTCGGGCAGCTTGAGCAGCGCGAGCGCGCCGATCACGCAGGCGCCCATCACGTAGAACGCCGGCATCAGGTTGTTGCCAGTCTGCAAGACCATCCAGTCGTTCACCGCGGGCGCGGTGCCGCCGAAGATCGCTGTCGACACGTTGTAGGCGATCGCGAACCCCGCGTACCGCACCTGGGTCGGGAACATCGCGGGGAACGTCGCCGAGATGGTCGCCAACTGGGGCACGTAGAGCAGGCCCAGCACGGCGAAGCCGATCACGGCGCCCCACACCCCGGTGGACATCAGCATGAACATCGGCACGACCATGACCAACAGCCCGACCAGCGATATCCACCACAACGGCTTGCGCCCGATCCGGTCCGACGCCAGACCGGCGAACGGCAGGAACACCATCATCGAGAGCATCCCGATGATCGGCACGATCAGTGACATGTCGGTGGACAGCCCGATCGAGGTCTCCAGATAGGTCGGCATGTAGGTCAGCAGCGTGTAGTTCACGACGTTGAGCGCCACCACCAGACCGCCCAACCGCAGGATCGGTCCCCAGTACTGGGCGAGCAGGTCCTTGAACTCGGCCGCGTAGCCGCCCTCCTTCTTCTCCTCGATTTCCAGCTCCTGGAAGACCGGGGTCTCCTCCAGCCGGGTGCGCAGATAGAGGCCGATGAGGCCCAAGGGCGCGGCGATCAGGAACGGCATCCGCCAGCCCCACACCGCCATCTGGTCGTCGCTGAGCACCAACGAGAACCCGAGCATCATCAGCGCGCCGGCCGAGAAGCCCGCCAGCGTGCCGAACTCCAGGAAGCTGCCGAGCATCCCGCGGCGACGTGCGGGCGCGTACTCGGCCATGAAGGTGGCCGCGCCGCCGTACTCGCCGCCGGTGGAGAAGCCCTGAATCATCCGCAGCACCACCATGAGTGCCGGCGCCCACAGCCCGATTGCGCCATACGACGGCACCAGGCCGACGCACAGCGTGGCCCCCGCCATCAGCAGGATGGTGATGGCCAGCACCTGCTTGCGGCCGAACCGGTCACCCAGAGGTCCCCAGAAGAACCCGCCGAGTGGGCGCACCAGGAAGGACACCGCGAACGTCATCAGGGCGAGCAGCGTGGCGGTGCCGCCTTCACCGGGGAAGATGGCCGCCGAGATGTAGGTGACGCCGTAGGCGTAGAGGCCGTAGTCGAACCATTCCGTCGCGTTGCCGATGGCCGACGCCGCGATCGCCTTGCGGACGACGCCGGCGGGTTGCTCCTTTTCGGCTGCCGGGTGCTCTGGACTGGGCGAACCTTGGGGATCCACCTACGGGCCTCCTCACGTCCGTCGGGTACGACCCCGGGACGCGTAACGACGGCGAGCGCGGGGCAGGACGTACTTCTCGGTGCATGGGCAAAATACCCGCCCCTGCCAACAAATATCCGCACAACGGTATCCGCACAACGGCAAAGGGCGAGGGCAGCGACGCTCCGCTCCGCCGGCCGTCGAGCGCGGTCAGGCCGGGTCGGTGGGCAGCAATGGTCCGAGCGGCCCAAGGTCGATGTTGAGATCCTCGGGCGTGAGGCCGAAATGCTCACGGAGTTCGGTCATCTTCTCCCCCAAGAGCATCAACGTGGTCCCGATGCGTTCGATCTGCTCGTCGGTCAGGGTTCCCTCATCGACCCGGCGAATGGCCTGCCGTTCCATCAGCTGGCGCAACAACTCGACCAACGTGAGCACCAGGCTGACCAGGCCGCGTTCGACGTCGGCGGGATCGGAGTTGATACGCCGTCGCGGTGCCGGTACCTCGCCGCCGGCCTCAGAACCCGTCGAATCCATTTCCGGTGTTCTCCTCGGCCGATATCAACGCGCCGACGGAGGAGACGAGCGTCCGCAGCGAGATGACGACCATGTCCACGTCGGCGATGGACAGCACGACCTCACCGGTGATCACGACACCCCCGGCGAGCACGCGATCGAGCAGGTCGACAAGCGCGATGCGCCGATCGTCCTGCCAGGGCGAGACCTCGGTCATCCGGGCACCGGTTCGCCAGCGAATGAATACGGCGGCCACGGTCCTGTCGTCTCCACAGACAACTTGTCCGTCGACATCACCAGTGCGGCCGCGGTTTCACGGAACAGTCCAACCGCGTCGGAGTCGACGAGATAGGTGCCGTTGAGCACGATCATGTCGTCCCTGCCCGACAGAACGCGGGCCGGCGGTGGTTTGCGCCTTCCGTCGACGGCGTGGCGCATCAGCATGCCGTGGATACGCTCGGCTTCGACGGCCGCGAGCCGATAGGCCTCCTCACGCGACACCAGCGCTTGCCTACGACGCATCAAATATGCTGTACCCGAAAGCTTTTCAGTAGCATCATGGTCACTGTCCGTCGTGCCCAGCCGCTTCGGGTCGCCGTACACCTTCACCCCGACCTCGAGGCGCCCACACAACCGTTCCAACGTCGCCTCGAAGTCGAGACGTCGGTGGATCAACATCTCACGGACCCGCGACCCGTCGCGGTAGACGGTCGCCATCCGCACCGGGATGACCGAGCCGGATCGGGCGACCGCACTGATCACCGCGTCGTGTGCACGGGCTTTCTGCGCGACCCAGTCGAGGTCCTCGAGATTGCGGCTCAGCGCATCCTTGCCGAACTCGTCGAGGTCGACGGTGCCCACAACGGCAGCGAGGTCATCGGCGGACACCACGTGCACCGGCTCATCGGCGACACCGCGCAGGCCGCCGATGCAACCCTCGGCGCGTTCGCGATGGGTTACGGCGTACACCCAGACACCATCAGTCCCCATCCTCGAAGCCCTCATACTCCACGGATCGCGCTTCCACCGCCCGGCGTTGGCCGTTGCCCTGCTCTAGCCGCTCGATGCGCGCCCGAAGCTTCTCGTTCTCCAATTGCAGCTGAGACTTCTTGCCGGTCAACCAGGGATCGTTCTCCCACCAGTCGATGCCGACCTGCTTGGCGGTGTCGAGGGAAGCCACCACCAGCCGTAGCTTGATGGTCAGGAGCTCGATGTCGAGCAGGTTCACCTGGATGTCCCCCGCGATCACGATTCCCTTGTCCAGCACCCGCTCCAGGATGTCGCCGAGATTCGCCGACTGCGGGTTCGCGACCGCGCCGCCTCCAGAGCCTCGCGGTACCAGGCTGTCGTCGCCGAGCGTCACGCGCCGTTACCTCCGTCTCGGGTCTGGCCCCGCAGATATCGCCGGGTGCGACGGAAACCGAGCAGTTCGCCGCCGGCGTCCAACTCGACTTCGTAAAGGGCCAAGACATCGGCGGAGGACGGGATCCGGCGGTCCTCGATGACTTCGAACTCGACCACCCAGCCGTCGATATCGGTCGCCTCCACTGAGGTCATGGCCGCCGGTTCCCTGCCGTTGAGTTCACTGATGAATTCCCGGGCCGCTTCGGCGGCGTCCCGGGCACTCAACGGCGAGTGGCCCTTGCGCCCTTCGCTTGTTCGTGCACGGCTGCCCTGGGCCATCGTCCTCACCCGTCTTCCTCAGGGCCGGACCGACATCCGGTCTGACCCGCATTTTCAGGATCTGCTCCTGTGCCGCGTGTTCTTCCTCAGCCGAGATCTCGTCCCGCTCACGCGCCTCTTCGAGCTCCTCCAACTGTCGGCGGGTCCTTGCCGGATCGTGCAGCTCCGAATCGACGCGTCGCTGGATCAGCTCACCAAGCGACACCACGCCCCGGACCGGAATCAGCGGCCAAAGTAGAAGTCCCGAAACAAGTCCCACGGCGTCACCCCGTCTCCGCACGAGTGACGACGAAGTCGTAGGCCGCCAGTGGTCCCAGCAGTCGCAGCTGCACCCGTCCTCGCCACTGCTCGACCAGCTCATCCAGCGTGTCCTGCAGCTTGGCTTCGTCCTCCAGAGCGGCCAAGAGGGCTACGCTCACCGCATCGAGTTCGTGCGTGGGCTGGCGGACGTTGAGCTGCTTGGCGATACCGTCGAGCGCCTCGATCGCGATGTCCGTATCGGCGTGCCGCTTCGATTCGATCGCGTTGACCACGAGCTCGCCCAGCGCCATCCGAGCCTGACGCGACGCATCCTCCGAAAGCCCGGCGATGTCACCTCGGAGTTGTTGCGCCTCTGAGCTTTCCGAGATCACCTCGTGCAGGATTGCGTCTTCCTCATAGCGCCCCTTCACGATGTATTCGGCATGTCCTTCGAGAGCCCGCAGGGCCTCGGCGAACTCGTCGTGGTTCTGTTCGAGGAGCTCTTCGGCAACCGACTCCTCGTCGGTCATCACGGCTCCGAACCGCATCGGCAACACAGGCGCCACCGAGGCAGTGCCGTCGAGCAGCCGGGCGTGCGCCTGCAGGCATTCGGGCTTGCCCAGCGCTTGATCCGTGGGGACCGGGCTGACGAGCGCGGCGATATCTCCCTTGCGGATCACCTTGACCTTCGCCGGCGGATCGCCGATTCCCACGGCGTCGCTTTCGACTTCCACGTCGGCAGGGACGATTCCGTAGACATAGACACCCAAGGACACCTGCGCCTCACCGGAATCCTTGTCTCGAACCATCATTGCCCCCTTGTCTGCGCCCGGCGGGGTGCCCGATCGCGCTCGGCGGAAGAATCGCCCAGCAGGTCGCCGAGCTTCTCACCGGCCGCCTCGAGCGCACCCTTGGTCTTGTGCTCGGCACCCCCCTCGGTGAGCTCACCGACCAGATCGGTCAGGCCCGCCTTGGCGTCCTGCTGTGAGATGTCGAGCCGATTCACGGCTTCGGCGAAGCGCATGTAGGTATCCACACTGGCGACCACGACTCGGGCGTCGATGGTCAGCAATTCGATGCCGACCAGTGACACCCGGACGTAGGCGTCGATCACCAGGCCCTTGTCCAGGATGGTGTCGATGACGTCGGCCAGGCTGCTCGAGCTCGGGCCGCCGGCATCGCCGCCGCCCCCTGCGGGCTGGATCGCGGTGGTCATGACCGTGCCGCCTTCCTCGGCGATGTCCGACGCTGGCCGGTCTCCGAGCGTGCGGCGCCGGAACGACTCGTGGCGGCCCGGCCCCGGCCGGCCTGTGCCGTCCGCGAGCGGTCCGGCTTGGACTCGCCGGACCCACTGCGGTCTGCCGCCTTTCGGCGCCGAGCTTCGGGCTTCGACTTCGGCTCTTCGTTGTCCGACTGGTCCGGGGAGACCACCTCACCATCGCGGATCTCGCCGCGCCAGCCTTCGAGCTCGTCGGGATGCAGGATGGTGTCGGTCATGACATGGCGCTGGAAATGCTTCAGCTCGAGCCGTATTCGTCTTCCCGGTGCCCTCCATAGATTGCCGGTCTTCTCGAAGAAGCCCTGCGGGTGATACTCGAGCACCACGATGATGCGTGTGAGATCGGGCGCAAGTTCATGGAAAGTGACCGCCCCGTCCACATAGCCCTTGTCACCCTTGGACCTCCACACGATCCGGTCGTTCGGTACCTGCTCGACGATGGTGGACTCCCAGGTCCGGTGTGAAAGGAACACCTGAGCCTTCCATCGCAGCTTCTCGTCGGAAACCTGCTCGACCTGCTCGACCTTCTTCATGAACTTCGGGAAGTCGGCGAATTGAGTCCACTGCTCGTAGGCCACGTCGATCGGGACGCCGACCTCGATCTGCTCCACGATGTTGGTGACCTTCAGCTTCTGGCCGCCACCCTTTCCGCCCTTGCCGGTCACCGCGGCGGTAAGCGACCCCGCCGCGTCCTTCACCGAGTCCTTCACCTTTCCCGCCGCGCCGCCGACGCCTGCCTTCAGCGCGCTCTTGACCGGTGAGGCAAGGCCGTCCTTCCCGGTGACCGCCGACAACAGGCCGCCGCCGTTCTGGGCGTAGTCGGTCAGCCGACCGGAGGCCTCGCTGAGACGCCCGGATACGGAGTTCACCGCCCGGTCAGTCATGGACCCTGCCAGCCGTTGCAACGATTCCTGCAGGGGGCCAGCGCTATTCGGCGTCGGCTGCGCCCGTCCGGTGTTTCTCTTCGTCTGTGTCGCCATTTCGATCACCGCCCCCTGCGCACCGGGGCGCGCTTCGCTGCGGTCCTGCCGCGCCGAGAGGATGCACCCGGTGCCTGGCCGTTGCTGTCGGACGGCGCCCGTCGCGTGCGTCTCGTCACGCCTCGCGAGCTCGCCACCCGGCGCGTGGCTCGCCGTCGGGGCTCGTCGTCCAGCTCCTCGTCGGCATCCTCGCCGTCGAGATCGGCGTCGTCGTCATCGAGATCGGCGTCGTCGTCGTCGAGATCTTCTTCGAGATCCTCGCCGTCGAGGTCCTCTTCATCGGCGTCCAATCTGTCGTCGTCGTAGGTGTCCTCGTAGCTCTCGTCGTCGTAGTTGTCGTCGTAGCTGTCCTCGGCCGCATCGCCGTCGTCAGCGCCGCGCCTCCGACGCCCGTTGAGCACTCCGGTTGCAGAGCTCAGGTTGCGAGCCGCGGATCCGGCGGTTCGTCCGACCTCCTCGGTCGGCACCACACC
This sequence comes from Mycolicibacterium elephantis DSM 44368, assembly GCF_004014805.1. GTDB lineage: Bacteria > Actinomycetota > Actinomycetes > Mycobacteriales > Mycobacteriaceae > Mycobacterium > Mycobacterium elephantis. The sequence continues at coordinate 30,046 of NZ_ATDN01000003.1, forward strand.
CTGCAGCCGATCGTTGAGGGCATCGACTCGACTGGTCGCCGCAGTCATCGCGGCCGTCCTCGCGGCGGTCAGCACCTCGCCGCGAAGCTGGCTCGAGAGGTCGTGGATCTGATCGGAGACGCCCAGTGAAGCAACCCCTCGCGAGACCAGTTGGCCTGGCGCCGGAAGTTTGCCAGTCAGACCCGCTCCCGCCAGCATCAAGGCGATCCGCATCTTCCGCGTCCTGCCCAAGAAGTAACCCGCCCCGATAGCGAGCGCTACCTTTGCTCCATTCGCCATGATCCGTTCCTCTCCGATTGAAGCCAGTTAGCCTTAGTCAGCGCACGCTGTTGGTCTTCTCCGTGTCTCCCCCAGGACCGCGGCTGTTGGTTAGGTGGAGATTTACCCGCCAACTCGGCTATCCACTCCTAAATCCGCATTTCAACAGGATTTTTTTCGGGGCAGTCAGTATGCAAACCGCATACGGTAGCCAAATCGACGTCGTGACCGATGTCACGGCACTGGCGTCGAGCGTTGTCACATTCGCTTAGCTACTTAGCCAGCTTTATCTAATCGACAGTGATGACAAAAATTCGCTGAAATCGCCTTTAAGTGACGCCGCAACGGGTAGTCCCTCGGTAACGAGGAGCGGGCCCGGAAGCGTGCCCCTTCCGCTTTGCTGGCATCGATCCTCAGGTGTAGAGGAGGGCCATCGTGCAAGTACTCAATCGCTTGGTCGGCGTGGTGCTCGGAATCCTAGGGGCGGTACTCGGCGTGGTGCTCGGTGTCGTCGCGGCCCTGGTGTGGGTCGTCGGCGGCGTGCTCTGCGTGACGATCATCCTCATCCCACTGGGCATCCCCGTCTTGAAACTGGGTTCGCGTCTGTTCAGCCTGGCCGGCGACATGATGCACGTCGGAGGCTGAGATGAGATTCGTCCGTGGCCTTCTCGGCGCACTGCTGTGGATAGTGGGAGCGTTGCTGGGGCTGGTCGGCATCGTGTTGTGTGTGTCGATCATCCTGCTTCCGCTCGGCATTCCGCTGGTGGCCTTCGCAGGACGGCTGATGACCCGGGCCGGGTCGTTGATGCTGCCTCGCGCGGTCGCCCATCCGGTGGAGGAGACAGCGAAGAGATTGAAGACGACTCGGCGAGAAGCCGTCTCCAGTACGTCCGATGCTGCCGCCGACGTCGGCAAGAAAGCCCGCAGGACCGCTCGCAAGGCACGTAAGCGCGTTGCCTGAGCTGGCGAAGGGCCGACCGACAGAACTTGGGCTGGGGGAGTTAGATTCCGGTGATGAACGCTGGCAGGTTCGCACCGAGCCCGTCGGCCGACCTCCACATCGGTAACCTGCGCACGGCAGTCCTCGCCTGGTTGTTCGCGCGCTCGACGGGGCGGCGTTTCGTGATGCGCGTCGAGGACCTCGATGACCGGACCTCCGCCGACATCGCCGAACGGCAACTGGCCGACCTGGCGGCGATCGGGCTGACCTGGGACGGTCCGACCGAGTGGCAGTCCGAGCACACGCAGCGGTACGACGACGTCGTCGCCGAGCTGGACGCCCGCGGCCTGCTGTACGAATGCTTCTGCAGCAGACGGGATATCGCCCAAGCGCCGCGCGCTCCGCACGCTCCGCAGGGGGCCTATCCGGGTACCTGCCGCGACCTCACCGTGGCCCAGCGTGAGGCCCGCCGCGAGGAGACAGGCCGCCCGCCGGCGCTGCGGCTGCGCACCGACGAGATCGCCTACACCGTCGAGGATGTGCTGCATGGCCGCTACACCGGCATCATCGACGACTTCGTGGTGCGACGGGGAGACGGCGTCGCGGCCTACAACCTGGCGGTGGTGGTCGACGACGCCGCGCAGGGCATTGATCAAGTGGTGCGCGGCGACGACCTGTTGCCGTCCTCGCCGCGCCAGGCGTATCTGGCCCGGCTGCTCGGCTACCCCGAGCCGACGTATGCCCATGTGCCGCTTGTGCTCAACGAGGACGGCGCACGGCTGGCCAAGCGCGACGGCGCGGTGACGCTGGCCGAGATCGGCGTGGACCGTGCGCTGGCGCAGATCGCGGGGTCGTTGGGTTGGCCGACGGCGACCGACCTCGAGTCGCTGCTGGAGGTGTTCGACCCGGCGCGGCTGCCGCGGCACCCGTGGATCTACCGCCCGAAGTGACCCCGCTCTCGGCGCTCTCTCGGCGCTCTCTTGGCGCTCTCTTGGCGCTCTCTTGGCGCGAACGTGGGTTACCCGCACGCGATCGTCGCTCACAGCGTGCGGCGACCCCACATTCGCGGCGTCAGCTTCGCGGCGGAAGTTCTTGTTGTCCCCACGGGGAGCCGTATGCGGTCAACAACTCCAGAAACGGCGCCGCGTCGAAGGCCTCCGGGCCCAGCACGCCGGTGCCGCTCCAGGTGCCGTCGGCCAGAAGTTCCAGCGCGACAACGGGGTTGATCGCCGTCTGCCAGACCACGCACTGGTGGCCGTACTCGGCCATCGACCACTCGTTGTCGACAACGTGATACAGGTACGTCGATCGCGGGTCGCCGTCCTTACCGGTGCCGGTGACCCACACCCCCGCGCAGGTCTTGCCGCGCATCTTCGGGCCGAGCGTGGCCGGGTCGGGCAGGCAGGCCGCGACCACGTCGCGGGGGCTCACCTCGACTGGCCCCACCATCACCTTCTCGGTGCCGTCCAGGCCGAGCTTGTGCAGCGTCTTGAGCACGCCGATGAACTCCTCTCCGAGGCCGTACTTGAACGTCGCCCGCCGGCAGTTGATCCAACGCGGCATCAGCAGTACCTCTTCGTGCTCGACGTTGACGCACTCGACGGGGCCGATGCCGTCGGGGAAGTCGAAAACCTCAGGCTCGCTGAAGGGCTCGGTGGTGAACCAGCCGCGCTCGGCCTCCCAGATCACGGGCGGGTTCAGGCACTCCTCGATGGTGGTCCAGATCGAGAACGACGGGGCGAAGTCGTAGCCGTCGACGGTGAGGTTCGACCCGTCGCGGGTGCCGAGTTCGTCGATGTCGGAGAACAGGTGGTCGGCCGCGTAGCGCGCGAAGACATCGGACAGTCCCGGCTCCACGCCGATGCCGACCAGGGCGAGCCGGCCCGCGTCGCGCCACCGGGTGTCCTGCGCGAACTGTTCGTCGCCGAGTTTGACGCCGGTCTTTCCGAACGGCTGCTCGGGATGGTGCTGCGACAGGCTCATGGCCATGTCGAGGTAGTCCGCGCCGGCCGCGAGTGCGCCGGTGAAGATCGGCATGACGAACCGGGGGTCGACGGCGTTCATCACGTGCGTGATGTCATGGCGCGCGGCGAGATCGGCCACGGCGTCGGAACTCGAGGCGTCGATCCGTCCGGCGGTGAACCGTGGGTCGGCGACCGCGTCGACGGCCTGCCGGGCGCGGGCCTCGTCGTAGTCGCAGACGACGACCCGGTCGAAGAAGTCGCGCCGCGTCGCGATCGAGCAGAACGCCGCGCCCACCCCACCCGCGCCGACCAGCAGCACTCTCATGGGCTGACGGTACGCGACGGCTGGCCGTCACGCCTGGCGAGCGCCGGCGCCGAGATCGACGAAAAGGCGGATTCCACTAGCACTTTCCCGCCCGTCTGTCCCTTTGGGCGTACTCACGCTTGGGCGTAGTAGCGGCCCAGCACGTGCGCGCGCAGTTCGTCGAACTCCCCCGCCCGGATCGCCGCGCGGATCTGGTCGACCAGCCGCACGATGAACCGCTCGTTGTGGATGGTGCACAGCGTCGCCGACAGCAGCTCCTTGGCCTTGAACAGGTGATGCAGATAGGCCCGGGTGTAGTGCGCACAGGTGTAGCAGTCGCACTCGGCGTCGATCGGGCCGAAGTCGCGGCGGTAGCGCGAGTTGGTGACGTTGAACCGTCCGGTCGCCGAGTACACCGCGGCATTGCGCGCCACCCGCGACGGCGACACGCAGTCGAAGGTGTCCGCGCCCGCGGCGACGGTGGCGAACAGGTCGTCGGGTTCGCTGATGCCGAGCATGTGGCGGGGCTTGTCGGGAGGCAGTTCGCTGCTCACCCACCCGACGATGGTGGCCAGGTTCTGCTTCTCCAGCGCCCCGCCGATACCGTAGCCGTCGAACCCGACGCCGTCGTCGTCGACGATCGTCGTCAACCCTCGGGCTGCCTGGCGCCGCAGGTCCTCGTACTGGGCGCCCTGCACGACACCGAACAATGCCTGCGGCGGCCTGTGTCGATCGGCGGCCGTCAGCCGGCGGTGTTCGGCCAGGCAGCGCACCGCCCAGGCGTGCGTGCGCCGCACCGACTGCTCCTGATAGCCGCGGGTGTTGACCAGGGTCGTCAGCTCGTCGAACGCGAAGATGATGTCGGCGCCCAGCCGGTGCTGGATCCCGATCGACAGCTCCGGCGTGAATCGATGGGTGGACCCGTCCAGATGCGACCGGAACGTCACGCCGTCGTCGTCGACGGCGGCCAGCCGCTCCTTGCCCTCGGCGATGATGTCGTCGGCCTGCACCCGTTCGGTGTCCATCGCGAGCACCTTGCGGAACCCGGCGCCCAGCGACAGCACCTGAAACCCGCCGCTGTCGGTGAACGTCGGGCCGGGCCAGTTCATGAACGCCCCCAGCCCGCCCGCCTCGGCGACGATGTCGGGCCCCGGCTGCAGGTACAGGTGATAGGCGTTGGCCAGGATGGCCTGCGCCCCGAGTTCTTTCATGGCTTCAGGCAGCACCGCCTTGACGGTGGCCTGGGTGCCGACGGGGATGAACGCCGGGGTGTGGATGTCGCCGTGCGGGGTCCGGATCGTCCCCGCCCGGCCGAACCGGCCCGGCAGCTCGGCGTCGACGGTGAAGAAGCGCGCCGACGAGTCGTTCGGACAGGCAGTATTCGGCGCGGTCACGCCGTAGATTCTGCACTGTGAGATTCCTGTGCCTTGCCGGTGCGGCCCTGCTGCTCGCCGGATGTTCGTCGAACCCGCCGGAGTATCAGCCGGGTCCAGGTGAATTGGTCGCGGGCACGGCCGAGATCGAGGTCAACGGCCAACAGGCCGAAACCACCACCGCCGTGCAGTGCGACACGACCGGCCCGCTGACCACGATCACCACCGGCGACCAGACATCGGGTGTCACGGTGATGGTGTCCAACGAAGACGAGCTGACCGCCGAGAACGTCAGCATCAACGATGTCGGCGGCTTCACCGGCAGCTACAACGCCGGGCTGGGTGATGCCGCCGAGGTCAGCATGACCGGCCGCACCTACCACATCAGCGGTACCGCCGACGGATTCGAGACCGCCAACCCGAGTTTCCGGGTGCCCGGCACCTTCGCGATCAAGGTGGCCTGCTAACCGCAGCACTGGTGTCGCTGCAGGTCAACCGTCGACGCCGGCGGGTTTTTTCGGCAAAACCCAGTGATCGCGCTGGTGCTGCCGCCCATACTGACCGAGATGATCCGCCGATCTTGACGGGTCACGACAACACAAAAGGAGACTGTCGTGAAGGTTGGGTTCCTGGTTGCCGTCAGTGGTGCGGCGATCGTCATCGCGGGGCTTTCCGGTTGCGGCTCGGGCGACAACAAGTCCGAGACCACGGGTGAGACGTCGACCGCCGCGGCGGCCGAGGGCAAGACGACCGTCACCATCGATGGACAGGACCAAGAGGTCCAGGGCACCGTCGTGTGCAGTTCCATGGGCGGCAACACCAACATCGCGATCGGCGATGCGACCACCGGCATCGGCGCGGTGGTCAGCGAAGGCGATTCGCCGGCGGTTCAGTCAGTGGGTCTGGGCAATGTCAACGGTGTGACGCTCGGCTACCAGTCGGGCACCGGTCAGGGTGAAGCCAAGGTGGAGAAGGACGGCGACACCTACAAGATCAGCGGAACCGCGACGGGGGTGGACATGGCCAACCCGATGCAGCCGGTGAACAAGCCGTTCGAGATCGAGGTCACCTGCCCGTAGGCACGTACCACCGAAACGGCGGCGTCCCGGCGGGGCGCCGCCGTTTTGTCATCAGGCGGGCAGGGTGTAGCCGGCCGCGGACTGACGCAGCTGCCAGACCTGTGCCGGGCACAGTTCGTTGACGGCCTGGTTGATCAGGTAGGCGCCCTGGTAGTAGTCCGTGGTGTGGAAGTCGGCCTTGACCTGGTCGACGAGTTGGCCGTAGCTCATGTCGGCGGCGACTCGGTCGCAGATGGTGTTGCCGTATCCGATGGCGGCCTCCGCGTTGGGGAAGTTGTACCCGGGCCGCACGTGCACGTTGACGAGGTAGGCGACGACGTCGGCGTCGGCGGTAGGCGCGACGGCCATGGCGGCTGCGGCTCCTGCGGTGGCGATGGCGGCGATGGCGAGCTTCATGGGTAGTGAGCCTATTCCGATCCCGCGAATCGTGTCCTGCACATACGCTAACCCCCATGAGGCTGATGGCTGCAGTGGCGATGGCGTGCGGGTTCGTGGCGGCACCGTTGATGAGTGCGCCGACGGCTCCGGCGTTACCCCGAGTCTGTGACGGCGCCGATTGCGTGCCGTATGTCGATCACACCGCCGTCAAAGGCGAGCACTGCGTACAGAACACCCGATACAACTTCGGCATGGACGCCGCGGGCAACACGCTGGCGTGCAGCTCGCGCAGCGTCTGGATCGAGTCACCGCCGCTGGTGGGGGTGCGGCCGATCCGGCTGGCCTGCGGCGAGGACAAGGGCGTCGCGCAGTCCCCCGACGGAGTTCCGCTCAGCTGCATCGGCGGCGCGTGGACCTCTGACTACAGCGTGCCGTTCTACCGCTGAGGTTCAGTAGGCGCGCGCGTAGGCGAGCACGCCCACATCGGCATCGGCCTTTCATCCCGAGGTATCGAAATCGACAGCGCACGCGTGGCCGACGTGAGTTATCGGCCCAAGGCGGGTACAACCACGGGCGTGGAGATCGATGCGCGGCGCCGGCGGGCGCGTCCACTGCGGATGAAGGTGCCGGCGACCGCGGATCAACTGGCCGATATCAGGCGCCGACTGTTCGATTGGCTCGAACCGCTCGGGGTGTCAAGCACCGTCGCCGCCGACATCGTGCTCGCCGTCAACGAGGCGTGCACCAACTGCATCGAACATGCCTACCGAGGCACCAAGCCGGGCCAGATGGAGATCGAGGCGGCGGTGGGCCGCGATTCCCGCGGCGAGCAGATCGCGGTCTGCGTCGCGGACTTCGGAACATGGCGCACCCCGCCCAGCGAACCCACCACCAGGGGGCGTGGCCTTCCGATCATCTCCGCGATCAGTGACGGCGTGGACCTCGAGCGCACGTCGGTAGGCACCACGGTGCGCATCGAGTTCGCACTGGCCGGGGCCGGCGACGCGGTTCAGCGGCCGGGCAGCCGGACCACCTGAACGAAGAACTGGTCGATCTGGCGCACCGCCTTCATGAACTGATCGAGGTCGACGGGCTTGGTGACGTAGGCGTTCGCGTGCAGGTTGAAGTCCAGCAGGATCAGGTCCGGTCGCGGCGCGTCCTGAATCGTCTTCGACGAGCAGCACGTCGATGGCGCGACCTTCGTCGGTGGTCATTCGGTGGTTCCTTCCGCGGTGGCCGCGACGGGCTCGTCGGCGGTGATGGGAATGGTGAAGCGAAACCGCGCTCCGCCGGTGAAGGAGGTGTCGATCCAGATGCTGCCCCCGTGGTGCTCGACGATCTTCTTGGACAACGCGAGCCCGATGCCGGTGCCCGTGTAGGCGTCGCGGCCGTGCAACCGCTGAAAGATCACGAACACCTTGTCCGCGAACTCCGCCGGGATACCGATCCCGTTGTCGGACACCGTGATCAGCCACGTGCCGTCGCGCTCGTCGGCGCCCTTCTCGCAGTCGACCACGATGCGGGGAGTGAGCCCTTCACGCTGAAACTTCACCGCGTTGCTGATCAGGTTCTGCCACAACATGGTGAGCAGTGTCGGGTCCCCGGTGAGGCGCGGGAGCGGCTCACCGCTGCGTTCAATCTGAGTGCCGGATTCCTCGATGACGGTGGACAGGTTGCCGAGCGCGGCGTCCAGCGTGTCGCCCAACTCCACCTCGTCGGAAACCGTGTTGAGCCGGCCCACCCGTGAGAACGCGAGCAGATCGTTGATCAACACCTGCATCCGCTGTGCGCCGTCGACGGCGAACCCGATGTACTCCATGCCGCGTTCGTCGAGCTTGTCGCGGTAGCGCATCTCCAGAAGCTGGCAGAACGCGGCCACCTTGCGCAGCGGCTCCTGCAGGTCGTGGGACGCGACGTAGGCGAACTGCTCGAGTTCGGCGTTGGACCGTTGCAGATCGAGTGCCTGCTCTGCCAGCTGCGCCCGCGCCGACCGGGTGCTCTCCAGTTCGGTGATGATCCGCTGGCGCATGTCTTCGACATCGGCGGCGATGGCCCGGATGTCGCGTGGCCCGCGCGGCACGATCGTCTCGTCGAAGTTGCCACTGGTGATCACCCGGCATGAGCGCGCAAGCGCATCCAGCGGGCGGGTGACCGCCGCGCGGACCAGCAGGGCCAGCACGATCGTCGTCGCGAAGATCACCGCCACCACCGCGGCCAGGATCGCGTCCCGCCATCCCCGCATCCGCTCGATCGCCTCGACGGCGTCCTCGCGGGTCTGCGACAGGTGCTGGTTCTGCGTTTCGAACAGCCCTCGAATCACGTCGAACTGCGCCTTGCCACGCTCGGCCAGCACGGCGTCCGGCACGTTCTGTGTGCCGGGTCGCACGCCGGTGATCAGCGGCTCGGCATAGGACGAACGCCAGGCCGCTGCGGCCTGCTCGACGGCGCCGAGGTCGGCGACCAGCTCGGTGTGGTTTCCCAGATATCTGCGAATCTCTTGTGCCGCAGCATGTTCGGCGTTCTGCCCGGCGTAGTAGGGGTCGAGGAACCGGGGGTCGCCGGCGATCGCGTAGCCGCGCACCGCGGTCTCCTGATCCCGCAGCGCCGCCTGCAACTGGTACGCCGCGATGCGCGCGGGCTGGATCTCGGCGGTCAGTCGCCGGGACGCGTCATCGGTCCGGTCCAGCAGCAACACGACGCCGATCGCGCCGCCGAGTACCACGATGCCCAGAATCGACAGCACCAGGTTCTGCCAGCCCTGAACCGTTGGCTGCCATCTCATCACGTCGCCGTGCGTGCGACCCGCACGACCGCGATGTCGTCGCTGATGCCGCCGACGGACTGCGCACGCCGCTCCACGTCGTCGATCAGCGCGCTGACGAACTCGGCGGCCGGCAACTTCGCGTAGGACCGTGCCAGCTGCAGTAGGCCGTCCTCGCCCAGGCGTTCCCTGCCGCGCCCGGAGCGTCCCTCGAACAGCCCGTCGGTGAGCAGCACCAGCCCGTGGCCGTCGGGCAGTTCGAAGCGGTTCAGCGGCCACTCGTGGCCGTTGAGGCCCAGCGCGGACCCGCACGCGGGTTCGAGCCACTCGACCGTGTCCGGGCCGTGCAACAACATGCCGGGGTGGCCGGCCGACACCACGTCGAAACCCAGCCCGTCGGGCTCGATCGCGACGGACAGCACGGTCGCGAAGATGCTGGCGCCGGGCCGTTCGGTGCTCAGGATCCGTTCGAGCTGGCGCATCCGCTCGTTGCCGCGCAGCCCGGCGAACGTCAACGCGCGCCACCCGATCCGCAGCGCCACCCCCAGGGCGGCCTCGTCGGGGCCGTGGCCCGCGACGTCGCCGACCATGACGTGCACGGTGCGGTCCGACGTCTGGATGAAGTCGTAGAAGTCACCGCCCAGCAGCGCGTGCTGACGGCTGGGCCGGTACTGGGCGACGATGTCTACCCCGGGCTGGTCCATCAGCAGCGGTGAGGGCAGCAACCCGCGTTCCAGGCGGGCGTTCTCCATGGCACGCAGTTCGCTGGCGTGCAGTTCGACGGCGGTCAGCTCGGCGCGCTTCCGTTCCATCGCGTACAGCAGGGCGCGGTGCAGCGCCTCGGGTTCGACGCGCCCCTTGACCAGGTAGTCCTGGGCCCCGGCGGCCAACGCCGACACCCCGAAATGTTCGTCGTTCAGCCCGGTCAGCACGACGATCGGCACCGTGACGTCATGCTCGGCGATCTGGTCCAGCGCCTTGATGCCGTCGGCGTCGGGCAGGTTGAGGTCGAGCAGCACGCAGTCGGGCCGGTGCACGGCGATTTCCTGTCCGGCCTGCTCGATTGAACTGGCCCAGGTCAGTTCGATGGAGGCATCGGCGTCGTTGACCAGTTCCTCAACCAGCACCGCGTCGGCGCGGTCGTCCTCGACCAGCAACACCGAGAACGGCCGGCTACTGCCGCTCTTGGGCATCACCTGCCCACCCGCTGACTCGGGTTCATACAGCGCACGCATCGGTAACCAGGCCTCCCACGTAGGTCACCGTGGTCGTCCTGACCCTTCTTTAGTGACGTTTTCGACAATAGCGGGCGTATCCACCGCACGCCGAAGTTACGGGCGCGCAGCCCAATTTTCTCGACATAAGCGTCAACATCGTGCGCTTCGGTGTGGAGAAACGTTGGCGGTGGCGGAGGGATTTGAACCCTCGGACGGGGGTTACCCGTCACACGCTTTCGAGGCGTGCTCCTTAGGCCGCTCGGACACGCCACCGCGTTGCAGCTTACCGGGCACCCGCCCCGCTGATCCAATCGCTAGTGCGGCGTTGTTGTGTTCGCGCAAGCGCTCATCGCTGCCTTCGGCTCTTCGCGCAAGCGCTCATCGCTGCCGCGCGAAGAACTCCTCCAGCGGGGCCGCGCACTCGTCGGCCAGCACACCCCCGCGCACCTGCGGGCGGTGTGTCAGCCGCCGGTCGCGGACCACGTCCCACAGCGAGCCGACCGCCCCGGTCTTGGGTTCCCACGCCCCGAACACCAGCCGCGCCACCCGCGCCATCACCAGCGCTCCCGCGCACATCGTGCAGGGTTCGACGGTGACCGCGAGCGTGGTGCCCTCCAGCCGCCACCCGTCGCCGAGCGCCTGGGCCGCCGCGCGCATCGCAAGGATCTCGGCGTGCGCGGTGGGGTCGCCCAGCGCCTCGCGGGCGTTGGCCGCACGCGCCAACTCGGTGCCGTCGGCCGCGACGATCACCGCGCCGATCGGCACGTCGCGGGGTCCGGCGCCGCGGGCGGCGTCCAGCGCGTCGCGGATGAGCTGCTCGTCCGTCCTCATGGTTTGTGTGCGTTCACGAGCGGTGGGCGCAACAACACGCACACAAATCGCCTATCGGCCAAGGCGCTCGAGCACCTTCGACAGCTCGTCGGCGAACCCCATCTCCCGCGCGATCCGGCCCAACTGCTCGTCGGCGTAGAGGTCGGTCTCGTCGAGGATCACACTGAGCACCGCGTCGGGCAGGCCGACGTCGGACAGCAGGCCCAGGTCGCCTTCCTCGAACGGTTCGGCCTCGTCGAGATCCTCCGGACCGATATCGGCGTCCAGTTCCTCCAGCACCTCGGCGGCGATGTCGTAGTCCAGCGCCGCGGTCGCGTCCGACAGCAGCAACCGGGTGCCGGCAGGGGCGGGCCGCACGATCACGAAGAACTCGTCGTCGATGTCGAGCAGCCCGAAGACCGCTCCGGCACTGCGTATTTCACGAAGCTCGGTCTCGGCGGCGGCCAGGCTGGTCAATGCCGCACGGCGCATCGGTGCGCAACGCCACTTGCCGTCCTCGCGCACCACCGCCACCCCGAACCCGTCGGGCATGTCGGCCTGCTCCTGCGCCGGCGCACGCTGTGCTCCCATGTCGGCCTACGGTAGTCGCCGACCAGGCCATTTACCAGGACATCAGCCGGAGCCTGAGGTCGGCCGATGGCGCAGGATGTGGAAACCTGAAGGGATGACGAAGACGCCCGTTTGTGTGGTCGGCCTGGGATTGATCGGCGGCTCCGTGATGCGCGCCGCCGCGGCCGCCGGGCGGGAGGTCTTCGGCTACAACCGCTCGCTGGAGTCCGTTTCGGCCGCCAGGGCCGACGGCTACGACGCCACCGACGACATCGACGAAGCGCTGTCCCGGGCCGCCGACCGCAACGCCTTGGTGGTGCTGGCCGTTCCGGTCCCGGCACTGCCGCTGATGTTGGGCCACGTGCGCGACCTCGCCCCCGAATGCCCACTGACCGACGTCACCAGCGTGAAAAGCGCTGTGCTGCAAGCGGTCCAGAACTTCGGGCTGTTGGAGCGCTTCGTCGGCGGCCATCCGATGGCGGGGACCGCGCACTCCGGATGGGCCGCGGGCGACGCCCGGATGTTCGTCGACGCGCCGTGGGTGGTCAGCGTGGACGACCATGTCCAGCCCGGCATCTGGGCCGAGGTGATGGCGCTGGCGCTGGACTGCGGCGCGTTCGTCGTGCCCGCCCGCTCCGACGAACACGACGCCGCGGCCGCCACCATCTCGCACCTGCCGCACCTGCTCGCCGAGGCGCTGGCCGTCACCGCCGGTGAGGTGCCGCTGGCGTTCGCGCTGGCCGCGGGGTCTTTCCGCGACGGCACCCGCGTGGCGGCCACCGCGCCCGATCTGGTGCGCGCGATGTGTGAGGCCAATGCCGATCAGCTCGTCCCGGTGCTTGAGCGCTCGCTTGAGCTGCTGAACCATGCGCGCGACGCGCTGGTGGCGCAGCGCCCGCTGAGCGATCTGATCGAGGCAGGGCACGCCGCCCGCGTGCGCTACGACAGCTTCAGCCGACCCGAGATCGTCACGATCGCCGTCGGGGAGGAGAACTGGCGTGAGGAACTCGCCGCCGCGGGACGCGCGGGCGGGGTGATCAGATCCGCTCTGCCAGTCCTGGGTAGTCGAGGGGAAAGCCCTCGGCGTCGACGGTGATCGTGGTGTCGGCGACCGGTGAGTGCAGCTTGATGCCGTCGGCGGCGCTGCTGTAGCTGATCACCGCCGAGTCCACGGACACCTCCGGCAGCCGCACGTACACCACCGGGCAGGTGATCGAGTCCGAGCGCTGGTGCAACCCGGTGCGACGGATGGGCAGCGCGTTGAAGAACGGGCTGTAGACCACGTCGACGTCGAGTGCGCCGTCGAACGCCGAGCGGGTCGATCGGCCGGTGTGATCCTGCACCAGCCACATGTTCTCTTCATCGCGGGCGATCGACAGTTGGCGTTCGCGCTCGGCGAGGGTGACGGTCAGTGAGAGCCGGTTGGTGGCCCCCGACTCGTCGGTGACCAGGTTGTAGGAGGCCGAGAACGCCGGATGCGAAGACGTCGCGGCGGCGACGATCCTGCCGTAGGCCTTGATCCGGTTGCCTGCCAACTGCACCCGTACCGATTCCATGCGAGTCACATCGTGCGACCGCCATGTCAGAATCGCCGGCCATGCGCTCTGGGTCGCACCGGGGCTGCCTGCGTCGCTCATCCCTCTACCGTAAGCGACGGGTCTCCGCGCCCGTACCGCGACTCCGACGTGCCGGCCGCGGTGGGCGTGCGCGCGTGCGGCCCTGGGATTCGAGCAGGATCTCGTCGTCGAGGAACGGCTGCGGCATGCGCCCGAACCTGCGCAGCCGGCCGGTGCCCGGCACCGACGCCCACACCGCGAACGCCAGGGCGGCATCGAGGATCAGCGCCAGCGCGGTGACCATCAACGCCCCGACCAGCGCGATGTGGAACTGGCGCACCTTGATGCCGTCGATCAGGTAGCGGCCCAGGCCGCCGAGGCTGGCGTAGGCGGCGACCGTCGCGGTCGCGACGATCTGCAGCGTGGCGGTGCGCAGCCCCCCCAGGATCAGCGGCAGCGCGTTGGGCACCTCGACGCCCAGCAGGACCCGCGTCTCGGTCATGCCCATCGAGCGCGCGGCGTCGACGACCGTACGGTCCACGTTGGCGACGCCGGCGTAGGTGCCGGCCAGCAGCGGCGGGATGCCCAGCAGCATCAGCGCCACGGTCGGGCCGACCAACCCGAGGCCCCACAGCAGCACGCCGAGCAGCAGCACGCCCAGCGTCGGCAGCGCGCGCAGCGCGTTGACCCCGGTGACGACGACGAAGGTGCCCCGCCCGGTGTGCCCGATGAGCAGCCCGATAGGCACCGCGATCATGGCCGAGAAGACGACCGCCAACACGGTGTACTGAAGATGCTCGCCGATGCGGGCGGCAAGGCCGGCGGGCCCGCCCCAGTTGGCGGCCGTGAAGATGAACGACAGCGCCTCGGAGAGAAAGGTCATCGGGCTCATCCGGCGGCCACCTTGATGCGGTCCGCCCTGCTGAGGCGCGCGGCGCGGGTCCACGGGGTCGCCGCCCTGCCCGCGAGCAGGATGAGCGTGTCGACGACGACCGCCAGCACGAAGATCGCGATGATGCCCGCGATGATCTGATCGCTCTTGTTGGCCTGATAGCCCTCGGTGAACCAGGTGCCCAACCCGCCGATGCCGATCACGGAGCCCACCGACACCATCGAGATGTTGGTCACCGCGATGACGCGAAGGCTGGCCACCAGCACCGGAATCGACAGCGGCAGTTCGACTTTGAGCATCCGGGTCAGCGGCCGGTAGCCGACGGCGGTGGCGGCGTCGCGCACCGGCCCGGGTACCGCGTCGAGCGCTTCGGGCACGGCGCGCACCAGCAACGCGCAGGTGTAGAGCGTCAGCGCGACGATGACGTTGGCCTCGTCGAGGATCCGGGTCGGGATGATCAACGGCAACACCACGAACAGCGCCAGCGACGGAATGGTGAAGATGATGCTCGCCGTGACCGTCGTCAGCCTGCGCAGGTGGGTGGTGCGCTGCACCAGCGCGCCGAGCGGCACGGCGATCAACAGGCCAAGCACGATCGGGATCAGCGACAGCCGCACGTGGATGACCGTCAGCTCCCACGCCGTGTCCAGGTGCGTGAGCAGGTAACGCATCAACCGTTCCTCTGCTGCTTGAGCGCGGCCAGCACGTCGTCGGCGAGCACCCCGCCGATCGGCTTACCGTCGGCGTCGACGGCCACCCCGATCCCCGACGGCGCCGACAACGCGGCATCGAGAGCCTGGCGCAGAGAACCGTTGGGGGTGAACAGCGATCCGCCCGCGGTGGTGCTGTCGTAGAGCGAGCCGCCGTTGCGGTGCTGTTCGACTCCGTCGGCGTCGATCCACGCATACGGGGTACCGTCGGGCTTTCGCACCAGCACCCAGTCGTCCGGGCCGAGGGCAAGGGTGTCGATCTCCGGTTCGGCGACGGATCTGATGTCGTGCAGCGGAAGGCCGCTGGAGTGGCGGAACTGCAGGCCGCGGTAGCCGCGGTCGGCCCCGATGAACCCGGCGACGAAATCGTTGGCCGGATTGGACAGCAGCCGCGCCGGCGCGTCGTACTGCTGCAGCACCCCGCCGCGGCCGAACACCGCCACCTTCTCGCCGATCTTGATGGCCTCGTCGATGTCGTGGGTGACGAACACGATGGTTTTGTGCAATTCGTTTTGCAGGCGCAGGATTTCGGTCTGCAGTTCCTCACGCACCACGGGGTCGACGGCGCTGAACGGCTCGTCCATCAGCAGGATCGGCGGGTCGGCGGCCAGCGCACGGGCCACGCCGACGCGCTGTTGCTGCCCGCCGGACAGCTGGGCGGGATAGCGGTTGGCCAACGCGGGATCCAGGCCGACGCGTTCCAGCACCGCCAGCGCGGCTTTGCGTGCCGAGCGCCGGGATTCGCCTTTGAGCACCGGCACCGTCGCGACGTTGTCGATGACGCGCTGGTGCGGCATCAGCCCGGCGCTCTGGATGACATAACCGATGCCGAGGCGCAGCTTCACCGGATCGACGGTGCTGACGTCGTCGCCGTTCACGGTGAGCGTTCCCGATGTCGGCTCGATCATCCGGTTGATCATCCGCATCGAGGTGGTCTTGCCGCAGCCCGACGGCCCGACGAACACCGCGAGCGTGCCGGTCGGCACCTGCAGGTTGAGGTCGTCGACGGCGACGGTGCCGTCGGGATAGCGCTTGGTGACGGAGTCGAAGACGATCATCGGGTCACCGGTTTGTCGAACCCGTTGTCCTCTACCCACTTTCGCGCCGCTTCGTCGGGGTCGACGCCTGCGTTGCCCTCGACCGCGCTGTTCATCTCGATGAGCGCCTCGGTGGTCAGCTTGGCCGATACGGCGTCGAGCACGGTCTTGAGCTCGTCGGACATCTTCTGCGATGCGACGAGCGGCATGACGTTGGCGGCCGGGAAGTTGTTCTTCGGATCCTCGAGCACCACAAGGTCGTTCTGCGGAATCGCCGGTGAGGTGCTGAAGATGTTGGCGGCCGTCACCGTGCCGTCGACCAGCGCGCGCACGGTCGCCGGCCCGCCGCCGTCGCTGATCGAGACGAAGTTGGCCGGCGGGATGTCGACGCCGTAGTTCTTCTTCAGCCCCGGCAGCCCTTCGGCGCGGTCGAGGAACTCCGACGGTCCCCCGAACTTGATCTCGTCGGAGTGCGGCGCGAGATCGCCGATGGTCGTGAGGTTCCATCGCTCCGCGGTTGCGCGGGTGACGGCGACGGTGTCCTTGTCCTCGGCCTGCGACGGCGGCAGCATCGACAGGTCGCCTGGAAGCGCCCGCAGCAGCGCCAATTCGATCGCGTCGGGTGCCGTCACCGTCGACGTCGGGTCGAAGTAGTTCAACAGGTTGCCGGTGTATTCGGGGATCAGGTCGATCGAGTGGTCCCGCACCGCGGGGATGTAGGTTTCGCGGCTGCCGATGCCGAACTGGCGAGACACCGTGAAGCCGTTGGCTTCCAACGCCTGCGCGTAGATCTCGGCGAGGATCTTGCTCTCAGGGAAGTCCGCGGACCCGACGGCGATCGTCTTCAGGTCGCCGGACACGCTTCCGCCGCCGAGCGGATTCGAGCTGCCGCATGCGGTGCTCACCAACCCGAACAGCAGCGCCACCACGGCCAAACTCCACCCGCCGGCATGACCCTTGGCGCCCATATCCTGAGTCCTTTCGGCGTGCTCGTCTGGCCGACACTATCGACTGGTGGTTTCATTCGCCGCGGGAAAGGGTCAAGATGGACCCATGACCAGCGATCCCGCGCAGCCGCCCGGCCCTGCTGCTGAGGAACCCTCGAGGGGAACTCCGCCCGAGCCGACCGGGACCGCCGGCGAGTATCTTCTGCACCCGGAGTCCGCGGTCAAATTCACCCGGGCTGCGGCGCTGTGGTCGGCGCTGATCGCCGGGTTCGTGATCCTGATCGTGCTGCTGGTGTTCATCATGCAGAACACCGACTCGACCACCATCAACTTCTTCGTGTGGGAGTGGAATCTGCCTGTGGGCGTGGCGATTCTGCTGGCCGCGGTGTGCGGCGGGCTGTTGGCCGTCGCGATCGGCACCGCCCGGATGGTGCAGTTGCGCCGAGCCGCGAAGAGGAACCTAAGCTCCCGCAGCTGATCTGCGGACTTGATCTGCCACCACATCCGGGTGGCTGTACGGGACCATGTGGCTGCCGTCGACCGTGATCAGCTCGGAGTTGGGCAGGTCAGCGGCCAGCCGCCGAGCATGGTCGAAGTCGACGAGCTGATCGCCTTCCGCGCCGATGATCACCGAGGGCACCTCGATCTGCGGCACGTTCTCGTCGACCCAGCGCGCGGTGTCGTCGAACTCCAGCTGGTCGGACGCCAGCGCGGCGAGGTTACCCGGCGTCATCGTCACCGACAGCAGCCGCTGCTCGTAACCGGGATCGACAGGCTCCGGATCGAACGCGTGGCCCGCCCCGGCGGTTGCCGACACCTTCCTGATCACGTTGCCCGCGGTGGCGTCGAGCACGGGGCGGATGACGGGCAGTTGGCTGAACCGGATGAAGCGGGCCTGCATCAGGTCTGGAGTGGACGAGCGGAGCCCCCCGGCGCCGGGCGCCACCAGCACCATGCCGGCGACGTCCTGCGGATACCGACGCGCGACGCCCAGCGCGAGCGTGCCCCCGAACGAGTGCCCGACCAGAATCGCCGGAGCGAGGTCGAGCCGCGTCAACATCTCGTGCACCAGATCGATCTGCTCCTGATAGGGCAGCCAACCGCCCTGCGACCAGCCGAATCCCGGGCGGTCGAACGAAACCACATGCAGGCCTTGTAGTTTCGGCATCACCGGGTCGAAGTCCTTGTGGGTGCCGGGAAGCCCGTGGATCAGTACCATCGGAACACCCTGGCCGGGCTGCTCGACGTAGTGAATGTCCTTGCCGCGCAAGCTGAGATACTGGCCGTCGGCCGCCGGCATCGCCGGCATCCGTGCCCAGGTGTGGTTGAGCACCGCCACCGCGACGAGCAGAACCATTAACGAGAAGACGCAGAGGGGTGCGATCCGACGCCCCTTCGCCCTCTTCTGCGTCTGCTCGGCCATCAGGTGTTCAGCGTCTTGAGGCCCTCGGCGATCAGCGGGCCGACCGCTTCGTCCACCCGGTCGGCGTCGTCGGCGACACCGCCGCCCATGCGGGCGCGAAAGGCGATGCCCGCGGCGATGATCGCCACCTTGAAGCAGCCCAGCGCCATGTAGAAGTTCCAGTTGTCCAGCGACTGGCCCGACGCCACCGCGTACCGGTTGGCCAGGTCGTCGACGTCCGGCATCAGCGGCGACGCCCACGCCGAGCTGGCGTGGATGACGTTGAACATCGGATGGCGGTACACGCACATCAGCGCCGCGTCGCTGATCGGGTCACCGAGCGTCGACATCTCCCAATCCAGCACGGCCAGCACCTTGGTGGGGTCGTGGACGTCGAGCATCGTGTTGTCGATGCGGTAGTCGCCGTGCACGATCGCGCTGCGGCTCTGCGGCGGGACCGCCTCGGCGAGCGCGCTGTGCAGGCGCCGCACGTCGGCGTCGCACGGATCGTTCTCCCGACGCACGAGTTCCCACTGGCCGCCCCAGCGCCGGACCTGGCGTTCGAGGTACCCGCTGGGCTTGCCGAAATCGCCGAGGCCCACCGCGTCGGGGTCGACCGCGTGCAGGTCGGCGAGCACCTTGATCAGCGCGTCCACGCAGTCGCTGATCGTGTCCTCATCGCCGAGCGCCTCGAGCTCCTCGGCGTAGCGCACCACCCGGCCCTCTACGTACTCGACCATCTGGAACGGCGCGCCCAGCACGGTGTCGTCGTCGCTCATCGTCACCGCCCTGGCGACCGGGACCGGGGTGTCGGCCAGCGCGGCGACCACCCGGTACTCGCGGGCCATGTCGTGCGCCGACGGGGTCAACCCGTGCAGCGGCGGCCGGCGCAGCACCCACTTCGACGCGTCGTCGCGCACCAGAAACGTCAGGTTCGACCGCCCGCCGGCGATCAGCTCGGCGCGCAGCTCACCGGCGCGCGGAATGCCGACCGCGCGCAGATGGCGGTCGAGGGCCTCGAGGTCCAGCCCCTCGGGGGACGTGGGTGGTGTAGTCACGGCATTTGTCTACCACCTGCCTGGACGGGCGGTTCGCGCAAGCGCTCACCACCGCTGATTTCGCGGCAGCAGATCCCATACGTGTTCGGTGCCGTTGACCGAGGCCACGTACATCGGTCCCTTGCGCGACGACAACAGCCGGGTGACGCCCGCATAGTCGACGCTGACGCACAGCACCTTCTCGGTGCGCAGGATCAAGTGCAACAGCCCGTTGATCACGCCGCCGTGGGTGAACACCGCGACGGTGTCCTCGTGGTCGCCCGTCGCCACCAGGTCCTGGATGGCCGCGTCGATGCGGTCCTTGAACGCTTCTTCGTCCACGCTGCTGGGCAGGTGGCCGCTGGCCAGCCGGGCCATCTCCTCGGGGTACTCGGCGGCGATCTGCTCGATCGGGATGTAGTGCGGCAGGTCGCGGTCGTATTCGGCCAGCCGCGCGTCGATCTCGACCGGCAGGTCGAGCGTGTCGGCGACCGGTTGCGCGGTCTGGACGGCGCGTCGCTGTGGGCTGCTGATCAGGCGGGTGATCGGGAACCGGTCGAGCGCGTCGGGCAGCCTCGCGGCCTGTTTGATCCCCTCCTCGCAGAGGTCGGGATCGGAGCCCTGCCCGGGTTCACTGCGGTGCGGCAACGCATGCCGGATGAGTAGCAACTGCACCGTGACACCATAGGGCCATGACTTCTCGCGGGTACGCCGACGAACTCTTCGACCTGACGGATCGGGTGGTGTTGATCACCGGCGGCAGCCGCGGGCTGGGCCGGGAGATGGCGTTCGCGGCCGCGCGCTGCGGCGCCGACGTCATCATCGCCAGCCGCAAGTACGACGCGTGCGTGGCCACCGCCGAGGAGATCACCGCGGCGACGGGCCGCAAGGCCTTCCCCTACCAGGTGCACGTCGGGCACTGGGATGAGCTCGACGGGCTCGTCGACGCGTCCTATGAGCAGTTCGGCAAGGTGGACGTGCTGATCAACAACGCGGGCATGTCGCCGCTGTACGAGTCGCTGAGCTCGGTCACCGAGAAGCTGTTCGACTCGGTGATCAACCTCAACCTCAAGGGTCCGTTCCGGTTGTCGGCCCTGGTCGGCGAACGGATGGTCGCTGACGGCGGCGGGTCGATCATCAACGTCAGCTCCAGCGGATCGCGCCGCCCGCAGCCGGCGCAGTTGCCCTACTCGGCCGCCAAGGCCGGCCTGAACGCGCTGACCGAGGGCCTGGCGCTGGCGTTCGGGCCGACGGTGCGGGTCAACACGCTGATGCCCGGGCCTTTCCTCACCGATATCAGCAAGGCCTGGGACATCCCGGCGATGGAGAAGGGGGCGCAGCACTTCGCGCTGCAGCGGCTCGGCCGGCCGTCCGAGATCGTCGGCGCTGCGTTGTATCTGGCCTCCGACGCGTCGAGCTACACGTCCGGGTCGATCATCCGCGTCGACGGCGGCATCCCCTAGTTTCCTGGCGCGGCGCCGCGAAATAGCATTCCGGGTCGCGATTCGCCGTCGACCGCAGCCTGGAATGCTATTTCGCGCACAACCCGGCTACGGCGTGATGATGTTGAAGGCCGGGTCCGGGCGGTCGACGGCGGCCAGCAGCGACGTCAGCACCGCGGTGTCACCGGTGACGTCCAGCCCGGGTGAGGCGTCGTCGCCGGCGGCGAGCGCCAACAGCCGCAACGTGTCGGCGACCCGAACGCCGGCCTGCGCGGTGGCCGCGTCGGCGGGCACCTGACGGTGCACCAGCACCCCGTTACGCAGGGTCAGCCGGTAGTTGGCGCCGGTGTCGAGGAACGTCACGTCGACGGCGATGTCGAGATCCCATGCGCGCGGCCCGTTTACGCTGATCGCGAGGATGTCGAAGATCTGCTCCGGGGTCAGCTGCGCCAGCAGCGTCGGCGCCGACGGCTGGGTGGCGGTGCCGAAGTTGCCGTCGCGCAGTTCGAGGGCTCCGGACAGGAAGAAGTTGCGCCACACGGCGTTCTCCGCGCCGTAGGCCAGTTGTTCCAGCGTGTCGGCGTAGAGTTCGCGGGCCTGGCGGTGGTTCTCGTCGGTGAAGATGGCGTGGTCGAGAAGTGTTGCCGCCCAGCGGAAGTCACCCCCGTCAAACGCGGCCTGCGCGAGCTCGACGACGCGGTCGATCCCGCCCATCGCCTCGACGTAGCGGGGCCCGATCGCCTCGGGCGGATGCGGCCACAGCCGCCCCGGGTTACCGTCGAACCAGCCCATGTAGCGCTGGTAGACCGCCTTGACGTTGTGGCTGACCGAGCCGTAGTAGCCGTGGGTGTGCCAGGCCTTGTGCAGCGCGGGCGGCATCTGGAACCGCTCGGCGATCTCCGCGCCGGTGTACCCCTGGTTGAGCAGCCGCAGCGTCTGGTCGTGCAGGTAGGCGTACAGATCCCGTTGCACGGACAGAAAGTCGACGATGCGGTCGCGCCCCCACGTCGGCCAGTGATGCGAGGCGAACACCACATCGGTGCGGTCGGCGAACCTGTCGATCGCCTCGGTGAGGTAGCCGGCCCACACGTGCGGGTCGCGCACCAGCGCGCCGCGCAGGGTCAACAGGTTGTGCAGGTTGTGCGTGGCGTTCTCGGCCATGCACAGCGCGCGGTAGCGCGGGAAGTAGAAGTGCATCTCGGCGGGCGCCTCGGTGCCCGGCGCCATCTGGAACTCGATCTCGACACCGTCGAAGGTGTGCGTCTCGCCGGTGCGGGTGATGTCGATCGTCGGCACGATCAACGCGACCTCACCGGTCGAGGTGCGTTGCCCCAGACCGCAGCCCACCTGGCCCTGCACACCGATCGGTAGTTGTGTGCCGTACATGTAGGTGGCGCGCCGGGCCATCGCCGTTCCGGCGTACACGTTCTCCTGTACGGCGTGTTCGGTGAAGCCTTCGGGTGCGATGATCGCGACCCTGCCCGCGTCGACGTCGGCCTGTGTGGTCACGCCGAGGACGCCGCCGAAATGGTCGACGTGGCTGTGGGTGTAGATGACAGCGCTGACGGCACGATCACCGCGGTGCGCGCGGTACAGCGCCAGAGCGGCGGCGGCGGTTTCGGTGCTGATCAACGGGTCGATGACGATGACGCCGGTGTCGCCCTCGATGAAGCTGATGTTGGACAGGTCGAATCCGCGCACCTGATAGATGCCCTCGACGACTTCGTACAGCCCTTGCTTGGCGCACAACTGGCTCTGCCGCCACAGGCTGGGATGCACGGACGGCGGGGCGTCGCCGTCCAGGAACGCGTAGGCGTCGTTGTCCCACACCACCCTGCCGTCGGCCGCCTTGATGACGCAGGGGCTCAGCGCCGCAAGAAATCCGCGGTCGGCGTCGTCGAAGTCCGCGGTGTCCTCGAAGGGCAGCTCGTCGAAGTGTTCGCGGTGTGCCGATTCGATGACCGCGGACGGCGGCTTCTGATCCATGTCGCCACGATATGCACCCGCGGGTGGACGCGGAGGTGGTTCACTGCACGCATGGAGATACGTCGAGTGGTGACCGGACATGATGCGGCCGGAAAGTCGGTGTTTGTCAGCGACGAGGCAGTGCGGCCGGCAAGACCGACGTTGATGCCCGGGGCCGAGTTCCACCAGTTGTGGGGCGGCGACACGGCCCCTGAGTTCCCCGACGACGGCTCGATGCCGCAGTGGCACAGCTACTTTCCGCCCATCGGCGGGTTTCGGTTCGCGATGCTGACCCTTCCGCCGTCGAGCGACACCCACGAGGCGGGCCCGCTCGATATGGAGAAGGGCATGGCGGAGATCGAGGACATGCTGCCGGGGATGCTGGGCTACATGGATCCGTCGGATCCCGGTATGCACACGACCGACACGATCGACTTCGAGGTGGTACTGGAGGGCACCGTCGTGCTCGAACTCGACGACGGCGCCGAGGTGACGTTGCGTGCGGGCGACACCGTCGTGCAGAACGGCACCAGGCATCGCTGGAAGAACCCCGGTGACACCCCCGCGCGGATGGCCGTGTTCATCTGCGGCGCCGCGCACGCCAACGTGACCCGCCCTTAGTGTTCGGCCAGCCAGCGGTCGGCGCGTCGCTTGGATGCCCGCGACAGCCAGGCGTCCTGGATGAGCTCGGTCAGCTCGACACGGCCGATCTCGCCTAATCGGCTGGCGCGCACCAGAACCGAGAGATGCCCGTCGAACCGGTCGGTGGTGAAGAACGGCGAGTTCGGGTCCTGGATCAGCGCCAGCTTGTCGGCCTCCGACTCCACCCAGATCATGATCACGTCGGGATAGCGGTCACCGGTCTCCGGATCCGCGGCGTCGGGTTGCGGGGTGCGGAAGAACACGAACGACTTGCCGCCGACCTGGTAGATCGGGTTGCCCTTCGGCCCTTCGATGCGGGTGGTGTGCGGCATTCCCGCAGCGATCTCGTGGACGTCGGCCACCCGCGCAGGCCGGTCACGCATGGCGGTCGAGCGGGTGCAGCAGCACGTCGGACAGCGCGCCGTTGGCGACGGTCGCGGTCATGTAGGTGCAGAACGGTTGGCGGCGACGGTCGGTGGGCGAGCCTGGATTCAGCAGGCGCAGACCGGTTTTCGCGGTGGTGTCCCACGGGATGTGGCTGTGGCCGAAAACCAGCACATCGGTGTAGGGGTACTGTTTGGCCATCCGGGCTTCGCGGCCGGTGGCCGCGCCCGTCTCGTGCACGACGGTGAAGCGCAGCCCGCCGAGCTGGGCGTCGGCGCGTTCGGGAAGGCGCCTGCGCAACTCGGCGTCGTCGTTGTTGCCCCAGCACGCGACCAGTCGCTTGGCGCGGGCCTCGAGCGTGTCGAGCAGCGAGACGTCCACCCAATCGCCCGCGTGCACCACGACGTCGGCTTTCGACACTTCGTCCCACACGCGGTCGGGCAGGTCGCGGGCCCGCTTCGGAACATGGGTATCTGCAATCAGCAGGAGCCGCACGCCTCCAAGTTAGACGACCCGCAGCACGGCGCCGATCGCCAGGCCGAGGACGAGCAGCGCGCCGGCCAACCGGACATGAACCCAGGCCAGCGCGGCGTACCACAGCGGCCACACCGGGAAGTTGGGCGGCGGCTCGTCGGGCGGCGGGCGACGGAAGTAGGGCCACAGCTTGACCAGTCGCGGCAGGGCGAGCACGACCAGCAGCGCCGGCCAGGGCATCGCACCGAGGGCCACCGCGACCGCGACCAGGACGTAGAAGCCCACCAGCATCACGAGGGTGGCGGTGCGGGCGCGGTCGGCGCCGAGGATCACCGGCAGCGTGCGGATGCCGCGGGGTTCGTCGTACGGGATCTTGTCGATGTGCTTGCCCATCAGCACGGTCGTGCACAGCAGGCCGTACGGGATCGAGGCCAGCACGATGTCCCAACCCACGGAGCCGACGGCGGAGTAGTAGGTTCCGCAAACCATCAGCGGGCCCCACACGACGAGCACGTCGGGCTCGCCGAGGCCGCGCTTTTTCAGCCGCAGGGGCGGCGCGGTGTAGGCGACGCTGAGTACGAAGCCGGCCAGCCCGAACGCGAGCACCGGCCAGCCGCGCGCCCAGGTGAGCACGACGAGGATCGCGAGGTCGGCGAGGTTCACCGCGAGGATCGCCGCCACCAGGGTGCGCTTGCTGACCAGACCGGACAGCACCGGATGCGGCGCGTACAACGCCCGCGGATAGCTCGCCTCGTCCAGGCCCGTGCTGGTGTCGTAGAGGTCGTTCATCAGGTTGTTGGCGATGTGCGCCAGCACGATTCCGACGATGGCCAGGGTGAGCCAGCGCCAGTCCAGCCCGGGTTCGCCGACGGCGAGCAGCGCCGCGACCAGCCCGGCGAACAACGTCATCGGCAAAACCGCCGCGCGGGTGACGACGAGCCAGCGGGTGACGAAATCGATGCGCCCGTCCGGCGGCGGGTTGGTGGTGCGCAGCGCGTACATCCAGGAACTCAGCCGGGAACGCGACCTGACCTCGGTCATTTGTCGATGGTAACGCGCACCGAGATAGCACCCCGGGTTGCCGAGAGGACACTGCAACAGCCTTGGCTGCTATCTCGCGCCAAAAGAAAGCGCGCCCGAAGGGATTCGAACCCCTAACCTTCTGATCCGTAGTCAGATGCTCTATCCGTTGAGCTACGGGCGCATGTGTTCAGTTGTTCAGCGGAGGCGAGAGGATTTGAACCTCCGGTCCGCTGTTAGGCGGACAACTCATTAGCAGTGAGCCCCATTCGGCCGCTCTGGCACGCCTCCTGACGTTTACCGCCGATCCGACAGAGTACACAGCCGTGACAGCGGGAGGCAAAGTGCAGGTGAGTGCCCCATAGACTGGTCCGGTGACTGTCCGGCTGCGTCCCGAGCTCGCTGACCTTCCCGCGTACACCCCGGGCAGGACGGTACCGGGCGCGATCAAGATCGCCAGCAACGAGACGGTGCACGGGCCGCTGCCGAGCGTTCGCGCGGCCATCGAGAAGGCCACCGACTCGATCAACCGCTACCCCGACAACGGCTACGTCGCGCTCAGGGAGCGGCTCGCCGAGCACGTCGGCTTCTCGCCCGAGCACATCTCCGTCGGCTGCGGGTCGGTGAGCCTGTGCCAGCAGCTGATCCAGATCACCTCGTCCGTCGGCGACGAGGTGCTCTACGGCTGGCGCAGCTTCGAGATCTACCCCCTGCAGGTGCGCACCGCGGGGGCCACCCCGGTGCAGGTGCCGCTGACCGAGCACACCTTCGACCTCGACGCGATGCTGGCCGCGATCACCGACCGCACCCGACTGATCTTCGTGTGCAACCCGAACAACCCGACCAGCACGGTCGTCGACCCCGACAAGCTGGCCCGCTTCGTCGCGGCGGTGCCGCCGCACATCCTGATCGCCATCGACGAGGCCTACGTCGAGTACATCCGCGAGCCGATGCTGCCCGACAGCTTCGGACTGGTCCGTGCGCACCGCAACGTCGTTGTGCTGCGAACGTTTTCGAAGGCCTACGGGCTGGCGGGGCTGCGCGTCGGATACGCCGTCGGCGATCCCGACATCATCACCGCGCTGGGCAAGGTGTACGTGCCGTTCACCGCGACCTCCGTCTCGCAGGCCGCGGCCATCGCCTCGCTGGACGCCGCCGAGGAACTACTGGCCCGCACCGACGCCGTCGTCGCCGAACGCGCCCGGGTGACGCAGACGCTGCGCGACGCCGGCTACCTGGTGCCGCCGTCGCAAGCCAACTTCGTGTGGCTGCCGCTTCCCGGCCGGGCCCAGGAGTTCGCCGCCGCGTCAGCCGACAATCGCATCATCGTGCGGCCCTACGGCGAGGACGGGGTACGCGTCACCGTCGCATCTCCGCAGGAAAACGACGCGTTCCTGGACTTCGCCCAGCGTTGGCGGGCATCGACCTGACCGCGATTTCTACCGCGGGGCCGCTGCGCCGCGGGCGATTTCCGACCGTGGCGCAGAAATCGACGACCTTTAGCCCGGCCGCCTGCCGCTGAACGCGACCAACCGATCCAACGCGGGCGCGTCCGCGGGTATTTCGACAGGGTCGTCGAAGCCGGCCCTGGTGCGGCCCTGCGGCGTGATCGTCTTCTGCGCCAGGCCCAGCACGTAATCCGCCAGCGACTCCGGCGCACTCACCTCGCGGCCGACGGCCATCCCGAAATCCCAGGCATGCACCAGGAATTCAAGCGACAGGATGCCCGCCATCATCTTCGCGGGCACCTCGTTGGAGCCGAACGGCACAGTGCCCTCCAGACCGCGGCGTTGCCACGCATCCAACGTCGGCCGGGCGGCTTGCACGACCTGCTGCTCCACCGAGTCGTCGGGGTCGCGGTCGGGGAACTGCGCGCCGGCCGCGGCGCCGATCATCGTGATCGAGTTCATCAGGTGATCGGTCAGCGCGGCGACGTCGAACTCCCGGCACGGGGTCTGCTTGTGCAGGTCATCGGCGGCGATGCCATGCAGCACGTGCTGCAGTACCGCGAACGTCTTCTCGGCGCTGCGCAGTTCGTCGGTGGGCGGGGAATCGGGTCCTGGGCGCAGGTCGTCGGGCATGTGTTTCACGCTACGTCGCGAGTGCGCATATCGTTGCGCAGATGAAGACGCATGTGCGGTTGACGGCCGCGGCGCTGATCCTGATCGGCGTGACGACGGCGTGCCAGCGCACCACCGAAGGCACCGTCGCGCAAACCACCGAACCGGGACCGCCGATCACCGCCCCCACCCGCCCGCCGTCGACCGGACTGCCCGGCTTGCCCGGTCTTCCCTCGATCCCGCAGCTCCCGCTGCCTGGCCGCAACACCGACGTCCCCCAGGTCCCGCCGCCGCCGAACGCGCTCACGATGACGTGCAAGGAGTTCAACGGTTTGGACGAGGCCAAGCGGCTTGCCGTGATCCGCGAGATCCTCAACCAGAAGAACAACCCGCTCGGCCCCGACGGCGAGGCGATCGGCCAGATCCTCGTCGAAGCGGCGTGTCAGTTCCTGCCCTCGGCGACGGTGAACGACGTCCTGCTGGGTGGCGGCCCGCCGTAATCGGGTCTTCGCGCAAGCGCTCATTCGCGAGTCGCTAGCCTTCTGCCCATGGGCGATACATATGAATCAGTCACCATCGACATCAAGGATCACGTCGCGACGGTGACGTTGATCGGTCCCGGCAAGGGCAACGCCATGGGGCCCGCATTCTGGGCGGAGATGCCGGAGGTGTTCGCCAAGCTCGACGCCGACCGCGACGTGCGGGCGATCGTGCTCACCGGGTCGGGCAAGAACTTCAGCTACGGCCTCGACGTGCCCGCAATGGGGGGCTCGCTATCCGGGGTGGTGGCGGCCGAGGGCGCGTCGGCCAGGCCGCGAGCGGACTTTCACGCCACGGTGCTGCGGATGCAGGGCTCGATCAACGCGGTCGCGGACTGCCGCACCCCGACGATCGCGTCCGTGCACGGCTGGTGCATCGGTGGTGGCGTGGACCTGATCTCGGCCGTCGACATCCGCTACGCCAGCGCGGACGCGAAGTTCTCGGTGCGTGAGATCAAGCTGGCGATGGTCGCCGACGTCGGCAGCCTGGCCCGGCTGCCGTTCATCCTCAACGACGGGCACCTGCGCGAACTGGCCTTGACGGGCAGGGACATCGACGCCGCTCGGGCCGAGAAGATCGGCTTGGTCAACGACGTCTACGAGGACGCGGAGGCGTCGCTGGCTGCTGCGCATGCGACCGCGGCCGAGATCGCCGCCAACCCGCCGTTGACGGCGGCCGGGATCAAGGACGTGCTCGATCAGCAGCGCTACGCACGCGTCACGGAGAGCCTGCGCTACGTGGCGGCGTGGAACGCGGCCTTCCTGCCGTCGAAGGACCTCACCGAGGGCATCAGCGCGACGTTCGAGAAGCGCCCGCCGAACTTCACCGGGGACTAGATAGCACCAGCCAGCCAGCGCGCAGCCAGCCAGCTTGCGCGCGAGCCAGCCAGCTTGCGCGCGAGCCAGCCAGCCTGCGCGCGAACGTTCCTTACCACTCGAAATTCCGGCGATTTTTCGAGCGGTAAGGAACGTTCGCGCGGAAGTTCACCGCGGAAGTTCACCGCGGAAGTTGGCTGATCGTGTGCAGCGCCCAGTGCAAGGTCGCGAACGCGAGCGCGGGAACCCGCCAGGTCCGCCACCGCACCGCCGCCAACAGCATCAGGCCCTGCGGCACTTCGAACGACGCGTTGTCGAAGATGTAGTGGTCGTTGCGGATTCCGAAGTTCCCGAGCGTGTCGAAGAACGCCCCGGGCGCGAACAACATGAACAGCCCGATGCCCAGCGCGTAGATACCGAACACCGCGAGGGTCACCTCGACGAACCCGACCGTGGTGCGGATCGGCGACGTCGTCATGGGTCCACGCTAGTTCGCGACGCGCCTGTGCGGGGCCGCGGTGGCGGAGGGATTTGAACCCCCGGACGGTGTTAGCCGTCTCTCGCTTTCAAGGCGAGTGCATTAGGCCGCTCTGCCACGCCACCGCCGACAAGCGTACGGGTTGGCAAGTGGCGGTTACACCCGGCCGAGCCTGGCCGGCGGCGACCCGGCCTTGAGCGCGACGCTGATGCGCCGGCAGTTCTCCCCCATCGCGGCGACCTGCGGGCGGGTGAGCCGCCCCAGGAAGTGCAAGCGCACGCCCTCGCCATAGGTTTTCAACGCCTCACGCACGGCGGCGCGACCTTCATCGGTGATGGTGGCCAGCACGCCACGGCCGTCGTCGGGGCTGGCGCCGCGGCGCACCAGACCCTGCAACTCCAGGCGCCGGATCTGTCGGGTCACTCGGCTCGGAAGCGACATCAGGTTCTCGGCCAGATCCCCCATGCGCGACGAGCCTGTCGCGGACTTGTCCAGGATGTCGAGCAGTCGAACGTCGTTCAGCGTCAGGTGGTGCGCATCCACCAGCGACCGGTTCAGCGTTGCGTACAACCTCAGCGCCGAGTCGAGAAAGTTTTGCCAGGAGCGCTGTTCGGCGATGTCCAAGCCCGGCATGTCGCTGGCCGTACGTCTGCCGATGATCCCCTCCATGCCGTAATAGTAAACACTTGCGATATTGCTGGGAAGGTATCGGCGTTACTGTTTTCCCAGCGTAGTAGCGTTATTTGAATGCATGCTGTCTTGGCCGGAGCCGAAGGTCGACTGACCTGGCACGAAATACCCGATATCGAGGCCGGTGACGGCCAGGTCCTGGTGAAGGTCGACACCGCCGGGGTCAACCGCGCCGACCTTCTTCAGGCGGCCGGCAAGTATCCGCCCCCGCCGGGCGCCAGCGAGATCCTCGGCCTCGAGGTGTCGGGAACCATCGCCGCCGTCGGCGACGGCGTCACCGAATGGTCCGTCGGACAACAGGTCTGCGCTTTGCTGGCGGGGGGCGGTTACGCGGAGTACGTCGCCGTTCCGGCCGGACAGGTCATGCCGGTTCCGGCCGGGGTGAGCCTGCACCACGCCGCGGCGCTGCCCGAGGCCGCCTGCACGGTCTGGTCCAACCTGGTGATGACGGCCGGCCTCCAGTCCGGCCACCTGCTGCTCGTCCACGGCGGCGGCAGCGGGATCGGTACGCACGCCGTCCAGGTGGGTCGCGCGCTGGGGTGCCGGGTGGCGGTGACGGCGGGATCGCGCAACAAGTTGGACCTGTGCGCCGAGCTGGGCGCCGAGATCACCATCAACTACCGCGACGAGGATTTCGTCGAGCGGATCCGCGCCGAGTCCGACGGCGCCGACGTGATCCTCGACATCATGGGTGCGGCCTATCTCGACCGCAACGTCGACGCGCTCGCTCCGGACGGCCGGCTGGTGATCATCGGCATGCAGGGCGGCGTCAAGGGCGAGCTGAACATCGGCAAGCTGCTGGCCAAACGCGGCGGCGTGTTCGCCACCGCACTGCGGGCCCGCCCGGTCAGCGGCCGCGGCAGCAAGAGCGAGATCGTCCGCGAGGTGGTCGCCAACGTCTGGCCGATGGTCGAAAGCGGGCAGGTGCGCCCGATCATCGGCGCCGAGTTCCCGATTCAGCAGGCCGGCGCCGCGCACGAGATGCTGGCGTCCGGTGACGTCGCCGGCAAGATCCTGCTGCGGGTCGACGAGGGCTCAACCTAGAGAGGCCAACGCCCGCACCAGCTGATCGACTTCGGCCATCGTGGTGTAGTGCGCCAGCCCGATGGTGACCGCACCGCCGATGTCGTTGACCCCGATGACATCCAGCACCCGGGAGCTGGCGTTGGAGATGGCCAGGATGCCGTTGTCGGCCAGCCGCTGCACCACCCGCTCGGCGGGCACGTCGTTGACCACGAAGCTGAGCACCGGTATCCGGACTTCTGGACGGCCGATGACCATGACGGCCGGCAGCGAGCGCAGCGACGCCAGCAGGTAGTCGAACAGGCGGTCCATGTACAGGGCCGCGGACTGCATTGAGACAGTGAGTCTTTCGCGGCGGGTGCCGCTCGCCGACTCGTCGAGGGTGGCCAGATAGTCGATGCTGGCGACGACGCCGGCGAGCAGGCCGAACTGGTGGGTGCCGATCTCGAGCCGCGCCGGCCCGGTGGCGTTGGAGTTCAACGACACCGGATGGAACGAGTCGATCATCGACGGGTCCCGGAACACCAGCGCGCCGATCGGCGGCCCGCCCCACGCGACCGCGTTGACGGCCACCACGTCGGCGTCGATCTCGTCGATGTCGATCAACCGGTACGGCGCGGCCGCCGAATGGTCGACGACCACCAGCGCGTCGAGATCGTGCGCGAGCTTGGTCACCGCCCGCAGATCGGTCACCGTGCCCACCGTCGAGGAGGCGGAGGTGATCGCGACCAGCCGAGTCGGGCGGGTGACCAGGCTCTCCCACTGCCAGCTCGGCAGTTCTCCGGTCTCGATGTCGACCTCGGCCCACTTGGCCTTGGCTCCGTAGCGGTTCGCCGCGCGCAGCCACGGCGCGATGTTGGCCTCGTCGTCCAGGCGGGTCACCACGATCTCGTAGCCCAGCCCGACGCGCGACGACGACGCGTCGGCCAGCGATGTCATCAGCACCGCGCGATCAGGACCCAGCACCACCCCGCGGGGATCGGCGTTGACGAGGTCCGCCACCGCCTGGCGCGCCGCGTTGAGCACCGCGGCGCTGCGCTGAGCGGCCGGGTGCGGGCCCAGCGGCGTCGGCATCGAACCGCGAAAGGCGGTGGACACGGCCCGACCGACGGTGTCGGGCAGCAGCATGCCGTGTTGGGCGTTGAGGTGCACCCACCCGTCGCCCAGGGACGGATGCAGGCCCCGCACCCGGGCGACGTCGTATGCCATGCCAGCCCACCTTTGAGCGTGTGTGAAATCACATCCGACACGAATTTCGGCCGATGCGCCCCGACCCACCATGCCGGGCCGGGTCGTCTGCGTCGCCATAGTAGTCCAGTCAGCTTCCGGTGCGGAGTGCTAATTGTGTTGTTGTTGCCCACATCTCACGCACTGGTCTCCGTCTCGCAACCTCAAGCTGCTCACCGGTGTATTTTGGCGACAGCGACGTCCGCAATCCCGTTTGCTGCGGCGGTCACCGCCGGCGCTGGGTCCGGCGCAAACCCGCGGTGCGCGGGCGCACCGTGGCCGAAGGGCTAGTGTCGCCAGATAAGTTACGAACGGCGCGAACCGCCCAGCAACCAATACGACGGCCATTACAGGGAACTTCACGGAGATGACCACCAGTAGCGACGACGACAACATCGAAATCATCCGCCGCGACTCCGAGGGTGATGAGCAGGAGTCCGACGGCAAACCGCTGACCGACCTCGTCGAGCAGCCGGCGAAGGTGATGCGGATCGGCACCATGATCAAGCAGCTGCTCGAGGAGGTGCGGGCCGCTCCGCTGGACGAGGCCAGCCGCAACCGGCTGCGCGAGATTCACCGGACCAGCATCATCGAGCTCGAGGACGGCCTGGCGCCGGAGCTGCGGGAAGAGCTCGAGCGGCTGACGCTGCCGTTCACCGACGAGGCGGTGCCCTCCGACGCCGAGCTGCGGGTCGCGCAGGCGCAGCTGGTCGGCTGGCTGGAGGGCTTGTTCCACGGCATTCAGACCGCGCTGTTCGCCCAGCAGATGGCGGCGCGTCACCAGCTCGAGCAGATGCGTCAGGGCGCGCTGCCACCCGGAGTGGCCGGCCCGGCTGGACCGCGCGGCGGGCACGGCACCGGGCAGTACCTGTAGGAGCCGGTATTGGTCCCGCGTATCGAGACCCGCAATGCGTGGGTGGAGTTTCCCATCTTCGACGCCAAGTCGCGCTCGCTGAAGAAGACGTTTCTCGGCAAGGCGGGCGGCGCGATCGGGCGCAACGACTCCAACGTCGTCGTCATCGAGGCGCTGCGCGACATCACGATGTCGCTGGAACTGGGTGACCGCGTCGGGCTGGTGGGACACAACGGCGCGGGCAAGTCGACGCTGCTGCGGCTGCTGTCGGGGATCTACGAACCCACTCGCGGCGTCGCGACGGTGACGGGCCGGGTGGCACCGGTGTTCGACCTCGGTGTCGGAATGGATCCCGAGATCTCGGGGTTCGAGAACATCATCATTCGCGGGTTGTTCCTGGGCCAGACGCGCAAACAGATGCTGGCCAAGGTCGACGAGATCGCCGAGTTCACCGAGTTGGGCGACTACCTGTCGATGCCGCTGCGGACCTACTCCACCGGTATGCGAGTGCGGTTGGCGATGGGCGTGGTGACCAGCATCGACCCCGAGATCCTGCTGCTCGACGAGGGCATCGGCGCGGTGGACGCCGAGTTCTTGAAGAAGGCCCAGACGCGGCTGGCCGACCTGGTCGAACGCTCGGGCATCCTGGTCTTCGCCAGCCACTCCAACGAGTTTCTGGCCCGGTTGTGCAACACCGCAATGTGGATCGACCACGGCACCGTCAGGATGACCGGCGGCATCGAGGACGTCGTCCGCGCCTACGAGGGCGAGGACGCCGCCCGGCACGTCCGCGAGGTGCTCGAGGAGACCCGGTCCGGATGACCGGTTCGAACGGCGCCGGGGGGACCGTCTGCGCGGTGGTGGTCACCCATCAGCGCGTCGACGAGCTGGCCAAGTCGCTGGAGACGGTGACGGCCCAGACCCGCGCGCCCGACCACCTGATCGTCGTCGACAACGACAACGACACCCGGGTGGCCGAACTGGTGGCCGGCCAGCCGGTGCCGACGACCTACCTGGGCTCGCGTCGAAACCTCGGCGGCGCAGGCGGTTTCGCGTTGGGGATGCTGCATGCGCTGGCGCTCGGCGCCGACTGGGTGTGGCTGGCCGACGACGACGGTCGGCCCGCGGACTCCGAGGTGCTGGGCACGCTGCTGGCGTGCGCGGCCAGGCACGGGCTGGCTGAGGTGTCGCCGATGGTGTGCGACCTCGACGACCCTGCGCGCCTGGCGTTTCCGTTGCGCCGCGGCGTTGCGTGGCGACGCCGGGTCGAGGAGTTGCGCACCGACCCCGGCCAGGACCTGCTGCCCGGCTACGCCTCGTTGTTCAACGGTGCGTTGTTCGCCGGGTCGACGCTGGAGGCCGTCGGGGTACCGGATCTGCGGTTGTTCGTCCGCGGCGACGAAACCGAATTGCACCGCAGGCTGGTGCGTTCCGGCCTGCCGTTCGGCACCTGCCTGGACGCGGTGTACCTGCATCCACAGGGCGGCGACGAGTTCAAGCCCATCCTCGGCGGCCGGATGCACACGCAGTATCCGGAAAGCGCTGTCAAACGTTTCTATACCTACCGCAACCGTGGATACCTGCAGTCGCAGCCCGGCCTTCGTCGGCTGCTGTTCCAGGAGTGGGCGCGGTTCGGCTGGTACTTCCTGGTGTCGCGACGCGATCCCGCAGGGCTGTGGGAGTGGATCCGGTTGCGGCGCTTGGGCCGTAAAGAAAGGTTCGGGAGGCCACCACCGTGACGTTCACCGACGCCGCTGCGCAGTCGAAGACTTTCGGCCGCGCGTGGGGCGACCTTGTCGCCGGCTTCGCCAAGCATGAGCTGTGGCTGCACCTGGGCTGGCAGGACATCAAACAGCGGTACCGCCGTTCGGTGCTGGGCCCGTTCTGGATCACGATCGCCACTGGCGCCACCGCGGTCGCCATGGGACTGTTGTACTCGAAGTTGTTCAAACTTGAACTGTCCGAACATCTTCCGTACGTCACGCTCGGGCTGATCATCTGGAACATGATCAACGCGTCGATCCTCGAGGGCGCGGAGGTGTTCATCGCCAACGAGGGTCTGATCAAACAACTCCCGACCCCGTTGTCGGTGCACGTGTATCGACTGGTGTGGCGGCAGATGATCCTGTTCGGCCACAACATGATCATCTTCGTGATCATCGCGATCATCTATCCCAAACCGTGGTCCTGGACTGCGCTGGCCGTGATTCCGGCGATGGCCCTGATCGTGGCGAACTGTGTGTGGGTGTCGCTGTGCTTCGGCATCCTGGCCACCCGCTACCGCGACATCAGCCCGCTGCTGGTCAGCCTGGTGCAACTGCTGTTCTTCATGACGCCGATCATCTGGAACGAGTCCACCCTGCAGCAGCAGGATGCCGCGGACTACCTCAGGATCGTCGAGCTGAACCCGCTGCTGCACTATCTCGACATCGTCCGCGCCCCATTACTCGGCGCCGACCAGGAGCTGCATCACTGGGTGGTGGTGATCGTGTTGACGGTGGTCGGCTGGATCCTGGCCGCCATCGCGATGCGCCAGTACCGCGCCCGCGTCGCCTACTGGGTGTAGCAACGGTTTCACGTTCCGCGGCTAGCGCTCGGCGAAGGAGGGCTCCCACGCCGTGACGCGCGGGATCCAGCGCGGCACATGCCTGCGGTACACGGCGTAGTCCTGGCCGAAGCGGCGGCGCAGGTGCGGTTCTTCGACGAACCGGATCGCGATCAGCACCGCAGTGAAGAAGAACACGAACCAGCCGAACAGCCACGGCGAAGCCCAGGCGACGGCCGTGCCGAGCTGGATGCAGAACACCGCCGTCATCATCGGATTGCGCACATGCCGGTACGGGCCGGTGACAACCAGGTTGACCGGCGACCCGATGGCCAGGGTGCCCTCGCCCACACGGTCGAACAACACCACGGTCCACCCCAGCATGAAGAGCCCGAACGCGATCAGCAGCCCACCGACGATCGCCATCAGAACCCCCAGGGCGCTGTCGAGATCGGGTGCCCCGAGACCGGTCGCCACCGCGATCAGCGCGGGAATGAAAATCGTCATCGTTGCCGGTGCGACCAGGACCGAGAGCAGGTGCCGCCACCAGAGCCGTCGCTTCGCCATTGCCGAACCCTCCTTCTTCAACAGTTGCTGAAGAACGACGCTACGCCCCGACCCCGGCAGAGGTCAACACGTGTTGAAGTACGCTTTCCCGTTATGGCGGAGACCCGCAGGACCGGCCGCTGGCGCACTGGTCAGCAGAACAAGCAGCGCATCCTCGAGGTGGCGCGCGAGCACTTCCGGAGGGGCTACGACCACGCCACCGTGCGCGGCATCGCCGGCGACGCCGGGGTCGACGTCGCGATGGTTTACTACTTCTTCGGCAACAAGGAAGGCCTGTTCAACGCGGCCGTCATCGACATCCCCGAACATCCGCTGCACCAGCTGGCGACCTTGCTCGACGACGGGCCCGAGCAAGTCGGCGCCCGTCTGGTCCGCCGGTTCGTCGAGCGCTGGGACGAGGGCGACACCTTCGAACCGCTGTTGACCGTGTGGCGGTCGGCCGCCGATCAGCCCCGAGCCAGAAAGCTGCTGTACGACACCCTGGCCGGACCGGTCGCGCAACGGGTCGCCACGGAGTTCGGCGTCGACGATGCGGTGCTGCGGGTGGAACTGGTGACCGTGCACCTGATGGGGCTGGCATTCGCGCGGTATCAGCTGCGGATCGAGCCGATCACGTCGGTCGACGTCGACACGCTGGTGGCCTGGATCGGCCCGACCGTGCAGCGGTATCTGACCGGTTCGATCGCGGAACCAGACCGCTGATCGCGCCGTTGTGCACCTATGAGTATTCCGCCATACGAACCGCCGCAGGCCCCGCCGCCCGCCAGCGGTGCCACCACCCTGCGGTGCCCGAAGTGCGCGGGCATGATGAAGACCTACGAGCGCAACGGCATCCACCTGGAGCAGTGCGACACCTGTCGCGGCATCTTCCTCGACTTCGGTGAACTCGAGGCGCTCACCCAGTTGGAGAACCGGTTCGTGCAGGCGCCGCCGCCACCACCTCCGCCGCAGCCCGGTTACGGCTACGGCCCCGGCTGGGGGCACCGCGGCAACAAGTACTACCGCAGACAGGGCTTCGGCAGGCTGTTCTTCTCCAGCTAGCGCATCCGCGCACACGCATCGCGCAGCAGTTCGTCCTCCGGGTGATAGGCGGCGGCGCAGATGACCGCGGTGCGCGCGACCGGTTCGAGCACCGGCCACGGATCGCCGTCTGGCACCGCCGGCCCGCCCGCCCCGCGATAGGCGTCGAGAAACGTCGCCCAGTCGTCGTCGGGGATCAGCCCCGCCGCCCAGAAGCCGGCCGGCCGGGCCAGATCCCACGCCGGGTCACCGACACCCATGTCGTCGACGTCGATCAGCAGCCACGGCCGGTCAGGGGCGCGACGCCCGAGTTGGCCGAGATGCCAGTCGCCGTGCACCAGCGTCGCCGGCCGATCGGCCGATCCGGCGCGCCAGGAGACGTCGGGCAGTCCGGCCGCGGCGCGCCGGACGGTGAGATCGGCGGAACGCCGCAGCGTTCGACGGAGCCGCTGCGGCCATCCGTGGGGCGGCAGCCGGCGGGGCACGGTTTCGCGATGCAGCGCCGCGAGTAGCCGGCCGGCGTCCGGCCACGGAAGGCAATCCGGTTCTGGGACAACGGTTTGCACCCGGGGCCATCGGGTGCGCCAGCGGGTGCCGACGCGTTCGGGCGCGGTGTCCAGCGGCGAGAGCACCGAGTCCGACTGCGCGGCCAGGGCCAGCCGCGCGGCCAGCTGCCGCGGGTCGGTTTCCGGCCGGTGCAGCTTGTAGACCACGTCACCCTCGAAGGTGATCTGCGCACCGGAGCGGGTCTGCACCCCTCGACGGTATTACCGCTTCGGTACCCGAAGGCGGGTGGTCACGCCGATGCGGTTCCACGCGTTGATGGTGAGCGCCATCGCGATCACCTGGGCCAGTTCACGTTCGGAGAACACCGCCGCCGCCCTGGCGTACACCTCGTCGGAGACATTCCGACGGGTGAGGTCGGTGATCTCCTCGGTCAACGCCAGCGCGGCCTGCTCCTGTTCGGTGTAGACGCCCTCGGCCTCCTCCCACGCCGGCAGCAGCGTGAGCTTCTGCTCGGGGATGCCGCGCTTGCGCGCGTCGGCGGTGTGCATGTCGAGGCAGAACGCGCAGTGGTTCATCTGCGACGCGCGGATCTTGATCAGCTCGGCCAGGTCCGGATCGATGTCCTTGGCCGCGGCGCTGTTCAGCACGAGCATCGCCTCGTACACCTCCGGCGACACCTCGTTCAGGTTGATACGACGAACTTTCTCGATGGTGGTCATGTCCTCCACGCTAGTGCGTAAAGGCCCACCTACATGGTTCAATAACGAAGTGGTTTCATGGGCCAATACCGGTACCCGCGACCTTCACCTGGACCTGGGACAGGCCATCACCCCGGGCATGCGGGGGGCGCGGGAGTTGCTGCTCACGGCGCTGCGTGACGCGGTACGCAACGGGCGGCTGGCGCCCGGCACGATGTTGCCGCCGTCGCGCAGCCTGGCCGTCGATCTCGGGCTTGCCCGCAACACCGTCGCCGAGGCCTACGCCCAACTGGTCGCCGAAGGCTGGCTGGCCTCCCGGCAGGGCGCGGGCACTTGGGTGGTCGGCGCGCCGGGGGCGCAGGCGCCTGCCCGGCAGCGCGGCGCGCGGGTCGTGCCGAGGCACAACCTGATGCCCGGTTCGCCCGACGTCGCGGAATTTCCGCGCAACGAATGGGTCGCGTCGACGCGTCGGGCGCTGGGCGCGGCGCCGACCGAGGCGTTGCGGATGGGCGATCCGCGCGGACGGCCGGAACTGCGCGAAGCGCTGGCCGAGTATCTGGCGCGGGTGCGCGGGGTTCGCACCTCGCCGGAGTCGATCGTGATCTGTGCCGGCGTCCGCCACGGCGTGGAGATCCTGACCCGGGTGTTTCGCGGAGACCGCCCGATCGCCGTAGAAGCCTACGGGCTGTTCATCTTTCGCGATGTCATCGCGGCGATGGGGATGGCCACGGCGCCGATCGGCGTTGACGAGCACGGCGCGCTCGTCGGTGAACTCGACGCGCTCGACGCGCCCGCAGTGCTGCTCACCCCGGCGCATCACAGCCCGTTCGGCATGCCGCTGCATCCGTCGCGGCGCATGGCGGTGGTCGACTGGGCGCAACGCACCGACGGCTACATCTTCGACGACGACTACGACGGCGAATTCCGCTACGACCGCCAGCCCGTGGGCGCGCTGCAGGGTCTGTGCCCGGAGCGGGTGGTGTACCTCGGCTCGGCGAGCAAGAGCTTGTCGCCGGCGTTGCGACTGGGCTGGATGTCGTTGCCCGCCGCGCTCATCGAGCCGGCCATCGCCGCGGCAGGCGGATCCCAGTTCTACGTCGACTCGGTCTCGCAGCTGACGATGGCCGACTTCATCGCCAGCGGCGGATACGACAAGCACATCCGGCGCATGCGCCTGCGCTACCGGCGCCGCCGCGACGCGCTGGTCGAGGCGCTGCAGCCGTTTCGCATCACTGTCCGCGGCCTCAACGCAGGGCTCAACCTGCTGCTGGGCCTACCCGACGGTGCCGAACCGGAGGTGCTGCGCCGCGCGAGCGACGCCGGTATCGCGCTGGAGGGGCTGTCGCTGATGCGTCACCCAATCGCCGGACCGGACGTGGCGCGGCCCGACGGCGTCATCGTCGGGTTCGGCACCCCCGCCGAGCACGCGTTCCCCGCGGCGGTACGGGCCCTGTGCGACGTGCTGGAGTCGAGCGGGCTGCGGCGCTGACGCGCGGCGGATCGAGCCGACCGTGCGGTTTCGTCCGCGACACGCCGAGCCGGGCGGATGAGACCGCACAATCGCGGCTGCCCAGGGCTGTGCCGATCCGCGAGCACGGCCGCGCCGTAAGCTGCTGCGGTGGCCGAGCCCCCTATGCAGCCGACCCTGACGCTGGGCACCCAGATGTGGCGGTTCATTGTCACCGGTGGTTTCTCGGCGATCGTCGACTTCGGTCTGTACGTGGTTCTGCTCATGGTCGGGCTGCACGTGAACGTGGCCAAGACCATCGGCTTCATCGCGGGCACGACGACCGCGTACCTGATCAACCGGCGCTGGACGTTTCAGGCGCCGCCCAGCACCGCGCGCTTCATCGCGGTGTGCGCGCTCTACACGGTGACCTACGCGGCGCAGGTGGGCATCAACTACCTGCTCTACATGGCGTGGGACGACAAACCGTGGCGGGTGCCCGTCGCGTTCGTCATCGCCCAGGGCACCGCGACGGTGATCAACTTCGTCGTCCAGCGCGCGGTGATCTTCCGGCTGCGCTGAGGCGGCGCCCCACCTGCGGATCGAGACTGCGCACAGATCGCGATTTCGCGTGATTTCGCGATCTGTGCGCAGTCTCGGCGCCGGCACCAATGCGAAGTGGTGGGCTTTTCGGCTGAACAGGGACGGGCGGGCCGCACGGTACCCTCGTCACGATGTTCGAGACCACCACGCAGCGCCTGACCGGGTGGGGCCGCACCGCCCCGTCGGTGGCCCAGGTGTTGTCGACGCCGGATGTCGAGGTCATCGCGCAAGCGGTGGCGACGACGGGCCAGCGCGGTGTCATCGCCCGGGGGCTTGGCCGCTCCTACGGCGACAACGCCCAGAACGGCGGCGGCCTGGTGATCGACATGACCGCGCTGAACCGGATCCACTCCATCGTCGCCGAAACCCGCATGGTCGACGTCGACGCGGGCGTGAGCTTGGACACGCTGATGAAGGCGGCGTTGCCGTTCGGGCTGTGGGTGCCGGTGCTTCCGGGCACCAGGCAGGTCACCGTCGGCGGGGCGATCGCCTGTGACATCCACGGCAAGAACCATCACAGCGCGGGCAGTTTCGGCAACCACGTCCGCTCAATCGACCTGCTGACCGCCGACGGTGAGATCCGATCGCTGACGCCCGACGGGCCCGACAGCGAACTGTTCTGGGCGACCGTCGGCGGAAACGGTTTGACCGGCATCATCCTGCGCGCCACGATCGAGATGACGCCGACGGAGACCGCGTATTTCATCGCCGACGGCGACGTCACCGCAAGCCTGGACGAGACGATCGAATTCCACAGCGACGGCAGCGAGGACAACTACACCTACTCCAGCGCGTGGTTCGACGCGATCAGCCCGCCGCCGAAGCTGGGCAGGGCGGCGATCTCCCGCGGCTCGCTGGCCCGGCTGGACCAGCTACCGGCCAAGCTGCAGCGCAATCCGCTGAAATTCGATGCGCCGCAACTACTTACGTTTCCCGACATCTTTCCCAACGGCCTGGCCAACAAGTACACGTTCGGGCCGATCGGGGAGCTGTGGTACCGCAAGTCGGGTACCTACCGCGGCAAGATCCAGAACCTCACGCAGTTCTATCACCCGCTGGACATGCTCGGCGAATGGAACCGCGCCTACGGGCGCGCGGGCTTCACCCAGTACCAGTTCGTGGTGCCCACCCAGGCGGTCGACGAGTTCAAGCGGATCATCGTCGATATCCAGCGCTCCGGGCACTATTCTTTCCTCAACGTGTTCAAGCTGTTCGGGCCGGGAAACCAAGCGCCGCTGAGCTTCCCGATCCCCGGCTGGAACGTCTGCGTGGACTTCCCGGTCAAACCGGGACTGGGCGAGTTCCTGAACAGCCTCGACCGGCGGGTGCTGGAGTTCGGCGGCCGGCTCTACACCGCCAAGGATTCCCGCACCACCGCCGAGACTTTTCACGCCATGTACCCGCGAATCGACGAGTGGATCTCCGTGCGCCGCAAGGTCGATCCCGAAGGTGTGTTCGCATCCGACATGGCCCGACGTTTGGAGCTGCTGTAAATGGTGCGCACTCATGGTCATTGACGCGGTGGGCAACCCCCAGACCATCCTGCTGCTCGGCGGCACGTCCGAGATCGGGCTGGCCATCTGCGAGCGCTATCTGCGCGATGCGCCGGCACGCATCATCCTGGCCGAACTGCCCGGCCACCCGCGCCTGGAGGCCGCCGTCGCACAGCTCGAGGCCGCAGGCGCCAAGTCTGTCGAGGTGCTCGATTTCGACGCCCTCGACACCGAAAGCCACCCCAGGGTGATCGACGCGGCGTGGCGCGGCGGTGATGTCGACGTCGCGATCGTGGCGTTCGGTCTGCTCGGCGACGCCGAGGAGCTGTGGCAGAACCAGCGCAAGGCCGTGCAGATCGCCGGAATCAACTACACCGCAGCGGTTTCGGTGGGCGTGCTGATCGGCGAGAAGATGCGCGCGCAGGGCTTCGGCCGCATCATCGCGATGAGCTCGGCGGCCGGAGAGCGGGTGCGCCGGTCCAACTTCGTGTACGGCTCCACCAAGGCCGGCCTCGACGGGTTCTACCTCGGGCTCGGCGAGGCGTTGCGCGAGTACGGTGTTCAGGTGTTGGTCATCCGGCCCGGCCAGGTGCGCACCCGCACCACCATCGAGCACTGGAAGGCCACCGGCACCAAGGAAGCACCGTTCACCGTCGACAAGGAAGACGTCGCCGAACTGGCGGTCACCGCATCAGCCAAGGGCAAGGAACTGGTATGGGCACCGGGGGTGTTCAGGTACGTGATGATGGTGTTGCGGCACATCCCCCGCCCCATCTTCCGCAAGCTCCCCATCTGATGCGCGGCGCACTGGCCACGCCGATGAAGGTCATCGGTCAGCTGGCGGGCGCCGCGGCCGTGGCGATCGTCATCGCGGTGGTCTCGCTGATCGCGATATCGCGGGTCGACTGGCCGGCGTACAACTCGTCGAATCAGCTGCATGCGCTGACCACCGTCGGCCAAGTCGGTTGTCTGGCAGGGCTGTTCGCGTCGGGCTGGGTGTGGCGGCGCGGCAGGCGGTGGCTGGCGTGGATCGGTGCGACGGGGTTTCTGTCGGCGTTCTCGGTCGTCACGCTGGCGATGCCGCTGGGCGCCACCAAGCTTTACCTGCACGGCATCTCGGTCGACCAGCAGTTCCGCACCGAGTACCTGACCCGGTTCACCGACACCGCCGCGTTGCACGACATGACCTACTACGGTCTGCCGCCGTTCTATCCGCCGGGCTGGTTCTGGATCGGTGGGCGGCTCGCCGACCTGACCGGCATCCCCGGCTGGGAGATGTTCAAACCGTGGGCGATCATCTCCATCACCGTCGCGATCACCGCCGCGTTCGTGTTGTGGGCCGCGATGATTCGCTTCGAGTACGCGCTGATCGTCGCGACGGCCACCGCCGCGGCGACGCTCGCCTACGCACCGGCCGAACCGTACGCCGCCATGATCACCGCGCTGCTGCCGCCGGTGTTCGTGCTGGCCTGGTCGGGGCTGCGGGGCGCGACCAGGGGAGGTGGCTGGGCCGCGGTGATCGGCGTCGGCATCTTCCTCGGCGTCACCGCGCTGTTCTACACCCTGCTGTTCGTGTTCGCCGCGTTCACGTTGGCGATCATGGCTTTCGTCCTGGCGGTCGCGCGTCGCCGCGTCGAACCGCTGCTGCGGCTGGTCGCCATCGGCGCGCTCTCCGGCGCCATCGCGCTGATCGGCTGGGGCCCGTGGCTGGCCGCCGCGATCAAGGGTGAGCCCGCCGATTCGGGCACCGCCCAGCACTATCTGCCGTCGGTGGG
Organism: Mycolicibacterium elephantis DSM 44368; assembly: GCF_004014805.1. Classification (GTDB taxonomy): domain Bacteria; phylum Actinomycetota; class Actinomycetes; order Mycobacteriales; family Mycobacteriaceae; genus Mycobacterium; species Mycobacterium elephantis. The sequence goes on from NZ_ATDN01000003.1 coordinate 73,549, forward strand.
CGCGGAGCTCGAGTTCCCGATGCTGCACTTCACGCTGCTGGGCGCGCTGTGCATGCTGGGCACGCTGTGGCTGGTGTGGCGGGCCCGGTCGTCCACCCGCGCCGGCGCGCTGGCGATCGCCGTGCTGGCCGTCTACGCCTGGTCGCTGCTATCGATGCTGACCACCCTGGCCGGCACCACGCTGCTGTCGTTCCGGCTCAACCCGACGCTGACCGTGCTGCTGGCCGCCGCGGGCGCGTTCGGCTTCCTGGAGGTCGCCCGCGCCGCGGCGGCCCGGGCGAAACCCGAGAACACCAAGCGCGTCGTCGCCGCGGCCGCCACCATCGGCGCCATCGGCGCGGTGACCTACAGCCAGGACATCCCCGATGTGCTGCGCCCCGACATCGCCGTGGCCTACACCGACACCGACGGCTACGGACAACGTGCCGACCGGCGGCCGCCGGGCTCGGAGCGCTACTACCGCGAGATCGACGCGAAGATCCGCGAAGTGACCGGCCTGCCGCGCGACGAGACCGTGGTGATGACCGCCGACTACAGCTTCCTGTCGTACTACCCCTACTACGGGTTCCAGGGGCTGACGTCGCACTACGCCAACCCCCTCGCACAGTTCGAGAAGCGCGCCGAGGCGATCGAGGGCTGGGCCATGCTCACCGACGCCGACGAGTTCATCGAGTCGCTCGACCGGCTGCCGTGGAAGCCGCCGACGGTGTTCCTGATGCGCCGCGGCGCCGACGACACCTACACGCTGCGGCTGGCCTCCGACGTCTACCCCAACCAGCCCAACGTGCGCCGCTACCACGTCGCCCTCGACGAGGCCCTGTTCGACGATCCGCGCTTCGACGTCGCTGAGATCGGACCGTTCGTGCTGGCCATCCGCCTGCCCAATTACGATCAAGCCCCGTGACTGGCCAAGTCGGGGCGAACCATCGGACCGCGCGGCTGATCGCCGTCGTCGCCGGTCTGCTCGGCGCGGCGCTGGCGATCGCGACCCCGCTGCTGCCGGTCAAGCAGACCACCGCGGAGCTGAACTGGCCCCAGGACGGCGTGCTGCAGAGCGTCAACGCGCCGCTGATCGGGTACGTGGCGACCGATCTGACGATCACCGTGCCGTGCCGCGCGGCCGCCGGGCTGGCCGGTCCGGACAACGAGGGCCGCACGGTGTTGTTGTCGACGGTGCCCAAGCAGGCGCCCAAGGCCGTCGACCGCGGCCTGCTCATCGAGCGGGTCAACAGCGACCTGCTCGTCATCGTGCGCAACACCCCGGTGGTCAGCGCGCCCATGGCCCAGGTGCTCAGCCCGCAGTGCGAACGCCTGGTCTTCACCGCGCACGCCGACAAGGTCACCGGCGAGTTCGTGGGCTTGGTCAAGGGACCCGACAGCGACGACCCCGGCGCGCCGCTGAGCGGGGAACGCGGCGGCTACGACTTCCGCCCGCAGATCGTCGGCGTCTTCACCGACCTTTCCGGGCCCGCGCCGCCCGGCCTGGAGTTCTCGGCCACCGTCGACTCGCGCTACAGCAGTTCACCGACGCTGCTGAAGCTGCTGGTGATGATCCTCGGCGTCGCGATGACGATCATCGCGCTCGGCGCCCTGCACGTGCTCGACACCGCCGACGGCCGCAAGGTCAAGCGCTTCCTGCCGCCGCGCTGGTGGTCGTTCCGGCCGCTGGACGGGGTGGTCACCGCGGTGCTGGTGTGGTGGCACTTCGTCGGCGCCAACACCGCCGACGACGGCTACATCCTCACCATGGCCAGGGTGTCGGAGCACGCCGGCTACATGGCCAACTACTACCGCTGGTTCGGCACCCCCGAGGCCCCGTTCGGCTGGTACTACGACCTGCTGGCGCTGTGGTCACACGTCAGCACCCACAGCGTGTGGATGCGGCTGCCCACCCTGGTGATGGCACTGGTCTGCTGGTGGCTGATCAGCCGCGAGGTGATCCCGCGCCTCGGCAACGCCGTCAAGACCAGCGGCGCCGCGGCGTGGACGGCCGCGGGCCTGTTCCTGGCGTTCTGGCTGCCCCTGAACAACGGGCTGCGCCCCGAGCCGATCATCGCGCTCGGCATCCTGCTCACCTGGTGCTCGGTGGAACGCGGGGTGGCCACCAGCCGGCTGCTGCCGGTGGCGGTCGCGATCATCATCGGCGCGCTGACGCTGTTCTCCGGGCCGACGGGCATCGCCGCGGTCGGCGCACTGCTGGTCGCCGTGGGGCCGCTGAAGACGATCGTGGCGGCCCACACCTCGCGGTTCGGCTACCTGGCGCTGCTGGCGCCGATCCTGGCCGCGGCCACGGTGACGATCATCTTGATCTTCCGCGACCAGACGCTGATCGGCGAGTTGCAGGCCAGCACGTTCAAGTCGGCTGTGGGGCCCAGCCTGTCCTGGTTCGACGAACACATCCGCTACTCACGGCTGTTCACCAGCAGCCCCGACGGTTCGGTGGCCCGCCGGTTCGCGGTACTGACACTGCTGCTGGCGCTGGCCATCTCGGTGGCGATGGCGTTGCGTAAGTTCAGGATTCCCGGCACCGCGCTCGGCCCGAGCCGGCGCATCGTGGGCATCACGATCATCTCGTTCCTGGCGTTGATGTTCACCCCGACCAAGTGGACCCACCACTTCGGGGTGTTCGCCGGGCTGGCCGGATCGCTGGGCGCACTGGCCGCCGTCGCCGTCGGCGCCGCGGCGATGCGCTCGCGGCGCAACCGGTCGGTGTTCACCGCGGCCGTGCTGTTCGTCACGGCGCTGTCGTTCGCCACGGTCAACGGCTGGTGGTATGTCTCCAATTTCGGTGTGCCGTGGTCGAATGCGTTCCCGGAGTGGAAGTTCGGCTTCACCACCATCCTGCTCGGGTTCTCGGTGATCGCGCTGTTGGTGGCGGCCTGGTTCCACTTCTCCGGCCGTGACCAGGCGCCGCCCGGCGAACCGCGCGGCTGGCAGCGAATCGTGCAGGCGCCGTTGGCGATCGCCACCTGGGCGCTGGTGGCGTTCGAGGTGCTGTCGCTGACGCTGGCGATGATCGGCCAGTATCCGGCGTGGAGCGTGGGCCGGTCCAACCTCGAGGCGCTGACCGGCAAGACGTGCGGTATGGCCGAAGACGTGCTCGTCGAGCAGGACGCCAACGCAGGCATGCTGGCGCCGGTCGACAGCACGATCGCCGACGCGCTCGGCGCGGGCACCTCGGAGGGCTTCGGCCCCAACGGAATTCCGTCTGACCTGTCCGCCGACGAGGTGATGGGCGGTCCTGGCACCGCGACCAACTTCGCCGACAGCCCCGAGAGCGACGACGCCGGCTCCGAGTCCGGCACCGAAGGCGGCACCACCGCCGCGGCGGGAATCAACGGGTCACGCGCGCGGCTGCCGTTCGAGCTGGACCCGGCCACCACCCCGGTGATGGGCAGCTGGCGCAGCGGCACGCAACAGCCGGCGTCGCTGCGCTCGGCGTGGTACCGGCTGCCGTCCCGGGACCAGGCCGGTCCCCTGCTGGTGGTGTCGGCGGCCGGGCGCTTCGATCCGGGCGAGGTCGTCGTGCAGTGGGGCACCGACGACCAGGCCGACAGCGACGAGGCGGCGGGCAGCGTCGCGATGGGCGACGTCGGCGCCTCCCCGGCCTGGCGCAACCTGCGGGTGCCGCTGGATGCCATTCCCGACGACGCCACCCGGGTGCGGCTGGTCGCCACCGACGACGACCTCAACCCCGAGCACTGGATCGCGATCACCCCGCCGCGCATCGCCGAACTGCGCACCCTGCAGGACGTCGTCGGGTCCACCGACCCGGTGCTGCTGGACTGGCTGGTGGGCATGGCGTTCCCCTGCCAGCGGCCGTTCGACCACCAATACGGCGTCATCGAGGTGCCGAAGTGGCGGATCATGCCCGACCGGTTCGGCGCCGAGGCCAACTCGCCGGTGATGGACAACCTCGGCGGCGGCCCGCTCGGCATCACCGAGCTGCTGGTGCGCGCCACCACGGTGCCGTCGTACATGTCCGACGACTGGTTGCGCGACTGGGGCGCCCTGCAGAAGCTGACCCCCTACTATCCGGACGCGGAGCCGGCACGCATCGACCTCGGCTCGGCGACGCGTAGCGGGCTGTGGAGCCCGGCGCCGCTGCGTCATTAGTTTCGTCGCCTACCATCGACCCTCGTGCCCAGCGACCCCGCCCACCGTCTCGCGCGCCTGATCGCGGCCGTCGCGGGCATCGCGGGAGTGTTGCTGTGCGGGGTGGCGCCGCTGCTGCCGGTGAATCAGACCACCGCCACCATCCTGTGGCCGCAAGCCTCGGGCCCCGACGGACTCGTCACCGACATCACCGCCCCGTTGGTGTCGGGTGCGCCGCTCGCGCTCGACATCTCGGTCCCCTGCCAGGCCGTCGCGACCCTGCCCGACGACGGCGGGCTGGTCATCTCCACCGTGCCGCCCGCAGGCATCGACGCCAGCCGCAACGGGCTGTTCGTCCGGGCCACCGCCGACGTCGTCGTCGTCGCGGTGCGTGACTCGGTCGCCGCGGTCGCCCCTCGGCCCGCGGTGGAGTCCGGGGCGTGCGACACCTTGCACGTCTGGGCCGACCCCGGCCAGGTCGGCGCCGACTTCGTCGGCATCCCCGGCGCCGCCGGCACGCTCGCCGCCGACAAGAAGCCGCAGGTCGCCGGGGTGTTCACCGAGCTGGAGGTGACGGCACAGGAAGGGTTGTCGGCACGCATCGACGTCGACACCCGCTTTATCAGCTCCCCGACCACCCTCAAGCTGGCCGTGATGGTGCTCGGCGTGCTCTGCGTGCTCGCGTCGATCGTGGCGCTGGCGGTACTGGACCGCCGCTCCGGTCGTCGGGTGCCCCGCGGATGGCGACGGTTCTGGCGGGTCGGGTTCTGGCATTGGGTGGCCGACGTAGGCGTGATCGGCACGCTGCTGCTCTGGCACCTGATCGGGGCGATCTCCTCCGACGACGGCTACAACCTGACGATCGCGCGCGTGGCGGACGAGGCGGGCTACACCGTGAACTACTTCCGCTACTTCGGCGCCACGGAGGCCCCGTTCGACTGGTATCAGTCGGTGCTGGCACAGCTGGCCGCGGTCAGCACGGCGGGGGTGTGGATGCGGCTGCCCGCGACGGCCGCCGCGGTGGGCACCTGGCTGCTGATCAGCCGCTGCGTGCTGCCGCGGCTGGGCCCCGGCACCGCGGGGTTGGCGGGCAACCGGGTGGCGGTGTGGACGGCCGGTGCGGTGTTCCTGGCCGCGTGGCTGCCGTTCAACAACGGGCTGCGGCCCGAACCGCTCATCGCGTTCGGCGTGGTCGCGGCCTGGGTCCTGGTCGAGAACGCCATCGGCACCCGGCGGCTGTGGCCGGCGGCGCTGGCCGTGGTCGTGGCGGTGTTCAGCGTGACGCTGGCCCCGCAGGGCCTGATCGCGCTGGCGCCGCTGCTCGTCGGTGCCCGCGCGATCGCCCGGTCCATCCAGGCGCGGCGCCCGGTGGACGGCCTGCTGGCCCCGCTAGCCGCGTTGGCGGCGTCGGCCGCGTTGATCTTCGTCGTGGTCTTCCGGGATCAGACGCTGGCCACCGTCGCGGAGGCGGCCCGCATCAAGTACAAGGTCGGCCCGACCATCGCGTGGTATCAGGAGTTCCTGCGCTACTACTTCCTCACCGTCGAGGACAGCGTCGACTCGTCGCTGACCCGCCGCTTCGCCGTGCTGGTGATGATGCTGTGTCTGTTCGGCATGCTCGCGGTGCTGCTGCGCCGCAGCCGGGTGCCGGGGATGGCGCGGGGCCCGGTGTGGCGGTTGATCGGGGTGACGGCGGTCGGGCTGCTGCTGCTGACCTTCACGCCGACGAAGTGGGCGGTGCAGTTCGGGGTGTTCGCGGGCCTGGCGGGCGCGCTCGGGGCCGTCACCGCGTTCGCGTTCGCCCGGGTCGGGCTGCACAGCCGCCGCAACCTGGCGCTGTACGTCACCGCGCTGCTGTTCGTATTGGCTTGGGCCACATCGGGTATCAACGGCTGGTTCTATGTCGGCAACTACGGGGTGCCGTGGTTCGACAAGCAGCCGGTGCTGGCCGGTATCCCGGTGTTGATGATCTTCCTGGTCCTGGCGATCGCGACCGGCCTGCTGTCGGCGTGGTTGCACTTCCGCATCGACTACGCCGGGCACACCGAGGTCGCCGACACCCGCCGCAACCGGGTGCTGGCCTCCACGCCGTTGCTGGTGGTGGCGGTCATCATGGTGGTGCTCGAGGTCGGTTCGATGGCCAAGGGCGCCGTGCAGCGCTATCCCGTCTACACCACCGCCAAGGCGAACCTGGCGGCATTGACGTCCGGACTTTCGGAGACAAGCTGCGCGATGGCCGACGACGTGCTGGTGGAGCGCGACACCAATGCCGGTCTGCTGGAGCCGGTTCCGGGTCAGCGGTTCGGTCGCTACGGCCCACTCGGCGGCGAGGATCCGGTCGGATTCGACCCCAACGGCGTCAGCGACACGCTCGAACCCGCGGAACCGGTCACCGCCAACCCCGGGCTGGTCAACTCCGACGGCTCGCCGAACGAGCCCAACGTCGGCATCGGCTACGCCGCGGGCACCGGCGGCGGATACGGCCCCGAGGGCATCAACGGGTCACGGGTGTTCCTGCCGTTCGGGCTCGACCCCGCTCGCACTCCGGTGATGGGCAGCTACGACCAGAACGATGTCGCCGCCAAGGTCACCTCGGCGTGGTACCAGCTGCCGTTCAATGCCGGTGAGCGACCTTCCGATCGGCCGCTGGTGACCGTCGCGGCGGCCGGTGCCATCTGGTACTACGAGGAGGACGGTTCGTTCAACTACGGGCAGTCGCTGAAGCTGCAGTGGGGCATTCACCGCCCCGACGGCAGCTACGAGGCGCTCAACGAGGTGCAGCCGATCGACATCTTCCCCCAGAAGGCCTGGCGCAACTTGCGATTCCCGTTGTCGTGGGCGCCGCCGGAGGCCAATGTCGCGCGGATCGTCGCCGACGATCCGAACCTGTCCGAGGATCAGTGGTTCGCGTTCACGCCGCCGCGGGTCCCGGTGCTCGAGACCGCCCAGCAGTTCCTGGGCTCGCAGACCCCGGTGCTGATGGACATCGCGACGGCCGCGAACTTCCCGTGCCAGCGCCCGTTCTCGCAGCACCTCGGGATCGCCGAACTGCCCGAGTACCGCATCCTGCCCAACTTCAAGCAGGTGGTGTCCTCGTCGAACATGTGGCAGTCGGCGCAGGACGGCGGCCCGTTCCTGTTCATCCAGGCGTTGCTGCGCACCTCGACGATTCCGTCGTATCTGCGCGATGACTGGTACCGCGACTGGGGTTCGATCGAACGTTACGACCGGGTGGTGCCCGCGTCGGAGGCGCCCGATGCCGCCGTCGAACAGGGCACGCAACGCGTCTTCGGATGGAGCCGCAACGGACCGATCAGGGCCCTGCCATGACCGCGACCCTGGCCCGTGACGTCGGCCGTGACGTCAAGATCGCCCGCTGGGTGGCGACCGTCGCCGGCCTGCTCGGCTTCGTGCTGTCGCTCGCCACGCCGCTGCTGCCGGTGGTGCAGACCACGGCGACGTTGAACTGGCCCCAACACGGTCAGGTCAACAACGTGACGGCGCCGCTGATCTCGCTGACCCCGGTGTCGATGACCGCGACGGTGCCGTGCGAGGTGATCCGTTCGATGCCGCCGTCGGGCGGACTGGTGTTCGGCACCGCGCCGCCCGACGGTAAGCAGGCCAGGCTGCAGTCGCTGTTCGTCGACGTGACCGAGGACCGGGTCGACATCACCGACCGCAACGTCGTGGTGGCCAGTGTGCCTCGCGCGCAAGCGGAGTCGGACGCCTGCCAGCGCATCGAGATCACCTCGACCGAAGCGGGCACGTTCGCGACGTTCGTCGGGCTGACCAAGGCCGACGGGTCCGAACAGCGCAGCGGATTCGCCGACCCGAACCTGCGCCCCCAGATCGTCGGCGTCTTCACCGAGTTGACCGGGCCGGCACCGCCCGGGTTGACCGTGTCGGCCACGATCGACACCCGGTTCTCCTCGAAGCCAACACCTTTGAAGCTGGCCGCGATGGTGCTGGCGATCCTCTCCACCGTGATCGCGCTGCTGGCGTTGTGGCGGCTGGACCGCCTCGACGGGCGGCGGATGCACCGGTTGATCCCGCAGCGGTGGCGCACCTTCACCGCCACCGATGTCACCGTCGTCGGCGGGTTCCTGGTGTGGCACGTCATCGGGGCCAACTCGTCGGACGACGGCTACATCCTCGGCATGGCCCGCGTCGCCGGGCACGCCGGCTACATGTCGAACTACTTCCGCTGGTTCGGCAGCCCCGAGGACCCGTTCGGCTGGTACTACAACCTGCTGGCGATGATGACCGGCGTCAGCGACGCCAGCATCTGGATCCGGCTGCCCGACCTGGTGTGCGGAATCGTCTGCTGGCTCTTGCTGTCTCGGGAAGTGCTGCCCCGGCTGGGCCCGACGGTGGCGGCCAGCAAGCCCGCGCTGTGGGCGGCCGGCCTGGTGCTGCTGGCGGCATGGATGCCGTTCAACAACGGCCTGCGTCCCGAGGGGCAGATCGCCACCGGCGCGCTGATCACCTACGTGCTGATCGAACGCGCGATCATCTCGGGCCGATTGACGCCCGCCGCGTTGGCGACGCTGACCGCGGCGTTCACGCTCGGCATTCAGCCGACCGGGCTGATCGCGGTCGCCGCGCTGCTCGCGGGCGGCCGCCCGATCCTGCGAATCCTGGTGCGGCGCCGTCGTCTCGTCGGCACCTGGCCGCTGGTCGCGCCGATTCTGGCCGCGGGCACCATCATCCTGACGGTCGTCTTCTTCGACCAGACCCTCGCGACCGTGCTCGAGGCGACCAGGATCCGCACGGACGTCGGGCCGAACCAGGAGTGGTACACCGAGAACCTGCGGTACTACTACCTGATCCTGCCGACGGTCGACGGGTCGCTGTCGCGGCGGTTCGGGTTCCTGATCACCGCGCTGTCGCTGTTCGTGTCGATGTTCATCATGATGCGCCGCAAGCGAATTCCCGGTGTGGCGCGGGGCCCGGCCTGGCGGTTGATGGGCGTCATCTTCGGCACGATCTTCTTCCTGATGTTCACCCCGACCAAGTGGGTGCACCACTTCGGGTTGTTCGCCGCGGTGGGCGCGGCCATGGCGGCGTTGGCGACGGTGCTGGTGTCGCCCGCGGTGCTGCGCTGGTCGCGCAACCGGATGGCGGTGCTGGCCGCGGTGTTCTTCCTGCTGGCGCTGTGCTTCGCCACCACCAACGGCTGGTGGTACGTGTCGAGTTTCGGGGTGCCGTTCAACAACGACATGCCCGCGATCGGCGGGGTCACGATCAGCACGATCTTCTTCGCGCTGTTCGCGATCACCGCGCTGTACGCGATGTGGCTGCACTTCGCGCCCCGCGACCGCGGCGAGGGCCGCATCGCGCGGGCGTTGACCGCCGCGCCGATCCCGGTCACCGCCGGGTTCATGGTGGTGGTGTTCGTCGGTTCGATGCTGGTGGGTGCGATCCGCCAGTACCCCACCTACTCCAACGCCTGGGCGAACCTGCGGGCCTTCGTCGGCGGCTGCGGGCTGGCCGACGACGTGCTGGTCGAACCCGATCCCAACGAAGGGTTCCTGACCCCGCTGCCCGGCGACTACGGCCCGCTGGGCCCGCTGGGCGGCGTCGACCCGGTGGGATTCACCCCGGATGGAGTGCCGGAAAAGATTGTCGCGGAAGCGATCCGGGTGAACCTGCCGATGCCAGGTACCGACTACGACTGGGACCACCCCACCGAGCTCGACACTCCCGGCGTCAACGGCTCGACGGTGCCGCTGCCGTATCAGCTCGACCCGGCAAGGGTGCCGCTGGCCGGCAGTTACGTGACCGGCCCGCAGCAGGAGAGCAGGTTGACGTCGGCATGGTACGAGCTGCCGCCACCGAACGACGCGCATCCGCTGGTGGTCGTCACCGCCGCGGGCACCATCACCGGCGACAGCGTGTTCAACGCGCGCACCGAGGGCGAGACCGTCGAACTCGAGTACGCGGTCGCGGGCCCGGACGGCAGCCCGGTGCCGGCGGGCCGGCTGGTGCCCTACGACCTCGGCCCCATCCCGTCGTGGCGCAATCTGCGATTCCCCCGCGCCGACATCCCCGACGACGCGGTCGCGGTCCGCATTGTGGCCGAGGACGTTTCGCTGACGCCGGGTGACTGGGTGGCCGTGACCCCGCCGCGGGTGCCGGAGCTGCGGTCGGTCCAGGAGTACGTCGGCTCCGAGCAGCCGGTGCTGATGGACTGGGCGGTCGGGCTGGCGTTCCCGTGTCAGCAGCCGATGCTGCACGCCAACGGCGTCACCGACATCCCCAAGTTCCGGATCACGCCGGATTACAACGCCAAACGCAAGGACACCGACACCTGGCAGGACGGCCTCAACGGCGGGCTGCTCGGCGTGACGGATCTGCTGTTGCGCGCGCACGTGATGGCGACGTACCTGTCGAAGGACTGGGGCCGCGACTGGGGCTCGCTGCGCAAGTTCGAGCCCACGCCCGATGCACGCACGGCCGAACCGGCCGAACTCGAACTGGGCACCACCACACACAGCGGGCTGTACTCGCCTGGCCACATCCGGATCAAGCCGTAGGTTCTGCCGACGTTGCGCACGCTCGCGGTCATCTAGCCTGAGGCCGTGGATCAGCTACGGCTCGGCAACGCGACGCTCACCCGCGTCATCGAGTGGCAGGTCGACGATCTTCCCACCGAGGTGTTCCCGCACACCCCCGCCGAGGCCTGGCAGGAACACGCCGACGAGTTCTCGCCGACGTTCTGGACCGACACCGGATGGCGCATCGCCCTGCAGGTGTGGGTAATCGAGGTCGATGGGCTGACCGTGCTCGTCGACACCGGCGCGGGCAACGGCAAGTCGCGACCACGGATGGCCGTGCTCGACAACCTGCAAACCGACTTCCTTCGGACGCTTTCGGCCGCCGGGTTCGACCCCGGCGACGTCGACGTCGTCGTCAACACCCATCTGCACTTCGACCATGTCGGCTGGAACACCATGCGCGACGGTGACACCTGGGTGCCGACCTTCCCCAACGCCCGATATCTGGTACCGGAGGCGGACTATCGGCATTTCGCACCGGACGGACCGGTGCAGACGTCATCGCCGAGCACCGAAGACGAGGCGTCGGCGCAGCGACACGTCCGAACGGTGTTCGCGGACAGCGTTTCTCCTGTCGAGAACCAGATCGAGCTGTGGTCTGACGATCATCAACTCGGCGAGTCGTTGTGGCTGAGCCCGGCACCGGGCCATACCCCTGGCTCGTCGGTGGTGTGGCTTGAAGCCGGTAGATCCGCGGTGTTCGTCGGGGACCTGACCCACTGCCCCATCCAGATCGCCCGGCCCGGGGATCCCTGCGGGTGGGACGAGGACTTCGAGGCCGCCGCCGTGACGCGCCGTCGGATCCTCACCGAGGCGTCACGGCGTCGTGCTGCGGTCATCCCCGCGCACTATCCGGGGCACGGCGGTGCGACGGTCGTCGCGCGCGGAGATGCCTTCCTGGTCGACGACTGGCTCGAACTGCCGCCGATCTGAGCGCGTCTTTCGATACGCGGGCCGTCGGCGATTCTGCAAAAGGAGTGACGCTGACGCAAAAGCTCTGCTAATAGTTTGGCTATACCAGCGCATTTCTTTTGCAGAATAGCGCCATTCCAGGGCGCGCCGAGGGGGCGTAATGTCGCAGTCGCCGCAAGCGTCACGCACCGCCAATGGCAAAGTCGCGCGAGGGAAATTACTCGACCGAAAGGCCGTCGAGCCCGCCATTTTCGATTTGCTTCTCGCGATCGGAGAAGATCCTCCCCAAGAGACATGGGGCGGCGTGTACTGCGGTCACGACGACATACGCACGGCGATTTTCGATGAACAACACGGCGAGCTCGTACCGATTAAGCAAATTCCGACGCACTCGACGTGCGAACATCACCTGGTTTCATTCCAAAGTGTCGCCCATGTTGGCTATCTTCCGGACGAGGATGAGCGGATAACCGACCGGTCGAAAATTGCACGGTTGGTCGATTTTCACGCCAGACGTCCACAGGCGCAAGAACGGCTCACCGGACAACGCGTTGACGCGATTGAGACCAATTCGAATACCCGCGCTGTCATTGTCGTCGTGGAGGCCGAGCACGTGTGCATGCCGATGCCCGGCGTGCGAAAACCGGGATCCGTCCTGACGACCTCCGCGGTCCGCGGTCAGTTCAGAACCGATGCGGCGCCGCGGGCTGAAGCGCTGCGTCTGCTGTCAAGCAAATGACTTCGGCGCCGAATCCGCCCTGGCCGGCGTGCAGTCAGCCGTTCGGCGCGGTGTGGGCGATGATGGTCGGCTTCTTCCTGATCGTCGTCGACTCGACCGTCGTCGCGGTGGGCAACCCGGTCATCAAACAGGAGTTCGCCGCCACCTACGAGGCGGTCATCTGGGCGACCAGCGCCTACCTGCTGATGTTTGCCGTCCTGCTGCTGGTGGGCGGACGGCTCGGGGACCGGTTCGGTCCGAAGAATGTCTACCTGGCCGGCTTGGCGCTCTTCACCGCGGCCTCGCTGTGGTGCGGCATGTCCGGCTCCATCGGCATGTTGATCGCCGGACGGGTCGCCCAGGGCGTCGGGGCCGCGCTGCTGACGCCGCAGACGTTGTCCGTGGTGACCCGTACCTTTCCTGCCGAGCGGCGCGGTGTCGCGATGAGTATCTGGGGCGCGACCGCAGCGATCGGCATGTTCGTTGGCCCGCTGGCCGGCGGTCTTCTGGTGGACGGACTGGGCTGGCGGTGGATCTTTTTCCTCAACGTCCCGGTCGGCGTGCTGGGAATTCTGCTTGCGCGGCGGCTGGTTCCCGCGCTGCCGGGCCGACGACACCGCTTCGACGTGGTCGGCGTGCTGTTGTCCATGGCAGGGATCGGACTGATCGTGTTCGGTGTGCAGGAGGGCCGAAACTACGACTGGGGGCACTGGATTTGGGGCTGCCTCGTCGGTGGGCTCCTCCTCCTTGCGGTGTTCGTGATCTGGCAATCGGTTCAGCGCCACGAGCCGCTGGTCCCCCTGAAGTTGTTCGGCCACCGCGACTTCAGCCTTGCCAACGCCGGTATCGGGCTGACCAGCTTCGCGGTGGCCGCATTCGTCGTTCCGCTGATGTTCTACCTGCAAGAGGTGCGCGGGATGTCCGCCACACACGCGGCGTTGGTGACGGTGCCGCTGGCCATCGCGACCGGCGTTCTGGCCCCCATCGCGGGCAGGCTCGTCGACCGTGCCCATCCGCGCGCTGTCGTCGGGCCGGGCTTCGCGGCGATGACCGTCGCGCTGGTCTGGCTGTCGTTGGAGATGGACCCGGCCACCCCCATCTGGCGGTTGCTCTTACCGCTCACGGTGATCGGCGCCGCAGGTGCGTTCACGTGGGAACCGTTGGCCGCGATAGCCTCCCGTACGCTTCCATCCGATCTGGCAGGCGCCGGCTCAGCCGTGTACAACACGACCCGGCAGGTGGGCGCGGTGCTCAGCAGCGCCAGCATCGTCGCAGTGATGACGGCGCTGCTTGACCCCCACCTCGGTGACGGCGCGGGGAAGATCTCCGGCCCGCTCAAAGAGTCCTTCGCCGGCGCGATGGCTCAGTCGATGCTCCTGCCGGCCTTCGCCGCGGGACTGGGTGCGATCACCACGCTCTTCTTCGTCGCCCATCCGCACGCGCCGCGACGGCTCACGACGGTGAAAGGACAACCGGAGTTGAATGCGAGCACCGCGCCATGACCACACTTGCCGGGATCGGCCATCCGGCCGTCCACGAGCCCGAATCGCTCACCGACGACGCGTTGCGCGACCTTCTCGCCTATCCCGGCCCGCTGACTCGTCCCCGGCTCCGCGCGAACTTCATCGTCAGCGTGGACGGGGCCGTGACGCTCGACGGCGCCGGCCGAAAGTTGGGGACGGACACGGACCGCCGGGTGTTCAAACGGTTGCGTGAAGTCGCCGACGTCGTCCTTGTCGGCGCCACCACCGCGGCGTCCAAACCCTACGCCGACATCCAGGTGGCCGGGGACGCGCGCCCGTGGCGACTCTCACACGGCCTGTCGCCGGGGCTGCGGTTGGCGGTGGTGTCCAGCCGCGCCGTGATCCCACCGCAGCTGCTGCACGATCCCGCCCAGCGACCGATTGTGTTCGTCGCCTCCGGTGCACCGAGCGGGGCGACACGAGCTCTGTGCGCGGCCGGAGCGATCGTACGGGAGTTGCCGGACGGCGAGATCGCCTCTGGCGCAATCCGCGACGGCCTGGGCGAACTGGGGCTGAACCGAGTTCTGGTCGAGGGTGGTCCCACCCTGTTCTCCCAGCTGGTCGCCGCCGATGAGATCGACGAGCTGTGTCTCACCACCAGCCCCATGGTGGTGGCCGGACCGGCTCACCGGATCGCTGCGACACCGGAGCATGTCCAGCTTCGGATGCAGCGCAAAGACATCCTGCTCGGCGGCGACGGCACCATCATCGTCCGATGGGTTCGCGCCGGTCTCGAGGCGCGAGCACGGAAGGGTTAGATCGGCGTCAGGCCGTGCTTACGCTGTACCCGCTGAATCTGCTTGTCACGCAGTAGGTTCAGCGACTTACGCAGTAACAGCCGGGTCTCGTGCGGCTGGATCACCGCGTCGATGAAGCCCCGCTCGGCGGCGATCCACGGCGTCGCCATGTTCAGGTTGTAGCCCTCGATGAAGTCGGCCCGGATCTTCTGCGCCTCAGGCGTGTTCGGGTCCGGGAACCGCTTCATGATCAGCTGCGCGGCGCCTTCGGCGCCGATCACCGCGATGCGGGCGGTGGGCCACGCGAAGTTCAGGTCGGCAGAGAGCTGCTTGGACCCCATCACCGCGTACGCGCCGCCATAGGACTTGCGGATCGTGATCGTCACCTTCGGCACGTCGGCCTCGACGACCGCGTTGAGGAACCGGCCGCCGCGCTTGATGATGCCGCCCTTCTCCTGCTCCACACCGGGCAGAAAGCCGGGGGTGTCCACCACGAAAACCAGTGGCAGGTTGTAGGAGTCGCAGAACCGGATGAACCGCGCGGCCTTGTCGGAGGCTTCGTTGTCGATCGCGCCGGACAAGTGCATCGGCTGGTTGGCGATCACCCCGACCGGACGTCCGTCGACACGGGCGAACGCGGTGATGATCGCCGGGCCCTGCTGCTCGGCGACGTCGAAAACGTCACCGTCATCGAAGATCCGCAGCAGGATCTCGTGCATGTCGTAGGCCATGTTGTCGCTGTCCGGCACGATCGAGTCGAGTTCGTAGTCGTGCGGGGTGATTTCAGGTTCCAGCCCGGGGTTGACGATCGGCGGGTCGTCAAAGGTGTTGGCGGGCAGGAAACTCAGATAGTCGCGGACGTACTGGAACGCCGCAGCCTCGTCCTCGACCACCTGGTGGATGTTGCCGTAGCGGGCTTGCGCGTCGGCGCCGCCGAGCTCGTCGAGCGACACGTCCTCGCCGGTGACGTCCTTGATGACGTCGGGGCCGGTGACGAACATGTAGCCCTGATCGCGCACCGCGACCACAAGATCGGTCTGGATCGGCGAATACACCGCGCCGCCTGCGCACTTGCCGAGAATGATGGAGATCTCGGGCACCAGGCCGCGCAGCAGCTCGTGACGCCGGCCCAACTCGGCGTACCACGCCAGCGACGTCACCGCGTCCTGGATGCGGGCCCCGGCGGAGTCGTTGATGCCGATGATCGGGCAGCCGACCATCGCCACCCACTCCATCAGCTTGGCGACCTTGCGGCCGAACATCTCGCCGACCGAACCCTGAAAGACCGTCTGGTCGTGGCTGAACACGCCGACCGGCCTGCCGTTGATCCGGCCGTGCCCGGTCACCACGCCGTCGCCGAACAGTGCGTTCGGGTCACCCGGCGTCTTGCACAGCGCGCCGATCTCGAGGAAGCTCCCCGGGTCGAGCAGCGCGTGGATCCTTTCGCGGGCACTCGGAATGCCCTTCTTCGCCCGCTTGGCGACCGCCTTCTCCCCCGCGGGTTCCTTGGCCTGCTCCAGCTTCTCGCGCAGCTCGGCGAGCAGTTCGGCGGTGGTCTTGGTGCGGGTGGGCGGGAGAGATTCCGTGCGGGTGGGCGGAATCGATTCCGTGGTCACTTGGCCTGCTTCTCCTCAGACTCGATCCGGCTGATCGCCTCGCTCATGTGCGCGCCGACCTTCGCAATGTACGGCTCGTCGATCGCCTGGATGTGCTCGCCCCCGATCGGTACGACCTCCAGCTCGGAAACGAACTCGCCCCAGCCGCCGTCGGGCGCCCGCGTCGCGTACCGCGGCTCGAAGTAGATGGCGTCGTCGTGGTAGCGGTCGGCCATGTACAGCGTCACCTTGCCGTCGTAGGGCCGGATCTCGGCGGTGTCGATGGCCCGCTGATCCAGATACGACGTGCGCTGATGCTCGATGATGCCGCCTGGGATCTGCACCCCGCTCTGTCTCACCACGTCGAGGACGAACCTCACCTGGCCCTCGTCGTCGAGCTTCTCGAGTTCCTCGTAGGGGATCTCGGGGATCTCGACGTTGAAGGTGCGCTCGGCGAAGCGGGCGTAGCGATCCCAGCGGGCGCGGGTCTCTTCCTTGGTCTGCGGGATCTCCTCACCCGGGCGCACCGCGTCGATCAGCCCGACGAAGCGGACGTCGGCGCCGGCCTCCTTGAGCCCGATCGCACACGCGTAGGCCAGCACCCCGCCCAGCGACCAGCCGGCCAGCATGAACGGTTTGTCCCCGTTGAGCTCCAACAGTTTCGGCACGTATTCGCGGGCGCGCTCCTCGATCGAGCCCTCCACCCGCTCGATGCCGTACATCGGGGTGTCCGCCGGCAGCCGCTTGAGCAGCGGCTCGTACACCACCGTCGATCCGCCCGCCGCGTGGAACACGAACACCGGGATCCGGTCCGAGCCTTCCTTCGGCGCGCGCAGGGTGCGCACGAACCCGTCGACCTTGCCGCCTTCGAGGTACTCGCGGACGGTGGTGGCCAGCTCCTCGATGGTCTTGGCCGCGCGTACGTCGTCGACGGTGACGGTGCCCTCGTCGACGCGTTCGGTCAGCCGCTCGGCGATCTTGGTCGCGGTCGCGTCGTCGATCGCGGGCAGGTCGTTGAAGATGCCGCCCGGCGACTTGCCGGTGACGATGGCCCACGTCGCGAACGTGACGCGTTCGGCGGCGTCGCGCGGTGGCACGTCGGCGCCCAGCGCCTCGGTGACCGCCTCCTGGGTGAGCACCTTGGTGGCGGCGGCGACGGCCGACTGCGACGGGCCGTCACCCTGGGGTCCGCTCGGATCCGTCGGCGGCGGCGGAATGTCCGGGCCGGACGGATCCGTCGGGGGCGGCGGAATGTCCGGGCCGCTCGGAGCGGCACCGGCCGGGACATCGGATGCGGGAGCGGCACCGGCCGGGACATCGGATTCCGTCGCCGTGCCCGCGCTGGTCACCTCCGAGGCGACGCCGGTCTTCTCGGCCAGCACCTGCTCGAGTTCGGCGACGGTCGTCGCGCCGCCCATCAACTCGGCCTGCTCGGCGGCGATCTCCTCGGCGGTCTGGGCCTTCTGGTGCTCGGCGAGCTGGTCGACCTCGTCGCGGTGCTCGATCGCGTACTGGATCAGCTTCTCGACCGCGTACAGGTTGGCGTCGCGCACCGCGGTCAGCTGGATCGGCGGCAGGTCGAAGTCGTACTCGACGCGGTTCTTGATCCGCACGGCCATCAGCGAGTCCAGCCCGAGCTCGATCAGCGGCACCTCCCAGGGCAGGTCCTCGGGCTCGTAGCCCATGGCGCCGCCGACTATCGCGCCCAGCCGGTCGTGGATGGTCTCACCGGAGTCCGGCGACCACTTGGCGAAGCCGGCGGCCAGTCCCGCGCCCGCGGTCAGGTTGTCCTGCAGGATCTCCGCGGTCTCTTCCTCGGGCTCCTCGGCGGGTGCAGCCGAAACCTGTTGCGCGACAGCCGCACCCGTGGCCACCGCCACCGGCAGCGCGCCGACCGCGCCGTCGCGGCTGACCACCGCGTCGTACACCAGCGTGAACGACTCGTCGATGCGCGCGTGCACCTGCACGCTCGCCCCTCCGGGATGGCGGGTCAGCGTGGTCACGAGCCGGGCGCCCTCGCCGGGCACCGCACGCTGTTCGGACGCCACCAGCTTGGCATCCGGAAGCACCTGCACCGCAGCGGCTTTCACCAGCGCCGCAAGATCCGGTTCGCCCTTGGGCGAGAACTCCCAGACGTGGCGTCCGTCGGGCATCGCGACGTGGTTGCCCGGCATGATCATCGAGCTGTCGCCGGTGAACCGCGCCTCCAGCCAGTGCGGCTTGCGCCGGAACCGGGTGGGCGGGATGTTGGCGTACTCGCCGCGGGGGAACAGAGTCCAGATGTCCAGGTCGTGTCCGTGCACGTAGAGCTGGGCCATCGCGGCGACCATCGAGTCGACCTCGTCCTGCTTGCGCGCCAGCGTCGCGATCAGCTGGGCGTCGTGCAGACCGGCCGCCGCCGTGGTGAGGCCGACCTGCATGAGCGCGACCGGGTTCGGCGCGAGCTCGAGGAACGTGGTGTGGCCGTTGTCGACGGCGTTGCGGATGCCGTGGGTGAAGTAGACGCTGTGCCGCAGCCCCTTCTTCCAGTAGTCCACATCGTGAAGCACCTCGCCGGGCCGGAAGTACTTGCCCTCGTGCACCGTCGCGAAGTAACCGATCTGGATCGGCTGCGGTTGGATGCCGACGAGTTCGGCGGCCAGCTCACCGAGCAGCGGGTCCATCTGCGAGGTGTGGCTGGCGCCCTTGGTCTGGAACTTGCGGGCGAACTTGCCCTCGGACTCGGCGCGGGCGATGATCGCGTCGACCTGCTCGGGCGGGCCGCCGATCACGGTCTGGGTGGGCGCGGCGTACACGCACACCTCGAGGTCGGAGAAATCGGAGAACACCGTCTCGATCTCCTCGGCCGAGTATTCGACCAGGGCCATCAGCCGGATCCACTCGCCGAACAGCATGGCCTCGCCCTCACCCATCAGATGCGAGCGCGAACAGATGGTGCGGGTGGCGTCCTCCAGCGAGAGACCGCCGGCGAAGTACGCCGCAGCGGCCTCACCGAGCGACTGGCCCACCACCGCAGCGGGTTTGGCTCCGTGATGCTTGAGCAGCTCGCCGAGCGCGATCTGGATCGCGAAGATGGTGATCTGCGTGGTCTCGATGCCGTAGTCCTGCGAATCGTCGAGGATCAGCTCGACGATCGAGTAGCCACGCTCGTCCTGCACGTAGGCGTCGACCTTGTTGATCCACTCGGCGAACACGTCGTTGCGCAGGTACAGGTTCTTGGCCATCTTGCGGTGCTGGGCACCGAATCCGGCGAGCACCCAGACCGGTCCGTTGGTGACGGGTCCGTCGGCGCTGTACACGTTGGGGTTCTGCTTGCCCTCGGCCACCGCGCGCAGCCCCTTGACGGCCTCGTCGTGGTCGCGGGCCAGCACCACCGCGCGCGACCGGCCGTGGTTGCGCCGCGACAGGGCACGGCCGATCGACTCCAGGGACGACGCGCGTCCTTCCGGGCTGTCGATCCAGTCGGCCAGTTCCGCGGCGGTGGCCTTCTTCCGCGAGGTCAGAAAGCCCGAGACCGCCAGCGGCACAACGGGGGTCGGTTGCTCACCCGACTCGAGTTCCTCGCGCGCGATCGCGAGCAGTCGCAACGCCTCGTCGGTCAGCCCGGGCAGTTCCGGCTCGTCGTCGGCGACCTGCGCCGGCCGGTCCAGACCGTCATCGTCGTCATCATCGTCGGAGTCTGATTCTCTTCGCGCAAGCGGCTCATCGATGAACTCGCCGTACTCGTCCATCCGCACGCCGCCCACATAGACGGCGTTGGCCTCCGACGGCTTCGGCTTCTCGGGTTCGGGTTCCGGCTTGGGTTCGGGCTCAACGAGATCGGACGGCAGTACCTCGCGCAGCACCAGGTGCGCGTTGGCGCCGCCGAAGCCGAACCCGGACACCCCGGTGATGGCGCGTCCGCTGTAGCGGGGCCAGTCGGTGACGGTGTCGGCCACCTTCAGGTGCACCCCGTCGAAGTCGATGTAGGGGTTGGGCCCGGCGTAGTTGATCGACGGCGGGATCTTGTTGTTGCGCAACGCCAGCGCCATCTTGGCCAGGCTGGCCGCGCCCGCCGCCGACTCGAGGTGTCCGACGTTGGATTTCACGGCGCCCAGCAGTGCGGGCTTGTCGGCGGTGCGTCCCCTGCCGACGACACGTCCCAGCGCGTCGGCCTCGATCGGGTCACCGAGGATGGTGCCGGTGCCGTGCGCCTCGATGTAGTCGACGTCGCGCGGGTTGATGCCGGCGTCCTTGTATGCCTTGCGCAACACCTCGGCCTGCGCGTCCGGGTTGGGCGCGAGCAGGCCGTTGGACCGCCCGTCGTGGTTGACGGCGCTGCCCGCGATGACGGCGATGATGTCGTCGCCGTCGCGGCGCGCGTCGCCGAGTCGCTTGAGCACCAGCATGCCGCCGCCCTCGGAGCGGGCGTAGCCGTCGGCATCGGCGGAGAAGGACTTGATCCGGCCGTCCGGCGCCAGCACCCCGCCGACCTCGTCGAAACCGACGGTGACCAGCGGCGTGATCAACGCGTTGACACCGCCGACGATCGCGACGTCGGCCTCGCCCGAGCGCAGCGCCTGCACGCCCTGGTGCGCGGCGACCAGCGAGCTCGAGCACGCCGTGTCGACGGCCACCGACGGGCCGCGGAAGTCGTAGAAGTAGGACACCCGGTTGGCGATGATCGAGCTGGCCGTGCCGGTGATCGCATACGGGTGCGCGACCGACGGGTCCGACATCGCCAGGAAGCTGTAGTCGTTCAGCGAGCTGCCGATGTAGACGCCGACATTCGCCCCGCGCAGGCTCGACGCCGGGATGCGGGCGTGTTCGAGTGCCTCCCAGGTCAATTCGAGCGCCATCCGCTGCTGCGGATCGATGTTGTCGGCCTCCATCTTCGACAGTGCGAAGAACTCGGCGTCAAAGCCCTTGATGTCGGACAGGTAGCCGCCGCGGGTGCGCGCCTTGGCCACGCGTTCGGCGATGCGCGGTTCGCCGAGGAACTCCTCCCAACGGCCCTCGGGCAGGTCGGTGATCGCGTCGCGGCCCTCCAGCAGCGCCTCCCACGTCTCCTCCGGGGTGTTCATATCGCCGGGGAAGCGAGTGGCGATGCCGACGATGGCGATGTTGGCGACGTCCTCGTCGACATCGCGGGTCCAGTCCTCGTCGTCGGAGCCTTCGGCCGGCTCGGGCTCGCCCTCGATGATCACCGTCGCCAACGACTCGATCGTCGGATGCCGGAACGCCACCGTCGCGGTCAGCGTGACACCGGTGAGGTCCTCGATGTCGCTGGCCATCGCGACCGCGTCGCGCGACGACAACCCCAGCTCCACCATCGGGGTGGAGTCGTTGATCGCGTCCGGCGACTGGCCGGTGGCGTTGGCGATCCAGTTGCGCAGCCAGGTGCGCATCTCGGCCACCGTCATGTCGGTCTTGGCCGGCGTGAGCGGCTTTTCGGGTGCCAGTTGGAATTCCGGTGTCGCGTCGGAGCCCGTGGGCTGCGAGTCGTCTTGTGTATCAGCCATGTTCAGCGGAAGTCAGCCGTCAGTCGGTTTCGTCGGGGAAGGCGTTGGGGATCTTGCCGCTGCGCAGGCTGCCGTCCAGATAGGCGGCGCGGCAGGCGCGCCGGCCGATCTTGCCGCTGGAGGTGCGTGGGATGGCGCCCGCCGCCGTCAGCAGCACGTCGCGCACCGTGACACCGTGGCGCACGGCGATCGCGGCGCGGATGTCGTCGGCGATCGGGCCCATGTCGAGCTTGTGCGCACCCGGCGCGCGCTCGCCGACGATCACCAACTGCTCCGAGGTGTCGTCGGGGTCGCGCTTGAGACCGGAGTGGGCGTTCTCGAACACCTCGTCGGGCAGCTGGTTCGCCGGCACCGAGAACGCGGCGACGAACCCGGTGCGCAGCGCCTTGGTCGCTTCCTGCGCCGAGTACTCGAGGTCCTGCGGGTAATGGTTGCGCCCGTCGATGATCACCAGATCCTTTGTGCGCCCGGTGATGTAGAGCTCACCGTTGTGATAGGCACCGAGGTCACCGGTGCGCACCCACGTGGCGTCGTCGGGGGCCCCTTCGGCGTGCGACGGGTTGGTGCGCGACTTCAGGATGTTCTGGAACGTGGCCACCGTCTCCTCGGGCTTGCCCCAGTACCCGGTGCCCATGTTCTGGCCGCTGATCCAGACCTCGCCGATCTGACCGTCGGGCAGTTCGGTGGCGGTGTCGTTGTCGACGATGACGGCCCATTCGGCCAGGCCGACCTTGCCCGCGCCGGCCTGCGCCACGGCCTTCGGTGAGTCCGCGGGCACCTCGACGAAGCGGTGGTTGTTCAGCTCGTCGCGGTCGACATGGGTGATGGTCGGTTCGGCGTCCATCGGCGTGGTCGACACGAACAGGGTCGCCTCGGCCAGGCCGTAGGAGGGCTTGATCGCCTTGGGCTGGAATCCGAACGGGCCGAAAGCCTCGTTGAACCGCCGCACGGTGGCCGCCGAGATCGGCTCGCTGCCGTTGAGGATGCACTTGACGTTGGACAGGTCCAGCGGCGGCTCGCCCTCTTTCGGCACCCCGCGGGCCGCGGCGTGGTCGAACGCGAAGTTCGGGGCCACCGAGATGGTCCCGCCGGTGTCGCCCTCCTTGCGGGCGAGTTCGCGGATCCAGCGGCCGGGACGGCGCACGAACGCCGCCGGCGTCATGAACGTGACGTAGTGCCCGATCATCGGCGACAGCAGCACGGTGATCAGGCCCATGTCGTGGAAGAACGGCAGCCAGGAGACACCGCGGTCACCCTCTTCGCCATCGAGCGCCTCGATCACCTGCACCACGTTGGTGGCCAGGTTCAGGTGGGTGATCTGCACGCCGGTCGGGATGCGCGTCGAGCCCGAGGTGTACTGCAGGTAGGCGATGGTGTGTTCGTCGACGTCGACGGGTTCCCAGGTGGCGCCGACCTCGTCGGGCACCGCGTCGACGGCGATGACGCGCGGACGCTGGTTGGCGGGGCGGGTGCGGAAGAACTTGCGCACCCCTTCGGCGGCCTCGGTGGTGGTCAGGATCGCCGACGGCTCGCAGTCGTCGAGCACGGCGTGCAGGCGGCCCACGTGTCCCGGTTCGTTCGGGTCGAACAGCGGCACGGCGATGCGGCCGGAATACAGCGTGCCGAAGAACGCGACGAGATAGTCCAGGCTCTGCGGGCACAGGATCGCGACCCGGTCACCGGGCTGGGTGACCTGCTGCAGCCGGGCGCCGACGGCGCGGTTGCGGGCGCCGAAGTCGGCCCAGTGCAGATCGCGCGCGACGCCGTCGCGTTCGGTGGAGAAGTCCAGGAACCGGTAGGCGAGCTTGTCTCCACGCACCTTGGCCCATCGTTCGACGTGCTTGACCAAGCTGCCGTTGTCCGGGAACTTGATCAGTCCGTCTTTGATGAACGGGTTGTGGAAGGCCATCCTTTTACTCCTGTCAAGAACCACTCGCATCGGCGCCTTGCTCACGCCACCCCACGAGACCCCAAACCCTCAGATCGTAGCGGGTGGTAGCCCCGCGTCACGTGGGCGCTCTGAGGTGCGTGTTCCGGCGTGCCGACGCTTGCTGGTCTTAGTTATTTCTTAATGTTAGGCGTTCGCCTGTCCCTCGCCAAATCCGTCCGGTCACAGGTCAGCCATGTTTCGGGTGCGGAGCGTTATCGATCACATCCCGCGCCCAATTCAGGGTCCACTGCGTGGAGGACATGCCGTTGACGTTCCAATACTCCGGTGAGGCATACATCGCGTGGATGGGCTGCCCGGCCCCGCCGCTGAGCACTTCCAGCGTCTTGGGCAGCTGGGTGATGTTGAACGCCGACTTCGGTGCCGAGCAGATCAGGTCGCCGTGCGCGCAGATCTCGTAGGTGCGGTCGTTGAGCAGACCGAACCCGCCGGGGCGAGGTCCCGTCATGTCCAGGCCGAACTCGTTGAGCAACGGGATCTCGTCGAGGGTGATCTCGGCGCCTACCCCTCCAGGACTGGGGCCGACGTCCTGGCCGACGCCGGTCTGGCGGCGGCCGTCGGCGATCAAGGCCACCCCGAGCACCAGGTCCTCGTCGACCGGCCCGCGGCCGTTGCCGACGTCGCTGGCGATGTCACCGGCGATCACCGCGCCCTGCGAGAACCCGATCAGCACGTAGCTGGTCAGCGGGCAGCGCTCGTTCATGTCGGCCATGGCCTTCACGGTGTTGTGAAAACCCTCGGCGCGGCTGTCGTTGTAGGACATCTGGTTGTCCGACGAGAACGGGTTGTGGAACTGCGCCGTGTAGGGCACGGTGTACACCTCGAGGCGGTCCGTGCCGAACTCTGCGCGGATCGGGTTGGTCACGTTGAGCAGCAACGCCATCGGGAACTGCGCCGGGTTGAAGGGGTCCATCTGCGGTGAGGACTCCCAGGTGCCGGGAATCGAGATCAGCTGGACGTCCGGGCAGCTGGCGTCCTGAAACTCCGGGCGCGGCTTCTTCGGCGGCACCACCACACCCGGCGGCGCCGTGGTGGGCGGCACGGCGCCCGGCGGTGTCTCCGGCGCGCGCTGCCACACCCACACCATGACCGCGATCAGCACCACCACGAGCGCCACCGCCCCGGCCGCGATGAGCGCGAGGATGCGATGGCGTTTCCGCCGATTGGTCTTGGCCATGGATGTTTCGGGCTCCCGCTAGCAGAGTCGTTGTGTCGCGATGCGAATGTAGCGGGCGGTGGCCGCGTCGACCTCCGCGGCCGACGGTGGTGTCGCGGACAGTGGGTCGCTGCCGGCGTCGCTGCGTACCAGCGGGTGGACGATGTCCCAGATCGCCTGCTCGCCGTGTTTGGCCGCACGGGCCTGGCACACGTAAGAGCCGATGTTCAACGCCATCAGGTCGCTGGACGGTTTCACCCCCGCGGCGGAGAGCGCGTCGAGGTAGGCGCGTTGCCGGTCCGTCACGACCAGGGCGTTCGATTTGCCGCCGGCAGCCGGCGGCCCCGGTGGCGCCGCCCCGGCGTGGCCGTGCACCGTCGCGGTCTCCGGGTCGGGCTGGCTGAGCGCGATCACACCGTCGCCCGAACATCCGGCCAGCAACACGGTCGCGGAAGCCAGCATCGCCTGCGCCGCACGCGCCGTCCACAGTCCCGCTCGTTGCACGCCTCCAAGGTACCGGTCGCTTCGGGCCGGACCCGGCAGCCGCGGCAACCTTCGGCTACCGGATCGTGGTGACCAGCTCGTTGGTCATCGCGGCCAGCTGTGCGCTCCAGCTGCCCCAGTCATGGTTGCCGGAGGTGGGGAAGTCGAAGTGGCCGTTCTTGCCGCCCACCGAGCGATAGTGCTGATAGAACTCGCGGTTGGTGCCCTGCGCGATGTCGCAGTAGCCGATCATCGCGGCCGGATCGGTGCAGCCACCGGCGGGGGGGCTGAACACCCAGAGCCGGGTGTTGTTGTCGGCGAGCAGCTGCACGTGCACGTTCGGCGAATGCCACTTCCACCGGCCCAACTGTGGCAAGCCCCACATGTTGCGGGTGTCGACGCCGCCGTACTGAGCCAGGCCCGCGGTGATGGCGCCGTCGACCCCGGTGCGTTCGGGGGTCAGAAAGCCCGACAGCGAACCGGCGAAGCGGTAGCGGTCCGGATGGAAGGTGGCCATCGCCATCGCGCCGTAGCCGCCCTGCGCGGCGCCGACGATGCCGTGTCCGCTGGGGGCAAGCCCCTTGTTGGCGGCCAGCCAGTTCGGCAGCTCATCGGCCAGGAACGTCTCCCACTGCTTGCTGCCGTCCTGCTCCCAGTTGGTGTACATGCTCCATGCGCCGCCGGCCGGGGCAGCTACGGAGATGCCCTTGCCGGCCAGGGTGTTCATCGCGTTGCCCGCCGTCACCCAGTTGCTCACGTCGGGTGCGGCGTTGAAGGCGTCGAGTAGGACGACGGCGTGCGGGCCGCCCGCCAGAAACGAGACCGGGATGTCGCGGCCCATCGCCGCCGACGGCACCAAGAGCATCTCGACGTCGGCCTTGGCGTCGGGCGCCACGGATGTACCGGCGGTCCACATGCCCAGGGTCAGCGCCGCCGTCAGGATTCCTCGGAACAATGCACGCATCAACTACGCCACCTCACGTTCGTCTGATGTCCCCGCGCGAGGTAGTCAATCACACCGGCAGGATGGACCCGCCCGAAATGGCTGACGGCGGCGACCCGCAGGGGATCGCCGCCGTCGACTACGTGTTGCCGAAGCAGCCGTTCAGTTACCGGTCTCCGCGGCCGCCGGGGCCGCCGCCTCGGTGTCGACCGGAGTGGTCGGCTGCGGGGTGGCACCCAGCACCCGCTGGATGTCCGGCTTCATCTGCTGCAGCTGCTGACCCCAGTACGGCCAGTCATGCGTGCCGCCCGACGGGAAGTTGAACACACCGTTCTTACCGCCGGCCGCCAGGTATTCCTCCTGGAACGTCTCGTTGGTCCGCAGCGTGAAGCTCTCGAGGAACTTCGCGTTGAAGTTGTCGCCTGCCAGCCGGCCGTTGATCTCGGCGGGCTTGCCGTTGCCGCAGAACACCCAGATGCGGGTGTTGTTGGCGACCAGCTTGTCGATGTTGACCATCGGGTCGTTGCGCTTCCACGCGTTGTTCGGGTCCTCGGTGCGACCCCACATGTCGTTGGCGTCATAGCCGCCCGCGTCGCCCATCGACATGTTGACCAGCATCGGCCACCAGCCCTCGGACAGGTTCAGGAAGCCCGACAGGGATGCGGCGTACTGGAACTGCTGCGGGTAGTAGATCGCCAGCGTCAGCGCGGCCGAACCGGCCATCGACAGACCCACGGCCGCGTTGCGGTTGGGATCCACGCTCTTGTTGGCGGCCAGGTAGGCGGGCAGCTCCTGGGTCAGGAACGTCTCCCACTTGTAGGTCTGGCAACCATTGTTGCCGCAGGCCGGCTGGTACCAGTCGCTGTAGAAGCTGGACTGGCCGCCGACGGGCATGATCACGGCCAGGCCGGAGTCCAGGTACCACTCGAACGCGGCGGTCTCGATGTCCCAGCCGTTGAAGTCGTCGCGGGCGCGCAGCCCGTCGAGAAGGTAGACACCCGGTGCGTTCGGCCCGCCGTTCTGGAACTGCACCTTGATGTCGCGTCCCATCCCCGCGGACGGAACCATCAGGTACTCGACCGGCAGGCCCGGACGAGAGAAGGCCTCAGCTGTCGCCGAGCCTCCGACGGCGCTGACGAAACCGGGCAACACGGCTGCCGCGAGCGCCGCAACCGTGAGCCGGCGCGGCAGTGTGCTCGCCGCACGCCGGATCTTGCCAACGAACTTCATGCTTGTTCTATCCCATCTGTCGTATGCCGCACGCGGATGATGCCCCTCAGGCCGTGCCGCGTTGCTCGTGCAGTCAACCACACCTTGCTGTGATCCTTCTATTTCGCAGGTATCGTGCCTGGTCACTCCTTAACCGTTGAGGGTCGCGATCAGGTCAGGCTTCAGCGCCTGAAGCTGTTCAGCCCAGTACGGCCAGGCGTGATTTCCGGCCGGTGGGAAATGGAAGGTCGCGTTGGAGCCGCCGGCCGCCAGATAGGCCGCCTGGAAGTCCCTGTTGCTCTTCAGCGCCATCGCTTCGAGGCTGTGAGCAGCGAATACCTGGTTGGCGTCGGCGTTCACGTCGAGCGGGGTGACGCCGCCGGGCGCACAGTAGATCCACAGCCTGGTGTTGTTGGCGACCAGCTTGCCGACCTGCACCAGCGGGTCGTTGCGCCGCCACGCCCCGTCCCACGGTGCGCCCCACATGTTGTCGACGTTGTAGCCGCCCGCATCGAGCATCGCCACCCGGATGGCCTGCTGCATGAACGGCGCCGACGGGTTCAGAAACCCGGACAGCGATGCGGCGTAACGGAATTGCGCCGGATGGAAGGCCGCCAGGATCAGCGCCGCGCTGCCCGACATCGACACCCCGACCACGCCGTTGCCGGTGGTGGAGATCTGCTTGTTCGCCGCCAGCCACTGGGGCAGCTCACTGGCCAGGAACGTCTCCCATTTATAGGTATAGGGCTGGTTGTTGAAGCTCGACGGCGAATACCAGTCGGTGTAGAAGCTGGACTGGCCGCCGACCGGCATCACGGTGGCGACA
Organism: Mycolicibacterium elephantis DSM 44368; assembly: GCF_004014805.1. Classification (GTDB taxonomy): domain Bacteria; phylum Actinomycetota; class Actinomycetes; order Mycobacteriales; family Mycobacteriaceae; genus Mycobacterium; species Mycobacterium elephantis. The sequence continues at coordinate 101,752 of NZ_ATDN01000003.1, forward strand.
CCGGAGTCCAGAAACCACTCGAACGCGGGGGTTTCGATGTCCCAGCCGTTGTAGTCGTCGCGGGCGCGAAGACCGTCGAGCAGATAGACCGCCTTGTCGCCGCCCGGTTGGAACTGGACGCGCACGTTGCGCCCCATCGCGGTCGAGTACACGTCCAGGTACTCGACGGGCAGGCCGGGCCGAGAGAACGCGTTCGCGCTCGGTTCCGCGTCGACCGCCGCGGTGAGACCGGGCAGCACGACGAAGGCCGCCGTGGTCGCCAACGCGCGGCGAAGCCAGGTTCGCACAGGTCTCACCATCCGTTTCGGGTTTTCGGCGCCGCACGAAAGGCGCTCTGCGACAGGTGTATCGCGCTGACAGGGTGTGGTGTTACCGGGAGATCGCCGACGGCTAGGGCCCCGTTGCCGGCATGCCGGTGTAAGGGGGCGCCGTGGACTCGGGCACCTCCAGCCCACATCGAACCAGCTCGTAGAGCGGCACCCGATCGATCCGGTACTGCGTGAACTGGTAGGCGTGCAGCAGGTTCGACAGGAAGCGCCGCGGCCCCATCGGTCCGCGGATCGAGTTCAGCATCGCGTCGGTGGCGGGACATTCCAATGCCGCCTCGGCCTGGGCCACCCAGTCTTCGTCGAGGTAGGCCGGAATCCACGGCGACGTCTTCAGGAACGGCCCCTCGGCCACCGCCCAATCCGGGAACAGGTTCTTGTCGTGGCCGATGCGGCCGTCCTCGAGCCGGTCGGAGTGCGCGGCCAACGGATTCGCCAGGCCGATCTGGTCGATGACCCGCACGTCGAGGCCGACGTTCATACCGAGCATGCCGAGGTTGGTGAAAAAGACCGTGTGGGGCGGCTTTTGGTCCCTCACCTCGGGTGGGGCGTCCGGCGGCGGCGGTATCGCGGGCACCACATCCCACTGGTCGTAGTTGCCGGCAGGCAGCAGCAGCGCGCCTTCAGGGGTGTTGTTCAGCGCCCGCAGCACCGCCCGCATCCGCGGATAGTCGAGATAGTCGGCGGCGGTGAGCGGATGCGCATGACCGGTGGCCTGGCTGTAGAACCGCCGTTCGTCGACGATGCCGGTGTAGGTGACCCGGGTGGCGTCGGCGCCCATCCCGCCGGAGTTGGCCGCCCACAATGCCCAACCGGCGACCGCGACCCACAGCACACCCGTGGCGCCGACGAACAGATACCCTGCGCCGCGGGCCATTCGGGTGGTGTCCGGCAGCACGACCGGGATCACCGCCATCGGCAGCAGCATGCAGAACACCGGCGTGAGCAGGACGCGGCCGTGCATGAAGTCGCCGCCCTGGCGGATCCAGTACACCGCCTGCAGCAGGCCGCTGACGACGAAGAAGATCACCACCGCTGCGGGGCTCTGCACCATCCGGGCCAGCCGTCCGTAACCGGGCGCGGGGGCGCGGTGCGTCCACCACGGCCGCCCGCGGGTCACCAACACCACGGCCGCCAACCCGGCGAGCAGAATCGCCGGCGCCCACAGCAGGTAGGGCTGATTGAAGTTGGCCAGGTAGGTGAATCCCTGCGCCCATTTGGATCCCGACGCCTCTTTGGCCAGCGCGGTACCCGGAAAGATCAGCGCGTAGTAGCCCATCCGGAAGATCTGGTACAGCACCGGGACAAGGCCGCCGGCGAGCACGATCAGCGCGCGTCGACGCCGGTCGCGGGCGGCGACCAACATCATCACCAGCGCGCCGCCGCCGATCAGCGCCAGCTCGGGCCGCACCAGCACGCTCAACCCCGCGACGAAAGCCAGTGTGCCGTCGAAGAACCCGCTGACCGCATGCCGTTGCCGCGGGTCGGAAGACGCCGCGCCGAGCGGTTGCCTGCGGATGCTCGGCGCCCCAGCACGCGGCGGCGGCCGCTGCGCCGAGCGGTTGGCGTGCATCGCCTGCGACCAGCACACCATCATCCACCACAGCAAGCCCAGATAGGCCAGCACCAAACCGTTTTCGAGCCCGGAGGTGGCGAAGTCACGGGCGGGTGGAAGCGCGATGTAGACCAGCACGCCTGCGGGCAACATCAACGCGCGCCTGCCCTGCAGGCTGGGCGCGTACAACCGGCCGGCGCCCAGCATCGCCAGCACCACCCCGGCGACGCTGAGCACGAGCGCGAGAACGAGCACCACGTACTCCATCCGCACCGGCCCGCCGATCAGCGCGCCGACGTAAACCAGATACGTCCACAGGGTCGAGGTGTTGGCCTCCACCCGCTCGCCGGCGTTGAACACTGGGCCGTTGCCCGCCAACAGGTTTCGTACCGTGCGCAGCACGATGAGACCATCGTCGGCGATCCAGCGCCGCTCCCAGGCGCCCCAGGTGAACAACCCGGCGACGACGAGCACGCTGGCCCACAGGCTGAACCGGACGGTTCTGTCGTAGACGAACCGCGGTCCGCGCGCCACCAGGCGCGCGACCGTCAGGGTGAGCTGGTCAACTGAGGAATACGGCGGCACCCAGGGTTCCGATCCACGCGACGGCCAGCAGCTGCAACACCCGGTCCTTCAACGCGATCTCCTCGGGCTCACCGGCGAGGCCACCGTCGACGTCGACGGCATAGCGCAGGATCGCGATCGTGAACGGAATCATCGACACGACGAACCACGATGTTCCGCCGGTGCCGTCCCGCTCGAATGCCCACAACCCGTAACACAACACCAGCGCGGTGGCCGACAGCGTCCACACGAACCGCAGGTAGGAACTGGTGTAGCTCTCCAGTGACTTTCGGATCTTGGCGCCGGTGCGCTCGGCGAGCTGAAGCTCCGCGTAGCGTTTGCCGGCCGCCATGAACAACGAGCCGAACGCCATCATCAGCAGGAACCATTGCGACAGCGGCACATCCGCGGCCACACCGCCGGCGATCGCACGGATCAAGAAGCCGGACGACACGATGCAGATGTCGATGACCGGCTGGTGCTTGAGGCCGAAGCAGTAGGCCAGCTGGATGCCGACGTAGATCGCCATCACCAGCGCCAGGTTGGGCGTCACCAGCCAGGAGATGGCCAGCGATCCCGCGATCAACGTCACCGCGAGGGCATAGGCGAGCCACTCGGGCACCACCCCCGCCGCGATCGGGCGGTACCTCTTGGTCGGGTGGGCGCGATCGGCTTCCACGTCGCGGGCGTCGTTGATGAGGTAGACCGCCGATGCGGCCAGGCTGAACACCGCGAACGCCAACAGGACCCGGACCAGGACTTCGCGGTAGTCGTAGGCGTAGCGGTCATCGCCGAGAGCGGCGAGCGGCGCGGCGAAGACCAGGACGTTCTTCACCCACTGCCGGGGCCGGACGGCCTTGACGAGGCCGGTCATCAGGTTGCGTGGCGGACCCTTACCCGGGGCGGGGTCGTCGCTGTACTGCGGTGCGCCCACTGTGCTGCTTTCCTTCGAGATGCTCATCGGTCCCCTTCCATTCGGTCGGCGACCGTGCTGACCGCCTCCGCGACGGCTGCGCCGACGACGACGCCGGTGAGGACGTCGGTCGGGTAATGCACGCCGAGCACCAACCGCGACAACGCCATCGGCGGCACCAGAAGCGCAGGCAGCGGCAGCCCGGTGGCCCGCGCCAACAGCAGTGCCGCCGCGGTGGTGGACGTCGCGTGCGCCGAAGGGAAGCTCAGCCGGCTCGGCGTCGCGACGTTCACCGCGATCGACGGATGGTGCGGGCGTTCGCGCCGCACCAGTCGCTTGATCAGCACCGCCGCCGCGTGCGCGAGAAACGCGCCGGTGCCCGCGGCCAGCCACAGGCGCCGGCGGCGCGGTGCGAGCAGCGCACCCAGGCCCGCGACGGCCAGCCAGCCCAGGCTGTGCTCCCCGAAGTGGCTCAGCGCCCGCGCACCGGTCAGCACACCGGGGCGCCGGGCCACGGCACGCTGAACCGCCACCAGCACGGCCTCTTCGCCGCGTGGCGGTGCCACGGTGTCGCCAACCAGAGGGTCAGGCATGCGCCGACGTCTCGAGCAGCACCGACTCCCACTTCTCCTTGCTGGTGAGCATCGGCAGGGCGTCGCGGTAGACCTTGCGCATGCGGTCGAACTTGCGGGCGATCCGAAGTTGGCGCCGCAGCGACTGACGAAGCAGCGCAAACATTTTGGCGCGGTCCCGCTGGCGGAACACCACGCCACGGCCGTCCGCGGTGGTGACGGTGACCCCGTCGACCACACACAGCGAGAACCACCTGGCGTCCTGCGTGGCGACGTTGACCTGGGGGCGGCGGTGGTGTTGCGGGTCGTGCGGTTTGAGCTGGTGGACCACACCCCGGGCCAGCCGCGTCGAGATCGACACCGGGTTGGTGGGGATCTTCACCTTCTTGCGCCGCTTGTCCGAGGGCGGTGGAAGTGCGGTGGCGCCGGGCAGCACCACCGCGTCGGGAAACTCCTGGCGCATCTTGCGCACGTCGGGCAGCGCCGACTCCAGGATCGAGAAGAGATGCTCGGGGCCGGCCAGAAAGTCGTCCATCGCCTTGTTCTGGATGGCGACGGTCGAGTACTCAAGGCACAGAAGGTGTTTCATCGTCGCCTTGAAGTGGCTGGCCAGCAGCCCGTAGATGTTGCCGTCCCAGTGCAGGGCCGCGACCACCAGTCGGTTGCGCAGATGGAAGTACGCCTGCCAGTCGATGGCGTCGTCCTTGTCGCTCCACGCCATGTGCCAGATCGCCGCGCCCGGCAGCGTCACGGTGCCGTAGCCGTGCTCGGCGGCGCGCAACCCGTAGTCGGCGTCGTCCCATTTGATGAACAACGGCAGCGGCTGACCGAGTTCCTCGGCGACCTGCCGCGGGATCATGCACATCCACCAGCCGTTGTAGTCGACGTCGATGCGGCGGTGCAGCAGCTTGCTTCGCGGCTCGTCTTCGTCGCTGAGCGGGAACTTCGCGAAGTTGTGGTCGTACTCGGTGTTGACGGCGTTGGTCCACATGAAGTTCTCTTGGGCGACCATCTCCCCCATCACGTGCAGGTGCGAAGGCTCCTGCAGGTTGAGCATCTGACCGCCGACCAGGGTGGGCGCCTTGGCGAACCGGTTCATCGCCAGAGCCCGCAGGATCGAGTCGGGCTCGATGCGGATGTCGTCGTCCATGAACAGGATCTGTTCGCAGTCGGTGTTTTTCAGCGCCTCGTACATCACCCGGCTGTAGCCGCCGGAGCCACCGAGGTTCGGCTGGTTGTGGATCGACAACCGGTTGCCCAGCGCCGCGGCGGCGTCGGCGAAACCGGGGTGATCCTTGACCTTGTTGGTGCCCTGGTCGGAGACGATGACCGCGCCGATCACCTCGTCCACCAACGGATCTGCGGTCAGAGCGGACAAGGCGTTCACGCAGTCGGCCGGCCGGTTGAACGTCGGGATGCCGACCGCGACGTTGGCGCGGCCCGGCGCGGGTTGCGGGGCGTACCAGCCGGCGTGGTGCAGCGTGGTGCTGTTGTTGGTGGTGACGTCGAACCAGATCCAGCCGCCGTCCTCGAACGGGGTCAGGTCGATCTCGAACTCGACGGCGGCGTGCTCGCCGCTGAACGGGGCACCACCCACGGTGATCCGGGCGCCGGTGGCCTTCGAGCGGTACACGTCCACGCGTCCGCTGCCCGTCAGCTCGAGGCGCAATACCACCGTGTCCAGCGTCGACCAGCGCCGCCAGTAACTGGCCGGAAACGCGTTGAAGTACGTCGCGAACGACACCTCCGATTCGGCACCGATCTCGAGGGTGGTGCGACTCGGCGCGTGCGCGCGACGCGCGTTCGTGGTCGATTCCTCTATATAGAGCTTGCGGACGTCGAGCGGTTCACCCGGGCGCGGCGAGATGATGCGCGCCAGCAGGCTGACGGCCCTGGATTCTCCTGACTCGAGCGCGCCGGACGGAATGTCACTCATGCGCTGCTACTTTCTGTGCCGTTGCTCAGTGGCGCGCCGTCCCGCAGGTGCGGCGCGAGGATGTTGTCGTACATGCTCAGCGCGCTGGCGATGGCCATGTGCATGTCCAGGTACTGGTAGGTGCCCAGCCGGCCGCCGAACAACACTTTCGCAGAAGCGGTTTCGGCCTTGGCCCTGGCCCGGTACGCGGCCAGCAACGCGCGGTCGGTTTCGGTGTTGATCGGGTAGTAGGGCTCGTCATCGTCGTCGGCGAACCGGGAGAACTCGCGCATGATGACGGTCTTGTCGGTGGGATAGTCCCGCTCGGGGTGGAAGTGCCGGAACTCGTGGATCCGGGTGTAGGGCACGTCGAGGTCGTTGTAGTTCATCACCGAAGTGCCCTGGAAATCGCCGGTCTGCAGCACCTCGAGCTCGAAATCCAGGGTGCGCCAACCTAATCGACCCTCGGCGTAGTCGAAGTAGCGGTCCAGCGGCCCGGTGTACACGACCGGTGCGTCGGGGTTGGCGGACCGCAATTCGTCGCGCACGTCGAACCAGTCGGTGTCCAGCCGCACCTCGATGCGGTCGTCGGCGGCCATGTTCTCCAGCCACTTCGTGTAGCCGTTGACCGGCAGGCCCTCGTAGGTGTCGTTGAAGTAGCGGTTGTTGAAGGTGTACCGCACCGGCAGCCGGGTGATGTTGGAGGCGGGCAGCTCCTTGGGGTCGGTCTGCCACTGCTTGGCGGTGTAACCCTTGAAGAACGCCTCGTAGAGCGGGCGGCCGATCAGGCTGATCGCCTTCTCCTCGAAGTTCTGCGCGTCCTCGGTCTTGATCTCGGCGGCCTGCTCGGCGATCAGCGCACGGGCCTCGTCGGGCGTGAAGTAGCGGCCGAAGAACTGGCAGACCAGACCGAGCCCCATCGGCAGGGGGTAGGCCTGCCCGTTGTACAGGCCGAACACGCGGTGCTGATATCCGGTGAAGTCGGTGAACTGGCGCACGTAGTCCCACACCTTCTTGTTGGAGGTGTGGAAGAGGTGCGCGCCGTACTTGTGCACCTCGATGCCGGTCTGCGGCTCGGGCTCGGAGTAGGCGTTACCGCCGATGTGCGGGCGACGCTCGATCACCAGCACGCGTTTGTCCAGCTGGGTCGCCACGCGCTCGGCAACCGTCAGGCCGAAAAATCCGGAACCGACGACAAGTAGGTCATAGCGAGCTGTCATCGACGGCAAGGGTATCCGAACACGCGTACCCCGCCCGAATCCGACAAGGCTGTGGCGGACGGCAGAAGGTTGCGATCGGCTCACGATTCCGCATCGTCACTTTTGCCTCAGTAGTCACATCAGTAACGTCGTTCACGTCGGTTCTCGGCCGACAGCGCGAGACCTGGGTTGTTCACAAGATCACCTACCCGACGTAGTCCATATATTGAGGAGACTTCCGTGCCGAACCGCCGCCGACGCAGGCTTTCCACAGCCACGAGCGCAGTCGTGGCCCTGGCAGTCGCGAGTCCAGCCGCAGTCATCGCCGTGACCGATCTGGCCGCGAGCACCGAACCCGCGCCCCAGCATCGTGAATTCGTGCAGGCCGCGTTGATCACCGACCTGCCCGGCGAGCTGATGTCCGCCCTGTCACAGGGGCTGTCGCAGTTCGGCATCAACCTGCCCCCGATGCCGACGGGCCTGCTCACTGGCACCGGATCCACCACGCCGCCGTCCCTGACGTCGCCCGGGCTGACCTCACCCGGACTGACGTCGCCCGCGCTGACCTCACCCGGGCTGACCACACCCGGGCTGACCACCCCGGGACTCACGGGGCCCAGCCTGGATGTTCCCAGCGCGACCGTGCCCGGCGCGAGCCTGCCCGGGGCGACCGGCCCGGCCCTCACCGACCCGGCGCTGGCCGACCCGTCGTTGACCAATCCCGCGCTCACCACGCCGGGGCTGACCGACCCGGGCGCACTGACCAGCCCGACGGCCACGACGCCCGGCCTCACCACGCCGGATCTGACCGCGCCCGGGCTGTCGACCCCGCCCGCCCTGACCGATCCCGCGCTGGCCACCCCGGTCTCCACCGGGCTGACCAGCGAGGTTCCGATCTCGGCGCCGATCGGGCTGGACCCCGCCGCGGGTACCTACCCAATCCTGGGTGACCCGAGCCTGGCGGCGATGCCGGCGACCGCCCCGGCCAGCGGCGGCATCATCGGCGACCTGACCAGCATGGCCAACCAGCTGGGCGCCGGAGAGGCGATCGATCTGCTCAAGGGCATGGTGATGCCCGCGATCATGTCGGCCGTCAAGCCACCGGCACCGCCGGTCCCGGGTCCCGGTCCCGCACCGGTCCCCACGCCCTGACCCTGTCCCGAACGGCACCGCAGAAGCCCAGCCGCGGCTCTGCGGTGCCGTTGCAGGGCGGTCACTTTCCGGCCAATCAGGCCGTGTCGAAACATTAGTAACAACTGGCACTTACGTAACATCGGTCTGTGCCGTGCCGCCGTCCCGTGCCGTCGTTGCTGTTCACCGCTGTCGCGGCGACAGCCGTCATGCTGCCGATGGCGATCTACGGCCTGCCCGGCGGCGACGACGACCGCCCGCCCGCCCTCGAGGCGCCCAAGATGGCGCAGCAACCGCTGACCGATCTCGGCGGCGGCGAGACGATCCGAGAGATCCACCAGGACACGCCGTTCGCGATGGTCGCGCTCACCGCATCCGATCTCACCGGCACCTCGGCGCGGGTGCGGGCCAAGAAGGCCGACGGCACATGGGGGCCGTGGTACGACGTCGAACCCCTCGAGGGGGTCGGCCCTGACGGACCCGACGCCGCCGGTCCGCGAGGCACCGAACCGGTGTTCGTCGGGCGCACCACGACGGTGCAGATCGCGGTCACCCGACCCCAGGGCGCCGCACCCACCCCGGCCGAGCAGGTGGCCGACGCGGACCGCCCGGAGTTGGGTTATGTGCCCGCCAACGTCGAGCAACCGTTCGGGCAGAACCTCAACGCGGTGCTGATCAGCCCGCCGCAGGCCCCGGTGGACAACCTGCCGCTGCCGTCGGCGGTGAACAGCCCCGGCGTGCCGCCGGTCGTCATCAACCGGGCGCAGTGGGGCGCCGACGAATCGATGCGGTGCGGAGAACCGCGGTACGACAACGGAATCCGGGCCGGCATCGTGCATCACACCGCGGGCAGCAACGAGTACGCACCCGAGGACTCCGCCGGCATCGTGCGGTCGATCTACGAGTACCACACCCGAACGTTGGGCTGGTGCGACATCGCGTACAACGCGCTGGTCGACAAGTACGGCCAGGTGTTCGAGGGTCGCGCCGGCGGCATCACCCGGCCCGTCGAGGGGGCCCACACCGGCGGGTTCAACCGCGACACCTGGGGCGTGGCGATGATGGGCAACTTCGACGCGGTTCCGCCCACCCCGATCCAGTTGGGCACGACGGGCCGCCTGCTGGGTTGGCGCATGGGCATGGACCACATCGACCCCAAGGGCACCGTGGTGCTGGCCTCGGCCGGCAGTTCGTTCGCCAAGTTCCCGTTCGGGTCCGCCCCGACGCTGCCCGCGATCTTCACCCACCGCGACGTCGGCATCACGGAGTGCCCCGGCAACGCGGCCTACGCGCTGATGGACCAGATCCGGGAGATCGCAGCGCGATTCAACAGTCCACCGGGGCCCGCCGATCTGGTGGACATGCTGCGCGGCGGTGCGATCTTCGCCCGCTGGGAGGCGATGGGCGGACCCAACAGCCCGTTGGGCCACCCGACGTCACCGGAGGCCTCCGGGCAGGACGGCATCCGGTATGCGACGTTCGAACGCGGCGCCATGTACTGGTCGCCTGACACGGGCGCTCAGCCGCTCACCGGGGAGATCTACAAGGCCTGGGGGTCGCTGGGCTTCGAGCGCGGAGCGCTGGGCCTGCCGACCAGCGGCGAGATCCACGAGCCGCTGTGGATCGTGCAGAACTTCCAGCACGGCACGCTCAACTTCGACCGCGAGACGGGCGGAGTGACGCGGGTGGTCGACGGCATCGCGGTCGACCTGCCGTCGAACTACGTCGACCATGCGCCTACCCAGCTGGAGCGGTTCACCCGTCCGATCAGCCCCACCTGAGTCATCCGATTGACTCGCTTTCATCGGGTGCCGTCCTCGGGAGAGCCACCTGACGCCTGGGCGACAAAGCCGAACCCTTCTTGATCGGGCCCCTGCGGTCAGCTCGGCTGCCGTGCAATGGCGGCCAGTTACAACCCCTTGCAGCCGTGGCTGGAGGCGTTCCAAACGGCATCTGCCAGTGCCACCCAGATCGGCGACACCTTCTCCCAGGCCCCCGCCGTGCTGCTGCAACAGATCCTGGCGAACCAGGCCGGTTACCTGAGTGAGGTGCTGAAGAACCCGGGCAGCATCGGCACGGTCCTCGGGCAGATGGTGGCCAACGTGCAGGCCGCGTTCACCGCCGCCACCCTGCTCGGCATCGATGCCAGCATCAACCTTTTCCGAGTCAGGAATCGCTCGACGGGTGGCACTCGATCCTGTTGCAGTCGATTCCCAAGTTGCTGCGGGAGGGTACCCCGCCGCAGGCAGTGGCGGTGGTCAAGGAACTCCTCAACGTTCTCTCCTCCCCGGTCAGTGGCATCGTGCTCGGGTTTGCCGGCCCGGTGATCAGTCCCGTGGTGGCGGTGGTGAACAGCGTGCACAGCATCGTCAGCGCGCTGGTCGCGGGAGACTTCGCGACCGCTATGCAGGGCGTCATCAACATCCCCGCCGACATCGTGGGTGCGGTACTCAACGGCGCCAACTTGAACCTCGACGGCCTGGTCCCGGTGCTCAACAACCTGGGACTGCTGTCGCCGGGCACCACCCTGCACAACCTGAACATCCAGTTCGGTGGGCTGTTCAGCCCGGGTTCCACGGGTGTGGACCCAATGACTGGCGAGCCAGTCGACACCACGTCGAAGACGGCCGGCGCCGGTGAGAGCAGCACCGACAGCGGCGACGGTACGGACTCCGCGAGCGGCTCGCAGGAGTAGCTTTATCCGACCAGTGGGCCCTCGCGGTGCGGGGGCCCACTACGTTTCGCGCTAGATCAGTTCGATCGCGCCATCGACGCCGACGGCGTCGATGGCGGTGTTGGCTCGTCTAGCCCGAAACCTATTGGGGCCACCAGCGTTCCAGCACGCGGGCCACGCCCTCCTCGTTGTTGGTCGAGGTGACCTCGTCGGCGACGGCCAGCGCTTCGGGGTGGGCGTGGGCCATGGCCACCCCCAGCCCGGCCCACTGCAGCATCGGAATGTCGTTGGGCATGTCACCGAACGTCACCACTTCGTCGGCGGCGATCCCCGGTGGCCGGGCCACCTCGTCGATCCCCGACGCCTTGCTGACGCCCAGCGGCATGACCTCGATCAGGCCGTTGTTGGTGGAGTAGGTGATGTCGGCGAGGTCGCGGACTTCGTCGGCCAGGACGGCGGCCATGTCGGCGCTGTCGGCACCGGCCTTGCGGACGAGCAGCTTGATGGCCGGCGCGCTGAGCAGGTCCTCCATCGACACCTCGGTGTTGTCCGGGTTGAGCCAGGCGTGCTCGTAGCCCGGTGAGCTGACGAACTGTGGCGTCGCGGCGTCGTGTGCGCTGTTTCCCACCCGTTCGACCGCCAGCCCGGCACCCGGGATGGCCCGGGTGGCGATGTCGGCGAGTTCGGCGAGCAGTTCGGCGGACAACGTTCGCGCGGAGACGATCCGGTCGGTCGACGGGTCGTAGATCACTGCGCCGTTGGCGCACACCGTCATCGGCGCGAACCCGAGCGCGTCGACGACCGGCTGCACCCAGCGCGGCGGACGGCCGGTCGCCAGCACGAACTGCGCCCCGTCCTCGACGGCCGCGTGCACGACGGCGCGGGTGCGCGGCGTGACCTTCTCGTCGTCGTCCAGTAACGTGCCGTCCACGTCGGAGGCGATCATCGCGGGCCGGTTCATCAGCGGCTCTTGGCTTCTCGCTCAGCGCGCCGTCTGGCGCGTTCCGCGAGTTCGGCTTCGTCGAGCGCCCTGGCCTCCTCCGGCGTCGGTGCGCTGCCGCCCAGCCGCCGCGGCACCCAGAACGCGCCGGGCGGATGTGGGTACTGCCGTTGCGCCTTGTCCAGCAGCGCGTTCATCGACGCCCGTAGTTCTGTCAGGGTCTGCTCCATGCTCTCCGCGGCGCGCAGCGGCGCACCGACCTCGACGATGATCGGGATCTTGCTGCGGCCCAACTGTCTTGGGTGGTCCTTGGTCCACATGCGCTGGGCACCCCAGACGATGAGCGGGATCAGCGGGACGTCGGCGTCGCGGGCCATCCGGGCGGCGCCGGTCTTGAACTCCTTGAGCTCGAAGCTGCGGCTGATGGTGGCTTCGGGATACACGCCCACGAGTTCGCCCGCGCGCAGCCGATCGACCGCGACCGCGTACGCGCCGGCGCCGGCACGGCGGTCCACCGGAATGGTGCCGGTGTGGCTGATGAGGAAGCTGACGATTTTCACGTCCAGCATCTCCTCTTTGATCATGAACCGCAGGCGCCTGCCGCGGTAATGCGCGGCCAAGGCGGCCGGCAGCCAGTCGATGTAGCTGGTGTGGTTGATGGCGATCACCGCGCCGTCGTGAGCGGGTATGTGCTCGAGCCCGTTGTAGGTGATGCGGATCCCGTTGACCCTTACTGCCGCCTTGACGAGAACCTCAAGCGTCCGGAATACGGGTTCCATCGACGCTACTCCGGCGCGCCCGTCGTGTCGGGAGGGCCCTGACGCCGCGAGGCCTTCTCGGCGGCCTCCTCGGCGTCCATCCGGCTGGCCTCGGCCAGCGAGGGCGCCCCGCCGCCCAGCCGGTGCGGTACCCAGTACTCGCCGGGCGGATGCGGGCCGTACTCGTCCTGCACGCGCTCCAGCAGATGCTGCATTCGTGAGCGCAGCAACGCGGTCAGCTCGGCGGCGGGCAGCGTTGGGTAGATCGGCTCGCCGACCGCGACCGCGATGGGCACCTTCGGGCGCCGCAGGTTCTTCGGGTGGCCCTTGGTCCAGATGCGCTGGGCGCCCCAGATGATGTGCGGCACGATCGGCACGTCGCAGGCGATCGCCATGCGGGCCGCACCCGACTTGAGCTCCTTGATCTCGAAGCTGCGGCTGATGGTGGCCTCCGGGTAGACCCCGACCAGCTCCCCGTCCTTCAGCTTCTGGCAGGCCATGTCGAACGACTCGGCGCCGCTGTTGCGGTCCACCTCGATATGGCCCAGGCTGCGCATCAGCGGTCCGCCGATCTTGTGGTCGAAGACCTCTTTCTTGGCCATGAACCGCACCTTGCGCCCGAGGCCCTGCCGATAGGCGGGCAGCCCGGCGAACGTGAAATCGAAGTAGCTCGTGTGGTTGACGGCCACCACCGCCCCGCCGCTGGCCGGCAGGTTCTCCAGGCCGGTGACGGTGAACGTCAACCCCTGCGCACGCCACACCAGCCGCGCGAGTTGGATGACTGTGCCGTATACCGGTTCCACAGCCGCCAGCGTAGTGCGCCCGCGCGGGTGCGACTTCTGCCGTCTGCTCCCGTTAAGCTCGAAAGGTCACCATCATCGAGGGGAAAGGGCGTTAGTGCAGGTCACAAGCGTCGGGCATGCGGGTTTCCGCATCGACACCAAGGCCGGAAGCATTCTGTGCGACCCCTGGCTGAACCCGGCATACTTCGCGTCATGGTTCCCGTTCCCCGACAACAGCGCGCTGGACTGGTCCGCCATCGGCGACTGTGACTACCTCTACGTCTCGCACCTGCACGCCGACCACTTCGATCCGAGGAATCTGCGCGAGCACGTGAACAAGGACGCGGTGGTGTTGCTGCCGGACTTCCCGGTGCCGGACCTGCGGCGCGAACTCGAGAAGGTCGGCTTTCACCGGTTCTTCGAGACCACCGACTCGGTCAAGCACCGCGTCAGCGGCCCCAAGGGCGACCTCGAGGTGATGATCATCGCGCTGCGGGCCCCGGCCGACGGGCCGATCGGCGACTCCGGGCTGGTGGTCGACGACGGCGAAACGGTCTGCTTCAACATGAACGACGCCCGCCCGGTCGACCTGGACGTGGTGCACGCCGACTTCGGCCAGGTCGACGTGCACATGCTGCAGTACTCCGGGGCGATCTGGTACCCGATGGTCTACGAGATGCCCGCGCGCGCCAAAGAGGCGTTCGGCATCCAAAAGCGCCAGCGGCAGATGGACCGCTGCCGGCAGTACATCGCGCAGGTGGGGGCTCCCTGGGTGATTCCGTCCGCGGGCCCGCCGTGCTTTTTGGATCCCGAGTTGCGCCACCTCAACGACGATGCGGGGGATCCGACCAACATCTTTCCCGACCAGATCGTGTTCCTCGAGCAGATGCGCGCGCACGGTCACGATGGCGGATTGCTGATGATTCCCGGGTCGATGGCGGATTTCACCGGCTCGCAACTGAATTCGCTCACCCACCCGCTTCCCGATGACGAGGTGCAGGCCATCTTCACCGGTAAGGCGGCCTACATCGCCGACTACGCCGAGCGGATGGCGCCGGTGCTGGCCGCCGAGAAAGCGAGCTGGGCGCCCGCGGCCGGTGAGTCGCTGCTGGAGCCGTTGCGCGCGGTGTTCGAGCCGATCATGATCCAAAGCGACCAGATCTGCGACGGTATCGGCTACCCCGTCGAGCTTCGGCTGCGGGGCCGCGAGCATTCCGAGACCGTCGTGCTCGACTTCCCCAAACGCGCGGTACGCGAACCGATTCCGGATGAGAAGTTTCGCTACGGTTTCGAGATCGCCCCAGAGCTGGTGCGCACTGTGCTGCGCGACAACGAGCCGGACTGGGTCAACACCATCTTCCTGTCGACGCGGTTCAAGGCGTGGCGGGTCGGTGGCTACAACGAGTACCTGTACACGTTCTTCAAGTGCCTGACCGACGAGCGCATCGCCTACGCCGACGGCTGGTTCGCCGAAGCCCACGACGACACGGCGACGATCACGTTGGACGGCTGGGAGATTCAGCGCCGTTGCCCCCACCTGAAGGCCGACCTGTCGAAGTTCGGGGTGGTGGAGGGTGCCACGCTGACCTGCAACCTGCACGGGTGGCAGTGGAACCTCGAGAACGGTCGGTGCCTGACCAGCAAGGGCCACGAGCTGCGGTGCAAGAAACTGTGAGCGCGCCGCGACAGTACTACGACGACGGCCTGATCCAACTGGATCGCGAGGCGATCACGTTGCGCCGCTATCACTTTCCCTCCGGTACGTCGAAGGTGATCCCGCTGTCGTCGATTCGCGACTACACCGCGACACCGCTGAACTGGCTCCACCGGTTCCGTATCTGGGGCAGCTCGGACCTGCGCCGTTGGCTACCGCTGGACGTGGGCCGGCCGCTGAAGAAGACCCTGATCACCCTCGACGTGACAGACAACCGGTGGCGGCCCGCCTTCACGCCTTCCGATCCCGAGCAGTTCACCTCGATGCTCGACGAACTGCTCGCCCACTAATCTTCGCTCCAGCTACGCCAAGTCGGCTTTAAGTCGTTCTTAAGCGCCGCCGGTCACTGTCGTCGCAGCACTCGATCAACCGACGAAGGAGCGTGCCCCATGAGTTCGACGACCCGGCCGACCGTCACCCCGCGCCGAGCGGGCGACCCGGAACCGGACCTGACCGGTATCAGGCTTTCGCACCGCGCGATGGTCAGGGATTGCGGGCGCATTGCCGCTGTCGTGGCGGCGATCGCAAGTGGCCGCCGGCACTGCACACCGGCTCGGGCACGTGCCGTCAGCCGTTACGTGGATCTGCTGTGCGAGTCGATCCACCACCACCACAGCACCGAGGATCAGGTGGCCTGGCCGGTGATCGAGGCCAGCGCGGGCAGCCACGTCGACCTGACCGAGTTGACCGAAGACCACGCGGCGCTGGATCCGCGATTGGCTCAGTTGCGTGCGCGGGCCGCGGCGTTTCGCATCTCGGACGGCGATGCCGCGACGGCCAGGCCGTTGGCCGAGTTGAGCGACCTGCACACGTTGATCGGCGAGCACATCGTCGAGGAGGAGCGTGAGATCTTCCCGGTGATCACCGCGCACGTGTCGTTCTCGGACTGGGAAGGCGTCGAAAAGGCGGCGCAGAAGCGCGGCCGGATGTCGTTCGACGCGCCGCGGCATCTGGCGGTCATGACCGAAGAAGAGTGGATCCGATTGGGCGCCACCATCAATCCGCTGTTGCGTGTGCTCTTCGCATTGTTGTCGGTTCGACACCGCCGCATCGAACGCGCCGTGTTCGGATGAGCCTCAACCGATCAGGCGTGCCGCGTCGGCCGCCAGCGGCGGAGCAACGCCAGCGCCGACGCGTGCAGGCGGGTGCGGCGCAGTAGCGACGTGTCCTCGTAGAGGGTGTCGCGGATCAGCGCGTGCGTGAACCGGACCCGCGACGGCCCCGGCTCGTCGAGCAGCCCGGCCAGCATTGCGGGTTCCAGCGCGTCGAGCAGATCATCGGCGTCGCGGCCGCTGAGTTCTGCCAGCACGTCGACGTCGATCTCGCGTCCGAGCACGGCTGCCTGCCGCAGTGCCGTCACCGTCGGACCCGGCAGCCGGGCCAACCTGCGCCGCAGGACATCTCGCACGCCGACGGGCACCGTACCGATCGCGTGCCAACCCTCAGCCGTGATCAACCGGGCCGCCTGACGCCACGCAGCACATCCAGGGCAGCCGCCTGGTTTCCCGTCCGGTGCAGCGCGGTCGCAAGCAGACACGCGGCGCTCTCCCGGCCGGGATGCTGGTCGACGTGGCGCTGCATCGTCGCGATCACTTGGCTGTCGTGTCCGAGCGCGAGGCGGGCTTGCGCAATGGCCTCGAGGGCGCCGAGATGCAGTTCCTCGAGCCGCGCGACCTCCGCACTGGCCCACAGCGCGTCGCGCACGTCGAGGAACGGGTCACCACCCCACAACATGACGGCGTCCTCGAGGAGAGCGAGACGGCGCTGAGCTTGTTGTTCCTGCTGAGCCTCGGCCAGCCTGGCTTCGAAGTGCCACGCGTCGACGTGCTCGACGGGCAGCTTCAAGCAGTATCCCGGTGCCGCGCTCACGATCACGGTCGCGGGCGTGCGGCGGCGCCTGTCGGGTTCCAGTGCCTTGCGCAGGTGGGACACGTAAACCTGGAGCGCGGCAAGCGCTTTCGGCGGTGGCTCACCGGACCACAGGTCGTCGGCGAGCCGGTCAACCGACACCACCTGGCCTCTCGCCAAGACCAACCGAGCCAGCAGCGCGCGTTGGCGTCGTCCACCGAGGTCGACTTGCTGGTCTGCGATCCGCGCCCGCATCGGGCCGAGCACGGCGAGGCGCACGGGCGCGGACATCGACTGGCCGCGTTACTTTTTCGGCTCAAGCACCTCGGTGCCGACGAACGGCACCAGCGCTTCGGGAACGCGCACGCTGCCGTCGGGCTGCTGATGGTTCTCCAGGATCGCCACCAGCCAGCGGGTGGTGGCCAACGTGCCGTTGAGCGTCGCGGCGATCTGCGGCTTGCCGTTCTCGTCGCGGTAACGCACCGCCAGCCGGCGGGCCTGAAAGGTCGTGCAGTTCGAGGTGGAGGTCAACTCGCGATAGGTCTGCTGCGTGGGAAGCCACGCCTCACAGTCGTACTTGCGGGCCGCCGACATCCCCAGATCCCCGGCGGCGATGTCGATCACGCGGTAGGGCACGTCGATCTTGGCCAGCATTTCGCGCTGCCAGCCGAGCAGCCGGTCGTGTTCGGCCTCGGCCTGATCAGGGGTGCAGTAGACGAAACCCTCGACCTTGTCGAACTGATGCACGCGGATGATGCCGCGGGTGTCCTTGCCGTGACTGCCCGCTTCCCGGCGGAAGCACGACGACCAGCCGGCGTAGCGCAGCGGGCCGCCGGACAGGTCGAGGATCTCGTCGGCGTGGTAGCCGGCCAACGGGACCTCGGAAGTGCCGACCAGGTAAAGGTCGTCGGAGTCGATGCGGTACACCTCTTCGCTGTGAGCGCCGAGGAACCCGGTGCCCGCCATCACCTCGGGTCGGACGAGCACCGGCGGGATCATCAGCGTGAAGCCGTTGTCGGTGGCCAGCCGCGCCGCGAGCTGCATGAGACCGAGTTGCAGTAGCGCACCCGCGCCGGTCAGGAAGTAGAACCGCGCCCCGGACACCTTGGCGCCGCGCTCCAGATCGATCAGCCCCAGCGACTCACCGAGTTCGACGTGGTCCTTGGGATCGTCGATGGCGCGCGGTTCGCCGACCGTTTCCAGCACGACGAAGTCGTCTTCACCGCCGGCGGGCACACCGTCGATGACCACGTTGGCGATCGCCATATGCGCTGCGGTGAACGCCTTTTCAGCCTCGGCCTGCGCGGCTTCGGCGGCCTTGACCTTCTCCGCGAGGCTCTTGGCCTCTTCGAGCAGCGCGGGCCGCTCCTCCGGTGAGGCCTTACCCACCTTCTTGCTGGCGGCTTTCTGCTCGGCACGCAGGTTGTCCGCCGCTGTGACCGCGGCCCGGCGTGCGGCGTCGGACTCGAGAAGCGCGTCGACGAGCCCCGGATCCTCGCCACGGGCGCGCTGCGAGGCGCGGACGACATCCGGGTTTTCGCGCAGCAGCTTGAGGTCGATCACGGGCGTCACACTACTTTCGGCCGGCGGCATCGGGCATCTCGAGGTCGTCTCGAGGTCGAGCCAGGGCGCCCGGTGTGCCGATTTCTGCCGCGGGGCTGTGCTGCGGCGACGGCAACGACCCTGGTGTAGAAGTCGCGGCGCGCCCGGCGCAGCCACAACCACATAACTTTACAAACGCATCACTTGTCGCAGTCCCCGACACGCCTGTCACAATGGAGCAGATGTTGGACGAACCCGAACGCGACGAGCGGCCGCAGCGGGTGGCGTGGTGGCACAGCCTGCATGCCACGCCGACGCGCCGCGGTCTCCTGCTGACCGCGCTGGGTGCGCTGCTCGTCGCGGGTCTGATCATCGCGGTACCGCAGCGTGAGGGCACCGCAGGCCTGACCGCCAGCACGATCTCGCTGGGCCCCCGCGGCAACGAGACCTTCGAGCACGCCAAGGCCGGCGACTGCCTGAACTGGCCGGATCGCACGCCGGACGCCGCCGAGATCGTCGACTGCAAGGACGAACACCGCTTCGAGGTGGCGCAGTCGGTGGACATGCGCACCTACCCGGGCCGCGAGTACGGCCCCGACGCCGAGCCGCCGTCGCCGACGCGGATCCAGCAGATCAGCCAGGAGCAGTGCTCGACGTCGGTGCGGCGCTACCTCGGCGCCAACTACGACCCGAACAGCCGGTTCACGGTGAGCATGCTGTGGTCCGGCGACCGGGCGTGGCGTAACCAGGGCGAACGCCGGATGCTGTGCGGTCTGCAGCTGCCCGGTCCCAACAATCAGCAGCTGCCGTTCAAGGGCAAGGTCGCCGAGATCGACCAGTCCAAGGTCTGGCCTGCGGGCACCTGCCTGGGGATCGATCCGTCGACCAACCAGCCGACCGACGTTCCCGTCGACTGCGCGGCCCCGCACGCCATGGAGGTGACGGGGGCGGTCAACCTGGCCGAGAAGTTCCCCGACGCGCTTCCGCCCGAGCCCGAGCAGGACGCCTTCATCAAAGACGCCTGCACCCGGATGACCGACGAGTACCTGGCGCCCATCGAGCTGCGCAGCACCACGCTGACGTTGATCTACAGCACGATCTCGCTGCCGAGTTGGTCGGCGGGCAGCAAGCAGGTGTCCTGCAGCATCGGGGCCACGCTCGGCAACGGGGGATGGTCGACACTGCTCAACAGCGCCAAGGGACCGCTGCTGATCAACGGCCAGCCACCGATCCCGCCGCCCGACATCCCCCAGGAGCGGCTCAACTTCCCGCCGATCCCGATGCCCGAGACCAGCTCGTCGGCGGTGACCAGCGACCAGTCCTATAGCGGCAGCGGAAGCAGCAGTAGCAGCGGAAGCAGCAGCGGCACCACGCACGGCGGCGGCAGCAGCGCCACCACCGACTCGACCCAGCACGGCAGGCAGGCCGGCACCGAGGGGACTTCGGAGGAGGCCACCGAGCCGGAGCAACCGGGCAACACCTTCCTCAACGGACCCCCGCCGCCGCCCGATGCCCCGCCGCCACCGCCTGGTGTTCCGCCCCCACCGCCGCCGCCAGGCGTGCTGCCACCGCCGCCGGCACCGGCGCCTCCGCCGCCGCCCGCCCCGGCACCTGTGCCACCCGCACCTGCACCTGTGCCGCCGCCACCGGGGCAGTAACCACGTGGCCGTGCCGATGAGCCCGCAACGGTTCGACGAGTTGGTCTCGGAGGCGCTCGATCTCATCCCGCCGAAGCTCGCGGAGGCGATCGACAACGTCGTCGTGCTCGTCGAGGACCGCAACGACGAGGAGCCCCATCTCCTCGGCCTCTACCAGGGCATCGCGCTGACCGAGCGCGACTCCTGGTACGCCGGCTCGCTACCGGACACCATCACCATCTACCGCGGGTCGCTGCTGGACAGTTGCGACACCGAGGAACAGGTGGTCGAGGAGGTGGCGATCACGGTGATCCACGAGATCGCGCACCACTTCGGCATCGACGACGAGCGCCTGCACGAACTGGGTTGGAGCTGAGCGGGCGCGGCATCCCCGAATTGTCGCCGCGCAGTGCTATGAACGGGCCATGAGCAGTGACTGCCGCGACTGCCGCGCCGGTCTCGAACACTGCCACGGCACCGTCATCCACCACGCGGCCGATCGTGCCGAATGCACCGAACCGGACTGCGCGGCGCCGGAGGTGGTGCACACGTTTCGGATCGACTGCGAGGCAGTCGGCTGCGCCTGCGCCGTGGTGGTGGTGTCAGCCCATCGGGTCGGCTGACTGCAGCGCGTCCTCGACCGGCCGCACGTCGGGCTCCGGATAGAACGGCGGAATCCGTGCGCCCCACTGCACGCAGCTCCAGCGGCCGTCGGTGATCGGCGCCAACACGATCGCTTCCGCGTTGCCGAGGTGGTGGTCCAGCGCGAAGCTGCTGTCCACGCCGGCCAGCACCGCCGACACCAGCCGGATCGCCGCGCCGTGGCTGACGACGACGATGTCGTGGTGCCAGGAGTCGTCGTCGAGATGGCGCAGCCGCAGTTCCGTGATCGTCGGCAGGTAGCGGTCCAGCACGTCGCGGCCCGATTCGCCGTTGGGCATCGCCACGTTCAGGTTGCCTTGATGCCACTGCTGGTAGACGGTCTCGAACTCGGTGATGGCCTCGTCGTCGTTGCGGTTCTCGAGGTCACCGACCTGGACTTCGTGGATGCCCTCGAACTCGTAGGCCTCCAGCCGGAGCTCGCCGGCGATCTCGTGGGCGGTCTGTGTCGCCCGCACGGCCTCGGAATGCGCCAGCAGCGCGGGCCGCTGGGCCGAAACCGAGCGCCTGGCGAACGTGCGCGCCTGGTTGCGCCCCAAATCGGTCAGCTCGGCGCCTGGCGGGCGGGTGTCGAGTCGCCGTTCGACGTTGGCATGTGACTGCCCGTGCCGGACCAACACCAACCGCCCACTCACTGCTTGCCCTCCCGAAGTCGCGTCAGCCAGCGCGATGCCTCGTCCAGTTGCGGCGGCACCGCGCCGACGGCCGATCCCGTCGGCCAGGAGCCCAGATAACGCACATCAGCACAACGTCTGTGCAACGCCTTTAGTGCCTCGGCGACCGCCGCGTCGTCGATGTGCCCGACGCAATCGAGGAAGAACACATAATTGCCCAACTCCGTTCGGGTGGGCCGTGATTCGATGCGGGTGAGGTCGATGTCGCGCACGGCGAACTCGGTCAGCGCCGCCACCAGCGCGCCGGGCACGTTGTCGAGACGAAGCACCACTGAGGTGCGGTCGGCCCCGGTGCGTTCCGGCGGCGCCGCGGGCGATCCCACCAGGACGAACCGGGTGCGGGCGCTGACCTCGTCGACGACGTCGGCGGCCAACGCCGCCAACCCGCAGCGTTCAGCGGCCAGCGCCGTGCTCACCCCGGCGTCGGCGCGGCCCTCGGCGACTTCGTGCGCGGCCGCGGCGTTCGAGTAGGCGGGCACCAGCTTGGCATCGGGCAGGTTGGCCGCCAGCCACTGGCGCACCTGCGCCGCGGCGACCGGAAACGCGGCGACGGTGGCCACGTCCGCGGCCGTCGTGCCGTGCCGGACGACGATCGTGAACGCCACGTCCAGGCTGAGTTCGGCGAAGATCTGCAGCGGGGTGCCGGCGGCGAGGCTGTCGAGGGTCGGCAGCACCGCGCCCTCGATCGAGTTCTCGATCGGCACGCACGCGAACTCGGCGTCGCCGGAGCGGACCGCGGCCAGCGCGGCCGCCGCGCTTTCGTACGCCACCGGGGTCACGTCGGCGGACGTCGCCTGGCCGGGGACCATGCCGCTGGCCGCCATCTTGCGCAGCGCCACCTCGGTGAAGGTTCCCTCGGGTCCGAGATAAGCGATGCGTGGCACGGGTCAACCCTATCGGTTCACGTCGGTAATCCCGTTCCGCTGCACGTAGGCCTTGCGCAACACCAACGGCCTAGTTAAGTTAGGCTCACCTAATCTTAGGAGGGCCATGGGGACCACCGCCATTGCACCGACGACGGCCGAGCGGATCCGCAGCGCATGCGCCAAGGCAAGGGGCGTGATGCTCGCGGTCGAAGGCATCGACCCCGCCGAAAGTCCCGTCCATCACCTGCTTCCCGACGGCTCGTTCGCGGTCACCGTCCCGCGCGGCGGTCCGCTGGCCGGCAAGGTGAGCACCTCGGAGCCCACCGGGGTGCCCGCCATGCTGGAGATGACGGACTACGCGCCGCTGCCGCTGCGTGAGCCGGTGCGCTCACTGGTGTGGATCCGCGGTCGCCTACACCACGTTCCCGAAGCGGCGGTGGCACCGCTGCTCGACGTGATCGCATCGGAGGATCCCAGCCCGGCGCTGCTTCAGGTGAACGCCGGCCCGCCCCGCGACGACGACGACCTCCGCTACGCCCTGCTGCGGCTGGAGGTCGACTCCGTGGTGGCCGCGGACTCGACCGGCGCCGAATCGATCGGCGTGAGCGAACTGCTGGCGGCCCAGCCGGATCCGTTCTGCGCCATGGAGTCCTGCTGGCTTCAGCACCTGGAGTCCGCGCACCGCGACGTGGTGGACCGGCTGGCCAGCCGGCTGCCGATGTCGATGCGGCGCGGGCGCGTGCGCCCCCTGGGACTGGACCGGTACGGCGTGCGGCTGCGCGTGGAGAACGACGAGGGCGACCACGACGTGCGGCTTCCGTTCGCCAAGCCGGTCGACGACGTCACCGGGCTGAGCCAGGCGATCAGGGTGCTGATGGGCTGCCCGTTCCTCAACGGGTTGCGCGCGCGCCGGGCCTGACGTCGAAACCACCGCCGGTACCGTATCTGCGGTGACCGGCGGCGCAGACGAACTCAGCGCACCGCAGCGACGGGCGCTGCGCATCGAGGTCGGCGTCGTACTGGCCGTCACGTTCGTTCTCTCGGCCTACGCCGCGGTGCTGCGCCTCATCGAATCGGTACTGCTCGGCCTGGCCGGTCAGGTCGTCGCGCTCAACCCGAGGCGCTCGCAGTTCGACCTGATCGACTTCGGCCTCAACCTGGCCGGCGTGTTCCAGCTGCTGGCGTGGGGCGCGCTGGGCGTATATCTACTGTGGCGCAGCGGTTTGGGTCCCGAGCGAATCGGCCTCGGCCTGCCGCGGTGGCGGCCGGATGTGCTCGGCGGCATCGGTCTTGCGGCACTGATCGGCGTTCCGGGCCTGGCGCTCTATCAGATCGCCCGCACCCTCGGTCTCAACGCTTCGGTGGAGCCGGCCGAGCTATACGACACGTGGTGGCGGATCCCGGTGTTGCTGCTGATGTCCTTCGCCAACGGCTGGGCCGAGGAAGTGATCGTGGTCGGCTTCCTGCTCACCCGGTTGCGGCAACTACGGGTCAGCCCGGTGGTCGCCGTACTCGCCTCGAGCGCCTTGCGCGGGCTGTATCACCTCTACCAGGGCTTCGGCGCCGGGCTCGGCAACCTCGCGATGGGTCTGGTGTTCGGTTACGTGTATCTGCGCACCGGACGGCTGTGGCCGCTGATCATCGCGCACGCGCTGATCGACGCCGTGGCGTTCGTCGGGTACGCGGTCGCCGCGGACCACCTGAGCTGGCTGCAATGAAAACCTGCGGTCACCACGTAGATTTCTTTGTGTGAACGAGCCGCGACCGCCCGGGGGCAAAGACCCCCGGGTCCGTCGAGAGCCGTCACAGGTGATCCGCCGAGATCCCGCCTACCGGCCGCCGCCACCACCCCCGCCACCGGGACCACCCCACCCGCCGCCCCGCAGGCCACCCCATCCGCCGACGCCGCAGCGCAGGCCCCCACCGCCTCCCCCGCGCCAGGCGCCTCCCCCGCGCCGCCCACCGCCCCGCAGACCACCACCGCCGCGCACGCCGCCACCGCCGCGTAAAGCGCCGCCCGTCGTGCGTCAGCCGCCACCCGCCCCGCCGAAAGCGAAAAAGCCACGCCGCCAACGACATTGGGGCCGCATATTGATGGCGTGCCTGCTGGTGGCGGTCGTCGCGGTGGTGGCCACCGGGGTATGGCTGGATCGCTCACTGCAGCGCATCCCGGCGCTGTCCGACTACCCCGGCCGGCCCGCCGCCGGGGCGGGCACCACCTGGCTGCTCGTCGGATCTGACAGCCGCCAGAACCTGACGCCCGAGCAGCAGGCCGACCTGGCCACCGGCGGGGACCTCGGCGACGGGCGCACCGACACCATCCTGCTCCTGCACGTCCCCGCGCTCTGGTCGAGCACCGAGACCACGTTGGTGTCCATTCCCCGGGACTCCTACGTCGAAGTGCCCGGCTACGGCAGCGACAAGATCAACGCGGCGTTCACTTTCGGCGGGGCGCCACTGCTGGTCCAGACCGTGGAACAGGCCACCGGGTTGCGCCTCGATCATTACGCCGAGATCGGGTTCGACGGCTTCGCCGTGATGGTCGACGCCGTCGGTGGCGTGACGATGTGCCTCGACGAGCCGGTGGACGACCCGTTGGCGGGCGTCAACCTGCCGGCGGGATGCCAAAAGCTCGACGGCCGCAGCGCGCTCGGATACGTCCGCACCCGCGCGACGCCTCGCGCCGATCTGGACCGGATGTTGCGCCAGCGTGCCTTCATGGCCGCCCTGCTGCACCGTGCGGCCAGCCCCGTCGTGCTGCTCAACCCACTGCGCTGGCAACCGATGGCCGAGGCGCTGAGCAAGGCCGTCGCCGTCGATCAGGGCGCGCACATCTGGGACCTTGCGCGGCTGGCGTGGGCGATGCGCGGAGACGTCTCCACCCTGACCGTGCCGATCGGCGAGTTCACCGGCAGTGCGTCGGGCTCGGTGGTGGTGTGGGACAGCGACGCCGCCGACCAACTCTTCGACGCACTCCGCTCCGATTCCCCGGTGCCCCAAGCTGTCCTCGACGCGCAGCCATGAGCCCGCTGCGGCTAACGACCGGCGCCGGTCAGCCCGTCCTGCAGCCAGGTCTTGGTACGACCCGGATGGTTGGTGGCCACCCACCCCACCCCGAGGTCGCGGCAGTAACCGACGTCCTCGAAATGGTCGACGGTCCAGCAGTACATCGCCCTACCCTGTGCGGCAGCGCGATCGACGAGCTCGGGATGCTGACGCAGCGTCATGATCGACGGCCCGACGGCGGTGGCCCCGACCGTGGTCGCGGCGCTGCCGCCCAGAAAGCGCGAGGTGTCGCCGAGCAGCACCGTCGGAAGCATCGGCGCCGCTCGCCGGATCCGCCACACCGCGGCCGCCGAGAACGACATCACCACCGCCCTGGCCAGATCCGCGGATGCGGGTGATGCGATGCCGAAACGGTGCAACAACGCCAGCACCTTGCTCTCGACGAGCGCGCCGTAGCGGACCGGGTGTTTGGTCTCGATGAAGAGCTTGACCGGACGGTTCCAGTCCAGCACCAGCGTCACCAGCTCCTCGAGGGTCAACAAACCGGTCTGAGCGTGGCCGGTGTTCCGGCGCCCGCTGGGATGCCATGAGCCGTAGTCGAGTTCCCGTAACTGCGCCAACGTCATCTCGCTGACGACCCCGGTGCCGTTCGACGTGCGGTCGACCTTGCGGTCGTGCAGGCACACCAGGTGACCGTCGCGGGTGAGCCGCACGTCGCACTCGACTCCGTCGGCGCCCTCTTCCAGCGCAAGCTGGTAGGCCGCCAGGGTGTGCTCGGGCCGGTCGGCCGAGGCGCCGCGGTGGGCGACGACAAACGGGTGGCCGCCGGGCTCTGGTGCGGAACCCGCCGACGCGGCTCCCCCTTCGGCCGAGGTCATACGGATACGGTAGCCGGGTCCTGCTCCGAGGCCTCCACCGCCGCAACGGCTTCGGGCTCCGACACCATCACCCAGCGTTTGGTCGGGCGCTCCACCGGTTGTCGTTCGAAGCCTTCGAAGACCTTGAACGCCAACAAGAATGCCGCCAAGGCCAACAGGTATGCGACGGTGGTCGTCACGGTGTTGTCGGCGATGCCCTGGGCGTCCTGGGCGAAGCTGGTCACGATCGACCAGATCGATACGACGTAGCTGGCCAGCCACACCAGCCACCACGCCACCACAGGCCGGCGCAGCCAGGTCAACCGCTCCTCGACACCCGCGAGTTCGAGCACGAACACCGGCGCCCACGCCAGGTTGACCAGCGGCACCAGGCAACCCGCGCGCAGCGCCCAACCCGGACGGGGATCGACGTGCCCGCGGTGGGCGAACGCGGCAGCCCGCCGGGCGACCAGCCAGTTGGCCAGGACCACGATGCTGGCGAAGACCAGGAACATCGCGATCACGCTGATGCCGACCCCCAACCACGTCGCCGACCCGGCGATCCACGGGTTGAGCAGCATGCTGCGGTTGATGATCAACAGCGCATAGCGCACCAGGTGGATGAACGCGGCAGCGCCCAGCGTGATCATGGTCGCGAGGAGGAGGGTACGCACCTTCTCCGGCGCGGGACCGGTGCGCGGCGCCGACGGCTGCTGATCGACGGCGTCGAAATGCTCGGTCAACCCCCACCGTGGGATGGCCGTGTAGCGCGGGGTGGGGCCGAGCGGTCTGGGCCCGCGCCGCGGGGGCGGCGGGGCGCCAGGACGCACGGCGATCCATCGATAGCCCGGCGGCAACCGCGGCGGTGTCGCCCGCGCCGACGAGCGCGCCGGGGCGGCCACGGCCGACGCGCTCCACTCGCTGCCCGGTCCGGACCCGGTCGGCGCGAGAAGGGCACCGTTGCAGCGCGGGCACCATTCCCGGCGCCGGTCGCGCACGTTCCACCGCGTTCCGCACTGGGAACACACCTGGATCATCCGACCAGCCTAGCGACGCCGAGACGCGGGCCCGCAGGTACAGCCCGGCTCGGCGACGTCAGCAATTTGGGGCTATCCACAATTTCCACAGGTTCATCCACAGGCCATGATCAGCTGGAACCGCTGTGAGCCGCTCAATCTGTGCGGTCACTGAAGATCACTGTGGATAACCTGGACGCCTTCACGCAAGCAGTCCACGGGTCCGAGCGAAATCGATAGCCGACCTAACGCTGATCTGGGCGGAGGATGCCCCGCCCGGCATGCCGGCGACTGATTTTCGCGTCGCCGAATCCAGCGGCTATGATCGGCGTCACAACGGCGCGCCTGTGACAGGGCTCACTGAGCAGAACTAGCGAACGTGCAGGTCAGGAGTACTTGATGGGGTCATATCCGATGGGTCCGGGATCCGCGGTACCGCCGTCTGAATGGCAGTCCTCCTCGAACGTCTACAACCGCGCGCAGTTGGTGGCATGCGTGCGCGCCGGCGTGATCGCCCTGGTGCTGCTGGGCATCCTCGCCCTCATCGTGCTGTTCTGAACGCAAACCTGACACGAAAGAGCCGCCGGACGTTCGATCTGTTCCGGCGGCTCTGGTGTGGATGGAGTGGACGCGATCAGGCGGGCGGGTAGACACCCATCTGCTTGCCCTTGTCGGTCTGCCAGAAGATGTCGGCGATCTCGTCGATCGTCTTGATCAACTTCTCGGCCACGGCGACATCGAGCGATTTCTTCACGTCGCCGGCGCCGTGCACGCCGTCCCAGAACAGCTGATGCAGGTTCGGGAACTGCTCGAAGTGCTCCTTGGCGAAGAAGTCGGCCCACAGCACCATCAGGTGATGCTTGACCTCCTCGGCCTGGCGCTCCTTGATGATGATGCAGCGGGTGCGGAAGTGCTCATCGTCTGAGTCGTGGTACTTCTGAATCGTCTTCAGACACGAGAGCGCCTCGATCTTGGCCTGCGCGGGGTCGTAGACGCCGCAGTACAGATCGCAGTGGGCATGGGCAGGGGTTGCGTTGGCGAACAGTCGATGCAGCATGGCTCCTAACTTACCCTTCGGGAGTGGGCCGCAACCATCCACTCTGTAGTTGGCCGCTACGACGATTCGCTGTCGTCGAGGATTCGATGCTGCCCACGCTGTCGCCCGGCGACGGGCTGCTCGGACTGCGCTGCCCGAGGCCGCGCACCGGGCAGCTGCGGGTGTTCCGCGACCCAACGCTGTCCTCCCGATGGCTCGTCAAACGGGTCGGCGAGGTGCGCGGATCCGGTCGCAGCGCGACTTTCGAGGCCCGGTCCGACAACCCCGGCATGCCGGGGGCGATGGACTCGCGCGAGTTCGGCTGGGTGCCCGCGGCCGATTCCTACCGCGTGGTGTGGACGGTCCGGCGGCGCAAAGTCGGCGGTTAGCACTCGTGTCGTCTTGTGTGCCAAGCGTTTGCACCGCATCCTGAGCCAATAACGAAGGCGCGGAGGCAAGATGGAAAGAAGCTCCGGTCGGGCGATCGGAATCGCCCCGTTTCACTCACGAGGCACGCTCAAGGGCTTCGTCATCTCGGGTCGTTGGCCGGACTCCACCAAAGAATGGGCCCAGCTTCTGACGTTGGCGGTACGGGTCGCGTCGCTGCCCGGCTTGTTGGCCACCACAACGGTTTTCGGGGCTCGTGAAGAGCTACCCGAGGAACCCGAGCCCTACACCGTCGGCCTCGTCGTCGCCGAAGGCACGGTGGTCGGCGACTCAGCGGTCGCGCCAGGGCATTTCGCACAGCAACAGCCCCCGGCGCTGCTGCTGCTGCATCCGCCGTCGGAGACCACGCCGTCACTGCCGGAGTGCACGGGCGCCGCGTCAGGGTGCGTCCTGCTACCCGGGCTTCCGCATCTCGGCCTGGAACATCGCGCCGCGTGGGTCGAAGCCGAGGCGGACGGCACGGTCACGTCGATGGTGAGCCGCGTCGGTGTCGACCCGATCAGCCATCCCGACACCGCCATTCTGGCGATGCTGCTTGCGGCGTAAGCCTTTTCGAAGTTCGAAGCTTCAAGTCGCCAGCCTGAACGCTTGTTTCGGGTACCCGAAATCATCGCGCCGGGTGGCGCCCCGCGCACAACGCGGCTAGGGTCGGTCACGTCAGCGAAGGGGAGTAGCCCCCAATCGACGGGTCGACACACTGGCGCAAGCCCGGCCCGCGAACCGCGACTCGACCGAGTGGCGGTGGGCGAGACCTTCGACCGGAGCTGACGGGCCACTGAGCACTCGGCCTGTCGGCGACGCGTCGGAAGGTCGATCTCATGCTCACCGCGATAGTCATCAGCCTCGCCGTGGTGTTCGTCGCCGAACTGGGCGACAAGTCGCAGCTGATCGCCATGACCTACGCGCTGCGCCATCGGTGGTGGGTGGTGCTCTCGGGCATCGGTCTGGCGGCGATGCTCGTGCACGGCCTCTCGGTGACCATCGGCCATTTCCTCGGGTTGACGCTGCCCGACCGTCCGATCGCGTTCGCCGCGGCCATCGCCTTCCTGCTGTTCGCCGTGTGGACGTGGCGTTCCGGGCGCACCGGCGACGACGGTGACGACGGTGACGTGCGCGTCGCCGAGACGCGGTTCGTCGTTCCCGCGATCGTCTCGTCCTTCGTCCTCGCGGAACTGGGCGACAAGACCATGCTCGCCACGGTGGCCCTGGCGAGCGATCACCACTGGATCGGGGTGTGGATCGGTGCGACGGTCGGCATGGTGGGCGCCGACGGCGTGGCGATCGCGGCCGGCGCGTTACTGCACAGACGATTGCCGGTGCGGCTCCTGCACAACCTCGCAAGTGTGCTGTTTTTGTCGTTCGGCGTGTGGATCCTGTTCGACGCGGCCCTCGGGATGAGGTGGGTCGCGGTGACGGCGACCGGATCCCTGGCCGCCGTCGCCGCCCTCGCCCTGGCCGTCGGAGTGGTGCGAAACCGGGCGGCGCCGACCGCGTCGGGTACGCCGATAGCGAAACTTTAATAAGCTTGCCTTACTAGCAAACGTTCTCGGCTTGCGGCATGGGCGTGATGGGCGTTGCCAGTGAGGTTTAGCGCCACTACTGAGGTTCCGAAGCCGAACACGCTGGCAAATTGAATACGACGCGAGCGTTATTATTTGCCAGAACGCCCCACAGGCCGGCGCGGTAGGCATACCCTACAAGGGTCGCCACCGCCCGTGGCGGCTATCGACAACGACAAGGTGGGTCAACTTTTAAGCGGTTTGCACTTGGTTGTCAGCACAACACTGGCTACGATGATCAGCAAATACGCCGCCAACACCCGCTCGTCTACGCATGTGGAGGTCATATCGATGAGCACGACGTTCGCCGCCCGACTAAACCGCCTGTTCGACACGGTTTATCCGCCCGGCCGGGGCCCGCACACGTCGGCTGAAGTGATTGCAGCGCTCAAGGCAGAGGGCATCACCATGTCAGCCCCCTACCTGTCTCAGCTTCGCTCAGGCAACCGCACCAACCCGTCCGCAGCGACCATGGCGGCCCTTGCCAACTTCTTCCGTATCAAGCCGGCGTACTTCACCGACGACGAGTACTACGAGAAGCTGGACAAGGAACTGACCTGGCTCGCCAACATGCGCGACGAGGGTGTCCGTCGTATTGCGGCGCGCACCGTCGGCCTGTCGCCAGAGGCCCAGCAGGACCTCGTGCAGAAGGCAGACGAGCTGCGTCGCCGGGAGCATCTGGACGATTAGCCCTCGCTCGCGGGGCGTGAGTGCCCGGCGAAGTGCTGCGCTGAGGTTTCAGCGGCTTTCCAGCGGTGCCGGTTGAGGCTGTGTATTTCCGGACGCGTCACCCGAGCCGCCCTGGGCTCGGGTGAGCGCGCGGTATTGCTGCGCGATCTCGAGGATCCATTCGCGGTCTGAATACGTCTCCGGCTGGCGCAGCCAACCGGGCCCGGGAAAATCCACCTTGTGGCCGTTCGGGGCGTCTTCGCGGCCGGTGTAGATCCATCGCGCGATCGCCCTCGCCTGTTCACTCGGCGGCACGTCGGGCGTCTCGATCTCCTCGCCGTCGTCGTCGCTGTGGGAACCGTCGCGGTTGGCGTCCGCTGCGGTGGCCTCCAGGAACAGCGCATCGGAGATCAGCGACATCCGTTCGGCCACCCGGAACGCCAGCGGGCCGCGCGGGCGCACCCCGATTCCGATGTCGGAATGCCGCCGCCCCAACTCGGTCAGCAGCGGTTGGATCACCCTGAGTTCCCGGCGCGCGCCGAACCAGTCCTCGACGCTGGGCAGCAGCGATCCCGCCGCGACGACGAGCATGGCGCACCCCAGCAGCGTCGCAGCGGTGCGCACGCCCACGGGCCCGGTGTCACCGACCACCCGCAGGAAGAAGAACCCCGAAGCCGCCACGATCAGCACGATCCCGACGGTGAAGACGAACAGTGCGCGGCCCCGCCGGCTGCGGTTGGAATAGCGCATCCCCGCCCACGACACCAGCGAAAGCGCGAGCAGGACGTACAGCAGCGGCAGCAGCCACGGAAGCGAGTTGCCGCCGCCCGAGTTGAGGTTCTGTCGCAGGTACTCGTCGGGCGACATCTCCGGCTGTTGCCCGGCGCTGAAGAAGCCCACCAGGCTCACCACGGCGATCACCCCCGCGATGCCGTACTGCACCATGGCGACCTTGCGGATGGTGGCGGGTTTACGTCCTGAGGAGACGGTGGTGATCATCACGCAGCTGCCGGCCGCGCAGCCGATCAAGGCGACCTGGGTCAACCCCATCGACATGTTCGGCCAGCGCAACGCCGTGTCGATCAGCAGCGTCAACGGCGGCCAGTTCAGCGCGGCGACCAGCCCCAGGCTGCCCAACGCCAGGATCATCGCCGTGCTCACCAGGGACTGCTTGTTGACCAGTGCCCAGCCGATACGCAGTCCGGTGGCCAATCCGAGCAGACCGGCGATCACCCAGACGATCAACCAAATGCCTCTCCGAGCCGTACTTGGACGATCGAGGACCGGTCCGACGGCAACCGGCCCAACCGGTACAGCAGCAGCGCCGCGAAGTCCTCGGCCTCCTGCTCAGCGTCCTCACCCGCGGGCCCCATGCAGCCAGTCCGCTGGTTGAGCATGTATCCGATGAGGTCGAAGCTGGCCACCTCGACGTTCTCGCGGGCCGCCTCCACCACCGGCATGCCCTCGTGGCCGAGCACCAGATGACCGAGTTCGTGGGCCAGGGTCCGGTCCCATGCGGGCAGGCCCTTCTGGATCAGGAACACGTCGCGGTCGGTGTACTGCCGCCACTGCCCACACACCCCGGGCGGCAGGTCGGCCATCTTGAGTTCGATCGGTCGGCCCCGGTCCTCGCTGACCGCTTCGACGAGTCGGGTCAGTGAGACCTCACCTTGTCGCGGGGCCAGGTCTAGCACCGCACCCACGGCGCGGGTGACACGGCGGCTGGCAGCCATCAAAACCCCCTTCAACGCGTCCACTATGCTCGCTTCGCCCCGTCGGGGCGGGCATTTCTGGCCAGTTGACCCAATCTCGCGGTTCCCCCAGTGGTCCAGCATGCCCGCATCGCATGGTGCTGCCAAGCCCACCACCGTCGACCCGGCTGCACCGGACGATAATGTTGGGCTGCACCGCAACCAGAACCACAGCCGGGAGGCACTCGGGATGAGCCCGTTCAAGCGACGCAAGACTCGCGCCACCCGTCGAGCCGAGGCGCGCGCCATCAAGGCCAAGGCCAAGCTCGAGGCCAAGCTGGCGGCCAAGAACGAGCAGCGTCGCTTCAAGGCTGAACGCAAAGCCGAGGCCAAAGCGCTCAAAGCCCAGCTGAAGGCGCAACGCGAAAGCGACAGGGCCGCGCTCAAAGTGGCCGAGACACAGCTGAAGGCCGCACAGGAAGGCAAGATCTTCGCCCCCGGCCGGATTCGCCGGCTGCTCACGGTGACCCGGCTGCTCGCCCCGGTCGTGGTGCCGATCGCCTACCGCGCCGCCACCTCGATGCGGGGCGTGCTCGACGAACGGCGCGCCGAACGCCTGGGCGTTCCGATCACCCAGCTCGGCCAGTTCTCCGGGCAGGGCGGCGAACTCTCGGCCCGCATCGC
Source organism: Mycolicibacterium elephantis DSM 44368 (assembly GCF_004014805.1). Taxonomy (GTDB): domain Bacteria; phylum Actinomycetota; class Actinomycetes; order Mycobacteriales; family Mycobacteriaceae; genus Mycobacterium; species Mycobacterium elephantis. The sequence continues at coordinate 134,987 of NZ_ATDN01000003.1, forward strand.
AGGCGCGGAGAACTCGGTGCGGCTGGTCGCGCAGAAGAAGCCGAAGGACGCCGAGACCAAGCAGTTCGTCGCGGCCATGACAGAGCGGCTCAGCGACCTGTCGGCCGCCGTCACCGCCGCTGAGCACATGCCGACGCCGCAGCGGCGCGCCTCGCACGCCGCGATCGCCCGCCAACTCGATGGCATCGACGCCGACCTGATGGCACGGCTCGGCGTGGCCTGAGGTTACCATGTCGCCATCCCGCGTCGCGGCCCGGATTCGGGGGCTGTCCTGCGGTCTGCTGACCGCGGCGCTCGCGGTCGCCGCACACGGCACGGGCGGCGGCACGCCACCGGCCGGAGCGTCGGCCATCCAACTGGCCGTGCTGGCCGCGACCGTGGGAGCGGCGGCAACGGCGATGCCACGCGCAGGCGACATCCGCGTCTTGACCGGCGTGCTCGCCGTCGGGCAACTCCTCGGGCACCTCATGCTCGCCGCCGGCCACGCCCACACGCACGGCGCCGCCCCGCCCGCATGGGCGATGCTGGTCACCCACGCGATCGCCGTCGGGGCCGGTGCGGTCCTGATCGCCACCGGCGAGCGGTTGTGGCGCGCCGCCTCGCGCGTCGTGGGCACGATGGTGCGCGTCGTGCGCCCGCCGGTGGCCGCGACGACGGTCACCGCCGTTCGCCGCGCCGAGCAGCCGCTACGTTCGGCGCTGTTGCTCGCCGCTTCGGTGTCACACCGGGGTCCACCCGTCGGCGCCCTCCGCTGACCTGACCCTTCATCGACACCAGAAAGCAAAGAAAAAGATGAGTTCCATTGCGAAGGCGTCCTCGCGCGCCCTCATCACCGTGGCCGCCGCTGCCTCGACCGCGTTGGTCGGTGGGTTCGCGGCCGCCGGGGCGGCGTCGGCGCACGTCCATGCCGAGACCGACCACGCCGCACCCGGCAGCACCGCCATCGTCACGTTCCGGGTACCCGGTGAGTCCGACACCGGCGCGCTGACAACAGAATTGAGCGTCGAACTGCCCGACGTGACATCGGTCCGCACCGAGGCGATGCCCGGGTGGACGGCTCGCCTCGACCGTGACGTCGCCGCAGGCACGGTCCGGTCGGTCACCTGGACCGCCGAGCCCGGCACCGGCATCTCCTCCGACCAGTTCGCCCTGTTCCGGATATCGGCGAAGCTGCCGGACGGCGACTCGGTGAGCTTCCCAACCATCCAGACCTACTCGGACGGCACAGTGGTTCGCTGGGATCAGCCCCCGGTGCCCGACGGTGCCGAGCCCGAATACCCGGTCCCCGTGCTGGAATTGGCCGAGCCCGCCCCGGCGCAGCCGGCGACGGTCGACGCGGCGGCCCGCTGGCTGGCCGGCGGCGCACTGGCGGTGGCCGCGGCCGCGGTGGCGGTGGCCCTGACAAGGAGGCGGTCATGAAACGCGTTCTCGCGATGGCTCTGTTGACGGTCGGGCTGGTGGCCGGCGTGCTGGCCGGGGCACCGGACGCGTCCGCGCACGCCACCCGCATCGCCACCGACCCGGCCGAGAATGCCGAGCTGACAGAGTCACCGCCCACTGTCAGCGCGACGTTCAACGAAGCGATGCAGCCGCAGTTCGCGGCGATGACCGTGGTGGGACCCGACGGCAACCTGTGGTCGACCGGCGAGCCCACGGTCGAGGGCGCGGTCGTCAGCGTCGGGGTGCGCCCACTCGGCCCGGCAGGCACCTACACGGTGAACTACCGGGCGACCTCGGCTGACGGCCATGTCGTCTCCGGTTCGTGGAGCTTCGAGCTGACGGTCGCCGGCACCGGGACGCCCGGGCCGTCGGCGACCACGGCCGACGATTCGGGCGACGGCGGGATTCCGATGTGGCCGCTTTACGTCGGGGTCGTCGTCATCGTCGGCGCGGGCGTCCTGTGGGCGGTACGGCGACGCACGTGACGCGGCACAGCGCGGTGGCCGGTGGAGCGTTGGTGGTGGCGGCCGCGGCGGTGCTGGCGTGGGCGCTGGCCTACCCGCAGGCCTCGCTCACCGCGACGCTGGTGCGCGCGATCTCGGTCTGTGCTGCGGTCGTCACCCTGGGGCTGGCGGCGGTGCCGATGCTCGAAGGGGATCGGCACCGCGCCGAGGTGACATCCAGGGCCGCGACGCCGCTGGCCGCCGCCGCCGGAGTCTGGCTGCTGGCCGAGTTGACCCGGTTGGTGGTGGCGGCCGCGCAGACCGCCGGCGTCGGGGTGTTGCGGCTTGACCTCGGCACGCTGGCTGATTTCCTGGTCGCGACGACGGCGGGGCGGTCCGGGCTCGTCGCGCTGGGCGCGGCGGCGGTGGTGTGCGTGGCGGCGCTCGCAGCGCCCCGCGGCATGCCGACCGTCGTGGTGCTGACCGGGGTGGCCGCCGTCGGCGTGGTGGCGCGGCCGCTGACAGGGCACTTCTCGGACAGCGCGCTGGGCGGGTTCGCGGTGGCGGTGCACATGCTGGCCGCGGCGCTGTGGTGCGGCGCGCTGGCCGCGCTGCTGCTGACGGTCGAGCATCGCGGCCAGTGGGCACGGCTGTTGCCGCGGTTCTCGACGCTGTCGCTGTGGTGTGTGCTGGCGCTACTGGCCGGCGGTGTGCTCGGTGCTGCGGTGCGACTGGATTCGGTCGCGGAGTTGTACGCCACCGGATGCGGCCGGGTGTTGTCGGTGAAAATCGCGGTGACCGCCGCGTTGGTGCTGCTGGGCTGGCGAAACAGGACGATGTGGCTGCCCGCCGCGCGGTCGCATCGGGCCACCGCGGTGGTGTCACGGTCACGGTCGGTGGTCGAATTGACGGTGATGGCCGTCGCGCTGGCCCTTGCCGCTGGACTGGCCGTCACCAGTTAGCGCATGGCCGACCTGGCATGATGGGACCGTTGCCGGTTCCCGCGCGCATGCCCACAGGCCGAGACAGAGAAACTGCAAAGGAGCAGCCCAATGGCAGACCAGCAGGGCCGACCCGACGAGAAGCCGGAAGGTGTGCCGCCGGCCGCCGAGTCGGGACCGCCGGTGCCGGACGCGCAGTCCAGCGAACAGCCGCCCGCCGAGAAACCACCGGCCAAGGCAGCGAAGAAGACGCCGGCCAAGAAGGCCCCCGCCAAGGCAGCGAAGAAGACGCCTGCGAAGAAGGCGGCCCCGGCCAAGAAGGCGCCGGCCAAGAACGGCGCGGCCAAGAAGGCACCGGCCAAAAAGGCGCCCGCCAAGAAGGCTCCGGAGCCGGCCGCGGCGCCGAAACCGCCGACCCCCGACGAGAGCCTGACGTCGGCAGCGAAAGTCACCGCTGCGCAGGCCAAGGCCGCGGTGGCGAGCGCGAGCAACCCCGTCTCGGGGCCCGAGCCGCTTCCGCCGCCGGGCCCGGAGTCGTCGCGGCTGCCGATCGCGGCCGCCGTCGCGGCCGTTGTGCTGGCGATCCTCGTCGTGCTGCTGGTGCGCCGCAGCGGCGGCAAGAACTGATCGCACTTGACCCTCACGCGACGTCAGGGTCGATAGTGGCGTCATGGACGCCAGAACCGTCGGCGCGGTAGCCGCCCTCATCGGGGTTTCGGTGCGGACCCTGCACCACTTCGACCACATCGGTCTGGTGGTGCCGAGCATCCGCACCTCGGCCGGCTACCGCGGCTACACCGATGCCGACATCGAGCGACTGCATCTGGTGCTGGTGTACCGATCGGTCGGGCTGCCGCTCGAGGAAATCCGCGCCCTGCTCGACGGGGACGCCGATGTGCTCGAGCGCCTCCAGCACCAGCACCGCCTGCTGCTGGAGCAGGCCGACCGCCTGCAGCACACGATCAAAGCAGTGGAGGAACTGATGAGCGCACACCGCAGCGGAATTCAACTCACGGCCGAGGAGCAGATCGAGATCTTCGGCACCGAGGCGTTCAGTGACGAGTACGCCGCCGAAGCCGAAGAGCGCTGGGGCGGCACCGAGGAGTGGCGGCAATCGCAGCAGCGAACCGCGCAGATGACCAAACAGGACTGGATCGACTTCAAGGCGGAGAACGACGCGCTTCTGGCGGCGCTCGCGTCGGCCAAGCGCGACGGCGTCGAACCCGGTTCGGCGACGGCCAACGAGCTCGCGGCGCGCCATCGGGCCAACATCGAGCGGTTCTACGACTGCAGCGATGACATGCATCGTTGCCTCGGCGACATGTATGTCGAGGACGAGCGCTTCGGCAACTTCTACAACGACGCCGAACCCGGCCTGGCCCAGTGGGTCCGCGACATCATCGTCGCTAGCATCGAGCGGTGAGCATCGAGCCCCGCCCCACCGCAGACCTGGTCGACGAGATCGGCCCCGACGTCCGTAGTTGCGACTTGCAGCTGCGCCAGTACGGCGGCCGTGCGCAGTTCGCCGGACCGATCACCACGGTGAAGTGCTTTCAGGACAATGCGCTGCTGAAATCGGTGCTGTCCGAAGCGGGCCACGGCGGGGTGTTGGTGATCGACGGCGGCGGCTCGCTGCACGCCGCGTTGGTCGGCGATGTCATCGCCGGCCTGGGCGTGGAAAGCGGCTGGGCGGGGCTGATCATCAACGGTGCCGTGCGGGACGCCGCGACGCTGCGCACCCTCGACATCGGTGTCAAGGCGCTGGGCACCAACCCCCGTAAGAGCACCAAGACCGGTGCCGGGCAACGGGATATCCCGGTGGGGTTCGGCGGCGTCGTGTTCACGCCCGGCGACGTCGCCTACAGCGACGACGACGGCATAGTGGTCGTCAGCCCCTAGACCTTCACCGGCGCGCGGTGTTTGGTGAACTTCAGCGCCTCGTCGTCGACCTTGCCGTGGCGAATCAGGCGCAGGTCGAAGAAGTAGTTCTGCTTGAGCCGCCACGGCGGGACATGGCCGGCCTTGGGCAGGTAGTCCAGCGCACGCAGCACGTAGCCAGGGGTGAAGTCCATCAGCGGGCGTTCGTCGACCTTATTGCCGGGATGCTGCGGTTCGACGGTGTCATACCCCTTGGCATCCATGTAATCGAGCAGGCGACAGACGAACTCGGACACCAAGTCGGCCTTCAGCGTCCACGAGGCGTTGGTGTAGCCGATGGTGAACGCCATGTTGGGCATGTGGGTCAGCATCATGCCCTTGTAGGCCATCGTGCTGTTGAGCTCGATGGTCTCACCGTTGCGCGAGATCGACGCACCGCCGAACAGCTGCAGGTTCAAACCCGTTGCGGTGACGATGATGTCGGCCTCGAGCTCTTTGCCGGACGCCAACTTGATACCGGTCTTGGTGAACCGCTCGATCGTGTCGGTGACGACGTCGGCCTTACCCTTGCGGATGACCCTGAACAGGTCGCCGTTGGGCGCCAGGCACAACCGCTCGTCCCACGGGTTGTACTTCGGGTTGAAGTGCGTGTGGACGTCGTAGCCCTCGGGCAGCCGCTGCTGGGCCATCTTCAGCAGGATCCTGCGCATCGCGTTCGGGAAGCGCCGGGCGAACTGGTAGCGACCCGACTGCACTGCGATGCTCTTCCAGCGGTTGATCACATAGGCCGCCTTCTCGGGCAGCGTCTTGTTCATCCGGACGCTGAACTGGTCGACGTCGGGCAGTGAACCGATGTAGGTGGGCGAGCGCTGGAGCATCGTGACGTGGCCGGCACCCGAATCGGCAAGCGCGGGAACGAGAGTCACCGCCGTCGCACCGCTGCCGATCACCACGATCTTCTTGCCCTGGTAGTCGAGGTCCTCCGGCCAGTGCTGCGGATGGATCAGCGTCCCTTCGAAGTCGTCATAGCCCTCGAACTTCGGCAGATAACCCTCGTCGTAGTTGTAGTAGCCGCTGCAGGCGAACAGGAAGGATGACTTGATCTCGACGTCCTGCCCGTCGCGCTGGACGCGCACTGTCCACTGGTGCTCGTCGTCGGACCAGTCGGCGCCCAGCACCTTGTGGCTGTAGCGGATGTGCTTGTCGATGCCGTACTCGGTGACCGTTTCCTTCAGGTAGGCCATGATCGACGGGCCGTCGGCGATGGCCTTCTCCGACGTCCAGGGCTTGAACCGGAAGCCGAGGGTGAACATGTCGGAGTCCGAGCGGATGCCCGGGTACCTGAACAGGTCCCAGGTGCCGCCCAGGTTCTCGCGGCGCTCCAGTATCACGTAGCTCTTGCCGGGACAGCGGTCCTGCAGGTGCCAGGCGGCGCTGATACCGGAGATGCCCGCACCCACGATTACGACGTCGACAAATTCAGTCATGCTGTAAAGCTATCAACGGTGCGTCGAGCGAGTCAACATGGTGTCGATAATTTCGACATCGTGTAAAGTCGCGTGGGTGACCACCGCCAGCCAACCCCGCACCGCCCGTGGCCGCCGCACGAGCCGGCCCTCCGGCGACGAACGTGAACAGGCGATTCTGGCGACGGCGGAGCGCCTTCTCGAGCAGCGTGGCTTGGCGGACATCTCGGTCGATGACCTGGCCAAAGGGGCGGGTATCTCGCGGCCGACGTTCTACTTCTACTTCCCGTCCAAGGACGCGGTCGTGCTGGCGCTCGTCCGGCAGGTGATCGATGAGGCGGATCACAATGCCGATGAAGCCATGGGCGGCCTGGATGCCTCCGTCGACCCCGCCGGCGTGTGGAAGGCGATCAATGCGCTGTTCGAAACGTTCGGTTCGCATCGAGCCGTGACGCTCGCCGGCGCTGCCGCGCGGCCGTCCAACTCCGAGATCCGGGAGGTGTGGTCGCGGTTCATGCAGAAGTGGATCGACTACACGACCGAGTCCATCGATGCCGAACGCGCCCGCGGCGCAGCGCCGGTGACCATCCCCTCGGCCGACCTGGCCGTCGCGCTCAACCTGATGAACGAGCGGACGATGCTGGCGGCGTTCGCCGAGCAGCAACCGGCCGTCGCCCCCGAGAACCTCGTCGACACGCTGGCCCACATCTGGGTCACCAGCATCTACGGCGAACCGCCACACTGACCGCGATTGTCGGCCGGTGATGCGAACATATGTTCGTGTCCAAGTCGGCCGCGGCCATCTTGCACGCTGACCTCGACTCGTTCTACGCGTCCGTCGAGCAGCGCGACGACCCGGCGCTGCGCGGTCGGCCCGTGATCGTGGGAGGCGGCGTCGTGTTGGCGGCGAGCTACGAGGCGAAGGCCTACGGCGTGCGCACCGCGATGGGCGGGCGTCAGGCCCGGCAGCTGTGTCCCCACGCCGTCGTCGTGACCCCGCGCATGTCGGCGTACACGGAGGCCAGCCGGGCGGTGTTCGAGGTGTTCGAGGACACCACGCCCCTCGTCGAACCGCTCAGCGTGGACGAGGCCTTCCTCGACGTGTCCGGGCTGGGGCGGGTCTCGGGCACCCCGGTGGAGATCGCCGCGCGGCTGCGGGCCCGGGTCCGCGACCGGGTCGGGCTGCCCATCACGGTCGGCATCGCGCGCACCAAGTTCTTGGCGAAGGTGGCCAGCCAGGAGGCCAAGCCCGACGGGCTGCTGCTCGTGCCGCCCGACCGGGAACTGGCGTTCCTGCATCCATTGCCGGTGCGACGACTGTGGGGCGTCGGCGCCAAGACCGCCGACAAACTGCACAGCTACGGCATCCAGACGGTGGCCGACGTCGCCGAGCTCAGCGAGTCCACACTGGGCTCGCTGGTCGGCGGGGCGATGGGCAGCAGGCTGTTCGCGTTGTCGCGCAACATCGACCGGCGCCGGGTGGTCACCGGCGTGCGCCGCCGCTCGGTGGGTGCCCAACGCGCCCTCGGCCGGGCAGGCAACGCGATGTCGGCGGCCGAGGTCGACGCCGTCGTCGTCAACCTCGTCGACCGGATCACCCGCCGGATGCGCAAGGCCGGTCGCACTGGACGAACCGTGATGTTACGGCTGCGGTTTGACGATTTCAGCCGGGCCACCCGCTCACACACCATGCCGCGCGCGACGGCGTCGACGGACGCGATCCTGGCCACGGCGCGGTCTTTGGTGGCGGCCGCCGCTCCGCTGATCGCCGAGCGGGGCCTGACGCTGGTCGGCTTCGCGGTGTCGGGCATCGACCGCGAAGGCGCACAACAGTTGGAGTTGCCGTTCGAGGAACACGCCGATCCGATCGCGCTCGCCGCCGCGGTCGACCAGGTGCGACGGCGGTTCGGGAATGCAGCGGTCACCCGCGGGGTGCTGCTCGGCCGCGATCCGGGCCTGGAGATGCCGCAGCTGCCGGACTAGAAGAACTGCGCGGCAACAAATCCGGCGAACAGCACCGCGAACCCGCCGATCTCACCGACGATGAGCGCCACCATCCCGGCATGCAGGGCCGCGGTGGGGTGCTCGAACTGGTTGGTGGTGTCGCGGCGGGAGCCGTGGTTGATATAGCTCGCGATCGCGACGACGAAGAAGAACACCACCACCATCGCCGCGATCAGGTTCACCCACGCGGGCCAGCGGCTCAGTTCGACGAACACCGCGAGCAGCAGCGTGGCGAACGAGTACAGCAGCGCCGCGCGGTGCGCGATGTCCACATACGGGTGCGCCAGGTGGTTCTCCGCCGTGGCCATCTGCCGGTACTTCCACACGCCGAGCACCAGCGCCAGCAGGAAGATCAGCCCCGCGGCCAGCAGCGTGATCGTCGTGTCGATACCAAGGTCAGCGCGCATGCGCGGAGTGTATCCACCCCGGCTGACGCCGCCGCAGCAGCGTTAGCTCAGAGCTGCTGCTGCGTTTCCAGGAGCGCATAGATGTCTTCGGCTGAAACGATCGAAATGCCGTCCCTGACCGTGACGTAAACACTGTCGGCATCCACCGCGAAATCGATATCGCTTGGGTTGTTACCGACCTCGATCGCTCCACGCACGCCGTACTCGGGGCTGACAACGCGGACGCTGCCGTCACCGCGGGTGGCGACGAGAATCACGTCACCCTCGCGCGTCGCGGCCACGCTTGACGGACGCGGCCCGACGTCGTCGAAGACGGCGATGACCTCGTCGGATTTCGTGTCGATGACGACCAAGTTGTCATTGAGCCCGTCGGTCACGTACGCCCGGTCGCCCACGACGGTGATGCGTTGATCCGCAATGTACCAATAATTCCAGTCACCTTCATACACCACCTTGTACGTCCCGGTCGCGACGTCGACCGCGCCCACATCGTTGATGACGCTGCCGACGTACAGGGTCGTGTTGTCCTCGCTGACGGCGATGACTGCTGTCCGCAGAGCCACGTCGATGACCCGGTTATCCCCGGTTGCCGTGTCGATCACCGACACGGTGCCGTCCTGAAAGTTCGTCACGTACAGCGTGCCGCCGTCGGCGCTGAGCGCCATTGCCGTAGGTTGGCGAACCGCGCCGATCTCGGTCGAACGACCGGTTACGAGGTCCACCTTCCTCACCGCCGTGGCCTCAGCGCCGGACGAAGAGTTGGTGCCGACGTAGGCGTAGCGTCCGTCGCGGCTCATCGTGAAACCCGATGGCGTTACGCCGAGTTCGACGGTGTCGACCCACTCACGGGTGGCGCGGTCGACGATTCGCAGTTCACCACCGGTCAGCACATAGATTCGGTTCCCGTCGTCGGAGAGAAAGGTTTCCGACGGCCGCGCTCCGTCGTCGAACGTGATGGTGTCCGCGTCCTTCGCCGTGACGGTCACGGTCGCGGTGGCCGAGCCACCTCTGCCGTCTCCGATGGTGTAGGTGAACGAGTCGGTACCATCGAAGTCGGGGGATGGCGTGTAGGTGACGACGCCATCGGTCAACTTGACCGTGCCGTTGCCCGCGGGGCCGACGGCGGTCACCGAGAGGTCGTCTCCGTCAGCGTCGGTGTCGTTTCCCAGCACGTCGATGACGTTGGTCGTGGAGTTTTCGTCGACCCGCACGATGTCATCAACAGCGACCGGGGCGTTGTTGACCGGGTCGACCGTCACATACACTGTGGCACTGGCGGTTCCGCCGTTACCGTCGGCGATGGTGTAGGTGAACGAATCGGTGCCGTGGAAGTCGACGTCCGGGGTGTAGGTGATGACACCGTCGGTCAACGTGACCGTCCCATTGCTTGCGGTGCCGACACCAGTCACCGTGAGCTCGTCACCCTCGACGTCGGTGTCGTTGCCCAACACATCGACCACAGTGGCGCCGGAATCCTCGTCAACCGTCACGAAGTCATCGACGGCCTCGGGAGCATCGTTGACCGGATTCACCGTCACATACACAGTGGCCGTGGCGGTTCCGCCGTTACCGTCGGCGATGGTATAGGTGAACGAATCGGTGCCGTGGAAGTCGACGTCCGGGGTGTAGGTGATGACACCGTCGGACAACGGCACGGTCACGTTGACCGACGGTGTCATCACCTACACCCCGGACGCGGACTTCCACGGCACCGATTCGTTCACCTACACCATCGCCGACGGTAACGGCGGCCGTGGCGGTTCCGCCATTACCGTCGGCGATGGTATAGGTGAACGAATCGGTGCCGTGGAAGTCCGCGTCCGGGGTGTAGGTGATGACACCGTCGGTCAACGTGACCGTGCCGTTGTCCGACGGTGTCATCACCTACACCCCGGACGCGGACTTCCACGGCACCGATTCGTTCACCTACACCATCGCCGACGGTAACGGCGGAACCGCCACGTTGTCCGCGGAGCCGACGGTAGTCACCGAGAGCGCGTCCCCGTCGACGTCGGTGTCGTTCCCCAACACGTCGATGACTTTCGCGCCGGAGTCCTCGTCGACCGTCACCGCGTCATCCTCAGCCTCAGGGGCGTCGTTGACCGGATTCACCGTCACATACACAGTGGCCGTGGCGGTTCCGCCATTACCGTCGGTAACGGTATAGACGAACGAATCGACGCCGTGAAAGTCACTTGTCGGCGTATAAGTGAACGAACCATCCTCGTTGAGCGAGACAATGCCATGCAGGGGTTGTTGGGCGAGCTGCACCGACAGGTCATCCCCGTCGACGTCGACGTCGTTGCCCAACACTCCCGGCGCGGGGATGTTCAGCGTCGTGTCCTCGTCGGTGGTGTACATGTCATCCGCCGGGGCAGGCGGATCCTGCTCGGCGGTCACCGTGACCGTCACGGTGGCGGTGGCGGTACCGCCCATGCCGTCGGAGATGGTGTAGGAGAACGAATCCGTGCCGTAGAAGTCCGCATTCGGGGCGTAGGTGATGACCCCGTCGGTCAACGTGGCAGTGCCGTTCGCCGCGGACCCGACGGCGATGACCGCGAGGTCGTCACCGTCGAGATCGGTGTCGTTGTCCAACACGTCGATCACGGTTGCCCCGGAATCCTCAGCGACGGTGACGAAGTCGTCGACCGCCTCGGGGACGTCGTTGACCGGGTTGACCGTCACAGTGACGGTGACGGTGCTGGCATGGCCGGCGTCGCCGCCGAACAGGACGGCCCACAGTCCCCGCAGCCCATGGACATGCAGGGGGCTCTCCTCATCGGAGATCGTGTAGGTGAAGGTATCGGTGCCGTGGAAATCGGCATTCGGGGTGTAGGTCAGGGTGCCACCCTCGTAGGTCACCGTCCCGTTCTGCGGCTGGGTCAACTCGGTCATGGTCACCACATCCCCGGCGACCGCGTCGGGGTCGGTGCCGGTGACGACATCGACGGTGATCGGCGTGTCCTCCGAAGTGGTGATGTCATCGACCACCGGGGTTGGCGTGCGGTTCAGGAGCATGTGCTGCCACTCGCGACGCACCCAGCCCAGCAACGCCCACGCCAACGGTGGCTCGGCAGGCGCCCCAGGTCCTGGCGCCACGAAGGGCGACAGCAGCGCGGCCATGACTGTGCTCGCAATCCCGACCACGTCGCTTGAGGTTTCCGTCGCCGTCGGGGTCGGCTCGTCCTCCACCAAGATCGTCGCCACCTGGACAGATTCGTCCACGAGGGTCTCAGCACTCACCCGGCTCGTCGATGACTCTGCCGGCTGCTGCTGTTCGGTCAGCTCGGAGGCGCGGGGATCATCGACGGGCTCGGCGACGGAAGCCATATCGTCGATACGCTCCGCGGCCTTCTCAACATCATCTGACGCGCCGCCCTGCAGGGCGGAGTCGCGTTGAGTGACTATTGATTCCGGCTCGACCGTAGCGGCCGTACTGTCCTGATCGTCGCCCTCGACGCCGTCGTGCTCGTCGGAGTCTTCATACTCGTCATCGTCGGTCGGCAGGGTGGTGTCGGTGGGCTGCCCGGCGTCGGCGGCGTCATCGGCATCCGAATCGAGACCGTCGCCGTCGTCTCCATCAGGCTCATCGTCGACGGTCCCGCTCTCGGTCTGCGTCGCAGCGGATTCTCCGCCGGCAGCCTGCCCCGATGATGAATCCGCGCCGTCACTCGACGACTCCCCCGAACTGGGCGAATCGCCCGCTGAACCCGGGTTGGCCCACGCCAATCCCGTCCCACCCGTCGCGACGGCGACGCCGACGCCCAACGCCACCGCCAAGGCGCCAACTCGACCTACATACCGCGCATAAGAAGCTGAATTTGCCGCGCGCTCCGCGCGGAAATTATGCCACTTGACGTTGCTGGAAAAACCCTCAATTTTGCTTGCGGCGACCATCGAGTTACCCCTTTCCCCCGACCGCGCATTACAGCGGCGCGTTCACCCATCCCCGGATGCATTCAATGTGGCGACACTAGCAAGGTTGGTAAGCAGGTATAACGTTTTGGGATTAATTGCTTCAGAAACTGTCGCGAACCACGCGCGTACAGGCAGCATTACGCGAGCATGCGGAGTCGGACGCTTTTCAGGGCGCAATATTTATTGCAGATTCCGATTAGCTATCGACGCACGCGTTATAGCCACGGAGCGAATCGATGCGAACGCCGCTTACGGTAACGCCATTTTACGATTCAGTCCAGGCCAACAATTTGTCGGCCGGCCAGGTGTTGACGATCCGCTCCACGGGCACATCCACGTCAAGCGCACGTGAGGCGCCGTAGCCGAGAAACTCGAGCTGGCCGGGCGCATGCGAGTCGGTGTTGATAGAGAACACGCAGCCGATGTCCAGCGCCAGGTTCAGCAGTCGGGTGGGTGGATCGCGGCGTTCGGGCCGCGAGTTGATCTCGACGGCGGTGCCGTGCTCGGCACAGGCGGTGAACACCTTCTCGGCATCGAACTTCGACTCCGCCCGCATGCCGCGCCCGCCGGTGACCAGGCGTCCGGTGCAGTGTCCGAGCACGTCGGTGTGTGGATTGGCCACGGCCCTGAGCATGCGGCGCGTCATCGACGCTTCGTCCATCGCCAGCTTGGAGTGCACGCTGGCCACCACCACGTCGAGGCGTTCCAGCAGCTCCTCCTCCTGGTCGAGCGATCCGTCCTCGAGGATGTCGACCTCGATGCCGGTGAGGATCCGCATCGGCGCGACGGCCTCACGCAGTTCGTCGATCGCGTCGAGTTGCTTGCGCAGCCGGTCGGCGGACAGTCCGTTGGCCACTCGCAACCGCGGCGAGTGGTCGGTCAACGCGCAGTACTCGTGGCCCAAATCCCTTGCCGCCAGCATCATCTCTTCGATCGGCGCGGATCCGTCGGACCAGTTCGAGTGCACGTGTAAATCGCCACGCAGCGCTGCGCGCACGTCGCCGCCACCGAGATCTGCTGCGTTGGAACGTAGTTCGACAAGCGCATCGGGCTCGCCTCCGGCCCACGACTGTGCGATGACCTTTGCCGTCTTGGGCCCGATACCGGGCAGCGATTGCCAGGAGTTGGCCGCCCCATGGCGTTCCCGCTCCTCCGCGGACAGGCGTTCCACGATGTCGGCGGCATTCCGGTAGGCCATCACCCGGCGGGGGTCTTCTCGCGCGCGGTCCTTGTAGTAGGCGATCTGGCGCAGGGCGATGACGGGATCCATACCTCCAGTGTGCCCGGTCAGGGCGCGCGCCATGCCGGGTCACGTCCCGTCAGACCCCCGATAGGGCCAACAGCTCGTCCATACGCGTGTCCTCGCACGGCGTGGCCGCGCTCAGCTGGGCATCGGTCACGGTGGTCAGCGCGACGTCACAGATCGTTTCCGGCGTAGGACAGGTTGAAGCTCTTGTTGGTCAACGGGAAGTCGGGAACGATCGTGTCGGCCATCGCAACGGGAAGGGCCGGCCAGTTGAACCAGGACGGGTCGACGATCTTGGCCCGGGTGAGTTTCCCGTCGGCGCCCACCTCGACGCGGTGCACGATGGTGCCGCGCCAGCCCTCGACGATGCCGACACCGCTGGACGACCCACCGCGCCCGTCGACGGGTTCCTGGTATTCGAGCGAGCCGCTGTGTGACTCGATCAGCGCGCACGCCAACTCGACCGATGCGGCGAACTCGTCGCGTCGCACCGTGTATCGGGCGAGCACGTCCCCGGTGGTCGCGCCGACCTCGGTGACCGGAAGTTCGGTCGTCGGGTGGTCGACGCGGGCATCGGTGCGAACGCCGCTGGCCCGGGCGGCGTAGCCGAGACATCCCAAGGCGAGGGCGTCGTCCTTGGCGAGCACCGAGGTGCCTGCGAAGCGGTCGTAGACCACGTTGTTGCGCAGGGTGAGCTCGGTCACCTCGGCCAGGTCGGCCACGATCTCCCGCAGCACGACGGGGTCGGGCAGCGTGCGCAGCACCACCCCACCGGGGCGGATGGCGCCCCGCAGCAGACGGTGGCCGGTCACCTCGGCGTTGAGGCGCAGGAGGCGTTCCTTGATCCGCAGCGCGTGGGTGTTGGCGATCCCGAGCGAGACGTCGTTGGCCAGGGCACCGAGGTCGGTGGCGTGGTTGTAGAGCCGCTCCAGCTCGACGACAAGGGCCCGGAGCCGGTGTGCGGTGTCGGGAAGCGTGATGCCGAGGGCGTCCTCGACGGCGAGGCTGTGGGCCAGCGCGTGGCCGGCCGAGGTGTCGCCGCTGACCCGTTCGGCCAGCGCCGCGCCCGCGCCGGCGGGTGTGCCCTCGAACAGCTTCTCCACGCCGCGGTGCACGAACCACAGCCGGGCTTTGAGCCGCAGCACCGTCTCGCCGACCACCGAGAACCGGAAATGGCCCGGCTCGATCAGTCCGGCGTGTACCGGCCCCACCGGGATCTCGTACACGCCCGTACCCTCCACGGTGACGAACGGAAAACGCCCCCTCGGCTCGAATTCCGGTGGCGGGCCGGCGTCTTGGCGCATGGGATGCCAATCCTGCGGCCAGTGCGCGTGCCGGACCAACCGGCGGGGGCGCGGATGTCCAACCGGGCGAATCCCGTACAGGTCGGCCATCTCCCGCTCGAACCGGCTGGCCGGAAACGACAGGTATGCCAGCGACGGCACTTCGGGATCGCCTGGCGGCAGGACGCATTCGAGTTCCACCCGACGGTCGGGGTGACCGGCGAGGAACAAATACACCGTCCGTAGCACACCGTCGCCGTCATCGTGCCCCGCCACCAGCGCGAGCCGGAACCCAGACCCGAAGAGCTCCTCGGCCTTGTCCCTGAGGGACTCTCGCGAGATACGATGCCGTACATAGCTTCTCATCGCAGCCCTCCGAGCAGGCTTGCGGCGTCGGCGAACAGCTCCGTGAGCGGACCCACCGTGATACCAAGGACGATCGAGACCGCCACGCCCACCACCAGCGCCGCCGCCACCGAGCCGGGCACCGCGATCGCGGGCGCGCCGGCCGGTGCCGTCCCGAGCAGCATGCGACCCGAATTGCGCACGAGCGCCGTGAACGCGACCGCGACCAAGAGTATCGCCGCGGCGAGCGCCCAGGCCAAGCCGGCGTCGGCGAGCGAGCGCGCGATGGCGAGTTCACTGGCGAACATCGCGAACGGTGGCAACCCGAGCAGCACAATCAGTCCGACCGAGAACGACCCGCCGACCATCCGGGAGCGGCGCACCACCCCGCTGATGTCACGGATCGCGGTGGAGTCGTGCGCGATCTGCAGCTGACCGCCCGCCAGGAACAGCACAGTCTTGCCGACACCGTGGGCGAACACGTGTAGCAGCAGGCCCGCGATCGCCAGCGGTGTGCCTGCCGCGGCGGCGATCGCGATCAGTCCCATGTTCTCCATCGACGAGTATGCGAGCATGCGCTTGACGTCGCCGGTGACCACCAACATCAGCGCGGAGATGAGCAGCGTCATCAAGCCGAGCACGATCAACCCGGTGCGCAGGAAGCCGGGCCCGGTCGCGGCATCGATGACCGGTTTGATGCGCAACAGCACCGAGAACGCCACGGCCAGAAGCACACCGCTCATCAACGCCGACACCGGCGCCGGGGCCTGGCTGTGGGCGTCGGCGAGCCAGGTGTGGAACGGGAACAGGCCGGCCTTGGCGCCGTAACCGATGAGCAGCAGCCCGCCCGCTAGGCGCGCCACGCCCGGATCGAGCCCGGCCGCGTACGCCGCGAGCACGTCGAGGTTGAGCGCCTGCGCCTCGGGTGCGCCCGCGTGCTGAGCGGCGAAGTACATCAGGACGGTGCCCAGCAGCGCCACCGCGATGCCCACTGAGCAGATCATCACGTACTTCCACGTCGCCTCCAGCGCGGCGCGGGTGCGACGGTGCCCGACAAGGAACGCGGTGACGACGGTAGTGGCCTCCACGGCGACCCAGATCACCCCGATGTTGTTGGCGCTCACCGCAAGTGCCATCGCTGCGATGAACGCCGGAGTCAGGACGCCGTACAGCCGTGCACCGCCCGCATCGGTGTGACCGTGTTCGAGTTCGGCGCCGATGTAGCCGACGCTGGCCCATGTCGACAGGCTGGCCACCACGCCGATGACGATCAGCATGGTGACCGAGAGCGCGTCGGCGCGCAGCAGACCGCCCAGCGCCAGGTGCGGAGCGGACTCGACCCGGGTGGCGAGCACGATGCCGCAGACCAGCACGGTGACGGCCGAGACCAATGACAGCGCCGCGGTCCAACGCCGCCATCCGGCAAGGAGATTCACCAGCGCCGCGGCGGCGGGCACGAGGACGGGGGCGAGCAGAAGTGTGGTCATCAGTCCCGCAGCTCCTGCAGGCGATCGAGGTCGGCGCCGCCGAATGCCCGACGCAACCGGCCGGTCAGCACCCCGATGATCAGCACCACGAACAGCACGTCCAGCGACGCGCCGAGTTCCACGATCAACGGCACCCCGGCGGTCAGCAGGAACGCCGCGGCGGTGATCCCGTTGTCCAGCATGAGAAAACCGGCCGCCTGCGACACTGCGTGCCGTCGGGTGGCCATCACGAACAACGCGATGAGGATCACCGCGAACGCCGCGGGCACTGCGCTGACGACCGGGTCCGGCGACAGGTCGACCAGCGGGCGGGTGATCGCGAACGCCACGATGGTCAGCACGCCGGCGATCAGCAGCGAGGTAGCGGTGTTCACCAGCGGTGTCGCTTCACGCTGGGCCTCCTGCTCGGCGGCCAGCGCGCGAGCCAGCAGCCACGGCAGTACCCCGGCGCGCAGCACCAGCACCGCGACTCCCACGGCGACCAGCGCGATTTCGGCGTCGTGCAGACCACGCACCACCGGAATCGCGGCCAGCGCCACGCCCTGCCAGGCCAGCAGGCGGACGATGGCACGCAGGTCACGCCGCCACACGATGAGCACCGCCGCCAGGGTGAGCCCGCCCGCGGCGAACCCGATGAGCGTGATGAAGTTCGAGTCGATCATGCGGCCCCCACCGTGAAGAAGCTGGCCGCGGTCACCGCGAGCAAGGCGAGCAGGAAGGACCCGGCCAGGAGTTCGGGCACCCGGAACAGCCGCAGCTTGGCGATGAACACCTCGACACTGGCCAGCAGCAGCGCCAGCACACCGACCTTCACCGCGACGGCGACCACGCCGACTGCCACCGCGAGCGCGGTCGGCTGGTCACCGGCAATTCCCCACGGCAGGAACAGGTTCGCCAGCAGCGCCAGCAGTACGGTCATCCGCATCGCCGACGCCCACTCCACCAGGGCCAGCTTCGGCCCGGCGTATTCGAGGACCATCGCCTCGTGCACCATCGTCAGCTCGAGGTGGGTGGCGGGGTTGTCCACCGGCAACCGGCCCGTTTCCGCGATGATCACCACCACCAGCGCGGCGAACGCCAACACACCGGACAGCGACACCACCTGGCCCGGGTTGTCCAACGTATTAGCCACCAGTGCACCCAGATTCGCCGATCCGGCCGGGATCGACAATGCGAAGACCGCCAGCAGGATCGTCGGCTCCACCAGAGCGGCGATGGTGGTCTCACGGCTGGCGCCCATGCCGCCGAACGAGGTACCGGTGTCGATGCCTGCGAGGGTGAGCGCGACCGTGCCCAGGAACAACAGCCCGACGACGGCGAACAGATCGGCGCTGGAGTCCAGCGGCGACCCGGTGGCCACCACCGGGGCGATCGCTGCGATCAGGAGCGTGGTGCCGGCGAGCACGAACGGCGCGGCGGCGAAGATCAGCGTGGTGCCCTCGGGCGTGATCTGTTGTTTGCCAAGCTGTTTGCGCAGATCCCGCCACGGCTGCAGCACCCCCGCACCGGCGCGGCCCTCCCAGCGCGCACGGACCTGGCGCATCAACCCGATCACCAGCGGCGCACCGAGGACCACCGTGGCCAGTTGGGCCACCCCCGCGAGGTAGGACATCAGGTTCATTTGGCGACCACCAGGATGATCAGTACACCCAGCGCCCCGTAGGCCAGGTAGAGGTGGATGCTGCCGGTGTGGGCGCGGCGGATCACCGCGGCCGCGGTCGCCACCGCGCGCACGACCGGTGTGTACAGCCGCTCCTCGATGGCGTCGCCGATCCGGTTCCGGTAGGTGACACGGTCGGCCATGTACCGCGATTCGGCGGTCGGGGTGACCTCGATGGCGGTGTCGGGGCGAAGAACGTCGTCGAACACCCGCTGCAGCGGTTCGGCGAACGACGTTGCGGTGTACTGCATCCGCGCGGTCAGGTCGCCCGCGCCGCAGGCCCACAACGGCAGCCGTTCGGCGGCCGGCCGGCGTCGGGACCGCCACTGGCTGGCGACGACCACGGCGAGGATCGCCAGCACCAGCGCCCCCGCGATCACCGCAGGCGCGAGGGACCCGGGGACACCGGGCAGCCGGATCATGATCCCGAAGTCGGTGAAGTTGACCGTCTGCGCTGCGGGCAGCGTCTCGAGCACCCGCCGTAGTGCGGGGGCGACCAGCCCGGGAACCACCGCGATCAACGCACAGCCGATGGCGGCGATGGTCATGGCGCCGACCATCGTGCGCGAGGATTCCCTTGCCGCCGAAGCGGGTTCGGAACGCGGCCGGGCCAGAAAGCCGATGCCGAACGCCTTGACCATGGTGGCCACCCCGAGGCCGGCCGTCAGCGCGACCGCCCCCATGGCCAGCGGCCCCAGCAGCGACACCACCGTGTCGTTGCCCGGGGCGCGGATCAGCGACTGAAGCAGCAGCCACTCGCTGACGAAGCCGGCGCCGAGCGGCAGCCCGGACGCGCCGAGGGCAGCCACCCCGAACAGTGTCGTCGTCGCGGGCATCCGCCGCGCCAGCCCGCCGAGCCGGTCGAGATCACGCAGCCCGGTCACCGACAGCACCGACCCCGCGGCCATGAACGCCAGGCACTTGAACGCCGCATGCGCGAGAAGATGCAGCACGGCCGCGGTCATCGCGATGGTCGCAGGTGCGCCCGCGCCGGCGTCGGCGAACAACGTCGCCGCGCCCAGCCCCAGGGTGATCAGGCCCATATTCTCGGTGGTCGAATACGCAAGCAGCCGTTTGAGATCCGCCGCCACCGAAGCCTGCAGCACGCCGTAGAGCGCCGACGCCGCCCCGACGGCCAGTAGCGTCAGCGCCCACCAGCGGGGTCCAGGTCCGAGCAGCTGCAGGTCGATGCGCACGATGCCGTAAATGCCGAGGGTCACCATCGCCGCGCTCATCAACGCCGACACCGGGCTGGGCGCTTCGGGGTGGGCCCGCGGCAACCAGGCGTGCAACGGCACCAAACCGGCCTTCGACCCGAAGCCGGCGAGCGTGAGCAGAAAGACCATCGTCCGCGTGCCTTCGGACACACCGCCCAGGTCCGCGAAGCGGTCCGCGCCGCCCGCCGCGGACAGCACCATGAGGCCGACCAGGATCGCGACGAAGCCGAGTTGGGTCATCACCGCGTAAACCAACGCCGCCGAGCGCACCGGGGGCCGGGTGTGGTCGGTGAGCACCAGGACCAACGAGGCGATGGCCATCAGCTCCCAGGCGAACAAGAACGTCGTCACCGATCCCGCCGCGGGCACCAGCAACATGGCGGCCACGAACAGGGGAAGCACGGTCGTCGCGGTGCGGCTCAGCTCGTGTGCGTATCCGATCGCATAGATGCCGACCGGCACCGCGACCGCGCCGGTCAACGCCATGAAGAACCCGCCGAGCGGATCAAGGTGCAGGTGCACGCCGGCCAACGGCAGCAGCCAGCCGATGCGTACGTCACGGGCGGGGCCGAACACGGCGATCAGGCC
Source organism: Mycolicibacterium elephantis DSM 44368 (assembly GCF_004014805.1). GTDB lineage: Bacteria > Actinomycetota > Actinomycetes > Mycobacteriales > Mycobacteriaceae > Mycobacterium > Mycobacterium elephantis. The sequence goes on from NZ_ATDN01000003.1 coordinate 155,310, forward strand.
CAGCCACACTCCGATGGCGCCGACAGCCGAGGTGCTCAGTCCCATGATGATACTGAAGCTGCTGCGGGACAAGGGTTTTCGCGAGCTCCTTGGTGGAGCCGCCAGCGTCGCGGTCACTTGCCGGTCACCGATCGCAGTGCGGCGACGATCTGGTCGGGGGTGGGCGGACAGCCCGGTATCTCGACGTCGACGGGGACCACTTCGCCGACCGCGCCGACCACCCCGTAGGCGTCGGCGAAGACGCCCCGGTTCAGGGCGCAGTCACCACAGGCGATGACCACCCGCGGTTTGGGGGTGGACTCGACGGTGTTGCGAAGTGGTTCGGCCATGTTGCGGGTGACGACGCCGGTGACCAGCAGGGCGTCGGCGTGCCGAGGGGAGGCCACCAGGCGGGCTCCGTACTGCTCGGCGTCGTAGACGGGGCCGAACGCTCCGCCGACCTCCACCTCACAGCCGTTGCACGAACCGGCGTCGACGTGGCGGATCTGCAGCGAACCCCGCACGCCCGCAGGCGGTTGTACCGTCGGCTCCGGTGCCGGCGGCTTCGGCTCGACGATGCGCCCGATGCGAAATATCTTGCGCAGCCAGCTCATTGCTCGCCCTCGACATCGGCACGAAGGTCCTCCAGGACGGCGACGCGGTCACTGAGCACCGTCGTCAGCACCTTGCGTGCGACCGCGAGCAGCTCGGCGATGTCCGGTGAGGCGATGGAGTAGATGACGCTGTTGCCCTCCTTGCGGGCCGTCACGACCCCGGCCCTGCGCAACACACCCAACTGCTGCGAGAGGTTGGAGGATTCAAGTCCGACCTCCGGCTGCAGTTCGCCGACGGAACGGTCCTTCTCGACCAGCAGCTCCAAGATCAGGACGCGTGCCGGATGGCCGAGGGTCTTGAAGAAATCGCCCTTGAGCTTGTACAGCGGCTCCACCGACACCCCTGAAGAAATGTTGTTTTCTAAAATTTAATAGTTGAAAACTTTATCAGATAGTTGAGCGAGCGCATAACCGCGCGGCTTCATCCGGTCCGATCAGTCGGCGGGATGGGCCTGGTCGTCGAGGGGTTCGATGACCCCCTGGACAAGCGCCGACACCTCGTTCGTCACGCCGCCGCCGACGAAGAACAGCATCTCGTCGCCCGCTTCGAGCACATCGTCGGGCGTCGGGAGAACGATCCCGCTCTCCCGGATGACGATCGCCAACGCGCTGTTCTCCGACAGCGGCAAGTCGGCCATCCGTCGGCCCACCAACGGATCCCCTTCGGGCAGCGTGAGTTTGGCCAAGCTGACCTGCCCCTGCCGCAGCTCCATCAACCGAACCACATGCCCGATGTCGATGGCGCCCTCGATCGCCGCGACCAGGGCCGCCGGCGCGGACACCGCGAGGTCGACGCCCCACGCCTCGTTGAACAGCCACTGGTTGCGCATGTCGTTGACGCGCGCGAGCACCCGGCCCACCCCGAACTCTGTCTTGGCCAACAGCGACATGGTCAGGTTCACCTTGTCGTCGCCCGTTGCGGCGATCACCACGTCGCAAGTCTCGATCCCCGCCTCCTGCAGCACAGCCACTTCGCAGGCGTCGGCCAACAACCAGTCGGCCTCGGGCACGGTGTGGGGCTCGTAGTGCCGGACGCTGTGCTCGATCAGCAAGACCTTGTGCCCGTAGTCGATCAGCTCCTGGGCGACCGAGCGGCCGACCGCTCCCGCACCCGCGATGCCGATGCGCATCGAGCGGCGTTCCTCCGCACCGCTTGACACCTCGGCAGATCGCTTCCAAAGGCGGACCACCATTTCATACTGACTTATCCGCTGCCGTGGTAGGTGTTGACTGCACATCGCACCAGCCACCCGGTCCCGAACGGGGAAGAGATGACCCTGCAGCAGCTGTATCTGATGCTGCTCGCGGGTGGGCTCGTGCTGTTGGCCAGCATCGTGGCCACGCGGGCGGCCAGCCGCATCGGCTTACCGAGCCTGCTGCTGTTCCTGGCCGTCGGCGTCATCGTCGGCGAGGACGGGCTGGGACTGCAGTTCGACAACTATCTGCTCGCGGACCACCTCGGCACCGTGGCCTTGGCGATCATCCTCATCGAGGGCGGCCTGACCACCAATTTCGCCGACATCCGCAAGGTATTGGCTCCAGCCGGGGTGCTGGCCACCGTCGGCGTCGGCGTCAGCATGATCGTCACCGCGGCGGGTGCGCATCTGCTGCTGGGCATGGACTGGCAACTGGCGCTGCTGCTGGGTGCAATCGTCTCGTCGACCGACGCGGCCGCGGTGTTCTCGGTGCTGCGGGTCGTGCCCCTGCCCCGGCGGGTCGCGGGGTTGCTCGAAGCCGAGTCGGGTTTCAACGATGCCCCGGCCGTCATCCTCGTTCTGTTGTTCAGCGCCGCACCGCTGGAGCTCTCCCCGGTGCACACGCTCGTGACGGTGGCCTATGAGTTGGCGGCGGGCGGCGTGATCGGCGTGGTCCTCGGCGTGGTGGGTGCCTTCGGCCTGCGCCGGATCGCGCTTCCGGCCTCCGGCTTGTATCCGCTCGCGGCGTTCGGTCTGGGCATGGTGGCCTTTGCGGCGGCGGGTGCGGCACACGCCAGCGGGTTCCTTGCGGCGTACGTGTCTGCGCTGGTGCTCGCCAATTCCGGGCTCCCCCACCGCTCGGCGACGCGCTCGTTCGCCGAGGGACTGGCCTGGCTGGCACAGATCGGCCTGTTCGTGTTGCTCGGCCTGCTGGTGGATCCGGGCGATCTGGCCGCCGAGGTGCTGCCCGCGGTCGTCATCGGACTCGTCCTGTTGTTGATCGCACGGCCACTGTCCGTCGCGATTTCCCTTCTCGGGTTCCGAATACCTTGGCGCGAACAGCTTTTCGTGTCATGGGCGGGATTGCGGGGTGCGGTCCCGATCGTGTTGGCGACCTTTCCGATCGTCGGCGGCGTTCCCGACAGCCTTCGGTTGCTCAACATCGTGTTCATCCTCGTCGTGGTGTTCACCCTGGTGCAGGGGCCAAGCCTGGGTCTGGTGGCGCGCCGGTTGGGGCTGATATCGAAGGAGGCCACCCGCGAGATCCAGGTGGAGTCGGCTCCGCTGGACGTGCTCGAGGCCGAACTGCTCACGATGACTGTGCACGCACCGTCGCGCCTGCACAACGTCACCGTCCGCGAACTGCGGCTACCCGACCCGAGCGTGATCACGTTGATCATCCGCGACGGAAACACGTTCGTGCCGCAACCCGACACCCGGCTTGCCATCGGCGACGAACTGCTCATCGTCACCACGAGCAAGACACGAGCGGCCACCGAGCGGAGGCTGCGAGCGGTCAGCCGGCGCGGAAAGCTCGCGCACTGGTTCGACGAGTACGGCGAAGCCGGGTAACGGCGACTACGCTCGACGAAATGCGCTTCGCATTCAAGACGTCCCCGCAGAACACCACCTGGGCGGACATGCTGGCCGTTTGGCAGGCCGCCGACGATATCGAGATCTTCGAGTCTGGTTGGACTTTCGATCACTTCTACCCCATCTTCTCCGACTCGACCGGCCCGTGTTTGGAAGGTTGGATCACGTTGACGGCGTTGGCGCAGGCAACCAAGCGACTACGGCTCGGGACGTTGGTGACCGGCATCCACTACCGTCATCCGGCGGTGCTAGCCAACATGGCCGCGTCGCTGGACATCATCTCCGACGGCCGTCTGGAGCTCGGCATCGGCGCCGGCTGGAACGAAGAGGAGTCCGGTGCCTACGGCATCGAGCTGGGCACCATCAAGGAACGCTTCGATCGTTTCGAGGAGGCCTGCGAGGTGCTCACCGGGCTGCTGAGCCAGGAAACCACCACGTTCGACGGCAAGTTCTACCAACTCAAGGATGCACGCAACGAACCGAAGGGGCCGCAACAGCCGCACCCGCCGATCTGCATCGGCGGCAATGGAGAGAAACGCACGCTGAAGATCACCGCCAAGTACGCGCAACACTGGAATTTCGTCGGTGGACCGCCGGATGTGTTCGCACGTAAGCGCGAAGTGTTGGCCGCGCACTGCGCAGACATCGGCCGCGATCCCGGCGAGATCATGCTGTCGGCCCATGTCCGGCTGAACCCGGATCTCAATTACGGCGCGGTCGTCGAGGAGGCGGCGGCGCTGGGGAAAGAAGGGCTGGACCTAGCGATCGTCTACCTGCCACCGCCGCACGACCCACGCGTTCTGGAGCCGCTGGCGGAAGAGATCAGGGTGTCGGGCCTGCTCGACGGGCAATGATCACAAAAAGGTAACGGCCGGCAAACGAGTGACAGGCGGCCGGCCGTCGCCAATGGGCTGTGGCTGGTGAGTTCGCTAGAACCCGTAACGAAGGAGTTCGTCCGGCGTGATCAGGCGCTCAGCCTTCGCGGGGAATCCGCGGCTCTTCAAGGGATGACGGAAAAGTGACCAGGCGATTCGACTCACCCGTGAACGAGAAAGCGGGTTGAGGTACACGGAACTGACTCCTGTGTCGATATATGTTGCTGATCAGGGCTCTACCATATCGCAGCGCCCCCCATGAAGTCATTAGATACCTGGGGTCAAGCAAACGGTCCGAGGCGCGCCGAAATATCATCTGATGTTTTTTCTGATGCAGTTGTGACTGATGTGAATATCTGCGATGGGGTGCTCCTGCACTCCTGTCGCGCCGGGCGCGCGTCGGGCGATGCCTCGCGTGCCGGCCTGAGATTGTTTGCTAGCTGGCCGGCTTGCGGACTCTTTTCCTGGGATAGTCTGGGCGCGCGTCGGATCGGCCTCGTAACTCTCCGACGTGGCCATTACTCGAGTTTTGGCTGGTAGACGACGGTGTCGATCGAGCATTCCGGCGCCGTCTTGGGGCCGCAAATTCGTGCGACTGCGGGGGTTGCTGTTCAGGTAGCATTTGCGAAGTGACGCCTGACGAGGCTTGCCAATCAATTCGGCGCCGAGATGGCCGCTGTGCGGAGTGCCAATGACAGAGACCCTGCGGATCGACGCGCCGTTGGTGCTCGAGGCTGGGAGCAGACTGCAGGCGCTCGCGGCGGCGATCCCTCCCCCGCCGGCCTCGTTCAGTCCGACGGGCGCGGATGCGCTGTCGGTCGCGATTGCGGGCAAGGTCGCCGAAGTGGTGGACCCGGTACTGGCTCAACTCCCGGTGACCAAAGAGGAGTTGACGCGTTACGCGCAGAACGTGTTGACCGCGGCCGGTATGTATGACGCGGCTGATCGGCAGCTTGCCGAAGAGATTCTGAAGCGCCTGAGCGAGTTGGACGGGGATGAAGCAGGGTCCACAGGCGGTGGCTCGGGTGCTGGTGCGGCGGAGGGTGCAACGACGTCGGGTGCTGGTGCAGCTGAGCAGGCCGGCCAGATGGGCCAGATGATGCAGATGCCAATGCAATTGGCGCAACAGGCAGCTCAGATTCCGATGCAGTTGGCTGGCATGGCAGGGGCAATCCCGGCGGCGATGATGCAGGGCTTGCAGAGCGCCATGCAACAGGTCGGGCAGGTGTCGGAGATGGCAAGTGCCGAGGATGAACTGAAACCCGAAGGAGACGAGGCGGTTTCGGCGTCGACGACAGAGAAAGAGCCGCCTGGGGCAGAGACGCCACGGGCCGAGGTCCAGGGAGCCGCGCCTAGCACTGCTGGCGGTGAACGGGCGCCCGAGCCGCAGGTGCAGGAGTTCGAACCGCCGCCGCCCGCGGTGCCACCGAAGCCGGCGCCGACGCGCCCGGCTGAGGCGGCGCCGGAGACCGCACTATGAGTCATCCGCCGCCGGGAGGCCCCTACCCTCCGCAGCAGCCGCCGTGGCCGCCACAGCAATGGTCTCCGGGGCCGCCGCCGAAGAAGCGGGGCAACGGCTGGAAGTGGGCGTTGGGCGCCGTAGCGTTGCTTGTGGTCATCGGAGTGACTGTGGCAGTGACGATTTCGGTGACGAAGGACGACGGCAGCGACGGCTCGAATCCGTCGGCCAACACATTTGGCCTAGCGAGCGCCGACGACAAAGGCCCCGCCAACATCATCACCGAAGACCCGACATGTGCAGCGTGGACTCCGATCAACAGCACGCTTGCTCAGGCGCAACATAACGGATGGGACAGCATCGACCGTTCCATCCCCGCCGAGCAATGGACAACCGAACAGCGCACGCAGTACCACGCGGTGGGGCGGGCGATGATCGCAGCAGCAGACCAATCGACACGGCTGGTCGAGATCACACCTCATCGCGTGATCCGCAAACTCTACGAGCAGTTCATTGCATATGCGCGCGCTTACGGAAACGCCATTCCCACTTACGAGCCCGTCGACAATTATCTAGCCATCGTCGCTGCTGACACATCGTCGGCTTTGGCGAACTTGTGTGCCTCGATCACCTACGGCACTGCTCAAGCGTGGGCGCCTCTGCTTCCAGCTCCCGATCCACCATCTCGAATTGCAGCGATTCAGAATCCCAACAACCCGGAACAATTCTTAACAACGCCGGATCCAACATGCGGGGAGTGGGAAGGCTTATTGCGTCGGTTCCAAGCTGACACCACCGCTTGGGGCACAATCGACGCGAGTAAACCTTTTGCTGAATGGAATCCCGAGCAGCGCTCGGTTGCCGATTCACTTAAGACAGTGATTAGCACATTCGCCGATGACGTAGAGGATCTCGGTCGCCGTAGCGAGAGCGCAACACTGGAGGATTTCGCAGTCCTCGCTGCGCAGTACCGCCGTGCGTTTGTTGAAGCGCTGCCTACTTACACGTCAGCCGATTCTTACCTCTCTGGAGTGGCTGTCGACCTCACCAACGCGATATTCGATGCATGCAAGGCGGCGGGTGCGTAATGGAGCAAAGGACAGTTGAGCCATCCAGTCTTACTGCCCCTAAACGTGTACCGCGGCTGGTTGGCTGGCCATGGCGCACAACGACATCGCGATGGTCGCCGCACAGTCTTAACGATCCCTTCATCGAGTGCGCGTGACTTAACAATGGGTATCTCGCGACCAAACGATCGGTACGGGATGGCAGCGCCACCGGCATGGCCTGACGTAGACGAAGATGTACTGCAAGCATGCGCAGATGCAATCGGCATAGTTTCGAAGACTCTTGGCGCACAGCTTGATGCCGCAAGACAAGAACGCAGTGCAATGTTCGGCGGAGTCGGCCTCTGGTCAGGGGGAGGGGCGATATCCGCTAACGCTGCGCTCGATAAGCGGATCGCCGATATACAGGCGGTCAAGGGCAAGCTCGACGCCTCCGAACAGCTCTATCGTGACAGCGTCATCTCTGTGACGAGTGCGAAGAACGGCATCATCGATAACGTCGATCTCGCACACGAATTGATTGACATCATTCTGCGTGCAGATGGCTTGGAGTCGGAGAAGAAGTCGGCAGTCGATGCGGTCGTGGAATCAACCCGTAACGAGAACCTCGACATCGTCGCTTTGGCGGCTTCGCACGTCTCGGGGAAGGCGTCGCCATCTATCGACAGCATAAATGGCACAGCAGGCAACGAGTCCCAACTTGGCGCTGCAGCCGACACTTCAGCCACTCGAGTCGTTCTCGTTAGCCATCTGTCCGGTGTCGGCGGAGATGAGTTGAAAACCACGCCACCAGTATTGACGCGCACACCACCACCTAACGCTCTGCCGGCAGATGGCGCCCTGGCGGGCGTCGGCGGGAAGGAAGTGCACACAAACCTGCCGCCCAAAGTGCCGGCCGAAGACTATGGCCCCGTACCTTCCCGTAGTGGTTTGTCGGGTGTGGGTGGCGACGAAGTTGTGGCTGATCCGTCGCCGCCCATCCCACCGGAAGCCGGCCCAGGCGCTCCTATTGCAGTGGCCCCTGTAGCACCCGTAGTCCCCAGCACCCCAGGCGCTTCCGTCGCACCATCCGCGCCCAGCGTCGGCACATCGGCGAGTCCCTTGTCGGGCACGTCGGCACCGTCGACGTCCACCTCCAGCCCGCCGATCACCTCGAATCCTGCTGCAGCAGCGGCCAATCAACAGACACAGCTCGCGGAGTTTCAACGCTCGATGGCGGATGCCGCGGCGAAAACCGCAGCGCAGACGTCGATTCCACCTCCACAGCCAGCCGCAGCTCCGATAGAGGCCGCGCCCACCGCTCAACCTCTCAATGCACCCCTGGTAGCCGATACTCCGACGGCAACCCCTCCACCCGCACCAACCTCACCTGCCGGCGCCAGCGCTGGCGTCACCGCCCCAGCGCCCGTCACACCCGCGCCCGGCAGCGGTGCCGCGCCTGGAGGTGCTGTCCCGCTGGGCCCACCGCCGACGCCTCCACCGGCGGCACCCGCTACTCCGGCAACTGCCGGGCCCAGCGTCGCTCCGGCTGCGGCCGCAGCGGGTTCGAGCACTGTCGGTGCGCCCGCACCGGTACCGGTATCGGCGGCACGTGCACAGCGTGAGGCCATCGCTGCCGCGACACTACGGCGACCCTCGGCAACTGATCCGGTCCAAGTCGCCCATCGCATCGCCGCAGCTCTCAACGTGGGGATCAACGATATCGGGTTCTTTTGGATCACCGGCCTCGCCAAGGATGGCACCATCGTCGTCGCCAACAACTACGGACTGGGCTATATACCCGAGGGCGTCAACCTGCCGGACCCGGTGAAGATGGCGTCAGCAGATGAGTCCATCCCGGCTACCATCCGCGGCACCTGGGCTACGTATCCGATTCTGGCGCTGCATGGTTGGGCACAGCACCACAACACTGAACTGCGAGCGGTCATCGCCACCGAGGACCAGTTCAAGGGCTTCGATCCCGGCGCACCCAAAATTGTTCTGCGGCCCGACGACATACCGCAGAGCGGCGAAATGAAAGGCCGTCGCCGCTTGCAGGTGATCGCCGCCGATGCCGCAACTAGGCTCGCCGCCATTAGCGGCGGTGGCCTGTCCGACGTATTGCCTCCAGCGCCCACAGACACCGAAGCGCCCCAAGATCAACGCGCGGAGTTGTGGTTCGAAGTATTTCGACCGCTCCTTAGCAATGCGCCCGACCGCGGACAGGTTCAGCTGGCAGCCTTTGTCACCTACGCGGAGCATGCCCAGGAGTTGGCGCTCCACGACGCGCACATCGCAACCGATGAAGCCAGCCAACGTGCCGCGATCGCCGATTGGATCTATTGGCAACACCTGAGCGTCCTGTCGGCGGACGCGATCGCTGCAAGTGCCAGCGTCTGAAACGAACCCGGTACGACGGCGCGCCCATTTTGATGCTCCTATTGATGTCAAGCGATTTGGAGCCAGGTTCTGTAGGTTT
>NZ_ATDN01000004.1 GCF_004014805.1 Mycolicibacterium elephantis DSM 44368
GCCCGCCGAGCCCGCGCCGCCCGCGGAGCCGAAACCGCCCGCCGAGCCCGCCGCGCCGGTCATCGAGGAGATCGCCCCGCCCGAAGGCCGGCTGGAGCGGCTGCGCGGACGGTTGGCCAAGTCGCAGAGCACGCTCGGTCGCAGCATGCTCGGCCTGCTCGGCGGCGGTGACCTCGACGAGGACTCCTGGGAGGCGATCGAGGACACCCTGCTGATCGCGGACCTCGGTCCCGTGGTCACCGAATCGATCGTGACCGCCCTGCGGTCGCGGATGGCCGCCGCGCGTGTGCGCACCGAAGCCGACGCCCGCGCGGTGCTGCGCGAGGTGCTCATCGAGCAACTGCAACCCGACCTGGACCGCTCGATCAAGGCGCTGCCGCACGCAGACAAGCCGTCGGTGCTGCTGGTCGTCGGGGTGAACGGCACCGGAAAGACCACGACGGTCGGCAAGCTCGCGCGGGTTCTGGTCGCCGATGGCCGCCGGGTCGTGCTCGGCGCGGCGGACACCTTCCGCGCCGCCGCGGCCGATCAGCTGCAGACGTGGGCGTCGCGGGTCGGTGCGCAGGTGGTGCGCGGGCCCGAGGGCGCCGATCCCGCGTCGGTGGCGTTCGACGCCGTCGACGTGGGCATCGAGTCCGGCGCCGACGTCGTGGTCATCGACACCGCGGGACGGCTGCACACCAAGACCGGTCTGATGGACGAACTCGGCAAGGTCAAACGGGTGGTGAGCCGCCGCGCCCAGGTCGACGAGGTGCTCCTGGTGCTCGACGCCACAGTCGGGCAGAACGGGCTGCCGCAGGCCCGGGTGTTCGCCGAAGTCGTCGACATCACCGGGGTGGTGCTGACCAAGCTCGACGGCACCGCCAAGGGCGGGATCGTGTTCCGCGTCCAGCAGGAACTGGGTGTCCCGGTCAAGCTCGTCGGCCTGGGCGAGGGCCCCGACGACCTCGCGCCGTTCGAGCCCGCCGCCTTCGTCGACGCGCTGCTGGGCTGAGCCGCCGGACCGCACCGGTCCACCGCAACGCCCGCCGCCCACGGCGAAACATGAGCGTAACGATGTCCGCGGACGCGTTCACATCGACGAAACGCACACGCATCACCGGTGAAACGCCGGGCGCAGAGTCTCTTCGGGAGGACCGATCTCTATCGGCCCACGTCCCAAGGAGGTTCACACAAAGTGCTTCTAGCCTTACCAGACGACGCGTTCGCGCCTTTCGGCCCCGGGGGCTTGAGTTCCGGCGATACCGCATGGGTGCTCACGGCCGCTGCGCTGGTGTTGTTCATGACACCGGGCCTGGCGTTCTTCTACGGCGGCCTGTCCCGCCAGAAGTCCGTTCTCAACATGATGATGATGTCGTTCGGCTCCATCGGCGTCGTCAGCGTCATCTACGTGCTGTGGGGCTACTCGATGTCGTTCGCCTCCGCGCACACCGGCCAATCCGACATCCTGGGCATCTTCGACAATCCGTTCGCGCTGTTCGGGCTGAGCCCCCTCCTGGAGACCAAAGAGGTCGGCGCCGACACCCTTTTCGTGCTCGGCGGCTTCGGCACGGTGCCCGCGATCGTCTGGGCGGGCTTCCAGCTGACGTTCGCGGTGATCACCGTCGCCCTGATCAGCGGCGCGATGGCCGAACGGATGAAGTTCGCGACCTGGCTGGTGTTCGGTGCGATCTGGGTGACGGTGGTGTACTTCCCCCTGTCCCACATGGTTTGGGGCGGTGGGCTGCTGTCGGGCGCCGAAAACAGCATTGCGTCATGGATGTTCGGCTACGACGCGGAAGCCGGCGCGGCCACCGTGGCGCCCATCGACTTCGCCGGCGGCACCGTCGTCCACATCAACGCCGGTATGGCCGCGCTGGTGCTGGCCATCCTGGTGGGCAAACGAAACGGCTTCGGCAGGATGGCCTACCGGCCGCACAACATCCCGTTCGTGATGCTCGGCGCGGCGATCCTGTGGTTCGGGTGGTTCGGCTTCAACGTGGGATCCGAGGGCGCGGCCGACATGATCGCCGGCCAGGTCTGGGTCAACACCACCGCTGCGACGGCGGCGGCGATGCTGGGCTGGTTGGTGGTCGAACGCATCCGCGACGGTAAACCGACCAGCGTGGGTGCGGCATCGGGGATCGTCGCCGGCCTGGTCGCGATCACCCCGGCCTGCGGTGCGTTGTCTCCGATCGGCTCGCTGATCCTCGGCGCGATCGCCGGTGCGCTTTCATCGCTGGCCGTGAGCCTGAAGTACAAGTTCGGTTACGACGACTCGCTCGACGTCGTCGGAGTTCACCTCGTCGCCGGCCTCTGGGGCACCATCGGCATCGGCCTCCTGGCCACCGAAACGGGCCTGTTCTACGGCGGCGGTATCAAACAACTGGTGGTGCAGGCTGTTATCGCATCGGCCGCAGTGGTGTTCACTGGGATCATGACCGCGATCATCGCGTTCATCGTCAAGCCGATGGGGTGGCGGGTGAGCCTCGAGAACGAGGAAACTGGTATCGATGAGACCGAACACGCTGAAACGGCTTACGAGCTCGCCTGAGCGGCGACAATTTCATCGGAAGGGAACAACTACATGAAGCTGATCACGGCGATCGTCAAGCCGTTCACGCTCGAAGACGTCAAGACGGGGCTCGAACAGACGGGAATTCTCGGAATGACCGTCAGCGAGGTCCAGGGCTATGGGCGCCAGAAGGGTCACACCGAGGTGTACCGCGGCGCCGAGTACTCCGTCGATTTCGTACCGAAGGTGCGGGTGGAGGTCGTGGTCGAGGACTCGGCAGTCGACAAGGTGGTCGACGTCATCGTGCAGGCCGCCCGCACCGGAAAGATCGGGGACGGCAAGGTGTGGGTCAGCCCCGTGGACACCGTGGTGCGGGTGCGCACCGGCGAGCGGGGAGCCGACGCCCTTTGAGCCGCATCTGAACTCGAGAGGTCGTCGTCCGGCCCCGCACCGTGAGCATCGATTTGGTTGAGGCCGGGAGAGGACACCGATGACAGAGCAGACACCCGATCCCGTCTCCGGCGCCCCCCGATGGGCAGCGCCGGAGGCGGGATCTGCTCGTCCGGCCACCGATCTCGCCGCCGCGAGTGAACAGCTGCTCTCCGGAGCGACGCACCAACTGGACTCGGCCGCGCTGCGTGAGGCGCTGCTGGAGCTGCACGAATTCTGGTTCACCACAAAGGCCAACGAGATCGGCATCACACCAGACAGCGGCTTCGCGATCGTCGCGACAGGCGGGCTGGGCCGCGGTGAGCTGGTGCCCTACTCCGACCTGGACCTGACACTGCTGCATGACGACCTACCCGCCGACGTCGTCGGCAAGGTCGCCGAACTGCTGTGGTATCCGTTGTGGGACGCCAACATTCGTATCGACCACAGCGTGCGCACGGTGCCCGAGGCCTTGCGGGTCGCAGGCACGGACATCTCGGCAGGCCTGGCGATGCTGGAAGCACGCCCTATCGCAGGCAACGCCGATCTGGCGTCGGCACTGATCAGCGGCGCCCGCCGCCAGTGGCGTACCGGCATCGCCTCGCGGTTCGACGAACTCGTCGAGCACAGCAAGGCGCGGTGGCAGCGCAGCGGTGAGATCGCGCACCGCGCCGAACCGGATCTCAAGTGCGGTCGCGGCGGCCTTCGCGATGTGCAACTGCTCAACGCGCTGGCCATCGCGCAACTGGCTGACGTCTATCCCAGCCGGTCGTCGGCGTCGCCGAGCACGACGCTGGGCGAGGCGCACCTGGCGCTGCTCAACGTCCGCACCGAACTGCACCGGGCGGCCGGACGCGGACGCCAGGTGCTGCTGGCCCAGCATGCCGACGAGATCGGCGCCGCACTGCAGATCGGTGACCGATTCGACTTGGCGCGCATGCTTTGCGATGCCGCACGCACCATCAGTTTCTACGTCGAGGCCGGGTTGCGCACCGCGGCCAACGCGTTGCCGCGCCGCGGTCTGGCCGCGTTCCGCAGGCCCATGCGCCGTCCCCTCGACGAAGGGGTCGTCGAGTTCGCCGGTGAGGTGATCCTGGCCCGCGACGCCCGGCCGCAGCGCGACCCGGGACTGGTGCTGCGGGTCGCGGCGGCGTCGGCCACCACCGGCCTGCCGATGGCGGCCTCCACGCTCGGCCGGCTGGCCGAGACCGCGCCGGAGTTACGTGCGCCGTGGCCGCGCCAGGCCCTCAAGGACCTGCTGGTGATGCTGGCCGCGGGACCGGCCACCGTGACCACCATCGAGGCGCTGGACCGAACCGGCTTGTGGGGCAGGCTGTTTCCGGAGTGGGGCGCGGTGCGTGATCTTCCGCCGCGCGACGTCGTGCACATCTGGACGGTGGACCGTCACCTCGTCGAGACCGTGGCGCGGGCGAGCGCGTTGACCACCCGGGTGTCCCGTCCCGACCTGCTGGTCCTCGGCGCGCTGTGCCACGACATCGGCAAGGGCCGCGGCGGTGACCACAGCATCATCGGCGCCGAGCTGGCCGTCCAGATCGGCACCCGGCTGGGCCTGTGGCCTTCTGACGTCGAGACCCTGTCGAAGATGGTGCGCTACCACCTGTTGCTCGCGCACACGGCGACGCGGCGAGATCTGCAGGATCCGAAGGTGATCGCCTCGGTGGTCGACGCGCTCGACGGCGACTCCGTGCTGCTGGAACTGTTACATGTGCTCGCCGAGGCGGACTCCCTGGCCACCGGGCCCGGCGTGTGGGGCGACTGGAAGGCCTCGCTGATCGGCGACCTGGTGCGGCGGTGCCGCCTGGTGATGGCCGGACAGCCGCTGCCGCAGCCGGACCCCATTGACCCGCATCATCTTTCGCTGGCCGCAGACGACGGTGTGCATGTCGAGCTGGTGCCGGGGGACAGCCCGCAGATCTACCACGTCACGATGATCGCCCCCGACCGGCGGGGCCTGCTGTCCAAGGCGGCCGGGGTGTTGGCGTTGAACTCGTTGCGGGTGCACTCGGCGTCGGTCAACGGCCTGTCGGGCTCGGCGATCAACACCTTCGTCGTCTCCCCGCATTTCGGTTCGCCGCCGTCGGCGGAGTTGTTGCGCCAGCAGTTCGTGCTCGCGCTCGACGGCGATCTGGACGTCCTGGAATCGCTGGACCGCCGCGAGAGCGATGCCGCGCAACACGGCACCGCCCGCGCCGGGCAGACACCGGCGGGGGTGCCGATCAACCACGTCGTGGCCCCGCCGAGGATCCTGTGGTCCGACGGTGCCGCGCCCGGCGAGCAGGTGGTGCAGGTCCGCAGCATCGACCGCGCGGGCCTGTTGGCACGGCTGACCGCGGTGTTCGAGCGTGACGGTGTCGACATCGCGTGGGCCAAGGTCACCACGCTGGGGTCATCGGTGATCGACGTCTTCGGCATCACCGGCGGCGCCGGGACCCGCGCCGACATCGAGCGTGACCTGTTCGCGGTGCTGCCCGCACCGCCCGCCCGGCCGGCGAAGCAGGTCGCCGACGCCGGCTAATCCGGTGGCCCGCCGACGTCGGGGTGAAGGTAGGCCGGTCCCGGCAACTCCAGGCGGCGCATCGCCAGCCCGGTCAGCGCCTCGAAAATCGCGCGTCGGGCGTTCATCGTCGTGGTGTAGCCGGGATCGAGGTGCGGCGCCACCTCGACGACTTCCATTCCGACGACCGGGGTTTCGTGGCAGATCCGCCGAATCGCCGGCAGCAGTTCGCGCTTGGTCAGGCCGGGCGGCTCAGGGTGCCCGTGCCGGGGGCGAACGCGGGATCCAGCACGTCGATGTCCAGCGACAGGTACAGGTACTCCGGTCCGTCCAAGGCCTCGCTGATGGCCTGCTCGAGCACGGTGTGAAACCCGCGCCGGTCGATCTCGGCCATGAAGTGTGTGCGCAGCCCGTTCTCCCGCATCCACTCGAACAACGCGTCGTCGGGCGCCACCGCACTGCGCAGGCCGATCTGGATGAAGTTGCGGCCCGGGATGTGCTCGTCGTCGATCAGCCGACGGATCGGCTCCATCGAGTTCTCGATGCTCAACGGGTCCACGGGCGCGTCGCCGTAGTCGACGACCGTGAGCACCTCGAACGGGTGCACGCGGGTGCTGTCGTTGACGAGCATCCGCGGCGAGTGGGCCAGCACCCGTTCGTCGGCGCGGATCCTGCGCGGGCCGAACGCGGCGCCGCGATGGCCCATCGACATGTCGACCGGCGCGCCGAGCACGGCCACATCGACGGCCCCGGCGCGCAGATCGTCCTGGTTGAGGCACAGCGGCAGACCGAACAGGGTGGCGATGCCCGCGTAGGCGGGGGTGAACTGGTAGCGCTGGAGGTTGATGGGACCCGGTTCGCGATGCGGGTCGCTTGAGCGGTCGAGGGGCGCCCTCCAGGCCTCTCCCGACAGATCCATGACATTTCTCCCATGCAGGTGCCGGTGGGTCCAGCAGAACCTACGTGACAACGCCCGAAGTGTCTCGTATTCGCCGCCGCCGGCGAGGCGGGCTCCGATGGGGTCCGTGGATGCCAAGTAGTCTTGGCCTCGTGTTTGAATCCTTGTCCGACCGGTTGACCGGCGCCCTGACGGGGCTGCGCGGCAAAGGCCGGCTGACCGAAGCCGATATCGACGCGACGGCCCGCGAGATCCGGCTGGCGCTGCTGGAAGCCGACGTGTCGCTGCCCGTCGTGCGCGACTTCGTGGCCCGCATCAAGGAGCGCGCCAAGGGCGCGGAGGTGTCGGCCGCGCTGAACCCCGCCCAGCAGGTCGTCAAGATCGTCAACGAGGAGCTCATCGCCATCCTCGGCGGCGAGACCCGCCAGCTGGCGTTCGCCAAGACCCCGCCCACCGTGATCATGCTCGCGGGCCTGCAGGGCTCGGGTAAGACCACGTTGGCGGGCAAGCTCGCCAAATGGCTCAGCGACCAGGGGCATACGCCGCTTCTGGTGGCGTGTGACCTGCAGCGTCCCGGCGCGGTCACCCAGCTGCAGATCGTCGGCGAACGCGCGGGCGTGCAGGTGTTCGCGCCGCATCCGGGCGTGGGACCCGACGGCGAGGCGGACGCCGCGCCCGGCGATCCGGTCGCCGTCGCCGCCGCCGGCGTGGAAGAAGCCAAAGCCAAGCACTTCGACGTCGTCATCGTCGACACCGCGGGCCGGCTGGGCGTCGATGACGAGCTGATGAGCCAGGCCGCGGCGATCCGCGACGCCATCGAACCCGACGAAGTGATCTTCGTCCTCGACGCGATGATCGGCCAGGACGCCGTCACCACGGCCGAGGCGTTCCGGGAGGGCGTCGGCTTCACCGGCGTGGTGCTGACCAAGCTCGACGGCGACGCCCGCGGTGGCGCGGCGCTCTCGGTGCGCGAGATCACCGGCGTCCCGATCCTGTTCGCGTCCGCAGGCGAGAAGCTCGAGGACTTCGACGTCTTCCACCCCGACCGGATGGCCAGCCGCATCCTCGGGATGGGCGACGTGCTCACGCTGATCGAGCAGGCCGAGCAGGTCTTCGACGCGCAGAAGGCCGAGGAGGCCGCCCAGAAGATCGGCAGCGGCGAACTGACGCTGGAGGACTTCCTCGAGCAGATGCTGGCGATCCGCAAGATGGGCCCCATCGGCAACCTGCTGGGCATGCTGCCCGGCGCCGGGCAGATGAAGGACGCGCTGGCGGCCGTCGACGACAAGCAACTGGACCGGCTGCAGGCCATCATCCGCGGCATGACCCCCGAGGAGCGCGCGGACCCGAAGATCATCAACGGATCGCGGCGGCTGCGCATCGCCAAGGGGTCCGGCGTGACCGTCGGCGAGGTCAACCAGCTCGTCGAGCGGTTCTTCGAGGCCCGCAAGATGATGTCGCAGATGGCCGGTCAGATGGGTATGCCGTTCGGCCGCAAGAGTTCCCGCAAAGGCAAGAAGGGCAAGAAGGGCAAGAAGGGCGGCAGGGGGCCGACGCCGCCGAAGGCGCGCAATCCGCTCGGCGCGGGAATGCCCGGGCTGCCGGCGGGCTTCCCGGATCTGTCCGACATGCCCAAAGGCCTCGATGAGCTGCCGCCCGGGCTGGCCGACATCGACCTGTCGAAGCTGAAGTTCCCGAAGAATTGACCCGCCTGCATCTGCGCGGGCGCGGGCTGCCCGACGACGAGCCGGTCGAGTGGTGGATCGTCGATGGACTGCTGAGCGCCGAGCCCGTCGCCGATGCCACCACGGTGTTCGACGGCGGCTGGATCCTGCCCGGCCTTGTCGACGCGCACTGCCACGTCGGCCTCGGGGACCACGGCGCGCTCGACAACCTCGACGACTGCATCGCGCAGGCCGCAGTCGAACGTGACGTCGGTGCGCTGTTGTTGCGTGACTGCGGCTCGCCCATCGACACCCGCCCCCTCGCCGAGCACGGCGACCTGCCGGAGATCATCCGCGCAGGCCGTCACCTGGCCCGGCCCAAGCGCTATCAGCGCGGGTTCGCGATCGAACTCGACGACGAGTCCGCGCTGCCCGAGGCGGTGGCCCAGGAAGCCCGGTTCGGCGACGGTTGGGTGAAGCTGGTCGGCGACTGGATCGACCGCGACGTCGGCGACCTGGCGCCGCTGTGGTCCGACGAGGTGCTCAAGGCCGCCATCGACGCCGCCCACGCCAACGGCGCGCGCGTCACCGCGCACGTGTTCAGCGAGGACGCGCTGCCCGGGCTGATCAAGGCCGGCATCGACTGCATCGAACACGGCACCGGGCTGACCGACGACACCATCGAGTTGATGGTCGAGCACGGCACCGCGCTGGTGCCGACGCTGATCAACGTCGAGAACTTCCCCGGCATCGCCCAGGGCGCCGCCAAGTACCCCGCCTATGCCCAGCACATGCGCGACCTCTACGAGCGGTGCCCGCAGCGAATCGCCGCCACGCGCGAGGCGGGCGTGCCGATCTACGCGGGCACCGACGCGGGCAGCATGGTCGCCCACGGCCGCATCGCCGACGAGATCGACGCGCTCAAGGGCATCGGGATGAGCCCGACGCAGGCGCTGGGCGCGGCCTGCTGGGACGCCCGTGAGTGGCTGGGCCGGCCGAGCCTGCAGCACGGCGCCCCGGCGGACCTGGTGTGCTTCCGCGAGGACCCGCGCACCGGCGCGGCCGTCGTCAACAACCCCGATCTGGTGATGCTGCGCGGGGTCACCTTCTAGCGCGAGCAGACGCGAAAACCCCTATTTCCGCGCCGTTTTGGGGGTGTATGCGTCTGCTCGCCGGGGGAGACGCTCACCGGGGCTGGGTGAAGCCCCAGTCCAACAGCTTGATCGCCTGCCCGTAGAGGTCACCGCTGCCGTACAGCTGGGCCACCACCAGCCGGCGCCCGTTGCGTTCTGCCGCACCGACATACGTCTTGCGGGCCAGGTTGGTGTAGCCGGTCTTGCCGACCAGCGTGCCGGGATAGCGCTTGAGCAGCTCGTTCTGGTTGACGATGGTCTTGGGCCCGTTGTCGGTCGGGAACAGCGACGACGGCTGGCGCACGATCGCGGCGAACACCGGATACCGCAACGCGGCACGGTAGATGACGGCCAGATCGTTGGCGGTGGTGACCGATTCCATGCCGGGCCCGTCCAACCCCGACGGCGAGGAGGCGCGGGTGGTGCGCGCGCCCAGCGCCGCGGCCTTGGCGTTCATCCGCGCGACCGCGACACGGTAGCCGCCGAGCCCGTCGGCCAACGTGTTGGCGGCGTCGTTGCCCGACACCAGCATCAGGCCGTCGAGCAGCTGGCGCACGGTGTACGCCCGGCCGGCTTTGACCCCGGCACACGAACATTCCACGTCGGCCGCGGCCTGAGAAGCGCGGATCACCGCGTTGAGCGGAAGGTGGTCGAGCACCACCATCGCCAGCAACGCCTTGATGGTGCTGGCCGGCGGGTGCGGTTCATAGGGGTTGCGGGAGGCCAGAATTCGGCCGCTGTCGAGGTCGGCAAGCAACCACGCCTGCGCCGGCCCGTCAGGCAGGGTGACGGCGCCAGACGGTCCGACACCGGGCTGTGCGAACGCCGGGCCCGCGACACCCACCGCTGCCGACAGCGCAATGGCCAACGCGGCCAGCAGCTTTCGCATGGCCGCCGAGCGTATTCACCGTGGTCGCCAACGCGATCTCGACTGTGTTGCGATTCGGCAACTTTCGCGAGCAGACGCATACACCCCCAAAACACCGCCGAAATGGGGGTGTTCGCGTCTGCTCGCCGGCTGATTTCGTGCCCGCGCCGGGAAGGTCGGGTTACAGGTAGCCGATGCCGGCGTTCGGATCGAGCGCGAAGCCCCAGTCGAACAGGCTGGCCGCCTGGTCCCAGTAGGTGGGCTGCCCGGGCTTGTCCATGCCGAACATCAACGCCACCACCAGCCGGCGGCCGTTGCGTTCGGCGGCGCCGACGAACGTCTTGCGGGCGATGTCGGTGTAGCCGGTCTTGCCGCCGATCGTGCCGGGATAGCGCTCGAGGAGCTCGTCCTGGTTGACCAGCACCTTGTCACCGGCCTTGGTCGGGAACACGGCGGTCGGCTGGCGGGTGATCTGGGCGAACACCGGGTTGGCCATCGCGGCGCGGAAGATGACCGCGAGGTCGTGCGGTGAGGACCACATCGCGATGCCGGGACCGTCCAGCCCCGACGGCGAACCGGCGTTGGTGCCGTACGCGCCCAGCAGCGCGGCCTTGGCGTTCATCTTCGTCACGGCCACGTCGTGGCCGCCGAGCATGGTGGCCAGCGTGTTCGCGGCGTCATTGCCCGACACCAGCAGCAGCGCCTCGAGAAGCTGGCGGGTGGTGTAGACCATGCCCGGGGTCACGCCCGCGCAGTTGCATTCGACCTTGGTGTCGGCCTCGTTGGCGACGACGGTGGCGTCCAGCGGCAGCTCGTCGAGCACCGTCAGAGCCAGCAGCACCTTGATGGTGCTGGCGGGGGCGTACTGACCGAACTCGTCCCTGGCGGCCAGCACGGCACCGCTGTCCATGTCGGCGACGAGCCAGGCTTGGGCCGGGCCCTCGGGGGTGGGCACCGAACCCGCGGGTTGCTCGACGCTCATCGGCGCGGCCGTCGCCGCCGCGGACTGTCCGAGCAGCAGGCACAGGGCGGCCGTCACGACGATCACCAGCCTTCGCATGGGCGGCAGCTTAGTCGTGTTGAATCGACACATGCTGAGCCTGGGCGAGATTTCGGATCGGTTGGAAATTCAGCAGCTGCTGATCGACTACTCGACGGCCATCGACCAACGAAAATTCGACGACCTCGACCGGGTGTTCACCCCCGATGCCTATATCGACTATCGGGCGATGGGCGGTATCGACGGCCACTATCCGCAAGTCAAGGTATGGCTGACCGAGGTGCTGCCGAACTTTCCCGCCTACGCGCACCTGCTGGGCAACTTCGACGTCCGCATCACCGGTGACACCGCGTCGTCGCGGACCCTGTGCTTCAACCCGATGGTGATGGGCGGGGAACAGAACCAGGTGCTGTTCTGCGGGCTCTGGTACGACGACGAGTTCGTCCGCACCCCCGAGGGTTGGCGGATGAGCCGTCGGGTCGAGACCAAGTGCTTCGACAAGCTGGTGTGACGCCATGACCGAGGAGCGGGTCAAGACGATCGAGCGCGCGCTCGGCATCACCGACCTGGCCGAGCTCAAGTCGGCGGTGCGCGCGTTGACACCCGCCGAGGTCGTCGAGGTGCTCGAGCGCCAGGACAGCACCGACCGCGCCGTGCTGTACCGGTTGCTGGGCAAGGACCAGGCGCTTCGGGTGTTCGAGGCGCTGGACCCCAGCCTGCAGAGCGACCTCGTGAGCGCACTGCAGCACGACGACGTCGCCGCCTTGTTCGCCGGCATGGAACCCGACGACCGGGTGGAACTGCTCGACGAGCTGCCCGCGTCGGTGGCCCGGCGGCTGATGCGGGGGCTACCCGCCCGTGAGCGCGAGATCACCGCGGAGATCCTCGGATATCCGCCGGGATCGATCGGCAGGCGGATGAGCCCGGAGTTCGTCGCCCTGCGCGCGAATCTGACCGCGGGCCAAGCACTGTCGGTAGTCACGCAGCGGCTGGCCGACGCCGAGACCGTCTACACGCTGCCGGTCACCGACGACCACCGGGTCGTGGTGGGCGTCGTCAGCCTGCGCGACCTGATGAGCGCCGCACCCGACACCCCGATCCGCGACATGATGCAGGACGCGCACGTGGTGCGGGCCACCGACGACGCCGAGGAGGCCGCGCGCCGGTGCGCCATCCTCAAAGTGCTTGCGCTTCCGGTGGTGGACAGCGAGTCGCGCCTGGTCGGCATCCTCACCGTGGACGACGCGCTGCGCATCCTGGAGACGGCCGAAACCGAGGACCAGGCCCGGATGAGCGGCACCGAGCCACTGCGGCGGCCCTACCTCGCCAGCCCGGTGAGCGCCCTGGTCCGCTCGAGGGTGGTCTGGCTGCTGGTGCTGGCGATCGGCGCGACGCTCACCGTGCAGGTGCTCGAGGTCTTCGAGGCCACCCTGAGCCAGGTGGTGGCGCTTGCCCTGTTCGTGCCGTTGCTCATCGGAACCGGAGGCAACACCGGCAACCAAGCCGCCACCACGGTGACGCGGGCGCTGGCGCTGGGCGACGTCGGGACCCGAGACCTCGCCAAGGTGGCGGCGCGCGAGTTCAAGGTCGGCTTCTCGCTCGGGTTGCTGCTCGGTTCCGTGGCGTTTGTGGCGACCACCGCGGTCTACGACCGCCAGCTGGGCACAGTGATCGGGCTGACGCTGCTGGCCGTGTGCACGATGGCCGCCACCGTCGGCGGCGTCATGCCGTTGCTGGCCCGCGCCGTGCGCGCCGATCCCGCGGTGTTCTCGAACCCCTTCATCACCACGTTCGTCGACGCCACCGGTCTGATGATGTACTTCCTGATCGCGCGGGCCGTTCTGGGCATCTGACCGGATTTCCGCTGGATGGCCCGGTTCTGGCACAATGGTCGGCTGTCCGCCCACGACTACGGCTGTGCGGCGGTCACACACGTAAGGCAAAACCGGACCGGGGCAGTCCCGCCCCGGTCGCTGAATTGCCGGCGTGGCAATCACAGGAGAAGTCGCTCAACCATGGCTGTCAAGATCAAGCTGACCCGGCTTGGCAAGATCCGCACCCCCCAGTACCGCATCGCCGTCGCCGACGCGCGCACCCGCCGTGACGGCCGCGCGATCGAGATCATCGGCCGGTACCACCCGAAAGAAGACCCCAGCCTCATCGAGATCGATTCGGAGCGCGCGCAGTACTGGCTCAGCGTCGGCGCCCAGCCCACCGAACCGGTGCTGGCGCTGCTGAAGATCACCGGTGACTGGCAGAAGTTCAAGGGCCTGCCCGGCGCTGAGGGCACGTTGAAGGTCAAGGAGCCCAAGCCCAGCAAGCTCGACCTGTTCAACGCCGCGCTCGCCGAGGCCGAGGGCGGCTCGCCGGCCGAGGCCACCCAGCCCAAGAAGAAGAAGGCGCCCGCCAAGAAGGCGGCGGAGAAGGCGACCGAGGAGTCGGCCAAGAAGGGCGTCGAAGCCGAGGCCACCGCTGACCCGTCGGGCGCCAAGGACGCATCCGAGGCGGCGGCCGAGGGTGCCGACGCGACCGCGGCCGGCGCCGCGGAGGGTGCCGCCTCGGGCGAGTCCGCGCCGGCTGAGAGCTGAGGACGGCTGTGAGCTCAGTTGTCGTCGACGCCGTCGAGCACCTCGTTCGCGGAATCGTGGACAACCCCGACGATGTCCGGGTCGACATGGTGACCAGCCGCCGGGGCCGCACCGTCGAGGTCCACGTCCATCCTGACGACCTCGGCAAGGTCATCGGCCGCGGCGGTCGCACCGCGACCGCGCTGCGCACCCTGGTCGCCGGGATCGGCGGTCGAGGCATCCGCGTCGACGTGGTGGACACCGACCAGTAGAGACCGGTAGAGGTCGCATGGACCTGGTGGTCGGGCGGGTGGTCAAGGCCCACGGAGTCACCGGCGAACTCGTCGTCGAAGTCCGCACCGACGAACCCGACGAGCGGTTCGCTGCCGGGGCCACGCTGCGCGGGCGGTCCGCCAAAGGCGCATCCGAACGGCAATACGTGATCGAATCCGTGCGCCCGCACGGCAACCGGTTGCTGGTCCGGCTCGCCGGGGTGGTCGACCGCGACGGCGCGGAGGCGTTGCGGGGCACCGTGTTCGTCGTCGACTCGGCCGATCTGCCGCCCATCGAGGACCCCGACGAGTTCTACGACCATCAACTCGAAGGGCTGCAGGTCCGCACGGTCGACGGCGTCGAGGTCGGCACCGTCGCCGAGGTGTTGCACACCGCCGCGGGCGAACTGCTCGCGGTGCGGTCCGGTGACCGGGAGGTGTTGGTGCCGTTCGTGAGCGCCATCGTCACGAACGTGTCGCTGGCCGACGGCGTGGTCGAGATCGACCCGCCGGAGGGTCTGCTGGAGCTGAGCTGATGCGCATAGACGTGGTGACGATCTTTCCCGACTACCTCGACCCGCTGCGGCAGTCCTTGCCGGGCAAGGCGATCGAGGCCGGCATCGTCGAGCTCGTCGTGCACGATCTGCGGCGCTGGACCCACGACGTGCACCGCTCCGTCGACGACGCGCCGTACGGCGGCGGGCCCGGCATGGTGATGAAGGCGCCGGTGTGGGGCGAGGCGCTGGACGAGATCTGTACCGAGGAAACGCTTCTGGTCGTGCCGACCCCCGCAGGCCGGCTGTTCACCCAGCGCGACGCCCAACAGTGGAGCACCGAGAAGCACCTGGTGTTCGCCTGCGGGCGCTACGAGGGCATCGACCAACGCGTCGTCGAGGACGCGGCCCGGCGGATGCGCGTCGAGGAGGTGTCGATCGGCGACTACGTGCTGCCGGGTGGCGAGTCGGCGGCGCTCGTGATGATCGAGAGCATCGTCCGCCTGCTGCCCGAGGTTCTGGGCAATCCCGCGTCCCATCAAGACGATTCGCATTCGCATGGCTTGCTGGAAGGGCCCAGCTACACCCGGCCGCCCAGCTGGCGCGGCCTGGACGTGCCGGAGGTGCTGCTGTCGGGTGATCACGCCAAGATCGCGGCGTGGCGTCGCGAACAGAGCCTGAAACGCACGCGTGAGCGCCGCCCGGACCTGCTGGATTGACCGGCGAGCTGGGGCCCACCGCGCAGCGAGCAGACGCGAAAACCCCCTGAAGAGGCCGAAATTGGGGGTTTTCACGTCTGCTCGGCGGACCCGGCTCGGCGGAGAAGCCGAACTCAGATCCGCCCGCCGGGGAACATCGTCTTGACGACCTGGGTGATGGTGTCGCGCGCGGTGACGTCGTCGGTGGGTTGCATGGAGCCGATCGCCATCACATACCGATGATTGGGCCCGATCACACCGCTCGACAGGTGCACCCAGTTGCCGCCGTTCCAGCAGCAGAACCAGCCCTGCTTGACCGCGACCGGCTCGGCGTAGAGCCCGTCGGGGATGCCGAACCGCTGCGGGTACACCCCGCCGGGCACCGTGCCGTCGGGTGCGGTCGGGGTGCTCGCCGCCAGGTCGGACAGGATGATGTCGGCCTGCTCGGGCGGCAACCCGCCGGCACCGGAAAGCAGCATGTCGTAGTAGCGGACCAGGTCGGACGTCGTGCTCAGCGTGTTGAACCAGCGCCCGTTGTACGGCGCGGTCGTGGCGCCCAGGCCGTAGCGCGCCTTGATGCGCCCGATGATGTCGCTGCCCCCACTGCGGTTCCAGAACACCTCGGCCGCGCTGTCGTCGGAGGCCCGCAGCATGAAGTCGAGTGCCTTGCGGTCGTCGGGGGACAGTTGCGTCTTGCCCTCGGCCACCTGCAGCAGCAGGTCGTCGGCGATGAACACCTTGACCACCGACGCCATCGGCATCGCCATCGCGTTCCCGTTGGACACGACCTGCCCGCTGTTGCGATCCAGCACGGTGACGGTGATCTGGGCGCCGGCGGCCTCGGCGTCCGCGGTGGCCTGCTGGGTCCGGGCCTCCAGGCCCTCGAACGCGGCGGAGGGCGGGGCTTCCGGCAGCGGCGCCATCCTGCCCTGCGGCGCGACGACGACGACGGGCGGTTCCGCGGGCGGCGGCGGTGTGCCGTGCACCTTGGCCTCGCACCCGCCGGTGAGCACCGCAACTGTGGTCACAGCGATGGTCATGACCAGCTTCGACGGCACTGCTCGCATCGCTCTCCCTCGTACCCCGCGGGCGCGGCTCACGCCCTGCACAGCGCCATACCCTGTGTCATACAGCCTAACCTTTCGGCCACCCGGTATCGGGGTCGATACCTCCGCGTCGTGCGTCCCTGGCCACCGCGTTCACCGGATTTCAGAGTTTCGGCGGGTATCTGGCACAATTGAGCAGTTGTCTGCGCAGTTGCAGGAGATCACTGGCTCCGCCCACTGCGAGATGCACCCCATACGTCCGATCCATCGGCTCGGCCACGCGTCGCAACGGCGACGGCGGCGCCGGTAGCCCAACAGCAAGGAAGTGTCACCGATGAACACGCTGGACTTCGTCGATCAGGCGTCGCTTCGCGACGACGTCCCGGACTTCGGCCCCGGCGACACCGTCAATGTCCATGTGAAGGTCATCGAGGGCTCCAAGGAGCGCATCCAGGTCTTCAAGGGTGTCGTGCTGCGCCGCCAGGGCGGCGGCATCCGTGAGACGTTCACCGTGCGCAAGGAGAGCTACGGCGTAGGCGTGGAGCGCACCTTTCCGGTGCACTCGCCGAACATCGACCACATCGACGTCGTCACCCGCGGCGACGTCCGTCGCGCCAAGCTCTACTACCTGCGTGAACTGCGCGGCAAGAAGGCCAAGATCAAAGAGAAGCGCTGACTTCTGCCGGTTACGTCCGCACGGAGCCTGATCCTTGGAACGCTCGCAGCGCGGTGCCGAACAGCGCGCTGGCTACGCTGATGCGGTGACCGGACCGACAGCGCCAGACGATTCGTCGCCCCAGCCCGAACTCGAGGACACCACTTCCGAATCCGAGTCGGATACCGAAAAGCCCGAGAAGAAGCACGGAGCGCTGCGGGAATTCGCGATCCTCGTCTCGATCGCACTGGTGCTCTACTACGTGATGCTGACGTTCGTCGCGCGGCCGTACCTGATCCCGTCGGAGTCGATGGAACCCACGCTGCACGGCTGCGCGGGCTGCACCGGCGACCGCATCATGGTGGACAAACTGACCTACCGGTTCACCCAACCCGAACCCGGCGACGTCGTGGTGTTCAAGGGCCCGCCGAACTGGAACGTCGGCTACAAGTCGATTCGGTCGGACAACACCGCGGTGCGGTGGGTGCAGAATGCGTTGTCCGTCATCGGGTTCGTTCCGCCGGACGAGAACGACCTCGTCAAGCGCATCATCGCCGTGGGCGGGCAGACCGTGCAGTGCCGCGAGAGCACCGGACTCACCGTCGACGACAAACCGCTCGACGAACCGTATCTGGACCGGGAGACGATGAACGTGCCCGATCCGAACTTCTACAAGTGCCTCGGCCCTGAGTTCGGCCCGGTGACGGTGCCCGAGGGCCGGGTGTGGGTGATGGGCGACAACCGCACGCATTCGGCCGACTCGCGGGCCCACTGCACCAACACGCCCGCCGACGCGCAGCGTGGAATCCTGTGCACCGGAGATCCGATGGCGGGCACCGTGCCGGTGGACAATGTGATCGGGAAGGCGCGTTTCATCGCCTGGCCGCCATCGCGTTGGGGTGGCGTGGGCAGCGTGAACCCCCAGACCTGAACCCAGACGCAGTAGGAGAGTTACTGTTGCCGCCGACATGGCCTCCGCGAACGGTGATCCGGAAGTCCTCGGGCCTGCGTACGTTGGAATCCGCCCTGTACCGCAGCGGCCTGGGGCCGGTGGCCGGTGTCGACGAGGTCGGGCGCGGCGCCTGCGCGGGACCGCTCGTCGTCGCCGCATGCGTGCTCGGCCCGAACCGCCGGGAGAGCCTGGCGGCCCTCGATGACTCCAAGAAGCTCAACGCGAGGGAACGCGAACGGCTCTTTCCGTTGATCTGCCGGTACGCGCTGGCTTACCACGTGGTGTTCATCCCGTCGGTCGAGGTCGATCGTCGCGGCGTGCATGTCGCCAACATCGAGGGCATGCGCCGCGCGGTGGCGGGACTGTCGATGCGACCCGGCTATGTGCTTTCCGACGGGTTCCGGGTGCCCGGCCTGCCGATGCCGTCGCTGCCGGTGGTGGGCGGGGACGCGGCCGCGGCCTGCATCGCCGCGGCCAGTGTGCTGGCCAAGGTCAGCCGCGACCGGCTGATGGTCGAGATGGAAGCCGAGCATCCCGGCTACGGCTTCGCCGAGCACAAGGGCTACAGCACCCCGGCGCACAGCGCCGCGCTGACCGAACTCGGGCCGTGCGCCCAGCACCGCCACTCGTTCATCAACGTGCGCCGGGTGGCCACCAAGACGGGGATCAAGGTGGTCACGGAGCTGATCACCGGCGCGCCGGCCGGGAACGGCGAGGATATCGACGACGGGGATGAACCGGAGCAGAGCGCCGAAGTCGGGTAATGGGAGAATTGAGCAGATACCGGTTGTGCGACGAGCGGACATGCCGGTGGGACCGATATGAAGGACAGCTGAGCTGATGAGTGCCGAAGATCTCGAGAAGTACGAAACCGAGATGGAGCTCTCGCTCTACCGCGAATACAAGGACATCGTCGGCCAGTTCAGTTACGTCGTGGAGACCGAGCGCCGGTTCTATCTGGCCAACAGTGTGGAAGTGGTGCCGCGCAACTCCGACGGTGAGGTCTACTTCGAGCTGCGCCTGGCCGACGCCTGGGTGTGGGACATGTACCGGCCGGCACGCTTCGTCAAGCAGGTCCGGGTGATCACCTTCAAAGACGTCAACATCGAAGAGGTGGAGAAGCCCGAACTGCGGCTGCCCGAGTAACCGCGCAGCCACGTGTCGCGAAATTGACACCGACGCAAGCCTTGTCGGCGTGCGGCGGGATCCACAACTTCTACGCGAAAGATCGCGATTTTCGACATCGGCGGATGCTGTCCGGCGATCATAGGGGGCGGATCGTGTGCAGTGGGAAGGTCCTTCTCGGGCCGTCCGGCACGCCCTCCATCTGACGATGACCTAACGTTTGCTCCGTGTGGGTGGCTTACGCGCGCCCTGAGGCATGTCGGACATGGGTCGACGAGACGTTTCATCCGCAAGACAGAAAACCGCAATCTGTCTTGTCATGGTTGTATACCTGCATCGAATCGAGCGAAAAGACTGTACAGCAAACACCGCAGATGGTACGAACAGCTTGTCGGGGCTGATCACCGAGGCAGGGCGCGCTGTCGACCGAAGAAGACGTTGACCCAAAGATATGTTCCGGCGTAAAGTGCTGCACCGTCGTCGAACGCGCGATGGGGGTGCGACCCGCTTGTCGAACCGAACGCCGTGGCGCTACCTGATGCGTCCCTGGTGCGGAGGCGATCGATGACACGAACGCTGCTGCGTCCACTGGTTGGTTTGGTAGCCATCGTCGTGGCCGCGGTGGTAGTTGTGTTGGCGGCGAACCTCTTCCGCGGCGGCTTCACTGATTCCGTCCCCGTCACGGTGCTCACCCAGCGAGCCGGCCTGGTGATGAACCCCGACGCCAAGGTCAAGGTCCGCGGTGTGCAGGTGGGCACGGTCGCGGCGATCGAAGAGCTGCCGGGCGAAGCGGCGGCCATTCACCTGGACATGGATCCTTCGCGGTTGGAGGCGATACCCGCCAACGCGCTCGTCGATATCGCGTCGCCGACGGTGTTCGGCGCCAAGCAGGTGCAGTTCGTCTTTCCCGATGACCCGTCCGAGGAGTCGCTGCAGGCCGGTCAGGTCGTCGACGCACGTCACGTCATGGTCGAGGTCAACTCCGTATTCGAGCAGCTGACCTCGGTGTTGTCGCAAGTCGAGCCCGCCAAGCTCAACGCCACCCTGGCTGCGATCGCCACGGCGGTCAGCGGCCGCGGTGAGAAGTTCGGCCAGATGCTCTCGGACCTGGACGCCTATCTGGCCGGTCTCGAAGGAAGCCTGCCTGCACTTCGGGCCGACCTGCAGGCCGCACCCGGCGTGCTGCGGGCCTATGCCGATGCGACGCCCGAGTTCGTCACGATCGCCGAGAACGCCACGCGGATCAGCGACTCGATCGTCGAGGAGCAGTCGAACCTGGACGCGGCGTTGGTGAGCGTGACCGGCCTGGCGGACATCGGAAATCAGGTGCTGGGCGAGAACCGCAACGCGCTCACCGACGTCCTTCGTCTGCTGGTGCCGACCACCGACCTGTTCAACGAGTACAACCAGGCGCTGTGGTGCGGGCTTGCCGGAATGGTGGAGGCAACACACCGACCCCCGTTGAAGCAACCCGGCGTGGTGGTGCTGGCCGGGTTCCTGTGGGGCCAGGAGCGCTACCGCTATCCGCAGGACCTGCCCAAGGCCGGGGCGGAGGGCGGTCCCCAGTGCACCGGGCTGCCGAAGCCGCCGTTTGAAGCGGTCCCACCGTACGTCGTCGCCGACACCGGGACCAATCCCTGGCGACGGACCTATCCGGGGGTGGTGCTCAACTCCGACCTGATCAAGCAGATCATGTTCGGCGACACCGAGATCTCCGGGCCGCCCCGCAACACCGCCCAGATCGGCCAACCCGGATGATGCGATCGTTTCGTCCTACGCTCGTCAAGTTCGGGATCTTCGCGGTGGTGATGAGCCTGCTCACCGCGTCGTTGTTCTTCATCTTCGGCCAGTATCAAACCGGTTCGCGGAAGGGATATTCGGCGGTGTTCGCCGACGTCTCCCGGCTCGAGCCGGGAGAGTCGGTGCGGGTCGCAGGCATGCGGGTCGGCACGGTGAACAGCGTTGAGCTACAACGAGACAAATCGGTGGTTGTCACCTTCGAGACGGATCCCGACGTGGCGATGACCACCTCGACCAAGGCGGCGGTGCGCTATCTCAACCTGGTCGGCGACCGCTATCTGGAGTTGATCGAGGGGTCCGGAGGCGCTCCGCTGCCGCCCGGCGGCCAGATCTCCAAGGACCGAACTCAGTCCGCGCTGGATCTGGACCTGCTCCTCGGCGGGCTCAAACCCGTTCTGCGCGGACTCAACCCACAGGATGTCAACGCACTGTCGGCTTCCATCATCGAGATCTTTCAGGGCCAGGAGAACACGCTGCAGTCGCTGTTCTCCGGCACGTCGGGCTTCACCGCGGCGTTGGCCGAGCACAACGAGACCATCCAGGCGCTGATCGACAACCTTCGCACGCTGCTGGCCACCCTGACCAAGGAGGGCGACAAGTTCTCCGACACGATCGGACAACTCGAAGCTCTGGTCACCCAGCTTGCCGCCGAACGCGATCCGATCGGTAGGGCCATCGAAGCGCTGAACAACGGCACGGCATCGGTCGCCGACCTGATGGCCGAAACACGTGCGCCGCTGGCAGGCACGGTCGACGAACTGAGCACGCTGGCCACCCACCTCGACGCTGAGAAGGACCGGCTCGACACCAGCCTGCAGAAGGCCCCGGAGAACTACCGCAAGCTGGTGCGCACCGGTTCCTACGGCAGCTTCTTCAACTACTACATCTGCGAGCTGAAGTGGCGGGTGACCGATCTGCAGGGTCGGACCGCGGTCTTCCCGTGGCTCAAACAGGAGAACGGGAGGTGCACCGAGCCCTGATGCGCAAATATCGAGGCGCACATCTGATTCGGGCGGGCTTTCTGGGCGCCGTCCTGATCGTCCTCGTCGTCGCCGTCGGCCTCGCGCCCGAACGGCTGGTGTCCTGGGCGACCTCGATCAGGTATCAGGCGCAGTTCGCCGACGCCGGCGGCCTCACGCCCGGCAACGAAGTGACGATCTCGGGGATGAAGGTCGGCACCGTCTCCGGCGTTGCGCTGCACGGACGCAATGCCGTGGTGACCTTCACCGTCGACGGAACCGTGCCGCTCGGGTCGGCCACCACCGCGCACGTGCGCACCGGCACCCTGTTGGGCGAGCGCGTCCTGACCCTGGAGTCCGACGGCGATGGAACGATGAAGCCGATGGACGTCATTCCGGTGTCGCGCACGGCGTCGCCCTACTCGCTGACCGAAGCCGTCAGCGAGCTGACCACCAACACCGCGGGCACCGACACCGCCGCGTTGAACCAGTCGCTGGACACCCTGTCGGCGACACTGAACCAGGTTGCGCCACAACTAGGTCCGACCTTCGACGGAGTGACGCGGTTGTCACGGGCGATCAATGAACGCGACGACACGCTGGGCGACCTGCTCGCGAACGGCGCCGACGTCACACGGATCCTCTCGGACCGCAGCGCGCAGGTGAACTCGCTGATTCTCAACGCCAACGACCTGGTGGCGGTGCTGTCGGAGCGCCGGCGCGCCATCGTCGAGCTGCTGGCGCACACCTCGGCACTGTCGAAGCAGATGACCGGCCTGATCCGCGAAAACGAACAGGAGCTCGCGCCCACGCTGGACAAACTCAACGGCGTCACCTCGATTCTGGAGAAGAACCGCGACAACATCGCGAAAGCCCTTCCCGGGCTGGCGAAGTTCCAGATCACCCTTGGTGAGACCATCGGCAACGGACCGTACTACCAGGCCTATATCCCCAACATCATGTTCGGCCAGCTGCTGCAGCCGTGGCTGGACTACGCGTTCGGGTTCCGGCGAGGGGTCGACGCAGGACAGCCGCCCGACAACGTCGGTCCGCGCGCAGAGCTTCCTTTCCCGTACAACGGCATTCCGCAACCCTGGGAGCAGTGGGGGGAGCCACCGCGATGATCCGCGGCCGTGGTGTGCGAATGGGCCTGGTGGTGACGCTGGCCGCGCTGCTCGTGTGCGGATCGGGCGTCCTCATCGCGCACAACCTGTTTCGGCCCACCGTGATCATCGCCCACTTCACCACCGCCACCGCGATCTATCCCGGTGACGAGGTCCGCATCGCCGGCGTGAAGGTGGGCTCCATCGAATCGATCGAGCCGATCGGAACGCAGGCGAAGATGACGCTTTCCGTCCGACACGGCATCACGGTGCCGGCCGACGCCAAAGCGGTCATCGTCGCCCAGAACCTCGTCTCGGCGCGCTACGTCCAACTCACACCCGCATACGAGTCGGGGCCGGCCATGCGAGACGGGGCAGTGATTCCCGTCGAGCGCACGGCGGTGCCGGTGGAGTGGAACGAGGTCAAAGAGCAACTGATGCGGTTGGCAACGGAATTGGGGCCCGGCGGCGACGCCGGAAATGCGACGGGTTCGGTCGGCGGGTTCATCGACAGCGCGGCCGCGGCCATGGACGGCAACGGCGAGAAGCTGCGCCGCGCACTCGAGCAACTGTCGGGGGTGGGCCGGATCCTCGCCGAGGGCGGCGGCAACATCGTCGACACGATCACCAATCTGCAGACCTTCGTCACCGCGCTGCGCGACAGCAACGACCAGATCGTGCGGTTTCAGAACGGGTTCGCCACGCTGACCAGCGTCGTCAACGACAGCAGGTCGGAACTGGATGCGGCGCTGAAGAACCTGTCCGAGGTCGTCGGCGAGACAACACGATTCGTGCACGACACCCGGGACAAGACGTCGGAGCAGATTCAGCGGCTGGCCAACGTCGTGCAGAACCTCGCCGAGCACCGCATGGGGCTGGAGAACGTGCTGCACATCGCCCCGCACTCGATCGCCAACACAGTCAACATGTTCGACCCGCGTACCGGAGCGGCCAGCGGAGTGTTCGTGCTGAACAACATGGCCAATCCGGACTGGTTCATCTGCGGAATGATCGGGGCGCTCCAAAACGTCACCGCCCCGACGACCTCCAAACTCTGCTCGCAGTACCTGGGTCCCGGGTTACGCCTGGCGAACTTCAACAACCTGCCGTTTCCGTTCAGCTTCCTGTTGGGCGCCAACCCGCCGCCGTACATGCTGCGCTACAGCGAGCCGGGCCTGATGCCCGGGGCCGGCGGACCCCCGCCGGGGCCGTCGGAGCCCCCACCGGCCGTCTCGGCGTACACCGGCGCCGGCGATGTACCGCCACCGCCCGGCTACGGCCTGCCCGCGGCGGGGCCCACGCCGCCTTCCGGGCCGCCGACACTGCACGACATGCTGTTGCCGGCCGAGCTGTCACCGGGTCAGGACGCGGCGCCACCGTCGCCGTCGCCGCCGAACGACGGGACCCCGCCATGATCGGTGTGCGCGCGGCGCGGCAGACGTTGGCCGTCGGTCTGACCGTGGTGTTGACCGCCACCGGATGCGCGTTCGACGGGGTCAACTCGCTGCCATTGCCCGGGGCCGTTGGGCGCGGCCCCGATGCACACGTGTACCACCTCGAGCTGGCCAACATCGGGACACTGGAATCCAATTCACCGGTGATGATCGACGACGTCGTCGTCGGCAGCGTCGGCAGGATGACGTTGCACGGCTGGCATGTCGACCTCGAGGTGTCGGTGCAGCCGGATGTCGTGGTGCCCGCCAACGCGGTGGCGACCGTGGGACAGACCAGCCTGTTGGGATCGATGCACGTGGCGCTGGATCCGCCGGCGGGCGTAGCCCCGAGCGGCCGCTTGTCACCCGGTGCGACAATCGGTTTGAACGATTCCTCGACATATCCGTCGACCGAACGGACACTGTCCGCGCTCGCCGCCGTGGTCAATGGTGGCGGTCTCGGCCAGATCGGTGACATCATCAGCAATTTCAACGCCGCCCTATCGGGCCGGCGCGACGTGGTACGCGATCTCATCACCCGGCTCGACACGTTCGTCGGCACCCTGTACGAGCAGCGCGACGACATCATCGCGACCATCCACGAGATGAACCGGTTCGCCGAGCGGCTCGGCGGTCAGCAAGAGGTGCTCACCCTGGCGCTGAACAGGATTCCGCCGGCGCTGGACGTCCTGCTCACCGAACGGGAGAGGTTCACCACGGCGCTACAGCGGTTGGGGGAGTTCAGCGACACGGTCACCGGGCTGGTCAACGACACGCAGGCCGATCTGGTGAGGAACCTGCAGAACCTCGAGCCGACATTGCGTGCGTTGGCCGACGTCGGCCCAGAGATCGACAGCGCGCTGGCCTACCTCCCGACGTTCCCGCTGACGCAGAATCTCATCGACCGCGGTGTCCGCGGCGATTACATGAACCTGTTCGTGACAGTCGATCTCACCAACGCGCGGATCAAGCGGGGTCTGCTCCTCGGAACTCGGCTCGGTCAGGACCGGGCCTCACTGGTTCCCGCGCCGGGCGACCCCGGCTACGACGCCTACTACACGAAGTTCCCGTTGGGTGTCGGCACCTCACCGCCGTTCGGCCCGATTCCGAACGCCCCTCCGGCGCCGTGGGAACCCGGGGGCGGTGGCTGATGCTGTCGCGGATGGTGCGGATTCAGTTGGTGATCTTCACGATCGCCTCGATCATCGGTGTCCTGGTGATGGCGTTCGGCTACCTGCAGGCACCGACGCTGCTCGGCGTCGGGCGGCTCACCGTGAAGCTGGAACTTCCCGCTTCGGGCGGCCTGTACCGCTTCGCCAACGTGACCTACCGGGGCGTCCAGATCGGCAAGGTGACGGCGATGGACGTGTCGCGAAGCCGTGCCACCGCGACCCTCTCGCTGGACACCTCACCGAAGATCCCCGCCGATCTGGTGGCCGAGGTGCGCAGCGTGTCCGCGGTCGGTGAGCAGTACGTCGAGCTGCTGCCGCGCACCGACTCGCCGCCGTACCTACAGGACGGTTCGGTCATCAGCATGGCCGACACCAAGGTTCCGCAGCAGGTCAGCCCGATGCTCGATCAGGTCAGCGCCCTGCTCGACAGTGTCCCGAAAGACAGCTTGAGCAAGCTGATCGACGAATCGTTCACCGCGTTCGGCGAGACCGGCTACGAAATGGGCTCGCTGGTCGACTCCTCGTCGAAGATCTCAGGCGATCTCAACTCCGTGGCCCAGCGGTCGGCCACGCTGGTCGACGATACGCGGCCCCTGCTGAATTCCCAGGCGCAGACCACCGACGCGTTGGAGGTGTGGGCGCGGAGCCTGGCGGGCATCACCGGCCAGGTGGTGACCGACGACCCGCAGATACGCACGCTGCTTGAGGAGGGACCCGGTGCGGCCTCCGAGGTCTCGCAGCTGCTCGACCAGATCAAGCCGACCCTGCCGGTGCTGCTGGCCAACCTCACGACCTTCGGCCAGGTAGCGGTGACCTATCGGCCGTCGCTGGAACAGGTTCTGGTGTTGTTACCGCCGTTCGTGGCCAACACGTTGGCCTCGGCGCCGGAGAACAACCCCACGGGGATCCCGTTGGGTGACTTTCGGATTCAGATCGCCGATCCGAACCCGTGCACGGTGGGGTTCCTGCCGCCGTCGTCGTGGCGCAGCCCCGAAGACACCACCACGATCGACACTCCGGACGGCGTCTACTGCAAGCTCCCGCAGGACTCGCCGGTCGTGGTCAGGGGAGCACGCAACGCACCGTGTATGGGGGTGCCGGGAAAGCGCGCCCCCACGGTGGAGATCTGCTACGGCGACGAGCCCTATCGACCACTGGCCATGCGAGAGCACACCCTTGGACCGGCTCCGATCGATCCGAACCTGATCGCCCAGGGTGTCCCGCCCGACAACCGGGTGACCATCAACGACAACATCTACGCCCCGATCGAGGGCACCCCGCCACCGCAGGACTCACCGCCCGCAGCCGCCACCCCGGTGACGCCGAACTCCTTCGGCGCCAAGGCTGCTGCCCCCAGCCCGTCGGTGGCGATCGCACACTACGACCCACAGACCGGCCAGTTCTCCACCCCCGATGGCGCCGTCGGCCGCCAGACCGACCTCGTCGACCCCCCGAAGAGCTGGCAGGACCTGCTGTATCAAGGAGGCCGATGATGGAGCATCGCGCGGTCATCGTCGCTGCGATGGCGATCGCGATCGGGGCGGCGTGCACCGCACCGCCCGCCGGCGCGGCCGACGAGATCGCGATCAACGGCACCTACGCCGCGTTCTCCGACGGCCGCTTGGCCAGGACCAACGACTCCCGCCACGACGAGAAGAGCGTGCACCAGACATGGACCATCACGTCCACTTGCACCACCTACCAGGACTGCACCGGACGGGTCGTCAGCGACCACGGCTGGAGCGGCGAGCTGGTCTACCTGAGCGGGCGTTGGAAGGTCAGCCACACCATCGAGAACTGGGAGCCGTGCTTCGACGGCACCGCGTACCCGGGAACGCAGACCTTCACGTTCTGGGTCGGCTATCCCGCGGTTCCCGGTCAGTACGTGGGCTGGGACAGAACCGAAGGACCAAGCGGTGCTTGTGGTTTCAACAAGGTCCTCGACATCGAGATGCCGTTCACGCTCACCCGCGTGGATTGAACGCGTGCTGCGGGATCGTCAACGGCAGGTCGACCGAACTGAGCAATCCCGGTGGGGCCTCCACGACGTACGGCACCGCGTTGACCACCCGCATCGCGGTGGCGACCATGGCCCCGGCGCCGGAGGTCATGTGTTCGATGGCGGCCTTCTTGCGGTCACGGATCGTGGGCGTGAGCGTGCACTCGATATCCGGTTGGCCGGTGATCACCACCCGGTACGACAGGTCACCGTGGCCCTGCGGCCAGTCGGGCGCCACGTCGGGCGCGAGCCGGGTGACATGTTCGATCACGATCGCTTCCACCCCGTCGACCACGCCGATGGCCTGCATCCGCAGCGCGCCGCAGGTGCCCGCCTCGACGGTGCCCATCGCGACTTCGAGCGTGCGATCGGTCACCCGTCGATCGAACTTCTCCCGCACTTCGGTCACCTCGACGCCGAGCGCTTCGGCCATCATGCGGATCTGTCCCTGCCACTCGCCGGCGATCGCGCCGGGGATGGCGATCCACGGGTCGTAGTCCAGGGGCCGGCCGAATCCCATTGCGTCGCTCATGATGTCGGTCACGCCGTAGTCGTCGTACAGCGCGATCTCGTTGGCGTAGATCTTCTCGATCTGACTCGACTGCGTCGACAATACGAGCGGCAGGTAGTCGGCGGCAAACCCCGGTTCGATGCCCGACGCGTACAGCGACACCTGGCCGTCCTTTGCCGCGGTCGTGAGCTGGTCGCGCCACTCGGCGGGTTCGTATGCATGCGGGTTGACCAGACGGGTGGTGCTCGTCGTCACGACGTTGATGCCTGCGCTGAGCAGTTTGACGTAGTCCGGGATCGCCAGCGCGTCCCGCTCGGGTCCGCTGGCCGCGTAGATGACGCAGTCGGGCGCCAGCGCGATCAACGCATCGGCATCGGTGGTGGCTTTGACCCCGATCGGATCCCCGTTGGTCAGTTCGCCCGCGTCCTTGCCGTCCTTGTCAGGGGAGTGCACCCACACGCCGACGAGGTCCAGATTCGGGCGCCGGCCGAGGGCGCGGATGGCGATCGCGCCGATGCCACCCGTCGACCACACCACCACGCGGTACGTACCGTCTGCCATCACCCCTCCTTGTGGGAGCGCCCAGATGCGTCGGTACGACTATAACGATCGAGAATAGTATCCACTATTATTTCGCGGGAGAGAACAAAATTTAGGTTATAGTCGGGCGGCGTGCCCTCCCGGACGCGAGCTCGATGGCCACCGCGGCGACATTCCGATCGCCTGGCCCGACGTCGAACGCGTCGTGACCGCGTACGAACGCCGATGAACGACAGGAGGACTCGTGAGCTCACCGCTGCGAATCGTGGTCTGGTCGACCGGGGGTGTGGGGTCGATCGCGATCGACGCGATCCGGCGCAGACCCGACCTGGAACTCGTCGGCGTGTGGGTGCACTCCGAAGAGAAGATCGGCAGAGACGCCGGGGAGTTGGCCGGCGGTAGCCCGGTCGGGGTGGCGGCGACCAACGACGCCGACGCGCTCATCGCCTTGGCGCCCGACTGCGTGGTGTACGCCGCAAGCGGGCCGGAACGCGATGCCGGTGCCGTGCCGGACTACCTCAAGTTGCTCGAAGCCGGGATCAACGTCGTATCGACGACGTCGACGACGCTGGTCTATCCGCCCGCGTATTATTCGCCGGAATGGCGCGATCAGCTGGAGAAGGCGGCCACGGCGGGCAACGCCTCCCTTTACGCCTCCGGCATCTTTCCCGGGTTCGGCTCTGACCAGCTGGCGCTGCTCCTCGCGACCCAGTCGAAGACGATCCGATGCCTCAAGGTCAGCGAGATCGCGCTCAACGACCACTATCCGGTGGCCGACATCATGATGAACGGCATGGGCTTCGGCCATCCGCTCGACTTCGAACCGCTGCTGAAGACGCCGGGCTTCATCGAAATGGCTTGGCGGGCCCCGATTCACCTGATGGCGGCAGGCCTCGGCGTCGAGGTCGAGGAGGTCCGCGGCACCCTGGACCGGCGCCTGACGGACAGGGACATCGAGGTCGCCTTCGGCACGATCGAGGCCGGGACGTGCGGTGCGGTGAGCACCCGCGCCGCGGGTGTGGTCAACGGCCGGGAAGCCATTGTGGTCGAGCACATCATCCGGATGGCGCGCGACGTGGCGCCGGATTGGCCGGCATCCGAGTTCGACGCCACCTACCGCGTCGACATCGACGGGGATCCCGACATCCACTGCGCGATGAATGTCGGCGCGGCCGAGGGGCACGGCGCGGGTCATGCCGCGATGACCGCAACCGCGATGCGGGTGGTCAACGCCATCCCCTATGTGGTCGATGCTCCCGCCGGCCTGCTGAGCTCCTTGGATCTGCCGAACACGTTGCCGCGACACGTGTTCGGCTGACCAGCGAAAAAGTCTTAGGTGTTCCGAGATGAGTTTTCAATCTTTCGTCACTGATCTGACGACAACCAGAGGGAGCAACAAATGACCGGCGCGAGCACCGTCGATCTGTACTACGATCCGTTCGACTTCGCCATCGACGACGATCCGTACCCGGTCTGGAGGCGGATGCGCGAAGAGGCGCCGCTCTATTACAACGAGAAGTACAACTTCTACGCGCTGAGCCGCTACGACGACGTCGCGCAGGGACTTCACGACTGGGACACCTACCGATCGGGCAAGGGCACCACGCTAGACGTCATCATGAGTGGAGTCGAGGTGCCGCCGGGGGTGATCCTGTTCGAGGACCCGCCACTTCACGACCTTCACCGCCGCGTGTTGTCGAGGGTGTTCACGCCGCGGCGGATGGAGGCCGTCGAGCCGCTGACCCGCCAATTCTGTGTCCGTGCGCTCGATTCGCTGGCCGGGTCTTCGCGGTTCGACGTCATCGGCGATTTCGGAGCGCTGATCCCGATGCGGACCATCGGTTACCTGCTGGGCATTCCCGAGGAGGGCCAGCAGCAGATCCGCGACAACACCGACGCGTCGATCGGGCTGAAAGAGGGCGGTTTTCGGGCGGTGTCGGAAGCCACGTTCGAGAATGCCTACCAGTTGTTCGCCGACTACATCGAATGGCGCGCTGAACACCCGTCGGACGACTTGATGACACAGCTGCTCAACGCCGAGGTCGAGGAGAACGGCGAGCTGCGGCCCCTGACACGAATCGAGGTGCTGACCTACACCAGCATGATCGCCGGTGCCGGTAACGAGACCACCACCCGGCTGATCGGTTTCATCGCGCAGCTGCTCGCCGAGCATCCCGATCAGCGACGCGAACTCGTCGACGACCTCTCGTTGCTTCCCCGCGCGATCGAGGAGGTGCTGCGCTATCAGGCGCCGTCACCGGTGCAGGCGCGATATGTCGCCCGCGACACCGAAAGTCACGGCCAGAAGATTCCCGAGGGTTCGGTGATGTTGTTGCTCAACGGCTCTGCCAACCGCGACGAGCGGCGCTACCCGAACGGCGAGAGCTTCGACATCCATCGCACCGGATCGCATCTGTCGTTCGGACAGGGTCTGCACTTCTGCCTGGGGTCGTCGCTGGCGCGGATGCAGGCCAGGGTCGCCCTCGAGGAGATGCTGAAACGGTGGCCCGAGTGGGACGTCGACTATGAGGACGCCGCGATGGCGCACACCGCGAGCGTCCGGGGCTGGGGCAAGTTGCCGGTCGTCGTCGGCTAGCGCGCGATGACGCCACGCAGAAGTGTGTCGCGGACGTGGATCTGGGATGCGCGGGTGCCGAGATCGTGCAGGAGGTTCTCCGGGATCCAGGAGAGGCCGATGACGATGCGCGCCAGCATCTCGTTCGACGGGGCGTCGATCGTTATCTCACCCGACTTGATGCCTTCGGTGAGCAGAGCTTTCATCTGCCGGACGCGCTTGGTGAACAACCAGGCGATGTTCGGGGTGTCGGGCGGCGACTGTCGCATCCACGCGAGCTGAATCCTGAACTCGTCGCCGAAATGGGCGAGGGCGTTGGTGTGGATCCAGCTCAACCCGTCGAGCTTCTCGATGGTCGACGCATCGGAGTTCAGCACGCTGGTCCATCCCACTTCGGCCACCTTCTCGCCGAACGACTGCATGATCGAGGCCAGCAATTCCTCCTTCGAGCCGATCAGCCGGTACACCGTTCCGGTGCCCAGGCCGGCCGCCGAGGCGATATCGCGGATCGTGGTGACTTCGTAGCCTTTTCGGCCGAACTCCGCACGGGCGACCGCGCGGACATGCGCGGCCTTGTCGTTGGGCGCGGCCTCGCTCTCCTCGATCCACGACTTCACGGCGTTGTCGGCGGCGATGAACGCGGCGGACCGATCGAGTTCGGCGTCGCTCGGCGGTACCGTGGCCAGGCCCTCCAGCAGGATTCGGCACAGCGTGGCCGCGACCTTGTCCGCGCCCGCACTGTGCCGGATGACATCGAGCCCGACCTGGCGCATGGACTGAACGATCCGGTCGGCCAGGATGGGCAGGTCGACGTCTGGCCGCAGGTACCCGCTCCACCGGGCGGCGCGCAGCGTCTGCACCATCGCCTCGAGGATCTTCGCCGGACGCTGTTGGGCCAGCGCGGCCAGTTCCGGGTTCGAGGTGGGGGTCTCGTAGAACGTCATCTGCAGCGCCGCGCTGTGCGTCACCGCACACTGCGCGATCGCCGCGCCCAGCTCCACGATCCGGTCGAAGGCCGACAGCGGGGTCGGGTCGTCGAGCCGGTTGAGGGCCTGCTCGGCGATTCGATCGAGATCGTCGTGGTAACGCCGGAGCAGCTCGACGAGGATGGCTTCCTTGGACTCGAAGTGGTGATAGAGGCTGCCGGGCAGAATGCCTGCGGCGTCCGCGATCTCCTGCAACGAGGTGCGCAGACCCGACGTGGCGATCAACGACGCGGCGGTCTGCAGGATCTCGGTCCGCCGGGTGCCGTCGTCGTAGGAGTGGCCTGCATGCGCCGCGAGGTCGGTCTTCGCGCGAGGACGCCCCACAACACCTCCAACCTCAACTCCCGTGCACCGGTTTGGTCGGCCTGACCCAAAGTTTGGTCAAGGTTACCAGAACGGGTCTACCGCATGGCGTCGCGCAATCCGGAAATGCGCCGGTAGACGGGCTGCCCGACATCGTCACGACCCGGTGGGCGCCCGCGAGACGGTCAGCGGACGATCGTATGAGGCGTCGGTGTGATCGTGGGCGACGGTCAGGATGCCGGCCAACAAACCCATGGTCTCGTCGGTGATCAGTGAGGTCGACTCCGTGTGCCACTCGACGATGCACACGCGTGCCGCTATCGCCCACCGATTGTGCCGTCGCTCCAGACGGTCGACATAGCGGCCGCCGTTGACGGTCAGGTGGTTCTGCGGTTCGCGGTCCGTTCCGACTAACAGGTAGTAAGTTTCGGCGTGCGCCTGATCGCCCGCGATATCGGCGGTGTGGTTCAACAGGTAATGCTGGTAGCGAGTCTGGGTCCGGTGATAGGCGAACGCCCAGTCGATGAACTCATCGACAGGCCCGACGAAGCCGATGTGTTCGTCGATCGCGTCGTCGTGGTAGGCGGAGCGCACCAGCTCGCGGTCGCGACGGTCCATCCCTCGCGCGTAGCGCTGCATGCAGTCGAGGATGTCCGCGCGGTCGCAGAGCTCTTGCAGTCGTGCGTTCACAGCGAGGGCCCCTCCCACGTGTCCACGGCCACCACCTCCGTGATGGGTCGTCGCTCCGCCGGGCGGAACGTGACGCCCGGTCGCAGCCGTCCGACCGGTAACAGGCAGCCCTGCACGTAACTGTCGGGAATTCGCAGCAGATCTCGCACCGCCTTCTCGTGGGTCAGGTGCAGCGTCGTCACGCACGTCCCGTAGCCGCGGCTGTGCAGGGCGAGCGCGAAATTCCACACAGCGGGAAAGATCGAGCCGTACAGCGTCGCCTGATAGAACGATTCGTCCCCGTCAACGCGGGGGAGATACGGTTCGTAGCAGGGGATTACGAGTAGCGGCACCCTTGCCATGTTCTGCACCAGCCACTCGGTGGACGACATGATCTTCCGGCCGGGCATATCGTCGGGCAGCAGGTCTGCGATCAGCTGACCCCCGACCCGTTGCAGGTAGGCGTCGCGGTAGAGCTCGGCGAGCCGGCGCCGCAGGTCCTCATCGGCGACCACGAGCCAGCGCCAACTCTGCTGGTTCGATCCGTTGGCGGCCTGCATCCCGATCCGTAGACAGTCCTTGACGACGCCGTGATCCACCGGCGCGTCGAGGTCCAGCGACCGTCGCGCCGACCGGGTGGACGTCAGGAGCCGATCGATGTCCATGGCGCTCCTCACGCTCGTTGCTACGCGCCGACGATAATGTGGAACAGATTTTTGGTCAACGGGGTGAACGTGTTCTCTCGTCCAAAGAGTGACGTCAGCCGGGGACGCCGAGACGCCGGCTGACCTCGAACACTTCCTCGTAGATCGAGCCGGGAATCGTGAACGGCTGTGTGCCCGTCACTTCCGCAATGTGGGCGGCGATGTCCTCGGCCGTCGGATCACTGTCCCGCGGAGCGAGCCAACCCTCGCTGAGGCCGACGAACACCCGGGCGAACCGGCCCGCGCACGCCGAGAAGTTCTGGTGGCTGAAGTCGCAGGCCCGGCTGGCCAGGAACACCACGATCGGGGCCACGAGTTCGGGGCGAATCGCCGCGAAGAACCCGTTTTCTGTGAGGGCCCGAGAATCGCCGAGGGTCTCCGTCACCATCCGGGAGAGCCCGAACGGCAGCACGGTATTGGCGCGAATCCCGTGCGGTTCACCCTCGAGCGCAATCACATTCGACAAGCCGACGATGCCGGCCTTGGCCGCGGCGTAATGCGCCTCGAGGTGCTGACCGAACATTGCCGCCGAGGAGGCGATGAACACGAACCGGCCGTACCCCTGCGCCTTCATCACCTGGTAGGCGGGCTGGGCGAGATGGAAGGCACCGTCCAGGTGAACTGACAGCATCCGACGCCAGTCTTCGGGCGTCAGCTCATCGAACGGGATCGAGTTGAAGATTCCGGCGTTGCTGATCACCGCATCCACCCGGCCGAAGGCGTCAACTGCGCTGCGCACGATCGCCTCGCCGCCCGCGGGGTGGTCGACCGAGTCATATGACGCGACGGCCGCACCTCCCGCGGTGACGATCTCGTCGACGACCCGGTCGGCGACCGCGGTGTCCTCACCGTCGCCGCCCATGCTTCCGCCGAGATCGTTGACTACGACAGACGCACCGCGCCTTGCCAACTCGAGCGCGTAGACCCGGCCGAGGCCTCGTCCCGCGCCCGTCACCACGGCGACTTGGCCGGTGAAGTCGATCATCGTCATCGTCCCTCCGGTCATTGACTGCGGTGCTGCCGGACTTTACGTTGGAACAGATATTTGGTCAACGAGCGAGGTGGCGTGGACGAGAGCCCAGTCAGCGATGACGCCGACGGCCCCAAGCGGCTGGCGTTGCTCGCGTCCGCGCTCGCCGGCCGCACGGTAGCGGTCGCGCCGGCAGCGCCGGGTGAGGCGGCGTGGACCGACGGCGTCACCGTATACATCGACCCGACCGCCGGCGCGCCCGCCCAACTCGAGGCGGTCACCGTGCAGGCGTCGCTGTTGGCCAGCGGCGGACTGGAGCCCGAGGTCATA
Organism: Mycolicibacterium elephantis DSM 44368; assembly: GCF_004014805.1. Lineage (GTDB taxonomy): Bacteria > Actinomycetota > Actinomycetes > Mycobacteriales > Mycobacteriaceae > Mycobacterium > Mycobacterium elephantis. The sequence continues at coordinate 34,865 of NZ_ATDN01000004.1, forward strand.
CGCAAGCTCGTTCGCCGTCCTGCGCTCGCCCGGCGGTACCTCGCGGTCGAAGGACAGCGGGCGCTGTCGGCGAACGACGACCTGCTGCCTCACGGTGTCCGCTCGCTGGTCGACTTCGACATGGCGACAAAAACCGATTCCGCGGCCGCATCGCTGAAGCTGGCCGGAGCACGGCGCGACATCGGCGATCCGCCCGCGGGTTTCGGGATGATCCGGGCGAAGAACCTGTTGGCGGCGCGGGCTTCTGCCACCCAGGTGGCTGCGCCAGGTGGTCACGTCCCGCGTCGCGAGCAGCACAAGGCACTGGCCGACCTCGACGAGGGCGACGAAGGCGCCGACGGCGAAGACGTGATCGATCCGTTCAGCAGTCCTGTCGGCGGGGGCGGCGCGCTCGGCAAGCTGCTGCAGCGCATGACGCGCAGCGTGCGCAAACTCTCCGATGGCGGCACACCGGGGGCAGACACCCCTACCCATCGCTCCCGCAAGGGTATTCGCGGAGCCGGGGCGGTGACCTCCACCGCGGCCGGTGCGGCGGACGCCGACGGCGTTCAGGCCTCCGCGGACAAGGGGCGCAAGTATCCCGAGTGGGACGTCGGCCGACGGTGCTACCGGCCGGACTGGTGCACGGTGCAGGAGATCGACCCCCCGATCGAGGAGGGGCCGGTGCCGGCCCGGCCTGATGTCCACGCACTGAGGCGGCCGCTGACCCGGCTCGGCATCGGGCTGGACCGATGCCACCGTCAGACCCAGGGCGACGACATCGACATCGACGCCGCGGTAGAGGCGCGGGTGGAGACGCTGGCGGGATCGACGCCCGACGAGGCCGTCTATCTGGACAGCCTGCGCAGGCGCCGTGATCTGGCCGTGCTCGTCCTGCTCGACGTATCCGGTTCCTCAGGGGAGGCGGGAACTTTCGGGCAGACCGTGCACGAGCAGCAGCGCGCGGCCGCGGCCGCGCTCACGATCGCGCTACACGAGCTCGGAGATCGGGTGGCGCTGTACGCATTCCAGTCACATGGGCGCTCGGCGGTGAACCTGGTGCCGGTGAAGCGGTTTGACGACACCCTTGACGCGATGGTGATGCGACGCCTGGGCAGTCTCAAGCCGGGCGCCTACTCACGCCTCGGTGCGGCCATCCGCCACGGCACCGCGGTGATCACGGAGAAGGCGGGCACCTCGCGCCGCCTGCTGGTCGTGCTCTCCGACGGGTTGGCCTACGACCACGGCTACGAACGGATCTACGGGGCCGCCGACGCGCGCCGCGCACTGAGCGAGGCTCGGCGGGACGGTATCGGCTGCCTGTGCCTGACCGTCGGCGCCGCCACCCACTCCGGTGAACTGGCCAGGGTGTTCGGCAGCGCCGCACACGCGTCCATCCCCAAACCCGCGCAGTTGGCCGACGTCATCGGTCCGTTGTTCCGCGCGGCGTTGCGCACGGCCGACCTGCGTCGGCGTGTCAACAACGGCAAAAGGTTGAACCAAACATCTGTTCCGCGTTAGGGTCCCGTAAGACCCGAGTGAGAGCGAAGGGAAGCATGCAGGTGAAGCCCCCGCGCCCGTACTACGTGCCCGTCGCCAACGAGGAGCAGGTGTTCAAGGCGGCCTACAAGCAGGGGCTCTCGATTGCGCTCAAGGGACCGACCGGATGCGGTAAGACCCGCTTCGTCGAGGCGATGGCGCACGACCTGAACCGGCCACTGGTCACCGTCTCCTGCCACGACGACCTGACCACCGCCGACCTCGTCGGGCGGTTCCTGCTGCACGGCGGCGACACCGAGTGGGTCGACGGGCCGCTGACCCGCGCCGTACGCGAAGGGGCGATCTGCTATCTGGACGAGGTCGTCGAGGCCCGGCAGGACACCACCGTGGTGCTGCATCCGCTGGCGGATCACCGTAGGCAACTGCCGATCGAACGGCTGGGCGTCACGCTGGACGCGGCGCCGGGCTTCTGCCTGGTCGTCTCATACAACCCGGGATATCAGAGCGTGCTCAAGGATCTCAAAGACTCGACGCGCCAACGGATGGTCGCGATCGAATTCGGCTTCCCGACACCCGACGTCGAGGAGAAGATCATCGCCAACGAGGCGGCGATCGACCACGATCGCGCCGCCGAGCTGGTGCGGCTCGGTCAGGCGATCCGGCGGCTGGAGACGGGGGGACTGCGTGAAGTCGCCTCGACGCGGGTGCTGATCGCGGCGGGCCGGCTGATCGCCGAAGGGCTGAGCCCGCGGGAGGCGGCACGGGCTGCGATCGCGGGCCCGCTCACCGACGACTCGACGGTGACCCGCGGCCTGCTCGAGATGATCGACGTCTACCTGTACGACGCGTCGCCAGACGATTGACCCTGCCAGCCGCGCTCGCTAGGGTCTGAACAAATATTAGGTTTAATCCGGCCGACGGAGGTTGCATGTCCTACGAGAGCACCGCAGAACCGATCAAGTTCGGGTATCTCATGGATTTCAAGCTGCCCGACCTGTATCCGCAGGAGATGAAGGAAGACCTGTCCAACCCCTTCGCGCTGGTTTTCGCCGAAGCCTTCGAGAACGGAGAGATCGACCGACCCATCGAGATCATCTACCGGGAGGTCGAGGGCCTTCCGAAGGGTTCGGTCAAGGCGGTCATCGACGCGTACGGCGAGCTCGTCGACGAGGGGTGTCTCGCGGTGTTCGGCCCGCACATCACCGACAACTGCGTGCCGACCCGCGAGGCCATCGAGGAACGGTTCCGGGTGCCCGCCCTCAGCGTCACCGGCAGTGACGCCTGGCTGGGGGAGTGGACCTTCGCGTTCCCGCAGGGATCGCTGACCGACGAACCGATCTTCTGGGCGGATTTGTTGGCCAAGGGCGGGCACACCGAGGTGGGCGTCCTCATGGAGCAGTCGCTGATCGGCGAGACCTATCTGGAGAACTTTCGAAACGCCTGCCGCCGCAAGGGAATCCGGATCGTTGCCGAGGCTGCGATCGCGCAGACGGCCCAGGATGTCACCGAGGCGGTGCAGACCCTGCACGAAGCCAAGGCGCAGGCGGTGGTGCACGCCGGCTTCGGATTCGGCATCGTGTTCGTCAACCCCGCACTGGAGGCGCTCGGCTGGGATCCGCCGCGCTTCACCAGCACGGCGTTCCAGAACGCGTGGATCAACCCGATCATGTGGAACGCGTTCATGGGATGGACGGGTGTGGACCAGTACGACGAGGGCAACCCCGTCGGCCAGCGGTTCCTCGACAAGTATCAGGAGAAGTTCGGCCGCCGCCCGCAATACTGTGTCCCGGTGGTGAACCGCGACGTCGCCACCGCACTGCTGCGTGCGTGCACCGACGCCCACCCGCTGAGCCCACGAGGCCTCAAGGAAGCCCTCGAACGCGTCAAGATGATGCCGGCCGCCGCCGGGGCGCCGGGCACCCGAGTCTCGTTCGGCAACTGGACGCGCCGCGCCTGGATGGGTGCCGGCTATCTGGTCGCCAGAAAGCTGGACGCCGACGGCGTCAATTCTCATCTCGTCGATCGCTTTGGTGAGGAGTAACCCGTGACCACCGATACGCCCGAAGCCGACCGCACTGCGCCGGCCGTAGGAGAGCCGGCGAAACGTTCTTGGCTCGGGCCCACGATCTCGGTGGCGGCACTTGTCGCCGTCGCCGTGTTCTTCGGCGTCAACGCCCGCAAGGGACCGGGGTCCCCGCGGATCGCCAACCCGGAGGTCGAGGGAGCGCCACGGCCGGTCGAGGTGCTTTTCGGGTGGAGCACGTCGACGTGGGTGGTGATCCTCGAGGCGTTCACGATCGTCACGATGGCCGTCATCATCACCTTGTGGGTGGTGCACTGGCGGCGCAATCCGCACAATCCCACGCTGCTGATGGCGCTGGTCACCTCGTTGATCGTGTGGCAAGACCCGCTGATGAACTGGTCACCGTTCGCGGTGTACAACCCCGAACTTGCACACCTGCCCGAGGACTGGCCGCTGGTGTCCGTGTCGCCGACGGTGGAACCGTTCGTGGTCCTCGGTTATGTGATGTTCTACCTCGGGCCGTACTTTCCCGCCATCTGGATTCTGCGAAAGCTCCAGGCGCGCAGGCCCGTTGATTCGTTTGTGTGGCGTCATCCGCTGATCAGCCTGGCGGCCATCATCTTCCCGATCGGCGTGATCGTGGACGCGGCGCTCGAGATCACCCTGGTGCGCACGGGCATGTACATCTATTCGCAGGTGCCTCCGTGGGCGTCGGTGTTCACCGGGCAGCCCCATCAGTTCCCGCTGATCTGGGAAGTGGTGGCGGTGACGTTCGTGATGATCCCCGCCGGTGTGCTGCTCTACCGCGACGACACCGGTAAATCCGTCGCCGAGAAACTCGCTCAGCGCGCCCGCATCTTCGCCTCCAGGCCGCGGCTCGGCACCTTCGTCGTGATGTTCGTGATCATCAACGTCGCCTACCTCTGCTACGGCGGCCTGTTCGCGATCGTGAAGGCGACGAAGATCTCCACCTCGGTGGCCTGCCCGTGGCCCTATCCGGAAGTGAAGGTCTATGACCCGCAAGGCTTCTACGAAGAGAACGGTCAGGTGGGCCCGTACTCCGTCGGGATCATGTCGACCTGGATGAGCGGACAACTCGACGGAAGGCCGGACGTGGAACTGGGCGCCAAGAGCGACCGCTGCGCACCGGAAAACGCCAATGGGTGATGCGCGCAGCGTGGTCATCACCGGCGCCTCCCGAGGGCTGGGGCTGGCGTCCGCTTCGCACCTGTACCGCAAGGGCTGGCGCGTCGTCGCGGCCATGCGTTCCGTCGACGCCGGTATGCAGCGCCTGCGTGCGGTCACGGGTGCGTCGCCGGACGATACGAACCTGATCGGCGTCACCCTCGATCTCACCGACGCAGCATCGATCACGGCCGCGGCGAAGGAGATCGAGGAGGCCGTCGGCGCACCGTATGCGGTTGTGCACAACGCGGGGATCTCGGCGGCAGGCATGGTGGAGGAGACGCCGGTCAGTCTGTGGGAGCAGATGTTCGCGACCAACATCTTCGGCCCCGTCGCGCTCACCAAGGCGCTGCTGCCGACCATGCGTGAGGCGGGACGCGGCCGCATCGTGCTGGTGTCGAGCCAGGGTGGTGTGCGCGGAATGCCGGCCACTGCGCCGTATTCGGCGGTGAAGGGCGCGCTGGAACGCTGGGGCGAGTCGATGGCCGCGGAGGTCGCGCCGTTCGGCATCGGCGTCACAATCCTGGTGACCGGAACCTACGACACCGAGATCATCACCGATGCGGGCACCACCGACTGCCGAGATCTGAATGGCCCCTACGCGCCGCACCACAGCACGATGGACAAGCGTGGCCGGGCCGCGATGCGACTGGCCGCTCGATCGCCCGAGAAGTTCGCGGCGGGCCTGGCAAGGGCGTTGGACAGCTCGAAGCCGTTCGCCAAGAGGCCGGTGGGCCCCGATGCGCGAATGTTGTTGATCGCCAACCGCGTATTCCCCTCCGCGGGGTTGCACCAGATGATCCGGCTGATGATGGGCATCCCGCGGTTCGGCGCGCTACGAGGAAGCAGAAATCATGGCTGACGTTCGCTTCGAAACCAAGATGATGATCGACGGCAAGCTCGTCGACGGCGAGGCAGGCACCTTCACCAACATCAACCCGGCGACGGAGGAAATGCTCGGCGAGGTGGCCGATGCCTCCAAGGCCGACATGCACCGGGCCATCGACGCCGCCCGCCGTGCCTTCGACGAGACCGACTGGTCGACCAATCATGCTTTCCGCCAACGCTGTCTGCTGCAGCTGCAGGAGGCGCTCGAGGCCGAACAGGAAGACCTGCGAGAGGAACTCATCCTCGAAGTGGGGTGTCCGCGCGCCATCACGCACGGACCACAACTCGACGCGCCGTTGTCGGACGCGCTGCGCTACCCGGCACAGCTGATCGACGAATATCCCTGGGAGACGTCGCTGGGCGATGCGCTGGTGTCGGTCACCGGGGTGAACACCACCCGCAAAGTCTGGCGCGAGCCCGTAGGGGTGGTCGGGGCGATCGTGCCGTGGAATTTCCCGTTCGAGGTCACCATCCAGAAGATCGGCCAGGCCCTGGGCACCGGAAACACCGTCGTACTCAAACCGGCGCCCAACACCCCGTACAACGCGACCCGGCTGGGCCGGCTCATCGCGGAGAACACCGACATCCCACCCGGCGTGGTGAACGTCGTCACCGCGTCGGATCACTTCGTCGGTGAAGAGCTGACGTTGTCGCCGAAGGTGGACCTGATCTCGTTCACCGGGTCCACCGTCGTCGGGAAACGGATCATGGAAAAGGGCGCCGCGACGATGAAGCGGCTGTTTCTCGAACTCGGCGGCAAGTCAGCGACCATCGTGCTCGAGGATGCGGACTTCGCGGTGGGATGCATGATGGGTATCGCACCGTGCATGCACGCGGGCCAGGGCTGTGCCAACCCCACCCGGCTGCTGCTGCCGCGTTCGCGTTACGACGAAGGCGTCGAGATCCTCAAGGGCATCTACGAAGGCGTGGCGCCCGGCGATCCGCAGGACCCGGCGACCCTGTGCGGTCCGGTGATCTCCGACAAGCAACGCAGCCGCATCCGCGGGTACATCCACAAGGGCGTCGAGGAAGGCGCGACGCTGCTGGTCGGCGGTGCCGATGCGCCCGACGGCATGGACAAGGGCTTCTTCGTCAAGCCAACGCTTTTCACCGATGTGGACAACTCGATGACGATCGCGCAGGAGGAGATCTTCGGACCAGTGCTGGCGGTGATCCCCTTCGACGACGAGGACGACGCGGTACGCATCGCCAACGACAGCCAGTACGGCCTGGCCGGCAACGTGATGGCGGGAACGCTGGATCGTGCTCTATCGGTGGCCAAACGGCTTCGGGCCGGCTTCATCGGTTTGAACGGCACCGCCGGTTACGGCGCCGACACCCCGTTCGGTGGATACAAGGCCAGCGGCATCGGGCGCCAGAACGGGGTCGCCGGGTTCGACCAGTACACCGAGATCAAATCCGTCGCGTATCCGGCCGGCTGAGGAGGAACCCCTTGCAACAGCTTTTCGATGACCTCGAGGACTTCGGCGAGTTCGACGATTTCGTATCGGGCGATGTGCGCGACCCCTATACCGAACTCGCCAGGCTGCGACGGGAGGAGCCGATACAGAAGATCGAGATCCCGGGCATACCAGGGCAAGAGGGCAAGCCCATCGTCATGGTGCACCGCTACGAGGAAGCCCAGCAGGTGCTGCGGGACAACGAGACCTTCTCCTCGTCGATCATCATCCAGGCGTTCGGCGACGTGTTCGGTAAGCACGTGATGCTCGGGATGGACGAGCCCGAACACGGCAGGCACCGCGCGTTGGTGGCAAAGGCGTTCTCGCAGAAGGCGTTGGCGCGCTGGGAAGACACGCTGGTGACCCCGATCGGCAATTCGCTGATCGACCGGTTCGCCGACCGCGGTAGCGTCGATCTGGTCAAGGAGTTCAACTTCCCCTATCCCACGCTGATCATCGCGGGGCTGCTCGGGTTGCCTCAAGAGGACTACGCGCAGTTCCAGAAGTGGTCCATCTCGTTGTTGTCGTTCACCGTCAACCCCGAGCGCGGCCGCGAAGCCTCCCAAGCGCTCGCCGAGTACTTCACGCCCATCCTCGCCGCGCGTCGTGACGACCCCCGAGACGATCTGATCACCGGGCTGGCGGCGGCCGAGATCGACGGGGAGAAGCTCTCCGACGAGGAGATCTTCTCGTTCCTGAGGCTGCTTCTGCCCGCCGGGGTCGAAACCACCTATCGGGCCCTGGGAAACCTGCTGTACGGGTTGCTCACCAATCCCGAACAGCTGCAGGCTCTTCGCGACGACCGATCGTTGATTCCGCAGGCGATCGAGGAGGCGGTGCGCTGGGAGCCGCCGCTGATCATGATCACGCGGGTAGCCAGCCGGGACACCGAGCTCGGCGGCGTCCACATCCCGGAGGGCTCCTCGGTGATGCCGGTGCTGGGAGCTGCCAACCGGCAAGAGGAACGTTTCCCGAACCCCGATCAGTTCGATGTCTTACGTGAGGCCAAGGCGAACATCGGCTGGGGCTACGGCGTACACGTCTGCCTGGGTATGCATCTGGCGCGGCTGGAGATGCGGGTCGCGCTGAACCTACTGCTGGACCGCCTGCCGAACCTGCGCCTGGACCCCGCGGCCGACGACCCCTACATCCGTGGCCAGGTGTTCCGATCCCCGACGTCGGTGCCCATCGTCTTCGACGGAAACCCTTCCCCTGACGAGCAGTCGTGAAAACCCCCTATACAGGACATTGTCGGGGGTTTTCACGTCTGCTCGCGTCAGTAATCAGGAGATGTGAATGACCGAGCTGCGCTTCGACGACAAGGTGGTCGTCATCACCGGAGCGGGTCGGGGGATCGGCCGCTGCCACGCACTGCTGTTGGCCGACAAGGGTGCCCGCGTCGTCGTCGCCGACAACGGCGCCGAGATCGACGGAAGTGCGAGCCCGTCACGACCGGCCGACACCGTGGTCGGCGAGATCTCGCAGGCCGGCGGCCAGGCGGTGGCGTGCTGCGCATCGGTCGCCGACGAAGACGGGGCCAAGTCGATCATCGATGCCGCCCTCGACGCCTTCGGTCGGATCGACGCGGTGATCAACAACGCCGGGGTGCACGACCCCGGCCTGTTCGAGACACTGTCGACCGAGCGGATCCGCGCGATGCTCGACGTGCACTTCTTCGGAACACTGTTCGTATCGAAAGCGGCATGGCCCCACCTGATCAGGGCCGGACACGGCCGGATCGTCAACACGATCTCGGAGGCGATGCTCGGCGGCATCCCGGAACTGACCAGCTACGGGTCCGCCAAGGGCGCGGTGTGGGGTCTCACCCGTAACCTGGCGACCGAAGGCATGGCCCACGGCATCGGGGTGAATGCGATCGCCCCGCGAGCCTACACGCGCATGTCGGCGTCGCAGGGACAGCAACTCGCCGAACTGTTCGCCATGCCCGACGACGTCATGGCCGAGATCAACGCCAGCATGCCACCCGAACTATGCGCTCCCGCAGCGGTTTTCCTCGCCCACGAGTCCTGTGCGTTGAACGGGGAGGTTCTGATGACCGGGATGGGCGGTGTGTCGCGCCTCGCCGTCGTCCGCACCCAGGGCATCACGAAGTCGCCGCTGACCGTCGAAGACATCGCGGACAACCTCGACCAGATCATGAACGTCAACGATGCCTACATCACCGAAGCAACCAGGAGTGTCCTGTGACCGATTTCGAGACCGTCGACTTCTTCACCGACGAGTCGCTGATCCCCGATCCCTATCCCTACTTCGACCACCTCCGATCGAAGTGCCCGGTAACCACTGCCACCCCGTTCAACGTGCTGGCCGTCACCGGTTACGAGGAGGCACTGGCGGTCTACAAGGACCCGGCCTTCTCGTCGTGCATCTCGGTCGCCGGACCGTTCTCCGGCATGCCGATCGGGCCGGGGGACTCCGATGACGTCACCGAGCTGATCGAGCAGCATCGCGGGGCGGTGCCGATGGCCGAACACATCACGTCGCAGGATCCGCCGCTGCACACCCGCACCCGGGGGCTGTTGAACAAGCTCATCACCCCCAAGCGGCTGAAGGAAAACGAAGACTTCATGTGGCGGTTGGCCGACCAGCAGCTCGACACCTTCCTCGACAAGGGCGGCTGCGAGTTTTTGGCCGCATACGCCAAGCCGTTCTCGCTTCTGGTCATCGCCGACCTGCTCGGCATACCGCCGGAGGACCATGACGAGCTCAAAGAGGTGTTCGCGCTGGAGACGGTCGGCGAACTCGGCAAAGACGCGCCGACGTCGTACAACCCGCTGGAATGGCTCAACGAGAAGTTCTACTCCTACCTCGAGGACCGTAGGCGTTCGCCGCGCCAGGATGTGCTGACCGAACTGGCGCAAGCCAAGCACGAGGACGGGTCGACGCCCGAGATCGAAGACGTCATGAACCTGTCGACGTTCCTGTTCGCGGCCGGAACCGAGACCACGACGAAGCTGGTCAGCTCGGCCGTCCGGTTCATTGCCGACAACCCGGGTTTCGAGCAGCAACTGCGCGACGACCGCGGCAAGATCCCCGCCTTCCTCGAGGAGACACTGCGGATGGAAAGCCCGGTCAAGTCGCACTTCCGGATGGCGCGCACCACGACGAAGATCGGCGAAGTCGAGGTGCCGGCGGGCACCACCGTCATGCTCCTTCCCGGCGCCTGTAACCGCGACGCGCGAAAATTCGCGGAGCCCAACGAGTTCCGTCCCGACCGGCCGAATGTGCGTGAGCAGATCGCGTTCGTCCGTGGCGCGCATTCCTGTCCGGGCGCGCCGTTGGCGCGCGCCGAAGGGCGGATCTCGCTGAACCGGATCCTCGACCGGATGAGAGACCTCACGATCTCCACCGAACACCACGGCCCGCCGGGCAACCGCGACTTCACCTTCGAGCCGACGTTCATCATGCGCGGGCTCAGCGAACTGCACATCACGTTCACACCGGTTGGGTAAGCCTGCTCGGCAGAAGAAAGGGAGTACGAGAATGACCGGAAAGCTCGCCGGGAAGGTCGCTTTCATCACGGGTGCGGCGCGCGGCCAGGGCCGCGCCCACGCGGTCGCGATGGCCAAGGAGGGCGCAGACATCATCGCGGTCGACATCTGCCGCGACATTCCGTCCAACCCGTATCCGTTGGCCACACCCGAGGACCTCGCCGAGACGGAGCGGGCGATCAAGGAACTCGGCAGGCGCGTCGTCGCGCGGGTGGCCGACGTGCGCGAGCGCCACGAGCTGCGTGAGGCCATCGAGGTGGGCGTGGCCGATCTCGGCAAGGTCGACATCGTGGTCGCCAACGCCGGCATCCTGCCGATGGCGATGGGCAATCCGGATCCGATGGGGTTCGTCGACGCCTCCGATGTCGATCTGGTGGGGGTGATGAACACGGTCGCGGTGGCGATTCCGCATCTGCCCGAAGGCGCGTCGATCATCGTCACCGGATCGACCGCAGGCATGATCCGCGGCACCACCACCAGCCCCGACATGGGTCCCGGCGGCGCCGGATACGGATGGAGCAAGCGCATCGTGATGGAGTACGTCGACGAGATGTGTCTTCACCTGGCGCCGAGGATGATTCGCGTCAACGCCATCCACCCGACCAACTGCAACACCCACCTGTTGCAAAACGAGGGCATGTACGGCGTGTTCCGCCCCGATCTGAAGGCCGAGGGCAAGACACCGACCCGCGAGGACGCCGAACCGCTGTTCACCCTCTTCCAGGCGATGCCGATCCCGTACATCGAGCCGGAGGACATGGCCAACCTCGGGGTGTTCCTGGCCAGCGACGACAGCCGCTACATCACCGGGCAGCACATCCGCGTCGATGCCGGTTCACTGCTCAAGTGGCCCAACGGACCCGGCGGCTAAGGCCGGTGCAGGAACCCGTGCAGGATCGCCTGGACGAGTTCGTTGACGATCGCCTCGCGCGGTGGTGGCCGGTTGCCGAAGAAGGTCGACCGTAACGCCACCATGCCGACGATCATCGCCACGGTTGAATGGGCGGGCAGATCCGGCTGGCCCGAACGCATTCCGCGTAGCTGCATACCCTCGGCGCTGATCTGACCGAGCAGGGTCAGAGCCCTCCGGATGTCGGCGATGCCCGCGCTTTCGATCTCGTCGTCGCTGAGCCCGTCCGAGGCGACCAGCGTCAGCAACAGGCCCTGATGTTCGACCAGCACGTCGTAGAGCTGGCCGACGAACTGTCGCGTCAGTTCCTCTTCGGTGGTCTTGTCGGGAATGACGGCCTGCCAGGTCTTGCCGAACTCGTCGACGAAGTCGGTGAACGGCAGCACCAGCGCTTCCCGGAACAGGCCGGCCTTCGAGCCGAAATGGCGGAACAGCAGGTACTCGGTGACGCCTGCGGCTTCGGCGATTTCGCGGGTGGTCGTCGTGCGGTAGTCGCGGCGGGCGAACAGCTCACGGGCGGCGTCGAGAAGGAGCCGACGTGCCTCGCCACGGGGGCGCCGGGCCGCCTGACCCGTCGTCGCGGTGGTGGACTGCTTTCTGGCCGAACGCCGCTGGGACACGGATTCTCACTTTCTGGACCGCGCGGAAAAGCGGCTGACCACATAAACGATAGCGTCCTTGACCAAACCAGAGTAATAGTGTCCACTATTACGCATGGGTCAACTCATCATGCTCGGAACGCTGTTCGGGCTGATCGTCTTGATTTTCGGCCTGGTGATCTACCTCGATCCCGAAGCGCGTCGTGGCGACGCGAACGAGAAGCGGCGATGACCACCGAGCTGACGCCGGCGCTCATCGCCGGTCTGTCGTTCGCCTACATCGGCGGGGTCCTGTTTCTCGCCTACGGGGTGTTCTTGAGCATCCGGCGTGGCCGTCTGCACCCGCTGTTGCTGGTCTCCATCTCCGCGATCTCGTTCTCCTGGATCGAGGCACCCTACGACTGGGCGGTGTATGCCCAGTTCCCGCCCGCGCTGCCCCGGATGCCGTCATGGTGGCCGCTGAACATGACGTGGGGCGGCGGACTGCCGTCCGCCGTGCCCATCGGGTACATCGCATACTTCGTGCTGCCCGCGGTGATCGGCGCGGCGCTCGGTGGGCGCATCGCCCGCCGGTTCGGCTGGCGCGCGCCGCAGACGCTGTTGGTGGTGGGCCTGGGCGTCGGGTTCTGCTGGGCGCTGTTCTTCAACGGCTTCTTCGGCCCCCGGTTCGGCGTCTTCTACTACGGCTACATCATTCCCGGGCTCGGGCTGTTCGAGGGCAGCAAGTTTCAGTACCCGCTCTATGACGCGCTCGCGATGGGTGTGCAGATGATGGTGTTCACCTACCTGCTCGGCCGGATCGACTCCGAGGGCCGCAATGTCATCGACATGTTGTCGGACAAGATCTCCAAGACCCGGGTCCGATCAACGATTGTGTCGATCATCGCCGCCATCCTGGTCGGGCACGCGGTTTACGGCGCCGTCTTCGCACCCCACCTCGTGACGAAGCTGGCCGGGTACGTGACCTCGGGACCGTCGGAACAGCTGTTCCCGGGTGTCCCGAACCAACCCAGATAGCCTAGGGCACAGTCGCATTCGCTCAGGATCGAAGCGACACGTCGAAGTCGCCGTCGTCGCATTGACGTTCGACGCCGTTGACTGCCTAGTGCACCTTCGAGTCAGAGAGCCTGATATTTGGCTTGGCAACGGGTTGCTCTGAAGCTGCCATAGCCCCACATTGGGGCAACGGTCACCGTAATGTGCATAGGCGGACCTTATCGTTCGCGAGAGGAGGGTCCCATGAGAATCTCCTGGCGTCGCCTACCTGTGGCAGTTGTTTCGGCGGCGTTGCCCGCAATCGTCGTCGCCGGCGCACCCAGCGCATACGCGGACTGCACAGGTGCAGGCGCCGCCACCGTGTGCGCGCAGGGGACAGTACGCGGCGGCGGCCCCGACGCCCCGCAGGCGGGCCCGGTCTATCCCGGCTACTGCGCCGACCCCTGGTACTGCAGCGACGACTGGGGCATCGATGTGATCATCGATCCCAACCCGCCCCGTCCTCCCATCGACATCGGACGCCCGGGCCGTCCCGGCCAGCGCTGAGCCGAGTCCCGTTCATTTCGAGTAAGGAGCTACAAGTGTTCTCTCGCAGTGTCTTTGGTGTCGGCGTCATCACCAGCGCAGTACTTTTCGGCGCCACCGCAACCGCTGCCGCCGATCCGCCGAACTGCACGGCCGCTGACCTTGCCGGGGTCATGGCCGGCGTCTCCGCGGCCACGTCGTCGTATCTGTTCACCCATCCGGACGTCAATGCGTTCTTCACCGGGCTCAAAGGTAAGCCGAGGGATCAGATGGCCACGGAGATCAGGGCGTATCTGGACGCAAATCCACAGGTGCGAGATGAGCTTCGGGCCGTCAGGCAGGCCGCATCCGACTTCCGGGCCCGCTGCGACGCACCGTTGCCTGACATGCCGATGGGTTAGCGGCCGGAAACTGACACACTGAACGGGTGCGCACTACACCGAAGTGTTGGCTGACCGACATGGACGGGGTCCTGGTCCGTGAAGAGCACGCGTTACCCGGCGCCGCGGAGTTCCTGCAGCGGCTGTTGGAACGCGAGCGGCGGTTCCTGGTCCTGACGAACAACTCGATCTTCACGCCGCGTGACCTGTCGGCGCGCCTGTTGCGCTCGGGGCTGTCGGTACCCGAGGACGCGATCTGGACGTCGGCGCTGGCCACCGCGACGTTCCTCAACGACCAGATGGCAGGCGGATCGGCCTACGTCATCGGCGAAGCCGGGCTGACGACCGCGCTGCACGAGGTGGGCTACACCCTCACCGACATCAAGCCGGACTTCGTGGTGCTCGGCGAGACCAGGACGTACTCGTTCACCGCCATCACGAAGGCCATCCGGCTGATCCTGGGTGGCGCGCGATTCATCGCCACCAACCCCGACGTCACCGGCCCGTCGGCCGAAGGACCGCTGCCTGCCACTGGTTCCGTGGCGGCGATGATCACCAAGGCCACCGGGCGCGAACCCTACTTCGTCGGCAAGCCCAACCCGATGATGTTCCGCAGCGCGCTGAACCGCATCGAAGCGCACTCCGAAAACACCGTGATGGTCGGTGACCGGATGGACACCGACGTCGTCGCCGGCATCGAGGCCGGACTGGAGACCATCCTGGTGCTCACCGGCTCCACGGCACCCGACGACATCGAGCGCTACCCGTTCCGTCCGAGCCGGGTGCTGCCGTCGATCGCCGAGGCCGTCGAGCTGGTCTGACAGGCGTGATGCGCTGATGACCGCCGAACGCGTCGACGAGCACTTCACCGCGGCCATCTCCGCGCTCACCGAGACCGGTTCGCGGCGTGGGGCCGACGACCCGGTGAGTGCGGATTCGGCGCTGACGGTCCGGGATTGCCTGCGGCTCTTCGACGCCCAACTCGGCAGCCGGCATCTGGATCTCGCGGCGCGCTGGTTGCGCGCAAGGGGCAGCGGCTATTACACGATCGGCTCGTCCGGGCACGAGGGCAACTGCGCGGTGGCCGCGGCGCTGCGGCCCACCGATCCCGCGCTGCTGCACTATCGTTCGGGCGGTTTCTTTCTGGCCAGGGCCGCGCAGGTGGGCGGCAGCGACCCGCTGCGGGATGTGCTGCTGGGGCTGGTCGCCGCCGCCGACGACCCGATCGCCGGTGGCCGTCACAAAGTGTTCGGCCGTCACGACCTCAACATCATTCCGCAGACCTCCACGATCGCGTCGCATCTGCCGCGCGCGGTCGGGGTCGCGTTCTCGGTCGCGCGCGCCCGCAAACTGGGCGTCGTCAGCCCGTGGTCTCAGGACGCGGTCACGGTGTGCAGTTTCGGTGACGCATCGGTGAACCACTCGACCGCCGTCGGCGCGATCAACGCGGCGCTGCACGCGGCGTATCAGGGTGTGCCGATGCCGCTGCTGCTGGTGTGCGAGGACAACGGGTTGGGCATCAGCGTCGAGACGCCGCGCGACTGGATCGCGCGAACGTACCGAAACCGCGACGGGCTGGCCTATTTCGACGCCGACGGCACCGATGTGGTGGCGACGTTCGAGGCGAGCGTGGCCGCCGCGGCGTGGGTGCGCCGGCGCCGGCGGCCGGCCTTCCTGCACCTGCGCATGGTTCGGTTGATGGGCCACGCCGGATCCGATTACGAGGCGGCATACCGGCGGCCCGACGAGATCGCCGCCGACCTCGCGCGGGATCCGCTGCTGTGCACCGCGAAACTGTTGATCCGCGCCGGCGCGTCGACACCCGATGAGGTGCTGCGGCGTTATGAGGCGATGCGCTCCACCGTGACCGCCCTCGCCGAACAGGCCGCGCGGGCGTCGCGGCTGGACAGCGCGCACGCGGTGATATCGCCGTTGCGGGAGAGCATGCGGGAGGCGCTGTGCGCGACGCCCGCGTCGTTGGTGGCTTCGGTGAGATCCGGTGATCCGGGCGCACCGGTCACCGTCGCGCAGGCGATAAACCAAGCGTTACACGACGTCTTGTCCCGCTACCCGCAGGCGATGGTCTTCGGCGAAGACGTCGCGCGTAAAGGCGGCGTCTACGGTGTGACCCGGGGTCTGCTGGGCAAGACCAGTTCGGCGCGTGTCTTCGACACGCTGCTGGACGAGCAGTCGATTCTGGGCCTCGCGCTCGGTGCCGGGGTGAGCGGCCTGTTGCCGATTCCCGAAATCCAATACCTGGCTTACCTTCACAATGCGGCGGACCAGATCCGCGGTGAAGGCGCCACATTGCAGTTCTTCTCCAACCGTCAGTACCGCAATCCAATGGTGGTCCGGGTGCCGGGCTACGGATACCAGAAAGGGTTCGGCGGTCATTTCCACAACGACAATTCGGTTGCCGCGCTGCGGGACATCCCGGGAATCGTCATCGCCTCACCGTCCCGGCCCGATGATGCCGCGGCCATGCTGCACACCTGCACGGCGGCTGCGGACGCCTCCGGAGTGGTGTGCGTCTTCCTGGAACCCATTGCGCTGTACCACACTCGGGACCTCTACGACGACGGCGACGGGCTGTGGCTGGCGCCGTACCCGGCGGCCGGCGTGCCCATCGGGCGCGCGCGAACCTACGGAAGCGGCGCCGACCTGACCATCCTGACCTTCGCCAACGGTGTGCGGATGAGCCTGCGAGTGGCACGCAAGCTGGAGGCGGCGGGCATCGGTGTCCGCGTGGTGGACTTGCGCTGGCTGGCGCCGCTGCCGGTCGAGGACATGCTCCGTGAGGCGACGGCCACCGGGCGGGTGCTGATCGTCGACGAGACGCGCCGAACCGGGGGAGTCGGCGAAGGGGTGCTGGCAGAGCTGCTCGCGAACGGCTATGCCGGCGCCGCGAACCGGGTGGCCGCCGAGGACAGCTTCATTCCGCTGGGCGACGCCGCGCAGACGGTGCTGGTCTCCGAGGACGCCGTCGAGGCGGCCGTCGTCACGATGGTCCGCGGTACGCCGTGATACTCACGCCTTGATAACTTAGCCGGATGACCGGCACAGCTGATCCTGCCCGGCCGCTGGCCGGGGTGCGCATCGTCGAGATCTCCAGCTTTGTCGCCGTGCCGCTGGCCGGGATGACACTGGCCCAGCTCGGCGCCGAGGTGGTCAGGGTCGATCCGATCGGCGGCGCGGCCGACTATCGCCGGTGGCCGGTCACCGCCGACGGCGAGAGCATCTACTGGGCGGGGCTGAACAAGGGCAAGCGGTCATTGGCCGCCGACATGCGCTCGCCGGAGGGTCAGCAGCTGGTGCAGCGGCTGATCGCCGACAGCGGCGTGCTGTTGACGAATGTCGCGGGTCGGGAATGGCATTCGTATGACACGCTGGCGGCTCTTCGCCCCGATCTGATCCACGTGGAGGTGTCGGGCCGCGCCGACGGCGGCACCGGCGTCGACTACACCGTCAACGCCGGCATTGGGTTCCCGCTGGTCACCGGTCCGGCCGAGCTGGCAACGCCGGTCAACCACGTGCTGCCGGCGTGGGACGTCTCATGCGGGATCTATGCGGCGCTCGCCGTCGTCACCGCGCTGCGCCACCGCGACGCGACCGGTCAGGGCCAGCGGGTCGCCATTCCGCTGGAGAACGTCGCGCTGGCGACCGCGGGCAACCTCGGCTTCTTCACCGAGGTCATGGTCAACGGCACCAGCCGCGAGCGGATCGGCAACTCGGTGTACGGCCAGTACGGCCAGGACTTCACCAGCAGCGACGGGGTGTCCTTCATGGTGGTCGCACTCACCGCACGCCACTTCCGCGATCTGGCCGAGCTGACGGGTACCACGAAAGCCGTTGCGGCGCTGGCTGATACCTTGGGTGCCGACTTCAGCGACGAAGGGCAGCGGTTCGAGCACCGCGACGCGCTCAGCGGCCTGTTCGGTGAGTGGTTCGCGGCGCACACCGCTGACGAGATCACCGCGGCGCTCTCGGGGTCGTCGGTGCTGTGGGATCGCTACCGAAGCTTCGCCGAGGCCGTCACCGAGGAAAAGGTGACCGCGAACCCGTTGTTCAGGCCGCTGGATCAACCGCGCATCGGCGAATACCTGGCGCCGGGGCTGCCGATCTCGATCGGCGGCGAGTACCCACCCGCGGTCGCCGCGCCTGCGCTGGGCGACGACACCACATCGGTGCTCACCGAGTGGCTGGGCCTGAGCGGTGATGAGGTGTCCCGGCTCGTCGAATCCGGCACGGTGACAACGGGACACGCCAAGTGAGCAAACTTGTGGAGTTGCTCGACCTGCGGCCGGGTCAGGGCACGGACTCGTGGATCGGTCCGGCCAGCGGGCCGGCGGGCAAGCGGGCATACGGAGGGCAGTTCGTCGCGCAGAGCCTGGCGGCGGCCGTCCGCACCGTCGACGCGGACCGACTGCCCACCAACCTGCATCTGCAGTTCCTGCGCGGCGGCGAAGCCGGCGATGACGTCGAGTACTGCGTCACACGGGTGTTCGACGGCCGCACCGCGTCGGCGCGCCGGGTCGACTCTTTTCAGGGGGACCGGTTGTTGACGACGGCGACGGTGTCGTTCGCGACGGAACTGCCGGGGCCGCAACACGGCCGTCGGTCTCGCCTGCCGCAGGACCCCGACGGCCTGCCGCAGACGGGGCCCGCCGGGCCCGCGCCGTCGATGCCGCTGGACGAACTCGACATCAGGATCGCCGACTCCGGGGCGGGTGACGAGTTCGTGCGGCGATTCTGGTGGCGCGCAACGGTTCCGTTGCCGGAGGACCCGCTGCTGCACACGGTGCTGGCGGTGTACGTCTGCGATGTGTACATGATCGACCCGGCGCTACAGGTGCACGGCCACTCGATGCGGGCACGCACCCACCGCAGCGGCACGACGGATTCGTCGATCTGGTTTCATCGGCCGGTTCGTGCCGACGAGTGGAACCTGCTCGAGACGGTCTCACCGGCGGCCGCGCGCGGACGTGGTGTCGTCACCGGAAGCCTGATCCGCGCCGACGGCGTCATCGCGGCGACGTTGGCTCAGGAGGGCCTGATCGCCGATCGCGCCTAACCCGCGCCCGGGTGCCCAGCCCCTAGCCCGCGCGCGGACCTAGCGGGTGCCGAGATCGACGTCGTGGCGCGATCTACTCGCACCTTGTCGCCCAAGTGTCCCTTTGGGCAACGAGGCGCGGTTGCGCAGCAGCGTCAACAGATACGTGAGCAGCACGCCGACCGCCAGCGACGCGACCACGCCGACCGCCGGGTGGCCGGGGAACAACGGGTACACCTGGTAGTGCACCAGATACGTGTACAGCGAGGCCTCCGCGAGGATTCCCGCGACCGTCGTCAGCGCGACCGGGCAGCGGATCGTCGGCAGCCAGATGAGCAACACCAACCCGCCCAGCACCATCGCCTCGCGCAGCGTGTTCCCGAAATACCCGTGCAGCGCCACGGCCAGCACCGCGGTCACCGCGGCGCGTTGCACCGTCGTCGACGCCTTCGCCGCGGCCCAGCCGATCGCGAAGAACCAGAACGTCAGCATCGTGAACCACGCCTCGCGGCCAAGGCCCACGCCGAGCACGTCGTAGCGCAGCGCCAGCCCGACCACCAGGAACCCGACCGCCACGGCGAACGGTCGTTGCCGCTCCAGCCGGTCCAGTCCGGGCAGCCAGAACAACAACAGCAGGGCGACCAGCGTCCACACCAGCACCTCGACGAACCACAGCCGCCCGGCGGTCATGCTGTCGTGGGGACCGAGAATCTTGTTGGCCAGCAGCAGGTTCGTCCACGTGTAGTGGTCGCTCAGCAGCAGCACGACAGCCACCCAGAGCACCGACGGCACCGCAATCCAGCCGATGGTGTTGCGCAGGTGCCGGATCCGTTCGGTGCGTGGCACCGACGTCATGCAGAACCGGCCGAAGTTGTAGCCCGCGACCCCCAGCAGCACGTGCGCGCCGCCCCACAACTCGAAGAGCTCGGCGTGTGAGCCGACGATGAGCACGATCGCCAGCGCCCGCAACACGACGCTGGTCTCCAGCGTCGACGCCCACCATCGCCGTCGGGCCGTGACGGGGCGGGCCATGGTCTCCAGATCGCGCAGCGGAAGCTGATGCCAGTCGGTGGGAAGGTGCCCTAGCAGCCGCTCGAGACGCACCGACATCGCGACATAGGACAGCGAGTTGCCGCCGAGGTCGACGAAAGTGGCATCCGGATCGATACCGGCCGGATCCTGCTGCAGCACATCGGCGAAAAGCTCACGCAGGTCGTCGGTTCCCGGCTGTCCGGTACCGCGCACCAGCCGTCGCACCGTGTCATAGTCGGGCTTGCCCGACGGCAACAGCGGCAACTCGTCGACGCGCACCGCCCGTACCGAGCAGGTGGGCACCCCGGCGGCGTCGGCGACGGCGCGCTGCACGTCGTGTGCGTCGTGTCGGCCCGCCGCCGCGACGACGAGGTGCTCGTCGTCGCACGTGCAGAACGTCGTCATACCGCGTGCGCGCAGCGTCGATTCGAGCCGCTGCAGATCGATGCGCAGACCGTAGACCTTGACGAAACGGCTGGTGCGGCCGATCACCTCGTAGAGGCCGTCGGGTGCGCGCCGGGCGACATCGCCGGTGTGCAGCGTGTCGACGCTCTTGCCCAGTGACAGATCCTCGGGCCCTCGCGCGTACCCCATCATGACGTTGTCGCCGCGGTACACGAGCTCGCCGACGTTTTCTTCTGGCCAGTCGTCGAGGGGTTCCAGGGCCAACGAGCCTCCGGGTATCGGTCGTCCGATCGCGGCCGGCCGGGACAGCGCCAGCTGCGGAGGGAGGTAGGCCATTCGGGCTGTCGCCTCGGTCGCGCCGTACATGACGAACAGTTCCCAGCCGCGCCGCTGCGCCAGCTCGCCGAACCGCTTCACCCGGTCGGGCGCCATCTTTCCGCCCGCCTGGGTGACGTAGCGAAGGCTCGGCAGTTCCATGGCGTCGAAGCCGATGCGTTCGAGCAGCTCGAAGGTGTACGGAACCCCCGCGAACGAGGTGCCGCCGCACCGGCGGAAGAGGTCCCAGAACTGCTCGTCCACCACGGAGCGGTCGGTGAGGATCAGCGCGGCGCCGCGCAGCAGATGGCTGTGGATCACCGAAAGCCCGTAACAGTACGACATCGGCAGTGTGGTTGCGGCCCGGTCGGTTTCGCTGATGTGAAGGTACTCGGCGATGGCGGTCGCATTGGAGATCAGGTTGGTGTGCGACAGCCGGACCAGTTTGGGGGATCCGGTGCTTCCGGATGTGGAAAGCAGCAGCGCGAGATCATCGTGCAGGTGGTGGCGCGATGCCCTGCGCCGGCGGTGGACCTCGCCGGCTACGACGACCACGTCGGGTTCGTAGGTCTGCACCATGGTCGAGTGATCGCGCCCGGCGGGAACGGGGAGTACCACATGCCCACCGGCCAGGGCCGCGAGGTAATGCACCAAAGTCTCGATGTCGTTTCGGGTTTCGAGCAACACGAGGCGACGGGTATCGCCGATCTCAGGTGCCGCTTCGGCGACCCGATCGGCGAGCTGCGCATAGGTCAGCCGCTGCGTGTCGGTGAGCACCGCGACGCGGTCGCCGTGGCCGCGCAGGAAATCGACGAGCCGGCACGTCACAGCACGATCCCCTCGCCGGTGACCGCGATGTGCACCTTGGCGTCGACCGGGGGAGCGTTGAGGCTGTCCTGACGCACGACGACCGGTTCCGCGTCGCCCGCGGGGTCGATCGTCAGCAGCACATCGTGGCCCAGGAACTCGGAGGCGATCACGGTGCCGACACTGCGGAACTGCTCAGCGTCCGAAACCCCCGTCACCACAAGCTGTTCCGGGCGTAGCAGCAACGTCGCCGGGCCGTCGTCGGCCCGCACCGGAACCCGCCCGAGCGCACACTCGGCGACGCCGGCGCTGACCGTGCACGGCAGCGAGATGCAATCACCCAGAAACGCCGCGGTGAAGTGGTCCGCGGGTTGGCGATACACCTGCTGCGGCGGACCGACCTGGGTGAACCTGCCGTCGCGCATCACGGCGATCTGGTCGGCGATCGACAGCGCCTCCTCCTGGTCATGCGTCACCAGCAGGGTCGTCACCCCGGCGTCGGCGAGCAGCTGTGCCACCGCCTTGCGCGTGGATGCGCGCAACCCGGTGTCCAACGAGCTGAACGGCTCATCGAGCAGCATCAACGCCGGCTCGCGCGCCAACGCCCGCGCCAGCGCCACCCGCTGCTGCTGGCCGCCGGACAGCTCATGCGGGCGTCGGGTCGCGTAGGAGGCGTCCAGCGAGACCGTCTGCAGCAGCTCGGCGACCCGGGCACGCGCCCGGGCGCGGCCCAGCCTGCGCGACAGTCCGTACGCGATGTTCTGCCCGACGGTCAGATGAGGAAACAGCGCGCCGTCCTGGGCGACATAGCCGACCGCCCGGCGATGCGGCGGCACCGAGCGCTGCGGGCTTGCGACTTGGCGGCCCCCGATGCTGATCGTGCCCGCGTCGGGTTGCTCGAATCCGGCGATGAGCCGCAGCAGCGTGGTCTTTCCGCAGCCCGAGGGCCCGACGACGGCGGTGGTGGAACCGGTCTGCACCACGAGGTCGATATGGTCCAGCACGGTGTGGCCGTTGAATGACTTTGCCAACCCGTGGATTTCAACAGTGGCGGTCACAGCGCGGCCGCCTTCGCCGACTGCCGCAGCAGGATGAGCGTCACCGGTATCGCCAGCACCACCAACACCAGCGCGTACGGCGCGGCGGCCGCGTAGTCCAACTCAGACGACAACGACCAGAACCGCATCGACAGCGTGTTCGTGCCCGTCGGCGCGAGCAGAAGCGTAGCGGTCAGTTCGGTGGCGACGGCGACGAAAACCAGTGCGGCTCCTGCAGCTGCGGCGGGTGCGGTCAGGCGCAGCGTGACGCGGAAGAACGTCGCGGTCGGCGAACTGCCGAGCGAGCGGGAGGCCTCCTCGAGGCTGGTCGGCACCTGAGCGAGCCCGGCGCGGACGTTGACCAGCGCACGCGGCATGAACAGCAGCACGTAGGCGAACACGATCAGCGCCACGCTCTGGTAGAGAACGGGCGCAACGGAAATGGTGACGGTGACCAACGCCAGCGCGGTGACGATTCCAGGCAACGAGCTGGCCACGTAGTTGGCTCCTTCGGCGGCGCGCGCGAGAAATCCGCTGGATCGCACCGCCACCCACGCCACGGGGAACGCCAGCACGGTCGTCAGCGCCGCCGCCGCCGCGGCCAGGCCGATGGTTTGGCCCAACGAGGTGAGGATGCCCCCGAAGTCCCACACTTCTGCGCCGCCGATCCACAGCCAGCGCAGGATGGTCCACGCCGGCACGCCGATCGCCAGCACCGCAAGCGCGACCAGCGCCGCGGTAGCAGGTAACACGCCGCGGCCCAGGCGAATCGGCGTGATCGTCCACGGCACGCCGGAGCCGATCCTGGCGAATCGAGCGTTGCCGCGGGCCGCGGCCTCGGCGACCAGCAGTGCAAGGCACAGCAACACGAGAACGCCGGCGAGCATGCTGCCTGCCGCGCCGTCGAACGTCACCTGGAACTGTTGGAAGATCGCCACGGTGAAGGTGTCGAAGCGCACCATCGCGAAAGCGCCGTACTCGGCGAGCAGATGCACACCGATCAACAGCCCGCCGCCGAGGATTGCCAGCCGCAGTTGGGGCAGCACCACCCGGAAGAACACCGCCACCGAATCGGATCCCAGCGCCCGCGCCGATTCCTCCACCGCCGGATCGAGCCGCCGCAACGTCGCCGCGACGGGCAGGTACATGAACGGGAAGTAGGAAAGCGTGGTGATCAGCACGCCGGCCCACAGCCCGTGCAGCGACGGCACCAGGCCAACCCACGCGTAACTGTTCACGAACGCCGGAACAGCAAGCGGCGCAACGAACAGCGGACGCCAGAACGCCCGTCCCGGCAAATCGGTTCGTTCCACCAGCCAGGCCACCGTGACACCGATCAGCACGCATAGTGGCACCGTGACGGCCACCAGCGCGACGGTGTTGTAGAGCAGCTCGCCGACGCGCGGTCGCACCACCAGTTCATAAGCGCGGTCCCACCCGATCGAGACGGCACCCCACACCACGTAGCCGAGCGGAATGCCCGTCGCGGCAACCAGAATCGCGACGGTTGCCGAAACCAGCGGACCCGGCCGGGTGCGGGTGACGCTGTCCGTCCGCGAAGCCGGTGCAGTGGGAGGGGCGACGGCGGGGACGGCCACCTACAGCAAGCCTGCCTTCGTCATCAGCTCGGTCACTTTCTGCTCATTCAGCGTCGACGGATCGACGTCGGGCGCTTGCAACGAATCAAGCGGAGGCAGTGCGGGATTCGCGGGCGCACCGCTGGCCACCGGGTACTCGAACGACGTGCCCTTCTCGAGGACCTCTTGGCCGGCCCTGCTGGTGATGAACCGGATGAACTGCTGTGCCTGATCCTGCTTGTCGCTGGACGCCAGCACCCCTCCACCCGACAGGCTGACGAAGGCACCGGGATCCTGGTTCTTGAAGTAGTGCAGCGCGGTGTTGCCGCTGATCTCCTTGGTCTTGGACTGATCGCGATACCAGTAGTAGTGGTAGATGATGCCGCCGTCGACGTCGCCGGCGTTCACCGCTTTGAGGGTGTCGATGTTGTTGTTGTAGGGCACCGCGTTGGCCTTCATCGCGTCGAGCCACTGCGCGGTGGCTGCTTCCCCCTCGAGTTCCAGCAGCGCGGCGACGATCGCCTGGAAGTCGGCCTTGGCCGGCGGGGCACCCCAGCGGCCCTTCCATTCGGGCTGCTGCAGGTCGAGCATCGACTTCGGCAGCTGGTCGGGCGTCAGCCTGTCCTTGTTGTAGACGAACACGGTGCTGCGCGCGGCGACGCCGGTCCACCTGCCGGTGTCCGGACGGAACTGCGCAGGAACCTGATCGAGCGTCTCGGCGTCGAGTTCGGCGAACAAGCCCGCGCGTTCCACGGCCGCCATCGCGGGGGAGTTCTCGGTGAGGAAGACGTCGGCGGGTGACGCGTCGCCTTCGGCCACCAGCTGGTTGCCGAGTTCGGTGTCGCCGCCCTGGCGGTAGGACACCTTGATGCCTGTCTCCTCGGTGAACGCCTCGATCCACTCCTTGGTCAGCGACTCGTGCTGGGCGTTGTAGATCAGCAGCTCGTCGCTGTCGCTCGCGCTGGTGCATGCGGTCGCGCCGACCGCGACGGCGAGCGTTGACAGGGCGGCGGCGATCCGCCTCCACCGTGGTCGCATGCAGGGGATCCTTTCGCTGTTCGTGCAGGTCAGATCGCAGCCTTAGCTGAGGGTTACCTAATGAAGATACCCTTTCGTGGTTTCAGCCGACTGGCTCTGCGCAGATGCGCCGAAGTGACGTGCCGAGAGTCACATCCGAGCGGAGCGGGCCCGGGCGAAGTTGTAGACGCCGAACGCGGCGATACCGACCGCGGCCAGGATGAGAAGAAACTTGCCGAACGGCGCTTCGCCGAGCCCCTTGACCGCCGCATCCAAACCCGTCGCCTTGGACGGGTCGGCCTGCAGCGTCGCCACGATCACCAGCACACCCGCGCCGGCCAGCACCAGCCCCTTGGCCGCGTAGCCGGTGATCCCGACGGCCGAGACCCAAAAGCCACCCGACGTGCGCAGGTCTTTGCAGAAGCGCTTCGTCACACCCTTGTAGACGTGGTAGCCGCCGACACCGATCACCGCGAGCCCCACCGCGACCAGCACCGCCTTGCCCCAGCCCGACTGCATCATCTGTGCGCTCAGGCCGGCGTTCTGCTGGGCGTTCTGCTGTCCGCTGCCCGTGGCGAAGCGGGCCGCCGAGAAGGCGATCGCGAAGTTGACCACGGCCAGTCCGAGCGACTTCGCCCGCTTCCACGCCGGGGTCTCGTCGTCGTGGCGACCCGATCCCTCGCCCGGTCGCGGGCCGACGATCGCCTCGGCGACGCGCCACAGCCCGAGCGCGAACATGCCCACCGCGACGACCCACAACAGCACCGCGCCCCCGGTGCGTTGCGCCAGCGTCGCCAGCGCGCCGGTCTGGTCGGCGTTTCCGCCGGACCCCAGGGCGATTCGAAGAATCAGGTAGCCGATAAGCAGGTGCAGTACTCCGCTGACCGCAAACCCGGCGCGTGCGGTGTATTCGAACGCGTCACTGTCGGTGGCGCGGTCGGCGAGGCCGTGTAACGACTGGTTGGTCATGCCGGCCTGTACCCGCCTTTTGACGCCGGCGAAACAGGCCGTGCCGAATCTGTGGATGAATCGCCGGTTGGGGATGACGCGGGCCGGGCGGCGCCGACTTGTCGGTCACCTGCTCCACGGTGGTGCCATGACTTCGTTCACCTCCGCTGAAATCGGCGCACTCGGAGAGCAACTCGCCGTCGATCATCTTCGCTCGCTTGGGCTGCGGGTGCTCGACCGGAACTGGCGCTGCCGGTATGGCGAGCTGGACGTGATCGTCGCCGACGACGCTGCCCGCATCGCCATCTTCGTCGAAGTGAAGACCCGCACCAGTGATCGGTTCGGCGGTGTCGAGCAGGCCGTCACCCCGGCGAAGGTGCGCCGGCTGCGCCGGCTGGCAAGCGTGTGGTTGGCGGGCCAGGACGTCGGGTGGTCGCAGCTGCGGATCGATGTCGTCGGGGTGCGCATCGGCAGGCGGCGCACGCCGGAGATCACCCATCTGCAGGGGGTGGGGTGATGGCGTTGGGGCGGGCGTTCTCGGTGGCCATCCGCGGCCTCGACGGGCAGATCGTGGAGATCGAGGCCGACATCTCTTCCGGTCTGCCCGGCGTGCATCTGGTCGGGCTCGCGGATGCGGCGCTGCAGGAATCGCGCAACCGGGTCCGCGCGGCGATCACCAACTGCGGCAACAACTGGCCGATGGCGCGGCTGACGCTGGCGCTGTCGCCGGCGACGCTGCCGAAGATGGGGTCGGTTTACGATCTGGCGCTGGCGCTGGCCGTGCTGTCGGCGGAGAAGAAAACCGAGTGGCCCCGGTTGGAGAAAACGGTGCTGCTCGGCGAGCTCGCGCTCGACGGTCGTGTGCGTCCGGTCAACGGGGTGCTGCCCGCGGTGATGGCCGCCAAACGCGAGGGCTGGCCGACCGTCGTGGTGCCCGTCGACAACCTCGCCGAGGCCAGCCTGGTCGACGGCATCGAGGTGCGTGGGGCGCGGACGCTGCGCGAGTTGCAGTCCTGGGTCGCGGGAAAAGCGCCGCTGCAGGGCAGAATTGATGCGCCGCGCGACGGGTCGGGGCCGACGTCGGACCTCGCCGACGTGGTCGGGCAGACCCAGGCGCGCTTCGCCGTCGAGGTCGCCGCGGCCGGCGGGCATCACCTGATGCTGACCGGCCCACCCGGTGTGGGTAAAACGATGCTGGCACAACGGCTTCCGGGGCTCCTGCCGACACTGTCGGAAAGCGAGTCGCTGGAGGTGACGGCGATCCACTCGGTGGCGGGCATGCTTGCCTCCGACACGCCGCTGATCACTCAGCCGCCGTTCATCGCCCCGCACCACACGTCGAGCGTCGCGGCCATGGTCGGGGGCGGCTCGGGAATGGCGCGCCCAGGGGCCGTCAGCCGCGCTCACCGCGGCGTACTGTTTCTCGATGAGTGCGCGGAGATCGGGGTGAGCGTGCTCGAGGCGCTGCGAACCCCGCTGGAGGACGGCGAGATCCGGCTGGCGCGCCGCGACGGGGTGGCGCGCTATCCGGCTCGGTTCCTGTTGGTGTTGGCGGCCAACCCGTGTCCGTGCGCACCGCCCAATCCCCGAGACTGCA
Source organism: Mycolicibacterium elephantis DSM 44368 (assembly GCF_004014805.1). Classification (GTDB taxonomy): domain Bacteria; phylum Actinomycetota; class Actinomycetes; order Mycobacteriales; family Mycobacteriaceae; genus Mycobacterium; species Mycobacterium elephantis. The sequence continues at coordinate 62,607 of NZ_ATDN01000004.1, forward strand.
TCTGCGGCGGGGCCGAGAAGCGGCGGTATCTCGGCAAGCTGTCCGGCCCGTTGATCGACCGCGTCGATCTGCGCGTCGAGATGCATCCGGTGCGAGCAGGTGAGCTTGTGCAGCAGGACGGCGAGTCCACCGCCGTGGTCCGCGAGCGCGTCGTGGCCGCGCGGAAGGCCGCCGAGGAACGGTGGCGGTCCTACGGCATCCGAACCAACGCGGAGGTCAGCGGATCGTTGCTGCGACGCAGGTTTCGCCTGCCAAGGGTGGTGATGAAGCCGCTGTACGGGGCGGTCGATCGCGGTCAGCTCAGCGCCCGCGGCATGGACCGCACGCTGCGGGTGGCCTGGTCGCTGTGCGACCTGGCCGGGCGGACCTCCCCGGACTTGGAGGACGTCACCGCGGCCTTGAGTTTCCGGCAGTGCGGGGGTGTGCGATGAACGAAGACGAGGGGCGGGCCTGGGCCTACCTGTCCCGGGTGGCCGAACCACCGTGTCCTGCGCTGAACGCACTGGTGGCACGGGTCGGAGTGGTCGAGGCCGCCGAACGTGTCCGCAACGGGCAGGCAGGCGCCGCGGTGACCGAAGGGGTGGAATCCAGACGTCACATCGACTGCGCCGCAAGGGATTTGGATCTGCTCGCAGCGATGGACGGCCGGCTGGTCACACCGGGTGACGACGAATGGCCGATGCTGGCGTTCACCGCGTTCGATGGCATCGCCGGGCGGCTGCGCCCGCAGGGTCACAAGCCGATGGTGCTGTGGGTGGTCGGGCCGGCGCGGCTCGACGAGGTGGCTGCCCGTGCCGCGGCGGTCGTCGGCACCAGGGCGGCCACCGCATACGGCGAGTACGCCGCGGCAGACCTGGCCGCCGGCCTGGCGGCAAGGGATGCGGCGGTGGTGTCGGGGGCGGCGTTCGGTATCGACGGCGCCGCCCACCGCGCCGCGCTGGCGGCCGACGGGCTGACCGTTGCGGTGCTCGCCGGCGGGATCGACGTGCCCTATCCGGCGGGGCACAGCGCGCTCTTGCGGCGAATCGCCGAGGACGGGGCACTGATCACCGAATATCCACCCGGCGTGCGCCCGGCGCGGCACCGGTTTCTCACCCGCAACCGGCTGGTGGCTGCCCTGGCCGGGGCCACCGTCGTGGTCGAGGCCGGGGCCCGCAGCGGCGCCGCCAACACCGCGGCATGGGCCGGCGTGCTGGGGCGCGCGGTGTGCGCGGTTCCCGGCCCGATCACGTCCTCCGCGTCGGTCGGTTGCCACGCCTTACTGCGGGACGGGGCCCGTCTGGTCACCCGCGCCGAGGAGGTCATCGAGCTGGTCGGCCGGATCGGCGAGCTGGCTCCTGACGAGCCGCGGCCGGTCTCACCGCTCGACGGCCTCGACGACACCGACAAACGGGTTTATGACGCGCTGCCCGCACGTGCGGCACGTGATCTCGACGAGATCGCGATGGCCGCCGGTTTGCCGGCCAGGCACGTGTTGGGCCCGCTGGCAACGCTTGAGCTGGCCGGCCTGGTGCGACGCCGCGACGGCCGCTGGAAGCGCATCCTTTAGTAGGTTGTCGAGATGCGAAGCCGGGTGAACACGTGCGTCGGCCGGATCACGGCGGTCGTGCTGCTGTTTGCCGCGGTGTTGATCGCCGACGGGCGTATCGCGCAGGCGCAGCCGGCCCTCGCGCCCCGCGACGGCTACGGCTTCGCGGTCGGCGCGCCGATGACGTGGATCAGCGACATGGAAGCCGACCGCGAACTCGACGCGGTGGCCCGAACCGGTGCGACATGGTTGCGGGTGTTCGTCGACTGGAGCCGCGCCGAGCCGATGCCCGGGGCCTACGACTGGGGCTATCTGGACCACTGGATCGATGGCGCCGTGGCCCGTGGGTTGAAGGTGCTGGCGATGGTCTCCTACACCCCGGAATGGGCCAGGGCGCCCGGATCCTATTTCAGCGCCCCGCCCGTCGAACCCGCTCTCTTCGCCAGCTTCCTGACCACCCTGGTGAAGCGCTACGGCGACCGGGTCAGCAGCTGGGAGGTCTGGAACGAGCCGAACGTTCCGCTGTTCTTCGGCTACCTCGATGACCGTGCGGCCCGCTACACCGAGCTGTTGAAGGCCGCGTACCCGGCGATCAAGGGGGTGCAGCCGCACAGCACCGTGCTGGCCGCGGGAATGAGTCGCGCCTTCGCGCCCGACGCGCCGCCGACGTTCGTCGAGGCGATGTACGCCCTCGGCGCCGCCGGGTTCTTTGACGCCATGGCCATGCATCCCTACGTCTATCCCGCCGGGTTGGGCGTCGACGACCACAACGGTTGGTCCGACGTCGAGCGGGTACGCCGACTCATGGTCGACAACGGAGACGGTGCGAAGAAGATCTGGATGACCGAGATCGGGGCACCGACCGCCGCGGCCACGCCCGGCGGGGTCAGCCAACAAGAGCAGGCGCGGCAGATCACCGACGTGCTGGCCAGGGCAGCGCACACCGACTACAGCGGTCCGGTGTTCATCTATTCGATCCGCGACATCGACACCGCGGACGAAACCGATGACCAGGACAACTTCGGGGCGTTGCTGACCTCGGACTGGCAGCCCAAGGCGACCGCTGAAGTGCTGGCCAGGTAGGCCGCGACGGTGGCGCTCGTATAGTCGGGCCCGTCGGCGCAGGATCTGGCTTGCGACCGTGGATGTGGAGGAGCGACGTGGCAGGGCGTCCGATACACACCTTTCAGGTGGTGCGAACCGAGCAGTTGACACCGCACCTGCTTCGCCTGGTGCTCGGCGGGTCGGGTCCGGGGACCGGGTTCGACACCTTCACGCCCAGCGAGTTCACGGATTCCTACGTCAAGATCGTCATCGTCGACGACGACATCGACGTCTCGACGTTGCCGCAACCGTTGACCATCGACAGCTTCAACACCCTGCCGCCCGAACATCGACCCACGGTGCGCACCTTCACCGTCCGCAGAGTCGACGCCGAGCGGCGTGAGATCTGGATCGACTTCGTGGTGCACGGCGAACACGGGGTGGCCGGGCCGTGGGCGGCTGCCGCCGAACCGGGCCGGCCCGTCTACCTGATGGGGCCCAGCGGAGCCTACGCGCCCGACCCGGCAGCGGACTGGTATCTGTTCGCCGGCGACGAGACTGCGATTCCTGCGATCGGTGTGGCACTGGAAGCGTTGCCCGACAACGCGATCGGTAAAGCCTTCATCGAAATCGCCGGGCCCGAAGACGAGATCCCGTTGAAGAGACCCGAAGGGGTCGAGCTGACCTGGATCTATCGCGGCGGCCGGGCCGACCTCGTGCCCGAGGATGTCGCAGGCGACAACGCGCCGCTGATCGCGGCGGTCAAAGAGATGCCGTGGCTGCCGGGGCAGGTGCAGGTCTTCATCCACGGCGAGGCGCAGGCGGTGATGCACAATCTGCGGCCCTACATCCGCAAGGAGCGCGGAGTGCAGGCCAAGTGGGCGTCGTCGATCTCCGGATACTGGCGTCGCGGCCGCACGGAGGAGACCTTCCGCCAGTGGAAGCGTGAACTGGCTAAGGCCGAGGAACAGGCCAACGCCTGAGCGTCGGCCTGGCACCCTGGCCGCATGGCGTTCAGCGACTACCAACTCGAGATCTACTTCCAGGGACTGTCCGGTGTGCTGCCGGCGCTGCCGATGGCGTTCGCGGAACTGGAGGCCAAGGCCCAAGCCGCGATGTCACCGTCGATGTGGTCCTATGTCGCCGGTGGGGCAGGCGACGAACGCACCCAGCGCGTCAACGCCACCGCCTTCGAGCAGTGGGGGCTGATGCCGCGGATGTTCGTCGGCGCCAGCGAGCGCGACCTGTCGGTGGAGTTGTTCGGGATGACGCTGCCGTCGCCGGCGCTGCTGGCTCCGGTGGGCGTCATCGGGCTCTGCGCTCAGGACGGTCACGGTGATCTGGCGACCGCCAGAGCCGCCGCGCGCACCGGCGTGCCGATGATCGCGTCGACGATGTCGGCCGACCCGATGGAACAGGTGGCCGCCGAATTAGGTGACACCCCAGGGTTTTTCCAGCTCTACACGCCCACCGACCGTGAGTTGGCCGCCAGCTTCGTCCACCGCGCCGAGGCGGCGGGGTTCAAGGGCATCGTCGTCACGCTGGACACCTGGATTCCGGGATGGCGCCCCCGCGACCTGGCGTCGTCGAACTTCCCGTTTCTGCGCGGGCTGTGTCTGGCCAACTACACCTCCGATCCGGTGTTTCGCGCGAGCCTGGCGCAACCGCCGGAGGAGAACCCGCAAGGTGCGGTGTTGCGCTGGGCACAGATCTTCGGCAACCCGAAGATTGCTTAAGGGACTTACTAGCTGGCTTAGTGGCCTTGTTAACGCGGCTTGCATCGAACAGATGTTCGCATACCCTCCGGGCTTGAAAGGTTGCTAAGCGAGGCCGGTAGGGGGAGACGGGTTGGCGTACGAATACGCCGAATTGGTTGCGCAGGCTGTGGAGTCCGCGCCGCCGTTGACGAGTGAGCAGGTGGACAAGCTCACCGTGTTGTTTGCGCAGGTGTCCGGTGTGCGCGAGTTGTCACGGGCGGGGTAGCGAGTGTCCGCAGCCGTCGCACCAGTGCAAGCCTTGGAGGTTCCACACGCCGCAGTGTCGGCAGCGGGACCGGCCGCGCCGACGTGGCGGGTGCGCAGCGACCGGCTGCGCCCGCAGCGGCGAGGCGACGTTAGCGGCGTCGATGAGTGTGGCCGCGAGCTTGCGCGCTTGGCCGGGTGTGAGAACCGCGACGTTCGCATACAGGCACACGGCCCGGTCAACGTTGCCTTTCGTGTCTTGATCGCCGGTCACCCATATGCGGGCATCGCCGACATACGTTTCAGGCCAGGTCACAAGGCGTGATCCCGTTTCCCATTCGCTTACTTTTTCTGCGCCGATTGTTTCGTAGCTGGTCACGGTTCCGGACGCTAGGGGAATGGTGTTGGGCTTGGCAATGGGGATGGCGAAAAACGCAACTATACATGCGCCGGATGTGTGTGAAACATGGCGAAGGGGTCAAATCCGAAAAAAACCGTAGTGTGATATACGTCACTCGCGGGTGGGTAAAACCCGGAATCGAATACCGAATTTGATAAATTGGAACCAAGGATAAGACAAGACAACTGAATACAGGCAGTTAATGAGAGAAAAGATATGGCGGGAGATTCCGCTATTCCCTGGCTATTCTGCCAGTCGAGACGGACGCATCCGGCGCGGTAAGTATGTGCTAGCCCGTCGAATCATTCACGGTCATCCGCATGTGCGTATCGACGGTTGCGATGTGCCGGTCGATGAGTTGGTCGTCTCGACATTCCACGGCTGGCGGCCACTTAAAGACCGGCTTGTCGAGCACTTAAATTCAGACACGCTCGACTGCTCGGCCGACAATGTTCGTTGGGTTGATGACCCGGACCGCCCGCGCCGTTTCTATGAGGCATTGATGCGGCAGCCACCGCGTAAGGATTCGCGTGTGCTGATCTACAGGTGAAGCAATACGCACCAGCAGTTTTGAACGATGTTGAGCCTTTGTCGTTATCGACGGGCGTTTGCAAGGAGAGAAAAATTGAATGGCGTTCGACAAGTTTGATTATGTTCGAAAGTTACGCCGGGTCGCAATGTCGGCGGGCGCGTATCGGGTGCTTATCACTTTATTGCTGACCTACAGCGACAGGGATGGGCAGAATGCGTTTCCCGGTGTTGGGCGGCTAGCAGAAGATTGCTGTATGTCTGAGCGATCGGTGATTAGCCACCTTAAGTGGCTTAGAGAACGCGGCTACTTGCGACAGGAGACGAGGGGCCGGAAGCACGGCGGGGCGTCGGTCTATTCGCTGGCCTGGCCGGAGGCCGAGCGCACTTCTCAAGGTGCAGATTCGCGTAAAGACGAATCGCTCAACGTGCAAAATCGCGTATCTCAACGTGCAAAATCGCGTATCTCAACGTGCAAAAATGCGCAATCTCAAGGTGCGAAAATTTTCACCCCAACAGATCAAGGAACAGGGGGCGTAACGGTTGAGATGGACGACCAACTGAGCGTTGACGTGAGCAAGCTACAGGAGGCGGAGCGACGCAAAGGTCGCGAACTCAAACCCGATGAGGTCTGCGCCCTTCTCGCCTGCGGTCACGAATATGCGCGCAAGGTGTTCTTTGCCTGCCGGCGCGATGAGAAGAATACACAAAGAGAGGAACGGGCTGGATGAGGATTGATATTGGCAAAGGGACGCCGTTTTGGGTATCGCCACGCCCGGACGGTGGGGTCAACATCATTCAAGGCGCATCGCGGCTGTTCGTTTCCGAGGCGGAGTTGCCGCATCTCATCCATGCAATTTGCACGGTGGGTAACTACGAAGAGGGAACAAAAGAACGCAAATGAGCAGAACGATAAAAACGAACGGCAGTGACATATACCTGATGGACCGTCCCGGCGGACGCTACCTAGTCAAGCAGGGAAATTCGTACCTGCTGCTAACGCCCCGCGACGCCAAAGAACTAGCCAACGCGCTGGCCGAGATTACGGCCGACCGTCCAGCAACGACGCCCGCTAAGGCCAGGCTGCAAAAGTTCGTCGGCGGCGTGGAGGTATTCGATTGATAAAAGTTCCAAGCTCACGCGGCGGCAGCCCATTCTGCATTCAGGTATTACCGGACGGAAACAGCGTTAATATCTCGCGCCGAGCGTCCACTATCAACTTAACCAAGACGGATATCGCGGCCGTGTTTGAGGCCGTTTACCGGCACTTTTACAAAGGACAGGAAGAAACAGCACATGGATGAGACCATCCGCACTATCGAGTTCGACCGTTTCGAGTTTATGGCCAGCGTCAGTCACGGCAACCTTATCGGCGTGAAGATCGTTCCCGCTGATGGGAACCTCGCGCCGTTCGTCATTCCATTCAGCGTGGAGGCGGCAGACAGCATGGGCAAGGGTCTATTGCTGCATTCGTACGTGATCCGTAACGGCGGATGATCGCCCGGCCGTGCCTCGGCTGCGGCCACCTAATCGCCGCCGGTAGCCGATGCGGCGACTGCCAACCCAAACGGCAAGCGCCGACACTATCGGCAGCCAAACGCGGCTACGACTACCGCTGGCAAAAGCTCAGCCAGCAAGCACGGCAAAAGCAACCGTGGTGCGCGCTATGCGGCAGCACAAACCAACTCCAAGCCGACCACATAGTTCCCGTCTCCGAAGCGCCAGAGATACGCCTAGAACCGCTCAACGTCCGCGTGCTGTGCGCTGACTGCAACAAACGGCGCGGCAACAAATGCACAGACGCCGAACGCCAACACGTCCACGCCGCCATACAAGCCCGCAAGCAACGCCGGGCGGCCTACTACCGCACACAACTAGACAACGGCGCTCAACGCGGCAATGAGACGGCAAAGGAGACGCAATGCAGCTAGCCACGCTCACACCACACAGCCGTCTCGGCTGGCGCATATGGCAGATCGAAAACCACCGCCTAACCGCGCCATTCCTCAACACGGAACTACCACGCGACGGCGTACTCAAAGCCACATGCAACAAACAACACCAACCGCCCGTCGCAACCTGCCGATGCGGCATCCACTACATGACCGACATTCACCGCCTAGCCGACTACTTCTCCAACGCCAACCGGATAGTCACCGAAGCAGAACGGCCCACCTTCATAAAACGCCTAATCGAACAAGGCGAGTGGGCTGTGACCTGCGGGCTAGCGGACGGCCCGGTCATGCTCGACGGCGACTACGGCCACAGCCTGCGCTGCGCCACATACCGGACACGGCTCATCGTCGGCCCCGCCAACCTGCGGAAACACTACGACCTACCAGTCATCACGCACAGCTAAGCCACACGCTAGCCAAAACCGCAGGTCAACGGCTAGCCGGCTTGCGGCGTCAGCAACGCGCCCCGAACGGCGAAAACGCAGGTGGGGGCGCCCCCGCAGCGGCGCGTTTCCAGACTTGAACCGTCCAGCACAGGGACGAATTAACTCGACTCTTCGTCGGCCTGTAGCCGGTTGAGGATCGGCCGCAATTGCCGTGCCCATTCGACGTTGGAGAATCCCAGCCGTCCTGCTTCGTCTTCGGCGTCGATGTACCCGGTGTGCTCGTCGGCGGCTTCGTATGCCACTGCGGCGTCGGCCCAAAGGCGTTTCCGATCTTCGCGCTCGCGACGTATACCTTCTAACTCAGGGCGAAGCAGCTTCTCTTGCCATGGCGCGACTTTAGCCGCGCCGCGTCTGAGGTTTAATCCCAGTTTCTGAGCCGCCTGGCCGGCTTGCGGTGTCTTAAGTTTGTACTCACCTGCGAGATGGGCGAGAGTTGGCCATTCTTGTGTCATTGAGCACACCTGGGTTCTGTCGCTACGGCAGAAACGCGCCGTTCACGGCAGGTAGGAGCGCTCCATCAGATTAACCGCACTTGCGCCGAAGCCCTGCGGGCCGCGACGTCGGCGGCTAGGCTCAAAACGTTATCGCCAAATAACACGCTGAGCCCTGGCTGACGGAGAACCGTTCCTGTCAGGGCTTTCGCGTTCCTGGACTAAACGGTTCGTCTAGTCCCGTTCATTGGAGCATGTGAACGCGACAACAGACGCTTCTGGAACGCCACTTCTTATGAATGTGGTTCTGTCGTGCCTGGTGGCCGCCGATGCTGAGGGAAAATTCATAGACATTTTGTGATCTGGCCCACACGCAGTCACGGCGATGGAGTGCTAGATAACTGTGAATATCGGAGATGGAAAATTATGCGCCGTGGACCGAAGGGCGATGTAGACGAGTCGCCGCTGCCGTTTCGGCCGCGCAAGACAGGTGTAGCCCGCTTTCAGGCATTCGCTGAGCGGTTCTTGATCGTGCCGAAGGGCAAGGGCGCGGGTAAGCCGATGCGGTTGCGGCCGTGGCAGGTGGAGATGTTGAGGCCATTCTTGGACCCCGAGCCGCGGCCGGTGGTCGGGGCGATCATGGGTCCGCGTGGGCTTGGCAAAACGGGTTTGTTCGCGGCGTTGGGCTTGTATGAGTTGTTCTGCGGCCCGGACGGTAACGAGCTTCCGATTGTGGCGGTCGATGAGCGCATGGCGGGCCGGCTGTTGAAGCCTGCGGCGCAGATGGTCGAACTTAACGACGAACTTGCTAAGCGTGCCGTGGTGTACCGGGATCGAATCGAAGTGCCGGGTAAGCGTTCGACCCTAACGGCGCTACCGGCTGAGGCTAAGCGGATCGAGGGGCTTGGTACGTGGACGCTGGCGTTGGCCGATGAGCTTGGCGAGATTGACCCGGATACGTGGTCAACGCTGCTACTTGGCGCGGGGAAGCTCGACGGCGCTATGGCGTTGGGAATTGGCACGCCACCGAACCGCGAAACGTCAGTGCTTACTGATCTGCGGGAGGCGTGCCGGGCGAATCCGGACGATAAGACGATGGCGTTTGTTGAGTTCAGCGCAGCCGGGTTTGAGCACCACGACGTTGCCTGTAGTCATTGCCTTGAGCTTGCCAACCCGCAACTTGACGATTTGTTGAGCCGGGACCGGGCGACGGCGCTGCTTAAGCAGACGACAGAGGGGGAGTACAGGCGCAAGCGGTTGTGCCAGGTGGTTACGACGAATGAGAGTCCGTTTCTCACGGCCGACGTGTGGGACGGGCTTGCTTGCGCGGGTGGTGTTCCGGACGGCGTTGACGTGGTTATCGCGCTGGACGGCAGCCTTAAGGATGACTCGACGGCGCTTGTGGTCGGCACTGTGGCGAAGGTTCCGCATTTCGACAAGCTCGGCGTGTGGTCTAAGCCGTCTGACGATGACGGGTGGCGGGTGCCGGTGCTCGATGTGGAGCAGGCCATTAGGGACGCCGCTAAGCGTTGGCGTGTGCGAGAAGTCGCGTTTGACCCGTACTTGTGGACCCGCTCGGCGCAGGTGTTGGAGTCGGAGGGATTGCCGATGGTGGAGTTCCGCCAGTCGCCAGCACGGCAGACGGCGGCGACGAACGATCTTCATAGCGCGGCGGTTAACGGCCGGTTCACGCATTCCGGCGACGAAACGCTCCGGGCGCATGTGCTTAACGCGACCGTGTTGGAGACGGACAAGGGCTTACGCATCGCTAAGGCATCGCGGTCGAGACACGCACCCAAGATTGACCTTTGTACGGCGTTGATGATGTGTCACTCGCGGGCGACGTGGCTTGCTGCACAAGCTAAACCAAGCAGGCGTGTCGTGTCGTTCGCCTAGTGGCACCTAAAGACTTGAGGGACAACTAAATACAGATGAGTTCAGACCTACTTGTGGAGCTGCTGGACACCTTGAACCGTCCGCAGCACCGTTACACAGAACTAGACCGTTATGCGTCGGGCCGGCAGAAGCTCGCGTATCTAAGCCCGGAGGCGCGCATCGCGCTACCGGCGCTTAACCGCATCGTGTCCAACATTCCGGGCTTAGCGGTTACGTCGCTTGCGGAGCGGCTACGGGTTACCGGCTTTAAGGGCGTCGATATTTGGGATGAGTGGCTTGCTAATGACTTAGACCAGGCGAGCACGATTCTGCACCGCGAAGCGTTGACGTTTGGGGATGCTTTCGTGATCGTTTGGGCGCGGCCGGATGGTTCACCGCTGGCAACTGTCGAGTCGCCGCAACAGGTTGCGGTAATCAAAGACCCGGCTACCCGCGAGATCGAATCGGCGGTTAAGCGTTGGCGCACTAAGACAGAGGATTACGCCGTTCTGTATCTGCCAGATCGTGTCGAGCGTTGGCGTGCTAGGACGGCGGAGGCGGCGAATACTGCTTTTGAGCTTGTCGAGACGTTGGACAACCCGCTCGGCGTGGTTCCTGTCGTGAATTTCTGCAACGCTTCGCGGATTCTCGGCTGCGGCCGCTCAGAGTTGGACGACCTTATTCCGTTGGTGGACGGGCTTAACGCCACGTTGGCGGGTTTGGCTGTGGCGCAGGAGTTCACTGCTAGGCCGCGCCGTTGGGCTACCGGCATCGAGCTTGTGGAGGTTCCTAAGCTCGACGGCAACGGTGACCCGGTGGTCGATGACGACGGCAACCCGGTCATGGAGACGGTTAACCCGATCCCGGAGGGCAATCGGGCGATGATCGCCGAAGGTGAGAACGCCAAGTTTGGGCAGCTTCCGGGCGCGGACCTTAAGGGCTACGAGAACGCGGTCAACATCTGGCTCGGTCAGATCATGGCCGTCAGTGCGTTGCCTGCGCACTTCGTTGGCATCACTACCGAAAACCCGTCGAGCGCGGAAGCGTTGCGCGCTAGCGAGAGCAGTTTGACGGCGCGTGCTGAGGCGCGGCAGGCCGTGTTTGGCCGTTCATGGGAACAGGTTGCCCGGCTGATGGTCGCTATCCGTGACGGCGTTGCGGTTGATTCGGTGGACGTAAATGTCGTGTGGGGTGACCCGGCGAGCCGTTCAGTCGCCGCTGAGGCCGACTCGGTAACCAAGCTGTATCAGTCGGGTTTGTTGTCGCGTGCTGGCGCGCTGCGCCGTCTCGGCTATTCCGAAGATGAAATTGAGGCGGAGCGCCGGGAACGGCTTAGGGACGACTTGTCGGCGGAGCGGATTACGGCCGACATGATGCGCGGCGTCAATTGGGATGACTTGAACAAAACTTTGGAGGACGTTGAACAGTGAGTGACGGTACGCGGCCCGATGCCGCGAATAACGCCACGAACGGCGCAAAGAATAGCGAATCCGCGTCACCTGATGTGACTACCGCGGATAAGGCAGAAAATGCGCCAGAAACGCAATCCGGCAGCAATACGGATGTTTTCCCACGTTCTTATGTGGAGGAATTGAGGCGGGAGTCGGCCGGTTACCGGGACCGCGCTAAAACGGCGGAAGAACGCGCCGACGCGCTCGCTAAGCGGCTGCACCGTGAGCTTGTGAAAGCAACCGGCCGCTTAGAGAATCCGGACGATCTGCCGTTCGACGCCGACCACCTGGACGACGCCGACAAGCTCGCGGAAGCTATCGAAACCTTGCTAAATGACCGGCCCTATCTGGCTAAGCGGAAAGTTAAGGGCGATGTTGGGCAGGGGCAGCGCGGAGGAAACGCCGCAACGCCAACTTTCGCAGACCTATTCAGCGCTTGATGCGCCCATCTCTGTAACTGCGCCCGGCGCGCACCCTAATAGCTCGCCCCGGTGGCGGACACAATTGAATACGCACTTTCGATAATTGAATAGAGGCAAAACTAAATATGGCAGTTCTAGACTCTAATCTCGCGCAGGCGTGGACGCCGGAGGATTACGGCAAGCTTATCGACATTGTTGTCGCGGAGAAGTCCATTGCTTTTCAGGCTAGCACCGTCGTTCAGACCGATTCGGAAACTATTCGTTTCCCGATGCTGACGGCGGACCCGTCCGTTGGATGGTATGCGGAAAACTCGCAAATCACGCTGACGGACCCGACCGATTCGGAATTGGTGGTTACACCCAAGAAGGTTGCGGGGCTTACGCAGATCAGCAATGAGGCCGCGCAGGACACCAACCCGGCGGTTGCCGAGCAGGTTGGGCGTAGCCTTGCGCGTTCGATTGCTAAGAAGATCGACGCCGCGTTTTTCGGCGACACCATCACTAACGGGCCTAACGGGCTTCTGTCGCTAAAGGACGGCAGCGATAACCCGCTTTACAACGTGGTCGATACCAGCGAGATTGCGCTCACTTCGCTTGACCCGTTCCACCAGGCCAAGAGTGACGCTCTGGCGGACGGCGCGAATCTGACGCACTTCATTCTCGCGGCCGATGTGGCTCTGGCACTGGCTAAGGCTAAGCAGGCGTCCGACTCGAATATGGGTCTGCTGGACAACGTTGGCGACGGCGTGACCCTTGCCGGCGTTCCGGTTTTGGTGAGCGCCGATGTTGAGGCCGGAAATGCGTGGGGCGTTGATGCGTCTCAGATTTTCGTGGTGCAACGTACCGGAACCACGATTGTTAAGTCGGCCGATGCGGCGTTCGATTATGACGCTGTGCAGGTTCGCGCTACGGCCCGCGTCGGGTTTGGTTTCGCTAACCCGGCTGGCCTAGTTCGGCTGTACGACGCCGAATCGGAGTAATTCGTGGCAGCGCCATCCGCTGCGGACGTGGCCGCATTCCTCGGAAAACCGGGGGATGCGGCCACAATAGCGCAAGCTAATCAGGCAATTACGATTGTTACCGCTATGGCGTCGGCTTACACGCGCGGCGAGGGTTTTGCCGGCGGTGAGCCGTCCGACGATATTGCGGCCGTTATTTTCACTGCCGCGCTGCGGTTCCTTGCCAATAAGTCTCAGCTTGAAATGAGCAAGGCCAAGGGTCCGTTTGCGGTGGATTACCGGAGCGCGTTTGACGGGTGGAGTTTAGCTGAGCAGTACGTGCTAAACCGCTACCGCAAGCGCGCCGAATAGCCTATTTTCTTCCTTGACGGAATAGCCATCTATTTTCCTTGAGTTTGTCGGGGTGCTTTGTACCTTTCGGCCCCGACACATTTTATTTGTTGAAGAATCAAAGCGACGTTCGGGTCCATATAAGAGAAATTGATACTTCAACAATTCGGAGACTGCCCTATCTGTCCCGCGTTTTCCCATAGCGCGTGATACGGGGTGGTGGCCGTGTGTGTTTTCGCCGGGCGTGTGCAGTCCGGGGAAATAAGCGCACGGCTCGCAGGGTGCCGGGTTTTATCCCGGTTCGTGGTCGCCGCTCGACCCGGCACCCTGGCCCGCTCCATGCGAGCGCACCTAAGCCAGCGGCAGCAAGCGAGACCCTTTACCGGCCGCTCATCCCCGGCCGGTTTTCCATTTCAGAACCACCCGCTCCGGGTCAAAAGCCCGGCCCTTACCCACGGGCATGATCGTCACGGAAAGCAGCGCGTCCACGACGGCGCGTTGCCGGTCGAGCGGCAGCGCATCGAACGCGGCCCGCACGTCCTCCGCGCCGATAAGCCCGTCGAACATGCGGCGCGAATTAGCGTCGAACATTTGCGACTCGACTGCGCTTAGCTTCGCTTTGATCCGCTCGGTGGCCGTCCGCAATTGTGACGCCGTAAGGTCACCCTCCGCGAAGTCTGTCGCCAGGGCGTCGAGCCGGGACCGCAGGGCGTTAGCTTCTGCCCGCAGCGCGGGCATATCGGCCCGGTTCTCGCGCACAAGCACTTGCGCCGCGTCCGGTTGCGATAGCCGGGCGACAACGTGCTCGATTACCCAACGGTCCGTTTTGTCGATTTGGCGGGTAACACCACCGCATTCTTTGCACTTGTAGACGGGCGCGGAGTCCGTTTTGGCGCTAGAGCCAACCGGGCGTCCGCACACGCCGCAAACCGCAATGCTTGTCAGTAGGTATTTGCGGGCGGGGAACGGGCGGCTAGGTGAGCGTTGCGCCAACAGGTCACACAGCGAGCGCCAAACGTCCTCGGTGACGATTGCCTCCCATTCGGCTTTACCGACGATCTCACCGTGGTAGGCGCGCAGACCGGCGTAGCGCGGCTTGGTGAGGGTTTGTTTAACCGTGGTGCCGGTCCAATCGTTACCGGCCGTTGTTTTCAGCCCGGCGGCGTTCCAGCGGGCGGCGACGGAATGCAGTGTGGCCCCGGCGAGAATGTCGGCGTAGCCGTCACGCACGGCCGATGCTTCCGGCTCAAAGACTTTGTTGTCGCGGGTGTATCCGAATGGGCGTCGCCCGCCTCGGTGCGGTTTACCGGACTCGGCTAGTTGCCGCTCGGCGCGCTTCTGCCGGGCTGACTTCTGTTCCATCTCCATGCGGGCGAAAACGCCTTTCATTCGGGCGTTGCCGCGCCCGGTTGGGGTGGACAGGTCGAAGTCTCCGCCCACGGTCGCTAGCGCGAGTTTGTGGGCGTCCGCTAGGTCAATGAAGTCCTCTAGTTCGCGGGGCTGCCGGTGCAGCCGGTCAGCGTCCCACGCCACGACTGCGCCGACACGGCCGGCGCGAATGTCGGCGAGCATTTGTGTGTAGGCGGGGCGACGCTTCCCGTTGCTCGCACTTGTGTCGTTATCGACGTACTCGACCGGGGTCCAGCCGCGCCGCTCGCACAGCTTCAGGCAGTCCTCACGCTGGCGGGAAACCGCGAGTTCGTCACCCAACTTGTCAACGGATTGTCGCAGGTAAACGGCAGCACGCATGAGAAATACCCTAGCACAATGTTAGGTAACCCGCTGACGTGGGACGACCTGCCGTGGTTGCGGTCGCTCACCGACCTGCCCCTCATCGCCAAGGGCATCTGCCATCCCGACGACGCGCGACGCGCCAAGGACGGCGGCGTGGACGCCATCTACTGCTCCAACCACGGCGGTCGGCAGGCCAACGGCGGAATTCCGGCGATCGACTGCCTGCCGGCGGTGGTCGACGCCGCCGACGGGCTACCGGTGTGGTTCGACTCCGGAATCCGCAGCGGCACCGACATCGTCAAGGCGCTCGCGCTGGGCGCCGACGCGGTCGCCATCGGAAGGCCCTACGTCTACGGCCTCGCGCTGGGCGGTGTCGACGGCATCGTGCACGTGCTGCGGTCGCTGCTGGCCGAGGCCGACGTGACCATGGCCGTCGACGGCTACCGCTCGCTGAAAGAACTAACCCCGGAGGCGATGCGGCGCGTCACCTGACACCCGCGGTCGTGTCTGCGACGGTAAGGGGCGTGGAGGCGATCCTCGAGGAGTTCGACGAGTACCTCGCGCTGCAGTGCGGGCGCTCCGAACACACCCGCCGCGCATACCTCGGTGACCTGCGGTCGCTGTTCGACTTCGCTGACCAGCAGATCGCCGAGATGGGCCTGGACGCGCTGACGCTGCCGCTGCTGCGCTCCTGGCTGGCCGCGCAGGCGACCGCGGGTGCGGCCCGCACGACGCTGGCCAGGCGCACGTCGTCGGTCAAGACGTTCACCGCGTGGGCGGTGCGGCGCGGGCTGATCGCCACCGATCCGGCGGTCCGCCTGCAGGTGCCCAAGGCCCGGCGCACCCTTCCGTCGGTGCTGCGTCAAGACCAGGCGCTCGACGCCATGGCTGCCGCGAAATCCGGTGCCCAACAAGGCGACCCGCTCGCACTGCGGGACCGGCTGATCGTCGAGCTGTTGTACGCCACCGGAATCCGGGTCAGCGAGCTGTGCGGACTGGACCTCGACGACGTCGACACGTCGCGGCGGTTGCTGCGCGTACTGGGCAAGGGCAACAAACAGCGCACCGTCCCCTTCGGCGTGCCGGCGCAGACCGCGCTGACGGCGTGGCTGGCCGACGGGCGCCCCGCGTTGGCCACCGCCGATTCCGGGCCTGCGCTGCTGTTGGGCGCGCGGGGCCGCCGCCTGGACCCGCGGCAGGCCCGCACCGTCGTGCACCAGACGATCGCCGCCGTCGACGGGGCACCCGACATCGGCCCGCACGGGTTACGTCACAGCGCCGCCACGCACCTGCTCGAGGGCGGGGCGGACCTGCGCGTCGTACAGGAACTGCTGGGCCATTCCACACTGGCGACCACACAGCTCTACACCCACGTCACCGTCGCCCGGCTGCGCGCCGTGCACGACCAGGCCCACCCCCGCGCGTGATTCGGCTGGCCGAGCTCAACGCAACCGGTTGATCACCTCGGCGATGTCGGGCATTGCCGAGGAGCGGCCCACCCATTCGTCGAACACCGTCCAGTAGCTCACCCCGAAGCGCTGTTGCCGCGCGACGAGCGTTTCGGCCATCTGGTCGTGCGTGCCGAGCAGCACGAAGGGGGAGTCCAACAACAGCTCCGGGGAGACGCCGCCGAACGTGGCGGCCAATTCGGCGGCCGCTGCCTCGCGATCGTCGGTGACGACCACGAACTGGATGAGCGCGTTGAGTTCGACGGCGTCGAACCGGTCGCCGGCCGCCTCGCGCACCACCGTGATCCGGTTCTCCAGTCCCGTGGCGTCGAAGTGTGTCAAGTTCACCTTCGTGGCGTCGCGGTTGTGGCTGAACCCGGCCAGCCCCGCGATGTCGGCGACGCGGCCGGCCAACCGCAGTACCCGGGTTCCGTTGCCGCCCACCAGGATCGGCACCCGAACGCCGGGCGCCGCGACCAGCGATCCGGCCCCGGCGTGCACCCGGTAGTGGGCGCCGTCGACGTCGACGGGCTCACCGGCCAGCAGCGACCGGATCACCTGCACCGACTCGACCAGTCGGTCGACCCGTACCTGACCCGAGTCGAAAGGGATGCCGGCGGCGTCGTATTCGGACTTCATGTGCCCGGCGCCCAGCCCGAGTTCGAAGCGGCCGCCGGAAACCGCTGCGACGGTGGCTGTTTCGCGGGCGACCTCGACCGGATGACGCAGGTCGTTGTTCAGCACCAGCGTGCCGGTGCGCAGTCGGGTGGTGGCGGTGGCGGCCGCGGCGGCCCCGGCGAACGGCGAGAGCGACGCGACGAGATGGTCGGGGATCGTCAGCACGTCGAAGCCGGCGTCCTCGACCGCGACGGCGAACTCGGCCAACCCCGGGCCGCGGGGTAGCGCCGTGTGCAGGCCGAACCGGAGCGGGCGGGTGCGGTGCGCATCGGATGCGACGGTCATGGTCGCGACGGTAGGCGCTCGCAGGCGCCGTCGCGAGCGTGCGCAAAATTGCGGAAAACCCCGGCGTGTCGCCCTCGGACACGCACGCTCGCGACAAGAGGGGTTCGCGCTCAAACGGGTTTGAGGCGGATCGGTGTGGTGGCGAGCAGACCCAGCGGGTCGACGTAGTCCGCGCGCGACGCGGGGCCCCACATCGCACCCCAGTGCAGGCAGGCCGCCGCCGGGCAGCCGGCGTGGCCGGCCTCGAGGGCGCCGATCGCCATACCGGCGTCGACCCGCTGCCCGACGCGCACGGCCGGCCGCACCGGTTCGTAGCTGGTGCGCAGACCGCCGGGGTGCGCGATCGACACCAGCGCCCGGCCGGCCAGCTCACCGGCGAACACCACCGTGCCCGCGGCCGCGGCATACACGGTCTGGTCCGTCGAACCGGCCAGGTCCACACCGCGGTGGCCGCGCTGCCAATTCGGCGACGGGGCGTCGAACGAGCGGGTCACCGCGGGTCGCGGCTGCAGCGGCCACCGCAACCGCTCACCGTCGGCGCCCGCAGGCGCCGCCCACACCAGCGCCGCGGCCACCAGTGCGAGCCACCGCATCGGCCCAGCTCAGCTCATCGTGGGCAAACCACGCCAGGTCTCGGCGGCGATCTGTGGATCAGCAGGTCGCTGTGGAAAAAGCACCCCTTCAGACGGTGTAAACTTGCTAACCGCAGCTCGCGCGAGCGGGCTGACTTCGCGTGTCTGCGCCACGACCCGGTTCTTCAAGGTCGTATCCCGGATGCCGTCGGTCCCGTTTCCAGACGGGTCTGGCATTCCGAGCGGGCACCAGGGCTCGGCGTCACCCGGCGTCGGGCGACAACCGACGAAAAAGGAATAGCCGACATGGCTGTCGTAACCATGAAGCAGCTGCTTGACAGCGGCACCCACTTCGGGCACCAGACCCGTCGCTGGAATCCCAAGATGAAGCGGTTCATCTTCACCGACCGCAATGGCATCTACATCATCGACCTGCAGCAGACGCTGACCTACATCGACAAGGCGTACGAGTTCGTCAAGGAGACCGTCGCCCACGGCGGAACGATCCTGTTCGTCGGCACCAAGAAGCAGGCGCAGGAGGCGATCGCCGAAGAGGCCACCCGCGTCGGCATGCCCTACGTGAACCAGCGCTGGCTGGGCGGCATGCTCACCAACTTCTCCACCGTGCACAAGCGGCTGCAGCGCCTCAAGGAGCTCGAGGCGATGGAGCAGACCGGTGGCTTCGAGGGCCGCACCAAGAAAGAAATCCTGATGCTGACCCGGGAGAAGAACAAGCTCGAGCGCAGCCTCGGCGGTATCCGGGACATGCAGAAGGTGCCGTCGGCGATCTGGGTCGTGGACACCAACAAGGAGCACCTCGCCGTCGCCGAGGCCCGCAAGCTGAACATCCCGATCATCGCGATCCTCGACACCAACTGCGATCCCGATCTCGTGGACTACCCGATCCCGGGTAACGACGACGCGATCCGCTCGGCCGCGTTGCTGACCAAGGTGATCGCCGCCGCGGTCGCCGAGGGGCTGCAGGCCCGGGCCGGTGTGGGACGTGACGGCGACAAGCCGGACGCCACGGGCGCCGAACCGCTGGCCGAGTGGGAGCAGGAACTGCTGGCCTCCGCGACCGCACCGGCGGCCACGGCGTCCCCGACCGCGGCCGGTGCCGAGCCGGGCACCCCGGAGGCCGACGTCCAGACCGAACCGAAGACTCCAGAGGCTTAGGGAGAGCTGAACATGGCTAACTACACCGCTGCCGACGTCAAGCGACTGCGGGAGCTGACCGGCGCCGGCATGCTCGACAGCAAGAACGCGCTGGTCGAGGCCGACGGCGATTTCGACAAGGCCGTCGAGCTGCTGCGCATCAAGGGCGCCAAGGACGTCGGTAAGCGCGCCGAGCGGGCCACCGCCGAGGGCCTGGTCGCCGCCAAGGACGGCGCGCTGATCGAGCTGAACTGCGAGACCGACTTCGTGGCGAAGAACGCCGAGTTCCAGGAGGTCGCCGACAAGATCGTCGCCGCGGCCGCCGCGACGAAGGCCAACGACGTCGACACGCTCAAGGCCGCTCGCATTTCCGCCGATTCGGCGGCCCCTACCGTCGAGCAGGTCATCGCCGACCTGTCGGCCAAGATCGGCGAGAAGCTCGAGCTGCGCCGCGTGGCGTACTTCGACGGCACCGTCGAGACCTACCTGCACAAGCGGGCCGCCGACCTGCCGCCGGCCGTCGGCGTGCTGGTCGAGTACGAGGGCGCCGACAAGGACGCCGCGCACGCCGTCGCGCTGCAGATCGCCGCGCTGAAGGCCAAGTACCTGACCCGCGAGGACGTGCCCGAGGACGTGGTCGCCAACGAGCGCCGCATCGCCGAGGAGACCGCCCGCAACGAGGGCAAGCCCGAGCAGGCACTGCCCAAGATCGTCGAGGGCCGCCTGAACGGGTTCTTCAAGGACGTCGTGCTGCTCGACCAGCCGTCGGTGTCCGACAACAAGAAGACCGTCAAGGCACTGCTCGACGAGGCCGGGGTGAAGGTCACCCGGTTCGCGCGCTTCGAGGTCGGCCAGGCCTAAACCGCTTACGGCTCACGCTTTCCGGACGCTCGCCTTCACGTGGCGGTACGAGTTGGTACCGTCACAGCATGAAACGCATTTCCGCGTTCGGCGACGACGCCCTTGGTGACCTCGATGCCGTTGGTCTGGTCGACGCTCTTCGGGCGGGCACGGTGTCGGCGGCCGAGCTCGTCGAGGCTGCCATCGCCCGCACCGAGGCCGTCAACCCGGCCCTGAACGGGCTGGCCCACGAGGCGTTCGACCGCGCGCGTACCCGGGTGAACTCCTCACGGTCGTTCGGCGGCTACTTCGACGGCGTGCCGTCCTTTCTCAAGGACAACGTCGCCGTCGCCGGCATCCCGACGATGAGCGGCACCGACGCGTGGGATCCGCGGCCCGAACCGGCGCACGGCGCCTTCGCCAAGGGCTTCCTTTCGACCGGGCTCGTGCTGCTCGGCAAGACGCAGTTGTCGGAGTTCGGCTTCAGCGCCTCGGCTGAGCACCCCCGGCTGGGCCCGGTCCGCAACCCGTGGAACACTGACCACACCGCGGGGGCGTCCTCGTCGGGTTCGGCGGCCTTCGTCGCCGCCGGGGTGGTGCCGATCGCGCACGCCAACGACGGCGGCGGCTCGATCCGAATCCCGGCCGCCTGCAACGGGTTGGTCGGCCTCAAGCCGTCCCGCGGACGGTTGCCGCTGGACAAGGACATGCGCCAGATGCCGGTGCGTATCGTGGCCAACGGGGTGGTCAGCCGGTCGGTCCGCGACACCGCGGCGTTCTACCGGGAGATGGAACGGGCGTACGCCAACCCGAAGCTGCCCCCGATCGGCGACATCACCCACCCGGGTACGCAACGGCTACGGGTCGCGGTGTGCACGCGATCCATCTCGCGCGACGCCAGCCCCGAGGTGCGCGAGCTCACCCTCAAGACGGCGGCGCTGCTCGAGGAGCTGGGACACCGAGTCACCACGATCGACAACCCCGTCCCGCAGCGCTTCATGCACGACTTCCTGTTGTACTGGGCGTTTCTGGCGTTCGCGCTCGTGCGCGGCGGCCGTCGCACGTTCGGCCCGAGCTTCGACCGGACCCGGCTGGACAACCTGACCCTCGGGCTGGAGCGGCACGCGGGACGCAACCTGCACCGGTTGCCGCTGGCGATCGCGCGGCTGTCCCGGATCCGGCGGGTCACTTCGCGGCTGGCCGAGACCTACGACGTGGTGTTGACGCCGACGCTGGCCGACGTGACGCCGCCGATCGGCCACCTCGATCCCACTGCCGACTACGAACAGATCATCGATCGCCTGATCGACTGGGTGGCCTACACCCCGTTGCAGAACGCCTCCGGCGAGCCGGCCATCTCGTTGCCGCTCGCCGCGTCGGCGTCCGGGCTGCCGGTCGGCATGATGTTCGCCGCGCCGCTGGGGCAGGAGGCCCGGCTGCTCAGACTGGCCTATGAGCTCGAACAGGCCCGGCCCTGGCCGAGTTTGAAGGCATGACCCGCGACTACGTCTTCGAGCAGGACTTCGCGCACGAGCGCGAACGGCTGCGGGGCATGGAGGCGCTGTGGGACGCGGGCAGCCAGGCCCTGCTTGACGAGCTCGGTGTCGGCGCCGGATGGAACTGCCTGGAGGTCGGGGCGGGCGGGGGCTCGATGGTCGAGTGGACGGCGGGCCGCGGCGCCACGGTCACCGCCGTCGACATCGACACCCGTTTCATCGATCACCTGGCATCCGACTCGATCACCGTGCGCCACATCGATATTCGTGAAGACGAGCTTCCGCGATCCGAGTTCGAGCTGGTGCACTCCCGTCTGGTCCTGGAACACCTCGCCGATCGCAGGCAGATCCTCGACCGGCTGGCCGCCACGCTGCGGCCCGGCGGCTGGATCGTCCTCGAGGACTACGACTGGGGCAGCTTCGGTTTCGACGACGAGCACGACGGCTTCGCCGAGGTCTCCACCGCGGTGCTGGAGTTCATGCAGCGCCGCGGCTTCGCGCCCGACTACGGCCGCCGCGTGATCGGCGACATCGTCGACGCGGGTTTCGTCGATGTCCGCGGCGAGGGGAGGGTCCGCGTGATCGACTCCAGTTCACCGGGTTTCGACTTCTTCCGGTTGACGTTCGAAAGCCTTCGCCAGGCACTTGTCGATGAGGGCCTGCTCTCCGCCGAGGCCGCGGCGGCCGCCTCGGCCCGGTTCGCCGAGGACGTCCGGGTGACCACGCCGTTGATGATGGCCGGAATCGGCCGTCGCCCCGGCTGACTCAGCCGCCGATCTCGCGGCAGACCTTCGCGGTCGCGCGGGTCAGCGCGGCGGCGCCTTCGCGCAGCGCTTGCTCGATCGGTGTTCCTTCGGCGGTGATCGCGACCAACCGGTCCACGCCGTAGTCGAACAACACCGACGCGTCGGGGGTGACGCGGCCGGCGAAGATCACCACCTGGGCTCCGGCCTTCACCGCCAGCTGTGCGACACCGAAAGGTGTTTTGCCCATGACGGTTTGGGCGTCGACGCTGCCTTCGCCGGTGAACACCCAGTCGGCGCCGTGCAGCGCTCGCTCGAGGCCGACGGTTCGCGCGACCTCCTCGACACCGGGCCTGATCTCCGCCCCGAGAAATTCGGCGAGCGCAAAGCCCAGACCGCCCGCCGCGCCGGCCCCCGGACGGTGCGGCTCCGACCGGCCCAGCGTCGTCGCCGTGACGGCAGCCAGCCGCGACAGCGCCGAATCCAGCCGCTGCACATCGGCGGCGCTCGCGCCCTTCTGCGGGCCGAACACCGCGCTGGCGCCCGTCGGCCCCAGCAGGGGAGCGGTGACATCGGATGCGACGCGAATCCGCACGTCGCGCAATCGTGGATCCAGTCCGGAGACATCGATGCGGTCGAGCTGCTGCAGCGCGGCGCCGCCGGGCTCCAGCGGGTTTCCGGCGGCGTCGGTCATCACCGCGCCGAGCGCGACGAGCATGCCCGCGCCGCCGTCGTTGGTGGCCGATCCACCCAGCCCGACGAGGAAGTCCTCCGCACCGCGATCCAGGGCCGATCGGATGAGTTCACCGACACCGAAGCTGCTGGCGCGCAGTACGTCTCGCTGCTCAACGGGGATGCGCTCCAAACCGGCCGCCGCCGCGATCTCGATCACCGCCAGCTGACGCAGCGGCACGTAACCGTAGGTGGCGGTCACCGGCCTGCCGAGGGCGTCTTGAACGACCGCCTCGACGCGCTGGCCGTGCAGGGCGTCGACGACGGCATCGACGGTGCCCTCGCCGCCGTCGGCCATGGGCATCTCGATGCACTCGGCGTCGGGCAGCACCGCCTGTACGCCTGCGCGCATCGCGGCCACCGCCTGTGACGCGGTCATCGACTCCTTGAACGAGTCAGGCGCCAGGACGATCTTCATCGCCACCATTGTGACTGTCGCCCCGTTGGCGCGCAGACTCAATCGGTGCCGAGCATGACGAGGATGCGCTTGAACTCGCGCCGTTGCGCCGGGGTCAGGTTCGCCAACAACTTGCGGTCCGCTTCGCGCACCCCGGGGTCGATGCGCTTCAAGACCGCGCGCCCCTCGGCGGTGAGTTCGGCGGGCAGCGCGCGGCCCGACGAGACGCTGGCCGGCCGGGTCACGAGTCCGCGGTCCTGCAGCGCCCGCAGCACGATGTTCATCGCCTGCGGTGAAACGTTCATGTAGCGGGCCAGATCGGCGTTGGACCGGCCGGGGTACTTCGACAGGATCCGCATGCAGATGTACTGCGGGAAGGCCAGCCCCAGTGGGTCGAGCACGGTTGCCGTCACCTCCGCGCGCAGCGCATTGGCGACCCGCGCGAGCAGATAACCCAGCGGCTGGTCTTCGAGCATCTCGCCGGCCGAGCCGGCATCGCCAGGCGATGTCATATCAAGCATATTGACACATATCAACCACGTTGATATACCGGAGTGCATGACGGAACCCACGGGCCAGATGTTCGAAAGCGCGTACAGGGGCGAGGCCGAGCAGATGGGCGGTGTCGGCGCCCGGCCGCCGTGGAGCATCGGCGAGCCGCAGCCCGAGCTGGCCGCCCTGATCGAGCAGGGCAGGTTCACCGGGGATGTGCTCGACGCCGGTTGCGGGGAGGCCGCGATCTCGCTGTATCTGGCCGAACGGGGATACACCACCGTGGGACTGGATCAGTCACCGACCGCGATCGAACTGGCCAGGGCGGAGGCCGCTCGGCGCGGCCTGACCAACGCCACCTTCGAGGTCGCCGACATCAGCGACTTCGGCGGCTACGACGGCCGGTTCAACACCATCGTCGACTCGACCCTGTTCCATTCGATGCCGGTCGAGCTGCGCGAGGGATACCAGCGGTGCATCGTGCGGGCGGCGGCACCCGGCGCGTCGTACTTTGTGCTCGTGTTCGACAGGGCGGGCATGCCCGACGGCCCGGCCAACCCCGTCACCGAGGACGAGCTGCGTGACGTCGTGGCGAAATACTGGACGATCGACGAGATCAGGCCCGCGCGCATTCACGGCGTCTTTCCCGAGGGCTTTCAGGAGTTTTTTCCGGTGACCGACGTGCGTGATGAGCCGAAGGGCCGCAAGTCGGTGCCGGCCTGGTTACTCTCGGCGCACCTGGGTTAACCACACCGACCCCGCAGCGCCGGGACGGCCGCCATGAGGCAGGATGAGGGGAACTCAGCGAGGACCTCGAAGGAGTCGGATGGCGGACCCTGTCGACAGCGCCGCTGCCGGTGAGGCGGCGTCGGAGCCCACAGGGCCCAACGGTGCGAGCCCGTCGTCTCCAGCCGCTTCGTCCGTCCGGCCGATGTACTCACGCGTGCTGCTCAAACTCGGCGGCGAGATGTTCGGCGGCGGGCAGGTGGGGCTGGACCCCGACGTCGTGCACCAGGTGGCCCGCCAGATCGCCGAAGTGGTCCGCAGCGGTGTGCAGGTGGCCGTCGTCATCGGCGGCGGCAACTTCTTCCGCGGCGCGCAGTTGCAGCAGCGCGGTATGGAGCGCACCCGCAGCGACTACATGGGCATGCTCGGCACCGTCATGAACAGCCTTGCGCTGCAAGACTTCCTGGAGAAGGAAGGCATCGCGACCCGGGTGCAGACCGCGATCACGATGGGGCAGGTCGCCGAGCCCTACATTCCGCTGCGGGCCCGCAGGCACCTGGAGAAGGGGCGGGTGGTGATCTTCGGCGCGGGCATGGGGCTGCCGTACTTCTCCACCGACACCACCGCCGCCCAGCGGGCGCTGGAGATCGGCGCCGAGGTGGTCCTGATGGCCAAGGGGGTCGACGGGGTCTACACCGCCGACCCCAAGAAGGATCCCGACGCCGAACTGCTGACCACGATCAGCCACCGTGAGGTCATCGACCGCGGCCTGAAGGTCGCCGACGCCACCGCGTTCAGCCTGTGCATGGACAACGGTATGCCGATCCTGGTGTTCAACCTTCTCGTCGACGGCAATATCGCGCGGGCCGTGGCAGGTGAGAAGATCGGAACACTGGTCACCACCTGACGGTCGGCTGCGCACCCGAGAAGCAGGAACAGGAGAAGCACCGTGATCGAGGAAACCCTCTTCGACGCCGAAGAGAAGATGGAAAAAGCGGTGGCGGTGGCGCGCGACGACCTGGCGTCGATCCGCACCGGACGGGCCAACCCGGGCATGTTCGCCCGCGTCACCATGGACTACTACGGCGCGCAGACTCCAATCACGCAGCTGGCCAGCATCAACGTGCCCGAAGCACGGCTGGTCGTGATCAAGCCGTACGAGGCCAACCAGTTGCGCAACATCGAGGATGCGATCCGCAACTCCGACCTCGGTGTGAACCCCACCAACGACGGCAACGTGATCCGGGTGGCCATTCCGCAGCTCACCGAGGAACGCCGCCGCGACCTCGTCAAACAGGCCAAGGCCAAGGGCGAGGAGGCGCGGGTGGCGGTGCGCAACATCCGTCGTAAGGCGATGGAGGAACTGCACCGCATCAAGAAGGACGGCGAGGCCGGCGAGGACGAGGTCAGCCGCGCGGAGAAGGACCTCGACAAGGCCACCCACCAGTACACGAGCCAGATCGACGACCTGGTCAAGCACAAGGAAGGCGAGTTGCTGGAGGTCTAGTGGCCCGACAGCGCGCGACTCCCGTGGCAGACACCGAAGCCGGCCCCAGCGAGCCGCCCCAGAAGACGTCGCGGGCGGGCCGTAACCTGCCTGCCGCGATCGGGGTCGGCGTCGTACTCGGCGCGCTCGCCATCGGGGTATTGCTCTTCGTGCCGATCGGGTGGCTGGTCATGCTCGCGGTGGCGATCCCGGTGGCCACCCACGAAGTCATCCGCCGGCTGCGCGACGCCGGGTACGCCCTGCCGGCCATTCCGCTGCTGATCGGCGGCCAGGCGATGATCTGGCTGACGTGGCCGTGGGGCACGGCCGGTCTGTTGGGCGCCTACGGGGGCACGATCGTGGTCGCGATGGTGTGGCGCTTGATCGGCCAGGGGCTGCGCCAACAACCGGTGAACTACCTGCGTGACATCGCGGCCACGATCCTCGTCGCGACGTGGGTGCCCCTGTTCGCCGCGTTCAGCGCGCTGCTGATCTTCCGGGACCACGGCGGCGGCCGGGTCTTCGCCGTCATCGCCACCGTGGTGTTCGGCGACATCGGCGGCTACGTCGCCGGGGTGTTGTTCGGCAAGCATCTGATGGCGCCGGCGATCAGCCCGAAGAAATCGTGGGAGGGGCTGGCCGGCTCGCTGTTGTTCGGGACGGCCGCATCCGTGCTCGCGGTGACGTTCCTGCTCGAGAAGCCGTGGTGGGTCGGCATCCCGCTGGGACTGTTACTCGTGATCACCGGTGTACTGGGCGATCTGGTGGAGTCGCAGGTCAAGCGCGACTTGGGCATCAAGGACATGGGGTCGCTGCTGCCGGGCCACGGCGGTCTGATGGACCGCATCGACGCGATGCTGCCGTCGGCGGTGGCCGGCTGGATCGTGCTGACGCTGCTGGCCTGACGGCGACCCCGGCATACTGGAGGGCACATGTCTGCCTCCCTGCCCCTGGTCTTCGATCCGCCGCGCCGCGCCATGCCGCCGCGGCATTTCGCCGACCTCGACGAGAGTGGCCGGGCGGTGGCCGTCGCCGAACTCGGGCTGCCGGCGTTTCGGGCCAAGCAGCTGGCCAACCAGTACTACGGCCGGTTGATCGCCGACCCCCGGCGGATGACGGACCTGCCCGCGGGGGTGCGCGATCAGGTCGCCGAGACGCTGTTTCCGACGCTGCTCGACGCGGTGCGCGAGATCGAGTGCGACGCCGCGCAGACCCGCAAGATGCTGTGGCGCGCGGTCGACGGCACGACGTTCGAGTCGGTGCTGATGCGCTACCCGGACCGCAACACCGTGTGCATCTCGTCGCAGGCGGGTTGTGGCATGGCGTGCCCGTTCTGTGCGACGGGCCAGGGCGGGCTGACGCGCAACCTGTCGACGGCCGAGATCCTCGAGCAGGTGCGCGCCGCGGCCGCCGAGTTGCGTGACCGCGACGGTGGCCGGCTGTCGAACATCGTGTTCATGGGCATGGGGGAGCCGTTGGCCAACTACAACCGGGTGCTGGCCGCGGTGCGGCGGATCGTCGCGCCGCCGCCCAACGGCTTCGGCATCTCGGCCCGGTCGGTCACGGTGTCGACGGTCGGGTTGGCGCCCGCGATCCGCAAGCTGGCCGACGAACGGCTCAATGTGACGTTGGCGCTGTCGCTGCACGCCCCCGACGACGAGCTTCGCGACACGCTGGTGCCGGTGAACAACCGCTGGAAGGTGTCCGAAGCGCTGGACGCGGCGCGGTACTACGCCGACGTGACCGGCCGTCGGGTGTCGATCGAGTACGCGCTGATCCGTGACGTCAACGACCAGCCTTGGCGCGCCGATATTTTGGGCAAGCGGCTGCACGGCGCGCTGGGCCCGCTGGTGCACGTCAACGTGATCCCGCTGAACCCGACACCCGGAAGCGAGTGGGACGCCAGTCCCAAACCGGTGGAACGCGAGTTCGTGCGGCGGGTGCGGGAGCGCGGTGTGTCCTGCACGGTGCGCGACACCCGCGGTCGTGAAATCGCCGCCGCCTGTGGGCAGTTGGCGGCCCAAAGCTGAGCTCTTCTTTGCGTCGAGACTGCGGTGAGATCGCGTTTCGGCGCGAGATCGCGATCTGTGCGCAGTCTCGATGTCGTGGGCGCCGACTCAGCCGCCGGGTTTGTTGACGAACCAGACGTTCTCCTCGCGCAGGCGGCGGCTGCGCCAACCGTCCTGCGTGCGGACGAGCTCGTGGTGGTAGTAGCCCCCGCAGCTGCTGATCTCGGCCATGCCGGGCAGCTGCATGGGGTTATAGAACATCGCCCGCACCGTCGCGGTGTCGCCGTCGATGTCGCTTTCGATGTTGGTGATGTAGTGCATGCTCCACGGCAGCACCCCGAAATTCGCCGCGAACCAGTCGACGACCTCGTCGCGGGAGCCCACCACCGCGCCCGCCGACGAGTAGTCGATGTGCGCGTCGTCGGTGAACACCGACCGGTACAGCTCCCAGTCCTTGGTGTCCACGGCCCGGGCGTACCGGTACAGCAGGCGGGCGATCTCGATCTCGTCGCTCACCCGGTGAACGTCCATGCGCACGCTCCCTCCGTCACTCGCCGAGATCGACGAAATGGCGAGTTCTTCTCGCGCTTGGCTTGGGCGTCAAGTGGCGAAGCCACCTACTCCGGCATGCCGATCGTCTTGGCTTCCAGGTACTCCTTGTAGCCTTCCTCGCCGTTGCGGTAGCCCAGCCCGCTCTGCTTGGTGCCGCCGAACGGGCTCGTGATGCCGAAGTGGCTCTTGCCGTTGATCGTGACGTTGCCCGTGCGCATCCGGCACGCCACCTCGAACGCGCGGTCCAGGTCGCCGCCGGAGACCTCACCGGACAGCCCGTAGATGGTGTTGTTGGCGATCGCGACGGCCTCGTCGTCGGTGTCATACGGCGTCACCGTCAGCACGGGACCGAAGATCTCCTCCTGGGCCACCTGCGAATCCGGGTCGACGTCGGCGAGCAGCGTCGCCTGCGTGTAGTACCCGGTCGGCAGGTTCTCGGGGATGCCGCCTCCGGTGACCAGCCGCGCCCCGGAGTCGATGCCCGACTTGATCAGCCCGAGTACCTTCTGGCGCTGGGTCTCGCTGATCTGCGGGCCCTGCATGTTGCCCGGCGTCCACGGGTCTCCGACCGGGAACCCCTCCATCATGGTCTTCAGTATCTCGATACCTTCGTCGTATCTGCTGCGCGGCAACAGGATCCGGCTCGGCAGAATGCAGCTCTGGCCCGACATCACGCACGCCATCATCGCCGCCATCGACAGCGCCGAGTTGAAATCGGCGTCGTCGAGCACGATGTGGGCCGACTTGCCGCCCAGCTCCAGCAGCGTCTTCTTGACCGTGGAGGCGCCCGCGGCCAGGATCGCCCGGCCCGTCGCCGTCGAACCGGTGAACGTGATCATGTCCACCCGAGGGTCGGCCGACAGCGCCGCGCCGACCTCGTTGGCGTTGGACACCACGACGTTGAACACCCCTGCGGGAATGTCGGTCTCCTCGGCCACGATTCGGCCGAGTTCGCTGCCCGACCACGGGGTGAGCTGGGCGGGCTTGAGCACCACGGTGTTGCCGGCCATCAGCGCGGGCACGGTCTCGGCGATGTTGAGGTACAGCGGCACGTTCCACGGCGTGATCGCGCCGACCACACCCACCGGCTCGTAGTGGATCTTGCGCCGCGCCGGGCCCAACTGGGTGGGATGGACTCCGGTGTCCACCAGATAATTGAAGGCCTTGCCGTGTTCGGCCCAGTGCTTGACTTCCTCGATCGGGCTCTCGATCTGGCTGCCGGACACCGTGACAGGACAACCCACCTCGGTGATCAGGATGCGGCGCAGCCGTTCCTTGTTGTTCTCCAGCGCGGCGTGCAGCTGGGTCAGGCAGTGGTAGCGGAAGTCCAGGTCGCGCGACCAGGTGCTGGCGTCGAACGCCCGGCGGGCCGCGCCGACGGCGCGCTCCATGTCGGCGACGGTGCCGTCGGTGGCTTGCCCGGCCACCTCTTCGCTGGCCGGATGGATGACGTCGAACTTCGCGCCGCTGCTGGTGAACTGAAGTTCGCCGTCGATCAACATCCGCTCTTCGCCGGCCAGCACGCCGGTCTCAGTCTGCACCTCGGTCATGCCTGACAACTTTACAGATTCTTTCGGAAGTGTCAGTCCTTCGCCGAAGTCGCTCTCAGCCCTGTGGCTTGATCCCGACCGCGTGACGCAGCTGCGCGAGGAACTGGTCGTCGTCGTCGCTGCGCACGATGAAGTGCGAGATGGCGACGCGAATCGCGGTGGCCGCCTTGACGGATTTGTTGGGGCCGCTCAGCAGCCGCTCCAGCCGGGCCCGCATCACCGGGATGATCTTCGACAGCTGCGGGATCACCACCTCGGGTTCGATGTCGACCACCCGCACCCCGGAGTAGGAGTGCTGGTACTCGACGATGAACTGCAGCGCGGCGTCGAGTTTCTCGGTGCCGCGCAACCCCGCCGTGGCCTTGCTGACGCCGTTGTCGAACAGGTCGCGCTCGTAGGCGCCGAACGCGTCGAGCAGTTCGGACTTGGAGGCGAACCACCGATACAGCGTCGGCCGTGACACGCCGGCCTGCAACGCGACGTCGGAGAGGCTCAGCTTCGTCTGACCGCTGCGAGCCAGTACCTCTGCGGTGGCGACCAGAATGCGGTGCCGCGTCGAGGTGTCCTCGCTGTCTCCTTCTGCATCGGGTTGTTCTCTCACAGGAAAGGCTCTCTATCGTCCGGGTCAGTCAGATCGTAGAGCCTCAGTCACAGGGACCGCGTCAAAAGTGCGACGGTGTCGAGATCCTCCAGCGCGGCCACCCCCCGCCGCAACCCCTCCAGGGCGATGTCTTCGGCCTGCATGCCGCCCATGCCCGCGGTGATCAGCGCGGCCACATACGCGTAGAGCGCGCCTTGCCGGTAGCGGCGCCACAAGTCGTCGCGGTCCAGCTGCGGGCCGCCGTGAGCGGCCAGCGCCTGCCGGTAGACGTCGAGCAGGTCGCGTTGCTCGGCGCGCCGGTCGGCCGGGGTCATGCTGGTGACCAGGGTGTAGGCGAGTTCGCGGCCCGGATGGCCGCGCCGGACGGCCTGCCAGTCGAGCAGGCCCGCCTGGCCGTTGCGGAAGTAGACGTTGCCGGGATGGGCGTCGCCGTGCATGACGGTGTGCGGTGGCCGGTCGATCAGCGCGGCCACCGCGCGGTAGTTGTCGTCGATGAAGCGCCCGCGGTCGACGGGAATGTCGGTCCGCTCGGCGATGCGCCGCGACGACGTCTTGAGCAGCGAGCCGGTCAGCAGTGCGGCGCTGTCGCCCGACGCGGTGTACGCCCACCGCGGGACCCGCTCCCAGAACATCGCGTGCAGCCGCGCGAGCAGTTCGACGACGAGGGCGACCTGATCACCGCCCAGCGGATGCAGCGTGTCGGGGAACTGGCACTCGTCGGCGGGCAGGTCCTCCAGCACGAGCACGAAGCGTCCGGTCAGCGGGTCGAACGCCGATCCATACGATCGGGGGACTCCGCTCAGCTGCGCGGAAAGCTCACGGTAGAAGCGGGTTTCGGTATCGGCGAGCCTACCCAGTTCACCCATCAGGCGGGTCGCGACGGTCTGCGCCGACATCTTGACGAAGACCGACGCCGGGACGCCGTCGCCGGACAGCGCCAGGCGCGCCCGCGAGGACGTCCCCGCGTCGCCGCCGAGCACCGACACCGAAGTGACGGTGCGGCCCATGATCCGGGACAGCGCCGCAGCGTCGAGGTCGTCGACCGTGCGCGGAATCGACCGGATCCGGCCGACGACGGCGTCGGTGGCGATACGTTGTACACCGCGCCCCAGATGCGACGCCAGGCCGACGAATGGCGCAACCCGATTCACCTCGCCAGCTTACAAATTTCGCCGAGTTTGTAAATCCACTTGGGAAGGACGCGCATGGCCGGACCGTTGGAAGGCATCAGGGTCGTCGAGCTGGGGGTCTGGGTGGCCGGGCCGGCCGCCGGCGGGATCCTGGCGGATTGGGGCGCCGACGTGGTCAAGATCGAACCCCCGACGGGCGACCCGGCGCGCACCTTCGGGCGGATGCTGGGCATCGAGGACGGGGCGAGCCCGCCGTTCGAGATGGACAACCGCGGCAAGCGCAGCGTCGTGCTGGATGTGACCACCGAGCGGGGCCGCGCGATCGCGCTCGAACTGCTCTGCGGGGCAGACGTTTTCCTCACCAACGTGCGTCCGGGCGCGCTGAGACGGATGGGGCTGGACTTCGCGACGGTCGCGACGAGCAACCGGCGGCTGGTGTACGGGTTGATCACCGGCTACGGCGAGACCGGTCCCGACGCCGACCGCGCGGCCTACGATGTCGCGGCGTTCTGGGCCAGGGCCGGCCTGGCGCACCTGCTGACCCGGCCCGGCCAGACGCCGCCCTTTCAGCGCGGCGGGATGGGCGACCACGCGGCCGGGATGACGTTGGCCGCGGCGGTATGCGCGGCGCTGGTGGCGCGAACCCGCACCGGCGAAGGGCAACTCGTGAGCACCTCGCTGTACCGGCAAGGTGCCTACACGGTCAGCTTCGACCTCAACACGTTCCTGCTGACCGGTCACTCCATCGCGATCGGGCAACGCGAGACCATGGGCAACCCTTGCATGAACAACTACGCCGCCGGCGACGGGCGCCGGTTCTGGATCGTCGGCCTGGAGGCGAGCCGGCACTGGCCGCCGCTGTGCCGGGCGGTCGGCCGGCCCGAGTGGTTGACCGACCCGCGGTTCGAGACCGCGCGGTCGCGCGCCGCGCACGCCGTCGAACTCGTCGCCGCGCTCGACGAGATATTCGCCACCCGATCCCTCGACGAATGGTCCGAGATCTTCGCCGCCGAACCGGAATTGTTCTGGGCGCCGATCAATTCGGTCGAGGACGTGCTGGCCGACGATCAGTTCCACGCCGCGGGCGGCGTCGTGTATGTGCCCGACGGCGACTCGACGGTTCCGATGATCGCCTCGCCGGCCGACTTCTCCGGCACGCCGTGGGCACCGCGGTCGACCGCCCCGCAGCTCGGTGAGCACACCGCCGAGGTGCTCGCCGAACTCAGCGATGCTTGATGCGCGCCGCGTGGCGAAGCTGGGCGAGAAAGTCGCCGTCGTCGTCGCTGCGAACCAGATAGTGCGACACCGCAACCCGGACCGCGGTCGCCACCGCCAGGGCGGGATCGGGTCCGGGGGCCAGCCGCTCGAGCCGGTGCCGCATCAGCGGGATCACCCGCGACAACCGCCTGATCACGCGCTCCGGCTCGACGTCGATCATCCGCAGGCCCGGATAGGACTGCTGGTAGTCGACGATCACCCGCAGCGCGGCGTCGAGTCG
This sequence comes from Mycolicibacterium elephantis DSM 44368, assembly GCF_004014805.1. Taxonomy (GTDB): domain Bacteria; phylum Actinomycetota; class Actinomycetes; order Mycobacteriales; family Mycobacteriaceae; genus Mycobacterium; species Mycobacterium elephantis. The sequence continues at coordinate 96,061 of NZ_ATDN01000004.1, forward strand.
CTCGGCCGCCGGGAGATCGGCCGTGGCATCGGCCACCGCACGTTCGTAGAACTGCCGCTCCCACACCACGAACGCGTCGAGCAACTCCCGTTTGGAGGCGAACCATCGGTACAGCGTGGGCCGGGACACGCCGGCCTGCTGGGCCACCTCGGACAGGCTGAGCTTGGTCATGCCGTGGCGGCCGAGCACCTCGGCGGTGGCGGCCAGCAGCCGCTCGCGCGTCGGCATATCGGGTTCGGCACAGGAGTCCGGCATCGGCCTAGCTTTACAAATTTTCGCTCAAGTGTCACGCTAAATCGGTGACTGTCGTCAGCTCGGAGTCCCCAAATTACAGCCCCCACGACCTTTCGACACGCGAATTCTGGAGCCAATCCTTCGAAGTGCGCGACCAGACCTTCGCCGAATTGCGCGCCGGCGAGGGGCTGAGCTGGCATCGACCGTTGCCGTCGCTGTTCGACACCGTCGAGCCCGGCTTCTGGGCGGTGACCCGTCGAGCCGACATCGTCTACGTCAGCCAGCACCCCGAGTTGTTCACGTCGGCGCGGGGCGTCGCGCTGGATCCCATGCCCGCCGAGGTGCAGAAGATCGCCACCTTCTTCCTCGGCATGGATCCCCCCGAGCACACCGTCTACCGCCGGTTGATCAGTTCGGCGTTCACGCCGCGCAACGTGCGCCAGATCGAAGACCAGATCCACAAGAACGCCGTCGCGATCGTCGACGATTTGATCGGTGCGGGTGACATCGACTTCGTCAGCGCGTGCTCGGCGCGGCTGCCGATGATGACCATCTCCGAGATGCTCGGTGTCCCACCGTCGGAACGCGAAGCGGTGGCGAAAGCGGCCGAGAAGCTGTTCTCGATGAGCGACGACGAGTACAGCTCATTGGAGGAGCGGGCGCAGAACACCATGAACGAGATGATGTTGTTGGTCAACACCGGCGTCGAACTCGCGAAGTACCGGCGCAACCACCCCGGCGACGACCTGATGACCAGCATCGTTGAAGCCGAGGTGGACGGACACCGGCTCACCGACGAAGAGGTCGGCGCGTTCATGCTTCTGCTCGCGTCGGCCGGAAACGACACCACCAAGCAGACGACGTCACACGCGATGCTGGCGCTGGTGAACAACCCCGAACAGCGCGGCTGGCTGATGGAGGACTTCGACGGGCGGATCACCTGGGCCATCGAGGAATTCGTCCGATGGTCCACACCGGTGTTGCAGTTCGCGCGGTTCGCCACCCAGGACACCGAGGTCGCCGGCCAGCAGATCAGCGAAGGGGACAAACTCGGGCTCTTCTACTGCTCGGCCAACCGGGACGAAACCGTCTTCGACGATCCGCACACCTTCGATCTGCGACGCTCGCCCAACCCGCACCTGGGCTTCGGCGGCGGCGGGCCGCACTTCTGCCTCGGAAATCAGCTGGCCAAGACCGAGCTGCGAAACCTGTTCCGCGAGTTGTTGACTCGGCTCAAGCGGGTGGAGTTCGGCGAACCTGACCTGCTGCTCAGCAACTTCGTGCACGGGATCAAGCGCCTGCCGGCGCACGTGCAGTAGGAGATTTGATGCGCGTCGAAGTGGATCTCGACAAGTGCACCGGACACGGCATCTGCGAATCGATCGCTGACGACGTGTTCGAGGTGACCGACGACGGCGCCGTGGTCATCCACGGCAGTGAACGGCCCGAATCGGACCGCGAACGCATGGAGCAGGCCGTCACGCAATGCCCGGTGGCGGCGCTGCGCCTGTTCGATTGACCCGGCCGAATTCCGGCCGGCGCCGAACAACCCGATATCGTCTCCTCGATGAGACCGATTCGACGGGCGGTGACGCTGACCTTCGCCGCCCTGACTGTGGCCGCGGTGGCCGGCTGCTCGGGGGGTTGGCCCGCAGCGGAGGTCACGCTGCCGCCGGCCGAGACCCCGACGCTCGCCACGGTGGAACCGCCCGATGCCGCGTTGGCGGGCAGCCCGGTCGTCGCGCAGGCGCAGCGCAGCGTCGCCAAGATTCACGGCATCGCGCCGTCCTGCCAGAAGATGCTGGACGGAAGCGGTGTGGTCTTCGCCCCGAACCGGGTGATGTCGAGCGCCCACGGGGTCGCGGGGGCGACCGACATCACCGTTTCGGTCGACGGCGGCGACTATCCCGCCACGGTGGTCTTCTACGATCCCGACGCCGACATCTCGATCCTCGATGTGCCCGGCCTGCAGGCGCCGCCGCTGGCCTTCGCCGAGGAGATGGCGCCGTCGGGCGCCGACGCGCTGATCCTGGGGTACCCCGGCGGTGGGCCGTTCGTGGCCACCCCGGCACGGATCCGCGATGTCATCGAGCTCAGCGGTCCCGACATCTACCGCACCAAGACCGTGCACCGCGAGGTGTACCTGGTGCGTGGCGCCGTCCGGCAGGGCGGATCCGGCGGCCCCCTCATCGATCTGAACAGCCGGATTCTCGGCGTGGCGTTCGGCGCGGCCGTCGAGGATCCCGACGCCAGCTTCGTGCTCACCGCGAAGCAGCTCTTTGGCCTGGCGGTGAACGCCAACGGGTCAGCGCCCGTTCCCACCGGTGACTGTGTCGGCTGAGGTCGGCTGAGGTCGGCTGAGCCGCCGAAATAGAGTTCCGGGTCGTTGAAGTCGGAGTTTTGCCGCCCGGAACGCTATTTCGCGAACTCGGGGGGCATCGGCCGCACCAACACCGACTGCTGAATGCCTCCGACGGCACCGGCTTCGTCGAACAGCGTGCCGATCGTCGTCGCGATGCCGTCGGGGCCGTAGTTGGTGTCCGACCGGATACCGATCCACTCACCGTCGGGCACCCGGTGGATGTGCACGACGAGGTCGGTGTTCATGAACGTCCACTCGCGCGGGTTGAGCTTGGTGCCGATGCCGTTGGCGTCGTCGGCGACGGCGAACAACCGCTCGAGCTGAGTCATGGTCTCGCCGTTGACAAGGTCGACCTCGGGCTTGATCCAGGACTCGCCGGGCCCCTCGCTCAACGGCTTGGTCAGCCATCGCCAATCCAGGCTGTGCACGTAGTTGCGGTCCCAGTCCTTCTTCATGTCGCGGCCCAGCGCCTCACTGACCGGGCGCAGCGGCGGAGCCGACGCGTGCAAGAGGCTCGGCGTGTCGACCGTCTTCAGCCGCCATCCGCTGGCCTTGGCCACGGGCCGCGGCTCGCCGTCGGGCCCGGGGGCGAGCATTTCGGCGCTGACCAACTCGATCTGCCTGCCCGCGCGGTCGATTCGGGACCGCACCCACAGATCGCCCTCGGCGGGTACGCCGCCGAGCAGGTCGACCATCACCCGGCTCAGCCGCGTGTCGGGCCGCGCCTCACAGCGCTCCAAAGCCCGTACCAGCAAGGCGGATACCGGTGCGCCGTGCTGGATCTCGGCCGACCAGGTGCTGCGCACCAGATCGGTGGCGGCGAACTTCTCGCCGAGCGGGTCGGTGGCGTCGATCAGCTCGTAGTAGGAGTCGCTCATGGCAGGCCGGCTCCTGGGATCTCGACGGGCGTCGTGTCGACGCGGGACAACTTCGTGCCGACCAGCCGCTTCGGGTAGGCGTCGGCGGCGGACACGAGGAACAGGGTGCGGCGTTCGGGCCCGCCCAGCGTGCATGCGATCGCCGCCCGGTCTCCGATGTCGATGCGGTCGGTCACCTCGCCGCCCTCGGTGACCCGCTCGAACCGGTGCGCCAGGGTCATCGCCACCCAGACTCCGCCCTCGGCGTCGAGGCAGATCCCGTCGGGTGGTCCGTCGAGTCCGTCGGCGAACACGCGCCGGTCGGTCAGGGCGCCGTCGGGGGTGCGGGTGAACGCGGTCAGGCGTCGGCCGATCGACTCGGCCACGATCAGCGTGTCGCCGACGGGCGTGATCACCATTCCGTTGGGGAACGCGAGGTCCTCGGCGACCACGGCCGAGGATCCGTCCGGGTCGACCCGCACGATCACGCCGCCTTCGAACGCCTGCGATCCGACGTAGGCGCGACCCACGTCGTCGATCACCATGTCGCCCAGGTCCGCCGGCGCCGTTGCGGACAGATCGGCGACGGTGGTCATCACGTCGCCGTCGTAACACAGCACCTGCCGCCGCTCGGTCGAGACGATCAGCAGCGATCCGTCGGGGCGGAAGCCCAGCCCCGAAGGGGCGTGGCCGGGCACCGGCAGCGTGGTCGTCGCCCCCTGCAGGGTGACGGTGTGCACCGCTTCGCCGAGCATGTCGGAGAACCACAACAGCCCTTCGAACCACCGGGGCCCCTCGCCGAAGCAGAACCCGTCGGCCAGCGGGCGCAGCGCCGTGGCACCTTTACAAATCACGCCGTAAGTGTCACGCTCGCAGGGTGTCACTGTCAAATGGGTGCAGGTCATGAAGCGGTACTACGGTCACACTCTTCTCTATCTCCATGAAACGATCGATCTCGGGTCGGGCCGAACCGACCGCTTCACCGAGGTGTTCAGCGACGTCTACCACCCGATGATGTCCGAACTGGGGGCGCGGTTGTTCGCGATCTGGGAGACCACCCCGTACAACGGGCACTGGCCCCAGGTGACGATCATCTGGGAGATCGACCGGTTCGCCGACTACGCCCGCATCGGCAGGGCGCAGGCCCGCGGCGGTAGCCACGAGGCGGCCGCGGCGAAGTGGTCGTCGTTTCTGTCCGAGCTCGGCGCCCGAGGTGAGGGCAGGATCATGTACGCGGGCAGGAGCAACAGGACACTGGCGCAGCTTCAGGAGGAGAACTTCACCGCGGGCCTGGTGATTCAGGAGATCATGCAGACCAAACCCGGCCGCCAGGACGACTACATCCGCGAGCTCGAACGCCTCTACGTGCCTTGGTCGGAACGAACCGGAAAGCGTTGGCTGGGTTCGTTCATCACGACCTTCCGGTTCAACGAGGTCATTCACTACTGGGCGCTGGAGGGGGGCTGGGACTGCTTCGCCAACCATTACCCGTCCTGGAAAGACAGTCCACCCGCGGAGATCGTCACCTGGATGAGTGTCGCGCCTGCGCTGCGCGACGGCTGGGAAGACTCCATTCTGGCGGCCCTACCCCCTTCACCACTGCAATGACGATGACTGCGCGGCAACGCTTTTCCTACGACCCGTTCGATCCAGCCGTGATGGCCGACCCGCTGCCGTACTATCGCGTCCTGCGGGAGAGGTATCCGGTGTACTACGTCGACAAGTGGGACACCTACGCGATATCGCGGTTCGAAGACATCTGGCGGGTGCTGGAGGTCAATGACGGCACGTTCGTCGCGTCCGAGGGAACACTGCCCGCGGCAACCGTTTTGGCCCGGCACAACGACGGTTCGGTGCCCGACCCGCCGTTGCATCCGATGCCGTTTCACGCCAACTTCGACACCCCGGTCTACGACGGCGTGCGACGCTGCACCGCGGGCCAGTTCCGGCCGAAATTCGTCGCGAACCTCACCGACCGGATCCGCACCCTGGCCAACGAGCGCCTCGACGAGCTGCTGCCGCGGGGCACCTTCGACCTCACCCAGGATTACGGCGGCATCGTCGCCGCCTCGATGGTCTGCGAACTGCTCAGGATGCCAACCGAACTCGCACCGGAGGTGCTGGCCACCGTCAATGCGGGCAGCCTCGCGCAGCCCGGCAGCGGCGTGGAGGTGGCGAACGCCCGGCCAGGCTATCTGGAGTACCTCATTCCGCTCGTGCAACGCAGCCGCACCGAGTCGGGAATCAACCCGATCGCCGACAACCTCATCGACTACCAGCTTCCCGACGGGTCGCAGTTGAACGACGTCGAAGCGGCCACCCAGATGCTGGGCGTCTTCATCGGCGGCACCGAGACCGTGCCGAAGATCGTCGCGCACGGGCTGTGGGAACTGGGCCGGCGTCCCGATCAGTTGACGGCCGTGCGGGCCGACCCGGCCGCGAACGTGCCCGTCGCGCGCGAAGAGATGATCCGCTACTGCGCACCCGCGCAATGGTTCGCGCGCACCGTGCGCAGACCGTTCACCATCGCCGACACCACGATGACCCCGGGCCAGCGAGTCATCACGCTGCTGGCGTCGGCCAACCGCGACGAACGGGAGTACCCGGAGCCCGACGAGTTCATCTGGAATCGGCCGATCGAGCGGCTGCTGGCCTTCGGGCGCGGCCAACACTTCTGCCTCGGTGTGCATCTCGCGCGCCTGGAGATCACCGTCCTGGTGTCGGAGTGGCTGCGACGCGTATCCGACTGGCGCATCATCAGCGAGGCCGCGTCGCGGCCACCGTCGAGTTTCCAATGGGGTTGGAACAGCGTGCCTGTCCGGGTGGAGGTCTGACGTGTGGTCATACCGATTGGTGGCGCCGTACACCTTCGAACGGCAGGACATCGCCGAGCTCTCCCCGGAATCGCTGGGCGACCGTCAGGTGCTGCTGCGGTTCCGGGCGGCGGGGGTGTGCGGCAGCGATCTACCGCCGTTTCGTGGCGTGCGCGGCAAGATCGCCGGCGACGCGGGACAGAGCGCCGCCGAGATGGCCGGGTTCCCGGTCCACGAGGTCGTCGGCGAGGTGATCGCGAGCCGACATCGCAGCCACGGGATCGGGGACCCCGTCGTCGGCTGGGCATCGGGCTTCGACGGCCTGATGCAACACGTCGTGGCCGACGGTGACGGGTTGGCGCCGTACGACCCGGCGCTGAGCCCCCAGCACGCGGTGGCACTGCAACCGCTGGCCTGCGTGCTCTACGCGGTCGAGCAGATCGGCAGCCTGCGGGGCCGTCACGTCGCGGTCATCGGTCAAGGCTCGATCGGGCTGCTGTTCTCCTACGTGGCAAAGGCTTTCGGGGCGCTCCGGGTGACCGGCGTGGACCCCGTCGACCGTGAGGGCATCGGCAGGCGGTTCGGTGTCGACGACATCGTGCGTGCCACCAGCGACCGGTGGGTCAGCCACCTCACGCCCGACGACCGGCCCGACGTCGTGATCGAGGCCGTCGGCCATCAGGTCGCCACACTCGGCCACGCCGTCGAGGCGACCGCTCCCGGCGGCACGATCTTCTACTTCGGGGTGCCCGACGACGACAGTTATCCGATCAGCATGCGGACCATGCTGCGCAACAACCTGACCCTGAAGTCGGGGGTGACCCTCGACCGGCGCCGAATGCTGAGCGCCGCAGACGAATTCGCACGACAGCATCCCGACCTGCTTCCCGCCTACGTCACCCACACGTTCGGCGTCGACGAGGTGCAGGCGGCCTTCGAGCTGGCGTGCCGTCCCGCGCCCGAACGCATCAAGATAGCGATCGTCGAGTGACATCCAGCAGACTGCAGCAGGCGCTGGCCGCCAAAGAGCGGGTGTGGGGCGGCTGGGTGGTGGGCCCGACGATCATCGGCCCCGAGGAGTTCGCCCAGGCCGGCTACGACTATGTCGGGTTCGACGTTCAGCACGGGTATCTCGACGACGCCGACGTCGCGCTGTTGTTGCGCCGGCTCGAGCACGTCCCGATAGCCACGGCGGTGCGGCTGCCGTCGGCGGATCCCGCACCGATCGGCCGGGTGCTCGACGCCGGCGCCGACGCGGTGATCGTCGCGATGATCGAGTCGGCCGAGCAGGCCGCGGCGGCCGTCGCCGCCACGCGGTACGCACCCGCGGGGGTGCGCAGCTACGGGCCCCTGCGCGCCAGCCTCGGCCGGGAACCCGCCGAGCACGAGGCCCGGGTGACCGTGCTCGCGATGGTCGAGACCGCACGGGGGCTTTCGACACTCGACGAGATCTGTGCCGTGCCCGGCCTTTCCGGCATCTACGTGGGCCCCGCTGATCTGGCACTGTCGCTCGGCCACAGCCCCGCGGAGGCGTGGACCACGCCTGCCGTGCGCGACGCGATCACCCGGATACAGTCCACCGCCGCGACCGCCGGGCTTCTCACCGGCGTCCACGCGGGCGCATCCACATCGGCGAAAGCCATGGCGCAGGCGGGGTTCCGCATGCTCACGCTGGCCTCGGAGTCGCAGGCGCTGCGCCGCGGCGCCGCCGAGTACCTGCGGGAGGCGCAGTGACGACGGCCGACCGGGTCGCGCTGGTGACCGGCGCCGCGCGGGGCCAGGGGGCGGCGATCGTGTCGCGGCTGCGCGCTGACGGGTTTCTCGTCGCCGCCTGCGACGTGCTCGACGCCGAGGCACAAGACGACGGCGTACTCGCGCTGGCGCTTGACGTGACGTCCGAACCGCAGTGGCGCGCCGCGGTCGACGCGACCGTCGACCGGTTCGGCAGACTGACCGCGTTGGTCAACAACGCCGGGGTGCTGCATCGCGCCACGCTGGCCGACGAGACCGCGACGGGTTTCGAAAACAGCTGGCGGGTCAACTGTCTGGGCCCGTTCTTGGGCATCCAGGCCGCGCTCGCACAACTCCGGGTGGCCGAAGGCGCGGCGATCGTGAACACCTGCAGCACCGGCGCGATACGCGCCTTCCCGAACCACGCGGCCTACGGCTCCTCCAAGTGGGCGTTACGGGGGCTGACCCAGATCGCCGCCGCCGAACTGGCCCGCGACGAGATCCGGGTGAACGCCGTCTTTCCCGGGCCGATCGCGACGCCGATGCTCGACGACGCGACCCAGAACAGGCTGAGCGCGTCGTTCGGGCGGCTCGGCCGGTCCGTCGAAGTCGCCGACGCGGTCGCGTTCCTGGTCTCCGACCGCGCGTCGTTCATCACGGGAAGCGAACTCGTCGTGGACGGAGGGCAATGCCTGCGCATCGGATGAACCCGTCGATCGGCATCATCGGCGCCGGCCCCGGCGGGCTGGCCCTGGGAATCTTCCTGCGCAAAGCGGGGTTTCGGGACTTCACGATCTTCGACCGTGAAGGCGGCGTCGGGGGCACCTGGCGGATCAACACCTATCCGGGGCTGGCGTGCGACGTTAAGTCGCACCTGTACTCCTACTCCTTCGACCTGAACGCCGACTGGTCTCGACTGTGGTCGGCGCAGCCGGAGATCCTGGAGTACTTCGAGAACTGCGCGCGCCGCTACGCACTCGAACCGAACCTGCGGCTGCACACCGAGATCGTCGCGGCGCACTGGGACGCCCAGGGCACCAAATGGCGGCTCACCGACGCCGACGGCGCCACGTATGACTTCGACATCGTGGTGTCCGCGGTCGGCCTGTTCACCCGGCCGCTGCTGCCCGACCTGGTCGAAGAAGAGCCGTTCAGCGGAACGCTGATGCACACCGCCCGCTGGGACCACTCGGTGGACCTCACCGGCGCCCGGGTGGCCGTGCTGGGTACGGGATCGACCGCGTCGCAGCTGATTCCCGAAGTCGCGAAGGTCGCCAAGAAGGTGTATTCGGTGCAGCGCTCGCCCACATGGGTGCTGCCCAAACCCGACCGGCCCTACTCCGAACGCGAGAAGTGGGTCTTTCGCCATGTTCCGTTCGCCAAGAAGATCTACCGCACCCGGCTGTGGCTGCGCAGCGAGGCCAACATCTCGGTGATCGAGCACGGCAGCGACAAGACCCAGGAGTTCAGGGAGATCGCGCTGCGGGGGCTCGAGGCCAACGTGCCCGACGCCGAACTGCGCGCCAAGCTGACCCCCGATCACCCGATGGGCTGTAAACGGCTGGTGTTCGCCACCGACTATCTGCAGACGCTGACCCAGCCGCACGTCGAGGTGGTCGCCAGCCCCGCTCGGGCGCTGCGCGCCCGAAGCCTGGTCACCGAGGACGGCACCGAACTCGACGTCGACGTGGTGCTGTGCGCCACGGGCTATGCCGCTGCCGACTATCTGGGCCAGATCGACGTCGTCGGCGAGCACGGAACGACGTTGCGGCACAGGTGGCGCGACGGCGCACACGCCTATCTGGGCATGACCGTGCCCGGGTTCCCGAACTTCTTCATGCTCTACGGCCCCAACACCAACGTCGGCTCCAACAGCGTCATCTTCATCCTCGAGGCGCAAGCACATTATGTGGTCCGCGCGCTCAAGTACATGCGGCGCAAGGGCAAGTCGTATGTGGCGGTCCGGCCGTCGACCATGGCGGCGTTCCTCACCAAGATCGACGAGTGGATGCAGGGCACCGTGTGGCTCACCCGGTGCAGCAACTACTTCCGCGCCGCCAACGGCCGAGTGGTGACCCAGTGGCCGCGCAGCGCCCGCGCGTTCTGGTCGATGACGCGCCGCTTCCGGCCCGCCGACTACACGTTCGATCCGCCGACGCAGTCCGATGCCGCGGTCCGCGAGGCGCACACGACGGCCAACCGGTAGCCGACCGTGAGCTTCGTCGCGCGTCTCGACCCCGCGCTGCGCCACCTCGCCGAGGCCCGCACCGATCTGTCATCGGGGGTGCTTGGCGCGGTGCGGGATTCGTTGAACCAGCGCCGCGCCGAGGCCGCCGCAAGGGTGGACACCGCCGGCGTGGAGATCGAGGACCGCGCGGTGGCTTCGGTGCCGGTGCGGATCTATCGGGGCGCCTCGTCACCGGCTCCCGCGGTGCTCTACTGCCATTCGGGAGCTTTCGTGCTGGGAAACCTCGACACCGACCACCGGCAGTGCGTGGAGTTCGCCAGGCGTGGCCGCTGCACGGTGATCTCCGTCGACTACCGGTTGGCTCCCGAGCACCCGTACCCGGCCGCGGTGCACGACGTCACGGCCGTGCTCGACGGTGTGGTCGCCGACGCGGTGGACCTCGGGATCGACCCGGATCGGCTGGCGGTGGCGGGCAGCAGCGCCGGTGGCGCGCTGGCGGCGCGGCTGGCCCAGCGGTCCGCCGCCAAAGCCGCGCCGCCCGTGGTGTTTCAGCTGCTGCATCAACCGGTGCTCGACGACCGGCCCACCGAGTCGAAGCAGGAGTTCGACACCACCCCCGGGTTCGACGGCCCCGCCGCGGACACGATGTGGCACCACTACCTGGCGGGCCGGCAGGCCTGCGACGATGCCGCCCCGGCGCGGGCCACCGAGTTGTCCGGTGCGCCAAAGACGTTGATCACCTGCTCCGAGCTCGACCCGTTGCGCGACGAAGCGATCGACTACGCCACGCGGTTGATGCGCGCCGGGGTGTCGACCGATTTGCACGTCTACGGCGGTACGTGTCACGGGTTCGACTCGCTGCTGCCGGAGTGGGAGGTCAGCGAGCAGCTGTTCGTGCTTCAGGGCGCCGCGCTGCGCAGGGCACTGCACGGCGACGCCGCGCTCAGGATCCGGCCAGTTCCTTAGCCACTGCGGCGTGGTAGGCGTCGATGTGCGCGGGGTTGACCGTCCGGAAGAGCCCGTCCGGCAACGGCGCATGCTTGTAGGCCTCGATCGTCATCGTCCTGGTGAACAACGTGATGTCTTCGCCGGGTTGGCTGAAGTGGTAGTGCACCGTGATGCGGCCCTCCATGCCGCCGTTGCCGTCGGCGTCGTGGCCGAGGCGGCCGACCGAGTTGAACACCCATATGGTCGGGCGCATGGCGATCGCCAGGTGCCAGGTGAAGATCCGGTTCCCGTCGGGCCCGGACTCCGTCCACGTGTCGCCGACCTTCAGCGGCAGCGTCTCGGGTAGACCCCCGATGTGCGCACTGCCCGGATAGGTCTTCGTCCAGTTGGCCGGGTTGGTGACGAAGTCATAGATCGTCTCGGGCCGGTGAGCGAACGCGGTTTCCGACGTCGTGGTGACGATTCCCAAGGTGACGCCCTTCTGTGGTGAATGACCGCAGCATACTTTACAAAAATGCACGCAAATGTCACGGTGTTCAGGTGGACTTCTCGCACGTGCAACTCTCCGATGAGGACCGGGCGTTCCGTGACGAGCTGCGCGACCTGCTGCGCAGCATCGTGACCGACGACGTCATCCGTCGCGACCGCGAGACCGGCGAGAACTTCGACGAGGGTGTGCATCTGGCGCTCGGGGAGCGCGGTCTTCTGGCCGCGGACTTCAAACCCGAGTCCGAGGGCGGATTCAGCGCCGTGCGCCGGCGCGTCTGGGAGCTGGAGATCGGGCGCGCGCACACGCCGTGGTTTCACTGGCCGACCACCGCGATGGTGGCGCACACCCTCGACCAGTTCGCCACACCCGAGCTGAAGGAAGAGGTGCTACCGAAGGTGCTCTCCGGGCATTACCGGCTGTGCCTGGGCTACACCGAACCCGAGGGCGGCTCGGACGTCGCGACCTGCAAGACACGCGCGGTGCGCGAAGCGGATGGATCGAGCTGGATCATCAACGGCTCCAAGATGTTCACCTCCAACGCGCACAACGCGCAGTTCGTCTTCCTGGTCACCAACACCGATCCGGATGCGCCCAAACATCAGAGCCTGACCATGTTCCTGGTGCCGCTGGACTCCCCGGGCGTGGAGATCCAGCCGTTGCGCACCGTCGACGGCGACCGCACCAACATCACCTACTACAGCGACGTACGCGTCTCGGACCGGTATCGCGTCGGCGAGGTCAACGGGGGCTGGGCGGTGTTGCGCGAAGCGCTCAACGCCGAGCACGGCACCGTCGAACGCGATGCGCAGGGCCTGCAGAAGCTGGCCACGATGAGCGAGCACGTGCTGCTGCTGGCCGAGGCCATCGACCGGATCGCGGCCGTGGCCACCGACGACGACTCCGTGCGCTACCGGCTCGGCCGCGCCATCGCCCGCATGGAGGCGGCGATGAGCACCCCGGAGATGTTCGGGCGCGTCGCGATCGCGCAGACGATGCGCGACGTATCACCGGATCTGATGGACATTCTCGGTGCCGCGGGAGCCCTGCCCGTTGATGTCGACGGCGCCGCCGACGACGGGGGAGCCGAGTACATCTTCCGGCTGGCGTGTCCGACCGGCATCTACGGCGGCACGCTCGAGGTGTTCCGCAACATGATCGCCCAGCACGCGCTGGGGTTGGGCCGCCCGAACTATTCACCGCCGGCCAAGCGGCCCGCCTAGAGTTTCGCGATCACCTCGCCGGCGAGCAGATCCAGCGTTTCGTCGGAGCCGCGGTCGTGGGTGAACAGCACGATCTGGTCGAAGCCGAGTTCGCGCAGCTGCTGCAGGCGGTCGACGATCGCGGGCGGCGTGCCGACCAGCCCGCCCTCCTCGAGCCCGAACGCGGGTAGCCCGAAACGCTTTTCGGCCAGCTCGCGCACCGACGCCAAGGACGCATCGTCGGGCGCCAACGCCATCACCGCCTCGACCGACAGTACGATCGTCGACGGATCCCGGCCGACCTCTTCGCAGATCGAGCGCAACACCGACGTCTTGTGCTCGAGCTCACCGAGCGCGTAGGTGGGCACGTTCCACACGTCGGCGTAGCGCGCCACCAACGGCAACGTGTACTTCTCGCCGACACCGCCCACCACGATCGGGGGGCGCGGCCGACGCGTCGGGCCGGGCTTGATCGGCATGTCCCGCACGGTGAAATGCCTGCCGGCGAAGTCGATCACCTCGTTCGCGAACGCCTGGTGCAAGATCTCCAGCGTCTCGCCGAGCCGTTCGGAGCGGTCCCGGAACGTCCCCCAGTCCAGCCCGGCCCGGTTGTGCTCGTCCTCGATCGACCCGCTGCCGATGCCCAGCTGAAGTCGGCCCGCCGAGATGTGATCGAGCGTCGTCACCATCTTGGCCAGCACCGCGGGATGGCGAAACTGGTTGCACAGCACCATATGTCCGACATCGATGCGTTCGGTGTGGGCGAGCAGCGCGGTCGCCAACGTCCAGGCCTCCAGCGACGGGTAGTCGGGCACACCCGGCCCGTAGAGGTGGTCGTAGAGCCACACCGAGTCGATGCCGAGCTGCTCGCACCGCCGGGTGCGATGCAGGATCTGCTCGTATGTGAAGCCCATCTGGGGCAGGTACACGCCGATCTCCGGCTTGCTCATGGACGCGGTTTCCCATCCTCTGGTCGCCGTTGTGGCGCGCGGGCTGTACATTCGGCTGCCCGCATGGTAACGACATTCTCACAAATCGAGAAGACTGTTCTGGAGCGGAGCACCTCATGCGGTTCACGTTCACCCATCCGATGCACAGCCATCCCTACAACCCGGAGTTGGTGACGGGGGCGGGCATCGCCGCGGTCGCCGCCGCCGCCGAGAAGGCCGGCTTCTCCGGGTTCGGGTTCACCGACCACCCGGCGCCCACCGAGCGGTGGTTGCAGGCCGGTGGGCATGACGCGGTGGATCCGTTCGTGGCAATGGGTTTCGCCGCGGCCACCACGACGACGCTGCGGCTCGTCCCCAACATCGTGGTGTTGCCGTACCGCAACCCGTTCGTGGTCGCCAAGGCGGGCGCCACGCTGGACCTGCTGTCGCAGGGCCGGTTCACGCTCGCGGTCGGCGTGGGCTATCTCAAGCGGGAGTTCACGGCGCTGGGGGTGGAGTTCGACGAACGCGCGGTGCTGTTCGAAGAGGCGTTGGAGGTCATCCGCGGGATCTGGACCACCGACGACTTCTCCTATCAGGGCCGCCATTTCACCGCCGAGAGCATCACCGCGCACCCGCGCCCGGTGAGCGACCCGCACCCGCCGATCTGGATCGGCGGCAACACCGCGGCCGCGCGCAGGCGGGTCGTCAAGTTCGGTGACGGCTGGTGCCCGTTCGCCGCGCCGGCCATGCTGGCCAAGACCGCACGCACCGCGGAGATGGACGCCGACCGCCTGGCCGTGGGCGTCGACGATCTGCGCCGGCGTTTCGACGAGGCCGGCCGCGACTTCTCCGCGATCGACATCACGTTCACCAACCCCGACGGCGGAACTCCCGGCACCGACGATTTCAACGCCGAGGCCTACCTTTCCGGCCTGGAAAAGCTTGCCGCCGTGGGAGTCACGTGGGTGCAGGTCGGTCTGCCCGGCGACAGCCTGGCCCATGTGCTCGACACCATCGAGGAGTTCGGCACGTCGGTGATCGACCAGGCCTGAGCGTCGAATCTGAAGTTATGCACGCGATCTCACGCGAAAAGCGGACACAAGCTCAGATTCGGCGGCCGGAAGCGGGCTGCGGGAGTTCGGCCGACACGTCGGCGCGTTCGGTGTCGAAGCTGAGAAAGCCTTTGATGGGCAGGGTTTCGGGCAGCGGGTCGTCATAGCTCCAGGCCACGTCGGCCACGACACGGTCGCCTCGCACCGCCGACCAGTAGGTGGCATAGCCCTTGTAGTTGCAGTAGCTCGTGGTGTCGGAGCGCTGCAGCAGATCGGTGCGGACGTGAGACGGATCGACGTAGAGCCGTGTCTGCACCGCGGTCTCGAACACGATGACGGTGTCGGTGGTGTCCACCAGCGTCGCGCCGTCGACCGCGACGCGCAGACGCCGGCTGGTGGGACGACAGTCGACGCGGTGATAGGGATTCGGCGGGTAGTGCACGAGCTGGCGGCCTTCCTCGAGCCAGGTGTCCACCGCGTCCCACGGCACCCGCACGAACCCGGGCGCCTCCGGAACGGGTTCGTGCGGAAGGTCGCCGACCTCGCCGGCGGGAAACGCGTAGCTGAGCGGATGGTCGCACCGGTGCACCAGCAGGGCGCCTTCGGTGTCGATGACCACCCGGCCGTCGCGCACGGCCTGCACCCGCCGGGGGTGCGGCTCGACATAGACCACCTCGGGGATCGGGGGAGCGAACCATCCGGCGGGGTCCCTGCTCAACGGGCCACGCCCGGCCACCAGACTCATGGAACCTACTCTCACAGCCTTTACAGATCGACGCAATAGTGTCACCCTCTATGCGTGCCGCGGGCTGGCCCGTCGACCGGCACGCGATGGACTGATCGGATAGGACAGACATGGCGACCCGACCCGTCACCGCGCGCGACGATGCGCACGAAGGCGCTGGGATTCTCAATCGGCCCCAACTGAGCGTGATCGCCGCGGACATGGTCGATCTGGTGTCGTCGTCGGGCGGATGGCTCTACGACCGCGCCCGGGCCGGTTGGACGGTCAACGTGCTCGTCGGTGCTGCCCGGGAGGTGCGCCCGCTGACGATCCTGGGCGCCACACCGGTTTTCGCGGACGCGACGTCGATTCTCGAAGCCACGGACGCGTTCGCCGTCAGCGCCGACCTGCTGCGCCGCGACGCGCGGGTGTGCGAGCAGGTCCTGCGTCTGTGGAACGCGGGGACCACCGAGGTGACGGTGTGGGGGACGTCGTGGCCGGACCAGCTGGGCCGTCGTATCGATCCCGTGCAGCACCGCCTGAGCGTGGCCGCGCGGGCGTTCAAGGCTCGTGCACTGGCCGCCGCGCGGGCGGCGCACCAAGAGGTCGCCGCCACCGAGACCCTGTTCGACCTCGGGTCGGAAGCGTTTCGGCCGCTGTACCCCGTCTAGCGGATGTCTAGCGGATCCAGCCGCGGCGGCGCAGCCACCAGTCACGCGCGACCGCGATGACGATGAGCGCCGCGAACCCGATGAGGAACATGTCCTCGACGCGACCGACGTGGTTGCCGCGCATCATGATCAGCAGAAACGCCGCCGCCAGCAGCCCGCCGATGTGGATGAACTTGGGGTTCTCCTTCGACCAGCCCCACTCGGCCGACGGCACGTCCTCGACGTCGACAGAGTTCGCGCCGGTTCGTCGCTCAAGCTCGGTGCTGGGCACGGCTGCTCCTTAGCGGTCGGTCTTCGGTGCTAGCCGACATTCTGACATAGGCCTACTACGCGCCGCCGTAGGGTGAGTCCTCATGACATCCCAGTTCGACGGCAAGGTCGTGTTCATCACCGGAGCGGCGCGGGGACAGGGTCGCGCGCACGCCGTGCGGTTCGCCGAGGAGGGGGCCGACATCATCGCGTTCGACCTATGCGAGCCCCTGGACAGCGTCGACTATCCGATGGCGACACCGGAGGACCTCGACGAGACCGTCAACCTCGTCGAGAAGACCGGCCGGCGCATCATCGCCGAGCACGGCGACGTGCGCGACTTCGACCGGCTGACCGAGGTCGTCGGCCGCGGTGTGGCCCAATTCGGGCGCGTCGACTTCGTTCTCGCCAACGCGGGCATTTTCCCGGCGATCGGGGACAAGCGCAACGAGATGACCTCGTTCGTCGACGCCGTCGACATCATGCTCAAGGGCGTGTATTACACGATCGAGGCGGCGCTGCCCGCCATGCTGGGCCACGGCGACGGCGGCGTCGTCGTGATCACCAGTTCGGCGGCCGGCTTCAAGTCGGTCAGCTCCGGATACGACACCATGAGCCATGGCGCCGCCGGTTACACCGCGGCCAAGCACGGCGTCGTCGGCCTGATGCGGCACTACGCGAACTCGCTGGCGGCCAAGAACATCCGGGTGAACTCCGTGCATCCCGGCGGGGTGGCGACGCCGATGATCATCAACGAGGCCGCCGGACGCTTCGTCGAGGAGCACGCCTCGTTCGGCGCCGCCCAACAGCCGCTGCTGCCCATTCCGCCGGTGGAGCCCGAGGCCATCAGCGATGCGATGGTCTATCTGTGTGGGGCATCGGGCCGGTATCTGACCGGGGTGGCGCTGCCCGTCGACGGCGGCCTGACGGCGAAGTAAGGAGAAGGGCGTGCAATTCTGGTCCGGCACCGCGTTCATGAAGACCGCCGAGGTTCTGCCGCTGGCCCGGATGTTCGACGAGGCCGGCTACGACGGCATTGTCTGTTCCGATCACCTCTTCTATCCGCGTGAGCTGGCGTCGCCGTACCCGGACTCGCCGACCGGCAAGCCGATGTGGGCCCCTGAGACGGCGTGGCCGGACTGCTGGGTGACGATCGGCGCGATGGCCGCGGTGACGCGCCGGATCCGGTTCTCCAACGCGGTCTACATCGCGCCGACACGGCCGCTGCTGGAGGTGGCCAAACAGGTCGCCACCGCGTCGGTCCTCTCGGACGGCCGGGTGTCGCTGGCGGTCGGGGTCGGGTGGATGCGCGAGGAGTACGACCTGATGGGTCAGGACTTCGGCACCCGCGGTGCCCGGCTCAACGAGATGATCCCCGCGCTGCGGGAACTGTGGCGTGGCGGCTGGGTGTCGTTTCACGGCAAGCACTATCAGGTACCCGAGATGATGCTCGAGCCGCACCCGCAGCACCCGGTGCCGATCCTGTGCGGCGGGGAGTCCGAGGCGGCGCTGCGCCGGGCCGCACGGTTGTGCGACGGCTGGGTCGGCTACGCCTACACGTTGGACGATGCGACCGCGTACGTCCGCAGGGTTTCGGAGCTGCGGCGCGAATACGGCCGGGAGAACGAGCCTTTCGAGATCATCCTCGCGCTGCTCGACCCGCCGTCGCCGGATCTGTACAAGCGCGCCGAAGATCTCGGCATCACCGCGGTGATGTGCAGTCCGTGGGCGGGCATGGACCTGCCGCCCGGAGACGTCGAGCGGTTCCGGGCGCCGATCGAACAATTCGCGGAGACCGTCATCGACAAGGTGCGCACATGAGTTTCGCGGCCGACGAGGTCCGTGAACTGGTCGAGTGCCTGTACGGCGCGATCGACCGGCGGGACTGGTCGACCCTCGAGGCGCTGGTGTCGCCGCGGGTGGTCGTCGAGCTCGGCAGCGCCGCGCCCATCGGATGGGACGCCTGGCGGGAGCATCTGCGGGAGTTCGCCGAGGCGTTTCCCGACGGCCGCCACGATATCGAGGAGGTGCTGGTCGACGGCTCACACGGGGTGTCGCGGTGCCGCTTCGTCGGAACCCACCTCGGCGGGTTCCGCGGGATCGCGGCGACGGGCAACGAGGTGTCGGTCGCGGGCATCTACATCGACCGTTTCCAGGGCGACATGCTGGTGGGGCACCGCGGACAGCTCGACATGCACGCGCTGCTGCAGCAGATCACACCGTCCTAGTTGCGCCACAGACGGTGACGAAACGGCGGCGGTAACCCCGTTCTCCGTCTGCTCGCGGGGCGCCGGTTCGCCGACGCGGCACAATGGATCGGTGAGCAACAGACAGCGGGTGCTGCTGCTTGGCAGTACCGGCTCGATCGGCACGCAGGCGCTAAAGGTCATCGCCGCCAACCCGGACCGCTTCGAGGTCGTCGGGCTGGCGGCCGGCGGCGGCAACCCCGACCTGCTGAGCCGGCAGCGCGCCGAGACCGGTGTGACCAACATCGCCGTCGCCGACGTCGACGCGGCACAGCGCATCGGCGACATTCCCTACGCCGGACCGGACGCGGCCACCCAGCTGGTGGAATCCACCCAAGCCGACGTCGTGCTCAACGCGCTCGTCGGCGCGCTCGGGCTCAAGCCCACGCTCGCCGCGCTGGCCACCGGCGCCCGGTTGGCCCTGGCCAACAAGGAGTCGCTGGTCGCCGGGGGTCCGCTTGTGCTCAAGGCCGCCCAGCCCGGCCAGATCGTGCCCGTCGACTCCGAACACTCCGCGATGGCGCAGTGCCTGCGCGGCGGCAGCCCCGACGAGGTCGCCAAGATCGTGCTCACCGCCTCGGGCGGCCCGTTCCGCGGCTGGACCGCCGAGCGGCTCGAGACCGCCACCCCCGAGCAGGCCGGCGCCCATCCCACCTGGTCGATGGGCCCGATGAACACGCTGAACTCGGCGTCGCTGGTGAACAAGGGCCTGGAACTGATCGAGACGCACCTGCTGTTCGGGGTGCCCTACGACCGCATCGAGGTGGTCGTGCACCCGCAGTCGATCGTGCACTCGATGGTGACGTTCACCGACGGCTCCACCCTGGCCCAGGCCAGCCCGCCCGATATGAAGCTGCCGATCGCGTTGGCGCTGGGCTGGCCGTCGCGGGTGCCCGGCGCGGCGCCGGCCTGCGACTTCACCACCGCGTCGACGTGGGACTTCGAGCCGTTGGACGACGAGGTGTTTCCGGCTGTGCGGCTGGCCCGCCAGGCCGGCACGAAGGGCGGCTGCCTGACCGCGGTCTACAACGCCGCCAACGAAGAAGCCGCCGCGGCGTTTCTGGCCGGCCGGATCCCGTTTCCCGGCATCGTGCGCACCATCGAGGAGGTGCTGCGCGGTGCCGACGAATGGGCGGCCGAACCCGCTACCGTGGACGAAGTACTTGACGCCCAACAGTGGGCGCGGGACCGGGCACGCAGTGCGGTCGAGCGGGAGGTTGTCGCCACCAGATGATGTTCGTGATCGGTGTCGTGCTGTTCGCGCTGGCCATCCTGGTTTCGGTGGCCCTGCACGAGTGCGGGCACATGTGGGTGGCGCGTGCGACCGGGATGAAGGTGCGCCGCTACTTCGTCGGCTTCGGTCCGACGGTGTGGTCGACGCGGCGGGCCAATCAGCTCGGCGAGACGGAGTACGGCGTCAAGGCGATCCCGCTCGGCGGGTTCTGCGACATCGCGGGCATGACCTCGGTGGAGGAACTGCAGCCCGACGAGCACGAACGCGCCATGTACAAGCAGAAGACGTGGAAACGCACCGCGGTGCTGGCCGCCGGGCCCGCGATGAACTTCCTCATCGGCCTGGTCCTCATCTACGGCATCGCCGTCGTCTGGGGACTGCCCAACCTGCACCCGCCCACCACCGCTGTCGTCGGTGAAACCGGTTGTGTGGCAGCGGAAGTGGCCAAGGGCGAGCTCGGTGAGTGCACCGGCCCCGGCCCGGCCGCGCTCGCGGGCATCAGGGGCGGCGACACGGTGGTCAAGGTCGGCGACACCCCGGTGGCCAACTTCGCGGAGATGGCCGCCGCCGTGCGGGAACGGAGCGGGCCGACCGAGCTGACCGTGCAGCGGGACGAGGACGGCCGCACCCGCGAGTTCACCACCGTCGTCGACGTCACCCCGACCCAGCGCTGGACCGCCGACAGCGACACCGGGCCCTCGACGGTGGGAGCGATCGGGGTCAGCGCCGCCCAGTTCGGGCCGACCCAGCACAACCCGCTGTCGGCGATACCGGCGACGTTTGCCTTCACCGGTGATCTGACCGTCGAACTCGGCAAGTCGCTGGCCAAGATTCCCACCAAGGTGGGTGCGCTGATGCACTCGATCGGCGGCGGGGAACGCGA
Organism: Mycolicibacterium elephantis DSM 44368; assembly: GCF_004014805.1. Classification (GTDB taxonomy): domain Bacteria; phylum Actinomycetota; class Actinomycetes; order Mycobacteriales; family Mycobacteriaceae; genus Mycobacterium; species Mycobacterium elephantis. Next base: position 116,874 of record NZ_ATDN01000004.1, read on the forward strand.
TCCGGAGACCCCGATCAGCGTCGTGGGCGCCAGCATCATCGGCGGCGACACGGTCGACGCCGGGCTGTGGGTGGCGTTCTGGTTCTTCCTGGCGCAGCTGAACTTCGTGCTCGGTGCGATCAACCTCGTTCCGCTGCTGCCATTTGACGGCGGTCACATCGCGATCGCCGTCTACGAGAAGATCCGCAACATGATCCGGTCGGCGCGCGGCATGGTGGCCGCTGCGCCGGTGAACTATCTCAAGCTCATGCCCGCGACTTACGTAGTCTTGTTGGTGGTGGTCGGCTACATGCTGCTGACCGTGACCGCTGACCTGGTCAACCCGATCAGGCTCTTCCAGTAGGAGTATTCGATGACTGTCGGGCTCGGCATGCCCGCACCCCCGGCGCCCACGTTGGCGCCGCGGCGCAAAACGCGTCAGCTGATGGTCGGCGACGTCGGGATCGGCAGCGATCACCCGATCGCCGTGCAGTCGATGACGACGACCAAGACCCACGACGTCAACGCGACCTTGCAGCAGATCGCCGAGTTGACCGCGACCGGTTGTGACATCGTCAGGGTGGCCTGCCCGCGGCAGGAAGACGCCGACGCGCTGTCCGAAATCGCCAAACACAGCCAGATCCCGGTGATCGCCGACATCCACTTCCAGCCCAAATACATCTTCGCCGCGATCGACGCCGGATGCGCTGCCGTGCGGGTGAACCCGGGCAACATCAAGGAGTTCGACGGCCGGGTCAAGGAGGTCGCCAAGGCCGCCGGGGACGCCGGCGTCCCGATCCGCATCGGCGTCAACGCCGGATCGCTGGACAAGAGGTTTCTGCAGAAGTACGGCAAGGCCACGCCGGAGGCGCTGGTCGACTCCGCGCTGTGGGAGGCCTCGCTGTTCGAGGAGCACGGCTTCGGCGACATCAAGATCAGCGTCAAGCACAACGACCCCGTCGTCATGGTCGAGGCCTACGAGCAGCTGGCCGCGAAGTGCGACTATCCGCTGCACCTCGGGGTGACCGAGGCGGGCCCGGCGTTCCAGGGCACGATCAAGTCCGCGGTGGCGTTCGGTGCGCTGCTCTCGCGGGGGATCGGTGACACGATCCGGGTTTCGCTTTCCGCGCCGCCCGCCGAAGAGGTCAAGGTCGGCAACCAGATCCTCGAATCGCTGAACCTGCGGCCACGCTCGCTGGAGATCGTGTCGTGCCCGTCGTGTGGGCGCGCGCAGGTCGACGTCTACACGCTGGCCAACGAGGTGACCGCGGGCCTTGACGGCCTTGACGTGCCGCTGCGCGTCGCGGTGATGGGCTGCGTCGTCAACGGGCCCGGCGAGGCCCGGGAGGCCGACCTCGGTGTGGCGTCCGGCAACGGCAAGGGCCAGATCTTCGTCAAGGGCGAGGTGATCAAGACGGTGCCCGAGGCGCAGATCGTCGAGACCCTGATCGAGGAGGCGATGCGGCTGGCCGCCGAGCGCGGCGAGGGCGACGGCGAAACATCTGCCAGCGGTTCGCCGATTGTCACCGTAAGCTGAGACGTGGCTTCGCCAGCGCAGCCACCCACCGCCGGGATTGGTTAGAAAGAGTCTCCATGTCGGCTCCGCCGCTTTTCCGTCTCGCCGATGAGCGACGGGTGTCGGTGGTGCGCGACGTCGGCACGGTGATGCGGGTGCTCGAGGAGGACCCGGTCGGCTCCTGCATGGTCACCTCCCGGGTCGCCGAACACGGCGTCGAACCGTCGGCGATCGGCGGGGAACTGTGGACCCGGCGCACGGTGAGCGAATCCCTGTGTTTCGCCGGGGCGAACCTCATCCCGCTGCGCGGTCAGGCCGCCGACCTGGAGGCGTTCGCCGACAAAGCGATGAGCACGGCGCGGCGGTGTTCGTCGCTGGTTGGTCGCGCCGAGCTGGTGCTGCCGATGTGGCAGCGACTGGAGGGTGCGTGGGGTGCCGCCCGCGACGTGCGTGAGAACCAGCCGCTGCTGGCATTGAGCTCGTCGCCGCGGTGCGCCACCGATCCGGCCGTGCGCCCGGTGCGTGCTGACGAACTCGACGCCTACCTGGTGGCCGCCATCGACATGTTCATCGGTGAGGTCGGCATCGACCCGCGGATCGGCGACGGCGGGCGCGGCTACCGGCGCCGGGTGGCCGGGTTGATCGCGGCGGGCCGGGCGTGGGCGCGATTCGAGCGGGGCCAGGTGGTGTTCAAGGCCGAAATCGGTTCGCAGTCACCGTCCGTCGGGCAGATCCAGGGCGTGTGGGTGCACCCCGACTACCGGGGCCGCGGGTTGGGCACGGCGGGCACCGCGACCCTGGCGTCGGCCATCGTGCGCAGCGGGCGCATCGCGAGCCTGTACGTCAACAGCTTCAACACCGTTGCCCGCGCGACGTATGCGCGCATCGGCTTCACCGAAGTCGGCACGTTCGCGACGGTTCTGCTCGACTGACGGCGCCGGCCGCTCGTTACGCTCAGCCCATGACCGACGATGACCCGAGGGTGGCGCGCAGGGAGATCGCCGACGCGCTGATGCGTGCGCTCGAACACCGTCATGAACTGCTCGATGTCGTCGTCGAGGCCGAGGACTACGACGCGGCCATCGAGGCGATCGCGGCGCACCTCGACACGTCGGCCATGGCCGCCGAGGCGGTGCTGAGGCTGTCGTTCGACCGGCTCACCAAGGTCGCGCGCCGCCGCATCGCCGCCGAACTCGAAGATCTCAACAATCAGCTCAGCTTCACCATGGGTGAGCCGGTCCGCCCGGTGGACACCCTGGTGCTGCGGCCGTTTCGGCCCGACGAGGACCGCGACGTCTTCGCGGCCCGCACCGCCGACGTGCAGGAGGCGGGGGACGGGTCGCGAGCACCCGCCGGGGACCTCGACGACGAGATCCGGTCCGGGCTGGGGCGCGTCGACGCCGAAGAGGCGGCCTGGCTGGTGGCCGTGCACGGCACGCAGAAGGTCGGCATGGTCTTCGGCGATCTGGTGGCCGGCGAGGTCAACGTGCGAATCTGGATTCACCCCGACTTTCGTAAACGGGGTTACGGCACCGCCGCGCTGCGCAAGTCGCGCTCGGAGATGGCCGCCTACTTCCCGGCTGTGCCGCTGGTGGTTCGCGCCCCGGCCGCGGGGTCATAGCGCGCGTCGTCCTGGATTGCCCCGAAGCGGGCGTCGGCTCCGGCGGCGCGGCTAGCCCCATCCGGCTGGGCGTCTCTGCGCTCGCGATTTCTACACCAAGGTCGTGCTCGCAGAAGAATCACGACCCTGGTGTAGATTTCGCGGACCTCTGCGCCGAGACCGACGCATTGGCGAATTCCACTCGCACTTTCCCGCCCGTTCGTCGCTTTCGGCGTAAAGCTCGGCGTAAAGCGCCGGTGCGCCTACCGGAGTTTTAGGTCTCAGCTTCGTAACATCTGCCCCAATGGCAACTTCAGCATCACGAGTCGCGGGTCTGCTGGCGGTTGCGGCGCTGGTCGTCGGCCTCAGCGCGTGCACCCCGAGACCGAGCGGGCCCGAACCGACCGCCGAGAAGTTCTTCGCCGCGCTCTCGACCGGCGACACCGAGGCCGCCGCGCAGTTCAGCGACCGCCCCGCCGACGCGCGCCAAGCGCTCAACCAAGCGTGGGCCGGGCTGCAGGCCACCCACCTGGACGCGCTGATCCTGGGCTCCAAGTACACCGAGGACACCGGCAGCGTCACCTACCGCTACACCTGGCACCTGCCAAAGGACCGGACCTGGACCTACGACGGCCGGCTCAACATGGTCCGCGACGAAGGCAGCTGGAAGGTGCGCTGGAGCGCGACCGGGCTGCACCCGTCGCTCGGCGAGAACCAGACCTTCACGCTGCGCGCCGACCAGCCGCCGCGCGCAAAGGTCATCGAGCGCGGCGGCAGCGAGGTGCTGGTGCCGGGCTATCGCTACAGCTACTCGTTGGACGCCAAGGCGGCTGGAGAGGCGTTGATGCCGACCGCACGCGCCGTCGCCGACGCGCTGCGGCCGTTCGACCACACCATGGACCCGCAGCGGCTCGCCGAACTGGCCAGCTCGGCGAAAAAGCCTCTGCACCTGATCATCTTGAGCCAGGCCGATCACGACCGGGTGTCGGGCGCCATCGGCAAACGCCCCGGCGTGGTGATCACCCCGCAGGCGGCGTTGTTGCCCACCGACGAGACCTTCGCGCCGGCCATCATCGACCAGGTCAAGAACGCGGTGGTCGACGACCTCGATGGGCAACCGGGCTGGCGCGTGGTGACGGTCAACCAGAACGGCGTCGACGTCGACGTGCTCCACGAGGTGCCCGGCGAACCCGCGCCGTCGATCAGGATCAGCATCGACCGGGCGGTGCAGAACGCCGCGCAGCAGTCCGTCAACACCACCGGCAAGCAGGCGATGATCGTGGCGATCAAGCCGTCGACCGGTGAAATCCTCGCGGTGGCGCAGAACGCGGCCGCCGACGCCGAGGGGCTGATCGCCACCACCGGCCTCTATCCACCGGGATCGACCTTCAAGATGGTCACCGCGGGCGCGGCCATCGAACGCGACATGGCCACGCCCAACACGCTGCTGCCGTGCCCGGGAACCATGGACATCGGGCATCGCACCGTCCCCAACTACGGCGGCTTCGACCTGGGCACCGTGCCGATGTCGCGGGCGTTCGCCAGTTCGTGCAACACGACGTTCGCCGAGCTGGCCAGCCGGATGCCGCCGCGCGGGTTGACGAAGGCGGCCGCCAAATACGGCATCGGCGCCGACTTCGAGGTCGCGGGGCTGACCACCGTTACGGGCTCGGTGCCGCCCACGGTGAACCTGGCCGAACGCACCGAGGACGGCTTCGGCCAGGGCAAGGTGCTGGCCAGCCCGTTCGGGATGGCGCTGGCCGCGGCCACCGTCGCAGCAGGCAAAACCCCTGTGCCGCAACTGATCCAGGGCCGCCAGACCGTCGTCCACGGCGAGCTGGAGCCGATCGGCGACAAAATCCTCGACGGCCTGCGGCCGATGATGCGCCTGGTCGTGACCAACGGCACCGCAGAAGACCTGCAGGGCGCCGGCGACGTCCGCGGCAAGACCGGGGAGGCCGAGTTCGCCGGCGGATCGCATTCCTGGTTCGCCGGTTACCGCGGCGACCTGGCGTTCGCGGCGCTGATCGTCGGCGGCGGGTCATCGGAGTACGCGGTGCGGATGCTCAAAGGGATGCTCGACGCGCTGCCGCCGCACTATCAAGCCTGAGTAGCCTGTCGACAGGGCTATGACAGGGATCGATGACCACGCCTACATGCGGGTGTCCGACGCCGACCGCAACGGCACGTTGCGGCGGCTGCACAACGCCGTCGCGCTGGGCCTGATCGACATCGACGAGTTCGAGGAGCGCTCGGCGGCGGTGTCGCGGGCGCGGCTGCACTCAGACCTCGACGCGCTGGTCGACGACCTGCCCGGCCCAGGGGCGATCGTCACCTCGGCCGCCGACCGGGTGGAGCTGCGCGGGGTGCTCGGCTCGCTCAAGCGCCAGGGTGAGTGGACCGTGCCGACCCGGCTGGCGCTGCACCGCCGGATGGGCTCCATCGATCTCGACCTGACCAGGGCCCGCTTCGCCGGCCCGATGATCGTCATCGAGCTCGACCTCAAGTTCGGCGGGCTGGACATGCGGCTGCCCCTCGGTGCCAGCGCGTCGATCGACGACGTCGAGGTGGTCGTCGGCAGCGCCCATGACCACCGTAAGGACGCACCCGCCGAGGGCAGGCCGCACGTCGTGCTCACCGGCAAGGTGGTGTGCGGTTCGGTGGACATCCGCGGGCCGCGCAAACCGTGGCGGTTCGGCCCGTTCGACCGCTAGCGCCGAAACAGCTGCGAACCGATGCGCACCAACCGGTCCCAGCCGGCCGGGCGCCCGACCAGCTTGCCGATCAACGGCGCCGAGTCGAAGTACGAAACCCGTTCGGCGATCAGGCCGCCGGTGAAGGTGAACCGGTCGACGGCATCCCAGGAGATCGGCTTGCCGCCGTAGGTTCCGCTCAACGTGAACTCGATGAACACCTCGTGGCTGCCGTGCCCGACCCGGTGCACGTCGGCGTGCAGATCGGGCACCAGCGCGAACAGCCGCTGAAACGACTCCAGGCAGGCCTGCTTGCCGTGCAGGGTGCCCATCATCGGCTGGCGCAACACGATGTCGTCGCTCCACAACGCCTCGTGTTTGGCCAGGTCGGGCTTGCGCCAGGCGTCGGCGAAGCGCTCGGCGAACCTGGCCGTGAACTCGTCGTCTACCTCGTCGATCGTCATCGCCACCGAATCTAGCCCGACGGGCCGACTATTCTGGCGTCATGCCTGTTCGCACCGCCCTTCGCCCCGGCGTGGTGTCACCGCCACGTCCGGTGCCCAAGCACATCGCCCGCCCGGAGTACGTGGGCAAACCGACGGTGCGGGAGGGCAGCGAACCGTGGGTGCAGACGCCCGAGGTGATCGAGAAGATGCGTATCGCCGGCCGGATCGCCGCCGGCGCGCTTGCCGAGGCGGGCAAGGCCGTCGAGCCGGGGGTCACCACCGACGAACTGGACCGCATCGCCCACGAGTACATGGTCGATCACGGCGCCTACCCGTCGACGCTCGGCTACAAGGGCTACCCGAAGTCGTGTTGCACGTCGCTCAACGAGATCATCTGCCACGGCATCCCGGACTCGACCGTCATCGAGGACGGTGACATCGTCAACATCGACGTCACCGCCTACATCCACGGGGTGCACGGTGACACCAACGCCACCTTCCTGGCCGGCAACGTCTCCGAGGAGCACCGGCTGCTGGTCGAACGCACCCGCGAGGCCACGATGCGCGCGATCAAGGCCGTCAAACCGGGACGGCAGCTGTCGATCGTCGGCCGGGTCATCGAGTCGTACGCAAACCGGTTCGGCTACAACGTGGTTCGCGACTTCACCGGGCACGGCATCGGCACCACCTTCCACAACGGGCTGGTGGTGCTGCACTACGATCAGCCGGCCGTGGAGACCGTGCTGGAGCCCGGGATGACGTTCACCATCGAACCGATGATCAACCTCGGCGGGCTGGACTATGAGATCTGGGACGACGACTGGACCGTGGCCAACAAGGACAAGAAGTGGACCGCGCAGTTCGAACACACCCTCGTGGTCACCGACGACGGCGCCGAAATCCTCACCGAGCTGTGACCGCCTTCCCGCGAACAGACGCGAAAACCCCCTCAAGCCCCCCAATTCGGGGGATTTCACGTCTGCTCGCGCGGGCCCGGCTCGCCCCGGGGACATGAGCCGCGCGGGCCCGGCTCGCCCCGGGGACATGAGCCGCGCGCTGCTCGTCGCCGGCACCACATCCGACGCCGGCAAGTCGATGGTGGTCGCGGGCCTGTGCCGGTTGCTGTCGCGCAAGGGGATCCGGGTGGCGCCGTTCAAGGCGCAGAACATGTCCAACAACTCGGCCGTCACCGTGGACGGCGGCGAGATCGGGCGGGCCCAGGCCGTGCAGGCGCGCGCCGCCGGTCTGGCCCCGCACACCCGGTTCAACCCGATCCTGCTCAAGCCCGGCAGCGACCGCACCTCGCAACTGGTGGTGCGGGGCCAGGTGACCGACACCGTGCGCGCCAAGGACTACTTCACCCACAGGGAACGCCTCGCGGCCGTCGTCACCGACGAATTGCACCGGCTGCAAAGCGAATTCGACGCCGTCATCTGTGAAGGCGCGGGCTCACCAGCCGAGATCAACTTGCGGGCAACCGATCTGGCCAATATGGGGCTGGCCCGAGCGGCGAACCTGCCGGTCATCGTGGTGGGGGACATCGACCGCGGCGGGCTGCTGGCCCACCTGTACGGCACGGTCGCGGTGCTCGACGCCGAGGACCAGCGGCTCATCGCCGGGTTCGTGGTCAACAAGTTCCGCGGTGACCCGTCGCTGCTGGCGCCGGGCCTGGATCAGTTGCAGCAGTTGACCGGTCGGCCGACCTACGGCGTCATACCCTATGCCGACGGGCTGTGGCTGGACACCGAGGACTCCGTCTCCGTGCTCGCGCAACAGGTGCTCGGAGATCCGCAGCCGCCGCACGGCTCCCAGTGGCTGCGGGTGGCCGCGATCCGGTTGCCGCGCATCTCCAACACCACCGACGTCGAGGCGCTGGCGTGCGAACCCGGCGTGCTGGTGCGCTGGGTCGCCGATCCCGCCGAGCTGGCCGACGCCGACGTCGTCGTGATCCCGGGCAGCAAGGCCACCGTCACCGACCTGGATTGGCTGCGCAGACGCGGGCTGGCCCAGCGCATCTGTGCGCACGTCGACGCCGGTAAACCCGTGCTCGGGGTGTGTGGCGGCTTTCAGATGCTGTGTCGGCGCATCGACGACGCAGTGGAGTCCTGGGCGGGTGCGACCAGCGGGCTGGGGTTGCTCGACGCCGACATCGAGTTCGCCGCCGACAAGACCCTGCGCCACCACGATTCGCCGCTGCACGGCTACGAGATCCACCACGGCCAACTCACGCGCTGCGCCGACGACGACTGGGTGGCCGGCGAAACCCGCGTCGGCGTGCGGCATGCGACGGTGTTCGGCACCCACTGGCACGGGCTGCTGGACAACAACGAGGTTCGGCGGCAATGGCTTTCGGAGGTGGCCGCGGCCGCGGGCCGGACCGGTTTCGTGGTCGCCGACGACGTCGACGTCCCCGCGCGTCGCGACGGCCAGCTCGACGTGATGGCCGACCTGCTGGCCGCCCATCTCGACGTCGACGCGGTGCTGAACCTGCTCGACAGCGGCCCGCCGCGGCGGCCGACGATCACGACGGGGCTGACACCGTGAGGCGGCGCTGTGCCGCGGCGGCGCTGCTCGTCGCGATGCTGGCCGGGTGCACGCACCAGATCGCGGGCACCGCGACCTGGCCCGGGGCTCGGCTGGACGAAGTCCTGCTCACCGCCGATGATCTGCCGGCCGGCGTGCAGTACGAGCGCACCAGCGACGGAGCCGGCGAGCCCGAGGGCGGCCTCACCGCGCCGGCCATGGTGTCCAAACCGCCCGGCTGCTCCGACGGTCTCACCCGCGTGATCGCCGACTCCGGTGAGCGCGGCCCGACCGCGGAGTACCTCGTCGGCTACGACGGCGCCCGGATGGTCATCACGGTGCTCACCTGGGCCCTGGACCTGGACCGGTTGGCCGCGACCGCCGATCGGTGCGCCCACTTCGAGACGTTCTTCGACCCATCGTCTCCCGGCATCCCGATCACCACCACCCGGCTGGCGACACCGCGTGAGCACGCCCTGGTGTATCAACAGACGATGCGGTTGGGCGACACCGACAACACCGCCTACTTCTCCTTCGAAAACGTCGGCTCGATGGCGGTTTTCGGCGTCGCCTTTCCCACCCCGAACCCCACCGTCGCGGTCAAAGGTTCGCTGCCGCAGACTTTTCTGGACCTCACGGCCCAACAGGCCGAGCGCATCGAGTCGGCATCATGAAGGCGGCCGTCGCTCGTGTCAAAACCCACCCGCCGCCGGGCGACCCGCGCTAGCGTGGCCCAGTGCCGTCCTCCATGGTCACCGTCGACGGGTTCAGCGTGCCCGTCGAGGTCGCCGGGCCCGACAAGGGCTCGGTCGTCCTGCTGTTGTGCGCCGCGCACCACGCGCCGGCGACATACGCGGCGGTGTGTCAGCGGTTGCACACCGCGTCGCTGCGGACGATCACCGTCGGCGCGGACCCGCGGCTGACGGCCAAGTCGGTGATCGGCATCCTCGACGCGCTCGAGGTGAAGTGGGCGCTGTTGGTGGGGGATCGCGTCGGCGCCGAGTTGGCGTGGGAGCTTGCCGCCACCCGACTGGACCGGTTCATCGGGTTGGTCGTGATCGACCGCGGCCACCCCCGCGTCGCGGACGTGTCCGGGGTGGTACGCGACGAGCACTGCCCGCCGGTGGAGCTCAACACCACCGCGCTGGTCAGCTCGTCACCCGCGCGGGCGGTCGCCAAAGCCAGCCAGCGCTACGTGTACGGCGACTACCGAATGGTCGACCTGCTGCGCCGGCGCAACGCGGAGGACTCGACCGCGCAGTTGGCCGCCGAGATCGTGATGCGCTCCAGCACCTGGTAGCCCTCAGTGCGTCGGGGACTCCTCGGGCGTCCACGCCGACGGTAGCGCCGGACTGCCCGGGAACAGGAAGTCGACGAAAGCCTTTGCGGTGGGCTGCGGCTCGTGGTTGGCCAGGCCGGGCCGTTCATTGGCCTCGATGAACACGTAATCCGGTTTGGTCACGTCGGGCACGATCAGATCGATACCGGTGACCGGGATGCCGATCGCGTCGGCGGCTTTGACCGCGACCTCGCACAGATGCGGGTGAACCTTGGCCGTCACGTCGTGGATGGTGCCGCCCTGGTGCAGGTTGGCGGTCCGGCGGACCCGCAGCCGGTAGCCCTCGGGCAGGACGTCGCCGAACGACCACCCGGCTTCGCGCACCGTCGCCTCGGTGACGTCGTCGATGGGGACGCGGGACTCACCGCCGGTCGCAGCGGCGCGGCGCCGGCTCTGCGCCTCGATCAGTTCGCGGATGGTGTGATGGCCGGTGCCGAGGATTTCGGCGGGCATGCGCAGCGCGGCGGCCACCACCTTGCCATCGATGACCACCAGCCGCAGATCGTCACCGGGCGCCCGCTGTTCGATGAGCACCTCGGGATGCTGTTCGCGGGCGCGCGCCAGCGCGGCTTCCAGCTCTTCGGGGGTGTCGATGCCGACCGTGATGCCCTTGCCCTGCTCACCGCGGGTGGGCTTGACCACGACGTCGCCGACCTCCTCGAGGAACGCGTGGTCGTGTTCGTCGAAGGTGGCCAGCCGTCCCCGCGCAACGGCGATCCCGGCGTCGGAGACGATGCGCCGGGTGAGCCGCTTGTCGTCACATCGCGCCATCGCTACCGCAGACGTGAACTCCGACAACGACTCTCGCGTGATAACCGTGCGTCCACCGTGTGACAGCCGCATCTCACCGGCCTCGGCGTCGAGCACCTCCACCCAGATCCCGCGCCGCATCGCCTCGTCGGCGATGATGCGCGCGTAGGGGTTTAGGTCGTCGACGGTCTCCGGCGGGTGGGTGAACAGCGGTTCGTTGATCGCGTTCTTGCGTTTCACCGCCATGACGGGCACCCGTTCGAAGCCCAGCTTCTCGTACAGCGAGATCGCGGCGAGGTTGTCGTGGGCCACCGACAGGTCCATGTAGGCGCGGCCGCGGTCGCGGTACAGCTTGGCCAGGGCGCCGGTCAGCGCGGCGCCGACGCCGGGAAGGCTGGAGGTCGGGTCGACCGCCAGCGTCCACAGGCTCGAGCCGTCCTCCGGGTCGGAGAACAACAGCTTGTGGTCGACGCCGGTGACCGTGCCGACCACCGACCCGTCGTCGTCCCGCACGGCGAGGAGATAGTCGACCGCGCGGTGCTGCAGGTGGTTGTTCCAGATGACGTCGACGCGCGCGGGCACCATGCCGCACTGCACGTAGACGCGGTTCATCTCGTCGGCGTCCGCGGGGCTCTCCAGCCCGCGCAGGCTGAACCCGTTGGTGACGGGTTCGGGCGGTTCGGCCTCGGTGAAGCGCAACCGGTACGTGTGGCTGGGGTCGATGAACAGCTCAGCGGGAGCCTTGGCGATGAGCACGTGCGGCTCGCGCGCGTAGATGCAGATGTCGCGCCTGCCGGGGCCTTCCTGACGCAGCACCTCCGCGAGCTTTTCGGGGTCGGCGAAGGTCTGCCCGAAAACCAATCGGCCCCAACCCATTTCGAGTACGACGTCGTCGGCCATCGCGTCGACCAGGTGTTGCGGCGAGGCATCGTGCAGGCCGAGCGTGATGGCTTCGGTGTGGTCCTCGGACGGATGCGCCGTCATGCCGCGGCCCCGTTGATGCCGTGTTTCTGCAGCCACAGTTCCAGCAGCGCGATCTGCCACAGTTCGTTGCCGCGCAGCGGGGTCAGCCGCCCGTTGGGGTCGGCGAGCAACCGGTCGACGGCTTCGGGCCGGAACAGGCCACGCTCCTTGGCGGCCGGTGCGTACAGGGCGTCGCGGATCAGATCCAGGTACGGCCCCTCGAGATGGGTCAGCGCGGGCACCGGGAAGTAACCCTTGGGACGGTCGATGACCTCGGCGGGAATCACCCGCCGGGCGGCCTGCTTGAGCACGCCCTTGCCGCCGTGCGCGACCTTGAGCTCGGGTGGGCAGCCGGCGGCGAGCTCGACGAGTTCGTGATCCAGGAACGGCACCCGGCCCTCCAGCCCCCACGCCATCGTCATGTTGTCGACGCGCTTGACCGGGTCGTCGACCAGCATCACCGTCGTGTCGAGCCGCAGCGCCCTGTCGATGCCGGTCTCGGCGCCCTCGCGGGCGAAGTGCTGGGTGACGAACTCCCCGCTGGGATCGCCCTCGGCGAGAAAGGCCGGCGTCACCAAGGCGGCCGCCCCGCTGGCGTCGCGGTCGAAGAACGCCTTGCGGTAGCTGTCCACCGAGCCCTGCAGCGGCGCGGCCTCGGGCTCGCCCATCGGCGGATACCAGTGGTACCCGGCGAACACCTCGTCGGCGCCCTGCCCGGACTGCACGACCTTCACATGCTTGGCGACCTCCTGGCTCAGCAGATAGAACGCCACGCAGTCGTGGCTGACCATCGGCTCGCTCATCGCGCCGATCGCGCCGTCGAGCGCGGGCAGCATCCGGGCGGTGTCGATGCGGATCTGGTGATGGTCGGTGTCGAAGCGTTTGGCGACGACGTCGGAGTAACGGAATTCGTCGCCCTTGACCCCGCCGACCGATTCGAACCCGATGGAGAACGTCTTGAGCCCGTGTTGGCCGGCCTCGGCCAGCAACCCGACGATGAGGCTGGAGTCCACGCCGCCCGACAACAGGCACCCGACCGGGACGTCGGCCACCAGACGCCGGTCCACCGCGATGCGCAGCGACTCCAAAACGGCGTCCTCCCAGTCACGTTCGGACAAGTCGGCCCTGTCGCTGCGACGGCTGAAATCGGGCGCCCAGTACGTCTTCGTGGTCTTCTTGGCGCCGCCGTTGCCGTCGGGTTCGATCGCGATCAGTGAGGCGGGCGGAACCTTGGTCACCCCGCGCAGGATCGTGCGCGGCGGCGGCACCACGGAGTGGAAGGACAGGTAGTGGTGCAGCGCGACGGGGTCGATCCGGGTGTCGACATCGCCACCGGCCAGCAGCGCGGGCAGCGACGACGCGAAGCGGATCCGTGTCGAGTTCTCGGTCAGGTACAGCGGTTTGATGCCCAGCCGGTCGCGGCCCAGCAGCACCCGGTCGCCGTCGCGTTCGACGATCGCGAACGCGAACATGCCGTGCAAGCGCTCGACGAACCGGTCACCCCAGTGGTGGTAGGCCTTGAGCAGCACCTCGGTGTCGCTGTGCGAGAAGAACCGGTAGCCGTGCTCGCTGAGCTCGCGGCGCAGCTGCTTGTAGTTGTAGATGCAGCCGTTCCAGGCGATCGCGAGGCCCAGCTCGGCGTCGACCATGGGCTGACCGCCGGCCGCCGACAGGTCGATGATCTTCAGGCGGCGATGGCCGAGCGCCACCCTTCCTTGGGACCACGCCCCCGCCGCGTCTGGACCCCGGGGCGCCATCGCCTGGGCCATGGCCGAGACGGCGGCGATGTCGGGTATCTGGCCGTCGAGACGTACCTCGCCGGTGGCTCCGCACACGTATTCGACCCTACCCGTTTGGACGCGGGTCTGAACCTCCCGGCGGTGCTCGAGTGTGGCGAAGGGCGCGTCCAGATCGACGTAATGGCGCAATTCACTCGCACTTTTCCGCCCGTTTGTCCCTTTGGGCAAGAAGCCAGGTTGTTGGCAGACTCAATGGTGACTGCCCGTCATCGCTCCAGTGGAGGGTCAGGAGGCCGCCGATGAGCACCACCACGGGGATCACCACGGGGATGTTGTCGCGGGCGGACCTCGAACAGCTGGTGGCCGCCGGCGACATCGACACGGTGATCGTCGGGTTCTGCGATATGCAGGGTCGGCTGACCGGGAAGCGGGTGTCGGGACGGCTGTTCGTCGAAGAGGTCGCCGAGCACGGCGCGGAATGCTGCAACTACCTGATGGCCGTCGACGTCGACATGAACACCGTGGACGGCTACAACATGTCGAGCTGGAACACCGGCTACGGCGACATGGTGATGAAACCGGACTTCTCGACGCTGCGGCGCATCCCGTGGCTGCCCGGCACCGCGTTGGTGATCGCCGATTTGTGCTGGCACGACGGCAGCCTGGTGGCGGCCGCACCGCGCAGCGTGCTCAACCGCCAGATCGACCGGCTGGCCGAGCAGGGCCTGGTGCCCTACGTCGGCACCGAGCTCGAGTTCATGGTGTTCGACGACGGGTTCCGCGAGGCGTGGGCCAAGGGGTACCGGGGGCTGACACCGGCCTCCGACTACAACGTCGACTACGCGATGCTGGCGTCGACGCGCATGGAGCCGCTGCTGCGCGACATCCGGCTCGGCATGACCGGCGCCGGCATGTACTGCGAGGGCGTCAAGGGCGAATGCAACCGCGGTCAGCAGGAGATCGCGTTCCGCTACGACCATGCGCGGGTGACCTGTGACAACCACACGATCTACCGCAACGGCGCCAAGGAGATCGCCGATCAGCACGGAAAGAGCCTGACGTTCATGGCGAAGTTCGACAGCCGCGAAGGCAACAGCTGCCACATCCACATCTCGCTGCGCGACACACAGGGGTCGCCGGTGTTCGCCGACCCCGACGACCGGCTCGGCATGTCACCGATGTTCCGCAGCTTCATCGCCGGCCAGCTGGCCACGATGCGCGAGCTGACGCTGATGTTCGCGCCGAACATCAACTCCTACAAACGGTTTGTCGACGGCAGCTTCGCGCCGACAGCGATCGCCTGGGGCATCGACAACCGCACGTGTGCGCTGCGCGTCGTCGGCCACGGACACGGCATGCGGATGGAGAACCGCACCCCCGGCGGCGACGTGAACCAGTACCTGGCGGTGGCCGCGCTGATCGCGGCCGGCCTGTACGGCATGGAACGCGAACTGGAACTCCCGGATCCGGTGCAGGGCAACGCCTATGCCGGCAGCGCCGAACGGCTGCCGACGACGCTGGCCGAGGCCGCCGAGCTGTTCGGCAAGTCCGAGCTGGCCCGCGCGGCGTTCGGCGACGACGTCGTCGAGCACTACGTCAACAACGCCCGGGTGGAACTGGAGGCGTTCAACGCCGCAGTCACCGACTGGGAGAGGATGCGCGGCTTTGAACGGCTTTAGTTATCCGGCGAGCTGGGCCCACGCGTCAGCTGGGGAACGCGAAACCCCCCAGAATCCGGCCGAAATGGGGGAGTTGACGTCTGCTCGCGGGGGCCCACGCGAAGCACGCAGGCAAAGGCTACGACCCGTCCTCGGGTTGACCACCTACCTTCAGCAGGCCCAGACCGGCGTCTGGGACGTGCGGGCCAGCTTCCTTCCGGCGATCTACCTCGAAGGCGTCACCCGGGCAGGCGGCATCGCGACGCTGCTGCCGCCCCAACCCGTCGACGACGACATCGCCGAGCGGCTGCTCGACGGGCTCGACGGGCTGATCATCACGGGCGGTCGAGACGTCATGCCCGAGAGCTACGGCCAGCCGCGCCATCCCGCCACCGACGAGGACGCCGCCGACAACCGGATGCGCGACGCCATGGAGTTCGCGCTGGTCCGCGGCGCCGTGCGGCGCGGTATGCCGCTGCTGGGCATCTGCCGCGGCGCGCAGGTGCTCAACGTCGCGCTGGGCGGCACCCTGCACCAGCATCTGCCCGACGTGGTCGGCCACACCCACCATCAGCAGGGCAATGCGGTGTTCTCCACGTCGACGGTGCGGACCGTGCCCGGCTCTCGGCTGGCCGCGCTGATCGGCGAGTCATCGGACGCCCAGTGCTATCACCACCAGGCCATCGACCGGCTCGGCGAGGGACTGGTCGTCAGCGCACAGGACGCCGACGGTGTCATCGAGGCCGTCGAGCTCGATCGGGCGACGCACCCGCAGGCGTGGGTGGTGGCGGTGCAGTGGCATCCCGAGGAGCGGCTCGACGACCTGCGGTTGTTCGCGGCCGTGGTGCAGGCGGCGGCCGGTTACGCGACCGAAAGGCTCAACGCATGACGGCGTCGAAGGTCATCAACCCTGCCACCGAAGAGGTGCTGGACACCGTCGAGCAGACCGACGAGGCAGGCGTCGACGACGCGGTCGGGCGCGCGAAGGCGGCGCAGCGCACGTGGGCGCGGCTGGCTCCCGCCGAACGGGCCGCCGCGCTGCGCGCGTTCGCCGAGGCGGTCGACGCGCATGCCGACGAGCTGGCCGCGCTGGAGGTGGCCAACTCCGGGCACCCGATCGGCAACGCCGAATGGGAGGCCGGTCACGTGCGCGACGTGCTGCACTACTACGCCGCCGGCCCGGAGCGCCTGTCGGGCAGGCAGATTCCGGTGGCCGGTGGCCTCGACGTCACGTTCCACGAGCCGCTGGGCGTCGTCGGCGTCATCACCCCGTGGAACTTCCCGATGCCGATCGCATCGTGGGCCTTGGCCCCCGCGCTGGCCGCGGGCAACGCCGTGCTCGTCAAGCCCGCCGAATGGACCCCGCTGACCACGATCCGGCTCGGCGAACTCGCGGTGGAGGCCGGGTTGCCCGCCGACCTGCTGTGTGTGCTGCCCGGCAAGGGTTCGGTGGTGGGCGAGCGCTTCGTCACCCACCCCGACGTGCGCAAGATCGTGTTCACCGGCTCGACCGAGGTCGGCACTCGCGTGATGGCCGGCGCCGCCGCGCAGGTCAAGCGCGTCACCCTGGAGCTGGGCGGAAAAAGCGCCAACATCGTGTTCGACGACTGCGATCTGGAGAAGGCGGCGGCCACCGCGCCCTACGGGGTGTTCGACAACGCCGGCCAGGACTGCTGTGCGCGTAGCCGAATCCTGGTGCAACGCACCGTTTATGACCGGTTCATGGAATTGCTGGAGCCCGCGGTCAAGGGCGTGGTGGTCGGTGACCCCCGCGCCGCGGACACCGAGATGGGGCCGCTGGTGTCCAAGGCGCACCTGCATTCCGTCGCGTCGTTCGTGCCCGACGACGCGCCCGTCGCGTTCCGCGGCCATGCCCCGTCGGGACCCGGCTTTTGGTTCCCGCCCACGGTGTTGACGCCGAAGCGCACCGACCGTACCGTCCGCGAGGAGATCTTCGGCCCGGTCGTCACGGTGCTGCCGTTCGACGATGAGGCCGACGCGATCGCGCTGGCCAACGACACCCCCTACGGGCTGTCCGGGTCGATCTGGACCGACAACCTCTCCCGTGCGGTGCGGATCTCCAGAGCCGTGGAATCCGGAAACCTGTCGGTGAATTCGCATTCGTCGGTGCGCCACAACACCCCGTTCGGTGGGTTCAAGCAGTCCGGGCTCGGGCGTGAGCTGGGCCCCGACGCCCCGCTGTCGTTCACCGAGACCAAGAACGTGTTCTTCGCGGTCGAGGAGGCGTAGATGGATCTCAGCCAGCGACTGGCCGGCCGGGTGGCGGTCATCACCGGCGGGGCCAGCGGTATCGGCCTGGCCGCCGCCAAGCGCATACGCGCCGAGGGCGCGACGATCGTCGTCGGCGACATCGACGCCACCACCGGTAAAAAGGCCGCCGACGAAGTGGGCGGAACGTTTGTGCCCGTCGACGTTTCCGACGAAGCCGCCGTCGATGCGCTGTTCGACACCGCGGCCGACAGCTTCGGCACGGTCGACATCGCGTTCAACAACGCCGGCATCAGCCCGCCCGAAGACGACCTCATCGAAGACACCGGACTGGACGCCTGGCAACGCGTGCAGGACGTCAACCTCAAATCGGTGTTCCTGTGCTGCAGGGCGGCTCTGCGCCATATGGTCCCGAACCGGCGCGGCTCGATCATCAACACCGCCTCGTTCGTCGCGGTGATGGGGTCGGCGACCTCGCAGATCTCCTACACCGCGTCCAAGGGCGGCGTACTGGCCCTGTCGCGCGAACTCGGTGTGCAGTATGCGCGCCAAGGCATTCGGGTCAACGCGCTGTGCCCCGGGCCGGTGAACACCCCGCTGCTGCGGGAGCTGTTCGCCAAGGACCCGGAGCGCGCGGCCCGACGCCTGGTGCACGTGCCGGTCGGCCGGTTCGCCGAACCCGACGAGATCGCCGCCGCGGTGGCGTTTTTGGCCAGTGACGACGCGTCGTTCATCACCGCCTCGACGTTCCTGGTCGACGGCGGCATCAGCGGCCACTACGTGACCCCGCTGTAAGCCCCTTTTCCCGCGAGCGTGCGTGTCTGCACCCCGACACGCCGGGATCTACCGGGAGTTCGCGCACGCTCGCGCCCTCGCGCGCCACCGCCGCGTTCTGCGTCGATGCAGCGCCCATCGCGCCTGCTGGATTAGATTGGTGGCAGTGGAAACGCAGAGTGACCAGTCACTGGTGGAACGCGCGGCGTCGGCACTGGCCGACGTCGACTCCGCCGTGTGGACTCAACGTTTCGACCTGCTGTCGGACCCCAACCGGTTGGAGATCCTGCTGACCCTGCATCGCGCGCCGGGGATCTGCGTGGGAGACCTCGCCGCCGCGCTCGGCAGGTCGGAGAACGCCGTGTCGCAGGCGCTGCGCGTGCTGCGCCAGCAGGGTTGGGTGGGCTCGACGCGGATCGGACGCTCGGTGAGCTACCGGCTCGAAGACGAGATCGTGCACGACCTGCTGCACTGGATCGGCGCCCGGCACGGCTGAGGGCCGTCCGCACGCATCCCCGACCTCGCGATTGTCTATCTGACCTGGGCATTTCATCGGCTCTTCAGCGGCGCTGAACGCCTGCCGATCACGGTTTGGCCATCAGTTGACAATGCCGGGCTGCGGCCGGCACGACGGTTGGAGATGGCGATGGCCAAACACATGGGACGGGTCGGGGTACTCGCGGTCGCACTGGGAGTGTCCGCGCTCGCGCCGACAGTCGAAGAGGCACCCGCACTGCGGGTGAAGACAACGGTCAACTCCGCCGCGGTGGTATCCACACCGCGGATGACACAGCGGCCCCTGCCGGCACCTGCTGCCGCGCGAATTCCGTTGCCGCCGGTCGTGTCTGTGCCGTCGGCGCCGGCATTCGGCGAGCCTGGCGGGGCCAAAACGTTCGCTTCTTTCCGCGCCGCCGGCGAGCCTTCGCGACGGGCCCGGGTTGCCGGCCATGTCTCGCTGGTGTTCGCCACCCCGGCGCACACTTCCGCGCAAACCGCCGCCGGTGCACGCGAAGCCGCGGCCGCCCCGGCCACCGTCACCGGCCTTGCGCCCGGCGGCGACCCGATCAGCGCGATGGTCGGTGTGCTCGTCGGCGATGGCGACGAACCCGGTGAGAACGCTGGTCTGCTGATCGGCAACGGCGCCGACGGCGGACCGGGACAGAACGGGGGCCGGGGCGGGTTGCTGTTCGGCAACGGAGGCAACGGCGGCAACGGTGAGTACGGCCAGCGCGGCGGGGACGGCGGACTTGGCGGGTTGTTCGGCAACGGCGGGCTCGGCGGAGCGGGCGCGCGCGGCGGCACCGGAGGCACCGGCGGCGACGGCGGCGCAGGCGCTCCCGGCGGAACGGGCGGCACCGGAGGCACCGGAAACGGAAACCCGACGAGCAAGAACGGCACCAACGGCGGAAACGGTGCGGACGGCTAGAAAGTGAGCGGTTGCGCGCCCGGCGGTCGTCTCTGGTGATTTGCCGGGCGCGCAACGGCTTTGTGTTGGACGCTGTACTGCGATGACGACGGAGTTTCGGATCCTCGGCGAGGTCGGGGCGTTCGTGGACGGGCGGCCCGTCGAGGTCGGTCACGCCCGCCAGCGCTGCGTGCTCGTCTGCCTGCTCGTCGACGTCAACCGGCCCGTCTCACCGGAACAGCTCATCGACCGCATATGGGCCGAGGAGCGCCCGTACAAGGCGCGTAACGCATTGGCGGCCTACATATCCCGATTGCGGCGGTTGTTCGTCAGCGACGACGTCGAGATCGTCCGTGGGCCCGCCGGATACCTGCTGAGGACCGATCCGCTGTCGATCGACCTGCATCGGTTCCACCACCTCGTTTCGGCCGCAAGGACATGCGCGAATCCCGTTGAAGCGACCGCACTTTTCGATCAGGCCCTGGACCTGTGGCGGGGCACACCGTTCGAGCTCATCGACGCGCCGTGGGCCAACGGCGTGCGGGAAGCCCTCGAAATGGATCGTCTTTCGGTGATGCTGGACCGCAACGATGCCGCTTTGAACGCCGGCAGGCACGCTGAAGCGCTTGCGGAGCTGACCACCGCGTTGGAGGAGCATCCGCTCGACGAACGGATGGCCGGGCAGTTGATGCTGGCCCAGTACCGCAGCGGGCGACAGGCCGATGCGTTGGACACCTACCGCGTCATGCGTGAACGGCTCGTCGAGCAGCTGGGTGGTGCCGAGCCCGTCGCTTCGCGCCGTACACCAACGGATCCTCGACGGTGATCCGGGCGAACCCGTCCTCCCGGAAAGACGGTCACCGCCCGCGGTGGCACCCGCCCCCGAAGTTCCTCGTCGCGCAAGCAGTTTCGTCGGTCGGCAGGCGGAGGTGGCGCGTGTCTGCGCGGCGATCCACGACGGCGCCATGGTGACGCTGACCGGTGTCGGGGGAGTGGGCAAGACACGGCTTGCCCCTGGAGGCGGCCGACCGAGAGCGGGAGCACTTCCACGACGGGGTGCGGATCTGCGAGCTGGCCCCCTCGACGACGGTAGGGCGGTGAGCCAGGCCGTCGCGGTGGCGCTGCCCCGGCGCACGTTCAGATGAACATCTGTTCAGCTAGACATATATAGGCGGCGGTTCTAGGCTCAGACGGGTGACTGTCCACAACGTCGCCATGCACATGAGCGACGGCATCGTCGACGCCCCGACCTCGCTGATCTTCGGCGTCATCGCGGTGGCCGCCGTCGGGCTCAGCGCCGTGAAGGCACGCAACGAACTCGACGAGCGCACGGTCCCGCTGGCCGGCCTCGTCGCCGCGTTCATCTTCGCGGTGCAGATGATCAACTTCCCGATCCTGCCCGGGGTCAGCGGCCACCTGCTGGGCGGTGCGCTGGCCGCCATCCTGGTCGGCCCGTACACCGGGGCGCTGTGCATCGCGATCGTGTTGGTGGTGCAGTCCCTGTTGTTCGCCGACGGCGGGGTGACCGCGCTGGGCATGAACATCGCCAACATGGCGGTCATCGGCGTCGCGGCGGGGTATGCGACGGCGGTGGCCCTGTACACGCTTGCCCGCAGGCGCGCGGAGGTGCCAACGGCCGGCCTCGGCGTCGTCGCGTTCATCGCCGCGCTGGTCGGCACCGTCTGTGCGGCAATGGGTTTCATCGTCGAATACGCGATCGGCGGTACGACGTCGACGTCGCTGGGCGCGGTGAGCGCCTACATGCTGGGCACCCACACCCTGATCGGGGTCGGTGAGGGCCTGATCACCGCGGTGACCGTGATGGCCGTCGCGCGTGCGCGTCCCGACCTGGTCTATCTGCTTCGCCGGACGCGCGCGGAGGTGCCGGCATGAGCTCGCGATGGCGGTTCTGGGTCGGGTTCGCGGTCGTCACGCTGCTGATCGCCGGCGTGGTGTCGTACTTCGCCAGCTCCAGCCCGGACGGCCTGGACTCGGCGACGTTGCGCGGGTGTGAGGTCATCGAGACCGCGGACGGCGAGGAGCTGCGCGGCGAGTGCATCGCCCAGCACGCCGACGAACACACCCTGGCCGCATCACCGCTGGCCGACTACGCGATCGGTGGTCGCGACGGCACCGGGGGACTGGCAGGTGTCCTCGGCGTGCTGGCAACGGTTGTCGTCGCGGGCTCGGCGTTCTGGATGATCAGCCGCAGCCGGCGAACCGGCGACCGCCCCGAAAGCCGACGGTAGCCGTGGGCGCCGGGGCGCATCCGCTCTACCGCCACGGCGACTCGGCGGTGCACCGGGCACCGGCCGAGGTGAAGATCGTCTGCCTGCTGGTGTTCGTGCTGGCCGTCGTCGCCACCCCGCGAGAGATGTTCTGGCCGTTCGCCATCTACGCGGCGATCATCGTGGCGGTCTGGCGGCTCGCGCGGATACCGCTGCGGTGGGTGCTGCCGCGCATGCTGATCGAGGCGCCGTTTCTGGTGCTGGCGGTGCTGCTGCCCTTCGCCGAGGGCGGCGCCCGCGTCGAGGTTGCCGGCCTGCAGCTTTCGGTGAGCGGGCTGTGGGCCGCGTGGGGCATCGTCATCAAGGGCACGCTCGGTGTGGCGGCCGCGCTGACCGTCGCCGCCACCACGTCGACGACCGAGTTGCCCGCCGCCTTGAGCCGACTGGGTGTCCCGGCCGTGGCGACCTCGGTGCTGGTGTTGATGCTGCGCTACGTCGACCTGCTGGCCGCGGAGGCCGGCCGGATGCGGATGGCCAGGATCTCACGCGGCGATTCGCCGCGGGCGCTACATCAGGCGGGGGCCATCGCGAGGGGCATCGGCGCGCTGTTCCTGCGCTCCTACGAGCGCGGCGAGCGAGTGTACGTCGCGATGCTGTCACGGGGATTCGACGGCAACGCACCGGATCTGGCGGTCATCGGGGCGCCGCCGCGGGCCGCCGGCGCGCAGTGGGCCGTCGCGCTGATCCCGGCGTACGCCGCCGTCACGGTGGCGGTGCTGGCGTGGGTGATGCGATGACCGCGATCCGCGTCGAGGCGCTGCGCTACGTCTATCCGGACGGGCAGGTGGCGCTCGACGGCGTCGACCTGACCGTCGCACCCGGCGAGCGGATCGCGGTGCTCGGGCCCAACGGCGCAGGCAAGACCACGTTGATGCTGCACCTCAACGGAGTGCTCACCGCCACCGCAGGCACGGTCGAGATCTGCGGTATTCCGTTGAACCGCAAGACTGTCCAAGAACTGCGCCGTCGGGTCGGGCTGGTGTTCCAAGACCCGGACGATCAGTTGTTCATGCCGACCGTCGCTCAGGACGTCGCGTTCGGCCCGGCCAACTTCGGTGTGCGCGGCGAGGCGCTGGCCGCCCGGGTGAGCCGGGCGCTGCAGGACGTGTCGCTGACCGAGCAGGCCGAACGCAGCCCGACGCATCTGTCCGCCGGGCAGCGCCGGCGCGCCGCGCTCGCGACCGTGCTGGCCTGCGAGCCCGACATCCTGGTCCTCGACGAGCCGTCGGCCAACCTCGATCCCGTCGGGCGCCGAGAGCTGGCCGAGACGCTGGCCGGGCTCGACGCCACCATGCTGATCGTCACCCACGACCTGCCCTACGCCGCGCAACTGTGTCAGCGCGCGGTCGTGATGGACAACGGTGTCGTCGTCGCCGACGGCCCCATCACCGAGATCCTGTCCGACGCAGAGTTGCTCGCCGCGCACCGCCTCGAGCTGCCGTGGGGCTTCTCGGTCACGACCTAGCCGCCTTACCCGCGAGCAGACGCGTACACCCCCAAAAGTGCCGCGATTTGGGGGTGTATGCGTCTGCTCGCGAGAGATGACGCTAGTGCCGCTTCGACGGCGGCCACGACGGCTCACCGCACAACGCCAGCAACGCGTTCTCGACGACCTCGGGCAGCGCGGGATGAATCCAGTACTGCCCGCGCGCCATGTCCTGGGCGGGCAGGCCGAAACTCATCGCCCCAATCAAGGGCTGGATCAGCGACGACGCCTGATGGCCCATGATGTGCGCGCCCAGGATGAGGCCGGTGTCGCCGTCGACGATCACCTTGGCGATCCCGGTGGTGTCTTCCATCGCCCAGCCGTAGGCGACGTCGCCGTAGTCCTGCACCTTGACCCGGACGTCGAAACCCTGTGCCCGCGCCTGATTTTCGGTCAATCCGACGCTGGCGATCTGCGGTTCGGTGAACACCGCCCACGGCACGTAACGGTGATCGGAAGGCATCAGCGCGTCGGTGTCATCCCAGTCCTGCAGCAGGTTGTGCCGCACCACCCGGGCTTCGTGGTTGGCGACGTGCTTGAGCTGATACTCAGAGGACACATCGCCGAGCGCGAAAACACCTCGCGCGGTCGTTCTCTGGTACTGGTCGACGACGACTCGGCCATCCCCGGTTACCTTGACTCCCGCCTGTTCGGCGTCGAGCAGGTCGCCGTTGGGCACGCGCCCCGTCGCCACCAGCAGCGCGTCGCCGCGCACCTTGGTGCCGTCCTGGCAGGTGATCTCGACACCGTCTTCGAGCTGACGCGCGTCGACGACTTCGTGATGGTCGCGGATCGCCCACTTCTTGGCGGCCAGATCGGTGAAGCGCATGGTGATGTCGTCGTCGTGGCCGCTGAGCAGCGTGCTGCCGCGCAGCATCAGGGTGACCGAACTACCCAGCACGGAGAAGATGTGCGCGAACTCGCAGGCGACGAAGCCGCCGCCGACGATGATCAGATGCTCTGGCACGTCGGCGATTCGCATGATGGTGTCGCTGGTGTGGTAGGGCACACCGCATTCGGCGATGGCTTCGGGCACCACCGCCCGGGACCCCGCCGCGATGACGACCTGATCGGCGGTGAACTCGTCGCCGTCATCGGTGCGCAACGTGTAGCGACCGTCGGGCCGGGAAGGCCCGAACCGGGTGTGGCTGGCGAACACCTCGACATTGGGTGACGCACGGCGGTAGTTCTCGCCGCTGACGGCGATCGGGTCGATGCGCCCGAAGACGCGCGAGACGATATCGGGCCACCGCACCCGCTCGACGCGGGCGTCGACTCCGTAACGCGATGACTCCCTGGCAATTTGGGCTACGTCAGCGGTATACACGAACATCTTCGTCGGAATGCAGCCGACGTTGAGGCAGGTCCCGCCGAAGACCGCCTTCTCACCGATCGCCACCCTCTTGTCGGTATAGCGTTCGTCGAGAATCGAGTTGCCCGAACCGGTGCCGATGATCGCGATGTCGAAGTGGGCCATGGTGTTCATCCTCGTTCGGATTGACTGGCGGGGCCGGCGGTTTGGCTGATGTACCAGTCGAGCCAGCGGTCGAGCACGCGGTAGGCCTGCCGGCGCGCCTCGGGCACCGACAGGAACACGTCATGCTTGGCGTCGGTGATCGGCACGATCGTGCTGCGGTTGCCGATACAGCCCGCCCACCTGGCGATCTGGCCGACATCGAGCACGGCGTCGCCGCGTTGAATGTTCTCGATCTCGCCGGTGGCCTCGCGCACGCTGCGGTCCGAACGCAGGATGAGGTTCGGCACCCCGACGTCGAGGCCGCGCTGCAGTCGAGCCTGTCCACGCCGGATGGCGTGGATCCAGCCGAGCGTCACCGGAAATCCGCCGACCGGCTTCCATTTCAGGTCGTACTCGAACTCGCCGTGGAAGTCGCGATGCAGGGTGGTCCCGTACCCGCCCTCGGTGGGACGGCGCACGACCATGCGCTTGCGCCACCGCGACGCCACCCTGATGGCCGCGGTCGTCGGCGCCGCCCGCAGAATCGCCGGGCCGTGCAGATCCAGCCACGGGCTGTTGAGTATCAGCCCGGCCACCCGGTGCTGTTCGGTCGGGCCGCGTCGGCGCAACCGGTCCAGCCACAGCGACACGATCAACCCACCCGCAGAATGCCCGTAGACGAGCACGCGGCACCGGGTCAGCTCGGTGGTGACGACGTCGAGGGCACGTTCGAGTTCGGTGTCGTAGCGGGTCAGGTCGGTGGTGAAGTGCGGGGTCTGCCCCTCACGCCAGGACCGGCCGCATTTGTGCAGATCCAGCGCGTAGAACGCGAAGCCGCGCGCGGCGAAGTGCTCGGCGAGCTCGGTGTTGAAGAAGTAGTCGGTGTAACCGTGCACCACCAGCACGGCGCGGGTCGCCGAAGGGGCGGCGGCACCACGACGCACCAGGGTGGCGACAAGCTCGCCCTCCCCGTCGGGATCGGTCCCGAGCCCCATCGAATACTGCTGGTAACCAGGCAGCACGTCGGCCTGCCATTCGGGCACGGTTGCAACCTTAGTCGGCGACATACGGTGCGCGGTTTCCCGCAAACGGGGCGGGCTAACCTGAGATGACTGTGCCGACCACGGAGGACCGACAACCAGTGCCTGACCACGTACCGACAGCGGTGGCCGCGCAATGACCGTCGCGCTGCGTCGCAGTTGGGCCAAGGACCTTGACGCCGCGACGCTCTACGAGCTGCTCAAGCTGCGGGTCGAGGTGTTCGTCGTCGAGCAGGCCATCCCCTATCCCGAGCTGGACGGGCGTGATCTGCTCGCCGAGACCCGGCACTTCTGGTTGGAAGGCGCCGACAACGAGGTCATCTGCACCCTGCGGTTGATGGAGGAACATCCGGGCGGGCAGAAAGCATTTCGGGTCGGCCGGGTGTGTACGAAACGCGAAGCGCGCGGCCAGGGGCATGCCACCCGGCTGCTGCGGGCCGCGCTGGCCGAAGTCGGCGATTACCCGTGCCGGATCGACGCCCAGACCTACCTCGAGGAGATGTATGCCCGGCACGGGTTCGTCCGTGACGGCGACGAGTTTCTCGAAGACGGCATTCCACACGTCCCGATGGTGAAGTCATGACCTATCCGTTCAGTGCGATCGTCGGCCATGACCAGTTGCGGCTGGCCTTGGTGTTGTGCGCGATTCGGCCGGACATCGGCGGGGGGCTGATCCGTGGCGAGAAGGGCACCGCGAAGTCGACCGCCGTGCGCGGACTGGCCGCGGTGCTCGCCGCCGTCGACGACGGGGCGGCGCTGGTCGAGTTGCCGATCGGCGCAACCGAAGACCGCGTCGTGGGTTCCCTCGATCTGCAGAAGGTGCTGCGCGACGGGGAGCACGCGTTCTCGCCGGGGCTGCTGGCGCGCGCCCACGGCGGTGTGCTTTACGTCGACGAGGTGAACCTGCTGCACGATCACCTGGTCGACGTGCTGCTCGACGCGGCCGCGATGGGGCGGGTGCACATCGAACGCGACGGCGTCTCGCACAGCCACGACGCCCGCTTCGTGCTCATCGGCACCATGAATCCCGAAGAGGGCGAACTGCGTCCGCAACTGCTGGACAGGTTCGGCCTGA
The DNA here is from genome assembly GCF_004014805.1 of Mycolicibacterium elephantis DSM 44368. Lineage (GTDB taxonomy): Bacteria > Actinomycetota > Actinomycetes > Mycobacteriales > Mycobacteriaceae > Mycobacterium > Mycobacterium elephantis. Next base: position 143,833 of record NZ_ATDN01000004.1, read on the forward strand.
CCGTCGACGTGCGCGCCTCCCGCGATGTCGACGTCCGTGTCGACGTCATCCGCCAGCGGATGGCCTACGAGGCCGACCCGGAGGCCTTCGCCGAGGCCTATGCCGCCCAGGACGCCGAGCTGGCGCGGCGTATCGCGGCGGCCCGCGCCTCCGTGGGCTCGGTGACGTTGCCGGACACCGAGTTGCGCCGCATCGCGGCGCTGTGCGCGGCATTCGACGTCGACGGGATGCGGGCCGACCTCGTCGTCGCGCGCACGGCGGTGGCCCATGCCGCGTGGCGGGGCGCGGATACCGTTGCCGAAGAAGACATCCGGGTGGCGGCCGAACTGGCGCTGCCACACCGTCGGCGTCGCGATCCGTTCGACGATCCCGGGCTGGATCCCGAACAGCTCGACCAGGCGATGGAGGACGCAGGCCAATCCGCCGAGCCGGAACCCGACCCGGACCCCGATCCGTCTGGCGGCGGTCAGGCGGGCTCGGAAGACACTGGGCCGCAAGGTAACACGGGCAGTGCAAGCCGGCCGAGCGCATCACCGTCGGCGGTGTACCGAACCCGCTCGCTGGTGGTCCCCGGGGTGGGGGAGGGCGCACCCGGGCGGCGATCGCGGGCACGCAACCGCACCGGCAGGACGATCGCCCCGACCGCCGACAAGGAGGCCGGCCACGGCGTGCACGTGTTCGGCACGCTGCTGGCCGCCGCCGAACGGCAACGGGGCCCGGGACGGCCGCAGCCACAGCCCGAGGACGTGCGTCGCGCCATCCGGGAAGGCCGGGAGGGTAACCTGGTGATCTTCGTGGTCGACGCCTCGGGGTCGATGGCGGCGCGCGACCGGATGGCGGCGGTCGGCGGGGCCGCGATGTCGCTGCTGCGCGATGCATACCAGCGCCGCGACAAGGTCGCGGTGATCACGTTCCGCAGGCAGGACGCCCAGCTGCTGCTGCCGCCGACGTCGTCGGTGCACATCGCCAGCCGTCGGCTCGCCCGTTTCGACACCGGCGGGAAAACGCCGCTGGCCCAAGGTCTGTTGGCCGCCCGCGACGTGGTGGTCCGGGAGAAGGCGCGTGACCGCGCGCGACGCAGCCTGGTGGTGGTGCTGACCGACGGACGCGCCACCGGAGGCCCGGACCCGCTCGGACGGGCGCGCGAGGCGGCCGCCCGGCTGGTGGCCGAGGGTGCCGCCGCCGTCGTCATCGACTGCGAAACCTCTTATGTACGACTGGGTTTGGCCGAACAGCTGGCCGATCACCTGGGTGCGCCGACGGTGCGGCTGGCACAGCTTCGCGCCGACAACCTCGCCGACGTGATCCGCGACGCCGCATGATGCCGATAGGGGAGAGTCCGATATGCCTCAGGGTCAACCGCTCACCGTCCCCGACGACGGGCTGACGACCCGAGCCCGACGCAACGCCCCGCTGCTCGCGGTGCACACCGGCGCGGGTAAGGGAAAGTCCACCGCCGCATTCGGTATGGCGTTGCGGGCCTGGAACCAGGGTTTCGACATCGCGGTGTTTCAGTTCGTCAAGAGCGCCAAGTGGAAAGTGGGCGAGGAGGCGGTGTTTCGTCAGCTGGGCCGGCTACACGACGAGCAGGGCGTCGGCGGTCCCGTCGAGTGGCACAAGATGGGCTCGGGCTGGTCGTGGACACGCAAACAGGGCAGCGACGACGACCACGCCGCGGCGGCCGCCGACGGCTGGGCCGAGATCGCGCGCCGTCTCGCCGAAGAGCGCCACGACTTCTATGTGCTCGACGAGTTCACCTATCCGCTGAAGTGGGGCTGGGTCGACGTCGAGGAGGTCGTCGCCACGTTGACGGCCCGGCCCGGCAGGCAACACGTCGTCATCACCGGCAGGGACGCTCCCGCGCCACTGCTGGACGCCGCCGACCTGGTCACCGAGATGACGAAGGTCAAGCACCCGATGGACGTCGGCCGCAAGGGTCAGAAGGGCATCGAGTGGTGACCCACACCCGGCCCGCTTCCCCGCGAGCGTGCGTGAACTCCCGCATCTTCTCGGCGTGTCGCCCGCAGACACGCACGTCCCCTACTGACGTATGGGCCCACGCGGAAAAAGAGGTCAAATGAGCGCGCCGGCGGTTGTCATCGCCGCGCCGGCGTCGGGCAACGGAAAGACCACTGTGGCAACGGGTTTGATGGGGGCGCTGCGGCGGGCCGGACGCGCGGTCGCGCCGTTCAAGGTCGGCCCCGACTACATCGACCCCGGCTACCACACGCTGGCCACGCGCCGACCAGGGCGCAACCTCGACCCGGTGCTGGTCGGCGAGCACCTGATCGGCCCGCTGTACCGACACGGCAGCGCCGGTGCCGACATCGCGGTCATCGAAGGGGTCATGGGCCTGTTCGACGGCCGGATCGATCACGACAACCCGTCGGCCACCGCGGCCGGTTCCACCGCACAGGTCGCGGGCATGCTGGGCGCGCCGGTCATCCTGGTCGTCGACGCCCGCGGCCAGAGCCACAGCATCGCGGCGCTGCTGCACGGCTTTTCGACGTTCGACCGGTCGGTGCGCATTGCCGGGGTGATCCTCAACCGCGTCGGATCGGCGCGCCACGAAGAAGTGCTGCGCCAGGCCTGTGAGCACGCCGGCGTGCCGGTGTTCGGCGCCATTCCGCGTACCGACGAACTATCGGTCCCCTCAAGGCATCTCGGGCTCGTCACGGCCGTCGAGTACGGCGAGCGGGCACGGGCCGCGGTCGAGGCGATGATCGCGCTCGTGGGCCGCCACGTCGACCTCGTCGGTCTGATGGCGGTGGCAGCCAGTCGCGTCGCCGACCCGCCGTGGGACCCCGCGGTGGCCGCTCCTGGCGAAGCGGACGGCGCCGACGTCACCGTCGCGTTCGCCTCGGGCAAGGCATTCAGCTTCGGCTACGCCGAACACCGGGAGTTGTTGGCGGCCGCGGGCGCACAAGTGGTCGAGTTCGACCCGCTGACCGATCCACTACCGCCGGACACCGCGGCGGCGGTGATCCCCGGCGGCTTCCCCGAGCAGTTCAGCACCGACCTGTCGGCCAACGACCTTGTGCGCCAGCAGATCAACGCGCTCGCCGCATCCGGCGCCCCGGTGCACGCCGAATGCGCGGGCCTGACCTACCTGGTCGACGAACTCGACGGCTACCCGATGTGCGGGGTGTTGTCGGGTTCGGCGCGCTTCACCGATCGGCTCACCCTGGGCTACCGGCAGGGCGTCGTGGTGGCCGACTCGCCGCTGCACCGCAACGGCGAACGCATCATGGGCCACGAATTCCACCGCACCACAGTGCGGTTCACCGACAGCTACCCGCCCGCATGGATATTCACGGGCAACACCCTGCCCGCCGTGCGGGACGGCGCCGTCGACGCCGGCGTGCACGCCGGTTTCCTGCACACCCACCCGGCCGCGCACCCGCGGGCGATCACCCGTTTCGTCGCCTCGGCCGCAACCTCTAGGCTCGCACGGTGAGCGAGATCGCCTACCTCGTCGGCCTGCGCCTGACCGGGAAGAAAGTCGTCGTCGTCGGGGGCGGCACCGTGGCACAGCGCAGGCTGCCGCTGCTGGTGGCCAACGGCGCCGACGTGCACGTCATCACCCCCGCCGCCACCCCCGCGGTCGAGGCCATGAGCAAACAGCAGCCCGGAATCACGCTGGAGCTCAGGGAATTCCGGGAAGGCGATCTCGACGGGGCCTGGTACGTCATCGCGGCCACCGACGACGCCGCCGTCAACGCCGCCGTCGTCGCCGAGGCCGAACGTCACCGCATCTTCTGCGTCCGCGCCGACGTCGCACGCGAGGGCACGGCGGTGACCCCGGCGTCGTTCGAGTACGAGGGCCTTTCGGTCGGCGTGCTGGCCGGCGGTGACCATCGGCGCTCCGCGGCCATCCGGTCGGCCATCCACGAGGCGATGCAGAGTGGGCTGATCGCCCCCGGCGACACGCCCGGCGTCGTGCAGGGCGGCATCGCGCTGGTCGGTGGCGGGCCCGGCGACCCCGAACTGGTCACCGTCCGCGGGCGGCGGTTGCTGTCGCACGCCGACGTCGTCGTCGCCGACCGCCTGGCCCCCCAGGAACTGCTGGCCGAGCTGCCGCCGCACGTGGAGGTGATCGACGCCGCCAAGATCCCCTACGGGCGGGCGATGGCGCAGGACGCGATCAACGATGTGCTCATCGAGCGGGCCAAGGCCGGCAAGTTCGTCGTGCGGCTCAAAGGCGGCGATCCGTTCGTGTTCGCGCGCGGCTACGAGGAACTGCTGGCCTGTGTCGACGCCGGAATTCCGGTCACGGTCGTGCCCGGTGTGACCAGCGCCATAGCCGTACCCGCGCTGGCCGGCGTTCCCGTCACGCACCGCGGGGTCACGCACGAGTTCGTGGTGGTCAGCGGCCACGTTGCGCCGGGGCATCCCGAATCGTTAGTGAATTGGGATGCGCTGGCCGCGATGTCCGGCACGATCGTTTTGCTGATGGCGGTGGAGCGCATCGAGTTGTTCAGCAATGCGTTGCTGGCAGGCGGTCGACCTGCGGATACGCCGGTGTTGGTGGTGCAGCACGGCACCACCGCGTCCCAGCGAACGTTGCGGGCCACCCTGGCCGACGCGCCGGCACGGATCCGGGAGGAAGGGATTCGGCCGCCGGCGATCATCGTGATCGGCTCGGTGGCGGCGTTCGGCGGTTAAAGGATTCCTAAGATTACTGTAAGGTAACCCGTTATGACGGCTCTCAATGACGCAGCGCGCGCAGCCATGCGCCGTGACGCCGAGGGCGGGGCAAATCGGTCGCAACCCGTACGCGGGCGCCGGGCCGCTGCCGAGCGAAATCGTACAGCCCCGGTATGGCAACCGTCGCGGCGGTTCTTCGCCGCGGTCATCGCCATCGGCGGGATGCAGTTGCTGGCCACCATGGACAGCACCATCGCGATCGTCGCGCTACCCAAGATCCAAGACGAGCTGAGCCTGACGGACGCCGGCCGCAGCTGGGTCATCACCGCCTATGTGCTGGCGTTCGGCGGCCTGATGCTGCTGGGCGGCCGGCTCGGCGACACCATCGGCCGCAAGCGGACCTTCATCGTCGGCGTCACGCTGTTCTCGATCGCCTCGATCCTGTGCGGCATCGCCTGGGACGAGAGCACCCTGGTGATCGCCAGGTTGCTGCAGGGCGTGGGCGCCGCGATCGCCTCGCCGACCGGACTGGCGCTGATCGCCACGACGTTCCCCAAGGGACCGGCCCGCAACGCGGCCACCGCGGTGTTCGCCGCGATGACGGGCGTCGGTTCGGTCATGGGCCTGGTGGTCGGCGGCGCGCTGACCGAAGTCTCGTGGCGCTGGGCGTTTTTGGTGAACGTTCCGATCGGGATGCTGGTGGTCTACCTGGCCCGCAGGACCCTGCGTGAGACGCAGCGCGAGCGGTTGAAGCTCGACGCCGCCGGCGCGATCCTGGCCACGCTGGGCTGTACGGCCGCGGTGTTCGGCTTCTCGATGGGCCCCGAGCAGGGCTGGCTGTCCCCGGCGACCGTGGGCTCGGGCATCGCCGCGCTGACCTTCCTGATCGCGTTCCTCTATGTCGAACGCACCGCGGAAAACCCCGTCGTGCCGTTCGAGCTGTTCAAGGACCGCAACCGGGTCGCCACCTTCGCGGCGATCTTCCTGGCCGGCGGCGTGATGTTCACGCTGACCGTGCTGATCGGGCTGTACGTGCAGGACATCATGGGCTACACGCCGCTGCGCGCCGGTATCGGCTTCATCCCGTTCGTCATCGCGCTCGGCATCGGGCTGGGCGCGTCGTCGCACCTGGTGTCGCTGTTCCCGCCGCGTGTGCTGGTGATCGCCGGCGGCGTGCTGGTGCTCGGCGCGATGATCTACGGCTCCACGCTGCACGGCGACATCCCATACTTCCCGAACCTGGTGATCCCGATCACCGTCGGCGGCTTCGGCATCGGCATGATCGTCGTCCCGTTGACCGTGTCGGCCATCGCCGGTGTCGGGTTCGACCAGATCGGGCCGGTGTCGGCGATCGCGCTGATGCTGCAGAACCTCGGCGGCCCACTGGTGTTGGCGGTGGTCCAGGCCGTGATCACCTCGCGCACGCTGTATCTGGGCGGCACCACCGGACCGGTGCACGACATGGACGCCGCGCAATTGCATGCGCTAGACCAGGGCTACACCTACGGTCTGCTGTGGGTGGCCGCGGTCGCGGTGATCGTCGGCTGTGCGGCGCTGTTCATCCGCTACACCGCCGCGGAGGTCGCCCACGCCCAAGAGGTCAAGGACGCGCTCGACCAGGGCGAGCTGTAGCGATTCGGGCGTAGTTCGTCACGCCTAGCGTGACCAAGTACGCCGAAATCGCCCATGGGTAGGCTGGCTATCCATGTCTGCCGGGTCGACGGACCACACGCCGCTGGCGTCGAAGGTGTTGGGCCCGGCGATCTTCGCGATCACCGGCATGCAGCTCATGTCGACGCTCGACGGCACGATCGTGATCGTCGCGCTACCGCGGATGCAGGCCGATCTCGGCCTCACCGACGTGAGCAAGAGCTGGGTGATCACCGCATACGTGCTGGCGTTCGGCGGGCTGTTGCTGCTCGGCGGGCGCGTCGGCGACGCGATCGGGCACAAGCGGGCGTTTCTGTCGGGCGTTGGGGTGTTCACGATCGCCTCGCTGGTGTGCGGCCTGGCCACCGACCCGACCACGCTGATCGTGGCGCGGGCGGTGCAGGGCACCGGGGCGGCGGTCGCCGCGCCCACCGGGCTCGCGTTGATCGCGACGACGTACGCGGTCGGGCAGGCCCGCAACCGGGCGTTGGCGATCTCGGCGGCGATGCAGGGCATCGGCTCGGTGACCGGCCTGGTCCTCGGCGGTGCGCTGACCGTGATCTCGTGGCGGCTGGCGTTTCTCATCAACGTGCCGATCGGCGTGGTCATCATCGCCGTCGCGGTCACCCAGCTCGCCGAGACCCATCATGAGCGCCTCAAACTCGACGTCGCCGGCGCGCTGCTGGCCACGCTGGGTTGCACGTCGGCGGTGCTGGTCTTCACCCAGGGACCCCCGCGCGGGTGGATCGATCCGCTGGTGATCGGCGCCGCGGTGGCCGCGGCGGTGTTCTTCCTCGGGTTTCTGCTCGTCGAGCGCACCGCGCAGCACCCCATCGTTCCGTTCTCGGTGTTCGACAACCGCAACCGGGTGATGACGTTCGTCGCGCTGTTCCTGGCCGGCGGCGTGATGCTGACCCTGACGGTGATGATCGGGTTGCTGGTGCAGGACGTGCTCGGCTACTCGGCGCTGAGGGCCGGCATCTGCTTCATCCCGTTCGCGCTGGCGTTCGGGGTGGGCAGCGCGACCGCGGCCAAGCTGGCACCCCGCATCGCGCCGCGCTGGCTGATCATCGGCGGCGGCGTGTTCGTGCTCGGCGCGATGCTGTACGGCTCGCTGCTGGACCGCAGCATCCCGTATTTCCCGGACCTGTTCGCGCCCATCGTCGTCGGCGGTTTCGGGATCGGGATGATCGCGGTGATCCTGCCGCTGTGCGCGATCGCGGGGGTGGGCCCCGGCGAGATCGGCCCGGTGTCCTCGATCACGCTCATGGTGCAGAACCTGGGCGGCCCGCTGGTGCTGGTCGTCATCCAGGCCGTGCAGACCTCTCGCACGCTGTACCTGGGCGGCACCACCGGCCCGGTCAAGGACATGACACCCGCCCAGCTCGACGCGCTGGGGCAGGGGTACACGTACTCGCTGCTGTGGGTGGCCGGCATCGCGGTGATCGTCGGCATCGCCGCGTTCTGGATCGGGTTCACCGCCCGCCAGATCGCCACCGCCCAGCACACCCGCGAAGCGGTGGAGGCCGGCGAGCTCTAGCCGCGCCACCAGTAAGGTTGTCGGCTGTGATCACCCGCATGTCAGAGCTGTTTCTGCGTACGCTGCGCGACGACCCGGCCGACGCCGAGGTTCCCAGCCACAAGCTGCTGATCCGGGCGGGTTACATCCGCCCGGTCGGGCCGGGGCTGTACAGCTGGCTTCCGCTGGGGCTCAGGGTGCTGCGCAAGGTCGAGAACATCGTGCGCGAGGAGATGACCGCGATCGGCGGCCAGGAGATCCTGTTTCCCGCGTTGCTTCCCAAGGCGCCCTACGAGGCGACGAACCGATGGACCGAGTACGGCGACAGCGTCTTCCGCCTGCAGGACCGCCGCGGCAACGACTACATGCTCGGGCCGACCCACGAAGAGTTCTTCACCTTGACGGTCAAGGGCGAGTACAGCAGCTACAAGGACTTTCCGCTGCTGCTGTTCCAGATCCAGACCAAGTACCGCGACGAGGCCAGGCCCCGCGCCGGGATTCTGCGGGGCCGCGAGTTCGTGATGAAGGACTCGTATTCCTTCGACGTCTCCGATGACGGGCTTGCGGCCCAGTACCAAGCCCACCGCGACGCCTACCAACGGATCTTCGACCGCCTCGGCGTGCGCTACGTGATCGTCTCGGCGGTGTCAGGTGCCATGGGCGGCAGCGCATCCGAGGAGTTTCTCGCCGAAAGCGATGTCGGTGAGGACACGTTCGTGCGCTGCGTGGAATCCGGATACGCCGCCAACGTCGAGGCGGTCACCACCGCGGTGCCGGCCGCGCTGCCCATCGAGGGCCAACCCGAAGCCAAGGTGTACGACACCCCCGGCACCCCGACCATCGCCACGCTGGTCGAGTGGGCCAACACCGCGCTGGACCGCACGGTCACCGCGGCGGACACGCTCAAGAACGTCGTGCTGAAGGTGCGCCAGCCAGGCGGGGAGTGGGAACTGCTGGCGGTGGGGGTGCCCGGCGACCGCGAGGTCGACGAGAAGCGCCTCGGCGCCGCGCTCGAACCCGCGGAGTACGCGATGCTCGAGGACGCCGACTTCGCCAGGTATCCGTTCCTGGCGAAGGGTTACATCGGTCCGAAAGCATTGCTGGCCAACGGTGTTCGCTACCTCGTCGACCCGCGGGTGGTGGACGGCACGTCGTGGATCACCGGGGCCGACGAGCCGGGCAAGCACGTGGTCGGGCTGGTCGCCGGCCGTGACTTCGTCCCCGACGGCACCATCGAGGCCGCCGAGGTGCGCGACGGCGACCCGTCTCCGGACGGGGCAGGGCCGCTGGTCTCGGCACGCGGCATCGAGATCGGCCACATCTTCCAGCTCGGCCGCAAATACACCGACGCGTTCGAGGTGGACGTGCTCGGCGAGGACGGCAAGCCGGTGCGACTCACGATGGGCTCCTACGGAATCGGGGTGTCGCGGCTGGTCGCGGTGATCGCCGAACAGCATCACGACGAGCTTGGTCTGGTGTGGCCGTCCTCGGTCTCGCCGTACGACGCGCACGTGGTGATCGCCAACAAGGACGCCGCCGCCCGTGCCGGTGCCGAAGAGCTGGCCGCGGAACTGGACCGGCTCGGCGTCGAGGTCCTGCTCGACGACCGCACCGCCTCGCCCGGAGTGAAGTTCAAGGACGCCGAATTACTCGGTGTGCCATGGATTGTCGTCGTCGGGCGCGGCTGGGCCGACGGTGTCGTCGAGTTGCGCAACCGGGCCGCCGGCGAGACGCGTGAGATCGCCGTCGCGAACGCGGCCGCAGACATCGCCGCGGCGCTGCGATAGCGGACCGGGCCCGTGCCGCCGGATGCTCGAGGTGTCAATCGAGCGCATCGAGGCGTTTCGCCGCCCCCGCGAGCCGGGCATCGACGTGCCGTTCGAGACGGGCCGCAGCTGAGGGCGACTCAGGACTCTTCGTTACCGCCGGGGAACGCGACGGTGACGGGATCGGCGCCCAGCACCCGGCGCCACCGGGCCGCCATCACCGCGCACTGCGTCAGCGCGGTCACCGCGAACGCCCGGTCCTGCTGGTGGGTGGCCTGTTCGATGACCGCCCGCCAGGCCGCCGCGGCGTCGTCCTCCATCCGCACCGCGAGCTTCGCCGCGTCGACGGGGGTGTCGACGTCGATCGGCAGCTGATATCCGGCGGCGGGCAGGGGAGCCTCGACCGAACGCTCGGCGAGCATGACCAGCGCCTCCTCGCGGCGTTCGCGATGCTCGCCCATCGCCTCGGACACCAGGTAGTTGCGTTCGGGCAGCGAATGTGCGGACACCACCCCGTAGCCGTAGATCGTCGCGTGTTCGGTGGCCACGGCGTCGAACAACGCGCCGTCGGCCGGATCCTGCGGACGCGACGGGGTGCTCGGCGCCGGCGTGGTCACGGCGTTGCCTCGGGGAAGACAAGGGCGACGGTGTAGGCCGCGGTGCAGGCGGCCGCAATCGACGCCACCAGCCCGGCGCGGTAACCCGACAACGTCGCGGCCAGTTCGGCGGCGCTCTGCGCCGACACCCGCAGCGCGCCGACGACGTCCTTGGCGGTCGGCGTCCTGACCGGCTCGGCCGTGGTGCTGGTCGGCGCCTCGGTCGGGGCGTCGTCGCCGCGCAGCCGGACCAGCTCGTCGGTCAGCGCCTGGGCGTGTGCCGACCGTTCGGCCGCGATGGCGTCGAGGGCCTGCGCGACGGCCCCGCCGGCGTCGGCCGCGGCGTCGCTGGCCAGCTGGCTGTCGGCACGGGCGCGGTTGAGCTGCGCGAGCAGTTCGTCGACTTCAGGGGGCGGGGGCGACCCGCATCCGCCTGCGGTCACACCGAGCAGCGTCAGCGCCGCCGCTCCGAACAACACACGTCGCCTGCTGAGGGTCGGCGGTGGGCTCGGCACGAGCAACATCTTGCCATCGCCGTCCCCCGCGGGTGGGCGCGCGTTTGGCGCTTACCCCGGCGAGCCTGGCGTATCGTGGGTAGTCGGTTTCAGTGTTCTCTGATGCGTGCGCGGAGCCTATGTCCGAACAACTCAAGATGAGGAGCTCGCCGTGACGGAGCGGTCTGCGGAATTGCCGTCGCAGAAACAGGTGATCGAGCTGCTCGACGGCGAGTTCGCGCGTGCAGGCTATGAAATCGAAGACGTGGTGATCAACGCGAGTGCGCGTCCGCCGCGCATCACGGTGGTGGTCGACGCTGACCAGGGTCTCGATCTGGAATCCCTGGCCGAGCTGTCCCGTTCGGCGTCCGAGCTGCTCGACCGCGTCGACGCCAAGGCGGCGCCCTACGTCCTCGAGGTCACCTCGCCGGGTGTGGACCGGCCGCTGACCGCCGAGAAGCACTTTCGGCGCGCCCTCGGTCGCAAGGTGGAGCTGACGTTGTCCGACGGCTCCCAGCTCACCGGCCGGCTGGGCGAAACGGAAGGCGGCGCGGTGCGATTGGTGGTTCGCGAGGGCCGCGCAGCCCATTTCACGGTGCGTGAACTCCCGCTGGCGTCTATCGCGAAAGCCGTTGTCCAGGTGGAGTTTTCACCTCCGAATCCGCGAGAGCTGGAGCTGGTCGGCCGAGCTGGGAAGGAGGCCGGGGCGTGAACATCGACATGGCGGCACTGCATGCGATCGAGGTGGACCGGGGCATCCCGGTGGGTGAACTCGTCGAGACGATCAAATCGGCGCTGTTGACCGCCTATCGGCACACCGAGGGGCACGCCGACGAGGCACGTATCGAGATCGACCGTAAGACCGGTGAGGTCAAGGTGATCGCCACCGAACGTGACGCCGACGGCAACATCGTCACCGAGTGGGACGACACCCCGGAGGGGTTCGGCCGCGTGGCCGCCACGACCGCGCGGCAGGTGATGCTGCAACGGTTCCGTGACGCCGAGAACGAGAAGACCTTCGGCGAGTTCTCCGCGCGGGAAGGCGACATCGTCGCCGGCGTCATCCAGCGCGACGCCAGGGCCAACGCCCGCGGGCTCGTGGTCGTGCGGATGGGCAGCGAAACCAAGGGCTCCGAGGGCGTCATCCCCGTCGCCGAGCAGGTGCCCGGCGAGCGCTATGAGCACGGCGACCGGCTGCGCTGCTACGTCGTCGGCGTCACCCGGGGAACCCGCGAACCGCTGATCACGCTGTCGCGCACCCACCCCAACCTGGTGCGTAAGCTGTTCGCGCTGGAGGTGCCCGAGATCGCCGACGGCTCGGTGGAGATCGTGGCGGTCGCGCGGGAGGCCGGCCACCGCTCGAAGATCGCGGTGACCTCGCGGGTGCCCGGCCTCAACGCCAAGGGCGCCTGCATCGGCCCGATGGGCCAGCGGGTGCGCAACGTGATGAGCGAACTGTCCGGCGAGAAGATCGACATTATCGACTACGACCCCGACCCGGCGAAGTTCGTGGCCAACGCGCTTTCCCCGGCCAAGGTGGTGTCGGTCAGCATCATCGACGAGGCGGCCCGCGCGGCGCGCGTCGTCGTACCCGACTTCCAGCTGTCGCTGGCCATCGGCAAGGAGGGCCAGAATGCCCGGCTGGCGGCACGGCTGACCGGCTGGCGGATCGACATCCGCAGCGATGCCGCCGTCGCCGACAAGCCCGAACCCGACGCCGACCCGGCGCGCGGCGCCGTCCACGACCGATAGGGTCGGCGGCGGTCCACACGCCGACCAGCACAGCCGTTGCGAATCGCACCAGACGGGACGGTAGACTCACCCTTGATCCAGCGCGAGACTTCGGCTTCGACGCATCGACGCAGCTCCGACGCCATTGTCGGCCCGGTGCGGACATGCGTGGGCTGCCGAAAGCGAGAGCTGGCCGTCGAACTGCTTCGAGTGGTCGCTGTCGACGACGGAAACGAGCCTGGGAATGATGCCAGCGCTGTGACCGTTGACTCAGCGAGAAGGCTGCCGGGGCGGGGTGCGTGGTTGCACCCCGATCCCCAGTGTCTTGAGGTGGCGATTCGGCGGCGGGCTTTCGGTCGAGCGTTGCGCATCACCGGTTCACCGGACCTAACTGCGGTGATCGAGTACGTCAGCGCTGCCAGCAGCGCCGAACCGGCCGATCCACCCGGAAACAGAACAGGTAGCGAAGAACATGAGCACACCGTGAAGCCCCGATGACCATGTGTCATAGCTAAACCGAGGCGCGGCGCCTACCACCGCTGACGCCTCTAGAGATGGAGATGTAGTGGCAAAGGCCCGTGTACACGAGTTGGCTAAGGAACTCGGTGTCACCAGCAAGGAAGTACTCGCCCGCCTGAGTGAGCAGGGCGAATTCGTCAAATCAGCGTCCTCCACCGTGGAGGCACCCGTAGCGCGCCGGCTGCGCGAATCGTTCGGCGGCGGCAAGGCCGCCGAAGAGAAGAAGGTCAAGGCCGACGGCAACGGCGCTCCCGCCAAGGCTGCCAAGGCTGCCAAGGCCCCGGCCAAGTCGGCGGCACCCAAGCCGGCCGCGCCGGCAGAGCCCGCCGTCGCACCACCTCCGGCGGCCGCCGCGCCGCCTGCTGCCGCGGCC
>NZ_ATDN01000005.1 GCF_004014805.1 Mycolicibacterium elephantis DSM 44368
ACAAACAAAAACCACCAAACACACTATTGAGTTCTCAAACAACACACCCGCTCTGCAGGCAACCCTGCCACTGTACTCCATGTGGACAGGGACGTCAAACCGCGTCCGCCAGCCGATCTGGCTGGGGCCGTTGGCTTCTGGGTAAAGACTACCCCGTCCTCCAGCCGCGTCCAACGCCCCCCTCCCCGGCCGCGGCCGGGCAGCTCAGCGGCCCGCGCTCAGGCGACCCGCTCGATCTCGGCGCCCAGGCTCTTGAGGTTCTCCACGAACAGCGGATAGCCCCGGTCGATGTGGAACACGTCGTGGACCTCGGTGTCGCCGTCAGCGACCAGGCCCGCCAGGACCAGGCCGGCACCAGCGCGGATGTCCGATGACCACACCGGCGCGCTGGAGAGCTGGGGGATGCCCCGGACCACGGCGTGATGCCCGTCGGTGCGGGCGTCGGCACCGAGCCGGACCATCTCCTCGACAAACCGGAACCGCGCCTCGAACACGTTCTCGGTGATCATCGAGGTGCCGTCGGCGATCGACGCCAGCGCGATGGCCATCGGCTGCAGGTCGGTCGGGAACCCGGGAAACGGCAGCGTGGCGACGTTGACGGCCTTGGGCCGCTCGTACTGGACCACCCGGAAGCCGTTGTCCGTCTGGGTGACGGTCGCGCCGGCGTCATGCAGCTTGTGCAGGACCAACTGCAGATGCTGCGGGTCGACCCCGACCACCGAGATGTCCCCCCGGGTCATCGCCGCGGCGATGCCCCAGGTCGCGGCGACGATGCGGTCCCCGATCACCCGGTGTTCGGTCGGATGCAGCCGGTCCACGCCGGTGATCGTCATCGTCGGGGTACCCGCCCCCGAGATCTGGGCGCCCATCTGGTTGAGCATGGTGCACAGGTCGACGACGTCGGGCTCGCGTGCGGCGTTGTGGATGGTCGTCACGCCCTCGGCGACCACGGCCGCCATCAGGATGTTCTCGGTGGCCCCGACCGACGGGAACTCCAGTTGGATCTCCGCGCCGCGCAGATGGTCGGCCTCGGCAACCACGCAGCCGTGCTCGATGTTGCACCGGGCCCCCAGTTGGCGCAGGCCGGCCTGGTGCATGTCCAGGGGGCGCGACCCGATCGCGTCGCCGCCGGGCAGCGCCACCCGGGCCCGCTTGCACCGCCCGACCAGAGGCCCCAGGACGCACACCGAGGCGCGGAACTGCCGAACGGCAGCAAAGTCGGCGTCGTACTTGGGCTCGTCGGGGGACGTGATCCGCACCACGTCGGCGTCCAGTTCGACGGTGGCGCCCAGACCCCGCAGAACTTCCGCCATCAGCGGCACGTCGAGGATGTCCGGGCAATTAGTGATCGTGGTGGTGCCCTCCGCCAACAGCGACGCCGCCATCAGCTTCAAGACGCTGTTCTTGGCACCCCCGACGGCAACTTCGCCCGACAACCGGCTTCCGCCGGTGACCACGAAACGCTCGCTCACGCGGTCAGTGTAAACAGCGCTCAAGACGGTGTCAGTCGCCATGCCGAGTCCTTCCGGTACGGTTTCGGCATGGGCGTTCATCTGACCCGCATCTATACGCGCACGGGCGATGACGGAACCACCGGCTTGAGCGACTTCAGCAGGGTGTCAAAGAATGACGCCCGCCTCGAGGCGTACGCCGACTGCGACGAAGCCAATGCCGCCATCGGCGTGGCGATCGCGTTGGGCCACCCCGATGAGCAGATTCTCAACGTGCTCAGGCAGATTCAGAACGACCTCTTCGACGCCGGCGCGGATCTGTCGACTCCGGTGGCGGAGAACCCCAAGTATCCACCGCTGCGGGTTCCGCAGAGCTATATCGACCGGTTGGAAGCCTGGTGCGACGAGTTCAACGAGCCGCTGCCGGCACTGAACTCCTTTGTGCTGCCAGGCGGTACGCCGCTGTCGGCGCTCCTGCATGTGGCGCGCACTGTGGTGCGTCGGGCCGAGCGGTCCGCGTGGAAGGCCGTGGAGATTCACGGTGACGGGGTCAGCGTGCTTCCCGCCAAGTATCTCAACCGGCTGTCGGATCTGCTGTTCATACTGTCGCGGGTGGCCAACCCCGGCGGCGATGTGTTGTGGCAACCCGGCGGTGGCGCAACGGATTAGCGTGCGCGTCGGCGTGCCCGGGGCGACGGCCGCGACTCCACCCAGGACAGGAACGCAGTCAACGCCCCGCGGTCCAGCGCAATCTCGTAACTCCGCCGGCGTTCCGGGCTGACGTCCCGGACCTCCAGCACCACGATTTCGTGCGTCATGATGTCGAATTCGTCGCCGCGGGGCGCTCGTCGAGACACGATCTCCAAGCCTCGGCGGCTCAACCGGCGATCCGGCCACCAGCGCAGGCTGGACAACCGATAGAACCCGGCCTCCCCACCGCGATACCGAATCACGCCGTGCCGCCAGCCGTGACCGCCGACGGCGGGCACATCACGCAGAATCGCCGCGGTGCCACCCACCTGGCGCAGCTTCCACAACCGGTAGCTCAGGGCGACGACGACCGCGAAGAGAACGCCGACCAGCGCGACCATGATCCACATGGACGCGCTCATCTGCGGGCCCGCTAGTCGATCTGACCCAGGGCGCGGAGTCTGGCCCGTCCC
This sequence comes from Mycolicibacterium elephantis DSM 44368, assembly GCF_004014805.1. Lineage (GTDB taxonomy): Bacteria > Actinomycetota > Actinomycetes > Mycobacteriales > Mycobacteriaceae > Mycobacterium > Mycobacterium elephantis. The sequence continues at coordinate 2,615 of NZ_ATDN01000005.1, forward strand.
CTGGCGGCTGTTGCTGGATCGTCGGAGTCGGCGTCCTGACGCGCAGCGTCGGCGTCGATCTCGGACTCGAGTTCGGCGGACTCGGCGAGAATGATCACGCCCACGTCGGTGACCGACATGAACCCGCCGTCGACCGCGATGCGCAGATCCTCTTCGCCCTCGCGCTCGACCCGCACGACCGCGTCGTCGACCAGTTGCGCGACCAACGGGATGTGGCGGGGCAGGATCCCGATCTCACCGGCGGTGGTGCGGGTGAAGACGAAGGTGGCCTTGCCCGACCAGATCTCACGTTCGACGGCGACGATGTCGACGTCTAGCTCCGCCATGGCTATTGCGCCTTATCGCCGTTGTCGCCCTTGCCGCTGTCGTCACTGGAGACCGGCGCGCCGTCGCCGCTTGTGTCTTCCAGCTTGGCGCCAAGGCTTTCGGCCTTCTTGGCGAGATCGTCGAGCCCGCCGATGAGGAAGAATGCCTGCTCGGGCAGATGGTCGAAGTCGCCCTTGGTCAGCCTGTCGAAGGACTCGATGGTCTCCTTCAGCGGAACCGTCGAACCCGGCTGGCCGGTGAACTGCTCGGCCGCCATCATGTTCTGGCTGAGGAAACGCTCGATCCGCCGCGCCCGGTTGACCAGCTGCTTGTCCTCCTCGGACAGCTCGTCGATACCCAGAATCGCGATGATGTCCTGAAGGTCCTTGTAGCGCTGCAGGATTCGAATGACTTCCTGGGCGACCCGGTAGTGCTCGTCGCCGACGATGCTGGGGTCCAGGATCGTCGAGGACGACGCCAGCGGGTCCACCGCCGGGAAGATGCCCTTCGAGAACACCGCACGGCTCAACTCCGTGGTGGCGTCCAGGTGCGCGAACGTGGTCGCCGGCGCCGGGTCGGTGTAGTCGTCGGCGGGCACGTACACGGCCTGCATCGAGGTGATGGACCGGCCGCGGGTAGAGGTGATGCGCTCCTGCAGCTCACCCATCTCGTCGGCCAGTGTCGGCTGGTAACCCACCGCGGAGGGCATACGGCCAAGCAGCGTCGACACCTCGGAGCCGGCCTGGGTGAACCGGAAGATGTTGTCGATGAACAGAAGCACGTCCTGGCCCTGCTCGTCGCGGAAGAACTCGGCCATCGTCAGCGCCGACAGCGCCACCCGCATACGGGTGCCCGGCGGCTCGTCCATCTGACCGAACACCAGCGCGGTGTCCTTGAGCACGTTCGCTTCGGCGAGCTCGACCCAGAGGTCGTTGCCCTCACGGGTGCGCTCCCCCACCCCGGCGAACACCGAAGTACCACCGAAGTTACGAGCGATGCGGTTGATCATCTCCTGGATCAACACCGTCTTGCCCACGCCGGCACCGCCGAACAGCGCGATCTTGCCGCCGCGCACGTAGGGCGTCAGCAGGTCGACCACCTTCAGACCGGTCTCCAGCATCTCGGTGCGGGGTTCCAGCTCGTCGAAGGCCGGCGGCTTGCGGTGGATGGACCACTTCTCGAAGTCCTTGCCGTAGCCGGGATCGTCGAGGCAGTCGCCGAGCGCGTTGAACACGTGCCCCTTGACGCCGTCGCCGACCGGGACCGAGATCGACCCGCCGGTGTCGGTGACCTCGACCCCACGCACCAGGCCGTCGGTGGGCTGCATCGAGATGCAACGCACCAGGTTGTCGCCGAGGTGCTGGGCGACCTCCAGCGTCAGTGTCTTGGCCAGGTCCTTGTAGCCGATCTCGGCGTGCAGTGCGTTGAACAGTTCCGGAACGGCGCCGCGTGGGAACTCGACGTCGACGACCGGGCCGGTGACTCGCACCACGCGTCCGTTGGTGTCGGCGCCGGCCTTGTTCGTCTCGCGTTCGGCGGTAGCAGTCATATCTGGTTTCGCTTCCTCTGCGTGCTAACTCTTGGCGTCGGCCAACGCGTTTGCGCCACCGACGATCTCGCTGATTTCCTGGGTGATCTGCGCCTGGCGCTCACGGTTGGCCTGCAATGTCAGATCCGTGATGAGCTCGTCAGCGTTGTCGGTAGCCGACTTCATGGCACGCCTGCGCGATGCCGACTCCGACGCCGCCGCCTCGAGCAGGGCGGCGAAGATGCGGGTGGAGATGTACCGCGGCAGCAGCGCGGCGAACAGCGCTTCGGCGTCGGGCTCGAACGAGAACAGGGTGTGCAGACCGGTGTCCTCTTCGCTGTATTCGACCTCCATCGGCGCGATCCGGCGCGCGGTGGCCGTCTGCGACAACATCGACCGGAACTCGGTGAACACGATGTGCAGTTCGTCGACGCCGAGCACGTCGTCCGCTCCCGGATCGTCGCCCTCGTCGTCGACGCCGGCCATGAACGCATCGACCAGTGTCGACGCGATCGCGTTCGCGTTCTCGTAATCGGGGCGCTCCGAGAAACCCGTCCACGCCTCGGTCACATTCCAGTTGCGGAAGCTGTAGTAGCCGAGCGCTTTTCGGCCCACCACGTAGAGGACCGGTTCCTTGCCCTCCTCGCGTAGCAGGGAGAACAGCTCCTCGGATCGGCGGAGCACGTTGGCGTTGTACGCACCGCACAGCCCGCGGTCGGAGGACACCACCAGAACGCCTGCCCGTCGCGGCTTCTCACGAGCGACCAGCAACGGATGATCCAGCGCGCTGGCGCTGGCCAGTTCCGTGAGCATGTTGGTGATTTCGCGGTCGTACGGCCGAGCCGCCTCGACACGGGCCTGCGCCTTGGCGATCCGCGAGGTGGCGATCAGCTCCTGGGCTTTGGTGATCTTCTTGATCGAGCCCGCGGAGCGGATCCTGCCGCGCAGTTCGCGCAGTGTTGCTGCCATTGGTTACTGGACCCTTCAGCCCTACGACTTCTTCTTCTTCGGTGCGGGCTTGCGTACCTTCACCGATTCTTTTTCGACGTCCTCTTCGGCCATGGCCTCGACGTGCTCGTCGGGCACCACGGAGCTGCCGTCGGTGGTCGCGAAGCCCTTCTTGAACTCGTTGACCACGTTCGCGAGCTTCTCGGCGGTCTCATCGGAGAGCTTGGTGGTGTCCCGGATGTCGTTGAGAATCGCCTCGTGTGAGGCCTTGACGTGCTCGAGGAACTCCTGCTCGAACCGCTGGACGTCTTCCACCGGCACCGAGTCCAGGTGGCCCTTGGTGCCGAGGAAGATGGCGACCACCTGCTCCTCGACCGGCATCGGGCTGTTCTGCGGCTGCTTGAGCAGCTCGACCAGCCGCGCGCCGCGGTCCAGCTGAGCCTTCGAGGTTTCGTCGAGGTCCGAGGCGAAGGCCGCGAACGACTCGAGTTCGCGGTACTGCGACAGATCCAGACGAAGCGAGCCCGCCACCTCTTTCATCGCTTTGATCTGCGCGGCACCGCCGACGCGGGACACCGACACACCGACGTTGATGGCCGGCCGCACGCCCTGGTTGAACAGGTCGGTCTCCAGGAAGCACTGCCCATCGGTGATCGAGATGACGTTGGTCGGGATGTAGGCCGAGATGTCGTTGGCCTTGGTCTCGATGATCGGCAGCCCGGTGAGTGACCCGCCACCGAGCTCGTCGGAGAGCTTGGCGCAGCGCTCCAGCAGCCGGGAGTGCAGGTAGAACACGTCGCCCGGATAGGCCTCACGGCCGGGCGGGCGACGAAGCAGCAGCGAGATCGCGCGGTACGCCTCGGCCTGCTTGGTCAGGTCGTCGAACACGATCAGCACGTGCTTGCCGCCGTACATCCAGTGCTGGGCGATGGCCGAACCCGTGTATGGCGCAAGCCATTTGAACCCGGCGGAGTCAGAGGCCGGCGCGGCGACGATGGTGGTGTAGTCCATCGCCCCGCCCTCTTCGAGGGTGCGGCGCACGCTGGCGATCGTGGTGCCCTTCTGGCCGACGGCCACGTACACGCAACGCACCTGCTTGGCCGGATCCCCGGTCTCCCAGTTCTGCCGCTGGTTGAGGATCGTGTCCACGCAGACCGCGGTCTTGCCGGTCTTGCGGTCACCGATGATCAGCTGGCGCTGGCCGCGACCGATCGGGGTCTGGGAGTCGATCGCCTTGATGCCGGTCTGCAGCGGCTCGCTCACGCTCTGGCGCTGCACCACGGAGGGCGCCTGCAACTCCAGCGCGCGCCGCTCGGTGGTCTCGATGTCACCGCGACCGTCGATGGGCTGGCCCAGCGGATTGACCACCCGGCCAAGGAAGCCGTCGCCGACCGGCACCGACAGCACGTTGCCGGTCCGCTTCACCTGCTGGCCCTCTTCGATCCGCTCGAAGTCACCGAGGATGACGGCACCGATGCTGTGCTCGTCGAGGTTGAGCGCGACCCCGAGCACACCGCCGGGGAACTCCAGCAGTTCCTGGGTCATGACGGACGGCAGTCCCTCGACGTGTGCGATACCGTCGCCGGCGTCGATGACCGTACCGATCTCTTCACGCTCGGTTTCGGCCTCGAACCCGGCTACGTACTCCTCGATCGCACCTTGGATCTCATTCGCTGAGATCGTCAACTCTGCCATGGCTTTTCGTCTTCCTTTTTCCTGGGTCTTTGGGTGTTATCGGGTCAGTCGGGCAGGTGGCTTTCGGCCGCCGCCAGCTTCGACGCCAGCGATCCGTCGATCACCTCGTCGCCGACGGCGATCGTCAAACCGCCGATCAGCGCCGGGTCCACGTCGAGCTGAAGCGAGACGGGATGGGCGTAGATGCGGGTGAGCAGCTCGGTGAGCCGGTTGCGTTGGGCGTCGCCGAGTTCGGCGGCAGCACGCACGTGCGCGACGACCTCACCGCGGCGGGACACCGCGAGGTTCGCCAGGTCGCGGACCACCTCGTCGGCTCGCTCGCCGTGCAGCAGTTCGACCGTCTGGCGCAGCAGGTCGGCGGTGTTCTTGCTGGCCCGGCCACGCAGCACGTCGTTCAGCAGCTTGATCCGCCCATCCGCGGGCGTGGTGAAGTCGCTGAGCAGGTTGATCAACCTCGGTTCGGCGTCCAGAACGCGACTGAACCGGAAGAGCTGGTCTTCGACGTCCTCGATCTGGCCCTCGCGTTCGGCGCGGACCAACAGGGCCAGCCTGGCGATGTGCTGCAAACCGTGAGCGAGATCCGAGGTCGACGACCAACGTTGTGACACAGCGGTTTTGACGATGTCCAGCGCGGCGTCCGACACCTTGCCGGACAGCAGTCGCTCGGCCAGCCCGGTCTTGAGACCGGCGTCTGCCGACGGATCGGCAAGGTGCCTGGCCAGCACGGCTTCGGCGCGAAGCAGTTTCACGACCGAAACCAGGTCGTCGGCCACACCGGTCAGCGTGTCGGCGTCGCTGCCTGCGACCGTCTCATCGAACCGCTCGACCACCTTGGTGATCGACTCCCGGCTGGCCGCACGCAGTTTGGCCGTCGCGGCATCGGTGAAGACGGTGCTGGACGGCGCCATTTCGTCTAGTTCGGCAAGGAAGCGGTCGACCGTTGCGCCCTGCTCGGACGGATCGGAGACGAAATCGCGCACCAGATCACCGGCGCGGTGCACGGATTCAGCGCCGAGGCTTTGCCGCAGCTCCCGGATGAGCTGTTGGCGTAGCAACTGAATCTGTTGTGCGCCTTGGGTCTTGATGCGCTCAAGCTCGACGTCAGCCTGGTTACGTAGCTGCTCGGCGATCTTCTCGGCGTCGTGCCGAGCCTCCTCGATCACCTTGGCCGCCTCCGCCTTGGCTTCTTCCAACGCCTTGGCGTGCTCGGAATCAGCTTCAGCGACCTTCTTCTCGGCCTCGGCGTGCTCGGCGAGCTGGATGCGCACGTTCTCCTGCTGCTGCTGCATCATCCGGCGCACCATCGGCGCCACCCACTTCGTGATGCCGAAGACGATGATGATGAAGCCGATCAGCTGTCCGATGAACGTCGACACTGGTTACCGTCCTTGACCCGTCGTGGCCGGGACCGTGCGCGTGGTCACGTCGACCCCGAGCACACGGCTGGCCAGGCTTGCCGCCAACGTCTCCACTGACGTCTGCAGTTCGGCGGTCAGAGCGCGCGACTGCTCGGTCAGTTCGGAGTTGGCCTGCTGGAGCAACGTCGAGACTTCAGCGTGGGCGCGGGCGCGCGCATCCTCGACGATCTGGCGACCCTCGGCGCGGGCCTCTTCGCGAATGTCGGTCGCTTCCCGACGCGCCTCACCCATCACCTTGAGGTAATCGGCTTCGGCGGCGGCGCGCAGTTGTGCTGCGCGCCGGTTGTCTTCGACGGTCTTGGCGACCATGGCCTCGCGCTCGTGCAGCACCTTGCTGATCGGCGGCACAACCCATTTGCTGATCACGCCGAGCACGATCAGGAAGAGGATCAGCACGAAGAAGAAGGTGCCGTTTGGCAGCAGGAAGTTGCCGCCGCCTTCCTCTGCCGCCAGAACGGTAGTGCTGAGGTCTGCCATGGCGTCGACTAGCCGACCGGGGTGGCGAAGACGAACAGCGCCATGAAGGCCAGGTTGATGAAGTACATGGCCTCCACCAGACCAACGGTGATGAAGAACGGCACGAAGAGCCTGCCCTGAGCCTCCGGCTGCCGCGCTACGCCGTTGACCAAAGCACTGCCGACGACACCGTCACCGATAGCGGCACCGACAGCGCCGCCACCCAAGAGAAGACCGCCGCCAATGAGTGCGCCAGCAGCGATAGTGGGATCCATTCCTTTTATCCTCCTTGATAACTGGTAGCGGTCCTACCAGGTTGTCGAGCGTTTACGGGTTAGTGGTGTTCGTCTTCGAGCTCCATGGACTGACCGAAGTACAGGATCGTCAGCAGCGCGAAGATGAACGCCTGGATGGCACCGATGAACAGTTCGAAAGACTTCCACAGCGCGTTGGGCGCCCACATGATGTAGGCGGGGAACAGCGCGATGATCGTGACCATGATGCCGCCGGCGAAGACGTTGCCGAAAAGTCGCAGGGACAGGGAGATCGGCTTGGCGATCTCTTCGACGAGGTTGATCGGCGCCAGGAAGGCGACGTGCCCCTTGAGCAGCCGCAGCGGATGCCCGACGATACCGCGGCGCCAGAAGCCCGCGGCGTGATAGCAGATGAACACGAAAAGGCCAAGCGCCAGCACGAAGTTGATGTCGGCGGCAGCCGGCTTGAGCAGCTCGTGGATGCCGGTCTCGTTCGAGTACTGCCACGGAAACACCGACAGCCAGTTGGCGATGAGGATGTAGGCGAACAGCGTCACCGCGAGCGGCAGCACGAACGGCGCGATGCGCATGCCGATCGCCGACTCGATCTGGTTGCGCGCCTGGATCGTGATGCCTTCCCAGAACAACTGCACACCGGTGGGGACGCCCGTGGAGGTGACCTTGGCGCGCAGGTAGAACGCCAGCGCCAGCACGATCACTGCGGCGATGGTGGCCGACAACATCGTGTCGGTATTGACCGTCAGCCCGAACCATTTGGCGGTGGTGTGCGTGCCGACGTGGATCCCGGAGTCGGCGGCGAGGATGTTCTGGGTCATTGCTGTGTGGGTTCCCCTTCGAATCCGTCAGCGGTACCGCCTGCCCGCAGTTTCTTCGCCACGGGCAGCGTGGTCGTGAAGACGAGCAGCATTTGGAACAGGGCCATGCCGAAGACGACACCGAGACCAGCGGGCCGGAAGATGAACGCGATGGCGAGCCCGATGATGGTCAAGATCATCAGGCGGGTCGCGGAATTCAGCGCCATCTTGCTTTTCAGCGGATGGGGCTGCGACGTGATGTTGGTGACCGACCGTCGCACCAGGAGGGCGTTCACCAGACCGAGCGCGAGGCCGATTCCGAAGAACACCCCGACCATCACGTGACCCAGAAGCGCCGCCGCCAGCGTGCCGAGCCCCGCGAGCACCGCGCAGATTGCTGCCAGGCGCACCGGCCGGAACGCAATCGAGGGAAGCACCAACGGCGCGTCGTGCGCTGGCGTCGTCACAGATTCACCTCGATCCCGCGGTCACAGAAGTTGCCGAATGATCCAACGTTCCAGTGCTTGGCGCCATGAGCGTATCGGAGCGTGTCCGGCGCACTGGAATCACCCAAGCGGCAGCTCCCTTTGTCGGTCGTTTTACCGGTCCGCTCGGCCGTGAACCGACGGGTCCGGGGCCGGCAACCCGCGAGGTTTTTCGGGTTCTGATTTTTCACCCTAACACATGGTCGCAGGCATAAAACGGGGCCTACTACTTACCGTCGTATACCTCGGTCCACTGGCCGTTTCGACGGCGCAGAAGTGGGATCACCGTGACGACGATCGCGACCAGAATCGCCGCCAGCATGACCACCCCGCTGTAGCGCGGATCGAAGAAAATCGTGCTGGCCGCGCCCAAGGCGACGATGCCGACCCAGAGGTAGATCAGCAGCACGACCCGGCGATGCGAATGGCCAATCTGAAGCAGCCGGTGGTGCAGGTGCATCTTGTCCGGGCTGAACGGGCTGCGGCCCGCGCGAGTTCGGCGCACGATCGCCAGCAGCATGTCCAACGCGGGCACGAACAAAACCGCCACGACCAACAGGAACGGTGACAGCAGCGCGAACACGTCGCGCGCCCCGTAAGCCGTCTGCGAGATGGGGCCCGCCGCCGTGGTCGACGCCGCGGCGAGCATCAAGCCGATCAGCATCGAGCCCGAGTCGCCCATGAAGATCTTGGCGGGGTGGAAGTTGTGGGGCAGGAAGCCGAGACAGGCCCCGGCGAGCACCACCGAAATGACTGCGGGCGGATAGAACAGCACGTCGCCGCCGTGATCGCGCAGCAATCCGATCGAGAAGATGCAGATGGCCGACGCGGTGATCAGCCCCAGGCCGGCGGCCAGCCCGTCGAGCCCGTCGACGAAGTTCATGGCGTTGACGATCGCCACGGTCAGCGCAAGCGTGAGCAGGATCGACGACACCTGGTCGAGCACGATGGTGCCGACACCGCCGATCGGGATGTACAGCACGCTCCACGCGACGCCCATGGTGACCAGCACGCTGGCCGCGGTGATCTGGCCGGCGAACTTCGTCAGCGCGTCCAGGCCCCAACGGTCGTCGATCAGGCCGATGGCCATGATCAGCCCACCGGCCACCACCACCGCGGGCATCCCCGACGAGTAGACGAATCCCCGCGTCAGCGCGGGAAGTTGCGATGCGAGCAGGACGGCGGCGACCACCCCGACGTACATCGCCAGCCCGCCCATCCGCGGGGTCGGCTGCAGATGGACGTCACGCTCGCGCGGGTAGGCCACGGCGCCGAACCGCCGGGCCAGCACCCGCACCCAGCCGGTCGCGAAGTAGGTGATGATCGCCGCGGTCAGCCCGACGAGGGCCAGTTCGCGAAGCGGGACGCCGGCGCCACGCTCGTTGAGCGCGAGCACGGTGTCCGTCGCGTAGCCCATCGATGCACCGTATGCCACGTCGGCTCAGCTCATTCCGTCAGTGCGGCGGGGTCTGTGTCGAGAACTTTGGCGACGGCCTCCACCGTGACCGGCCCTTGGCGCAGCACCCGCGGGCTCGCTCCGGTGAGGTCGACGATGGTCGAGGCGGTCTGCTGGGCGGACGGGCCGGCGTCGAGGTAGACCTGCACGCGCTCGCCGAGTTGGTCGCGCGCTTCCTGGATTGTCACGGCAGGGGGCCGGCCCGAGGTGTTCGCGCTCGACACCGCCATCGGGCCGACCTCGCGCAGCAGTTCGATGGCCACCGGATGCAGCGGCATCCGCAGCATGACGGTGCCGTGGGCGTCGCCCAGATCCCATTGCAGCGACGGGGCTTGGCGCACCACGAGGCTCAGCGCCCCCGGCCAGAACGCGCGGATGAGTTCACGCGCGGCGGCCGGCACGTTGTACACCAGCCCCTCGATCGTGTGCCACGACCCGACCAGCACCGGGACAGGCATGTCGCGCCCGCGGCCCTTGGCGGCCAACAAGGCGGCGACGGCCTGATTGTCGAACGCGTCGGCGCCGATGCCGTACACCGTGTCGGTGGGCATCACGACCAGCTGACCGCCCTTCAGAGCGCTGATGGCCGAGGCGATTCCGGTCGCACGCTGGTCAGGGTCGGTGCAGTCAAACAGCTCGGCCATGACCGGTCCCTTCCTGCCTGCGGTTGCGGGTCGCGGTGACGAACCGGGGCCGTCCGGCCAGGTCGCGCCGGGCGGTGACGGCGTCGAACTGCCCGGTCCTGCTGAACGCGCCGACAGTGCGCGCCGATGTGGTGTCGTCGTGTTCCACCGCGCACCGGCCGCCGTCGCGCAGCCACCGCCCGGCGAGGCCGACCACGGCGTCGATGACCGTCATCCCGTCGGGTCCGCCGAACAGCGCATGCGCTGGATCATGTTCGGCCACTTCGGGTTCCAGTTCAGCCCCTTCGGGGATGTACGGGGGGTTGGCCACCACGAGGTCGACCTGGCCATCGAGTTCGGGCAGCAGCCCGGGCTGGGTCACGTCGGCGCGGACCAGTTCGACGTCGGTGCCTGCGAGGTTGCGTCGGGCGTAGTGCAGCGCGGCCTCGGAGTCGTCGACGGCGATGACGCGCGCGCCGGGCACGGCCTTCGCGAGCGCCAGCGCCAAGGCACCGGAGCCGGTGCAGAGATCGACGATCACCGGGGGCCGAACGTTCCTTACCGCTCGAATTTCGCCCGGAAATTCGAGCGGTACGGAACGTTCGCGCAACAAGAGTTGCGCCACAGCCCATTCCAGCAGCGCCTCGGTTTCCGGCCGCGGAATGAACACACCGGGCCCGACGCTGACGGTGACCGGCCCGAACGCCGCGCTGCCGATGATGTGCTGCAACGGCACCCGCTCGGCGCGTCGGGCGACGAGCCCGCGGTAGCGGTCGACGAACGCCGCGTCGGGTCGGGTGAGCGCCAGCCGACCCCGGTCGGTGCCGGCGGCATGGGCGGCAAGGAGTTCCGCGTCGGCCCGCGGCGATGCGACTCCGGCGTCGGCGAGTGCCGCCTCGGCGGCGTCGATCACCTCGCGGAGCATCATGTCGTCTGAAGCCTGGCTTGCCTGTCGGCGGCGGCCAACGCGTCGAACAGCGGATCGAGGTCGCCGTCGAGTACCTGATCGAGGTTGTGCGCCTTGTAGTTGATCCGGTGGTCGGCGATCCGGTTCTCGGGGAAGTTGTAGGTGCGGATGCGCTCGCTGCGGTCGACGGTGCGGATCTGGCTGGCGCGGTCGGCCGATGCGTCGGCCTGGGCCTGCTCTTCGGCCATGGCCTTCAGCCGCGCGGCCAGCACCTGCAGCGCCCGCGCCTTGTTCTGCAACTGCGAGCGTTCGTTCTGGCAGGTGACGACGATGCCGGTGGGCAGGTGCGTGATGCGGACCGCGGAGTCGGTGGTGTTGACGCCCTGGCCGCCCTTCCCCGACGACCGGTAGACGTCGATGCGCAGATCGGACTCGTCGATCTGGACCTCTTCGATCTCCTCGGGTTCGGGGTAGACCAGCACGCCGGCCGCCGACGTGTGCACACGGCCCTGCGACTCGGTCACCGGCACGCGCTGCACCCGGTGCACGCCACCTTCGAACTTCAGCCGCGACCAGACCCCGTCGGCCGAGTCGCCCTTGCTGCGGATCGACAGCGTCGCGTCCTTGTAGCCGCCCAGGTCGGAGAAGGTCTCGTCGAGCACGGTGACCGTCCAGCCGCGCCGCTCGGCGTAGCGGATGTACATGCGGGCCAGGTCCGCGGCGAACAGCGCGGACTCCTCGCCGCCTTCGCCGGATTTGACCTCCAGCACGATGTCGTCGGGGTCGTGCGGGTCCCGAGGCGCCAGCAGGTCGGTGAGGTGGGTCTCGAGTTCGGCCACCGTGGCGGTGAGCTCTTCGACCTCCGCCGCGAACGACGAGTCGTCGGCGGCGAGCTCGCGGGCGGCCTCCAGGTCACCACGGGCGGCCTCCAGCTTGCGGTAGGTGGCCACGATCGGTGACACCTGGGCGAACCGCCGCCCCACCTTGCGGGCCTGGGCCGCGTCGGCGTGCAGGTTGGGGTCGGACAGCTGACGTTCGAGTTCGGCGTGCTCGGCCAACACGGCATCAATCGCCGTCATGTTGTCCGTCACGTCGACGTCCTTCCCTCACACGCAGACCGGCGCCCGGCCTGGCCGCCTGGGCGGCAAGAACGGGCGCCGGAAAGGCAGCTATTTGTCGGCTGAGTTGTTCTCGCCGGCCTTGTTGCGCTTGCCGTAGCGCTTCTCGAAGCGGGCAACGCGGCCGCCGCTGTCGAGGATCTTCTGCTTGCCGGTGTAGAACGGATGGCACTGTGAGCAGACCTCGACATGGATCTGCCCGCTCTTCTTGGTGCTTCGCGTGGTGAACGTGTTGCCACAGCCACAGTGCACCGTGGTCTCGACGTAATCAGGGTGAATACCCGTCTTCATGGTTTCCTCTTCGATCGTGGACCCGGGTCGCCCCTTCAGCAATTTCAGTGAAGGTGTGAGCGTGAACCGGAACCGAGGGTCGACGCTCCATTATGCCAGTTGGACCGCCAGCAGCCTAAACACCTGCCCCGGCGACGTTATTCCGCAGGGTACGGATGGAACCTGGTGCCGTCGCGCCGCCACAATCTGCGCCCGTCGGGGTCGGTGCCTCGCGCGATCAGGTCGCGCTTCAGGATTTTGTTGGTCGCGGTGCTCGGCAGGTCGTCGGCGATCCAGACGTAGCGCGGCCACGCCTTCGGCGACAGGTCGCTCTGGGCGGCCAGGAACTCCTCGAACGCCTGCGGGGTGAGGTCGGCGTCGTCCTGCAGCACGATCGCCGCCATCACCTGGTCGCCGACCAGTTCGTCGGGAACCGGGTAGACCGCGACCCGGTTGATCGGCGCCAGCCGCAGCAGGATGCGCTCGATCGGCGCGGTGGTCATGTTCTCACCGTCCACGCGCATCCAGTCGGCGGTACGCCCGGCGAGGTAGATGAAGCCGTCGGCGTCGCGGTAGGCCAAATCCCCCGACCAGTACATGCCGTGGCGGGTTCGTTCGGCGTTGGCCTCCTCGTCGTTGTAGTAGCCCGAGAAGAAGCCGGTGCCCGAGGTGTTGACCAGCTCGCCGATCGCTTCGTCGGCGTTGAGCAACGCACCGTTGGCGTCGAACACGGCCGGCGGGCACTCCGTCACGGTTTCGCTGTCGTAGATCGCCACACCCGGAAAGCCTTTGCCGACAGAGCCTTTGGGGGTATCGGGCGTTCGGGTGATGATCACCGCGTTCTCGGTGGACCCGAATCCGTCGTCGACGGTGACGCCGAATCGCCTGCCGAACTCTTCGATGTCGCGGTCGGTGGCTTCGTTTCCGAACGCCACGCGCAGCGGGTTGTCGCCGTCGTCGGGCCGCTCCGGGGTGGCCAGCACGTAGGCCAGCGGCTTTCCGACGTAGTTCATGTAGGTCGCGCCGTGCTGACGGATGTCGGACAGGAAGCGCGACGCGGAGAACTTCGCGGGCACCATCGCCGCGCCGGCCACCAGCGCGGGCGCCCAGCCGCCGACCACGGCGTTCGAGTGGAACAGCGGCATCGACAGGTAGCAGGTGTCTTGCGAGGTCAGGCCGAACTTGTCGACCAGCGCGGTTCCCGCGAACAGCACCATCGAGTTGGCCACCTGGACGGCCTTGGGGTTTCCGCTGGTACCCGAGGTGAAGATCATCATGAACGTGTCGTCGGGGGCGGCCTCGCGCGTGGGGGTCAGCGGTGGCGCGGCCTTCTGCAGCTGAACCCACCGGGGATCGGCGGCGTCGAACACGGTGACGCCCGGAAGGTCGAGGCCGTCGAGCAGTTGCCGGTGCTCCGCGTCGGTGATGAGGAACTGGCATTCGACCTTGGCGATGTCGCGGGCGAGCGCCTCGCCGCGGCGGGTGGTGTTGATTCCGCACAGCACGTAGCCGCCCAGCGCCGCGGCGGCCAGTGCGGTCAGCATCTCCGGGGTGTTGCCGAGCAGCACACCGACGTGCAGCGGACGGCCCGGGTCCGCCGCGCCGATCAGAGCGGCGGCCCGCGCCCCGGCGTCGGCCACGTGCTCGCGCCACGTCCACGTGCGGTCCTCATGCTTCACCGCGACGGTGTCCTGCTCGGCGCGCTCACGAAGTAGCTGCTGGAGTGTGTCCGCCATGGTCACCTCTCGACAGTGAACAGATTTGTGATTGTGTCTACCATGTCAGAATGTCGTGATGCGCAGCAGCGCGGAAACGACGAGAGGGCGATCGGTGACCACCAGCACCGCGACCAAGAACGTCCGTGATCGGTTGATCGACGCGGCGGAAGTCTGTCTGCGCGCCAAGGGTATTCGGGCGACGACGGTGTCCGAGGTGGCAGAGGTCGCCGGGATATCACGGGGTTGGTTATACCGGCACTTCCCGGACAAAGTCACGCTGTTGGGCGCGGCGATCGTCCGGCTCAACGACGCCTTTTGGTCCGAGGCGCACGCCATGCTCGAACGGGTCGAGGGGCTGGACCGCCAGATCGTCGCGGGCATCCGGCATGGCCGCAGTGCCTACGACGACCCCGGCGCGCTGCTGATGAAGCTGCGGATCGACGAACCCGACGAGTTCGCCGCCTGCGCGGGCGCCGGCGTGCAGGGACTGGTGCCTGACCTGGCCGACTTCTGGTCGCGTTACCTCATCGCGGCGCGCGACAACGGCGAGATCCACGCCGACGTCGACATCGCCGAAGCATCGGAATGGGTTGCGCGAGTGCTGATTTCGCTTGCCACCGTGCCCGGGAACACGCTGGATCCCAGCGACGACGACGCGGTGTTGGCGCATGTGCGCCGCTACGTCATGCCCGGGTTGCGGGCCGACCCCGCCGCGGTGTGATTTCGGCGCGGTTCGTCACGCTGAGCGTGACGAACGACGCCGAAGTCGCCCGTTATTCGTTGTCGACGCCGGGAGCGGTCTTGGAGACCTGCACCAGGAACTCGTAGTTGTTCTTGGTCTTGCGCAGCTGGCTCATCAGCAGATCGATGGCCTGATGCGGGTCGAGACCGGACAGCACGCGGCGCAGCTTGTGCACGACCGCGAACTCGTCCGGCGAGAGCAGCAGCTCGTCCTTGCGGGTGCCGGACGGGTTGACGTCGACGGCCGGGAAGACCCGCCGTTCGGCGATCTTGCGGTCGAGCTTGAGCTCGGCGTTGCCGGTGCCCTTGAACTCCTCGAAGATCACCGTGTCACCGGTGGAACCGGTCTCCACCATCGCGGTGGCGATGATCGTCAGGGAGCCGCCCTCTTCGATGTTGCGGGCGGCGCCGAGGAACCGCTTCGGCGGGTACAGCGCGGTCGAGTCGACACCACCGGACAGGATGCGCCCGGATGCCGGTGAGGCGTTGTTGTACGCGCGGCCCAGCCGGGTGATCGAGTCGAGCAGGACGACGACGTCCTTGCCCTGCTCGACCAGCCGCTTGGCCCGCTCGATCGCCAGCTCGGCGGCCTGGGTGTGGTCTGACGGCGGCCGGTCGAAGGTCGAGGCGATGACCTCACCCTTGACCGAGCGCTGCATGTCGGTGACCTCCTCCGGACGCTCGTCGACGAGCACCACCATCAGGTGGCATTCCGGGTTGTTGGTCGTGATCGCGTTGGCGATGTCCTGCAGGATCGTGGTCTTACCGGCCTTCGGCGGCGACACGATCAGCGCACGCTGGCCCTTGCCGATCGGCATGATCAGGTCGATGACGCGTGTGCTCAGCCGGTCGGGCGTGGTCTCCAGCCGCAGCCGCTCGTTCGGGTAGAGCGGCGTGAGCTTGTTGAACTCCGGCCGATTCTTGGCCTCCTCGACGGGCTTGCCGTTGACCGTGTCCAGCCGCACCAGCGGGTTGAACTTCTGCCGCGAGTTCTGGCCGCCGCCTTCGCCTTCTTTGGGCACGCGGACGGCACCGGTGACCGCGTCGCCGCGGCGCAGGCCGTTCTTGCGCACCATGTTCATGGAGACGTACACGTCGTTGGGGCCTGCGAGATAGCCCGAGGTCCGCACGAACGCGTAGTTGTCGAGCACGTCGAGGATGCCCGCGACGGGCTGTAGGACGTCGTCCTCGCGAAGCTCGGTGTCGCCGTCGCCGCCACCGCGTTCCCGGCGCCGGCGGTCACGGAACCGGCGACCCCGTCGGCCGCCACGGCTATCGCCGTCGTCGTCGTTGGAGCCACCGCGGTTCTGCTGGCCGCCCTGCTGATCACCGTCAGACTTGGAGTCCGACCTGGTGTCCTGGTCGGTCTTGGTGTCGGACTTGCTGTCCTGCTTGGCGTCCTGCTTGCTGGTGCTGTCCGGCTTGCTGTCCGGCTTGGTGTCCTGCTTGGTCTCGGACTTGGTGTCCTGAGCGCTCTGCTCGGCTCCGGTCGGCGCACCCGCGCCGCGGTTGGCGCCGCGACGTTCACGGCGTTGACGCGCCGGCTGGTCGCTGTCGTCGCTCCGGCCGGCGTTGTCGCCGGTGTCGGCCTTCTCGGCTGTCTTCTCGGCGGCGCCCGGGGCGTCGTTGCCGGCCCCGACGCGGCCGTTGGACTCGCCGCGACGATCACGTATCGCGGCCACAAGTTCGCTCTTGCGCATTCCCGACGCGCCGTCGATGCCGATCTCTTTGGCCAGAGCGCGTAGTTCGGGCAGCACCATGCTGGACAGCGAGCCACTCCGGGTGCCGGATGCGGCATCGGCGGCAGGCGCAGCTTCCACGGCGGACGCGCTGTCAGGCGCATCAACTGCCGCGGGGGTGTTTGAATTCACGGTGTTCGGCAGCGCGGCATCGTCGCTGCTGCCATCAGCCGTGATGAGGTCCGTATCGGTCACGGATGTCCTTTCTCTCCCTCGCTGTTCGAGTCATGCGGGGATTAGTTGCGTTCAGCTGATCAGCTCAACGCGTGGGCCGCACCATTGCGTGTGCAACGGTGATTGCCGGGATTCGCCGGTATACGACGAACCGTCAGCCCATGGGTAAATCACGGGGAAAATGAGTGGTGTCCTAGTGTCGGCGCAGGCAGAGACCCTGCAATTGCTGGACAGAAGCGAGAATAACGCGCATCGAAGCTGGAAGCAAGAAAACACGCGTGCAACCCGTGTTGCGCACTAACTCCGAACGGCCACGCCCGACGTCCAGCGGACACCGTCACCAACTGTCATCTCACTGACGGTGAACCCGGACGCGGCGCCGAATTCCAGGGCTTCTGCCGGCAACTCCGGCTGTGTACACAGCGCCAGAATCGATGGTCCGGCCCCGGAAAGCACCGCTGCAATGCCATAACGCCGCAGCACCTGCAGGTATTCCGCGGATGCCGGCATGGCATCGGCCCGCTGGGGTTGGTGCATGACGTCCTCGGTGGCCGTCATCAGCAGATCGGGCCGTTCGGTGAGCGCGACCACCAGAAGCGCGGCGCGGCTGACGTTGAACCGTGCGTCGGTGTGGTCGATCCGCTCGGGAAGCAGCACCCGGGTTTCGGCGGTCGACGAGCGCTGCTGGGGAATCGCGGTGAACAGGTGGATGTCGCGGTGCAGCCGCAGCGGCACGGCCCGGTATCGCGGCCGGCGCTGGTCGGCCTCGGTCCACGACACCACCGCGCCGCCGAGCACGGCAGCCGACGCA
The DNA here is from genome assembly GCF_004014805.1 of Mycolicibacterium elephantis DSM 44368. GTDB lineage: Bacteria > Actinomycetota > Actinomycetes > Mycobacteriales > Mycobacteriaceae > Mycobacterium > Mycobacterium elephantis. Next base: position 20,077 of record NZ_ATDN01000005.1, read on the forward strand.
TTGTCGGGATGGCCCTCGAACTCCGAGGACAGCTGAACCAGCTGGTCTTCGGTCAGCGGTGTCGAACCTGCTTGGCTGACAAGGCCGTTGACTGCCGCCAGCCCCCCGACGACCGCCGCGGCCGACGAGCCAAGTCCGCGGGAGTGTGGAATGTCGTTGCGGCAGCGCACGATCATGCCCGGAACGGAGACCTTGGCCGCCTGCAATCCGCGCTCGACCGCGCGCACTACCAGATGCGATGCGTCCAGCGGGACCTGGCCGGATCCTTCGCCTTCGACCTCGACGCTGAGCCCGGATGCGATTGTCTCCACGACGACCTCGTCGTACAGACCCAGCGCGAGGCCGAGGCTGTCGAAACCGGGCCCGAGGTTGGCGCTGGACGCGGCGACCACGGCGGTCGCCGTCAGCCCGGCCGGCAACGTCGTCGTCACTGGGATGTCACCTGCTAAACCAGGCCGAGCTTCTCGACCACTGCCATGGGATCGACGGGCAGGGGCGTGACGGTCGGCATGCCTTTCAGCGCGGTGTCGGGGTCCTTGAGCCCGTTGCCGGTGACGGTGCACACCACCGTGGAGCCCTTGGCGACCCAGCCGTCCTCGACGGACTTGAGCAGCCCTGCGATGCTGGCCGCGGATGCGGGCTCGACGAAGACCCCCTCCGTGCGCGCCACCAGGTGATATGCGGCCAGGATCTCTTCGTCGGTGGCGGCAAGGAAGCGGCCCCCGGACTGCTGTTGGGCCTCGACGGCGGTGTCCCAGGACGCCGGCGAGCCGATCCGGATCGCGGTGGCGATGGTTTCTGGGTCGCGCACCGGCGCACCGTGCACCAACGGGGCTGCGCCCGCGGCCTGGGTGCCCAGCATCCGGGGCAGCCGGTCCGACAAGCCGTCGCGGTGGTATTCCCTGTAGCCCTTCCAGTACGCGGTGATGTTGCCGGCGTTGCCGACGGGCAGCGCGTGCACGTCGGGCGCGGTTCCCAATGCGTCGGCGATCTCGAACGCGGCGGTCTTCTGCCCCTCGATGCGGAACGGGTTGACGGAGTTGACCAGCGAGATGGTCGGGAAGTCGGCGGTGAGCTTGCGGGCGAGTTCCAGGCAGTCGTCGAAGTTGCCGTCGATCTGGATGATCTTGGCGCCGTGCATGACAGCCTGTGCCAGCTTGCCCATGGCGATCTTGCCCTGCGGAACCAGGACGGCGCAGGTGATGCCTGCGCGTGCGGCATAAGCGGCCGCCGACGCCGAGGTGTTGCCGGTGGACGCGCACAGCACGGCCTGTTGCCCGCGGGACACCGCCTCGGTGACGGCCATGGTCATGCCGCGGTCCTTGAACGAGCCGGTCGGGTTGAGCCCCTCGACCTTCAGATGCACGGTGCAGCCGGTGTATTCGGAGAGCCGGGGCGCCGGCAGCAGCGGGGTGCCGCCCTCACGCAGCGTGATCGGGGTCCAGCCGTCCTGCACCGGGAGCCGGTCGCGGTAGGCGGCGATCAACCCGGGCCAGGGCTGGTGCACGGCCGTGGGCGGTGCGCTACTCATTCGTGGTCCCTTCCATGCGCAGCACGCTGTTGATGCTCTGCACCACGTCGAGGTCGGCGAGCGCGGCGACGGTCTCCGACAGCGCCGCGTCGGTGGCTTGGTGGGTGACGACGACGATGCGGGCGCCGCAGCGTTGGCCGCCGTCGTCGACGATCTCCTCCTGCCGCACGACGGCGATGCTGACCTCTCGCTTGGCGAATTCGGCTGCGACAGCGGACAACACGCCGGGCAGGTCAGCGACGTTCATGTTGACGTAATAGCGGGTCGGAATGAATCCGATCGGCGAGATCGGCAGCTTGGCGTACTTGGATTCGCGCGGGCCGCGCCCGCCTTGCACCCGGTTGCGCGCGGCCATCACGACGTCGCCCATCACCGCCGAGGCGGTGGGGGCTCCGCCCGCGCCCTGGCCGTAGAACATCAGCTGCCCGGCGGCCTCCGCCTCCACGAACACCGCGTTGAACGCGCCGTTGACGGCGGCGAGCGGGTGATCCAACGGCACCAGGGCGGGATAGACGCGGGCTGAAACCCGTTGCTGGCCTTCGTCGGAAGTCAACCGCTCACATATCGCGAGCAGCTTGATGGTGCAGCCGAGCGCGCGCGCCGACGCGAAGTCGGCGGGGGTGACCTTGGTGATGCCTTCGCGGTAGACGTCGTCGGCGGTGACGCGGGTGTGGAAGGCGATCGAGGCCAGGATCGCGGCCTTGGCGGCGGCGTCGTAACCCTCCACGTCGGCGGTGGGATCGGCTTCCGCGTAGCCCAGCGCGCTGGCGTCGGCGAGGGCGCTCTCGTAATCGACGCCCGTGCTGTCCATCTCGGACAGGATGTAGTTGGTGGTGCCGTTGACTATGCCCGCCACCCGCAGCACGGTGTCCCCGGCCAGCGACTGGGTCAGCGGCCGGATGACGGGGATCGCGCCTGCTACCGCCGCTTCGAAATACAAGTCCACATGCGCGTGTTCGGCCGCTTGGGCGAGTTCACCGGTCGAAACGGCCATCAGCGCCTTGTTGGCGGTGACCACCGATTTCCCTTGTTCCAGCGCCGACAGGATGGCCTTGCGCGCGGGCTCGACGGGCCCCATCAACTCGACGACGATGTCGACGTCGTCACGGGAGACGAGTTCTTCGATGTTGTCGGTGAGCATGTCGATGGGCAGCCCGCGGCCGTCAGCCACGCGGCGGACACCGACGCCGCGCAGGACCAGCGGAGCCCCGATGCGGGCGGCGAGATCGTCGGCGCTGTCCTCGATGATGCGCACGACCTGGCTGGCGACGTTGCCGAGTCCGAGGACCGCTACCCCGATGGGCTTTTCGTGGCTGGTCATCGCTTACCTCACTTCCAGGCTCAGTAGATCGTCGACCGTCTCCCGGCGCAGGATCAGGCGGGCCCGCCCGTCGCGCACGGCCACCACGGCGGGGCGACCGATCAGGTTGTATCGGCTCGACATCGAATAGCAATATGCGCCGGTGGCCGCCACCCCGAGGAGGTCGCCCGGTTCGATGTCTTCGGGCACCCACGTATCGCGTACCACGATATCGCCGCTCTCGCAGTGCTTTCCGACAATCCGCCCGAGCGTCGGTGCGGAGTCGCTGGTCCGGGACACGAGTCGGGCGTCGTATTCGGCGTCGTAGAGCGACGTGCGGATGTTGTCGCTCATCCCGCCGTCGACGCTGACGTAGCGGCGGTACTTGTCGGATGCGACGGCGACGTCCTTGACCGTGCCCACCCGATACAGGGTGATGGTGCCGGGGCCGGCGATCGCGCGGCCGGGTTCGACGACCAACCGGGGGGTGGGCAGCCCGACTGCCGCTGACTCGTCGCGGACAATGGCGCTCAGTTTGGCGGCGAGTTCGGCCACCGGCGGCGGGTCGTCGTGCGGCAGATACGAGATACCCAATCCCCCACCGAGGTCGACGGTCGACATCTGTGACGTCTTGTCGACGCCGAACTCGGCGACGACGTCACGCAGCAGCCCGATGACGCGGTGCGCGGCCAGTTCGAAGCCTGCGACGTCGAAGATCTGGGAGCCGATGTGGCTGTGCAGGCCGACCAGCCGCAGATGGTCGGTGGCGAAAACCCGGCGCACCGCCTCCATCGCCGCGCCGGTCGCCAACGACAGGCCGAACTTCTGGTCTTCGTGCGCGGTCGAGATGAATTCGTGGGTGTGGGCTTCGACGCCGACGGTGACCCGCACCAGGACATCCTGTACGACGCCTGCCGCACCGGCGATCTCGTCGAGGCGGTCGATCTCGATCATCGAGTCCACGACGATGTGTCCGACGCCGGCCTTGACGGCGGCGGTCAGCTCATCGATGGATTTGTTGTTGCCGTGCAACGCGATCCGCTCGGCGGGAAAGCCCGCGTGCAGGGCGACGGCGAGCTCACCGCCGCTGGCGACGTCGAGCGCAAGACCTTCCTCGTCGACCCAGCGGGCGATCTCGGTGCACAGGAACGCCTTGGCGGCGTAGCGCACGTTCTCTCCCCCGCCGAAGGCTGCCGCCATCTCGCGGCAGCGGGAACGGAAGTCGTCCTCGTCGATCACGAAGACCGGCGTGCCGAACTCCGCGGCGATGTCGGTGACCGGCACCCCCGCGATGGACACCACGCCGTCGGCGCCGCGAACAGCGTTGCGGGGCCACACATTCGGTGCGAGCATGAGAAGTTCATCCGAGGTCTGCGGCCGTGGCGGGGCGCCGCCGTGGTGCACCTCTTCGGCATGGCGGGGTCCGGCGGGATGGGCGATCACATGCGCTCCGGTGCGGTGACGCCGAGGATGCCGAGGCCGTTGGCGATGACCTGGCGGGTGGCCTGGCACAGCGCCAGCCGGGCCCCGTGCAACTCGTTCGGCGCTTCCTCTCCTTGCGGCAGCACCCGGCAGGAGTCGTAGAACCGGTGGTAGTCGCCTGCCAGGTCCTCGAGATAGCGCGACACCCGATGCGGTTCACGCAGGGTCGCAGCGGTTTTCAGCACGCGCGGGAACTCGCCGATGTTGCGGATCAGCGTGCCTTCCTTGTCATGGGTCAGCAGTTCCAGGTGCGAGGTGTCGGCGGAGACACCGAGCTCGACGGCGTTGCGGGCCAGGGCACACAGCCGCGCGTGGGCGTATTGCACGTAATAGACCGGGTTTTCGTTGGACGCCGAGGACCACAGCTCGAGGTCGATGTCGATCGGGGTGTCCACCGACGACCGGATCAGGGAATAGCGCGCGGCGTCGACGCCGATGGCCTCGACGAGGTCGTCGAGCGTGATCACCGTGCCCGCCCGCTTGCTCATCCGCACCGGCTGGCCGTCGCGGACCAGGTTGACCATCTGCCCGATGAGCACCTCGACGGTGGCGGGGTCCTCACCGAGCGCCGCGGCGACGGCCTTGAGCCGGGCGATGTAGCCGTGATGGTCGGCGCCGAGCATGTAGATGCACAGGTCGAACCCGCGCTCACGCTTGTCGAGGTAGTAGGCGATGTCGGCGGCGATGTAGGCCGGGGCGCCGTCGCTCTTGATGACGACCCGGTCCTTGTCGTCGCCGTAGTCGGTGGTGCGCAGCCAGACCGCGCCGTCCTTTTCGTAGATGCTGCCCGCCTCGCGGAGCCTGGCGATGGCCTGCTCGACGCGGCCGGAGGTGTGCATCGAGTCTTCGTGGGTGTAGACGTCGAAGTCGGTGCCGAAGTCGTGCAGCGACTGCTTGATGTGACTGAACATCAGGTCGACGCCGATCGCGCGGAACGTCTCGCGCATCTGGTCATCCGGCAGGCTCAGCGCGTCGGGCTCCTTGGTGAGCACCTGCGCGGCGATGTCCTTGATGTAGTCGCCTGCGTACCCGTCCTCGGGCGTGGGCTCGCCCTTGGCGGCGGCGATCAACGAGTTGGTGAACCGGTCGATCTGGGCGCCGTGGTCGTTGAAGTAGTACTCGCGGGTGACATCGGCGCCCTGGGTGGACAGCAGCCGGCCCAGCGCGTCGCCAACCGCGGCCCACCGGGTGCCGCCGATGTGGATCGGCCCGGTGGGGTTCGCCGAGACGAACTCGAGGTTGATCCGCTGGCCCTTGAGCGCGTCGGAATGCCCGTAGCGCGCCCCGGCGGCCAGCACGTTGCTGACGATGGTGTTCTGCGCGGACGTTTCCAGGCGCAGGTTGACGAACCCGGGCCCGGCGACGTCGGCGGCGGCGATGCCGTCGTGGGCGGCGAGCGCGGTGGCCAGCCACCCGGCCAGCTCACGCGGGTTGACCCCAACCCTCTTGCCGAGCTGCAGGGCGAGGTTGGTGGCGTAGTCGCCGTGCTCGGGGTTGCGCGGACGCTCGACCGTGACGGTGGCCGGCAGGGCGGAAGTGTCCAGGCCACGCTCGGCCAGCACCGCGGCGGTGGTGGTCTTGAGCAGCTCGGCGAGGTCAGCGGGGGTCACGGTGGTCCATCCTATGGTCTGAGGTGGTCAGCCCCCGAATCCGTTTCCCTTGCCCGCGATGCGTTACGCTGTGCTGGCCCATCGGCGCAGCATGTCATGTGCGCCCCCGTAGCTCAGGGGATAGAGCGTCTGCCTCCGGAGCAGAAGGCCGCAGGTTCGAATCCTGCCGGGGGCACCATCTTGACCAGCACAAACACCCCAATCAGAGGGTCGCGTGCTATCCCCGTGCGATTCCCTCCCGCCAGGTCCCGAGGACCACCAGCCACGCAACTGGTGGTCCTTTCGCGTTCAAGGCGTGGCCCAGATGCCAACACCCTGAAATGACTGAAGGCGGCTCCCCTGCCAGGGAACCGCCCTCTCGGAACTCCGCCCCCTGCCAGGGGCTTCACTCTCAGACATCAGGAGCTTAGCTCAGTGCGCACAAAAACAGAAGAACTCGCCCTACTCACTTCAGCCACGCTGGCCGGCTGGGACGACAACGCCCCGCCTCCGTGGAACCCGTGGGCTTACCTCGAGGCCTACCACCCCGACGTCCTCGTCACCGACGCCTACCGCCTGCCCGATCACTCGATGGGCTTGCATCTTGGCCGAAAGATCTGGCTGTGCAGGAAACTCAACCAGGCCGAACGTCGGAGCACCCTCGCGCATGAGATCGTGCACATCGAACGTGGCCCGGTCCCGTCCGACCCTGCGATGGCCGCCGCAGAGGAGCGTGTCGTCGACGAGATCGCATCGCGACGGCTAATCCGTACAGAGGATCTGGGACGGATCGCGGCTCGTTATGCCCGCCAGGCGTCGCGGGCGTGGGCTAGGCATCTGTGGGTCGATGTGCCGATGCTTCACGCGCGCCTCACGACGTTGGATGCTGTGGAGCGCAAGGAGCTCGCCGGCCTGGGTGTCGACGTCCTTCAGCTCAAGCGACGCGAGAGACGTCTGGGGCGAATTCTCGCGGGCCTAGCGATTTAAGATCCGACCCCCTACATCGGCCCCGTCCACTGCGGCGGGGCCGACTGCTGTACCCGGCCGTCTACCACGACGGCCAGAGCCCCCAGCTGCTGCGTGGTCGTCTCGCCCATGCAGGCCCATGACCGTTTCCGCAATGAAGGACGATCGGGCCTGCAACACTGTGGCACATGAGCGATCGCGAGACGTTGCAAGGTATGGCAGACGCCGGGGGCGAGGCCCACCAACTGAACGAGCTGTCACAGCCATTGGGGTATGCGGTGACGTTCGCCGCCGGGGGCACGCTTGGCGCCGAGGGGCCGACATACCGCCGGCTCACGGTGCACCGCATCGATCAGCCAGTCGCCAGTGGCCCGACGTTCGACACGGCCGACGAAGTACGCGCATTCCTCGATCAGCTTGCACAGCTGCCGCTGTGGCGGCTCGACCTTGACGACAATTCGATCGAGTTCGACAGCGAGGAACTGACGATCAGGGACAAGGCGACGGGCGAATCGTTCTGTTTGAAGGGCTGGAGCTGGGGCGTGACGGGCCGCGCTGCCCGAGGGCAAAGCGCAGGCCGCTATGAAGGTGCAACCCATCTATCCGTGCGGAGTGATGAATCCCCGTCGATCGGCAAGTGGTACAAGTCCGATAAGGGCTGACCGGACTATCGAATGTGCACCGTTGATTGGGGTCTCGTGGTCAGCGCTCTTGCCGCGATCGGTTCGATCGGCGCTGCGCTCGCCGCGCTATACATTGCGACCAGGGACCGCAAAGAACGGGCGCGCGAACGACTTGCCGCGAATGAAGCCGAAGCGAAGTTGATTTTCGCGGGAATGACCGCCAGTTACCCTCCCAATGCCAGCCTCAGAGGGAAAGTCGAGGACAGGTACGGCGAAAAAGTCGAAGCTTGTCGATCGGATCATCGAGGGTCAGATAGGCCGCGTAGCGGGTCAGGCGATAGTCAGTCTGTGGCCTTCCACCTGTGTTTTTCGGTGTAGACCGAAAAACCTGGAAGAGGACTAATACGACACACACCCGGCGTATCTGATGTGGCTGGTGAATCACAGTGAGAGGCCGATTCTCGACGTGACTGTTATCGCCTGCGAGATGCGCTCCGACGCCACTGCAGTAGCAGTGCTGCCCGATGATTCGGAGTCACTTCAGATTGTGAAGCCGGAGAAGGAGTCTCGCACTGCCGGCGTCAAGTTCTTCTCCGCAGACGGAATCCGCCTACCGCATGAGAGGAACGTGTCTGAGGGCTCTGGCGTGAATTCGTGGCCGGGGCATGAGGAATTGGACCTCGTCGGATGGTTGGGATTTACCGACGTCGACGGCAATCGATGGGCGCGGTCGAGCGAAGGTGAGCTTCGCCTGATAACGAAACCCTCTGATATACGGCGTCTTATCCGCTGAATGGGTTGTTTTCGTCGTCGCCCGCGGTCAGGTTCGCGGCGTTGATGCGCGACTCAGCGGACGCAGTCAGCCCGAACTCGTGGGCGAACAAGAGCATCTGCCGCGCGGCGTCGTGGGCGATCCGCAACGCTGGATGCTGATAGCGCCGGCCGCTGTCCTCGTTGACCAGAACCGCACCCTCACGCCGGTATTGGAGTGTGGCCTCGACGAACCGTGACCACGCCTCGCAGTAGGCGGTGAGCGTGGCGCGGTCCTCGGGCTTGATGACGTCCAGGCGCTCGAGGCCGGGCACCACGCGCCGCCATTCGGCTTTGGCTTCGCGTGACAGCCAGGTCGGCGGGTTGGGTGCCTCACGGCGGAACGGTGGCGGCGGTGCGACGGGTCGGCCGCCGCTGTCGCGGCCCTCGCTGCGGCCGTTGAGCAGCAGCAGTTTGGCCGGTCGTGCTGCTGGTCCTCGCTCTCCCACGTTGCTTACTCCTGTTCCCCCGGCGGGGGCGGCGGGCCGGGGTGTCCGACGAGGAGGTCACCCACGCGGCCCGCCGCACGGTCATCACTCGCCGGCGGTCGCGACCTCAACAACCCCGAGCGGCCGGTACACGGACAGCCCGAAACGGCCTTCCGTACGGCACCGCACATAGTTCGCGGTGAAGTCAGAGCCCACCGCGTCCGACCAGCGGGTGTCGATCATGCCGTCGTGGTCGACGCTGACACTGTTGCGTTCGAGCAGGACGGCGGTGTCCGCGGGCAGCACCGTGGACACGACCGCCTGCACACCCCACAACCGCCGCGCCGTGCGATCAATCGGCACACCGCGATAGTCGACCGCGTTCGTTGTGGCTGCACTGAGCTCGATCGCCTCCCAGTCGGCCGCCGACAGGATCAGCACATCGGCCGAGAGCCCTTGGCTCTCTAGCTTCGTGATGCCCTTGCGCACCGATGTCAGGATGTCGGTGTCGAACGTCTGCGCTTGGATGCCCGACGTGGTGAGGATCCCTGTCAGGTTCGGCGGGGTGCCGTCGCCGTTGAGCACCTGGTCCTCGACCGCCACACGCAACCCATACAGCATCTCGGACTCGACGAACATCTCCAGATTCGCGTTGTCGCTGAGGGTGTAGTGCCCGATCTGCTCGCTGACGTGGGCGATGACTTCAAGCTTCGAGGGCACGTCATCGACGGTGTAGACCGATGTGGGTTTGGTGCCGCCCTCGGCGACCGGCGCAGCGTTGTTCGTGCGCACCGTCTGCCGCAGGAACGAGTAGTTCGGCGCGACCACGCGCGCCGGCAGCACGTCGAGGATCGACACCGGAGGCTTGCCCATCTGCTGAACCTCGGGCAGCATCACGACACCCGTGCTGACAGCGCCGTTCGCCAGTAGCGCCTTCACACCACCCTTGCCGATGACCTTGCGCGCCAACGCCTTGGCATGCTTGCCGGTCAACGCAAGGTGCTGCGTGGCCGCGGGCTCGTCGCCACCGGCCGCATCGTCGGGCGGCCCGCCAATACTGGCGGCGAGCGCCTTCGCCTGGGCCTTGACGTCGAGGTCGGCCTTCTCGCGGGCGATCGCGGCGTCGAGGCCCTTCGCCTTCTCGGTGGCTTCCTCCACGCGTTCGGCTTCCTCGGCAGTCAGATCGCGCTGCAGTCCATCGGCGGTGTCGAGGATCGTCTTGACGAGAGCGAGCTGGCTGTCGCGGTCCTTGGTCAGGGTGTCGAGTCGAGCGCTGGTCGCCATGGTGTTCTCTTTCTGGTAGCGCTCGGCGGCGGCGCGCGCCAGCGCCGAGCGAATGTGAGTTGTGGACCGGGCCGCCGTCTTGACCGCGCCGATGCGAGCGCGGTCGTTGGCGCCGCGGGCCACGACGGAGACCTCGATCAGCTCGAGGTCGGTCAGCTCGTGGCCGGCGGCCGTCTTGGTCGAGTTGCGGATGGCATAGCCGATGCTCAAGCCGCCGATGCGGCGGCCCTTGACGTTTCGGTACGCGGCCGCGCCGTGCTCGGTATCGAGGTCGAACTTGCCGGTGATCTGCAAACCCTCGGCTGTCTCGGCGGCTTCGATGACGTCGCCGACGTAGTTGCGTGGGTCGTCTGCCTTGTGTTCCCACAGCAGCGGAATCGGCTGCCCGCCAGCCAACGACTTAGTGAATGCGCCACGGCGCACAATGTCGCCGTGCGCGTCGAGGTTGTCGAACACCGACGCCAAACCGGTAAACGTGCCGGTAGAGTCGTCGGCCGCCTTGATCGACAACGCAACAGACTTACGTTGCATGAGCTGCCCTCTCGGACAATGGAATTGGAGGGATCAACAACGAGACACGGCCGCGAACGCTGGCGGTGCTCGCTGGATCGTCTTGCGGGCTGGCTGGCGGGGCGCAATTCGGGCCCGGCCGCCACGCTGGCTGACTCTCCGACCGCAACGATAGCACCCGATGCCGACGACACGCGTTCATCGCGGCGGCCTGTCGTGCCACACACGGTCGCTCCACTGCGCTGCGGTGTCCTCGGGAACCTCGGCGTACTCCGGCCGGTCAAACGGGCCTTCACCCCGCCGAATCGGCACTTCCACCATGCGCGACCGCTGCTCCTCGGCGGCGTCCTGGTCCACCGGCTCACTCATCATCAGACTCGTGCAACGACGCATCGAGCGCAGCCATCTGCAACGTCTTGCGGGCGTTCGCTTCACCCGCCACCGTCACAAGCAGGTTCACGTAGACGCCGGCAAGCGCACTGAACGCGCCATGCCAACCGCCCGGCGTGGCCTCGATCTCGTCGCCGGCCTTGTCCGTGGCCTCACGGTCGCCATCGAACGCCGCCAGCAGGATTTGAGCGAGTCGCCGCTGATCTGCGGCGGGTATCCGGTCGTCGTCAGGCTGGGACATGTCGAGTTGCCTCCTCGGTGTCGGAAAACGGGTTCAAAACTTGAGCGCGTGAAAGCAAGCGCACCGCGGCGCGGGGCGTTTGAGCTGGTCACAGAGATTTTGCCCCCCTCTATACCCTCTGACCTGCGGTAGGTCATGGGCGGGCGTTGCGCAGAAAGCAACACCCCCTGCAGCACCCTCTGGGTGACGCAGGCCCAAGGCCCCAAGACCCCGTCGTCACGGCGCCAAACCTCGGGCTCGCAGGTTCGCCAGTGTCGGGCAGGTCTGGTCGTGGCGGACTTCGACGATCCAGAGGCCTGGGCGCATCTGGATGGGGTCGACGGTGCTGAGGCAGTCGGGGCAGCGTTTGGCTGCGGCCAGGGCTCGCACGTTGGCGGGCACGTGTTGGCGGCGCTCACGGCGGTTCATGGGCCACCGCCGGGCTGACTGTGCCGTGGCACAGTGACGGTCGTTCTGCGGCCAGTGTGTGTGCCAGTGTGCCTTATACACACACTGGCACACTCACTTTCACTGTGCTGGCACACTGGCGGCACACTCCGGCACACTCGATGGATTCAGGTGGTGAAGGGTTGCGTTGCGAGGGCCCGCGGTCGTGTAGACCATGCGGTCGGCGATAGCGACTCTGATCGCTTCTCTGGCTGTCTTTCGGGGATGTCCGCGGCTGACGAGTCCATCTTGCAGTGAGCGGAAGCTGAGGCCGTCGCCGGCCGTGAGGATGTCGGCGATGTCTGGTAGTGCCGCGCGCCCGGCGGATTCGTTGCGGCTGGTGTCGAGGTAGATTAGCGAGCGCGTGGCGTGGGTGTAGTCGAGCTTGCCTTCGTGGATGTGAACGTCGCGGCCATAGGCGGAGAAGTACCGGTCCGCTTCGGGTGTTTCGTCTTCTCGGACGATCTTCCAGATGGCGTCTGGCCAGTCGAGGAGGCGGGAGTCGCCGCGTGATCGTTCGCCAACGTGTCCCATGTGGTGTACGAGTATGGCTTCGCTGATTTCGGCTTCGTCGAGGAGTTGGTCGAGTGCGATGAGAAAGCGGCCGGCGTCGTGGCTTTCGTCCAGGCCGAGCGAGTCGAGGAGTGGTCGCAGGCAGTCGACAATGAGCACGTCGACTCCGCGCAGTTGGTCGGCCCACCATGCGCGGGTGTCGGCGTCGAGTAGGTCGAATGTGTGGACGCGGCCGCGCAGGTTGAACACCGTGACGTTGTTGACGTTGTTGACGCCTTGGTCACGGAGTTGGCGCCAGAGTTGACGCGGGTCCATTTCGTCGTCGATGAGCACGACACGGCCTGGTGTCGTGGTGAACCGGTTGAGGAATGGCGTGCCGTCTGCTAGTGCTCTCGCGAGGTTGGCGACCAGTGTTGTCTTGCCGGCCTTGAATTGTGCGGCGAGCAGGACGCGGCCGCCGGTCGGCAATAGTCCTTCGATGCGGTAGGCGGCGTCTTCGTCGGGTTGTGCGAGCAGTTCGCCGAGGGTGACGCCTGTCGGATAGATGACAGCGGGTTTCTGTTCGTTGGCGAATCGTCGTCGGGCTTCGTCGCGGATCCGCAGTTGCTCGAGCTCGATCTCGATCTTGCGTTCGTGGAGATCGATTCCGATTATCTCGTCGGCATCTTTTTCGTGACCGCACGAAAAAGCGCTGACCTCCTGGACGTTGTCGTGGCGGTCGGGCAGGTCGCGGGGTCCGTCGTGGTCGGCTTTGGTGAAGGCGGAGTTGATGGTGGCTTCGACCGAGCGGATGCCGTCGTCGTGGACAAGGTTGTTGGCGTGGCAGGCGTTGATGAGATCGGAGCGCAACATGTCTCGGTCGATCGGTAGCCTGGCGAGTTTGAGCGCGGCGACATTGAGGGTGTGGTTGCGTTGGCCGTTGGGGCAGCGGGAGAGTTGTTCGATCTCGGCTCGGTGCGCGGCGGCGACGTAGGCGTCGTCGAGTAGTACGGCGGCGCTCTCGGGCATTCGCTGGCGGTCCTGGATGCGCTGAAGGAATGTTCGGGTGTCTTTCTGCGGAAGGAGGCCGAAGTACCGAAAGCGTTCTTCTATGTTGCTGGGGATGCCGTGCTTGTCGAGGGGGCCTTTGTACTCGGTCATGCGGCTCTGGGACCACGGTGTTCAACGCCGTGGTTGTGTCGTCGCCAGCAGACGGGGCCGGCGCATCGCAACACGCTCCGCTTGGCCGACAGCCTTCGTCTGCAGTGTTGGCAGCGGCCGATATATTGGGCGGTAGCGATTGGCGTCGTCGAGGCTGCCCGGGCATGTTGGCCCGGGCTTCTTCGTTTCATGCCGCACCGCCGATCGGCTGCTTGAGAGCCTCGAGGTCGGCTCGGCGGATCCGGACGACGCGAGATCCCTTGATGCGGTATGCCGGAAGGGTGCCGTTGGCGATCCAGCGGCGCACCGTCACTTTGTGGATTTGCAGCTCGTTGGCGGCCTCATCGAGAGTGAAGTCACGCGCTGGTTCTGATTGCGTGTGTTTGCTCATGCCTGCCAACGGTAGTCAAAGTTGTTGACACACTGAACGATTGAAGATCGGGCCTTCTTATAGAACGTGTCTGACCGTGTTCGCCCGCGTCTCTCCAGGTCCCTTCCAGGTATCTCTAGGTTTCGAATCGGCGCGAAATTTCTTAGAAACGCTACGGCGCGTCGGGCCGCGTGTCGCCTTCTGCGAGCTTCGAAAGCGCATCGGCGATCGCCGCATCGCGGCCAGACACGATCTGCTGATAGATCAGCGACGCCTTCACGGTGCTGTGACCGAGGCGACCCATCGTCTCGACGAGATTGCCCACGCGCGCTGTCTGAGTCCCGGCGAAATGACGCAGATCGTGCACGCGCACACCTTCGCGTCCGATCGCGGCGAGCGCGTCGGCGAAATACTCGCGGCTGAACACTCGATCGTTCATGTGGCCGCCGCGGGCCGCGGGGAACAGAAGGGACTCCGGACTCTTGCCGACGTTGGAGGCCAGGTGCTCACGGACGTCGTCGCGGATGTGCGGCGGGATGACGACTGGGCGGCCCTTGCCCGACTTCGGTGTGTCCACACGATAGACGCCGTCGCGACGGGTAACAGCGCGTGCGACGTAGAGCACTTCGCAGTCCTCCCCCACGTCCTTGCGGCGAAGCTCGGACACTTCACCCCAGCGCACACCACACCAGGCGCACAGCAGCACGAGAGCCTTGAGTCGCTCGGGGCGGATCGCGTCGGCGAGCGCGGCGACCTCGGGCACTGACAGGATGACCGGATCGCGCTTGCGTGGCGGATTCATCACGCGCGGGATGTTGCAAGGGTTGGCCGCAATCAGTTCGTCGGCGACGGCCGTCGAGCAGATGGCGTGCAGAAGGCCGTAGGCGTGGCTGTTGCGGCGCGGATGGTCGTTTCCGAGGCTGGTGTACCAGGCGCGCACGGCTTCGCCGGTGAGGTTCTTCATCGCGACCTTGCCGAGCTTGGGCCGGATGTGCAGTCGGAGAGTGTCGCGGTAGGCCGATCGGGTGCGCGGTTTGATGTTGCGGTTGTCGATCCATCGCTCGGCGTACTCGCCGACGGTGATGGCCTGGGCGACGACCTCGGCCGCGCGCTGCGCCGGCGGTTCCCACGTCTCCAGCTCGATCGAGCGGCGTTCTCGTGCTAGCCAGCCTTCGGCGTCCATGCGAGTGCTGAACGTGGTCGGGGCTTTGTGGCGGACGAGGTCGGGCCCGATGTAGGACGCCTGGTATCGCTTGCTGGGTAGTCGGCGGACCCAGCCCCATCCGCGTCGGCCTTTGACGCCTGCCACAACCCTCCAAGTCGTGCTATCTGCGCGCTATCTGAGTGTATTCGTGTGCATTCTTGTGCTTGCTTCTGATCGTATCGTAGAGTGCGAATCACACGAGGTAACAGGCTAATTCACGCTGGTACCAGACAGATCCGCCATCGACCGTGACGGCTAATTCGAATCCTGCCGGGGGCACCCATATCACCGCAGCTCAGAGGTGGTTTTAGCGAACCTCTCGCGAATTTGTCTGATCCGCGTCTGATGCGTGCCTGCTCCGCTCGTTTGCTGGGCTCGCGCAGCTTGTCCGCGCCCACTGAGCCTCCGCGCGCTTGCCACCACGTGAATAGCGCATGGGGCATTTGGCACTAACATACCGGTATATTGATAGGTGCCAACCCCGGTTGGCGACAGACATAGACACTGATGGCGGCTCAGTATAAACGCACCTGAATTGCAGTCGAATTCTTCTGAGAAGGTGTCTCTTGTCGCGTCTCGATTCCGCCACAGTTTCCACACACACGCCCCGTTGGCTTTCCACGTCGCAAGCCGCCGAATATCTCGGCGTATCAGTCAACACGGTTCGTAATTACATTGCAGATGGACGCCTAAAAGTTCATCGGATGGGACCGAAGTTACTTAAATTCGACCGTGCCGAGCTTGATCGTTTCGTGGAGGGCAAGGCCAGGCGGTAAGCGCAATATCGGCACTCTGGCCTGCAGTAACGACGGGCAACCCCCTAGGGAGCGGGTAGACGACGCGTGTTGTTCGCGGCGCGGAAATGCAATATCTGGGAGAATTGAGAGCTATGGGAGCACGTATTCCGACCGGTCCTAATGCGCTGGCATTACGCTGCGATGAGTGCGACAAACGGGTTAGAAGCGATGGATACATCAAGCTTAATCGCGAGGCCGTGGCGCGGAGTGCAATTGCGGTCGGCGATCAGGAAGCAATTAACCCCGCTACTCTGCGCGTTTACTGGAAGATCTTGCATCCCGACTGCGATGCCGACGCCAAGCCGAATGATTTTCGAATCTCAGCGCGAAAAATACCCACAGAAAGCGACCTACTGCAATGCACGGCGTGGCTTCTGCGCAATCAACCCGAGTTGATCGCCGCAAGTAACTGGCACGGGTTGATCGGTCGCGTCTTAGCCGACACCCAAGAGCATGCGGATCGGCTCGCTAGTCCCGGACGCACCGAAGCCAACGAAGCTAGAAAGCACCGCGCCGAGAGGCGCAAACGAGAACTAGACGACAACCCCGACGATCCACGACACGGCACAGTCACCGGCTATCAATACGGCTGCAAGTGTGACCGCTGCAAAGCCGCCAACGCGGAGCAATCGCGGCGAGACCGCGCCAACCGCAACGGACACAACGACCGCGAATTGATTTCAACATGACGACCGAAGCGACGACGCCCCACACGACAGCCACAAAAACAGCGAAGGTTCCCGCGAAATGGTCCGAAGACTGGTGGGCCACCGTGGCAAGTCCGACGACACAGCGTTGCACCGCGCACAGCTCGCGCACCGGCCAACGCTGCGGGAAAGCTGCGATGGACGGCCAACGGGTCTGTGGCTCTCACGGTGGTCGTGCTCCCCAGGCCAAGCGCGCAGCGCGCAAGCGTCTTGAGGAAGCCGCTGACCGGATGGCCCGCGAATTGCTCAAGATGGCAACCGACGGCAACGTGCCCGAACACGTTCGAATCAACGCGATCAAAGACGCCTTGGACCGTGCCGGAGTCTCGGCGAGAACCGCTGTCGATGTTGAAGTCACGGCCAAGCCGTACGAACGCATGTTGGACAGCGCGAGCCTTGTTGGCGGCAGCCGCGCCGAATGGCGCCGCTCCCAAGGCATTCCCGACGATCCACCGAAAGCGTTGCCGGTCACCGACCCAACGCAACCGATGGACGCCGAAGTGATCGACGTAGAACCAGACCAAACGGACTGCGATTCGCCCGTAGCGCCGGGTTACGGCAACGGTCGATCTAACTCACCAGACGGCGACGAAGCGCAGTCAGGCGAGCGTCCACCGCTTTACGATCCGTTAGCCGACACGCTGAGCCCGTTCGGAGCGACCGACCCGCCACCTGACGAACTTCTGACGCTCGATGAAGCCGTGATCCGTGCGGCTCGCATCAACAACATGGGCGCTGCCGGTCACGCACGCTTGCACCGACCGCAGCGAGCGTTACCGCGTGGCGTTAGTTCTCGATGACGCGGCGCACCCAATCGCTAATGTGTGCGTCGACTACCCGACCGGTTCCGTCCTCGGCCCAGAGCAACACACGATCCAAGTGGTGCGGATGCCGAGAGACGCTGTGCACCCGCCACGTTGTTTCGGTGCCGTGTTCGTCGGTATCGAGCAACTGCGCACCGGGCGTAATTCCGTGTGCCATGACCGGCTGAGTCGCTGTGTTCGTCGTCATGGTGCCGACGTTAGATTAAACCGGTTTGTTCTGCTGCACAGCTTCGCCGTGGGCTGCCTGAGCTTCAAGCGAAGCTTCAAAGTCTGCGTAGGAAATGAGGTCTGGCAGAAGTTGCACTGAAGCCACCTTTTGAACGACGTCGTCGAGGCCTGAGAACTCGTATAGGGCTCGTTCAACCTCGCGAGACACCTGACTTGACGGCATGCCGAGGCGAAAAGTCTCGCCTGTAGGCCAAGCAACTTTACAAGAATAGGGATAAGCGTCGTCTCTTGGTTCGCCATTCATTCCCGTGACGTTAAAGCCCCGTTCGGCCAATGCAGCATCCAATAGGCCGTAATTAACCGTCGCTACCATAAGCAGACGATTCCGCAGGAGGTCGGCGATTGCATTTTGCGGAATCTTGTAGCTAAAGAAGCGCATGAAAGGGAAACCTTCTACGTCGTACTCTTCCGCCATGGGCAGCTCGCGAACTAGCAGAAAGCCGCCCCCTCCGTGCGCTAGCAGATCATTTTGAACATGTTCGACCATCGGCTCGCGGAATTTCGAAATGTGTTCTTCGGTGACACCTTCCTTTCGATAGAATATCGTGTAACCGATGAAGTGATCGATTGAAAAGAACGCGCAACCATCGCGCCGAGCATTTCGAATTGCGCGTCGAAGGTCTGCCCAGTGGTGCGTATCCTCGTGGGGCAGTCGAAAAACGACGTTCGGAATGCCGTCAACCGTGGTAATCGCGTTGTCTTTCATGTCCCGCTGCGCGATCATTTTGTCGAGCCGCTGAAATTGCTTCTTGAGACGGCGATCTTGTTTAGCAGGCACAGTCGCACCGAGATTTTCGGGCGTGGTCGATGCAGCTGCCTCAGCCTTGGGTGTATTTTCGAGTCCCTTTAAGAGATCCATGGGTTCGTTGCTGTACACGTTGACAGTGACGTTGGCCTGAATAACGCCGTCATCCAACGTCTCGCTATCATTGACCGAGCTCTTCAATTCAACCGTTTGGAAGCCCCACGACTTTCCCTCTTTCTTTGGCTGCATAAAAGTGATGTCGCCAATGCGCAACCAATTGGTTATGTCGTGAATGATCGGGACGCCGAACTGCTGACTCAGCAAGTATCCGGCCATTGAAACAACGGCCTGGTGGCTTGTAGTTATCGCCGCAATAGGCTGTCTGGTGCCCGTCATTAATGCGGCTATCGTCTTCCTATCGAAGAGAAGCACCTCCCAGGCCAGCGCGTCTCCTAAACACCGCGAATACCAGCGCAGCCGACGCAACCAATCCAGCGCTGGTATTGCTTTTTTGTCCTTTCGCACCGTTTTCTTTAGCTCACCGATATCTCTTTGAATCTCTGCTTGCAGACGAGCGAGATCGTCCTGAAAGCCGATAAAAGCATCGGGACCCTCGGCGAGCAGGTCCACCATGTGCACGCGACGGGCTAGCCGCTCGATCCTTCGTTGGAAGGCAGTGACTCTTCTGGCTGAGTAGGGCTCGCCAGCGACGTATCGCTTCACGACAAGCCATCGTACGAATGGACACAGACACCCGTCGCATCATTTCGGCTTTGTCGGTCACCGTGTCATCGAGAGTTTCGAGCCGCTTTCCGCACTGATCTGACACCCTTCCGGTACCCCTTCGTCAACGCGCGGCCTTCGGCCCTCGCGGTCCTGGCGTCGAACTTCGGCCCGGTCGACGTAGGGAACGCGCGAGCCCGGATCGAGGTCAGTCGCTCATGATCGGTGCGGGCTAGCTCGACATGGCGGGACACGATGCGGCGGCGCTGAACCCCCGTACGCGTGCGCGAGGTCGGTCGAACCTGACTGCCTGCCACCGCCCCGACCGCGACCGCTGAACCGGCCACAGCCACACGACGGCGCTTGCGTTTGCGCTTGTCGTGGTCGGATGCAACACCGCCGGTCGGCGCAAAACGACCCCGCGCGTCACGACGGTAAACGCGTTTTCCTCTGCGACGACCAGGACGACGGCGCGCCACGGCTACCGCCTCTTTTTGCGCCGCGTACGGCTCGCTGCAGCCTTGCCGACCCTGCTCGAACCCTTCGCCCTAGCCTGACGGGCGAATTTCGCTCTCGCGGCCTTCTGCTTTTTCGTAGCCATGGTTGCCTCTCAGTCAGCGAGCTTGATCGACGGCCCGTCAGGCTTGCCCACGGTGCCCCGATTCACCTTCACGCGCGTTTCGCCGGATGTGATCGGGTTGTAGTGACGCGGCTGACCTGGGCCACCCGACAACTCGCCGTCACCCACGCGCCGAGGTTCGCCGCGCATCGCGGCACCGAGCCCGACCGCAAGCGCATCAGGCGCAACCGGTCGGGGATCGCGCTGGGCGTCCAACATCGCGGATTCAACCCACGGAGGGAGCGCGGTCATAGTTCGATCCCTACCGGTGCGTGATGAAAGCGGGCGCGGTGTACGCCGGTTCGGTCGTGATCTGACACACCGCAGCACCGCCACGACGACGCACGCCGGTACCGAATCCGCGTGTTGCGAACGATTCCACCAGCGGGACACCCGACCAGTTACCGGGCATCAGACGCAAACCCTGTTGCGAAGCGTCGGGCCACTCACGGAAACCAACGACATTACGGTCGGAATTCGGCCCGTAAGTCGCAACAGCCGCGATGTAACCCGATGGCACGTAATCGCTTTGAATCACCAGAGCTTCGCCGTACGAGCCGAGAACGGGGATGTCGTGGAACGAACCGGGCACCGGTTCACCGATCAACTCGCCACCGTCACCCGACAGATACGGCGGTTGCGACTCGCTCGGTACGAAATCCCAGCGCGCCACGGGAACATCATCGATGGTCTCTGCGCCTTCGGGCGGACGCGACGGCTGATTGGCCCGCCAACTCATCACGTGCTCAGCCTCATCGGGATTGCACAACAGAAGCAACGTCGCCCCGGTCTCCTTGCTGAAACCCTTGCGAGTCACCAACCGAATCAGATGCTCGGCGTCCCCTGCGTCCACTTGCTCGGTGGCGCTTGTGATGTAATGCGTTTCCTCTGTGGGAAATTGCCGACCAAGGTACGGCGGGGGTCCCGGGGCAACACCGTCGTAAAGGTCATAGACGGTGAATCCTTCGGGATTCTTTCGCCGCGTCTTGCCGAAGATTGACTTGAGGATTTCACCGGTCGTCAATGTGGTGTCGCCGGTCAGAATATTGTCCATGATCGCGCGGACCTGACGAACGTCAGCACCGCGCAGGAAAAGCCGCGTGAGGCGAGTCGCGATGTCGTAGTCGGTGAACTGGTATCCCAGCATCAGCGAATCACCGGGCGTGCCAGCAGCTTGCGGGACACCGATTTCAGTTGCCTGTTCGAATAGCGCCGGAGTGATGTTCTGCGGTACCGCTTCGCCTGCGTTGACCGTGCGGAACGCCAACAGATCGGTGAGCTTGCGCCTGTCTTTGTTCCAGATGTCCAGAACCTCAGAGAATTCCGTCCACACTGCGGCCAGATCAGTACCGTCGCGCAGCGTCGAAAGAACCGGCGCGACTTCGCCAGTCGTGGTGATGCCGTACTGACCGGTGGGCACGGTGGCCCCGTAGATCGGCCATGCGGCCAGAGCAGCAGCCTTGGCGTTGTCGCGCAGTGTCGTCGTGTTCATCAGTGACCCCAATCGGTGCAGACTTGGCCTCGATTCTACGCCGTCTGAGTCCCCGAATGCTGTTGGTATAGACGGAATGTCGGACCACACCGCACATGCTGAACCGTTCGCGCGCGCTCGTCATTGTGCTATTCTGGGACACAGCCGGTCGCGAGCCGTGCGGGTGTTCACCGGGAACCTCCACCAATGGTCCATAGAAGGGTGACACCGCATGTCTCGCACATCATCCCCGTTGACGCGCAGCGATTCTCAACATGACCGGCCCGCAGCAACTACCGACGCTGATCCTGTTGATTCTGTCGCTGAATTGATTTCCACCAAAGACGCCGCGAATCGCTTGCGAATCTCGCCGAACACTTTGCGCAAGTACGTCGCGCTCGGCTTGATTCCGGCGCATCAAGTCGGGTTGCGGCTACTCAAGTTCGATCCCAACGACGTTGACAAGCTCGTGCGAAAAATCGACAACCGCACGGCCAGCGCATGACAACGATTCGCGGTGTCACCGACTCGCAGGCGCGAGCGAGACAGTCGCGCGCTCGCCGTGAGCTTGCGCAGATACAACGCGAAGACGCCGCGCGCTTCGCCGCTGTCACTAAGGCACTGGCTGAATCTGACGCGATACCAATGCATATGAAAGCTATTTACGCACAGACGATTTGCAGCCACGACACACCACCACTACGAAAGGGCGAAATCCCATGAGTCGCAGACCACACCTAGCCGAAGTCACCACACCGCTTGACCCCGCAATCAGGCAGCGCATACACGACGCAACACGTCATTGCATCGACAGCCCACCGGATGCCACGCCCATGATTGCCACCGAACAACAGGTGCAAGACGTACTGCGGTCGTGGGTCGGTACCGAAGCGGTAGAAGAACGTTTCTATGAAACCAATCCCGAACGGCGCTGGATTCAACTGCTGACTCCGGTGGCCGATGCGTTGCGTCGTCCCGCCGATCAAGCCGCCGAAGCGTTTCGGTTTGCGACCGCTCCCGATCTTCCGGCGATCCTTGCCACATGCCGACCGCATGAACCATGGGTGATGCACAGCGCCGACGACCTTGATCATGCTTACGCGGCCGTCGCAAACGAAATCCACTGCGATTTGCAGATCAACGGGCCGGTGGTCATCGACCGTAAACGGCACGCGAGTTGTGTCGATTGGTTCGCGCATTGCCTGCAAACCGTGAGACGGGCGGACGGTCCCAACAGGCAACTTGAGCGCGACTTTTTCGCACAGAACTTTCTCACGATTCCCGTAGCGCGCGGCGATCTGGTGATCCTGATGCGGGTCTGCTGCTGGTGTTTGGGAGCGTTTCTCGGGCAAAACGCGGTCGATCCTGCGAAATGCATCGTAGAGCAGGGCTATTCGGATGGATTCGGGACGTTGTCGTGGCGAGTGATCGAGACGCCGGCCACCGACGAATCAACCGACGATCCTTCATGCAAAACGATCTGCGCCGATGACGACGACGACGGCTGAAAGTGGGAGAACCCGCCCGGTGACTACTCCGAGCGGGTCATGTCCCAGTCAACAGCTTCGAGTTCAGAGAGACCACACCATGATAACCCCCAGCACCGACAACCTCGATTCCGAAACGATGGAAACACCAAGGCCGGTGCTGCGGTTGGTGTGCAGCGACGCCAGAGCGCGCGCCTTCGCCGCGTGGCCAATATTCGGCGGCGAGACCTCTGAGCACCAGCCACCGCTCGACCTCGCCGGGTTGCTGCGGGTGCTCGGCTTCACCACAGGCGAGTTCGTGGCCTTCGGGTACAAGCTCGGTCCCGATGGCCGGTTCAACTCGCGGGTGTGTGACGCTTCCGATGCAGCGGCCACGTTGGCGAGCCTGCCCGGTGGCGCTGACATATGGTTTGGCGTCAATCCAACGCGCGGGCCAGCTCGCAAGAATGCTGGGCGTGGCAGCACCGCAGACGTAACGCGCCTGTCGTCGCTGTATGCCGATCTAGACGTCAAAGACGGCGCATGCACCAGCACCGACGTGGCGAACGCGATCATTGACGACTTGTCGGTGATTATGGGCACCGGGCCAGCAGCGATCACCTACAGCGGTAGCGGCGGTTTACATCCCTACTGGCCGGTCACTGACGGCCATGTGGACGGCTCGGACGACATCGACCTTTCGCACCTGTTGAACCGATGGAAGCGGTTGGTGAAGCTCGTCGCGAGGCAACGCGGCGCGCAGGTCGATTCCGCATTCGATCCAGCGCGGGTGCTGCGAGCACCGGGAACTTTCAACCACAAGCCCGAAGCCACCGGAGGTCGAGCGATACCAGTCACCTGCGTTGCCAACGGAGGCAGGCCGCTCACGCTGGCTGAAATCGACAAGCGTCTTGACGCCCACGGCATCCGCGAGATTGCCGACTATCCCCGCGACAACGCACGCAAAAGCGACCCGGATTCGTGGCGCTTCGCTGGCGAAACATGCGCCTACGCGCAGGCGATGATTCGCGGATGGGCCGACCCCGACACCATCCAACTCGGCACCGGACGCCACCAATGGCTGTTGGCTCAGGCCACCCGGTTGTATTGCGCGAAGTTCGGCGGCTGCATTACAGAAGACGACTTCAATCACGCCAGGGACGTTCTAGAGACGACGTTTCGTCATCTGCGCGCGACGCGTGAACCGGTTAACGTTGTGCCGCCCGGTGAATTGCCCGATGCCTTCGGTTTTGGTCTCGCGAAGGCCGCGACGAAGACGAAAGATGCCGCACGCAACGAACTTGGTGACCACGACCACGACCAGCCCGCACAACGCAGCCAAGCATCACGACTGGTGGACATCGCCCTAGAGTCCTACCGGCTCGGCGTGAGCACCGATGGCCGACCGTTCGGCTTTCACCCTGACACGCCGCATGTGGTGATGGATCTGCGCGGGACCAAGCTGGGTTTGCGTCAAGCGATTGCGCGCGACTACTTCAAACGGTTTGACGCCGCCCCGACACAATCAGCGGTGTTGGCGGCTATGGGTGTGTTGGAAGGCATGGCGCTAGAACAAATCCCCGAGCCACTGCACATTCGAATAGCCGGAGACGTCAGCAGAATTCATATCGACATGGCCGACCCCGATAACCGCGTCATCGAAATCAGCGGCGGTGCTTGGCGGGTCGTCTACGAATCGCGCTACAAATTCCGGCGAACCGAGCTGACAGCGGCGATGCCTGAGCCCAAGCAGGGCGGCGACGTGGATCGACTGTGGTCTTATCTCAACATCGCCGCCGAGGATCGACCGCTAGCGTTGGCGATTGCGATTGATGCGCTGATTCAACCGGGCACGGCCAAACCGATTACCGGATTCACCGGCGAACACGGCACGGCCAAGTCATCGACTTCAAAGCGTTTCCTTTCACTGATTGATCCGTCGACGCTTGACGAGATGCATGGCCCGCCAACCGATCTAGAACGCTGGCTGAGCATCGCCGGGGGTAGTTGGGCCGTAGGGCTGGACAACATGTCCAACGTTCCCGATTGGCTCTCGGATGCGTTTTGCCGCGCGTCCACCGGAAGCGGCAGCGCCACGCGCACGCTTTACACCAATGATGGATTGTCGGTGATCAAGTTTCGCCGGTCGGTGATCTTCAACGGCATCGAACTCGGTGGATTGCGCGGCGACTTCGCAGACCGATTGATTTCGTTCGAGCTGCACACCATTGAGAAGCGTAAGGCCGAAGCCGACTTGAACGCCGCATGGCAGACCGATTGGCCGGTTGTGTTCGGTGGCCTGCTCGACCTTGCGTCGAAGGTCCACAAGATGCTTCCCGACCTGGCAGACACCGCACCATTGCCCCGCATGGCTGACTTCGGGCGCGTACTCGCCTGCGTGGATCACATCACCGGCAGCACCGGCATGGCACGGTATCGCGAGCGCATCAGAAGCGGACTGCGGGAGAGCACGTCGACAAGTTCGTTCATTC
The DNA here is from genome assembly GCF_004014805.1 of Mycolicibacterium elephantis DSM 44368. Lineage (GTDB taxonomy): Bacteria > Actinomycetota > Actinomycetes > Mycobacteriales > Mycobacteriaceae > Mycobacterium > Mycobacterium elephantis. Next base: position 44,956 of record NZ_ATDN01000005.1, read on the forward strand.
AGGCCGCGATCGATCTGCGCTACGACACCGGCAAGGCAGGCAAGACCGCAGCCGAGATTTTGAACGACGTGAACCAGCGATGGCCGATTGTCGCGATGAGCGCCACGACACCGCGCGATTGGCCGCGTTCCCCGAGATCGGTCACCAGTGCACTCAAACGCAATGCGCCTGGACTGCGCTCGATGGGTTGGCACGTCGATGACGACGGCGCGCGCAATCTGGCCTGCGTGATGCGATGGACCCTGCGACCTCCTGCCGGCTGATTAGCTCATCTAACCGACAGGGAAACAAGGCAAATATTCCCTGTCTCTACTTGATGTCTTTGAGTCGGTGAGAGGGATAGGAACATGGGTAGGAAAGGAACAAGCGAACCCCGCAGTCGAGGTTAAGGAAATCAGACAGGGATTAAGTTCCCGGTATCCCTGTCTGACGGTCGTCACTCCATCCCATAACGCCACCCATGGACGTGCGCACCCATGGTCAACGGTCCCCCGCCCCCCGGCCCGGTTCGCCGCTGAAAAACGACGCACACACTCCGGTGGCCGTACGCAAACGGCTACGCCTTCGAGAACGGGTGTGAAATCTGTTGTGGCACAGGCTATTTCAGATGAACACCGCGATGGCATCCGACACGCATCCGACACCCATAGGTATAGTATGTCGCTGACCTGCGAATACGTGCCTTAATCCGGCAGTTGTTGATCCTGCGGGGTGGCGACTACCGTGGCCGGTTTTCGCGGCTCCGGTGCCTCACGGTTTTGGCTTACGAGGCTGCGCAGCAAAGAATGCGTTTCCTTGCCACCGTGGAGGGTCATTGTCGAAACCGCTGAATTCAAAGGTGATTCCATTGTTCATGATCCACCCTCCCGGATTAGCCACGGACGGTCCGTAGATCATTCCGGGTGTCAGCGCAAAGGGCGTCGATATGGTCAATAGGCTCGCGAACTGTTCGTCTCCGTCAGCCATCGCCTGTTGGTGCAGTGCGGCCTGCCGTGCCGGATCGGCAACATGCAGCGCCGTTCGCACGTTGCGATTTTGATTGTCCAGCACAACCGTCATCACGTCTTCGCCCACAGATGCTGGTACAAGCGAATGGGTTTCTAGAACAGCATCTTTCAAGATATCGCGCACAGTGTCTGCGAGTTCTTCAGGCGGGCAGTGAAGTGCTCTTATTCGGTCCTGTGCCCGGTCGAGTGTCGGTCGGTGTGTCATTCCCACGGCATAAACGCGAAAGGCTCTGAAATCGTCAACAGTTGGCCCTAACTCTGCACTCGCCACGGAGTCTCCACGCGCAGTCGTTCGGAACATCACTTTGTGAACTTTGCCGCCCTTACGCTGTATGCCAGCGCCTAAAACGGTCGTCGCGTATCTACTCGCAACCGATTTCGGAAGCGTTGCGTAGGCGCTTCCTAGCTTCGCCTCGACGCGATCACGAATCTCGCGATAGTGCAGATCAGTCGGCGGTTGCCAATACGTGAATGCTGCGTCTGACAGGTCATCGTAACCACTGACCGCTTCCGCAATGAGTTGATCGGTCGGCCTACCGGCAAGGTATGCCAGTCCCGTGTAACCCATGACGACCCAGCACTCGCGGGCACAAACGATGACGGTCTTATTACTGTGCGCGTCGTGCTCGATTGGCTCAGCTGCGGGCGTCCGCTTTTTGCCGACGAGCCGGTCACTCGCATGGATTGCCCAATTGCCGACGACAGCCGAAACGATGAGCGTCAAGTTTGCGGCTCCGTTTCGATTGCATCGGCCACCGCATCAGCAACGGGCTTTGTCGTCGTCGCAAGTGTTGACAGCGCTTGGGCGATGACGGCCTGGCGCTCACTGACGGCAGCCTGATACATCAGCGACGCTCGCGACGTGGAATGACCAAGGCGAGCCATTGTCTCCGAAATCGATCCACCGACGCGCGCCGTCATGGTTCCCGCGAAGTGTCGCAAGTGGTGATGCGTGGCCGACTCACGCCCGATTGATTTGAGAGCCGGTTTCAAATACGAATCGGCGAAAGTCTTGTTATCCAAGTGGCAGCCCCCACGCACCGGAACGAACAGCGGCGCATCGGCACCGGCTTTCGTATGAGTGTCCAAGTGCGCTTTGATGTCAGCTCGTATGTGCGGAGGGATCACCACCAGTCGCGCCTTATCGCTCTTGGTCGTGTCAATCGTGCATGTCCCACTGCGATGGTTGACCGCACGGGAAACCGTCACCGTTTCGCAGCCAGGCCCGAAATCGCTGCGCCGCAATTCGGCGACCTCACCCCAGCGCAATCCGCACCACGCCGAGAGCAGCACCAGCGCGCGCCAACGCTCCCCGATTGCGTCAGCCAGCGCGGCAATCTCGCTCACTTCCAGAATCACCGGCTCGCGCTTGCGGTTGGAACTCATGGCCCGCTTGATTTGGCACGGGTTGCGGTCGATCAATTCATCTTCAAGCGCCGTCTTCAAAATCGCGTGAAGCAACCCGTATGCCGCGCTGTTGCGCCGTGGCGTGTCGGCGGGCAGGCCAGCGTGCCACCCGCGAATCACTTCGCTTGTCAGGGATCGCAGCGCAATCGGTCCCAGTTCCGGCAGAATTTCGTGCTCGGATAGCGATTCGTATTCCAGACGGGTCCGCGGTTTGATGTTGCGCTGTTCGATCCATGTCTTTGCGAAGTCTTCGAGCGTGATCGATTGCGCCTGCTGCGTGGCTGCGCGTTGTTTCGGTGAGGTCCACGTTTCGCCGGTCATGATCGTGCGCTCTAAGAATGCACGCTCGTTGGCAAGCCAGCCTTCGGCGGTCGTCTTCACGGTGAAAGTCTGTGGCGCGTAGTGGCGCTTTTTGTCCGGCCCGATGTAGCTGGCTTCAAATCGCTTGGACTTGTTCGGCAACTGGACGACGTAACCCCAGCTTCGGTGTCCTTTTCTGGCTGCCATGGCGTGCAATTCCAATCGGTTTCCGCTGTGATTCCTGCCGGGGTACTTCCCTACCAGCGGGATTTGCACATTCATACTACCAACATCGGATGCGTTGGGTAGAGCCGTTGGTATCAGTTGGTATCAAATGGTGCGTCCAGCTCGGATCTATGCCACAGAGCCACAACAGTTTTCGACTACTCTGGCTGTTCAGAGTGCCAATCCGCATTTCGCGTCGCCGCAGGTTCGAATCCTGCCGGGGGCACCAGTTCAACGCACATTTTTCTCGTTGGCGGGCAATTTACGGGCGATAAGGGGTCTAGCCATGACATCGGACGACTACCACGACTACCTCAAGAAGATCGTGGATGCCGCCCCGCCGCTCACCCCCGAGCAACGCGCCCGTCTCCGCGAACTGCTGCGCCCCGTAGCGATGCAGCCGCCCCTTAATCGAAACCGCGACCCTCGTTGAACAGATCGGCCTCGACTGCCGCAGGGTCGTTCGGGTTCTGTTCGTGGCAGTAGGTCAGGTAGCGGCGGTAAAGCTCGCTGGGCCAGTCGGCGTTGCCTGCCTTCGGGCCGAACACGCCGCGTTCGCGCAGTGCGGTAGCCACCCGCCTATCGAGAATCAGGGGGCGCAGCTCGGCACCCGCGTCGCGGTAGCCGGTGAAGAATAGGTACTTCGTGAAGTACGCCGGACCCATGAATTTCGTCTGATTAGAGCCACCCGCCAGCATTGACTCGTAGGCCGCCACTGGCCCGTCGTCGGCGAGGATCGCCGCCGCCCGGCGCAGATTCATCTCCACGGTGTCGGCGTTCGCAGTGAAGGCGCGGACCAGTCGGCCAATGGACATGCGAGCGGTGAAGCCGACGCCCCACACATAGGCGGCGACGGCGGTGTGAAGCTCGCGATGTTCGGATTCGATGGCTGCGATGTCGAATACGCCGCTCCGCGAAATCCAGCGATAACCGCCCGAGTCTGGCTCGGACTGGTCGAGCTGCAACGGCCAGAAGTACGCCAAGTCTCCGGTGAAGTAGCGCGTCCACCACGCCGACCGATACTTCGCCCAATTGTCGTAGGGCCGTACCTCCCCCGCGTCGGTGATGGCTTCGCCCGCATCAGTCATGCACTTGAGTGTGCGCGGACGCACGGACATCTCGGCGCAAAAGCACCGCTAGGTCGGTAGCAGCGGTTGATTGGTCCAGCAGCCCGCGCAACTCGTCCGGTGTGAGCCAGGGCGCACTGCGGTGAACCATCCGGTGACAGTTGGCGCAAAGCAGTATCAGATCGCTCAGCTTTGTTTTCGTCTCACCAGAAGCGTGCAGCGGCAGGGTGTGGTGGACTTCGATGTACTCGCGACCCCGTTCGCCATAGATTGCCTCGAAGTCGAAACCACATACTTCGCACCCGACGCGTGGATGTTTCTTGAGGAAGTCGGCAATCTTCTTACGCCGCAGGTTCTTATCGCGCTCCCGCACGAAGTGCCGCCGTTGAAGCAAGCGCCCCTCGTGTGCCTCGTCGTCCTCCTCGTCTATTGGCGTTACGAGCTGCTCGACGCTGTCGTTTGCGATGGCTCGCCGCAGTTCCTCGGCGATCCCATGCATGTAGGCCGGGTCGTCAAGAAACTCTTGAAGCACTTCCTCGTCTATAGCGCCGCCCTTGGTAGGTTGCCCGGTGTAGTCAGGGTGGTGGGTAGCGATATCCACTGTCTTCCGAGCGACTCCGTTTGGGTTGCGGAAGGTGTCACTCCGGACCTCGATCGGGTGAAACGGCAATCGTTGCAGTAGGGCTGATAGCTCGATGACTCGCGGGTCTTCGGCTGTCATGTACTGCCAGGCGTTCTGCGCAACGAGATCGCACGCGAGGATCACCTCGTCGCGGACCCAGGGCGGCGATCGTTTCGGCGGAACGTGAAAGCCGAGTTGACGCAGTTGCCGCACGACGGTTGCTTCTCCACCGCTGAACTCGTCCGCATGGAGCGGTTGACCACCCGGCAAGTAGCTATGCGCTGCGCCAGCGATCGCTTTCGAGTCGTACTGCTTGCCATCACGGATCACGAAGTAGTCCTTGGCCGGACCGAAGCCGTACTTGACGAGGAAAGCGTCACGGCCCACCTCGTCGTACTCGTCGATCGCTGCGTTCACCGCTGCTGCGGTCAGGTCCGCCAGTGCCATGCCGCAGACGATAGCGCGGGTGTCCGACAGCAACCTCCTACATACGAAACATGATGAGTCGAGCGTCGGTCCAACGATTAGAGCGTGAGTCGCTTACTCTTCTTCTTCTTCTTCAGCTTCGGCCCAGGTATCAGCGATTTCGGTTGGAAGGTCGATACTTTCGAGCAGCTCCTTCTTGTCTTGCTGATTGAGCCAAATCAAAAAGCTTCTATCGACCACGTTCAGACGACGATGTGATTGATCGTAATCGAACACGATGGGGGTCATCCGGTGTTGAACCTGAAGATTGGCAAACGCCGACAAAGCCTGTGAGATGTTGCCAGGGTTCAGACTTCCTCCACGCGGGTGATACTTCTTGAGCATCCGATTGATATGGCGCAACTCAAGACCCTTTTCGTGGCTCGTGACCGGCGTCATGACTATCGGCAGTAAGAGCCAGCGGTACATCTGTAGCTCGGTGGCGCCAAAGCCCTGAGCGAAACTGACGAGGAACTCCATGTATCGTGCCGACTGTTTGTCCACGACACTCTTTATGAGAGCCTTGGCATTGGGCGACACCCTTCGATGGTCTCGCAGCGTTTCGAACACTCCGGCCTCGGTCAGTGCCGTGTAGCACGTCTCCTGGACAACGTAAATGCTGTCGTAGGACTCTTCGATCAGCTCGTTCTTGAAGTCGTCACTAAACTCGACATTGAGCATGGCTTCACCCTTGGATACCGCTTCCAGCAGTTCGTCCTTGGTCCATTTGTCGGCATTTATTGTCGTCACTCGTCAGGTCAGATCACCGTTGTACTGAATCAGCCGATTCTCTTGGAGCCATACTCCGACAATTATGAATGTATACTTCGAGTTTTCGTGGAAAGCCTTGAGACTCACAGCGAATTGCCGCTGTGTTTCGTCGGGCAGGTAATGGAAGTCTTCTAGAACAATCCATCCTTTGAAGCCCACCTTATTCAAGGCCGTGATTATGTCGTTGACATCTGCTGGATCGAGTTCTAAGGCGACTTCGGTAGTCTCACTGCTTTTGGAAGCGACGGCATCAGCACCGATTTCGGTCTCTGCACCGCTTCCGAGAAAAGCGGCCTTCAGCTTTGCTTTTGCACTGATCTTTACTTCGCCTGATATCGCCTTCTTGGTCGTCTGTTCGACCGTATACCCCACCTGCTTCAGCAGGGAGGCCATTAGCTGGGCTAGGGTCCAAGAATTGGCGCATGTGAGTACGGTGTATTCGTCCGGTTTTAGATGGTGCTTGCGGAGCGAGGTCTTGCCTTGCTTGGAGCTGCCGTAAATAACCAAGTGCTTATCGCGCGTCAGATTTTCGACAAGTTCATCATCTACGCTCGGCCGGTACGAGTAGTTGAGCGGCTCATCCCTGCTGATGCCGAACACCTCTGAAGTCTTGAACACCTTCGCCATGCACACCATCGTTCACTCGCGGCGCTGTCTTGGGGCGGCACGACACGCACACCACGTCGACCCATCAAGACCAACCTCCGCGGCCAGCCCGCGCCGCCGGGCAATTGGCGATACGACGCGCCATCCAATCGGGTGGTGCGATGCGGCGTACGCCGAGTCGGCGTTCCAAGTCGAGAGGACTGACTAGTGTCCACTGCTGCCCCGCTGCGTGCGTGACTACGTCGTGGGCGACCACCAGCGCGGCCAGCGCGTCGGGCTGATGCTGATGTTGCTGCCAATGCACCGCAGCTTGCTCAAGGGAGGGCAGATGACCCGCGATCCGCACGGTGCCCGTCTCAAGGGCTTGCAGCAGCGCCGAGCTGCGGGCGATCGCGTCGCCGCCGCCGCGACCGCTGCCCTTCGGGGGCCATGCGGTGACGCGAACGGGCCGGTCGAGCTTGTAGCGGCGCAGCGCGTCGTTGACCACCCGCTGATACGTCTCGCGGGCGGCGAAACTCTCGACGGCGATCTCCGACGCCCCGACGTCGACCGCCAGCTCGACAGCCGCCCGCGCCCAGGCGTCCGAGGTCATCGGCGCACTGACGTCGGCGATCACCGCCACGACGCCGTCGCGGGTCAGCGACGCGGCCACGATCCCGCAGGCATCACCCGAGCCGCTGTCGCTCGGGTCGACGCCCACCACGGTCATGCTGGGCGCACTCGGCGCTGCCGGTAGCCGCCACTGGTCGAGCCACTCGCGTTTGATCAGCCCGCCCTCGGGCGCGGCGGGAACGCCCTCGTACAGAGCGAACCACGCCCGTTCGCCCGATGTGCGACGCGCAGCCGCGTAGTGATCGGCGGTGAAGCCCAGCGCCGAGGTCATCGCGACGCCGGGTGCGCGGCCCAGCGCGTCGGGGATGCCCGCCTCGGCGACGGCGGGAATGTTCGTGTGTCGCCACACTTCCGGCTCGCTGTCGAGCAGTTCCCCCGCAAGATCGCGCTCATGCCAGCGCGTCATCACCAGAAGCACCGACGCGCCGGGATGCAGCCGGGTCGCCAGCGTCGAGCGGTACTCGTTGACCACCCGACGGCGGTGCGCGGCGCTGTCGGCCTCGGCGGCGTCCTTCACCGGGTCGTCAATGATCATCAGCCCGCTGGCACCGAATCCGGTCGCCCCGCTGTTGATGCCGGTCGCGAGCAGCCCGCCTGCGTGCCCGTCGACCCGCCAGCGACTCACCGCCGTCTTGTCGGGCGACAGCCGGATGCCGAGGAACTCGCTGTGCTCGTTGATGATCCGACGCGCTTCGCGGCTGTGTTCCTGCGCCAGCTCGTCGCTGTAGCTGACGACCATGATTTGCATGTTGGGGTCGCGCATCAGCGCCCAGACCACGGTCCAGATCGCCAGCAGCCGAGACTTGCCGGTGCGCGGCGGCGTCGACACGATGTCGCGGTGATCCGGCTCGGTCACCGAGCGCACCGCAAGATCACTCAGCAGCCGAATAGTCGGTGTAACAACGAATTTCGGATCGAGCCGGCACGCCAGCTCGGCGGGCGAGGACGGTCGGCGTTGTGCCCGCACCGCCCGCAGGGCGCGGGCGGCGGTCAGCGTGGTGATGGGGTCGGCGGTCATGGTCACGCAGCCCTTTGTCGGTGTTGCTTGGGGTTGAATCCGGCTTCGGCTGCGGTCCACAGATCGGCTCGCCGCCACTGGTGCCCGCAGCCGTCGCATTGATACCGGCAGATGACGTACTTGCCGCCGCGCCAGGTGACCGAGGTCGGCTCGGTCAGCGAGGCCAGGCGAACCCGGCTGTCGGCCCAGAGACCGAGCGGATTGCAGCGCGGGCAGTAGTCGGGCAGAAACTCGATGCTCTCGGGGCGGCGGTCGGTGATCGTCATTGTGGCTCGTCTCTCGGTGTTGCCCGGCGTCAGGCGATGTGCTTGCGCTTTCGGCGCGGCTCGACGGGCGGCACGTCCCGCAACCCAGCGCGGATGTTGGCGAGTTGCACGCTGCCCGGCCCGCCGCCGTCGGTGATGCCCAGCGCCGCACAGACGTCGGCGTGGGTCGCCTCGCCGTCGCGGTGCAGCTTCTGCGCCACGCGCACAACGCCGGGCCAGCAGCGCGTCAGCAGGCCGGTGAGCCGCTGATCGACGGCCTGCGTCCCGCCGCTGGCGAGCAGTGCGCGGTCGTCGTGCTGGGCTGCCGTGGCGAGCACGTCGTAGATTTCGCGCTGCGTGGGCCGCTTACCGGCCCGCCACCGCGCCTGCGCCCACGGACCCGCGTAGACGGTCGACGCCCAACTGCCGTCGGGCACGTCGTCATGCACGGTCTTGCCAGTCACGCCCCACACTCGGCTGTCGGCGACGGCAGCGGTGTGGATGCGACCGCCGAGCAGCGCCGCCGCGACCGCGTGCCCGGCCTCATGCACGCAGGTTTCAAGGTGTTGCCGTTCGTGTGGGGTCAGGTCGGTCAGACGCAGTGTCATCAATCGGTGTCCTCTCGGTTGTCGTAGAAGATCGGCGTCGAGACGGCGAGACCCGCACCCATGCCGCCGTCCCGACGCCGACCATCGGCAGCACTGATCGGAGTCATATCGGTGCCGCCGCCGGGGTAGGCCGTCATGGTGTTGCGGCCCTTGGCGATCCGCTGCTCTCGGTTCCTGCGGTCGTAGGCGTCGGCCTTGGCCGCAGCCTTATCGAGATAACGGTCGACGCAGGCTCGGCACCGCCAGCCGTGCTTGCTGCCCTTGTAGGTCAGGCAGGGACCGCCGCAATCCCAGCAGACGGCGACGGTGTCGGCGAGTGCGGCGGTCATGGCGTCACCGTCACAGCGGCGACGACCGCCTCGACGCCGACGACGAACGAACGCTCGGCGATCGCGGCGAACGTGTTGTGCCGCTCGTCAATCGCCTTGCGCAGCGTCGGCTGATCACGCCACCCGTAGGGCTGGCTCGTCGCGACGAGGGTGTCGCCGAGGCCGTCCACGTACCCGCCGCCGACGACGACGGTGTGCCCTCCCGGCGACTTGAGCACCGCGCCGTTGCGCTTGAACAGGTCGGGGTCGGTGGCGACCCACTGCGCCCCGACGTGGATGAACCCGGTCGTATTGGTCTGCGCGAGCACGCCCTCGATGTAGCCCACGGCGAGCCGCAGCGTCACCGCCGTCTCGATGCCGCCGGGCAGCGCCGCTGCCTCGGTGAGCAGCCGGGCGGCGAACTCGCGCTCGACGGCGGTCTGCTCTTGCAGCCGCAGAATCTGTTGTGCCCGCTGGCGCACCTCGGCCTGCGAGGGCGCGGTCAGGTCGCACTGGTCGTAAGCCCACACGGTCATCGGCGCGAACGGGTCGAGGTTGTCGGGCCGGTCGCCTTCCTTGCGCTGGCCGACCGTCGCCGGGTCGGGCGGCGGGCACCACTCGGCATCCCAGACGCCGGAAGCGTCTTCGCCGCCGTAGTTGCCCGCGCTGCGCACCTCGACGCCGGAATCGAGCCAGCGCAGCGGCCCGGTCTCATCGGCCCACTGCGTCGCCGCGAACAGCCCGTTAGGCGCGGGGTTGAGCAGCGGCGCGTCGAAGCGCACCGGCAGCATGTCGGTGTAGATGGTCGGGGTCGGGGCTGTCATCGCGGCGTCTCCTATGCGTCGATGCCCAGCGCCGCCAGTTCGGCGCGAGCCTTGTCGGTGTCGGTCATCGGGGCGGGGCGGCTGCGCTCGGCCCGGCTGCGGTCGGCGCGGTCGAGCAGCCGGTCGAGCGACAGCGCGGCGGCGTCAAGGACACGCAGCGCCGCTTCCACGCGCTCGGACGCCGTTCGTGTGCCGCGAGTGCTGCCCGGCGGCATCGCTTGGGCCAGAACGTCGCTCAGCGGCGCGGTGTGCGGCTGCACCAGCGCGACCAGCGTCGCGGGCCAGTCTCCCGACGCGAGCGCGTGGTCGCCGATCTCGGGCAGCGCGGGCCGCTCGGCGAGGTCGACCAGTGCGCGAACCGAGCGGCCCCGCTTGTCGTAGGACAGGTGCGCGGTCTTGCGCCGGGCGTCGCGCTCGGCGATCAGTCCGACGGCGACATGGGCAAGCTCATGGGCAGCGGCGACCAGCGCGTCGACTTCGCGCCAGCACGCGCCCGGTCGCGGCAGATCGGCGACCCGGCGGGCCAGCGGCTCGCAGATCGCCGCGACCTCGGCAGCGACGTCGAACGTGCCGGTGTAGTGGTTGGGCAGATACACCCGGCGACGCCGCCGCTGCTCGTCCTGCGAGTGGACCGGCGCGGGCTGCGGGCGCTGCCCGGCCCCGGCGGCAGGCGTGTTGTTGCGGGCCGCGATCGTCACCGGGCAACCGCCTCGCGGTTGCCATGCTGCTCGATCACGGTCAGCAGGCTGTGCGCCTCGTCGTCGCTGATGTGCAACTCTCGGACGAGCGTCGCGTGCATACGCCAGAAGCTGAGCGCAGCCCGGCACTCATCGACACGCGGCCCGCTGGTCTCGCCACGCGAGGCCAGAACGCCGAGCCGGGCACGCCACGATTCCATCGTGCGGTCGCTCCATCGCAGGCGCGGCGGCTCGCGTCCCTGCTCGACTGTGCTGCTGTCAGTGGCTGCTTGCGTCATGCCGCCAGTATGGCACTTTAGCGTGCAAGCCGCTTACGAGAGAGGTTGCAGCACAGAGTATTTCGCCGACAGCGTCGTATTAGTGACTGCGGTCGGCGCAGGTCGATTCATGTTGTCGCGCACAAGCTGTAGACGCGATCTGTGGGCGGACTCGAATCACACCGAGCCGTCGCCGTCCTGATCGGTGAAGTCGCCGAGAATGATTTGGCTGCGGTTGGGGTCATCGCTGTCGTAGAGGCTGACCAAGATTGCTCGCGCAGGTGCGGTGTCGTTCACCCATTCCCACTTGCGGAACCTCGCCCCATCCTCGGCTATACCTTCCTCGTCGCCCGAATACCGGCGGTCCATACCGCTGATCGAGTCGAAATCCCATTCCGTGTTCACATACCGTTCGGCGTCATCGAAGCTCAGCGGAACGTCCCACATCTCCATGACGTCGCCGCCGTCGCCGTCCTCGGAGTTCTTGGTGGCCCTCAAGATCGACCCGCTCGGCAGGTGCAGACCCTTCACTGTGGGTGATTGCGGTCCCGGTTCGGGCGCGGCGCTAGTGCTGTCCGAGCCTTCTGCCATGCCCCTCGCAGCCACCATGGGCATCTCAGCGCACGCGGCCTCGTACTTCGGCAGCAGCTTGTCTTCCTGTTCATCGGTGAGACCGAGTGTGTCGAGGGTGTCAGCGTTCACGGCCTTCGGATTGAACGCACATGCCATCAGCGGCCCGGCAAACCGATCGGAGACATCGTCGGTTGACGCGCTGGCGGGAACCAACTCCATGTCGTCAATCGCGGTGTATAGAGCAACCATCGCGGGTGCTGACTTCAACATGTCGGCTTGCTCGGACTTCCACTGCTGTAACCAAGGACTGTTCCGGTGCTCATCTTCGTCGCTGGAACAGCCGACCAGCACCGTGGCAAGGGCCGCACCGAGGACGACCGCATGTCTGAACATCATTCGTGGTTATCACAAGACAACCCGACGGCGTCGGGAAACTCACTTGCTCAATTGGGCGGGAACGTCAGCTTTTCTCGGCGAGCGTGCGATACAGCGTCGCCCGGCTGACGCCGAGCGTCTCGGCGATCACCGGCATCGGCTCGCCGTTGGCCCGCAGCGTCTCGGCTTGCCTGATCTGTCCCGGCGTCAGCTTGCGCGGTCTGCCGATTGGCAGGTCGCGGGCTTTGCGCGACGCCTTGGCCGCTGCCCGGCGCTCGCGGCCAAGCTCAAGCTCAAGCTCGGCGAGCGAGGCGAGCACGCCCGCGATCATGCGCCCGGTCGCGTTCGACGTGTCGATGCCCTCGCGCAGTGAGCGGATGACGATGCCGCGCTCGTTGAGATCGCGAATCGTCAGCATGACCTCGGCGGCGTTGCGCCCGAGCCTGTCGATCCCGGCGACGACGATCGTGTCGCCGGGCCGGGCGTGATCGAGCAGCGCGGCCAGGCCGGGCCGCTGCTCGCGGGTCGATGTGCCGGTGAGCTTGTCGCTCCACATGCGGTCGACGCCTACGGCGTTGAGCGCGTCGGTCTGCGCGTCGAGGGACTGGTGGCCGGTGCTGACTCGGGCGTAGCCGAGTAGCTGACCGGCGGCTGATGCTGTCGCGGTCGTCATGCGCCGAGTCTATCTCATAAGTCGATGAGACATTGTTTTAATACGCGACAACTTTCGAGACTCACGACTACGGAGAATGTTGCACCCAAACGTGACTCCGACCTGTGTCGCGGAACTAAAGAATTGAGACAGCCTCGGCTCAGTAGACCGTCGGCAGTCCGCGACCACGCGCCGCGACGCGGTGCGCCGGAACCTGTCGGCCGTCGGCGAGCGTGACCGTCGCCGGGGCGGTGCCCGCGCAGCCGCAGCCGTCGTCGGTCCTCGATGCGTCGAGCGCGGGCTGCGTCTCCACGTCGCCCGGCTGGTCGATGTCGACGTCGGGGTCGGCGTCGAGCGCGTCGCTTTCGGGGCTGAGCGCCTCGCTGACGGCCGAAACGGCCTCGGGCGGGTCAGTGGCAGGGTCAGCCGTGCTCGACGGCTCAGCGTCGCGGTGACGCAGCGCCGCAGCCCACTCGTTGAGTTCGTCGGCGCTCACGCCGCCGAGTGCGAGCACCTGCCGGGCGACGTCGAGCTGCAACGGCCACAGCGGGTCGTCTTGTCCGACAACGTCGCTGAACAGCCGGCCCAGCTCGGTCACGGCCTGCTGTTCCAACGCCGCCGGGTCGATCTTGCCCTCGGCGGCGTCGCGGGCGACCGACATCGCCGCCGTGACGATGTCGGCTTCGTTGTTGACGGTGCGCGTCATTCGACTACCTCCGCGTCGAGGATCGGTGCGGCGGGCAGCGACTGCTGCCGCCGTTCGTTGAGCGAGGCGAGCAGGTCGGCCTCGGCGCGGGCGATGATCGCGGTCGGGTCGGCGCTCACGTTGACGTCGAGCTGGCCGCGCTCGGGCGCATAGGTGCCCGTCAGCTTGGCGAGCTGGTCACCGTTGCGGGCCAGCTCGCGGTTGAGCGCGACCAGCTTGTCGTCGTCGGTGTCGATGAAGGCTGCGGCGAACCGCTCACCGAGCACCCGTTGGCGCAGCCGCACACTCTCGACTTGCTCGCGGTGAGTGACCTCGGCGGGGTCGCGGCACTCGCGGGCGACGTGCGCCTTGACTGCCGCCTGAGCGGCACCGACCGACCTGTAGTCGAGTCTGCGCATGATCTCGCGCCACGACCAGTGCGCCGAGCGCAGCGAGAACGCCTCGGCGGCTCGGGCGCGGCTGTCGGCTCGGGACAGACCCTTGGTTGGACCGGGCATACCTATCTTGTACCAAACATTTCGTGCCGACAGAGTCGGTGAACTCGGTTGCGGCAGGCCATGTTTCGGAAACGGAGCGGGAGCGACGCCGAGGGATCAGGCGCGGTGCGGGTGAGGGGGAGCTGCGGGACAGCGGCTCATAACCGGCACAACGCGCAGAACACACGGAAAGCGTTCTCTATATAGAGATTTCTCCCCCTTCTCCCCGTCAACCTAGTTTCTGCTGTTATGTCTGTTATGTGTGTTTTGGGTAGGTGAAAGGGAGTCCGAAAACACCACACAGCCAGCACTTACAGTCACCGCGCCACATCCCCCGGTGTCGCGTCGCCGAGGTGGTTATGACCCGGTTATGTGCCGCATATAACCGCTTTGAGCGCGTGAACGGCGCCGACACTGTCGCCGTTCTGCCCGGCTCAGCGCCTGCACCGCACATCCGCACCGCCCCTGCTGATCGGTTATAACCGCCTGCCCGAGCGCATAACTGACCGCCACAACAGGGTCATAACCGACTTCGCCCGGCACGGTGTCACGGCGTCTCGACCGAGATATGAGTGCGCCCCGCGCCCATGTGTAGGACGCGGGGCGCGTCCCCGTCAGTCGCGTGTCAGGCCGCGCCGTCGCGGCCCCACGGATCACCGTCGGCGATCTCGGTGCTGACGGTGCGCTCGACGGTCTGGCCGAAACGGTCGCGGTCGGCGTAGCGCGTCTCGGCACGCTTGATCCCCCACACCACACGCGGCCCTTTGAACTTCTGGCCCGGCTTGATCTGACCATCGCCGATCGACTTGAGCGACCGCCGGAAAGCCGCCTTGCTGGTGCGCTCACCCGACTTGTTCTCAGCCGCCCACTTCCCCCACACGCGAAACAGCGCATCCTGATCGACGCAGTCCTCGGCGGTGCCGATCTCGCAGCACTCGGCGACGAACTGGCGCACGTTGGACATGGCGACGGCAGCGTCGTCGTACAGCTCGTCGGCGTTCTTGCTCAAGGTGAACTGACCGTCTGCGGCGTTGAGCTTCGCCAGACCCTCGACGGCCCAGCGCAGCACCAGTCCCAGCTCGTTGGCGATAATCCGCTTGGCGAGGCCGGGATCGGTGCCCTCGGCCCCGCGCTTGAACGACCGCGATGTCTCCAAGATCAGCATCCGGTCGACCAGCGCACCCGCGTGATCGGACAGCTTCGGCATCTCGTTGGCGCTGCCGTGAAACCGCACTGGCAGGTGGTCTTTGACCGAACCTTTGTACTTGCGCGGGATGTCGACGGTGTCGCCGCCGATGATCGCCAGCAGGCGGCTCGTCGCCAGATTGGAGTCGCGAGTGCCGAACCGCATGTCGCTCATCACCGCCAGCGTCGCGCCCGTCTCGTAGGGATGTTGCAGCCCAAACTGGCTGTTGAGCGCGTCGAGGCCAAGCTCGGTGACAACGCCGACCAGAGCCTCAAGCACTGCCGTGACGAGCGACTTCGCGCTGCCGGGCGGGCCGAAGACCCACATGAACTTGTGCAGGTCGGTGCGCCCCGACAGCACATAGCCGAACCACTGTTGAAGGCAGGCGATCGCGCCGGGGTCGTCGTGCCACTGCGCGTCGAGCACACGCAGCCAGTCGTGTGCGGTGGTGGGGTCGGCGGCGTGGTCGTAGTCAGCCTCGATCCGGCTCAGGCTGAACCACAGCGGGGTGTTCGGCAGCAGACGGCCAGACTCGACGTCGAGCACGCCTTTGCGCACCAGCGCCCAGGTGCCGCCGCTGTAGACGTTGTGCTGCTGGCCCCATCGGTCGGGCAGTTCTCGGGCGCGGGTGCCCGTCCCGACGTTAAGTTCGTCGGCCAGCGCATCCTCAACATTCGCCAGCGTGCGGGTATCGGGATTCCACCATTTGAGCGAGTATTCGTCGCCGCCCTTGAGCTGGCGCGTCTTGACGTACCACAGCCTGCCGAGCACGCCGCGCAGTTGCGCACGCATCCACTCGGGGTCGGTGCGGGGGACCCAACGCGGCGGGTCGGTCGCGGTGAGCCGGGTGTAGTGATACCACGTCTGGTCGACGCGGATCAGCGTGCGCATGTAGGCGCGGCGGCGGCGGCGCTTGTTGCTTTCGTAGCCATCGGGCAGCGGCAGGCGGTGGGTGTACTTAGTGCGGACCAGCCAGCGGGCAACCGCTGTGGGCGACTGCGGCGGCGCGATGACATCGCCCGCAATCACCTTCTGCTGTTCGTGGGGTTCAAGCAGATCGAACACCGACTCGGGCACGCCGTTGATGCGTTTGTCGCCCGCGCCAGCGGCAGCGTTGAGGTCGGGGTCAGCCACCAGCGCGGCGCGTGCCAGCTCGACCTCGGGGTCGATGCCGTCGCCGCCGTTGCGCAGGTCGGCCTCGGCGAACTCACGCATCTGCTGTCGCGTGGGGATGCTGACGCCGACTTCGGCCAGCTTCTCAACGATCGCGTGCTCGGTGACCGGGATCGCCAGCAACTCATCGACATACGGGTTGGTCGTCTGCTTGCCTGTCGCGGGGTCGATCGGGTCGCGACCGTGGCCGAGGGTGTTGCGGTGCCACTCGACAACGATGCCGCCGACGTCGTCGCCGAGCAGATCGCGCACGCGCACGGCCCAATTGCTGCCGCTCTGCGCGACTGCGTATGTGCCGCTGATGTGAGCGGCGGTCATCTGATCGGTGCCGACGTCGCTGGTATTCTTCACGGTGTTCCCTTCGGTCGGGTTTCTCTCGGCCCTCGGAGGGGCCGACTCTCTGGCTCGGAGTCGCTCTCGGTGATCGGTGATGCCGCTCGCGCAAGCGGGCGGCATTGCTGCATCTAGGTGACAGTCGCTTTCGCTTGCTGCTCAGCCGATCTCGGCGGCGTGATCGTGTTCTCGGCGATCCACGCCTCAAGGTCAGCGGCCCGGTAGAACACCCGACCGCCGAGCTTGAGATAGCGGGGGCCGTCGCCGCGATGGCGTTCGACAGCGAGGGCGTTCTCGGAGACGTGCCGGTACGCCGCGATGTCCTTGGCGGTGAAGATCGCGTCGGGGTTGGCGAAGGTGACTGCGGTCATCGGTGCGCCTCACTTCCTGCAAATGTTGGCCTGTGTCTCGACGTTACGCGGCGAGTGTGCAGAGCCGGCAGTTCTGCGACGCAGTCGCATTTGTTGTGCGCGTGCATGATTCGGCGTTCTATCGACGAAACCGCCTACTCATCGCGCAGCCTCGATCTCAGCGAGGATGACCGGTTTGAACAACGCATCGACGTCGGCGATCTTCACGCGGATCGCGCTGCCGGGCTTGTCGCTGATGCGGTAGGCGGGCAGCTCGCCGCTGGCGACCTTCTCGCGAAGCGAGAACACCGAGAAGCCGGTGCGCACGGCGGCGTCTTTCAGCGAAATGAAATGTGGTGTGGCGGTTGACCTGGCACTCACTGTGTTACTCCGTCGTCTGGTGACGATCCCCACGGCGTGTGAGTATGAGTGCGATTGTGAGTGTGAGTTGGTCGGGGGCTATGACCGTAGCGACCAGCATAGCGTAGGCAGAGCACGGCTGCGTATAGCTATCACCAGATCAGCGAGAACCGCTGCTATTGAGCCCCAATTCACAACTACGACGAAGTCGGCGAACTACCAACATCTTTCGGCGCACGGTCATCCAGCGCGGCCAACGCCGACAGTCGGTCGGCGAGCGCAGCCGCACGCCCTTCGGCGACGTGCTGATACCGCATGGCCGTGTTGGGCGACGTGTGGCCCAACCGGGCCATTAGCTCGCGCAGCGTCGCGCCGGTCTGGGCGTAGAGCACGCCTGCGCAGTGCCGCAGATCGTGGAAGTGCAACTGCGGTTTGCCGATTGCGTCACGCGCAGCTTCCCACGCCGAGCGGAACCGCTTCTCGCCCGCGAACGACCCGGTGCTCGGCTCGGTGAATAGCAGCGCGTCATCGGCGTCCGCGACGTGGCGCTGTAGATGCTCCACGACGGCGGGCCGCACATGCGGCGGCACCGCCACCGCCCGGCGCGACTCGGGCGTTTTGGTCGGCCCGACTTCGTAACGGCCATCCCGGTACGTCACCGCTCGCTCGACGCGCACCATCGAGCCGTCTACGGCGACGTCGCAGCGGCGCAGCGCGAATATCTCGCCCTTGCGCAGCCCGCACCACCCCGCGAGCACCACCGTCAGTCGTAAATCGTCGGGCATCTTGTCGGCCAGCTCGGTGAGCGCGGCGGCGTCGAGCAGCACGACGCTGCGCTTCGTCTGCTTCACCTGCGCTGCGCCCTTGATCCGGCAAGGGTTGCGCTCGACCAGCTCGTCGGCGACGGCGGTGTTGAAGATTGCGTTGAGCAAAGCGTAAGCCTTGGCGTTGCGCGATTCGTGCTCGCTGCCCAGCCCGGCGAACCACGTCCGCACGGTCTCGGGCGTGATCTCGGCCAGTGCGTGATCGCCGAGCGCCGGAATGATCAGGCTGTCGAGCTGGGACTGATAGAGATCGCGCGTGCGCCGGGCCAGCTTCGTCTTGTTGTCGAGCCATGTCGTGCTGTAGCTGTGCAGCGTCAGCTTCTCGGCCTGTCGGCGGGCGGCACGCTCAGCGGGCGGTGCCCAGGTGCCGGGATTGCGCCGGTCCAGCTCGATCAGCTCGCGCTCGTCCTCAAGCCACGCGACCGCGCTCGACTTCGTCGGAAACGTCGCGGGCGCGTTGTAGACGACCCCGTTGTGCAGATACCCGGCTTGCCACCGCCCGCTCGCCCGCTGACGCAGTCGCCCGAACTGACGCCGGGTGCGCTCGCCGACGGGCTTCGTGGGCGACTTCGGACGTGGCATGGCCGTCTCCTATTTGGGCAACAAGCGGGCAATAGCGAATCTAAACCATCAGCACAGAACCTCACACAGCCTCAAGGGTTATTTCTGCTGCTCACGCAGCTCAGAGCCGCTTTTTGCTGCTCACGCTGCACAAACGATTGTAGCCGTCAGCTACTTCGAATCCTGCCGGGGGCACAACACCGAAAACCGGCCGTGACGAGGCGAGGTAGGCCACTTCCCACCGCCATGGCGGCGGGGGCACAGCCATCCTTCAACCATCTCGGTCGTTCGCTGTCACGTCGGATTCTTTATTCGCCCTCGTCAGGCGTCGTCGTCACCAGATTTGGGACCAATCTGCCGAAAATCCCAATACATGCTACTCAGTAGGTTAGTTTCGGCCTCGGGTCCGGCCAAAGTCGGCTGGTCTGGGACGGAAGGTGGAAGATGCTGGAGAGTGCAACAACCGTCGAACCATACGATCTGGTGGCAGTGGGCTCAGGTGCTGGCGGCCTCACCGCCGCGATCACGGTGGCTGAACACGGCGGCCGCGCGATCGTCGTGGAGAAGGACTCGTGTCTAGGTGGCGTGACGGCCCTGTCGGTCGGTCAGATCTGGTTGGGGGCGAACTCGCTTGCTGCCGAGGCCGGGATCGCAGACAGCGTGGATGACGCGGTCGCCTATCTCGACTTCCTGGCGGGCGACCTGGGTGACCGCGAGTTGCGCCGGCGCTATATCGAAGATGGGTCGGAAGCCATCGACTTCCTGTACCAGAAGATCGGAATTCAGCTCTCCGTCATTCGGCGTCACCCCGACTACTGGTACCCGAAGGGGACTGGATCCAAGGCGGAGGGCCGGTACTTGGAGGTCGCGACGTATGACCGGGAGCAACTTGGCCCGCTGGCGGAGAAGTTCAGGAAAGTAAATCCGTATGGCACCGATCTGATCAACACCGCAGACGTCGTCGAGGCTGACCTCGATGCAAGCAAAATCGAAGAAGCCATCAGGATTCACCAAAAGCGCGATGAACTGTGCGGTGGGGCGGCCCTTGCCGCCAGCCTTGTCGCCGCTGCCGCCGCGAGGGGAGTCCAACTTCGCACCGACACGCGCGCCGTCCGGATCGTCACGGATGGCGAAGGGCGAGTTGCGGGGGTCGAGGTCGAAGATCCGCAGGGTTCCGCGGTGATCCCCACCCGCGCTGTGCTGCTCGCAACCGGTGGATACGACTGGAACCCCGGGTTCGTCCAGACGTTCGAGCACAAGCCGTCGTTGCCGAGCATGGCGCCGCGAACTATCGAGGGCGACCATCTGATGATGGCCAGCGAGATCGGCGGCTGGGTGGATTCTGGACGGCCTTCGAGTACACCGTTGAACCTGGGCTTCCAGGTTCCCGGCGCCGAATATGACGGGAAGCCTCTCTACGAGAATATGGCCTCGCTGCGCCCCGGCGCGATCATCGTCAACGCCCGGGGGAAGCGATTTGCCGACGAGTCATTCTACCCGGATGTCAACGGCGCATACAACAACTTCGACGGCGGCGAGCAGAGGATGAGCAACAGTCCGGCGTGGCTGGTCTTCGATGCTAAGTACCTGCGTAACTACGGCTTTCAGACCTACCAGACGCTCAGGCCGGGAGAAGCCCTCCCCGGGGGAGTGGGCAACGTGGGCAAGGATCTGCCGGAGTTGGCCGTCGCCGCGGGGATCGACGCTTCCGGACTCGTTGAGACGGTGGAGCGCTTCAACGCCTTCTGCGCTCAGGGCGTTGACGAGGACTTCGGGCGGGGGACCATCCCATGGAGCCGGATGTATATGGGGGACTTGAGAGTTCAGCCGAACCCGCTGCTAGGACCGCTCACCGAAGGTCCGTTCTATGCCATCAAACTCACCCCGGTCGGCACGTCGATCGTCAGCGCGGGACTGAAGGTGGACGCCGCGGGACGGGTGCTGAACGCCCGCGGAGGAACGGTGCCCGGCCTCTATGCGGCCGGAAACGCAGCAGCCCGTTCCGACGTCGTCGGCTACCAGAGTGGCATTGCCAATATGAAGGGGATCCAACTGGGATACGTGGCGGGCCGAGACATCATGAAGGCCTGAGTTGTGCACGCTGAAGCACATCGGGGATCTCCTCAACGCCCTCCCCCGGCGACGGTTGAGCGCGCCCGGGCCAGTGCCGCGGCCCGGGCGGACAGCCACTTGTGCAGCGTATTCCGTTGCTCGGCAATCTTTTCGGTACTGAGTCCGGCGGTCACCGGCACCGTCTCGGCGATGTCGTCCAGCAGCGCGAGCGCCTGCCCGTCGGCGTAGATGGCGTCATAGAGCTCCCGGTACGCGGTGTCGTAGACCTCTTTGAAGGCCGCGCGGCCAGGAACCGTTCCTTGAGGATGTTGCCGCCGGGCTGCATCCCGTCCGGCGGGGCCCATCCCGGTGGGCGGTTCGAAGCCCGGCGGCGGTTTCAGCTCCAGCTTGTCGTGCGGGCCGAGGCCGGGATCGGCCATCATCATGGCCATATTCAGGTCCCAGGACAGCACCCGGAACCTCCGGTCGGCCAGGTCGTACCAGAGGTAGTAGTTCTGGCCCGGACCGGCCATGTCGTCGGCGTTGACCAACAGGTTCTGGGTGGCGGCGTAGCACGCCAGCGATTCGAGGTCCACCCACTCACCTAGGCCGCGGGCGAATTCCTCGTCGTCGGCGCCGTTCAGCCACTCCAGGAAGTTGATCAGCGGCTGCAGGTTCCCGGTGTCGGCGGCGTTGATCTGCTTGAACTGCTCGGCATACGCCGACTGGTCGGGCCCACGGTACTCCAACTTGGACTTGACTCGGGCCTTGTACAGATAGCCGTCGGAGTCCAACAGGCCGTTGGCGTAGCCCTCATCGGGATGCTCGAGCACCAACCGGGTGGTGGTGTTGCCGTTGATCGAATAGGTGACGTAGCTGTAGCGCTGGGTGGGCTGGCCCGTCATCGCGGTCAGCGACAGCGCCTCGTTGAGCACCGGTGCGCCGGGGCGCACCGAGAGCTCGGTCCGACCTTGATAGCCACGGCCCTCGGCGTTCTCGTCGAAACTGACCAGCAGCGGCAGCGACGTCGGGTCGTCCGCGGACACCTTGGCCATTCCCGGGAACTCCCGCGGCGGCCCGCCACCCGGGGGCCCGCCGGGTCCGGGGCCGGGGCCACCGGAGCCGGTGCGCCCCTCCCCCGGCTTGGCTCCGAAGTAGATGCCGCGCAGGCCCATCAACGTCGAATTGCCCTTGATCCGCACGGCGACATCGCCGATGGCGGTGCCGTCGATGGTGACGTCGGCACTCACCCACTTCTTGTCGCCGTCGGCCTTGAATTGGGCGACGATATCGTCGTACTCGGCCTCGCTGAGCTCGATGGTCAGCTCGTGCGGAACCGTGGGATCGAACAGATCGACTGTGCCGGCGATGTTCTCGGTGATCACCGAGGTGATCACCGTCGGGTCACCGGTGATGTAGGGACGGATCCGGGCCTCGCCGAACACCAGTGCCACCACGGCGACGAAGGCGACGAACCCGGCCACCCACTTCCAGTGCTGGCACAGCCGGCGCGGCAACCGCATCAGATGTCGGTCTGGTCGTAGCCGGTCAGCACGGTCACCCGCTGGCCGGTGTTCACCGCGCTCAGCGCCGCGATCAGCTCGCTGCTCTTCTTGTTCTTCTTCAGCTGGGCGGTGTAGTACAGCTCGTTCAGCGCCCCGCTACGCACTGATTCGGTTGAGACCAGCTCGAATTCGGAGCAGAACTGGATCAGGGTGTCCTCGACGCGGTCGGTGAACTCGGGGTCCGGCGGCACCTGCACCTTGACCACCTGGCGCTTGACGTCCAGCTTGAACATGTTGAACTTGTTCATGATCACCAGCACCAGGCAGATGGCGATGGTCGCGGCGACGGCCAGCGCGTAGAACCGGGTGCCGGTCGTCATGCCGATCGCCATCACCAAGAAGACGAACCCGACGTCGCGGGTTTCCTTGATGGCGTTGCGGAATCGGATCACCGACAGCGCACCGACCAAGGCGAAGGCGCGGGCGATGTTGGAGCCGACGACCAGCATGATCACCGACACCACCATCCCGACCAGCACCAGGGTCTGCACATAGGACTGGCTGTAGGAGACGTTCTTGTGGGTGTAGCGGTAGACCCAGCCGATGATCATCGACAGCACCAACGACAACGCCAGCGACGCGATCACATCGAAGGTGCTGAAGATTCCGCTGAGGTCCTGCAGATTGATGGTCATTGGTGATCTCCTGATCGAACTAGCGGGTCGGGCATCGCAAGTTCCGGGGCGCCCAGCGTGGAGCGCGGGGCCAGGCCGAAGGCCTGCACCGATTAGCAGTACTTCGAGATCCGCACCACGGACATGTCGGTGCGGGCCAGCAGGTCGGTGATCCAGTAGGGCACCCGTTGGTTGGCCTTGACCTCCACGACCGCCAGCTTGGGCGGGATGATGAAGCGGTTCTCGGCGCCGGAGTCGAACCGGAAGTCGCGGTCGCGGCCGTGCACCTTGTGGTCGATGGTCACCCGCAGCCCTAGGTCGGCGTCCCGGCCGATGAAGGCCTCGCGCAGGTAGCCGGTGGTGACGACGGGACGCAGATCCAGGTTCTGCACCAGGGTGCTCACCTCGTTGACGAATCCCTGCTGGGCCGGCGCGCAGTCCGGTTCGATCCGGTGGTCCAGCCAGTTCAGCGCCACCGCGTAGGGCAGTTCGATGCGCCGTTTCTGGGTCACCCGGTTGACCCGCTGCTTGATCTCGATCTGCACCGGGGTCTCGTCGGTGGAAGCCTCGGGTGCGCCGTACAGCCGCACCCGCAGGTGCGCCGGAACCGCAGGCCCTCAATCTTCTCCCAGTAGAACCGCAGGTCGGCGGTGTCGTAATAGACCGAGGTGACCGGGTAGCCGCCGTGCGGCGAGTACGGATTCGGTGTCCATGTGCCGGGCGAGTTCGGCGCGCAACTCCGGGACGCGCAGCTCGTCGACCAGGTATTTGATCTCGTACCGGTTGAAGGCGTGCATCTTGCTCGCCGTCTGTGCGTACCCGGCGGGCCGGGTGGGCACGTCCTCGAAGGCGGTCGCCCCGGCGTCCGTGTCGGTCGCCACCTCGGGGCGCCTGCGCCGCAGCCGTCCGAACACGCCCGATCCCGTCTTCTCTGCCGTCTCGATTTCGATGACTAGTAGAGCTAACAGGATGAACCTATGTGCCCGCTGTGTGCGGACTCGGTTACGGCCCGCTGAGCTGCGGATTGCCGCCGGGCGTCGTGAGCAACGCCACTGCCCGGCCGGTTGAAATCAGAGTGAACAAAACGACCGTCCATGGGGCGATACGTCGGCGTTCGTCCTCCGGCGCAGCGCCGCCGAGACCGGAATCTCACCGGTGGCGTCAACCCGGGGACATAGCATCCCGTCCGTGATGCGCGTCGCGATCGTGGGCGGTGGCGCCGCAGGTGTGCTCGCTGCGGCGCACCTGCGCCGATGTCAGCCTGAAGCGCAAATCACGCTGTTCGACGCGTCCGGACGCCCCGGGACCGGAGCAGCGTACGGCACTGATGACCCCACCCATCTGTTGAATGTCCCTGCTCAGCGCATGTCAGCGTGGCCAGGGGATCCCGACCACTTCTGCCGCTGGCTAGAACAACGGGCTGTCACGTCATTCGAAGGCTTCGCGCCACGGCTGGCTTATGGCCGCTACCTGCAGGACCAACTCGCCGCCGCCGACGTGCGGATCGAAACGGCCACAGTGGTCGATGTGGAGCCGGGCGCGCCAGTGCGCCTGCTGCTCGACGATGGACGTTCGCCGGTGGCCGACCACGTCGTCGTCGCGTCGGGACGCCCGGAAGGCGGCCTGCCCGATTCGCTGGGACGGGCCTTCGCCCCGGTACTGGCCGCAGAAACCGAGGGCAAGGTTGTGGTGGACCCCTGGGCGCCAGGCGCGTTGGCGGCGCTCAGCGCGCGCCGGCCGCGCAGCGCCTTGGTGATCGGCTCCGGGCTCACCGGCGTCGACGTCGCGCTACACCTTATGGCGCGCGGCGCCGAGGTCACGCTGCTGTCGCGGCACGGTGAGCTTCCACGCCGATTCCGTGCTACCGGCGCGCCGTGCGAGTTGCCCCATCTCGATGCGTTGCCGGCGACGGTTTCCCTTGCGCAGTTGCGCGCGGCGCTCGCCGCGGATCTGGCGCAGGCGCGAGCCGCCGGTTTGGACTGGCGACAGGTGATCGATGCGGTCCGACCGCATACGCCGCGGCTGTGGCGGTCACTCGGCTGGGAGGACCAGCGCCGGTTCGTGCGTGAAGATCTGCGGCAGTGGGAGGTCCTGCGCCATCGCATGCCACCCACCGTCGCCGACGCGGTCTATGCAGCCATCGACCGTGGACAACTGGCCATCGAGGCCGGGGAGGTCGCCGACGTGTCGCTGCGCGGCGGTGGCGTGGAACTGGTGGTGACAACCACCGACCGATCGGTGCGTCGGCGCGCGGCCGCGGTGGTGGTGGCAACCGGCACCACGTGGGATCGGCGGTCGCTGCACCGATGCCCACTATGGGCCAATCTGCTGGCCAAAGGCCTTGCCTCGCTGCACCCGAGCGGGATCGGTGTGCGAGTCGACCCGGAGGGCTACCTCATCGACGCGGACGGGAACACGGCGACCAACGTCGTGTGTCTCGGATCGATCCGTCAAGGCGAGTCGTGGGAGAGCACTGCGATACCCGAGATCCGCGCTCAGGCAGCTGCCGTCGCGGCGTTGCTCGGCAACAACGTACGCGAACGTCGCATGCGAGCGCCCACACTGATCAGGACCGCGCCGGAGTTGACCGGTGCGGCAGCCTCATATGCCGAGGGTGTGCGTCGCCTGCTGGCCGTGCAGGACGGCGCAGCCGCGGCGTTCGCCGCCGCGGTCGTAGAAGACCCGAACCACGCTCGGGCACACGTCGCGCTGGCCATGATCGCCACCGAACGGCCTGATCGCGCCGGCGGTCCCGACGCGGTCACCGGCCATCTCGCTCGAGCGCGTTCGGCGCTGAGGTACGGAAGCGACGAGGACCGCAGCCACGTAGAGGCCATCGCAACGTGGTGCGAGAAGGGCAACACGACGGGCACCGCGGCCCTCATTGACCATCTCGGTCGCGTCCCGGACGACGCCGTCGCATTACTCGTGCTGGCGCCGTCGATCGCCTTTGCAGGCGCTGGTGACGCGCTGCCCGACGCATGGCAGTACGTCGAGCAATTCACGGGTGTGCACGGCGAGGCACCGTGGTATCTCGGTTTACGCGCCTACGGCCGCACCGAGCAGGGCCTCTGGTACGACGCCGCCGACCTGGCCGACGCCGCGCTCGAACTCGATCCGGGCAACGGCAATGCGGCACATGCGCTTTCCCACGTGCACTACGAGACGGACGCCCACGGAGCCGGGCTCACCTGGCTGACCAACTGGATCTCCACCGACGGCAGCACACAGCGATACGTCCCGCACTTCCAATGGCACGCCGCGCTGCACGAGCTCGCCATGGGGGATGCCGCCGCCGCTGCACGCCGGTACGCCGCATTTCTCGCACCGCCCCACTCCAAAGACGTCCGCTGCCTCGTCGATGCCGGTTCACTCGCATGGCGGGCGCGGCTACACCCGGACTGGGTCACCCCGCCCGACCCGATGCCCGTGCTCGCCGAGGTCGGCTCGCTCGCCTACGCACCCAGAACACCGTTCATCGCCTTTCACGCGCTGCTTTTCCTGGCCGCAGCCAACGATCCGGCCGCGATCCGCGCGATCCGCGTTCCGGGCGCGACAGACGCGCAGGCAATGACGTTGCGGCTCATCGGCGAAGGCCTCATCGCGCTGACGGCCGGCGAGCCGCGCACCGCCCTCGATTACCTCCTCGAATCGCTTCCCGGGTTGGCGTCCATCGGCGGTAGTCGTGTGCAACAAGAAGTGGTCCTGGAAACGGCGCTGGCCGCGATGCTTCAACTCGGCGCGCCTGGTCAGGCGGCGCGCCTGCTGTCACGGCACCGCGCGGCGACGGTGCCGCAGGTGACCCGCGGCGCCGTGAACTGACAACCCGATCGCCGTCACTGTGCTCCAACGCACGGTTCCCGAACCAATCTGGCGTGGACCGAAGGCTACGAGCTGAAGTTCGGCTGTACGGTTCCGACCCCGAAACCCCGGAACTGGAACGCATTCCGAAACCCGCGAGCATCGCCGCGCTGAGCGACATCACCACCGCGAACAGACTGCCGGTGTCGCGGCTGCAGGCCTACCTACCGAAATCACGTCGCGGCGGGGGCACCGGCATCCGGGCTTTCGTACCGTCCGGTCTTCTCGCTGAGCCGGATGCGATACACCGCGGCATGTCCCGCAGTGCCGTGCGCGGGCGGCGTTGTGCCGGACCCACCGGGCGCAGCAGCGGCATCAGCCGGTCGATGAGCAGTCGCAAGCCGTGCTCGGCGTCCGCGCCATCGAGTTCCTCGACACGGCCCCAGGCGATCACGCTGCGCCAGTCGTTCAGAGTGTCGACGTGCTCTACCTCGAAGCACACGTCGGGATGGGCTCTCATCGCCTGCCATTTCATGCCCTCGGTGGTGTGCCCGTAGACGGCGCCGTCCTGGTACACGTAGCAGACCGGCACCACATACGGGCGTCCCTCGTGAATGCACCCGATGCGCCCGACGGCCTCGGTGCTCAGCAGTTCCTCGATTTCGTCTGGCGCGAGTGTTCCGAGCATGGTCGGCGACCCCTCTCTTAGTGCTCACCGCATCGGCCGAGCGGTTTGCCTTTGATGGTGATCCGTGCCGGGACGGCCGGACAGAGCCATCCGGACCACCTCTTAGGGTCTTACGGCCGTAGCAGGCTGGCCGCCGCTCGCCATCTGGGCCCGCACCTCGTCCATGTCGACCTCGCGCACGGTCTCGGCCGGCGACCACTGATGGCCGAACGGATCCCGCAACACCCCGTAACGGTCACCCCAGAACTGGTCCTCGGCCGCCTGGACCACGGTGGCTCCGGCACTCTCCAAACGTTTGGATCCGGGGTTTCCGTACCGCGTTTCGGTTGCTACGTGCGAGATTGCACTGAGGGCTGCTGCCACCGCCACGCCGCGCAACAGCCATAGCGGGCGCTAGCACAGAAATCGGCACATCAGCTGAGCTGTTGGCCGAATAGTGGGTTCTGTCCGGGGTTTCCCTGTACTCGTTGCGCGACGCCTTGGGCGAGCGCGTTGAGCAAGGGGTTCTCCTTGATGAGCTGACGCTGGTCTTCCTCAGATATCTGGTAGAAGGTCCACATTCCCCACGCCGCCGGCCGGACATACAGCGTCACCTTTTGACGGCGCCCCTTGGACTGCGGCAGCATCGCCGCAACGGGAACGACTCGGTCCAGCGTCACCGCGCTGGACAGTTCCTGGGCGAGCTTGTCGATATCCACTGAGTCCTGAAGCTCATATGCCGATGACTGATGAGTTTGGTGGGCCGACCCCTGCAGTGCCAGGAACCACGCCATCCTCGTCTCCTTTGCTGGTTGCGATCGACGTCAGCGTAAACGAGGCGCTTCAGCCATCGGCTCCCGGCGCTGCACCGGCTGCCAGTGGCAGGCTGGTGCGGGTCTCGCGCGCGGCGAATTCCCACAACCTCTTGGCGTCTTCGTAATCGCAGGCGACGGCCGCACGCCCGCTCAGCGTCGGGCCGCCCTTCAACCCGAGCCTGCTGTCGATGCCCACGTAACTGCCCGGCGGGATCGGTTCGCTGATGCAGTACAGCGTCGGTGCGGCGCCGGCGTCGAGATCGTTCGCCAGCACCACGGCCACCGCCTTGACCACCGTGTGAGCCGCCGCCATCAGCCGCGTGTCCGACACGTTGGACAGGTTCGACGCCACCCAGCCCGGGTGCGTCAGGTAGCTCGACACCGGCGAGCCTGCTTCGCGCAACCGCCGATCGAGTTCCAGCCCCCACAGCATCACGGCCAGTTTCGAGCGCGCGTAGGCGGGAAACGCCGACCACTTGCGGGTGCGCAGATGCGGATCGTCGAACGCGATGCTGGCCATCTTGTGCGCGTCGGAGCCGACGTTGATGATCTTTGACCGGACCCGCTCAAATAGCAGGTTGGTCAGCGCGAAGGGGCCGAGAAAGTTTGTGCCCAAGGTGATTTCGAAGCCGTCCACCGTGTCGCTTCGCCGCTCGGCCACCAGGCCGGCGTTGTTGATCAGGATGTCGACCTCGCCGCCGAACAGGTCGGGAAACGCGCGCACCGACGACTGATCGGCGAGGTCGAGTTTGACGACCGAGGTGTCGCCGCCCATCTCGGCCGCCCGCTGCGCACCGAGCTCGAGGTTTCGGACCGCCAGTATCACGTGCGCTCCCGCGCGGGCGAGGGTCGTGGCGGTGGCCAGACCCACGCCGTTGGTGGCGCCGGTGACGATGATGCGCTTGCCGCTCAGATTGCCGAGTCGGGTCGGCGACCACTTCGTAGACACGCTGGCAGATTAACCAGATGGCCGCCCCGCTGATGCGAGGCGGCCATCTGCGGGAACGGGGCTACGTCACCACTTCCAGGGCTTGTCCCAGTGGCCTGGCGGCGGCACACCCGGAATTTTCGCGATGTGTCCGGGGGGCGGGACGAACGGCAGATGCCCGATGTGCCCCGGCGGCGGAAGGACATGATGGCCTGGCCCCGGCGGGTGCGGATGCCACCACCAGTCGTCATGGGCTTGGGCCTGACCCGTGCCGAGGCCGACGGACGCGAGACCCAGCGCACCGGTGAGTGCGACCCCAGCGGCAATCGTTTTCAGTGTTTTTCTGCTCATCGGGAACTCCAATCGGCTGGTTGCCCAGCCGCTATCAGGAAACGGCCCGCCGGTCTTGGGCTCAACCCGGCAAGACCACATAACGCCTCCGATACCTCTATCGTTCCACCGGTCCACCGCGTTATCGACCGCCGCGAACCCAGGCGAGCGGGTCCCAGTTCGCCAAGCGTCAGGTATTGACTGACCCGCGTGATTGCTCACGCGTACGGGAAACAGATTTTTGACTGCGGCATTCGAAGGCGTCGATACCTCGCCATGCGATCACTCCACCGGCCGATCTGTCGGCGTATGGCGCATTCGTGCCAGATCTTGATTGCACGATTGTAGGCCAGATATTAGCCCCGCTACCCACCGTGCGCCTGTCGGCTGGCGCCGCCGCCACCTGCCGATTGCCACGGCTCTGACACTCCACTGCCGGGACGGTCACCCACCCTGAAATGCAGTGGTCACACACAGCAAATCCGCGCAAGCCCGAGGTTTACGTCGTCGTCAGTTTCGACTGGCTTTTCCGGCTCCTTCATCGACGACAGCAAGTAAGTTCACGCGCGGGGAGCAGATGGATTCGCGCGGTAATTCGAACCCTTTTACGCTTGAAGATCGTTTGGATGCAATCAATCTTGATGGGCCGACGAAGCACCCTTTTCCCGTCGGTCCATCCCCGAGAAATTCGCGTCAATAAATTTGTTTGGATTTGCTGAGCGGTGGCTACTGAGCTCATACCACGTTCGCTATTCGGCCCACCTCACCCTAGGAACATCCCATGGAACTCGCAGCTCGCCCACTCGTCACCACCGGGGTCGCCATCGTCGGCGCCACCGCCCTGATCGCCAGCCCGATCGCGGCGCCCGCGCCCGACATCGCGATCCCGTCCGTGCCTTCCCTTGCGGCCGACAACGAGTTGTTGGCCGCCCTCGCCGACATCGGCCCGATCCCGACGTTGATTGATCCCGCCGACGCCGCATCGGCGCTGACGTTCCTGATCACGCAGACCTCCGAGCTGATCAACGCCGGTCTGATCACCGTCGCGGAGGGCCTCACCTTCGGCGCCGACCAGTTCGCGGCGCTGATCGCGGCCGGGCCCGCCACAGTCACCGCGCTGGTGGCGGCGGCCGCGGAAGCCGGCGCCTACTTCAGCACCCAGCTGGCCGAGCTCGTCATCTTCGGCGTGACCCAGGCCGCCGGCCTGGTGAACTTCGCCGTCGCGCAGGCGGCCGTCGCCCTGGCAGACGCCGGCGCCACCCTGGTCGAACTGGTCGCTGCGGGCGCGAACGCGTTTATCGGCCTGGTCGCCGCGGCAGCCGAAAGCGCCACGTTCCTCAACAACAACGTCGTCGAACTCGTGGTGTTCGGCTTGAATTCGGTCCTGCCGGCGCCCTTGGCGGCTCCACTGGAATTTCTGGTGACCCAAGGCGCGGGGTTGGTGAACTTCGGCATCGCCGCAGCGGCGGCCGGTTTGGAGTCCGGTGCCGAAGCGTTTGTCGGTCTCGTCGCGGCAGGCGCCGCCACCGTCGCGGGCCTCACCGCCGCCGGCGTCGAGCTCGGGGCATTCGTCGTCGACTCGCTGGCCGAACTGGTGGTGTTCGCCACCGCGCAGGTCGCGGGGCTCGGCAACTTCGGGTTGGCGCAAGCGGCGGCGGCCGTCGCCGTCGGCGCCGAAGTGCTCACCGGCCTCGCCGACGCGGGCGCCGAGCTGTTCGATGGCTTCGTCACCGCCGCCACCGAGGTCGGCGCATTTCTCAACAACGCCATCACCGACGCGGTGACCTCGATCATCGGTGGAATCGCACCCGCTGCCACGGCGGCGGCCGACACCTCGTTCCGCTCGGCGGCTCCCGGCCCCGAAGACCTTCCCGGGTTCGGGGCGCGAACGTTCGCGGTGAGCGTCGACAACGGTTCTGTCGAAACGGGTTTGGGCGGTCCTGGCGACGGTGACAGCCTTGGCGCTGCTGCCGAGGGCGACGCTGCCGGCGTCGACGACGCCTCGAGCGACCTGGGCACCGGTGGTGAGGAGGACGACGTCGTCGTCGTCGACACCGACGATGAGGAGGATCTCACTGATTACTCAGACACCGTCGAGGCAGAGGGATCCACCGCCGGTGCGTCCGAAACTGAGGACGACGGCGCCGCCACGGACGCAGGCACCGACACCGACGCAGGCACCGACACGGGCCCAGGCTCCGATAGCGGTTCCGGCGGCGGCTCGAGCACTGACTAGCCGCTCACCCATCAACCGCGGCGTAGGCCGGCGTCCTTTCGGGGTTGCCGGTCTACCCGAATTCCTTCACCACGTCAGCGACCCGCCGTAGCTGGTCGAGGTCGGAGCTCGTTGGGATCAAGTGGATTTCGTCGGTTCCGATGTCGCGGAACCTGCGCAGCACCTCGGCCAGCTCGTCGTCGGTGCCGGCCCAGCCTGTGCTGGGCGCCATCGCATCGACGTAGTCGGCCGGGATCCAGTTCATGTACCGGCACAGGTGCCGGTGCACTTGAGCCCGCGGGCCGTCGCCGTCGCCGATGGCGAACCAGAACGACGTGGCCAGGTGTGGGTCGGGTTTTCCGGCCTCGGCCCACGCCTGGCGTGCGACATCGAACAGTTCGTTCTGCTTCGCGACGTCGAGATCCAGGGTGGTGCCCGCCATCCCGTCGGCCCACCGGGCGGCGCTGCGCACGGTCTTCGGCCCGATGGTGCCCACCAGAAGTCGCGGTCCGCCGGCCTGAACCGGTGGCGGCCCGACCGCGACGACGGAGTCGGTCACCTTCTCGCCGGCCCAGACACGTTGCATCACCGCGACGCGGTCGGCCATCTCCCGCATGGTCTGCGTCGCCGGGTCCGCCCCGACGGCGTGGTAGTCCTCGTGCCGGCCGCCGACACCGATACCGACTGTCAAGCGGCCGTCGCACAGCATGTCACCGGTCGCCAGTTGCTTGGCGAGCATGACCGGGTCGTGCAACTGCGGCACCACCACGGTCGTCACCAACCGCACCCGGTCGGTCCAGGCCGTGAGCGCGCCCAGCAACGTGAGGCTCTCGGGATTGTCGAAGGCGATGCGCTCGCCCCAGCACAGTGACGAGAACGGTCCGTCGTCGACGGCCCGAGCCCACGCCTTGAGCGTGCCGGCGTCGAGGTCGGCTTCCATCACCGGCATGGTCATCCCGATCTGCACGACGGCGATTCTGGCACGGCCGGCCGCGATGCCCGGGATTGACCTCGACAAACCGTGCCCGCTGGCAGCATGGCGGCTATGGCGATCAATACTCGGTCCATCGCGCACGTCCGGCTCACCGTCACCGACATCGAGCGGTCCCGGCAGTTCTACGAAAGCGTGTTCGGCTGGGGTGTGCTCTTCGAGCTTCCCCACAAGGCCGACGAAGCCACTCGTGAGGCGCTCAGCTTCCTGTTCGGCGGCGTGATCTATGACCTCGGCGGCATGCTGGTCGGGTTGCGTCCGGTCGGGTCAGACCGGTTCGACGAGGATCGCACCGGCCTTGATCACCTGGCGTTCCGCTTGGACAGCAAGGCCGAATTGGACGCGGCAGCCGATCATCTGGACGCACTCGGCATCATCCGCGAGCCGATCAAGGACATCGGGCCAATGTACATTCTGGAGTTCCGCGATCCCGACAACATCGCGCTGGAGCTCACCGCTCCGAAGTGATTTCGGCGCGCTCATCGACCCCGAGGGCGCATCGGCGCGCCGAATCGCGGGGGTGGGGTTATCCCCCAGCCGGTTCTACGGAAATCGCTGTGTTGTCCGCCGCCCGAAATCCATAGGTTGGGGGCATGGTCGCAGTCACCGATACGAGCTCCGAGGCCACCGCGCCGGTCGGCGCCCACGAGAACGGGCCCGCGGCGCCGAGGCGCCATATCGGCGTCGTGCCCACGGCGTCGATGATCACCGGTGCGGCGCTGGCCCTGGTGTGGTTCTGGATCCCGTTGGGGATCCTGATTCTCGGCATCTCGTCGATTCCCAGCGGTATCGGATTCGCCATTGCCGTCGTGGTTTTCGTCTATCTGATGCGCGGCGTCGAATGGGTCGAGCGGATCCGCAGTGAAGCGGTGTTCGGCATGGGGATCGGGGTGCCGCCGCGACGGATGTCGCCGTACGAGGGCATTCAGCGCTGGCTGCACCAGCTATGGCTGGACATCAGCGGCGCCCGCCTGTGGAAGGCCACCGCCCACCACTACCTGAGGATGACCTACGACATGCTGGCGACCGGCATTGCGTTCGGGCTGCTGCTGTTCGCGTTCGTGGGCCCGGCCGGCGCGATCGCCATCGGGCAGAGCGACGACGACGCCGGGGTGCCGTTCCTGTCGGTGCCGCTGGCGTGGGTGCTGGCCGTGATCGCGGCGGCAGCGGCGGCGGCGATCCTGATCTTCGCCCCGGCGCTGGACGCCTCGATCGACCGGTGGCTTCTGTCCCCATCGTCCACGGCGGCGCTGCAGCACCAGGTCAGCGCCCTGGCCGACGCGCGGGCGGGCGCGGTGTCGTCGGCGCAGACCGAGCGCCACCGCATCGAACGCGACCTGCACGACAGCGTGCAACCCCGGCTGGTGTCGCTGGCGATGACGATCGGGCTGGCGCAGACCAAACTCGACACCGATCTGCCCGCGGCCAAGACGCTGATCGCCGAGGCGCATGACGACGCCAAGAACGCGCTGGTCGAATTGCGCAACGTCGTACGCGGTATCGCACCGACGATTCTGTCCGACCGCGGGCTGGACGCGGCGCTGTCCTCGGTGGTGCAGCGATCCCCGGTGCCCACCGCGCTCAACATCCACCTGCCGCGTCGGCTGCCTGAGGAAGCCGAAGCCTGCGCGTATTTTGTTGTCGCCGAGGCGCTCACCAACGTGGCCAAACACGCACACGCCACCCAGGCCATCGTCACCGTCCGCTTCGACGAGTCGTCGAACCAGCTGTCGGTGACGGTGTTCGACGACGGGCGCGGCGGCGCGCAGATCACCGACGACGACGACGCGACCGGGCTGCGCGGGTTGGAGGAGCGCGTGCGCGCAGCCCGCGGCACCTTCTCTGTTTCCAGCCCCGCCGCAGGACCGACCATCGTGACAGCGGTGTTGCCATGCGCATCGTGATCGCGGAGGATTCCGCGCTGCTGAGAGCCGGAATCGAACGCATCCTCACCGACTCCGGGCACGAGGTCGTCGCCGGTGTAGCGGACGCCGGCAACCTGCTGCGGCTGGTGAACGAGCAGCGACCGGACCTGGCGATCGTCGACGTCCGGATGCCACCCACGTTCACCGATGAAGGCATCCGGGCCGCGGCGCTGTTGCGCAGCCAGAACCCGGAGTCGGCGGTGCTGGTGCTCTCGCACTATGTCGAAGAGCGCTACGCGGCAGACCTGATCGCCTCGGATACAAAGGGTTTCGGTTACCTGCTCAAAGACCGGGTGGCCGACGTGCCTGCCTTTCTCGACGCCGTGGAGGTGGTCGGCGCCGGCGGCACCGTACTCGATCCCGAGGTGGTCTCGCAGATTCTTGTGCGCTCCCGCCGCCGCAGCGCACTGGACCAGCTCACCCCTCGCGAGCACGAGGTGCTGCAGTTGATGGCGGAGGGCAAGACGAACTCCGCGATCGCCGCCGCGCTGCACGTCTCGATCGGCTCGGCAGAGAAGCACATCGCGTCGATCTTCACCAAACTGGGCCTCGTTCCCGACGAAAGCGAGAACCGCCGGGTACTGGCGGTGCTGCGCTATCTGGAATCTGAACCGCCGGAAGGATTCTCACCATGACCACCATCGCTCCCCCGCCACCGGCGCCGCGGGCTCCCCATTCCGATCCGCCCCCGTCGTTGTCCGGGGGTGGCCGCACCGCGATGCGCGCAGTCCTGGTGATCGCCGCTGCGACGCTGACGGTCGGGGCGCTCGTCACGATGGCTGTGTTGGCCTGGGGCATCAGCAACTTCCGGATCATCACCGATTCCAAACCGCTGCCGGCGGCGATGCGGTCGCTGGTGGTCGACTCGGGATCGGTGCCGATAGCCATTCGCATCACCACCGATCGCGAAGCCCGCGAGCCACGGGCCGACCTGCGCATGGTCAACTCGATCTCGGCCGGTGCAAACCCGTTGTCGGTCAGCGCCGATGAGGCGGGGGCGCGAGTCAGCATCAACGGTGAGCCGTCGGAGTTTCTGCAGTGGACGCGCGCCGGCGAGATCACCGTCGTGCTGCCGCCCGAACTGGCGCGCCGGCTCACGGTCACCACGCAGCAGGAGACCGGTGTGGTCTTCACCCAGGCCGATCTCGACCAGCTCACCGCGCGCACCGAACGTGGTGCCGTCGTGCTCAACGGCGCCGCGCGACGTGTCGAAATCCACAACGTCCACGGTGAGGTGGTGACCCGCGACCCGATCAGCGTATCCGAATCATTCACCGCCACAACGGTTACCGGCGACATCAAAGTCGACTTCGCCGATGCCGCTCCGCGCACCGTCGACGTCAGCAGCCAGGAGGGTGACGTCCTGGTCGCGTTGCCCACGCACGGGCGGTACCTGGTCGACGCCAGCACCGGGCGCGAGCGCGGAGATGCCGTGGTGCGGGTGCCGCGAACCTCCGAGCGTGACGCGGCGACGGCAGTGATCACCGCCCGTTCCGATACCGGCGACGTCGTCATCGACGACTTGGACTAGCTCTGCGGCGTCACCGCAGCGCCTTGGCGAACAGCAGGCAGTCCTGGGGCTCGTCGCTGAGGTTGGGCAGCACGGCATATCGAGCCAACCGTCCTTCAAACGTGAGCCCGCTGCGTTGCAGGAGCCGCGCGGACGCCACGTTGTCGACGTGGCAGTGCGCCGACATGCGGTATGCGGCAGGGTCGCGGTGGGCCTCGCCGATGAGCAGCGCCACCGCCTCGGACATGAAGCCCTTTCCCCACCAGGGCCGCCCCAGGTAGTAGCCGAACTCGATGATGTGCGGCTGGGGCCGGTGCCAGCCGCACGCGCCGATCGGGCCGCCGCCGTCGTGCAGGTCGATGAGCCACGTGGTTTCGCCACCGGCGTTGAACACCTCGGTGATCACGCGGCGGGTCTCGGCGACGTCGTGGTGCGGACGCCACGCCATGTAGCGAGGCACTTCCGGGTCGGAGGCGATGCGTTCGAACAGCGGTTCGGCGTCCTCGATCGTCGGTGGGCGCAGCCTGACCCGCGGTCCGCTCAACAACTCCGGATCTGCCATGCGCATATTTTCGCACCGTTGTCCGCGCACTGTGGCGCTGCGCATGTCGCGGTGGTTGACTGCATCCGTATGGCTATCACGTTCAACCACACCATCGTCGCCGCCAAGGACAAGACGGAATCGGCGAACTTTCTCACCGAGTTGTTCGGCCTGCCCGCTCCGCAACCGTTCGGTCATTTCATGGCGGTGACGCTCAACCATGGCGTCAGCCTCGACTACGCCGATATGCCCGAGGGGCAAGAGATTTGCCCGCAGCACTACGCGTTTCTGGTCTCCGAGGACGAGTTCACCGAGATCTACGGGCGCATCCAGCGGCGCGGTATGGAGCACTGGGCCGATCCTCGGCAGACCCGGCCCGGGGAGATCAACCGCAACGACGGCGGTCGCGGTGTCTACTTCCTCGACCCCTCCGGCCACTACCTGGAGATCCTCACCCGGCCGTACGGTTCGGGCGCGGGTTGATCCGCGACGCCTGACGCGTTAGTCCAGCGAGTGCCCGCGGCTGGACTCCTGGCGGCGGTAGTCATCGGCGAGCTTGTTGACGTGATCGGGCAGCTTGCCCGCGGCGACGTCGGCGAGGCTGGTCTCCTCGAGGACCCATCGCATGCTGGCCCGCAGCGCGCGCCACACGTCGGTCAACTTTGCGGTCGGCCCGGAGTACGGCAGGTCGCCGAGACCGATGTCGCGCACGCTGGCCAGCGGCCCGTCGATGCAACGCAGCACGTCGGCGATGCTGATCTCGTCGGCCGACCGGGCCAGCTCGTATCCGCCTTCGCGGCCGCGGTGGCTGCGCACGAGCCGGTCGGTGCGCAGGGCGGAGAGGATGTCGACAAGGAACTGCGGCGGGATGCCCTGCGCCTTCGCCAGGTCCTCGGTCTTGACCACCGCGCCGTCCTCGGCGGTGGCCAGCTGGACCATCGCCCGCACGGCGTACTCCGCCTTGGCCGACATCCGCATCAGGCCAGGCTAGTCGGCGAGACGGCCGAATTTTCGGCACCACGACGCCGAAATCGACGTTTTGGACGGATTTACTCGCACTTTTCCGCCCAAAGGGACATTTCGGCGGGAAGTTCGCGCAAAGTTCGCGCAAAGTTCGGCGGAGGATGACGTCAGGCGGTGACCGCCAGGACTGCGTCGGCCAGCTCAGGGCGGCACACCACCAGATCGGGTAGCTTCGGGTCGGCCTGGTTGTAGAGCAACGGCGATCCGTCGATGCGCGACGTGTGCAGCCCAGCGGCGCGGGCCACCGCGACCGGCGCGGCGGAGTCCCACTCATACTGCCCCCCGGCGTGCACGTAGACGTCGGAGATCCCCTGCACCACCGATGCGACTTTGGCCCCGGCCGAACCCATCTCGACCAGTTCGCCGTCGAGCGCGTCGCGCACGGCCAACGCGATCGCCGGTGGCCGGGTGC
This sequence comes from Mycolicibacterium elephantis DSM 44368, assembly GCF_004014805.1. Classification (GTDB taxonomy): domain Bacteria; phylum Actinomycetota; class Actinomycetes; order Mycobacteriales; family Mycobacteriaceae; genus Mycobacterium; species Mycobacterium elephantis. Next base: position 82,954 of record NZ_ATDN01000005.1, read on the forward strand.
GCGACACCACGATCCGCGGCTTGGCCGGCGCGCCCGGCGGTGGGCTCACCGTCGGCGTGGCCAGTGTGATCCCTTGCGCCGGAAGGGCAACCGCGCCCGCGACCAGCGCGCCGGATTGCCACAGCGCCACGTGCACCGCCCAGTCGTCGCGGCCGGGCTCGGAGAACTCGCGGGTGCCGTCGAGCGGGTCGACGATCCACACCCGCTCCGTGCGCAACCGGACCGCGTCGTCGGCGCCCTCCTCCGACAGCACCGCGTCACCGGGCCGTTCGGCGGCCAGCGCAGCCATCAAGAAGTCGTGGGAGCGCTTGTCGCCCGCATCCTTACGCTCGGCCTGGCTGGCCTCGGCGAGTTCGGCGCGCACCTCCAGCAGCAGCTTGCCCGCCTCGGTCGCCAGCCGCGCGGCGACCTCGTGGTCGCTCACTGCCGGCTTTCCAGCAGTTCGATCACCATGTCGGCGTGTTCGTCGACGCTCTGCTCGGGGGTGAGCCGCAGGTCAGGGCTCTTCGGCTTCTGGTACGGGCTGTCGATCCCGGTGAAGTGCGTGATCTCGCCCGCACGGGCCTTGGCGTACAGGCCTTTCGGGTCGCGCCGCTCGCAGTCCTCGAGCGGCGTGTCGCAGAACACCTCGAAGAACTCCAGCCCCGCTTCGTTGGTCACCCGTCGGGCCAGCGCGCGGTGCTCCTCCAGCGGGCTGATCGCGGGCACCAGCACCACCTGGCCGGACTCGGCCAGGATCGCCGCGACGTGGGCCAGCCTGCGCTGGTTCTCGGCACGGTCGGCCATCGAGAACCCGAGGTCGGCGTTGAGCCCGTGGCGCAGGTTGTCGCCGTCGAGAACGTATGCCGGGATGCCCTTTTCGAGCAGCTTCTGCTCGACGCGCATGGCGATCGACGACTTGCCCGAACCCGACAATCCGGTGAACCACACGGTGCGCCCCGTGGAGAGCCGGTCGGCCGCCGTGCACAGCGACTCGTGGCGCACGGTGTTCGGGCTGGAGGTGCGCGTTCCGACCTGCGGCAGCACCATGCCCGCCGCGACCGTGCCGTTGTTGACCGGATCGATCAGGATGAACGATCCGGTGGTCGAGTTGCGGCTGTATTCGTCGAGCAGCAACGGTACATGGGTGCGTAGCGAAATGCGGCCCAGCTCATTGAGTTTCAGCGCAGTCGCGGACTTGTCCCGATGCAGCGTGTTGACATCGAGCCGATAGTCCAGCGCTGTCACCTTGACCCGCGTCGTGCGGGTGGTGTGCTTGATGACGTAGTCGCGGCCCGGCTCCAGCGACGACTGGTCGGCCATCCAACACACGGTAGCGTCGAATTCCTGTGCCACCCTTGGCTGATTGTTCGGCCGCGCGATCAGGTCACCGCGCGAGATGTCGAGGTCGTCGGTGAGGCTGACCGAAACCGCCATCGGCGGAAACGCTTCCTCGATCGGCCCCCCGGGACCCTCGATCGCCGCGATGCGCGACGACTTCCCCGACGGCAGCACCACCACCTCGTCGCCGACCTTCATCACCCCGCTGGCCACGGTGCCCGCGTAGCTGCGATGGTCCTGATGATCGAGGGTGTGCGGACGGATCACGTACTGGACCGGGAAGCGCACGTCGACGAGGTTGCGGTCGCCGGCGATGTACACCTCTTCCAGATGGGTCAGCAGCGAAGGGCCCTCATACCACGGTGTGTTCTCGGACTTGGTGACGACGTTGTCGCCGTGCAGCGCCGACAGCGGGATCGTCGTGACGTCGTGGACGTCCAGCCGGGCGGCGAACTCGTGGAAGTCCTCGCGGATCTTGTCGAATTTCTCTTTGTCCCAATCGATCAGGTCCATCTTGTTCACCGCCAGCACGATGTGGCGGATGCCCAGCAGCGATGCCAGGAACGCGTGCCGGCGGGACTGCTCGAGCAGGCCGTGACGGGCGTCGACCAGCACGATCGCCAGCTGCGCCGTCGACGTCCCGGTGACCATGTTGCGGGTGTACTGGATGTGGCCCGGGGTATCGGCGATGATGAACTTGCGTGTGGGCGTCGCGAAATACCGGTAGGCGACGTCGATGGTGATGCCCTGCTCACGCTCGGCACGCAGGCCGTCGGTCACCAGCGCGAGGTCGGTGTAGTCGTGGCCGCGTTCCCTGGAAGTGCGCTCGACGGAGGCCAATTGGTCTTCCATGACGGCCTTGGAGTCGAACAGCAGCCGGCCGATGAGCGTGGACTTGCCGTCGTCGACGGATCCGGCCGTGGCGATCCGCAGCAGGGTGGCCGACGGCAGCGCGACGGTGGACTCGGCCACGCGTGCGTCAGTACTGGTCATCAGAAGTAACCCTCCCGCTTGCGGTCCTCCATGCCTGCTTCGGAGATGCGGTCGTCGGCGCGCGTCGCTCCGCGCTCGGTGAGCCGGGACACCGCGGTCTCCGCGATGACCTCCGACACCGTCGCCGCACGCGATTCCACGCAACCGGTGCAGGTGACGTCGCCGACGGTGCGGAACCGCACGGTCTTCTCCACGATCTGCTCACCCTCGCGCGGCTGCATGTACTTGTGCACGGCCAGCAGCATCCCGTCGCGCTCGAACACTTGGCGGCGGTGCGCGTAATAGATCGACGGCAGCTTGATGTTCTCGGCGCCGATGTAGGACCAGATGTCGAACTCGGTCCAATTCGACAGCGGGAACACCCGGATGTGCTCGCCCTTGTGGTGGCGGCCATTGTAGAGGTTCCACAGTTCGGGCCGCTGCGCCTTCGGGTCCCACTGGCCGAACTCATCACGGAAGCTGAACACCCGCTCCTTGGCGCGCGCCTTCTCCTCGTCGCGGCGGGCGCCGCCGAACGCGGCGTCGAACTTGTTCTCCCGGATGGCGCGCAGCAGCGTGACGGTCTGGATGGGGTTGCGCGACGGGAACGACTCCACCACGCGGCCGGCGTCGATGTCGTCCTGCACCTTGGCCACGATCAGCCGCACCCCGTGTTCGGCGACCAGTTCGTCGCGGGTCTGCAGCACCTCGTCGAAGTTGTGGCCGGTGTCGACGTGCATCACCGGAAACGGCAGCCGGCCGGGCCGGAACGCCTTCAGCGCCAGGTACAGCATCACGATGGAGTCCTTGCCGCCGGAGAACAGCAGCACCGGCCGTTCGAACTCCGCGGCCACCTCCCGGAAGATGTGAATTGCCTCGGCTTCCAGGGCGCGCAGGTGGCTGAGCTCGTAACGGCTCGTGGGGGCGTGCTCGACGACGGCCATCTTTTCCTCGTAAAGTTGGCAGATATGACCAGATTAATTGCTATACCCGACTATGAAACCAGCGGGACGGTTGCGATGTCAACGTCGAGGGCTCTTACCTGAGAGGTAATTGATCGGCGTCGGGCACTGGAGACACTGGAACCATGTCCACCAGCGCAGACGTCATGGCTCAGTTCATCCCCCCGTCCCCGTTCGTCGCCAAACTCGGAATCGTGGCCGAGGTGCTCGACGGCGAGGAGGTGCGGCTACGGCTGCCGTGGGACCGGTCCAACGTCACGGTCGGCGATATGGTCCACGGCGGTGCGATCGCCGCGCTGGCCGACGTCACCGTGATGGCGGCGGCGTGGGCACAGGCCGAGGTGCCCGACTCACTGCGCGGGGTGACGACCTCGATGTCGGTGCACTACCTGGCGCCCGCGCAGGCGTGCGATGTGATCGCGATCGGACGCGTGCTGCGGCGCGGACGCACATTGGTCCACTGCGACGTCGATGTCGTCACCGCCGAGGGCGCCGCCGTCGCGAAGGCGATCGCGACGTACAAGATCGGCTAGCGGGTGACCTCGGTGAGCTTGCCGGTGTCGTTGTCGAAGACGAAACCGCGCAGCGACTCGTGCTTGGTGACGAACGGGCTTGCCTCGATCCGGCGCATGGACTGCCGGACGTCCTCCGCGGGGTCGGAGAACGCCTCAGGCACCCAGTCCGGCTTGATGCCGGTCTCTTCGTAGATCGCTTTCTGGAACTCGTCGTCTTTGAACGTCCGCATCCCGCAATCGGTGTGGTGGATCAGCATGATCTCCTTGGTGCCGAGCAGACGCTGGCTGATCGCCAGGGAGCGGATCTCGTCGGCGGTGATCACGCCGCCGGCATTGCGGATGACATGCGCTTCCCCGTCGCTGATACCGAGCATGCCGTAGATGTCCAGGCGAGCATCCATACAGGCAACGATCGCCACGTGCTTGCTGGGCGGCATAGGCAACGGGCCGCGAAATGTGCTCGCGTACTTCTCGTTGTTCTTCAGATACTCGTCGGTTACGGACATTGACACCTCCTTGGATGCGCAGTAAATCGTAGCAACGAGGCGGAATCCCTGCGCGAGCGCGACTCACCCTGAACGCAACGGTGTACTCGGCAATGTCACGACGAACTCCGTTCTGCCGCTTCTGCTCGTGACATCGATGGTGCCCTGGTGGGCCTTGACGACGGCGGCCACGAGCGACAGCCCGAGTCCGGTGCTTCCGCCCCGGCGCGATCGCGACGAATCACCGCGCGCGAAACGTTCAAACACCTCCGGCAGCAACCAATCTGGGATGCCGGGCCCGTCGTCGCGCACCGACAGGACCGCGGCGCCGTCGACGGCCACCGCCAGCGAGACCGCGACCGAGGTGCCGGGCGGCGTGTGAATGCGCGCGTTGGCAAGCAGGTTCGCGAGCACCTGGTGCAGCCGGGCCTCGTCGCCGACCACGACGACCGGCTGTTCGGGAAGATCCAGCGACCATCGGTGCGCGGGACCCGCGGCGTGAGCGTCGCTCACCGCGTCGAGGACCAACCGCGACAGGTCGACCGGCTCACGCTGCAACGGCCGGCCGGTGTCGAGACGCGCCAGCAACAGCATGTCCTCCACCAACCGGGTCATCCGCTCGGTCTCCGAGGCCACCCGGCCCATGGCGTGCGCGACGTCCTCGGGCACGTCGTCGCGTTTGCGTTGTGCCAGTTCGGTATACCCACGGATGGCGGCAAGCGGCGTGCGCAGTTCGTGGCTGGCGTCGGCGACGAACTGTCGGACACGTGTTTCGCTGGCGTGCCGCGCTCTCAACGCGCCCGCGATGCGGTCGAGCATGCGGTTGAGCGCGGTACCGAGTTGGCCGACTTCGGTGTGCGCGCCGCCCGGGTCGACCTCCACGATCGGCGTCGGAAGCCGGACTTCGCCACGATCCAGCTCGAGGTCGGCGACCTGTGTGGCAGCCTCGGAAACCCGTGCCAGCGGCGCGAGTTGGCGCCGGATGATCAACACACCCGCCGTGGCGGCGCCGACCAACGCAACAGCCCCGACCACGCAGAAGATCAACGTCACGGTCAGCAGCGTGGAGTCGACGTCCGAGGTGGGCAGGCCGGTCACGATCGTCTCACCGGGCCGGTGCGCGGACACAGCGACGACACGGTAGCGCCCGAGCCCGTCGAGCTCCACGGTGGTCGGCGCGGCCTCGGGGGTGATCCGCGCGAGTTGTCGCGCTGCCTCCGTACTGATTTCGGCTCGTGTGCCGTCCGCGGTGATGACAGCCGCGTCGACCGGCGCGCCACGTGCGACGACGGCGCCGACGGTGCGTGCGGCCTGGCCGGGCGCGTTGAGAAACGCGGGACCCGGGCCACGGTCGTCGTGGATGATCATCCGCCGTGGAAACCCCGGCGGATGGGGAAACCCTCGCGGCGGCGGAGGTCCGAGCTGGAAGATGCCCGCCGAGCGCCGTCCGGTCTCAGCCAGCTGTGCGTCGAGCTGGTTGGTCAGAAAGTGTTGCAGCGCAACGACGGTGCCCAGCCCGATGGCCGCGCACACCACGGCCAGCAGCGAAATCTGGGCGGCCAACAACCGGGACCGCAGCGACCACGTCCGCGGCGAACGAAGCCGCATCAACCGTCGCTCACCGCGCGGGTTTGAGGACATACCCGGCACCGCGCAAGGTGTGGATCATCGGCTCGCGCCCGCTGTCGATCTTCTTGCGCAGATACGAGATGTACAGCTCGACGATGTTGGACCGACCGCCGAAGTCATAGCTCCACACCCGGTCGAGAATCTGCGCCTTGGACAGCACCCGCTTGGCGTTGCGCATCAGGAACCGCAGCAGTTCGAACTCCGTGGCGGTCAACGAAATCAACTCACCGCCGCGCGTCACCTCATGGCTGTCCTCGTCGAGCACCAGATCCCCGACGACGATCTTGGCCCCACCCGTTTCACTGGCGACCCCGGTGCGGCGCAGCAGGGCCCGCATCCGCAGCACCACCTCTTCGATGCTGAACGGTTTGGTCACGTAGTCGTCGCCGCCCGCGGTCAGGCCCGCGATGCGGTCCTCGACCGAGTCCTTCGCGGTCAGCAACAGTAAGGGCAGCCCGGGAATCTGCTCACGCAGCTTGTGCAGGACGTCCAGACCGCTCATGTCGGGCAGCATCACGTCGAGCACGACCACGTCGGGGGGCGTCTGACGGGCCGACGCGATCGCCGACGCGCCGTCGCAGGCGGTCGCGATCTCCCAGCCCTCGTAGCGCAGCGCCATCGACACCAGTTCGGCCAGCACCGGCTCGTCGTCGACCACCAGCACGTGGATGGGTTTTCCGTCAGCCCGGCGCATGACGACGCGCGCGGGTTCCTGCTCGCTGACGGAGGATCGCCCCATAACGGCCATTATTCGCGCCGGTCTTAGCGTGTGCTGTGCGATTCCTGTGCGTCAGCTGTGTAGCCGGGCGATCGGCGCCTTAGTCGGCGGTGGGCGCAGGCTCGGCGGTGACCTCGGGCGTCGCCACGGGCGTCTCGAGTTCGGTGTCCGCCGTCGTCGAGGTCGTGGTCTCGCCCAGAGTCATGTCAGGCTCCTGGCTGACGGTCCCCATACCGTCGGGGACCGGGGCGAACACCGCGCCGAGTGCCCCGATGGCGATGACGGCGCCGACGCCGACACCTGCGAATATGCGCTTCAACTGGGTCTTCACCGTTGCTCACTCCGTTCGACTACTACGCTTCGCCAGTGGGAATGGGGGTCGGCGTCGTCGTGATCGGCGGTGTGGCCGCCGACGTCTCCGGCGCCTCGGGCAACACAGTTTCGGTGATTGTCTCACCCGTGGTGATCTCGGAGGTGGTCACCGGCCCGGGCGGCCGCGGCGCGTCGTCTTCCTGGGCGAGGCTGGTACCGGTTACGGCGGTGATGCCCGCCATCACCAGCACGGCGCCGGCGCCGACGGTCGCCGCGAGCATCTTGACCCGTGTCCGGTTCAGCGTGATCACTCCTTCTGCCGGTGCTTGGGTAGCCACCTCGGTCGCGCCTGAAACGCGCCTATGGGCGACATCAGGCCGCGTCGCGCGTCCAGCGCCGCGACCATCTCTTAACCTGTGCGTCATGACGCGGACCGATGGACCGACCGCATGACGCGGTATCTGGCCCGCCGGCTGCTCAACTACGTCGTGTTGCTGGTCCTGGCGTCGTTTCTGACGTTCGGGCTGGCGTCCGTGGCCTTCAACCCGCTGGAGAACCTGCTGCAGCGCAACCCGCGACCGCCGCAGGCCGTGATCGACAACAAGCGGCTCGAGCTCAACCTCGACAAGCCCATTCCCGTGCGCTATGTGCACTGGGCGTCCGGGGCCGTCCGTGGTGACTTCGGCACCACCATCGGCGGGCAACCGGTGTCGGAGGAACTGTGGCGGCGGATCGGGGTCAGCCTGCGGTTGGTGGTCATCGGTTCGGTCTTCGGTGCGGCGATCGGCGTCGTCGCGGGCGCCTGGAGCGCGATCCGGCAGTACCAGATGAGCGACCGCGTCATCACACTGCTGTCGTTTCTGCTGATCAGCACGCCGACGTTCGTGTTGGCGCCGCTGCTGATGCTCTCGGCGGAGCGGATCAACAGCCTGCTGGGATTTCAGCTGTTCGAATACATCGGCGAGACGTCGCCCAACCCGGTCGTCGGCACGTGGAACCAGATACTGGACCGGCTGCAGCATCTGGTGCTGCCCTCGGTCACGTTGGCGCTCACCGCAATCGCCGGCTACAGCCGCTACCAACGCAACGCGATGCTCGACGTGCTGGGTCAGGATTTCATCCGCACCGCCCGCGCCAAGGGGCTCAGCCGGCAGCGCGCGCTGTTCAAGCACGGGCTGCGCACCGCGCTGATCCCGATGGCCACCCTGTTCGCCTACAGCGTGGCGGGGCTGTTCACCGGCGCGGTGTTCGTCGAGATGATCTTCGGCTGGCACGGCATCGGTGAATGGTTCGTGCACGGCGTCAACACCCAGGACACCAACATCACCGTCGCGATCACCGTGTTCGCCGGAATCATCGTTCTGGTCGCCGGGGTGCTGTCCGACGTCATCCTGGCCGCCCTGGATCCGAGGGTGCGGGTGCGATGACCGAATCCGTCGCCGAATCGTCGTCGACCACCGCCAAGTCGGGCGTGGACGCCCACAAGTTCGCGTCGCGGCGGGTGCTGGTGTGGCGCCGGTTCCTGCGCAACAAGGCCGCCGTGGCCTCGCTGGTGCTGCTCGTGCTGCTGTTCATCGGCTGTTACGCGCTGCCGCCTTTGCTTCCGTACACCTACCACGACCTGGACTACTACGCGCTGCGGCAGCCACCGAGCACCGAGCACTGGTTCGGCACCAACGCGCTGGGCCAGGACCTGCTGGCGCAGACGCTGCGCGGCATGCAGAAGTCCATGCTCATCGGGGTCTGCGTGGCGTTCATCTCCACGGTGATCGCCGCGACCGTCGGCACGATCAGCGGCTACTTCGGCGGCTGGCGTGACCGCAGCCTGATGTGGCTCGTCGACCTGATGCTGGTGGTGCCGAGCTTCCTGCTGATCACGATCGTGGTGCAGCGCACCCGGGGTGACATCGTCTGGATGATCGCGCTGCTGGCGGTGTTCAGCTGGATGATCAGCTCGCGCATCGTGCGGGGTCTGACGATGAGCCTTCGTGACCGCGAATTCGTAGCCGCGGCACGGTATATGGGTGTGCGCAACCGACGCATCATCCTTCGCCACATCCTGCCCAACGTCGCGTCGATCATCATCATCGACACCGCGTTGAACGTGGGGGTGGCCGTGCTGGCCGAAACCGGGCTGAGCTTTCTGGGTTTCGGCATTCAGCCGCCCGACGTGTCACTGGGAACGCTGATCGCTGACGGCACCAAGTCCGCGACCACCTTCCCGTGGCTGTTCCTGTTTCCCGCGGGTGTCCTGGTGCTGATCATCTTGTGCGCCAACCTCGTCGGTGACGGGCTGCGCGACGCGCTGGATCCCAGCGCCAAGCCCCTGCGAAGGGGCCGACGGAAATGAGCCTGCTGCGGGTCCGGGACCTGACGGTCACGTTTCCCACCGACACGGCGGCGGTGAACGCGGTGCGCGGCATGAACTTTCACGTCGACCCGGGTGAAGTCGTGGCTCTCGTCGGTGAGTCGGGTGCGGGCAAGTCGGCCACCGCGATGGCCGTCGTCGGGCTGCTGCCCGACTACGCCGAGGTGACCGGGTCGATCCGGCTGCACGATGCCGAGCTGATCGGCCTCTCCGACGCGCGCATGTCGACGATCCGCGGCAAGACCATCGGCACGGTGTTTCAGGATCCGATGTCGGCGCTCACCCCGGTCTACACCGTCGGCGACCAGATCGCCGAAGCGATCACCATCCACCAGCGCGGCACCACCCGCCGCGCCGCCCACGCCCGCGCGGTCGAGTTGCTCGAACTGGTCGGCATCGCCCAACCCGAACAGCGGTCGCGCTCGTTTCCTCACGAGCTCTCCGGCGGCGAGCGCCAGCGGGTGGTCATCGCGATCGCGATCGCCAACGACCCCGATCTGCTGATCTGCGACGAACCGACCACCGCGCTGGACGTCACGGTGCAGCAGCAGATCCTCGAGGTGCTCGAGACCGCCCGAGACGTCACCGGCGCCGGCGTGCTGATCATCACCCACGACCTGGGCGTGGTCGCCGAGTTCGCCGACCGCGCGCTGGTGATGTATGCGGGCAGAGCCGTCGAGGTGGCTCCCGTCGATGAGTTGTACCGCGACCGCCGGATGCCCTACACCGTCGGGCTGCTGGGCTCGGTGCCGCGGCTGGACGCCGCCCAGGGCGCGCGTCTGGTTCCGATACCCGGGGCGCCGCCGTCACTGGTCGCACTGCCGCCCGGCTGTCCGTTCACCCCGCGTTGCCCGTTGGCCATCGACGAGTGCAGCGCCGCCGAGCCGGAACTGGTGGAGGTGGGACCGTCTCATGCGGCGGCGTGCATCCGCACCGAACACGTCGTCGGGCGCAGCGCCGCCGAACTCTACGGCGTTTCCACCGAGCCGCCTCCGGCGCAGCCCGCCGACGATCTGCCCGTCGTGCTGCGGGTGCAGAACCTGGTCAAGACCTACAAGCTGACCAAGGGGGTGGTGTTCCGGCGGCAGGTCGGCGAGGTGCGTGCGGTCGACGGCATCAGCTTCGAACTGCAGCGCGGGCGCACGCTGGGCATCGTCGGCGAATCCGGCTCGGGCAAGTCGACCACCCTGCACGAGATTTTGGAACTGGCTCCGCCGCAATCGGGTTCGATCGAGGTGCTCGGGGCCGACGTCGCCTCGCTGGATCGTCGGGCCCGACGGGCGTTGCGGGGGGACCTCCAGGTGGTGTTCCAGGATCCGGTCGCCTCGCTGGATCCGCGGCTGCCGGTGTTCGACGTGCTGGCAGAGCCGCTGCGGGCCAACGGCTTCGATAAGCCGCGCACCGAGGACCGGGTCCGCGAACTGCTCGACATCGTCGGGTTGCGGGCGCAGGACGCCGCCCGGTATCCGGCGGAGTTCTCCGGCGGGCAAAAGCAGCGCATCGGGATCGCGCGGGCGCTGGCCCTGCAGCCCAAGATTCTCGCCCTCGACGAACCGGTGTCGGCGCTGGACGTGTCGATCCAGGCCGGGATCATCAACCTGCTGCTGGACCTGCAGGACCGCTTCGGGTTGTCGTACCTGTTCGTGTCGCACGACCTGTCCGTGGTGCGACACCTCGCCCATCGGGTCGCCGTGATGTACAAGGGCACCATCGTTGAGCAGGGCGACGGCGATCAGGTGTTCAACAACCCCAGCCACGACTACACCCGCAGGCTGCTTGCCGCGGTTCCGCAGCCCGAGGTGAATCGCGGCTAGAGTCGATCGGCATGAAGACCCGACGCTTCGCTGCGGCGACCCTGGCAACCGTGTTGGTGCTGTCTGGTTGTACCGGCGGCAACGAGGAAGCCCCGTCGGCCGGTGGGGCCGCAGAAGTCGGCACCACCAACGACATCAACCCGCAACCGCGCGAGAACCTGCGCGAAGGCGGCAATCTCCGGCTGGCGCTGAACGACTTCCCGCCGAACTTCAACTCGTTGCACATTGACGGCAACACCGGCGATGTCGCCGCGCTGATGCGCCCGACGATGCCGCGCGCGTTCCGGATCGCCGCCGACGGATCCGCGACCGTCAACACCGACTACTTCACCAGCGTCGAGTTGACGAGTACCGACCCGCAGGTCGTCACCTACACGATCAACCCCGAGGCGGTGTGGAGCGACGGCACACCGATCACTTGGGAAGACCTCAAATCCCAGATCGAGGCCACCAGCGGCAAGAACGACCAGTTCGGCATCGCCGCGACCAACGGCAGTGACCGCGTCGCCTCCGTCGAACGCGGCGTCGATGACCGTCAGGCGGTGATCACCTTCGCCGAGCCGTGGGCCGACTGGAAGGGCATGTTCGCGGGGTCCACCGTGCTGACGCCGAAGAGTACGACGGCGAACCCGGAAGTGTTCAACCAAGGTCAGCTCGAGCAGCCCGGCCCGTCGGCGGGACCGTTCATGATCTCCGAACTCGACCGCGGCGCCAAACGGATCACGTTGACACGCAACCCGAAATGGTGGGGCGAGCCGCCACTACTGGACCGCATCACCTTCCTCGTGCTCGACGACGCCGCACGCATCCCCGCGTTACAGAACAACACCATCGACGCCAGCGGCCTCGCCACGCTCGACGAGATGGAGATCGCCCGGCGCACCGCCGACATCAGCATCCGACGCGCACCTGGCCTGGCCTGGTACCACTTCACGTTCAACGGTGCGCCCGGCAAGATCCTGGAGGACCCGGCGCTGCGCCGGGCCATCGCGAAAGGCATCGACCGCAACACGATCGCCGCGGTGACCATGCGCGGGTTGGCCGACAACCCCGTACCGCTGAACAACCACATCTTCGTTGCGGGCCAGAAGGGTTACCAGGACAACAGCGGCGTCGTCGCGTTCAACCCCGACCAGGCCAGGCAGGAACTCGACGGGCTGGGTTGGCGGCTCAACGGGCAGTTCCGCGAGAAGGACGGCCGCCAGCTGGTGATCCGTGACGTCCTCTTCGACTCCCTCAGCACTCGGCAGTACGGGCAGATCGCACAGAACAATCTGGCCCAGATCGGGGTGAAGCTGGAACTCGATGTCAGGCCGGCCGCCGGTTTCTTCACCGACTTCATCACGGTCGGCAACTTCGACATCGCCCAATTCGCTTGGAGCGGTGATGCGTTCCCGCTGGCGAGCCTGACCCAGATCTATCGCACGGGTGCCGAGAGCAACTTCGGCCGGATCAGCAGCCCCGAGATCGACGCCAAGATCGAAGAGACCGTTTCCGAGTTGGATCCGGACAAGGCGCGCACGCTGGCCAACGAGTTGGACAAGATGCTGTTCGAAGAGGTGTTCAGCCTGCCGTTGACTCAGTCGACCGGAAACATCGCTGTGCGAAGCAATTTGGCCAATTTCGGGGCGTTCGGCCTGGCCGATGCCGACTACACCGAGATCGGCTTCATGAAGTAGCGCGCTGCGTGGTTCGCGAAACCCCGACGGGCAGCGCCGCTTCCAGCGTCGTCGCCGCCGCGACGCCCCACCTCAAGGCGCGGATCGCCAGCCCGGCGGGCCGGGAGTCCAACGCCGCCGAACGGGCGGGCAGTCCGGCCGCCTTGCCCGCGTAGAGCGCGCCGACGATGTCCAGTGCCGCGCGCTCCCGAAAGTCCACGATGCTGTGCCCCGCGGTCGGCAACGCGACCAGCACCGCATCCGGTATCAACGATGCGACGCGGCGGGCCACCTCCGGCGGGGTGACCAGGTCGCGGCCGCCGGAGACCACGACGGTGGGCCAGCGAAAGTTCGGCATTTCGCTGGCCAGGTCGTATGGTTCGGCGACGAAGTCGGTTGGGTTCAGCGAACTTTCGCGGTACGCGACGGCGGGTTCAGGGGCAGACCGTCCGGGTCGGCGCCGTAGTTGAGCTCGCGGTAGGCGATCCGGCCCACCAGGTCCGGTTCGTTGCGATAGGGCGCCTTGCGGTCGAACACGAATCGGCCGGCCCGGTCCATAGCGGACCACAGATACCGCCGGCCGGTGAGCAGCAGGTCGAGCTGACGGCTCAGCAGGTCGGGACCGGCGAACCCGTAGACCGCGGTGGCGAGGTTGGTGGCGGCCGGCGTCAAGACACCGTCGTCGACCAGGCGGCGCACCTTCGGCGCCAGGTCGGCTGTCTCCGGGTCGGCCCCGTGCCACAACAGCCGTCGGGTGGCGTCCCGTACGGCGTGGATGTCGGCTGCCGACAGCACCGGTGAGTCCAGCACCATCGCGTGCACCCGGTCGGGATGGCGCACGCCGAAACCACCGGCCACGTAGCTTCCGTAGGAGGTGCCGTAGACGACGGCCTTCTCGACGCCGGCGTCGTCGAGCACGGCGGCGAGGTCGTCGACGACCTGCTCGATGGTGACCGCGTCGGGCGGGAGGTCCGCGCCGGAGTCGTCGTGGCGAGACATCCCGACGCCGCGGTGCTCGACCATGATCACGTCCAACCCGGCGGCCGCCGCGCGGCGCCGGAAACCCCGGTACAGCGCCACCGAGGCGGCGCCGGGCCCGCCGGGGATGAGCAGCAGCGGATGCCTGGACTTGCGCCCGGCGCGCACGTAGTACAGGTCGAAGCCGTCGTCGGAGCCGGGAGTCACCGGACGGCGGACGGGACGCACGCCGGGCAGCGCCGCGAGCTTGTCGTGGACGCGGCGACGCTTCGCGTTCTTGGCCATTGCCCTCATTGTGCCCGGTTGCGACTCGCCGTGTGGTGGGTCGTCGTCAGCGTGACGCGTTACGCCGAGGCCGCCAACTCGATGTGCTGGGCGCCGTCGATGCCGGCGTACCGCTGCGCGTTACAGGTCAGCACGATCACCTGGCCGTCGCCGCCGACCGCGTTGAACACCGCGCCCATCTTGGCGAGCCGATCGGCGTCGGTGAAGCCCAACGCGTCGTCGATCACGACCGGAACGGTGTCCTCCTTGGCCACCAGCGCCGCGCTGGCCAGCCGCGCGACGATGCCCAACTGCTCCTTGGCGCCCCCGGACAGCGACTCGTACGGCACGGTGCGGCCCGCCAGTGTGCGGCTGCAGATGCGCAGCGCACTGTCGATCTCGACCTCGAAGGTGTCGCCAAACACGATGCGACCCAGCCGCTCCACCTCGTTGCGGAACGGCTCGACGTAACGAAGCCGGGTGGCGTCACGGTGTCGGGTGACCACAGAACGCAGCAGCTGCGCGGCACGCGCCCGCCGACGTACCCGCGCGTACTCCTCCTGGGCATGTTCGTGTTCGGTTTCCGCCTCGTCGAGCTGGCCCTTCCGGCCCTCGGTGCCGTACACCTTCAGTCGGGTGGACACCTCCCGCAGGGCGTCGGCCGTCTCGTCGTGACGAGCCGCCAACTCGTCGGCCTGCTGTGCGGCGTCACGCAGTGTCGCCGCGACGACGTCGGGCGCGGCGCCTGCCAACTCCTGGCCCAACTCGGCGACGAGCGCGGCCGCCCGGTGCGCCTCCTCACCGTGTGTCTCGGCGTTCAGTGCCAGTTCGTCATCGGAGGCCGCCGCCCGCTGCTCAGCCAATCGCGCACGCGCGGCGGCGATTTCGCCCTCGACGGTGGTGAGCTTTTCACGTAGGGCCGTGGCCCGCAGCGCGCGCTCCCCCAGCCGCTTGGCCGCTTCCTCGGCGACCTTGCGGTGTGTCTCGCACTGCGCGACGGCCTGTTGATAGGCGGCCGACGCGTCGGCGAGGTCGGCGCGGGCCTGCGCGGCGTCACGGGGGGCGTCCGCGTCGATGCCGGGGGGCTCGCCGAGCTCGGCGAGCCGCGACCTCAGCTCGTCGACGGTGTCCTCACCGGTCAGCGCGTCCGCAGTGGCGCGCAACCGGTCCCGCTCGGCGGTCAGCTCCCGGCGCCGCTGATGCAGCACCCGCGCCGCGGCGACGTCGGCGGCCCCGGCCTGGCCCAACGCTTCAGCCAGGACCTCCTGAGCGGCAACCAGTTTCGCGCGGGTCTCGGTTGCCGTCGCGCCGGGAACCACCCGCGCGGTGAGGATTCCCGGCAGTTCGATGTCGGTCTGCGCGCCGAAGCTCGACGACCAGGTCACACCGGCCTGCAATCCGACCGGTTCACCGTCGACCCGCACCTCGATATCGCCGACCGACGTGAGCTCAACCCGCGCCGACATCAGCTCGGCCTGGGCCGCCGCCCGTTGCATGGCGCTCTCGGCGGCCTCGATGGCGCGCATGTGCACGTCGGTCAGCGTGATCTCCGCGAGTTCGGTGTGCACCCGCTCGAGGTCGCGGTCGGCCGCGTCGATCTTGGCCAGCCGCGCCGCGAGCCGATCCGCCTCGTCGCGATCGGCCAGCCGCTGTGCGACCTGCCTGGCGGCCTCGACACGCTGCCTGGCGGTCTCCACCGCGGCCCTGGCCTCTTCGGCCGCCGCCTCCGCGGCGTGCGACACCTCCGCGGCGGTGTCGTGCTCGTCGGCGGCCTCGGTGACCGCGGCCTGCAGTTCGGCGATCGCGGCGGCCCGCTCGTCGATGTCGGCACGCAGCCGGCGTCGTTCCGTGACCGCGGCGACCGCGGCCTTGTGCCCGGCCTCGGCGGCCGCGGCCACCAGTTCGGCTTCCTTGAGTTGCCGCGTCAGCGCGGCGACGGTGTCGGCGGCCTCCTGCGCCGCGGCCAGCCGCTTCGACGCCTCCGCGCGTTCCGCGGCCACTTGTCCGAGGTTCTCGGTCAGCTCCGCATGGCGGCGCACCGCGTCGTCGACCTCGGCGACGGCGGCCGCCGAACGCGCCAACGCCTCCTCGGCGGCGCGCAACCGGCCGGCGGCCGCCGCCCACTCGCCGGTGGGCCTGCCCGTGCGGGTGAAGTAGCGCAGGTACTCCGCCTCGATCCGGTCGACCAGCAGCGCCTCGGCGCCCGTCTGCGCCGGTGAGCCTTCGGGCTGCGCCTCACCGGCGGCGACGTCCAGCGCCCGCGACAGCGCGTCACAGCCCGAAAGGTCCACCGCCGCGGTCGATGTCGACTGCAGCACACGATGCGCCTGCCACAGCCCGGTGTCGACGGTCTCGGCCAACATGGCCCGCACCCGGTCGTGCGCTTCGTCGCCGGTGAGTTGTTCACGGTGCGGAGCCAGAATGGTCAGCGCGGTCTCGCAGCGCCTGTGGAACCGTTTGCGGTACTCGAAACGGTAAGGGCCGGTGGATATTTCGGCGGTGATCTCGGCGCCGACGTCGGCGTGCGTCGGCTTGACCTGCTTGACCTCCTTCTTGCCCGACCGGTCCTTGGCCTCCAGCAGCAGGTCCAGCGCCTCGATCATCGAGGACTTGCCGACTTCGTTCGCCCCGCTGACCACCACGACGCCGTGGTCGGGAAACTCGATCTCGCGGTGGGTGATCCCGCGGTAGTTCGTCAGCACCAGCCTGTGCAGTTTCATGCCACCCCCCTGTCGGCAAGACGCAGCAGCAGCGCCAACGCAGCACGCGCGTCATCGGCCTCGTCACCGTCGGCGCGTGCCGCGGTGACCAACTCGTCGACCGCCGACGCCGCGAAGCCGCCGATGCCGAGGTCGTCGAACTCCCCGTCGGCGGGCATCACCGCGATGTCGGACTGCTTGTCGTCCACCCGCAACGCCGCGAACAGCCGGGCGTACTTGTCCAGGCAGGCGTCGAGCGCGGCCTTGTCGGTGACCGTCAGCGATCCGGTCAGCGCGAGACGCACCACGGTGCGGTCCTTGTCGGGCATCAGGTCGAGGTTGATGTCGAGGTCGGCGACGTCGCGGTTGCTGTCCACCGACCGGCGCAAGGTCACGAACCGCCAGCGACCGACCTTGTGCGGTTCGACACGGACCTGATGTGCCGGATCGTGCTCGTCGACCTCGACCACCAGCACGTGCCCGGGATCGGGTTCGATGTCGTCGTAATTGGTGACTTCCGGCGACCCCGAATACCAGATCCGGCCGGTGGACCCCACTTGCATGCGAGAGTGCTTGTCGCCCAACGCCACATAGTGCACGGCCCCACGGTCGACAGCCTCCTCCAAGGCCGCCAGCCGGATCAGCGACGGGCGGTCCTTGTCCGGCACGAAGATATCGACTCCGCCGTGCCCGACGACGATCCTGGTCGTCCCGTCGGCGGGCAGGTCGGCGAGCACGTCGGCGACGGGATCGGTCAGTGGCGCCTTGGAGGTCCACGGCGCCGCCACCAGCTGCAGGCCGGGCCTTATGTCGTGCACGCCCGCGCGGTCCAGGACCGTGACGTTGTCCGGGCATTCGGCGGTGAACAGGGCGCTGCTGTACACCGACGACGCGTCCAGCGGGTCGTGGTTGCCCGGCAGCAGGTACACCGGAATACCGATGGCGCGCATGGCTTCCAGCGACTGGCTGACATCCCGGGGCGCGAGTTGGTTGTGCTCGAACACGTCCCCCGCGACCACCACGAACTCCGCGCCGCTGTCGGCGGCCACCTGCTTGAGACCGGCCACCGCGTCACGGCGGGCAGCCGAATACCGGGGCTGTGCCTCACCGTTGAGGAAATAACGGGTCATGCCGAGCTGCCAGTCGGCGGTGTGCACGAAACGCATCCCGGCCCCCTTCTGCTCGTTTCTTTCCCGGGCATCGCGAGTGTAGGACCGAGCACCGACAAGTTCGGTGAGGCGCGGCGCGCCATGACGCCTGGTGCCCTACGGTGACACCGTGAGCGACTTGTCCCGCACGCTGCTCCTGCTTCGCCACGGCAAGTCGGACTACCCACCCGGGGTAAGCGACCACGAGCGACCGTTGGCGCCGCGAGGGGTGCGTGAGGCGGCGCTGGCCGGCGACTGGTTGCGCGCGCATGCACCCGCGGTGGACGCGGTGCTGTGCTCGACTGCCGTGCGCACCCGCCAGACGCTGGAGCGCACCGGTATCGAGGCGCCCGTCGAGTACGTCGACCGGCTCTATGAAGCGGTGCCGGGCACCGTGATCGACGAGATCAACCGGACGTCGTCGCGGTTCCCCTCAGAGGTGCGCACCCTGCTCGTGGTCGGGCACGAACCCGCGATTTCTTCGGTCGCGCTGGGGCTGGCCGACGACGAAAGCAGCAACGGCGATGCGGCCGAGCAGATCTCCATCAAGTTCCCGACGTCGGCGATCGCGGTGCTGCGCACTTCCCTGCCGTGGGCCGACCTGACGCTCGGCGGCGCGACGCTGGTGACCTTCCACGTCGCGCGCTAGCGACTTGTGTGGCTCACCGCAACCAAGCGCACACAAATCGCTGATCAGGCGCGGGTTGCCAGTGTCAGCTCCATCAGCTTCAGCGCCATCTCGCATGCGTTGATGCCCGGCGACTGCGGGTTCACCCACCACCCGACGACGCCCGCCGCATCGCTGGCCACCCCGCACGCGCCGTTCGGGTCATCCGGGCGCATCACGATCGACTGGATGCCCGCCACCCGCCGGTCCTCGATCCGGTAGCCGAGCCGTTGCGCCGTCTGACGCTCGTTGTCCAGATTGCCCTGTTCGAACCAGAACCGGGTGATGTCGACGAGCCCCGACGGGTTGGCGGCCTGCCAGCGGCACACCGCGCCGACGAAGGTGCTCTGGATGTCCAGCGGATCGGCGCCGACGGTCTCCGCGAGGATGTCCTCGGTCAACACGTCGCACTCCTTGAGCAGGTTCGGGTACTGCCGCTCGGAGTCGTCGTTCCTCGGGGCGCCGCCCGAGCCGGACTTGGCGGCGGTGCCCTCGACGGTCTGGGTGCACCCGGCCAGCAACGAGAATCCGGCCAGCGCCACGATTGCGGCAGCGGCGGCGCGACGGAATGGGCTGCGTCTCATTCGGAGTTCACAATCGATTGGCGGGTCAGTTCCTTGGCGACATCGCACGGGTCGGGGAACGGCTTCTGCACGTAGCTGACCGACCACTCGATGAAGTCGTCATCGAACTGGATGCCGATCTCGCAGAGGTTGTTGCCCAGAATCGGGTCCTCGCCCACCGCGATGAACCCGT
Source organism: Mycolicibacterium elephantis DSM 44368 (assembly GCF_004014805.1). Lineage (GTDB taxonomy): Bacteria > Actinomycetota > Actinomycetes > Mycobacteriales > Mycobacteriaceae > Mycobacterium > Mycobacterium elephantis. Next base: position 102,219 of record NZ_ATDN01000005.1, read on the forward strand.
CGTAACCCTCGATGTTGATGTCCTCCACGCTCGCTCGCGTGAGCTCCTCGGTCTTGCGCTCCCGGCCGATGGGGCTGCCGCGGAACCAGGTGAACGAGAAGTGCGGCCCGAGGATGCTGCCGCCGGCCAACCACTGGCAGCCCACCGAGGTCTTGGCTGTGTTGACCAGGCCGGGCACGCGGGTCTGCGCGCCGATCTCCTCATCGCTGACACCGCCGCACTGCGGGAAGAACGGACCATGTGAGACGTTCTCCGTCGGCGCGGTCGTCTGCGGCACCTCGGGGTTGGTCGGCTCCGAATCCGAGCATGCGGCAACCAGCGGGCTGATGACCGCGGCCGCCACAGCAAGCCGCAGGAAGGTCGCGCGCGTGGTGGGAGTCACGTCATGCACTGTAGCGGCAGCTCATGAGGTCAACCACCGACATCCCCAGTGACCTGCGCCGTTATCGGGTTCACAGGTGTTTCGCAACAGACGCTGACCGCGGCCGGTGTGCGACAGTAGCGAGATGTTGTGGGCGCTGCTGCGGCAGTATGCGCGGCCGTATCGAGGGCTGCTGGCCGTCGTGGCGCTGCTTCAGCTGATCAGCACGCTGGCCTCGCTGTACCTGCCCACCGTCAACGCGGCCATCATCGACGACGGGGTCGCCAAGGGCGACCTGGGCACCATCGTCGAACTGGGTGGGGTGATGCTGGCCGTCACCGCCCTGCAGGTGCTCTGCGCGGTGGGCGCGGTGTTCTTCGGCTCGCGGGCGGGCATGGGGTTCGGCCGGGATCTGCGCTCGGCGATGTTTCACCACGTGACCGGGTTCTCGGCCGAGGAGACCGCGCGGTTCGGGGCGCCGTCGCTGTTGACCCGTACGACCAACGACGTCCAGCAAATCCAGGTGCTGGTGCAGCTGACATGCACCATGCTGATCACCGCACCGATCATGTCGGTCGGCGGCATCGTCATGGCGATGCACATGGACGTCGGCCTGTCGTGGCTGTTGGCGGTCGCGGTGCCCGTTTTGGCCCTGGCCAATTACTGGATCGTGTCGCGTCTGCTGCCGATCTTCCGGCGGATCCAGCGCCAGATCGACGGCATCAACCGGGTGATGCGCGACCAGCTCGCCGGTATCCGGGTGATCCGCGCGTTCGCGCGGGAAGGCTTCGAGCGCAACCGCTTCGCGGAGGCCAACCACGCACTGGCCGACACCGCGTTGGACGCCGGCCGCTGGCAGGCGCTGATGCTGCCCGTGACGACGCTGGTGATCAACGTCTCCAGCGTCGCGCTGATCTGGTTCGGCGGTCTGCGCATCGACGCCGGGCAGATGCAGGTGGGCGCGCTGATCGCGTTTCTCTCCTACTTCATGCAGATCCTCATGGCGGTACTGTTGGCGACGTTCATCCTCGTCATCATTCCGCGCGCCTCGGTGTGCGCCGAGCGGATCACCGAGGTGTTGTCCACCCAGCCGCAGATCGCCAGCCCGCCGGATCCGGTCCGGCCGGCCACCATCGACGGCGAGATCCGGTTGCAGTGCGCGACCTTCCAATATCCCGGAGCGGAACGCCCGGTGCTGCAGGATGTTTCGTTGACGGCGCGGCCCGGAACCACCACTGCCGTGGTCGGGTCCACCGGCTCGGGTAAGTCGACGCTGCTGGCGTTGATTTGCCGGCTGTACGACGTGACCGGGGGTTCGGTGCGCATCGACGGCGTCGACGTGCGCGACTACGACCCCGAGCAGCTGTGGTCGACGATCGGCCTCGTGCCCCAACGCGGCTACCTGTTCTCCGGAACGGTGGCCGACAACCTGCAGCTCGGCGCGCGCCCGGGGCAGGTCGCCACCGAAGACGAGATGTGGGAAGCGCTGCGGGTGGCGGCCGCCGACGACTTCGTCCGCGCCGACCCCGACGGGTTGGCGATGCGGGTCGCCCAGGGCGGCATCAACTTCTCCGGTGGTCAACGGCAGCGCCTGGCCATCGCGCGTGCGGTCATCCGCCGTCCCGCGATCTACCTGTTCGACGACGCGTTCTCGGCGCTCGACGTGCACACCGACGTGCGGGTGCGGACCGCGCTGCGCGAGGTGTCGGCAGACGCGACGGTTCTTCTGGTGTCGCAACGGATTTCCACCGTCGCACAGGCAGACCAGATCGTCGTCGTCGACGACGGCCGCGTCGTCGGCGTCGGCACCCACGAAGCGCTGTTGACCCAATGCGCCGAGTACGCGGAATTCGCCGACTCGCAGTCGCTGGGCGCCGGTGTCGGAGGCATGCGATGAGCGCGCCGACGGCGCGGCCGATCCGGGGCGTGGTGCAGGCCCCGACCGAGCGCTCACGCGACTTCACCGGTTCGGCATTGCGATTGGTCAAGCGGCTGACCCCACAACGCGCCCTGGCGCTGACGGTGATCCTGCTCGGTGTGGGCGGCATCGCGATCAGCGTGATCGGGCCGCGGATCCTCGGGCACGCCACCGACTTGTTGTTCAACGGCGTGATCGGACGGCAGCTGCCCGCCGGCCTGACCAAGCAGCAGGCCATCGACGCGGCCCGCGCCCGCGGCGACAACACGTTCGCCGACCTGCTGTCGGGCATGGACGTCGTACCGGGCCGCGGCGTCGACTTCAGCGCCGTCGGCCGTACACTGCTGCTCGCCCTCGGGTTGTATCTGATTGCCGCCCTTCTGGTTTGGCTGCAGTACCGGCTGCTCAACGTCGCCGTGCAGCGGACGATGGTGGCGTTGCGTTCCGATGTCGAGAACAAGCTGCATCGGATGCCGTTGTCCTACTTCGACTCCCGTCAGCGCGGTGAGGTGCTCAGCCGGGTCACCAACGACGTCGACAACATCCAGACATCGCTGTCGATGACGATCAGCCAGCTCATGACGTCGGTGTTGACCGTGTTCGCGGTGCTGGTCATGATGCTGACCATCTCCCCGCTGTTGACCTTGCTCACCGTCATCACCGTGCCGTTGTCGCTGTGGGCCACGCGGGCGATCGCGCGGCGGTCCCAGCGGATGTTCGTCGCACAGTGGGCGAACACCGGCCGGCTCAACGCCCACATCGAAGAGACCTACAGCGGCTTCACCATCGTCAAGACCTTCGGCCACCGCGCCAAGGCCACCGAACAGTTCGGTGAGCTCAACGACGACGTGTACAGGGCCAGTATCGGCGCACAGTTCTTCTCCGGGCTGGTCTCCCCGGCGACCACGTTCATCGGCAACCTCAGCTATGTCGCGGTCGCGGTGGTCGGCGGCCTGCAGGTGGCGACCGGCCAGATCACCCTGGGCAACATCCAGGCGTTCATTCAGTACGTCCGTCAGTTCAACCAGCCGTTGACCCAGGTCGCGGGGATGTACAACACGCTGCAGTCCGGTATCGCCAGCGCAGAGCGGGTTTTCGAGTTGCTGGACGCCGAGGAGGAGCCCGCGGACGGCGAGGGCCGAACGTTCCTTACCGCGCGAGAACTTGCGGAAATCTCGAGCGGTAAGGAACGTTCGCGCGTCCTGACGGGCCGGGTGGAGTTCGAGCACGTCAACTTCAGCTACCGCCCCGGCGTCCCGGTGATCGAGGACGTCTCGCTGGTGGCCGAACCGGGCACCACCGTGGCGATCGTCGGGCCGACCGGCGCCGGCAAGACGACGTTGGTGAACCTGTTGATGCGCTTCTACGAGGTCGATTCCGGCCGCATCCTCGTCGACGGGGTTGACATCGCGACGGTGAGCAGGGCCTCGCTGCGCTCCCGGATCGGCATGGTGCTGCAGGACACCTGGCTGTTCAACGGCACCATCTACGAGAACATCGCCTACGGCCGCCCCGACGCCGACGAGGACGAGGTGATCGCGGCCGCCAAAGCCGCCTACGTCGACAGGTTCGTGCACACGCTGCCCGACGGGTATCAGACCAGGGTCAGCGACGACGGCGGCAACATCAGCGCGGGCGAGAAGCAGCTCATCACCATCGCCAGGGCGGTGCTGGCGCAACCGCGCCTGCTCGTGCTCGACGAGGCGACCAGTTCGGTCGACACCCGCACCGAGTTGTTGATCCAACAGGCGATGGCTGAGCTGCGTCGTGACCGGACGAGTTTCATTATCGCCCATCGGCTCTCGACGATCCGAGACGCCGACCTGATCGTGGTGATGGAGGCGGGCCGGATCGTCGAGCGCGGCAGCCACACCGAGTTGCTCGCTAAGCGCGGCGCTTATTGGGCGATGACGCAGGTCTAGAGTGCGCGAGCAGACGTGAAAACCCCTAAAAGCAGCCGATTTTAGGGGTTTTCACGTCTGCTCGCGGGAGAAGTCCGGCAGGATGGCGGCATGAGCGAAACGGTGTACACGTTCTGCCGGTACTGCCTGGCGGCGTGCGGCCTGGAAGTCACGGTTGACGGCAACCGGGTCACCAAGATCGCCCCGGACAAGCAGAACCCGCATTCGTGGCAGGACTTCTGCGCCAAGGGCCGCACCGCGAACGAGCTCGTCGAACATCCGCGGCGCATCCTGCACCCGATGCGCCGCGTCGGCGACAGCTACGTCGAGGCCACCTGGGACGAGGCGATCAGCGACATCGCCGCCAGGATGAACGCGCTCATCGAGGCCGGCGGCCCTGACGCGGTCGGCATCTACTACGGCAACCCGGCGGGCTTCTCGTCGTCCAACGTCATCTTCATGAACGGCTGGCTGGACGCGATCGGCACCCACAGCCGGTACTTCGTCGGCTCGATCGACCAGAACGCCATGCACGTGGTGGCGTCGGCGATGTACGGGTCGCTGTTGATGGCACCGGTGTCCGATATCGACAACTGCGACTACTTCCTGCTGGTCGGCACCAATCCCGCAGTGAGCGCGTGGAATTGGCTGGAAACCGTGCCCAACGGGTGGCGGCGCGCGTTGGCCCGACAGAAGCAGGGCGCCAAGATCGTGATCGTCGACCCGCTGCGCACCGAGAGCGCAGAGAAAGCCGACCTGCATCTGGCGGTGCGGCCCGGCCAGGACTGGGCGCTGCTACTGGCGATGGTCAAGGTCGTCCTCGACGAGGGTCTCGAGCATCACCGGGACTGCACCGAACTCGCCACGGGGGTCGACGATTTGCGCGCGCTGGTCGCCGACGCGGACCTCGACGACCTGGCCGCGCGCTGCGATATCCCCCGGTCGCTGATCGAGCAGGTGGCCCGGGAGTTCGCCGCCGCGACCGGGGCGATGGTGGTGACCCGCACCGGGGTGTCGATGCATCTGGCGGGCACCGCCGCCGAATGGCTCGGCCACGTGCTCAACGTGATCACCGGGCGGATGGACCGTCCCGGCGGCCGCAGGTACGAGCCGGGCTATGTCGACGCCATCCGGATGGCGGGCATGGTCAAGGCCAAGCCGCACCGCAGCCGGCTGCTCGGGCGCGAGATGGTCGCCGGCGCCCACGCATTGTCCGAATTACCCGACGAGATAACGACTCCCGGCCGCGGCCAGATCCGCGCACTGGTGATCAGCTGCGGAAACCCGGTGGTGTCCGGGCCGGACGGGGACCGGCTGGACAACGCGCTGGCGCAGCTGGATCTGTTGGTGGCCATCGATTTCGTGCAGCGCGAGAGCCATCGGCATGCGCACTGGCTGCTGCCCGCGGTGCACTGGCTCGAGCGCGACGACCTGTTGGCGTTCACCAGCAACATGCACGACGAGCCGTATCTGCAGTACGGGGCCAGGGCCGTGGAACCGCCGCCGGGCGCGCGGCAGGAGTGGCGGATCTTCACCGACCTCGCGATCGCCATGAACGCGCCGCTGTTCCGCGCCAAGGGACTCAACGGGTTCATCAAGGCCACCCGCAGGCTGGCCCGACTCACCGGTAGGCCCGCGCTGGAGTTCGGTCCGCACTGGATCGACCGCCTGGTGGTCGCGACCGGCCGAAAGTTCAACGGCCGCAGGATCAAGTGGCGCGACGTCGTCTCACATCCGCACGGTATGGTGTTGGGCCCGAGAGAGTTCGGCCACTTCAAGGAAGCGCTGCGCACCGCCGACAAGAAGGTGCATGCCGCACCACCGGAATTCGTCGAGTGGGCCCGGGAGTTGCTTGCCCAACCGCACCCCGCGGCGCCTCTGGGCTATCCGTACCAACTGGGCAACCGGCGTCGCAGACATTCGATGAACTCGTGGCTCAACGAGCTGCCCGGGCTGCATCCGGGCGGCAAGGGCAATGACGTCGTCATCCATCCCAAGGACGCCGCCGATCTGGGTGTCAGCGACGGCGATCTGGTGCGGGTGTTTTCACCTGTCGGCGCGATCGAACTGAGGGCGGTGGTGAACGACTCGCCGCGTCAAGGTGTCGTGATCGTCGACCACGGTTGGGGCTCACGCGTTTTCGACCCGCGCGGTGACGCCGAGCCGGTGTCCTATGGGGTGAACCGCAACCTGCTCATCGCGGGCGGGTCGGTGGACCCGCTGTCACAGACCGCGCCGTTGAGTTCGTCGTACGTGGGAATCGAGCGGGTTTAGAGTTGCGGCCCCTCGGCGCGTAGATCGTCGACGTTGCGCATGGCTTCGCGCAGCTTGCCCAACCATTCCTCGGCGTGCTCGCCGACCAGCCGGACCGACCACGCCAGCGCATCCGACCGGGACCGCGCCACCCCGGCGTCGACCAACGTGTCGAGCACTTGGCGTTCCGGTTGCCGCAGCCGGGTCATCACCGGCACGGCGAGGTGGGTGAACATGATCCGTTCGGCGTCGCCGTCGGAGCCGATCTCGACTCCCCACGCCACCTTGCGCCCATAGCGCGCCTCGGCTTCGTCGGCGATGCGCATGCGCTCCGACCGCGTCTCCTCCCGGAAGCGGGCCACCCGGCCGGAGGCGTGGGCCTCACTTTCCGAGGTGTCGGAGCCCTGTGGCGCGGGCAGCCGGCCGATGACGGTGATCTCTTCGCGGTCGACGATGACCGTCGGGTCGCCGTTGAACCAGGCCTCGGGCAGGCGACCGGCGAACCAGTCGGCGGCGTCGCTCGCGTCGGGCTGCTGTGTCTGTTGCCAGCCGCCGGGGCGTCGACGGCCGTGGAAATGGTGCCTCATGATTACATGATTACACCGTTACATCGCTGGTGGGCATGTTTCAGCCGTCGGCATAACGCCGAGGTAGCAGCATGGTGGTCCGGCCGGCCGGCGCCCGAGACCTAGTTGCGTTTGCGCAGCACGACGGCGCCGCCACCGACCACCGCCACGATGAACAACAGGATGGCCAGGCCCGGGCTGACCAACCACCACACCAGGCTCAGCGCGACGAGCACCGGCGACACCGCGAACAACACCATGAGCGGGTGCTGCTTGATCACCGCGACAGCGCTTCGCGCGCGTGTCCGGTCGATTTCCTTCGCCATGTGCCCAGGATGCCAGTGCACCCCCTGCGGTTGCCCTAGTTTGTTGCCATGACAGCACCAAACCCCGGAAGCTGGCGACCCGACCCCGAGGGCCGTTTCGACTACCGCTGGTGGGACGGCCAGCGCTGGACCGACCAGGTGTCCCATCAGGGCCAGGTCGGCCGGGCGCCGATGGGCGGTGCGCCACCGAGCCAACCACAGCGCGGCCCAGCGCAACCCGGGCCCGCGGCCCCGCCCGTCGGCCATGGGTTCGAGGGCATCTCGGGTGAGCTGGTCGACGGCCGGTTCAGCGAGAAAGAGGCCAAGGCGATCGCGAACCAGAACACCAAGATGCTGCGGGTACGCCTCGGCGAACCATTCCTGGCCCGGCAGGGATCCATGGTCGCCTACCAGGGCAATGTCGACTTCGCGTTCGAGGGCGGCGGGGCGTCGAAGTTCCTCAAGAAGGCACTGACCGGCGAGGGTCTGCCGTTGATGCGCTGCCAGGGCCAGGGCGATGTCTTCCTCGCCGACCGGGCCGCCGACGTGCACCTGCTCAACCTCACCAACGCCGGCCTGTCGATCAGCGGCAAGAACGTGCTGGCGTTCTCGTCGAGCCTGGACTGGAATATCGAACGGGTCAAAGGCGGCAGCATCGCGACGGGCGGGCTGTTCAACACCACGCTGCGCGGCACCGGGTGGGTCGCGCTGACGACCGACGGTCCGCCGGTGGTGCTCAACGCCGCCGAGGCGCCGACGTTCGCCGACACCAACGCGGTGGTGGCGTGGTCGGCGAACCTGCAGACCCAGCTCAAGATGAGCTTCAAGGCGGGCGCACTCATCGGCCGCGGCTCCGGTGAGGCCGTTCAGGTGGCCTTCTCCGGGCCGGGTTTCGTGATCGTGCAGCCCTCGGAGGGCGTCGCGGTGACCTCGTCCCAATAAGAGCCGGCCCAGTAAGAGCCAGGGGTCACAGCTCCAGCAGCAACGTGACCGGACCGTCGTTGACGAGTTCAACGTGCATGTGCGCACCGAACACCCCGGTCGCCACCTCGGCGCCCAGCTTCCGCAACGCGTCGGCGAACGCCTCGACCAGCGGCTCGGCGACGGAGCGGGGCGCCGCGGCGTTCCAGGCGGGGCGACGTCCCTTGGCGGTGTTGGCGTAGAGGGTGAACTGGCTGATGACCAGGATCGGCGCACCGACATCGGACGCGGATTTCTCGTCGTCGAGAATGCGCAGCTGCCAGAGCTTTTCGGCGAGACGCCGAGCCTTGGCCTCGTCGTCGTCGTGGGTGACCCCGACGAGGGCGAGCAGGCTCTGGCCATCGGGCCGCGAGACGGCCCCGACCACCTCGCCGTCGACCTTCACCGCCGCCGAGAGCACCCGTTGCACCAGGACACGCATGCCCCAGATGGTGCCACGTAGGCGGCGACGTAGACCTTCCGCCACATACCCCATGGGGGTACTGTTCGGTCGCATGAAGCTCAACGCCATCGAACGTGCAGCGATGAACAACCCGCTACGCGCCGCGCACCAGCACACCCGCGAGGCGGCCTGGTTTCGACGGCTCGCCGGCGGCGACCTCTGCGGACAGCACGTCCTAGAGGTCGGCTGTGGCCGAGGCGTGGGTTCACAGGTGATCCTGGACCGATTGGGCGCCGAGCGGGTAACGGCCTTCGATCTCGACGAGTCCATGGTCGAGTCGGCACGCCGACGCCTGCGCGGACGTCCGGTGTCACTCTCGGTCGGGGACGTCTGCAGCATCGCGGCCCCGTCGGGCTCGATCGACACGGTCGTGGACTTCGGCATCATCCACCACGTCCCCGATTGGCAGCAGGCGCTCGCCGAGATCGCTCGGGTGCTGCGGCCGGACGGGTTGTTGCTCTTCGAAGAAATCCCCCGACGCACACTGGAGAGCCTGGTGTTCCGAACGCTGACCGTCCACCCGCGCGAAAACCGCTTCGAAGCCGAGGAATTCGCTGCCGAGCTGAGTCGGCACGGCTTGCATGGCAGCGGAAGTCTCGAGCGCCGCCTCGGCGGGATGTTGTTCGTGGGGGCGGCACGCAAGACCTGATTTGCATACCCCATGGGGGTATCAGTATCCTGGCGACCATGACCACAACGACCATCACCGTCACCGGGATGACCTGCGCACACTGCGCCGCGTCGCTGCGCGAGGAGATCGGCGAGATCGCGGGTGTTCGGGACGTCCAGGTCGACGTCGCCAGCGGCGCGGTGACGATCGACAGCGAGAACCCGGTGGACCCCGCCGTGATCCAGAGCGCGGTCGAAGACGCCGGCTACCAGCTGGCGAGCTGACATGTCGACGATCGAGCTGTCGATCGACGGGATGACGTGTGCGTCGTGCGCGAACCGGATCGAGAGAAAGCTCAACAAGATTGACGGCGTGACCGCGACCGTCAACTTCGCGACCGAGAAGGCGCGGGTCACCTACGGCGACGACGTCACCCCGGAGGAGTTGGTCGGCACGGTCGAAAAGGCCGGATACCAAGCGCATCTGCCCACCCACGACACCTCCGCCGAACCAGCCGAGGACGAGCCCGCCGCCTCATTGCGGCGCCGGCTGCTGATCGCGCTGGCGCTGACGGTTCCGGTGATCGCGATGGCGATGGTGCCCGCTCTGCAGTTCCCGAACTGGCAGTGGTTGTCGTTGACGTTGGCGGCGCCGGTGGTGGTGTGGGCCGGCTGGCCGTTCCACCACGCGGCGTGGGTGAACCTGCGACACCGCACGGCGACGATGGACACGCTGATCTCGATGGGCACCCTCGCGGCGTTCGGGTGGTCGATCTACGCGCTGTTCTGGGGCACAGCGGGCGTCACGGGCATGACCCATCCGTTCGAGCTGACGATCAGCCGCACCGACGGCTCCGGCAACATCTACCTCGAAGTGGCCGCCGGGGTGACCACGTTCGTGCTGGCCGGACGATACTTCGAAGCCCGCGCCAAACGCCGCGCCGGTGCCGCGCTGCGTGCGCTGCTGGAACTGGGCGCCAAGGACGTCGTCGTACTCAGAAACGGTGCCGAACAACGTATTCCACTCGATCAGCTGACCGTCGGCGACCAGTTCGTGGTCCGCCCCGGAGAGAAGATCGCCACGGATGGCGTTGTTGTGCAAGGCAACTCGGCGGTGGATGCCTCGATGTTGACGGGCGAGCCCCTGCCGGTGGACGTCGGGCCCGGTGATCAGGTCGTCGGCGCGACGATCAACGTCGATGGCCGGCTCGTGGTGCGGGCCAACCGGATCGGCTCCGACACTGCGCTGGCGCAGATCGCCCGCCTCGTCGAGAACGCACAGAACGAGAAGGCGCGGACCCAGCGGTTGGCCGACCGGATCTCAGGCGTCTTCGTTCCGATCGTCATCGCCCTTGCCGGCGCGACGCTCGGATTCTGGCTCGCCACCGGCGAATCGGCGGCCACCGCGTTCACCGCTGCGGTGGCGGTGCTGATCATCGCGTGTCCGTGCGCGTTGGGTCTTGCGACGCCGACGGCGCTGATGGTGGGCACCGGCCGAGGTGCGCAGCTGGGCATCTTGATCAAGGGCCCGGAGGTGCTGGAGTCGACGCGACGCATCGACACCATCGTCTTGGACAAGACGGGCACCGTCACCACCGGGACGATGTCACTGCTCGACGTGATCACCGCCGACGGCGAGGAGCCCGACCGGGTGCTGCGGATGGCCGGGGCGCTGGAAAACAACTCCGAGCATCCGATCGCGAAGGCGATCACCGCGGCCGCCCGCGACAAGGTCGGTGACCTGCCCGCCGCCGAAGACTTCACCAACCTGCGCGGTCTCGGCGTGCAAGGGACGGTCGACGGGCACGCGGTGGTGGTCGGCAGGCAGCGGCTGGTGTCGGCGCCCGACACAAGGCCCGACACAAGGCCCGACACGCTCGGGCCTGCCATGCAGCAGGCGGAAGCGGAGGGCCGCACCGCCGTCGTCGTCGCCTGGGACGGCACCCCGCGCGGTGTGCTGGTGGTCGCCGACGCGATCAAGCCCACCTCGGCCGACGCCGTCGCGCAACTGCGCGCGCTGGGGCTGACCCCGATCATGCTGACCGGTGACAACAAGGCGGCGGCCAACACCGTGGCGCGTCAGGTCGGCATCGACGAGGTCATCGCCGAGGTGCTGCCGCAGGAGAAGGTCGAGGCCGTCAAGCGACTGCAGGCCGAAGGCAAGGTCGTGGCGATGGTCGGCGACGGCGTCAACGACGCCGCGGCGCTGGCGCAGGCCGATCTGGGCCTGGCGATGGGCAGCGGCACCGACGTCGCGATCGAGGCGGGCGATCTGACGCTGGTGCGCGACGATCTGCGTGCCGTGCCCGACGCGATTCGGCTGTCCCGCAAGACGTTGGCGACGATCAAGGGCAACCTGTTCTGGGCGTTCGCATACAACGTCGCGGCGCTGCCGCTGGCTGCGGCCGGCTTGCTCAACCCGATGATCGCCGGCGCGGCAATGGCTTTCAGCTCGGTCTTCGTGGTCAGCAACAGCCTGAGGCTGCGTCACTTCACCCCGTCGCGGTAACGCATCACAGGGTCGCGGTGACCGGACCCAGCAGCTGGCAGTTCGGGTCGGTGGTGAAATCGAACATGGCACCGCAGCCGCGACCCGACGAGACATAGGTGGTGCCAGGCTGATAGGGCTCAAACACCTGCGCGGTCTCGCGTCCCGTCGACTGCGCGCATTTCCCCGGCCCGCCTTGGACGTGCAGGCACGCCACGCCGAACTTCGGCTCGAACATGCCCAGACAGCCCGCAGGCACCACGGTGGCGGTGACCATGTCCACGCCCGACACCTGCACGACCTGCGGGGCTGACAGCGTGAACGAGCACGGGCCCGGCAGCGGAGGCGGCTGCGCATGCGCGGTGGCCGCGCCCGCCATGCCGGCCAGCGCGACGGTCGACACCCAAAGAGCCGTGACCGCTCGGAGCATGTCTGGATCGTAGACCACGATCAGTTGCCGTCGGCCGGTTCCGATGTCAGCCGGACGATCGCCGCACCCGGAACAACTTGGTGTCGCCCTTGACGCCTTTGAGGCGACGAGCACCCGCGAACGACCACGCGAAGCCGTCGGCCGAACCGATCGCCTGCCTGGCGGTTTCGGCCACCAGCACCGAATCCGGCCTGGCCACACTCGTCACCCGGCTGGCCACGTTGACCGGGCTGCCGAACCAGTCCCCGGCCCTGCTCACCGCGGACCCATATGCCAACCCGATGCGCAGTGGCGGGAAGTCGTCGTACTTCTCCGCTGCCGCAAGCAGTTCGAGCGCGGTGTTCAGCAACGCCACCGCATCGGTGCTGACCAGCATGACCGCGTCACCGATCGTCTTGATGAAGCGCACCGGTGGCGCGACGGCGTCCCGGGTCAGGTTGGACAGCCGGGCGGCGAGCGTCTCCAGTTCCTCGGGCGGCACGGCCTCGCCGAGGCGGGTGAAGCCGACGAGGTCGGCGAACATGACCGCGATGGTCCGCGCCCCGGGCAGTGCGCCCGCCGCACGCTCAGCGGTGCTGACGGCCTCGGTTTCCAACGTGTGCCGCAGTTGGATGTGCAGCATGTCCTCGCACAGCGGACCGAGCAGCGGCGAGATCTCGCGCACCAGGCGTTCGTACGACTGGGCGAGCTCCAGTTCGGTGGTGCCGGGCGTGATCACCGCCTCCAGCACCACCTGACGCATGGTCTCGGCCGTCTGCGCCAGGCCTTGTCCCAGCACGCGCGCCACGGAGATCACCTGCTCGCGCGTCAGACCGAGGTCGAGGAAGACCTTCGCGCGGACGGCGGCTTCACTGTCGGCGCGCAGATGGATGACGGCGTCGGGGTCCTCGGCCCTCGGAAGGCCGAGGGCCGACTGCAGCGCGTAGAGCAATTCCAGGTCGATCCCGGACTCCTCGCAGATCTGGCGCGCCGACACGTACACACCGTCGTTGCCGACAAGGCGGCCCGCGGGCAACAGCATCGGCGACACCTCGCCGCGGATCTGATCGATTGTGAACCCCTGTTCGAGCAACCACTCGATCAACTCCGCACGTTCGGCGCGGGCCGCGCCCTCGAGGTCGTCGAGCAGCCCGGTCGCCTCGATGTCGAGATCTTCGGCCACCGGCCCAACGTATACCGCGGCGACGTGCCATATTCGCGGTGTGACCACGCCGCTTCTGCACGGGCTGCCGCCGATCATCGCCGAGGGCGCCCACACGCTGATTCTCGGCAACATGCCCAGCGCGATGTCGCTGGCCGCGCAGCAGTACTACGGAAACCCGCGCAACGCATTCTGGCGGATCACAGGCGAGATCCTCGGATTCGCGCCCGACGACCCCTACCACTTGCGCGTCGCCGCACTCACGGGTCACGGGTTTGCGGTGTGGGACGTGCTGCGGTCGTGTCGACGGCTCGGCAGCCTCGATGCCGCCGTGGAACCGGACAGCATGGTACCCAACGACTTTCAGCAGCTGTTCGACGAACACCCGGGCATCGATCGGGTGTTGTTCAACGGAGCGGCAGCCGAGCGGAACTACCACCGTCTCGTCAGTGCCGCGCCGACGGCCCGGTTCCGCCGACTGCCGTCGACCAGCCCGGCGCAGACCATGCGCTACCCGGACAAGTTGACGGCCTGGCGTGAGGGCATGCGTCAGTAGCGGCAGCGAGCGTGCGCGAACTCGTGAATTTTGTCGGCGTGTCGGCTGCAGACACGCACACTCGCGGAAAAGCAGTTACGACACCGGCGGGTGACGGTGCGCCCACGGCCGGGCCTTCTCGATCTGCCCGGCCAGCGACAGCAGCGTGGCCTCGTCGAACGGCCGGCCGACCAGCTGGATCGAGGTCGGCGCCCCGTTGGCGTCCACTCCCCACGGCACGACGGCCGCGGGCTGCCCGGTGACGTTGAACATCGCCTGAAACGGCACCCGCGCCGCCACCAGAGCCAAGGTCGAAACCGCGCCCCTGCGGTGATAGGCGCCGATGCGGGACGGTCCGGTCGCGGTGCCGGGGGTGATGACGACGTCGACATCGTCGAAGATCGTCTGAATCTGTTCGGAGAGCTCACTTTCCGCGGCCCGGATGCGGTTCATCCGCTGTTCGGAGATCAGCCCGCCGATCCTGGCGAAACTGCGCGTGCGCGATCGCCGTGCGCGGATAATCCGGATCGCGCACGATCACGTCGTGGCCCAAGCCACGCAACAGCGCACCGGCCTCGTCAACGGCGGCTCGCTGCGGTTTGCCGACCCGTGCCACCAACGGCGGTGGCACCTTGGTGCTCAACGCGATTCGCAGCGGCCTGGGTACGGTGGCGGCCGCCGTGACGAATGACGACACACCCCCGGTCACGTCCAGAAACAGCGCCGCGTCCTCGACGGTTCTGGTGATCGGACCGTTGACACTCAACCCGTTCCACGCGTCGTCGTGCGGCGCCAAGGGCACCCGATCCCGCTGCGGTTTGATGCCGAACAGCCCGCACCACGTCGCCGGAATGCGGATCGACCCCATGCCGTCGGAACCGAGCGCCATCGCCGTCAGGCCCGCGGCCACCGCCGCGCCGCTGCCCCCGCTGCTTCCGCCCGGCGTGTAGTCGGTGTTCCACGGGTTGCGGGTCGCGCCGTAGGCGACCGTCTCGGTGAACGGCCAGATCATCATCTCGGGCACCGCGGTCTTGCCGATGATCACCGCACCCGCTTCGCGCAACCTCCGCACGACCTCGGCGTCCTGCGTACACGCCGGGCCGTGGGCCGCGCTGCCGTAGGTCGTGGTGGCCCCCGCGACGTCGACGTCGTCCTTGATGGCGATCGGTACGCCGAGCAGTAGACGGCGCTCCCCCGCGTTCAGCCGATCCTGCGCGAGGCCGGCTTCCTGGCGCGCCGAGTCGGTGAGCACGATGCGATACGCCCTCAGCTCGGGGTCGATCCGCGCGATGCGGTCCAGGTACAGCTCCAGCAGCTCCGGAGCGCTGATCGTGCCCGCCGCCAGTCGCCTGGCCTGCTCGGCGGCACCTGCGAAGGCAAGCTCACGGGTCTCCATCCGCGGCAGCGTAGCCGCTCAGCGGCCGTATCGGGTGCCGTCGAGGAAACCGGCTAACGTGGCGGGATGTCTTGTGTGTTCTGTGCGATCGTCGCCGGTGAGGCCCCTGCCATCCGGATCTACGAGGACGACGACTACCTCGCCCTGCTGGACATTCGCCCGTTCACCCGCGGCCACACGCTGGTCGTGCCGAAGCGGCACACCGTCGACCTGACCGACACCCCGCCGGAGACCGTCGCGGGCATGGTGAAGATCGGGCAGCGCATCGCAATGGCCGCCCGAAACTCCGGGCTGCACGCCGACGGCAACAACGTCGTGATCAACGACGGTAAGGCCGCGTTCCAGACCGTGTTCCACATCCACCTGCACGTGGTGCCGCGACGCTCCGGAGACAAACTGTCGTTCGCCAAGGGCATGCTGCTGCGCCACGATTCCGACCGCGAAGAGACCGGGCGGCTGCTGCGGGAGGCGCTGGCGCAATTGGACGCCGCTGCGCAAGACTGAGCACATGAGCATGCCCTTGTGGGAGCGCTACATCGGAGTGCCGCTGCTGCGGCTGCACGACAAGATCTACCAGGGGACCAACGGCCGGATCGGGCACCGCATCCTGCCCGGCACCCCGCCCAACCTGCTGCTGCACACCGTCGGCGCCAAGACCGGGATCCAGCGCACAAATTCGTTGTCCTACGCCCGAGACGGCGACAACTACCTGGTCGTCGCGTCCAAGGGCGGCGACCCGAAAGCCCCGGGTTGGTATCACAACCTGAAGGCGAACCCGAACGTCGAGATCAACGTCGGCCCCAAGCGGTTCGCGGTGACCGCTCACCCGGTGCTGCCCGATGATCCCGACTACCCGCGGCTGTGGCGAATCGTCAACGAGAACAATGCCAACCGCTACGCGAACTACCAGAAGCGGACCACACGCCCGATTCCGGTCGTCGTCCTGACACCTCGTTCTTAGGCGTTGTCAGGCGCGAGCAGACGCCAAAACCCCCAAGAAGCGGGACTTCAGGGGGTTTACGCGTCTGCTCGCGGTTTAAAACAGCTCTTTGGCCAGCAGTTCCAACGTCTTGTCGCGCGCCGGCGCGGTGGCCGGGTCGGTACCGCGGCGCGCCGACGCGACCGGGTTGACCATCACCTCGTCGACGTCGAACTGCTCGGCCAGCGCACGGATCTGCTCGGCGGCCTCGGTCGGGGTTCCGACCACGGCGCGCTGCAGTGCGTCCTCGGCGATCCGCTGCGCGTGCGGTGCCAACGTCTGGGCCTGCGCCTCCTCGACGAGTTCGAGCGGGCCAAGCGGTTGACCCGTGCGCAACCGAGCCATCATGTGCAGGTTCGGCAGCATCAACGCCTTTGCCTCCTCGGAGGTTTCGGCCACCGCCGCGTTGACGGTCAAGAACGTCAGCGGTTCTGCCGCCTGATCGCTGGGGCGGAACTTCGTCCGGTACACCTCCAGCGCCTCGGCGGTGCCCTTACCGGAGAAGTGATGAGCGAACACATACGGCAGGCCCTTCGCCGCGGCCAGGTTCGCCGAGTACATCGACGAACCCAACAGCCACAGTTTGGGCACCGACACCGCGGCCGGGGTGGCCTTGAGGATGTAGCGCTCGTTGGGGATCGGCACCCGCACCCCGCGCGGGCCCATCAGCGC
Organism: Mycolicibacterium elephantis DSM 44368; assembly: GCF_004014805.1. GTDB lineage: Bacteria > Actinomycetota > Actinomycetes > Mycobacteriales > Mycobacteriaceae > Mycobacterium > Mycobacterium elephantis. The sequence continues at coordinate 119,196 of NZ_ATDN01000005.1, forward strand.
GACGAGGTCGTCGAGGTAGTCGGGAAACGCCTCGATGTCACGATCGTCGCGGCCCGCGGCGTTCCGCAGCGCCCATGAGGTCACCGGGTCCGAGCCGGGCGCACGGCCGATGCCCAGGTCGATGCGGCCGGGATGCGCGGCCTCCAGCAGCGCGAACTGCTCGGCGACCGCCAGCGGCGCGTGATTTGGCAGCATCACCCCGCCGGAGCCCACCCGGATGTGCGTGGTGTGTGCGGCCAGATGCGCGATCAACACCGGCGGGCTGGTCGCCGCGACCGACGGCATGTTGTGGTGCTCGGCCACCCAGAAGCGGGTGTATCCGAGGCGGTCCGCGGTCTGGGCGAGCTGCGTCGACGCCGCCAGCGCATCGGGGGTCGTCTGGTCGGTGCGTACGGGTACGAGGTCGAGAACAGAGAGCCGCATTACACGCACAACGCCGGCGCGCACCAAACCGTTCCCCCGACTCGACCGACCGTGCAACACGCGACGATCTGCCCGAGGCGCTGCAGGTGTTCGACGAGTGGACCGTCGACCACTACGAGGAGATCCGCGGGCCCAGTTCAGCGGGGCGGCCGACGCGCAGTTCGCGACTATTCGACGGATGCCAGCGCGCGGGCCCGTAGGAACACGTCGTCGAGCATCTGCGGGGTGAGCTTGCCGGTGAACGTGTTCTGCTGGCTGGGGTGGTAGCAGCCGATGAGCGTGACGTCGCCCAGCTTCACCGTTGCGCCATGACCGAATCGGGGTGCGGGCTTGCCCACCGTGCCCCCGCCGTTTCGCACCATCTGCAGTGCCGCCCGCCAGGCGAACCCGCCCAGCGCGATGATCACCCGCACAGTCGGTGACGTCAGCCGCCATTCCGCGTCGAGCCACGGCGCGCAGGTGGCCCGCTCAGCCGGCGTCGGCGCGTTTCCCGGGGGTGCGCAGCGCACGGCCGCGGCGACCCGAGTCTTGTTGAGCCGCAAGCCATCAGCAGCATCCACACAGACGGCCTGATTGGCCAGTCCGGCGCGGTACATCGCGGCGACGAGGAAATCGCCCGAGCGGTCACCGGTGAAGATCCGGCCGGTGCGGTTGGCGCCGTGTGCGGCGGGCGCCAGCCCGACGATCATCACCCGCGGCCGCTTGGCTCCCCATCCCGGTATCGGCCGGCCCCAATACGGCTCGCCTGCGAAGGATTTCCGCTTCGCGGCGGCCACCTCTTCGCGCCACTGCACCAGCCGGGGGCAGGCCCGACACATCGAGATCACGGCGTCCAGCTCCTCGATGGTCTGCGCGGCGGCGGCCATCGCCGCCACCTGAGCCGGCGTCGTCGCCACCGCGGTGTCCGGCGTGGCCATGTCGCCGGGCCAGCCGGACCCCGGCGGCACCGGGGAGTCGAAGAGCTTTCCAGTACGTGGATGGGCCAGCTTCACAAACACCACTGTGCCTGCCAGACAAAATCGCGTGCTCACCGGCCCCGGCCGTTGTTAGATACCCCTGATGAACAGCAAGCGCGGGCCGATCGTTCTGATCCTGTTCTCCGCGTTGACGGCCGGAGCGGCCAACGGCATCTCGCTGGTCGCGTTCCCATGGCTTGTCCTGCAGCGCAACGGTTCCGCGGTGGACGCGTCGGTGGTGGCCATCGCGGGCTCGCTGCCTCTGCTGGTGGCGACGATCATCGCCGGCGCCGCGGTCGACTATCTGGGGCGCCGACGGGTGTCGATGATCTCCGACGCGCTCTCGGCGCTTTCGGTGGCGGCGGTGCCGGTGCTCGCGTTGGCGTTCGGCGTCGAGGTGCTCAACGTCGCGGTGCTGGCCGGCCTGGCGGCGCTGGGCGCGTTCTTCGATCCATCGGGCATGACGGCCCGCGAGACGATGCTGCCCGAAGCCGCCGAGCGCGCCGAGTGGACGTTGGACCGGGCCAACAGCGCCTATGAAGCGGTGTTCAACCTCGCCTACATCGTCGGTCCCGGAATCGGCGGGCTGTTGATCGCCACCGTCGGCGGGGTCAACACGATGTGGGTGACCGCCGCGGTGTTCGTGGTGTCGATCGTCGCGATCGCGGCGCTGCGGCTGGAGGGTGCGGGCAAGCCGGACCGCGACGCGCTGCCCGACGGCGTCTGGGACGGGGTCGTGGAGGGACTGCGGTTCGTCTGGAACCTGCGTGTGCTGCGCACGCTGGCGCTGATCGACCTCGCGGTGGTCGGGCTGTACATGCCGATGGAAAGCGTGCTGTTTCCGAAGTACTTCACCGACCGCGACGAGCCGGCCCAACTCGGATGGGTGTTGATGGCATTGAGCGTCGGCGGGCTCGCGGGCGCACTGTGCTACGCGGTCACGTCGAAGTTCATGAGCCGGCGGGTCACCATGCTCACCGCGGTGCTCACGCTCGGACTGGCGATGTCGTTCATCGCGTTCTTGCCGCCGCTGCCGGTGATCCTGCTGCTGTCGGGGATCGCCGGCTTCGTCTACGGCCCCATCCAACCGATCTACAACTACGTCATGCAGACCCGTGCGCCGCAGCACCTGCGCGGCCGGGTGGTCGGAGTGATGGGATCGCTGGCCTATGCCGCTGGTCCGCTGGGGTTGGTCGTCGCGGGCCCGCTGACCGATGCCGCCGGCCTGCAGACGACGTTTCTGGCGTTGGCACTGCCGATGGTGCTGCTCGGCGTCGTGGCGATCTTCCTGCCGACGCTGCGTGAGCTGGACCACGCGCCGGAGGCCGCCGCCGAGCAGGTCGATCAGTAGCCGGGGCGGGCGCTCTCGAGCCCGGCGGACGGGCCTTTCCTGGCGATCGCGGCCAGTTCCTCCCGTGTGCTCACGCCCACCCGCTGACACGCGCGGTACACGTGGCCCTCGACGCTGCGCACCGACATCACCAGCCGCTCGGCGATCTCGCGGTTGGACAGGCCGGCCACCACCAATTCGACGACCTCGCGTTGCCGCCCGGTCAGCGGCTGGCCCGCCGGAGCCCGCAGCGCCGGGGTGCACAGCCCGCCGCAGGCGTCGCTGAGTTCCTTGGCCACCGCCGCCGCGTAGAGTCCGCGCTTGCGTTGTTGACCACGCGTGAAGGCGACCGCGGCCTGCGCGGCCACGTCAGCGGCGGTCGCGCGGTCACCGACCGCAAGGTATTCGTTCGACGCGGCCAGCAGACCGTCCCCGTCATCGGTGGCCAACGACTCTGTATGCCGCGCAACGGCGTTGGCCAGCGGCAGCCCCAATTCGTCGGCCAACTCGCGGGTCCGGTCCACCCATGAGGTATCGCCCCACTGCGCGGCCGCCTGCAGGCAGGCCAGTTCGTATGTGGGCTGCTGTCGCTCGCGGGCCTGCCGCGCCGCGGCGCCGACAGTCGCGATGGCTTCGGCGAGGCGGCCGTTCGCGGCGTGCGCCCACCCGGTCGCGATGCTCAACGCCGTCTCCATGAACAGGTAACCGGGCGGAACACAGTGCTGCGCCTCGGCCACCGCGGCGTCGGCCGCCTCGGCCTCCCCGAGTTTCGCATGTCCCTCTGCCAGCGCGAAGTACGTCGCTGGCCTCAGACCCGTTGTGACGCCGTGCTTTTCGACGCCCGCCAGCGCCTCGTGCAGAACCTTCACCGCCGCACCGGCGTTGCCCCGCATCAGCTCGCAGTGGCCCAGCAGGGACGCCAGGTTCGCGTAGGCCAGGCTCGGCACTTCGGTCGCCGATTCGGCGAGTCGCCGCACCATCGCTTCGCACTCCTGGGTGCGGCCGGTCAACCGGCATGCGCGGGCGTACACGCTGGCGAACCAGAACCGCATGTGGGACGCCTGGAACGAGGTCATGGCGCGGTGCAGCGCCGCCTCCGCGACCGTCGTCAGTTCCTCGGCCCGACCCAACGCGCCCAGGGCCATGGTCAGCGCCACCGCGGCCATCATGGCGTAGAAGTCCGTCGACAGCTCCGAATCCAATGCTGCCCTTGCCTTTTCCTCCGTTGCCAGACAGCGTGCCGAAACCGCGTCCACGCACGCCTCGATCGCGATGCGCGCGACCCGCTCGGCAGGTGACTCCGGTCCCGCAGCCAGCTCCTCGAGGATCGCCTCGGCGTCGTGGCAGCGGCCGAGCATCCAGAGCAGGTTGGTGGCCCGCAGGGTGGCCCACTGGTGGGCGCCTTCGGTGCCGTGCTCGCTGAGTTCCCGCAGCGCCTCCTCCGCCTGGCTGCCGCGGCCAAGCAGCAGCAGGTTCATCGCCCGGATGGCCGGCGCCTCGGGGGCACCGGCCGCGGCGGCCGCGGTGGCGAAGCGGTCGGCGAGGTCGAGGTCCAGCAGCGTCATCGCGTGGCGCGCCGACCGCAGGCACAGCTGCGGATCGGGCGGCAGGTCCGAGTCTAGGGCCAGCAGCGCGCGACGCACCGTCGCCCGCATGTCGGCGTCCGGGTCCTTGGCGAGCCGTTCGGCCAGCCTGCCGCGGACCTTCGACAGGTACATCTCCCCCGCGCCGGCCCGCCGCAGCTCGCCGAACAGCGGGTGCGCCAACCGCGCCATGAGGGTGGCGCCTGTGCGTTCGACGGTGACCAGGTGCATCTGCTCGGCGGTCTCGAGGTCGGCGCGCCGCACCAGGTCGCACAGCACGTCGACGGGCAGCGGCTCGCACTGCGAAAGGGTGTCGACGACGAGGGCCACCTGCGGATCGAGTTCTCCCAGCTGCCTGCCGACCATGTCGCTGATGCTCTGCGACACCGCGACGTCGTCGTCCCACATCCACACCCCGGCCGTGCACCGCATCCGGCCGGCGGCGACCTGGTCCTTGACGAGCTGCTGCAGAAACAGCGCGTTGCCGTCGGTGAGCTTCCAGAACCGCCGGGCACTGCGCGCGTCGACGGCCCCGCCGACGATGTCCTCGATCATCGCCCGCGTCGCCTCGGCCGACAACGGTTCCAGGTCCAGACGGGCCAACAGCCCGTCCTTCCACAGCGCGGTGACTGCGTCCGGTTCGTCGGCGCCGGCGCGCACAGTCACCACAAGTCGGGCGCCGCGGCTCTGCGCGAGTTGGTGCACGACGTGTGCCGACAGCCCGTCGAGCAGGTGGGCGTCGTCGACGCCGATCAGAACACGACCTCGATGTTGTTGGGCGACAAAGGAATTGATAACCCGACGCACATTGGGCATGGGGTCGGACATCGCGTCGCTGATCAACGCGGTGAACGCGCCAAGCGGCAGCGCGCGGGCGGACTCCGTGCCGACGATCCAATTGGTGCGCTCACCGTTGCGCTCCGCGCGGGTCACCACTTCGCGGGCCAGCCGGGTCTTGCCCACGCCGGCGGATCCGACGATCACGACGCCGGCTGTGTTGCCACCCCCGCCGAGCGCGCGGCGAATCACGTTCAACTCGCCGTCACGCCCCGCCAGCGGTGTCCCGCTGATCACGGCGCGACTATAACCGCTGGTCGGTTGGCGGCGTTCGGATTTCACAACCTCCTCGTAGGATTGCGGCGTGGAGTCAGCCCTGGACGAGTTGATCGCCCAAACCGAGGGCTCGGAAGGCATGGTCGTCACCGATCCCGACATCCTGGCGTCGTACCGGCACGACCGCGCCTTCGATCCGAGCGCGGGCACGCCGCTGGCCGTGGTGCGTCCGCGCAGCACCGAAGACGTGCAGGCGACACTGCGCTGGGCCACCAAGCACAAGATCGCCGTCGTGCCACGCGGCATGGGCACCGGCCTGTCCGGCGGGGCGACCGCGCTGGACGGGGCGATCGTGCTGACCACCGAGAAGATGCGCGACATCACCGTCGACCCCGTCACCCGCACCGCAGTCGTCCAGCCGGGCCTGCTCAACGCCGAGGTGAAGAAGGCGGTCGCCGAGCACGGGTTGTGGTATCCGCCGGATCCGTCCTCGTTCGAGATCTGCAGCATCGGCGGCAACGTCGCGACCAACGCCGGCGGCCTGTGCTGCGTGAAGTACGGCGTCACCACCGATTACGTGCTCGGGTTACAGGTGGTGCTGGCCGACGGAACCGCGGTGCGGTTGGGTGGGCCGCGGCTCAAGGACGTCGCGGGGCTGCCGCTGACCAAGTTGTTCGTCGGCAGCGAGGGCACGCTCGGCGTCGTCACCGAGGTCACGCTCAAGCTGCTGCCCGCGCAGCACGGCGCGTGCACGGTGGTGGCCACCTTCGACTCGGTGGAAGCCGCCGCCAACGCCGTCGTCACGATCACGGGCAGGATCCGGCCGTCGATGCTGGAGTTCATGGACGCGGCGGCCATCAACGCCGTCGAGGACAAGCTCCGCATGGGCCTGGATCGCAGCGCCGCCGCGATGATGGTGGCCGCCAGCGACGACCGCGGCCCCTCGGGTGCTGCCGACGCGGAGTTCATGGCGCGGGCTTTCACCGATCACGGTGCCAAAGAAGTGTTCTCGACATCGGATCCCGACGAGGGCGAGGCGTTCGTCGCCGCGCGCCGGTTCGCGATCCCCGCGGTCGAGGCCAAGGGTTCGCTGTTGCTCGAGGACGTCGGCGTGCCGCTGCCCGCGCTGGCCGACCTGGTCGGCGGGGTGGCCAAGATCGCCGCCGATCACGACTTGATGATCTCGGTGATCGCTCACGCCGGCGACGGCAACACCCACCCGCTGATCGTCTACGATCCCGCCGACGCCGTGATGACCGAACATGCGCACCGGGCCTTCGGCGAGATCATGGATCTCGCGATCAGCCTGGGCGGAACCATCACCGGCGAACACGGGGTCGGACGGCTGAAGCGACCGTGGCTGGCGGGGCAGCTGGGACCGGAGGCGATGGAACTCAACCGTCGCATCAAGCAGGCGCTGGACCCCGACAACATCCTCAACCCCGGCGCGGCCATCTGATCGCTCGCGAAAACGTCTGGTTCGCTCGCGACACGCATGATTTCCGCGCGCCACCGAACAAATCGCGGGGCGGCTATTGACACAGTCTGTGGCTATGTCATACGAATGAGACATGACAGCGACTCTGTCTCATAATTCGCCGGTCCGTTTCCAGCTCAAAGACGCCGACACCTGGGCGTCTCCCTGGGCGGAATACAAGGCGTTGCGGGACCACGATCCCGTACACCATGTGATTCCCGAAGGCAGACCCGACCACGACTACTACGTGCTGTCCCGGCACGCCGACATCTGGGCGGCCGCTCGCGATCACGAGACGTTCTCCTCCGCGCAGGGCCTGACGGTCAACTACGGCGAACTCGACCTCATCGGCCTGGCGGACAACCCGCCGATGGTGATGCAGGACCCGCCGGTGCACACGGAGTTCCGCAAGCTGGTGGCGCGCGGGTTCACCCCGCGGCAGGTCGAGGCGGTCGAGCCGAGGGTGCGCGAATTCGTCGTCGAGCGACTCGAGCGCATTCGGCAGAGCGGCGGCGGGGACATCGTCGCCGAGCTGTTCAAGCCGCTGCCGTCGATGGTCGTCGCGCACTACCTGGGGGTGCCCGATGCAGACCGCAACAAGTTCGACGGCTGGACCGACGCCATCGTGGCCGCGAGCACGTCCACAGGCGGGGTCGCGGGCGCGTTGGGCGCGGCCGGCGACGCGCTCGGCGAGATGATGGCGTACTTCACCGCGCTGATCGAGCGTCGCCGTGTCGAACCCGAAGACGACACCGTGTCGCATCTGGTTGCGGCCGGCGTCGGCGCCGACGGCGACATCTCCGGGGTGCTGTCGATCCTGGCGTTCACGTTCACGATGGTCACGGGCGGCAACGACACCACCACCGGCATGCTCGGCGGCTCGGTTCAGCTGCTGCACCAGCGCCCCGACCAGCGCCGCCTGCTCGTCGAAAACCCCGAACTGATACCGGGTTCCGTCGACGAGTTCCTGCGGCTGACCTCCCCGGTGCAGATGCTGGGCCGCACGGTCACCCGCGACGTCACGATCCGCGACACCACCGTTCCCGAAGGCCGGCGGGTGATGTTCTTGTACGCCTCGGCCAACCGCGACGAACGGCAGTACGGCGACGACGCCGCCGAGCTCGACGTCACCCGCAGGCCGAGCAGCATTCTGACCTTCAGCCACGGCGCGCACCACTGCCTGGGCGCCGCGGCGGCTCGGATGCAGTCGCGCGTCGCGCTCACCGAACTGTTGGCCCGGATCCCCGAGTTCGAGGTCGACGAGGACGGGATCGTCTGGGCCGGAGGAAGTTACGTGCGACGGCCGCTGTCCGTCCCGTTCAAGGTGGCCGGCTGATGGCGGGTGACTGGCTGGCCGCGCGACGCACCGAGGTCGCGGCGGACCGGATCTTGGACGCGGCGGGCGAACTGTTCGCCAAGAAGGAGGCCGCCACCGTCGGCATGCATGAAATCGCTTCGGCGGCAGGCTGTTCGCGGGCGACGCTGTACCGGTACTTCGACAGCCGCGACGCGCTGTACACCGCGTACGTGCACCGGGAGGCCTACCGGCTCTACCGCGAGATGACCGATCAGGTTGCCTCGGTGGATGATCCGCGCGAACGCCTTATCGAGGGCATGATGGCGTCGCTGCGTAATGTGCGCGAAAGTCCTGCGCTGGCATCGTGGTTCGCCAAGACACAACGGCCGATCGGCGCCGACATGGCCGAACAGTCAGAGGTGATCAAAGCGCTGACCGAGGCGTTCGTCATCTCGCTGGCCCCCGACGAGCCCGAAGTAGTGGCGCACCGCGCGCGCTGGCTGGTGCGGGTGATGACGTCGCTGCTGGTCTTTCCGGGTCACGACGAAGCCGACGAGCGGTCGATGCTCGAAGAGTTCGTCATGCCGATCATGGTGCCGAGCTCTCCGGCCACCCAGTAGCGCTCAGGCCACCCAGTACGCCTGCGCCTTGATGGACTTCTTGGGGATTTTGTAGTCCTCGCGGAAGATCTTGGCGACCGCGCGTGTGGTGCGGTTGTCGCACGCCACCCAGCCGAAGTGGTCGGAGGCGTCGAACGCCGCCGAGCTGACGGCCTGGACCAATGCCTCACCGGCGTTCTTGCGGTCCACCCACACCACATCGGCGCTGCGCGCCACGGGCAGCTGCTTGTCTTCGTCGTGGCTGGCCTCGAGGTACACCCGCGCCGGGATGTCGCCGATCGCCTGCAGCAGCGAGTTGATCGCGGGCAACGACGCCGTGTCGCCGACGACGACGTAGCCGGCCGGCGGCGGCTCGGGCAGCGTGAAGTTGCTGCCGAGGACCGTGACCTCGATGGTGTCACCGGGCTGCGCGTTCTTCGCCCACTGCGAGGCGATGCCGTCGTGCAGCGCGAACTCGATGTCGACGGTATCGGCGTCCGGGTTGGGGTTGACCAGCGTGAAGCCGCGCTGGTGCTGCTTCTCGCCGTCGGCGAACCACATCCGGATCCACATCGTCGGATGCAGCGGCCGGTCGGCGAGCATGCCGCCGGCGGAGAAGCTCAGCCGCAGGTAGTGCGGGGTGACCTCGCGCCGGCCGATGACGGTCAGCTCGTAATCGCCCGCACGCAGCAGCTTGAGAACCGCGCCCTGAAACCCGCGCGTCGGCTTCTTGTCGGACATATGCAACAGCCCCTCAATGGATCGATTCTTAGGGCAGCTTAACCTAAGAATCAGGCTACCCGTTCCGTACGCGAGTGAACCGATGCAACAGCCAGGCCAGTGGCACGGTGACCACGAACGTGATCACAAACAACCAGAACACCGAGCCGGTGTAGATGGGGTAGCGCACGATCTCCACCATCACCAGCTCCATGGTGATCAGGTGGATGAGGAAGATCTCGTAGGAGATCTCGCCGAGGAACACCATCGGCCGGCTGGCAAGAAACCTCGAATACAGCCCGCGGTCCCCCAACGCCAGCGGCGCCACCACCAGCGTGGCGATCACCGCGTAGAACGCGGTCTTCGCCAGCGCCTCGCGCAGCTCGGTCGGCGAGGTGGTGGGCTCCCCGGCGATCGGCGTCGAGGCGATCAAATAGCAGACCACGGCCAGCGGAACGCAGGCCAACCCGTAGGCCCGCACGCCGAGCGGCTGCAACGCCGCCAAGACCATGCCGCCGACGAACCACGCCAAATACGTCGGCAACCACAGCTTCGCTCCGTCGGGCAGAAAGTTGGTGGTGTGCACCAGTACCAGCCACGCCGGTGAGATCAACGCCAGCCCACCCAGGCCGGTCAACAGCAGGCCGGGACGCCACCGACGCCGGCAGAGGACCACCAGCAGCAGGTAGGCCAGCAGCGGAAGCACCGCGTAGAACGCCACCTCGACGGCCAAGCTCCACATCTGGGTAAGGCCTTGGTGCAGAAACGAATACAGATAGTTGTCGGTGTAGATCTGGGTGAGCGTCAGGTTACGAAACAGCCCCTCCCAGGTGTGGCCGGGATTGGGGCCGGCGGTGCGGAAGTGGTAGACGAGATATGCGGCCAGCACCGTGACGATGTAGGCAGGCATGATGCGGCGCACCCGGCGCCAGGCGTAGCGGCGGGCCGACGGCCCCGGTGTGTCCGATGCGGCGGCCTTCACCCAGGGCCCGAACAACAGAAACCCGCTGAGTACGAAGAAGATCGGCACACCGATCTCCATGCGCGAATACACCAGCCCGACGTAGCCCTGCGGATACTTGCCGGTGGTGTAGGCGGCGTGGGTGAGCATCACCAGCAGCGCGGCGACGGCCCGGATGCCGGTGAGCGAGGCGACCCGCTCCGGCCTGCTGACGGACTCCAGGCCGCCTTGTGCTTCCAGACCGCGGGACAGTGTCATTTCGATTTGCGGTGGGGTTTGCCGCCCTTGCGTGGCGGTCGGTCGGGCTGCAGGTTGATCAGTACACCTTGAATGCGGGTGCGCTCCAAGGCTTTCATCGTCTTCGGGGGCAGCTTGGCGGGCAGTTCCACCAGCGAATGGTCGAGCCGGATCGAGATGTGCCCGAAGTCGCTGCGGTGCAGACCGCCCTCGTTGGCGATGGCGCCGACGATCGCACCCGGGCTCACCTTGTGCCGTTTGCCGACCGCGATGCGATACGTCGCGAAGTCCTGTCCGGTGCGGCGGGGGCGTTTCGGGCCGCGGTCGGGCCGCTCCGGACGGTCGTCGCGGCGGCGCTTCTCCGGCGGCGGCTCCGACATCAGGAACTGCTCCCCGTCGTGCAGCTGCGCCGCGAGGGCGGCGGCGATGTCGACCATCGGCACGTTGTTCTCGCGCTCGTAGTCCTCGATCATGCTGCGGAACAGGTCGACGCCGGGGGCGTTGAGCGCGTCGGTGATCGAGTCGCGGAACTTGGCGACCCGCTGGACGTTGACGTCCTCGACCGTCGGGAGGTCCATTTCGACGAGCTTGGAGCGGGTGGCCTTCTCGATGGCCTTGAGCATGTGGCGTTCACGGGGCGTGACGAACAACAGCGCCGTACCCGACCGGCCCGCCCGCCCGGTGCGTCCGATGCGGTGCACGTAGGACTCGGTGTCGTGCGGGATGTCGTAGTTCAGGACGTGGGAGATCCGGTCGACGTCGAGCCCGCGTGCGGCCACATCGGTGGCGACGAGGATGTCGATGGTGCCGTCCTTGAGCGCGGCGATCGTTCGCTCACGCTGCGCCTGCGGGATGTCGCCGTTGATGGCGGCCGCGGAGAAGCCTCGCGCCCTTAGCCTTTCGGCCACCTCCTCGGTGGCCTGCTTGGTGCGGACGAACACGATCATCGCGTCGCCCTCTTCCACCTCGAGCACCCGCGTCAGCGCGTCCATCTTCCGGTGACCGGCGACCTGGATGTAGCGCTGCGTAATGTTCTCGGCCGTCGCGGTTTTCGCTTTGACCGTGACCTCGACCGGGTCGTGCAGATACTTGCTGGTGATCTTGCGGATCGCCGGCGGCATCGTCGCCGAGAACAGCGCCACCTGCTTGTACTCGGGGGTCTCTGCGAGGATGCGCTCGACGTCCTCGGCGAAACCCATCTGCAGCATTTCGTCGGCCTCGTCGAGCACCAGATAGTCCAGCTTCGAGAGGTCGAGCCGGCCCTTCTCCAGGTGATCGATCACCCGGCCGGGCGTGCCGACGACGATCTGCGCGCCACGCTTGAGCCCGGCCAACTGCGGACCGTAGGACGCGCCGCCGTAGATCGGCAGCACGTTGATCTGGGGTAGGTGCGCGCCGTAGCGGCCGAACGCCTCGGCCACCTGCAGCGCCAATTCGCGGGTCGGAGCCAGCACGAGCGCCTGGGTGGCGCGGCTGTCGGGGTCGATCTTCGACAGGATCGGGATCGCGAACGCGGCCGTCTTCCCGGTGCCGGTCTGGGCCAGCCCGACCACGTCGGAGCCCGCCATCATCGCCGGAATGGTGGCGGCCTGGACGGCCGACGGCGTCTCGTATCCGACGTCGGCGACAGCCTGCAGCACCAGTGGGTGAATCTGCAGGTCAGAAAATGTTAGATCGGACGTCGGAGGGGCCTGGTCGGGGTCCGACTCGGAGGTCGTCATCGTCTAGCGATTCTAATGCCCGTGAGCTGGCCACTCGGTCCACGGCGCAGCTGGCACGCCCGGCAGCGGTGTGTCGCCGCGATCTGCCCGCCGCGATTTGCGAGGGTGGGTTAGGTGAAGTGCACGGTTCGGTTCTGCAGTCTCATCGCTGTAGTGGCAGCTGTCCTGGCCGGCTGTGGGTCCGGCGACTCCACGGTCTCGAAGACGCCGGGCCCGACGGCACCTGCTCCCTCGGCCGCCGCGGCGGCGCCGTCGCAGCCGTCGGCGCCGGCACCGGCCACGACGGCCACGACGGCCGCGGCGGATCCCTGCGAGGTCAACCTCGCCGCGCCCGAGATCGCCGAGGCGGTGTCGGAGTTGCCACGCGATCCACGCAGTAACCAGGGGTGGAGTCCCGAGCCGCTGGCGGGCAACTACAACGAGTGCGCGCCGTTGTCGGTGGTGATCGTGAAGGCCAACACCAACGCCGAGAACCCCAACACCCGTGCGGTGATGTTCCACCATGGCAAGTTCATCGCCAGCGGGGTGCCCGACACCTACGGGTTCAACGGCATCGACCCGAGCGCGAGCACCGGTGACACCGTCGCGCTGCGCTACTCCAACGGCGTGCCCGGTCTGGAGAGCGTGGTCAAGTTCCGGTGGAACGGCAACGGCGTCGAGCTGATCGGCAACACCCCGGGCTGACTGCGCTTTTTCGCCCCGCCGAACGTGGGTTACCCGCACGCCTCGACGGCTCGACCCGTGTGTTGAGCCCACACTCGGCGCACTACGTCAACGTGAGCCAGGAGATGCGCGCGTCGAGCCGGATCCGGTCCGCATGCGGCCAGCCCCGGGCCCTCATCGCCTCGCGCACGCGGGCGAGAAAGACATGCGGTCGGTACCGGAGCAGATCTCGGCTCACGCGGATGATTAGCCAGCCGTCGGCGGCGAGGTTAGCCAGGCGATCGATGTCGTACGCGTGTTGTTCGGGGTCGTCCCAGTGTTGTGGTCCGTCGTATTCGGCGCCGACCTGGAATTCCTCCCACCCCATGTCGACGCGGGCAACGAATGAACCGGACTCCTCGATGACGAGGATCTGCGTCTGCGGTCGCGGGAACCCGGCAGCGGTCAGCAGCAGGCGGGTCCGGGTTTCCTGCGGCGACTCAGAACCGCTGTCCATCAGCTCCAACACGCGCCGCAACTGCACGATGCCGCGCGCCCCGCGACGGGTATCGGCCAGGCGCTCGACGTCGACCGCCGTGAGACCGGTGGCATTGGCCAGCGCGTCGATTCGAATGATCGCCCTCTCGAGTCCAGGCCTGCGCCCGAGGTCGAATGCCGTCCGCGACGGTGTGGTCACCGCCATGCGTCCCACGAAAGCGATCTCGTCGTCGCGCAACTTGTTGCGGTGGATCAGAATCCCCTCGACCGGGCAGGCCTCACGACGGATCAACTCCGCCGGCAGCTTTTCGTCGATCCAGCGAGATCCGTAGAGCGCCGAAGCGGACATTCCGGCGAGGGTGGCGTTGCGGTTGGACCACAACCACGCGGCGACCGCGCGCCGCTCGGGCGTCAGCTCGACTTTTTTCGGCAAGTAGACGTTGCGATAGATCATCTGATGGCGACTTACCAAGGTCCGCCTGGTCGCTGAGCCGGCCGCCACCGCTTCCGTGCCGATGAACGGCATCGATTCCGTGTTCATGCGGCCACCCTCGGCGGCGGGTCGCACACGATCGGCCGGTGCGCCGGCGGCGACGGCCCGGGCTGTGGATGAGTACGGCGTTGGGGAGCGACGAGTGTGGGCTCGTGACACGCCCGAGGCGCTCCAGGCGTGCGGGTAACCCACGTTCGCGCGAAAAAGGGGTGTCGGGGGGCTCGCTTACAGTGGCAGCGTGTTCGTCACCGACGACCGCGTCATCTACAGCGCCTCGGACCTCGCGGCGGCGGCGCGCTGCGAGTACGCACTGCTGCGCGCGTTCGACGCGAAGTTGGGCCGCGGTCCTGCCGTCGAAACCGAAGACGACGAATTGCTCCGTCGCACCAGCGAGCTCGGCGACGCACACGAACAACGCATCCTCGACGACTTCATCGCACGCTACGGCGACGGCGTGGTCCGGATCGGCCGGCCTTCCTACACGCTGGCCGCCTTCGAAAAGGCCGCTCACGCCACCGCCGAAGCGTTCGCCAAGCGCCCGCCGGTGGTCTATCAAGCGGTGGTCATCGACGATCGGTTCGTCGGGTTCGCCGACTTCGCCGTCCTCGACGGGGACCGCTATCGCGTGTTGGACGCCAAGCTCGCCCGGCGGGCGAAGATCCAGGCGCTGCTCCAGATCGCCGGCTACGCCGACGCGCTTCGCCGAATGGGAGTGCCGATCGCCGAAACCGCCGGCCTGATTCTGGGCGACCGGACGACGGTCGACTACCCGGTCGACGATCTCGTCCCGGTGTACCGGCAGCAGCGCGACCACCTGCGTGAGCTGCTCGACACCCACCTGGCTTCTGGCGCTCCCGTCGACTGGGGCGATCCCGCGGTGGGTGCGTGCATGCGTTGCGAGTGTTGTGTGCCAAACGTCGTCAAGGACGACGACGTGCTGCTCGTGGCCGGTATGCGGTTGACGCAACGCGACACCCTCATCGACCACGGCATCGACACCGTCGCGAAGCTGGCTCGGTCGACCGGCCCGGTCGACGGCATCGCGGGCAGTACCCTCGCCGGGCTGCGCACCCAGGCGCGCCTGCAGGTCGCCCAGCGCGACACCGGGCTACCTCAGTTCGAAATCGCCGACGCCGACGCGCTCGGTGCACTTCCCGCCAAGAGCCGCGGCGATCTGTTCTTCGACTTCGAGGGCGACCCGCTGTGGACGGACGACGGCGTCACCTGGGGGCTGGAATACATGTGGGGGGTGCTCGACGCAGCGGACAACTTCACCCCGCTGTGGGCCGAGGACCGCCGTTCGGAACGCAAAGCGTTCACCGACTTCCTCCAGCTGGTGCGCAGGCGCCGCGAGAAGTTTCCCGACATGCACATCTACCACTACGCGGCCTACGAACGCACGAAGCTGCTGGAGCTGGCCGCCAGGTACGGGGTCGGAGAAGACGAGGTCGACGATCTGCTCCGGCAGGACGTGCTGGTCGACCTGTTCCCGATCGTCCGAAACAGCCTGAGGGTCGGCGCGCCGTCGTACTCGCTCAAGGCGTTGGAGCCGCTGTACATGGGCTCGGAGCTGCGTTCGGGGGAGGTGACCAACGCCGCCGCGTCGATCACCCAGTATGAGCGGTACCGCGCGCTTGTCGACGAGGGCCGCGCGGACGAGGCCGCCGCGGTGCTCAAGGAGATCCGCGATTACAACGAGTACGACTGCCGGTCGACTCGACGGCTGCGGGACTGGTTGCTGCTGCGGGCTTTTGAAGGCGGTGTCACACACCTGGCCCGGCCCGCCGAAAAGGGCGAAACGCTGCCGTCCCCTGACGAGACAACGCAGAAGCTGATGGGGTTCGCGGGCGACGGGGTGAGCATCGATCGCACCCCTCAACAATGCGCTGCTGCGCTGATTCAAGCCGCGCGCGGTTATCTACCTCGTGAGCGGAAACCCTACTGGTGGGCCCATTTCCAACGGCTGAGCCATCCCGTTGATGAATGGGGCGACACGTCAGGGGTGTTCCTCGTGGACGACGCCGTCGTCGAGCAGGACTGGCACAAGCCGCCTCGAAAACGAAAGCACCGTAGGCAGCTTCGGCTGACCGGGGTGTTGGAGGGCGGCACGCTCGACTACAGACCGCAGGCGCTGTACGACAGGCCGGCACCGCCCGGCCTCGACGACGAACACCCAGACCGCCGCGCCGCTCACGACGTGACGGTGAGCAACGTGACCGAGGTCGAGGGCGTGCCCGTCGAGGTCGTCATCGAGGAACTCGAACCGGACGCCGGGCCGTTTACCCATCTGCCGATGGCGTTAACGCCGGCCAAGCCGTTTCGCACGGCCAAGCTCGAAGAAGCGATCGAGGCGCTGGCAACCGAGGCGGCGACCACCGTCGCCGACGGACGCCTTCCGCGGTGTGCGGTCGTCGACATCCTTTGCCGCGCAACGCCTACCCTCAAATCGGGAACCGGGCTGCCTCGTCTCGACAACGACATCGCTTCGATCACCGCAGCGGCATTGGACCTCGACCGGTCCTACGTCGCCGTGCACGGTCCGCCCGGCACGGGCAAGACGTACACCGCCGCGCGCGTCATCAAATCCCTGGTCAACGACCACGGCTGGTGCGTCGGTGTGGTTGCGCAGTCACACAGCGTCGTCGCGCATCTGCTCAACAAGATCGTCGAGGCCGGTGTCGATCCTGCGTTGGTCGCCAAGAAGGCAAGCCAGGACTCGACGGGAAAAGACCGTTTCACGGTGATCGGCGACGACGACCACGCCACCTATCTCGCGCAGCACAAGGCGTGCGTGATCGGTGGCACGGCATGGGATTTCGCCAATGACGCCCGTGTCGCCACGGAACATCTCGACCTGCTCGCGATCGACGAGGCCGGCCAGTTCTCCCTCGGCTACACGATCGCCGTCGCACGCGCCGCGCGCAACATCCTGTTGCTCGGTGACCCGCAGCAGCTCGGTCAGGTGTCGACCGGCAGCCACCCTGAACCCGTCGACCGCTCTGCGCTCGGCTGGTTGATGGAGGGCCACGACGTGCTGCCTGCCCAGTACGGTTACTTCCTCGAGCAGACCCACCGGATGCATTCCGAGCTGTGCCGCGTGGATTCCGCGCTGTCCTACGACAAGAGGTTGATTCCGCACCCGAAGACCGACAAGCGCACGCTGGCCGGATACCGACCCGGGGTGCACACCTTGTCCGTTGACCACGAGGGCCGCTCGACGTGCAGTCCGGAGGAGGCCGCGGTGATCGCCGCCGAGATCACGTCGCTGATCGGAGCGCGATGGACGGACGAGCACGGCACGCGCCCGCTGGAGCAGGCCGACGTGCTCATCGTCGCTCCCTACAACGCCCAAGTGCTGCAGCTGCGGTCGGCCCTGCAGGATGTCGGGCTCGACGATGTCCTCGTCGGCACCGTCGACAAACTGCAGGGCCGCGAGGCGCCGGTGGTGTTCGTGTCGATGACCGCCTCGGCGATCGAAGACATCCCCCGCGGGATGCCGTTCCTGTTGAACCGAAACCGGCTGAATGTGGCCATCAGTCGAGCCATGTATCGCACCGTGATCGTGCGCTCGCCGCTGCTGACGCACTATCTGCCGTCGACCCCTTCTGGGATGGTCGACCTGGGTGCGTTCCTGTCGCTGGCGCCGTGTGATACACCCGATCGGTGAATTTGTCCGAGCAGCTGGCCGGGATCGTCGGCGCGGGCCACGTCAGCACCGACCCCGACGTGCTGGCCGGGCGCAGCGTCGACCACACCGGCCGCTACCGAGGCAACGCGACCGCGCTGGTGCGGCCGGGCACCGCCGACGAGGTGGCCGCGGTGCTGCGAACCTGCCGCGACGCCGGCGTCTGCGTCACGGTGCAGGGCGGCCGGACGTCGTTGGTGGCAGGCACCGTGCCCGAGTACGATGACGTGCTGCTGTCCACCGAACGGCTGTGTGACGTCGGCGAAGTCGACGTCGTCGAGCGGCGGATCACCGTCGGGGCCGGGGTGACGCTGGCCGAGGTGCAGCGCGCGGCCGCCGCGGCGGGCCTGGTGTTCGGCGTGGACCTGGCCGCCCGGGACACCGCCACCGTCGGCGGCATGGCGTCGACGAACGCCGGCGGGTTGCGCACCGTGCGCTACGGCAACATGGGCGAACAGGTCATCGGGTTGGACGTGGCGCTGCCCGACGGCACGGTGTTGCACCGGCACAGCCGGGTGCGGATGGACAACACCGGATACGACCTCGCGTCGCTGTTCGTCGGCGCCGAGGGCACGCTCGGCGTGATCACCGGGCTGGATCTGCGGCTACACCCTGCGCCGCCGCACCGGGTGACCGCGATCTGCGGGTTCGCCGAGTTGGACGCGCTCGTCGAAACCGGCCGTCTTTTCCGCGATCTGGACGGCATCGCGGCACTGGAGTTGATCGACGCCCGCGCCAGCGCGCTGACCGCCGAGCACGTCGGCGTGCCCGCACCCGTCGACGGCGCATGGCAGCTGCTGATCGAACTGGCCGGCGACACCGACCAGACCGAGCGGCTGGCCGGCGTGCTCGACGGCGCCCGGCTGTCCGCCGAGCCGGCGGTCGGCGTGGACGCGTCGGCACAGCAGCGGCTGTGGCAAGTGCGCGAAGCGGTCGCCGAGGTGCTCGGCGTGTACGGCCCTCCGCTGAAATTCGATGTCTCCCTGCCGCTTTCGGGCATATCAGAGTTCGCCGAGGACGCGACGCGGCTGGTTGCCGAGCACGCGCCAGAGGCGATCCCGGTGTTGTTCGGCCACATCGGCGAGGGCAACCTGCACCTGAACGTGTTGCGCTGCGGGCCCGACGCGGAGCGCCAGCTCTACGCGCCGATGATGGCGTTGATCGCGCGGCTCGGCGGCAACGTCAGCTCTGAGCACGGCGTCGGCACCCGCAAGCGCGACTACCTCGCCATGTCACGCACCGACGTCGACATCGCGGCCATGCGGACGGTCAAGTCGGCGTTCGACCCGACCGGATATCTCAACCCCGCGGTGCTGTTCGGCAGATAACGTGGGCAGCCGCGAGCAGACGTGAAATCCCCCAAAATAGCTACTTTTAGGGGGTTTCACGTCTGCTCGCGAGACAATGGTTAGTCGCTCCACGGCAGCGAATGCCTGCCGTGGCGCGGCCGGTCGTCCGGGTCGTCGTCGCGAGCGTGTCTGCCGTGCGACTGAAACCAGAACGGCCGCGACTCGTGCGCCTCGTCTGCGCGGTGGTGGCGGGAACGCCGATGATGATGATGCTCGGTCGGCATCTCGTACGACTCGGCGAAGGGCGAGCGCGGCTCGGCGAGCGGCCTGCGGCCCATCGGCCGGAACCGCTGCTTGTCGTCGATGTGAAAACCGTTGTGCGCGAATCCGATCGGTTCGGGCTTGGTCGACGTCGACGGTACCGGAGGGACGTCTTCGAGCATCTGGTCGAGGATGGCGCGCCACGGCTCGTCCTGCTCGGGTTCGCCCGGTTCCTCGTGTCGCCAGTGCCACGATGCGCCCGGCGCCTGCACCGGCGGGGCGCCTTGTGCCGCGATGGGATCGGTCGGCGCTTCGGTGTCGCCGTGCGGCGCCGGCCCCGGTTCGGGTTCGGGTTCGGGTTCGTCCCACGACACCGTGTACTCGAGGTAGTCATCGTGGTCGTCGACGAACGTCTCGTCCCCGCCGTAGTCGACGGCCAGACCGGCGTCGCGGTGGGGATCGTCGAGCTCGTCGGCCGGGTCACGTTGGAAACCCAGCAGAAACAGTGCCAGCACCACCCCGAACAACGCGACGAACGCGGGCAACAACATCGCCTGCGACATGGCCGCGGCGAACGGCGTGTGGAGAAAGCTCGGCAGCTGCATGACACCGCCCGACGCCCGGGTGGCCTCGTCGGCCGCCGGCGGCATCACCGCGCCGATCCGCCAGGTCATGAACGCGGCTATACCGGCGCTACCCAACACCGACCCGACCTGGCGAGTGGCGTTGTAGACACCCGAGCCCGCGCCCGCCCGGTCGATCGCCAGATTGCGCGTCGCAGTCGCGGCCAGCGGCGACCAGATGAACGCCATCCCGACGCCGGTCACCGTCAACGGCACCGCGATCCGCCAGATCGGCGTGGTCGGTGTCATCTCGATCGACAGCCACGTCATCGAAATGGCCAGCACCGAGAAGCCGAATCCCACCACCGGCCGAGGATGCGAGCGGTCGACGATCTTGCCGACGAACGGTGCCAGCACACCGCTAACGATCGCCATCGGCGCCATCAGCAGCCCCGAGCGGGTCGGCGAAAGCCCGCACACCGCTTGGGCGTAGAACATGATCGGCACCATCATGCCGGTCACGACGAAACCGACCGTGGCGACGCCGAGGTTGGAGAGGTAGAAGTCGCGGTCGCGGAAGATCTCCAACGGGATGAGCGGTTCGTTGGGGTTGACCGACTGCCAGATCAGGAACGCGGCCATGAACCCGATGCCGCCGGCGATGGTTCCCCACACCCACGGCGCCCATCCGCTCGACTCCCCCTCCTGCAGGGCGAAGACGATCATGAACATGCCGATGCCCGACAGCAGCATCCCGGGCAGGTCGAACCCCTGCTTGCGGGTGGGCAGGTCGGGCACCAGCCGGGCGGCCAGCGCGACGCCGAGCACGCCGACGGGCACGTTGACGAAGAAAATCCATTGCCAGCCAAGGCCGTCCACCAGGAAGCCACCGGCCAGCGGACCGACCAGCGTCGCGACGCCGGCCGTCGCGCCCCACACCCCCATCGCGACGCCGCGACGATCCGCCGGGAAGATGCGCGTGATCGTCGACAGCGTCTGCGGCGTCAACAACGACGCGCCCAGCCCCTGCAGCACGCGGGCACCTATGAGCATGCCGATGGTGTCGGACAGACCGCACCACAGCGAGGCGGCGGTGAACACCGTCAACCCGATCAGGTAGATATTCCTCGGGCCGAATCGGTCGCCGAGCCGACCGGCCACCAACAGCGGCACCGCGTAGGCCAGTAGGTAGGCGCTGGTCACCCAGATGACGGCGTCGTAGCTGGCACCCAGTTGATCCATCAGCGACGGATTGGCGACCGCCACGATGGTCGCGTCGACCAAGATCATGAAGAAGCCGACCATCATCGCCCACAGCGCACTCCATGCGTTTCCGGAGTCGGCGGGTTCCAGCGGGGCGCTGAGTCCGAACCGCGCCGCGGAGGCGCGGCCCGTTGGCCGAGGAGTCAAGTGTGAGGACATCTCGAATCGACTAGGTCTGTGACGGTTCAGCCGACGCTACGGAGCTTGTGTGGCCCCGACAAGTCGGGACACACGCTCGACAGGGTCAGGCGGGTTCAGGGACGGCGTCGCCGATGACCCCGTCCGCGCGTTCGACCGCCGACGCCCCGTCTGCATGGTGATATCCGCCGCGCAGCGCGGGAGCCAGCGCGAACAACGCGACCACCATACCCATCGTCATGACGGCCGACAGTGCGATCGCGTCGTTGCCGAGCACACCGACCAGCGGCGCCACCGCCGCACCCAACCCGAACTGCGCCGCGCCCAGCAGCGCGGCCGCCGTGCCCGAGGCCTCCGGATGCCGCGACAACGCGACCGCGGGCGCGTTCGGCAGGACCAGCCCCATGGCGGCCAAGATCGCCCACACCGGAACCAGGAAACCGAACAACCCACCGACGCCGGTGACCGACAACCCGATGAAGACGACACCGGCGGCCGTCGCGGCCACCAGCGCCCACAGCATGATGGTGCGCGGGGCGAACCCCCGCAGCAGCACGACGTTGAACTGCGTCGCGCCGACCAACGCGATGGCACCGGCCGCGAACACCAACGCGAACGCCTGCTGGTCGAGACCGTAGCGACCCTGCAGCACGAACGACGCGCCCGCGATGTAGGCGAACAGGCCCGACATGCTCATCGCGGCGACCAAGACCAGACCCAAAAAGCGCATGTCGCGCAGCAATTGGCCGTACGTGGCGGCGATGCCGCGCACCTTCAGCGGCCTGCGATGCGAGACGGGCAACGTCTCGGGCAGCGCCAACGCGGCGACCAGCAGCAGCGCGCCGGCCAGGACCACCAGCGCGGCGAACACCCAGTGCCAGGAGGCCTTCAACAGCACCGCGGCCCCCAGCGACGGCGCCAGCACGGGCGCGACGCCGAGCACCAGGATCAACCGCGACATCACGGTCGCCGCCGCCGATTCGGTGAACAGATCGCCGACCACGGCGATCGCCACCACCGCGGCCGCGGCAGCGCCCATCCCCTGCAGCCCGCGCGCCAGTCCCAAGACCGTGATGTCGGGCGCGAACAGGCACAACAGCGACGCCACCATGTGCAGCGCGATGCCCACCATCAGCGGGCGGCGCCGGCCCAGCGAGTCCGACAGCGGGCCCACGATCAGCTGCCCGAGCGCCAGACCCGCCAGCGTTCCGGTGAGCGTGAGCTGCGCGACCGAGGACGACACCCCGAGCTGCTCGCCGATGTCGGGCAGGGCGGGCAGGTACATGTCGATAGTGAGCGGCCCGAGCGCCACCATGACGCCCAGTACGAGGATCATCCGGAGGCGGCTCGGCGGCTCGACTCCCGAGGTCTGGAAGTCCGCGCGCGTCAAGTCCACAGCCGCTGATGTTGCCACGAAAATGGTTAGCGTCGCTTCTCATTATTTTCTTCCCCGATCGGCCACACAGTGTCGGCCACACAGTGAGCGCAATCACGACGGGCACGCGGGCGCGCCGTCGTTCGTTGGTTGAACGGATAGCCTGAAGCCAGCCGTTCGGACAGGGAGGCCGCCCATGAGTGCCCGGTCAAGGGCCAAGAAACAGCTGCCTGCTGCCGACGGCGGCCCCGAGGATCCCGGCGCCGCCGCCAAGGTGCTTTCCGGGATCATCGAGCGGGGTTCGCGCGTGCAGACCCCGGCGGTCAAGGCCTACGTCGCTCGCATCCGGGACCGCGATCCGGGTGCCACCCCTGCCGAGATCATCAAAAAGCTTGAGACGCAGTATCTGGCGGCGGTGATGGCCAGCGGCGCGGCCGTCGGCTCCGCGGCGGCGGTTCCCGGTATCGGCACGTTGACGGCACTGTCGGCCGTCGCCGGTGAGACGGTGGTGTTCTTGGAGGCGACGGCGCTCTACGCGCTGGCCGTCGCGGAGGTGCACGGAATTCCGGCCGAGCACCGCGAACGGCGCCGGGCCATGGTGCTGGGGGTCCTGGTCGGCGAGGACGGCAAGGCGGCGCTCTCCGACCTGGTCGGGTCGGGCCGCACCAGCGGCGCGTGGGTCGCCGACGGCGCGGCGACGCTGCCGCTGCCTGCGGTGTCTCAGTTGAACTCCCGGCTGGTGCGCTACTTCGTGAAGCGCTACACGCTGAAGCGCGGCGCGATCGCGTTCGGCAAGCTGCTGCCGGTGGGTATCGGTGCCGTCGTCGGCGGTGTCGGCAATCGGCTGATGGGCAAGCGCATCGTCGCCAACGCGCAAAAGGCGTTCGGCGAGCCGCTCGCGCGCTGGCCGGCCACGCTGCATGTCCTGCCGGCGCCACGAAACTAGCGGCGGAAACGAGTTGCGTGGAGCACGATGGCCATAACGTCGTTGTCGTGGCTTGGCCGTTGCTTCGGCGCTAGCCTTTAGGGCGGCGGAAAGGCGGGTAACCGCATAGAACCTGGCGAGCGTTTTCCTGCGCTTGCGCGACGCGAGAATCGAGGCGAGTAGCTACCGTGAACTCACCTTCACCATTCGGGCAGAACGAGTGGTTGGTCGAGGAGATGTATCGCAAGTTCCGCGAGGATCCCTCGTCGGTAGATCCCAGTTGGCATGAATTCCTGGTCGACTACTCCCCCGAGCCAACCATCGACAGCCAGACCGCCGAGGGCAACGGTCAACCTGCCGCCCAACGGGCCGCACCTGTCTCGCCACCGGAACCCGCCCCAGCACCCGCGCCGAAGGCCGCGGCGGCCAAGCCACCGCAACCGGCTGAGCCCAAGGCCTCGACGGCGAAAACGTCTGCGCCCAAAGCCCCGGAGACCAAGGACGACAAACCCGCGTCGACCAAGCTCAAGGGTGGAGCTCCCGCGCAGCCCAAGGCGAAGGCCCAGGAGCCACAGGCCGGCGACGGAGAGACCCAGGTGCTCAGGGGCGCGGCCGCCGCGGTGGTCAAGAACATGGCGGCGTCGTTGGAGGTGCCGACGGCCACCAGCGTGCGGGCCATTCCCGCCAAGCTGATGATCGACAACCGGATCGTCATCAACAACCACCTCAAGCGCACGCGCGGCGGCAAGATCTCGTTCACCCACCTGATCGGTTATGCGCTGGTTCAGGCGGTCAAGAAGTTCCCGAACATGAACCGTCACTTCGCCGAGGTCGACGGAAAACCCAACGCGGTCACGCCTGCGCACACGAACTTGGGTTTGGCCATCGATCTGCAGGGCAGGGACGGCAACCGCCAGTTGGTGGTGGCGGGCATCAAGAACGCCGAGACGATGCGGTTCGGCCAGTTCATCGCCGCATACGAGGACATCGTGCGCCGCGCCCGCGACGGGAAGCTGACCGCCGAAGACTTTTCCGGCGTGACGATTTCGTTGACCAACCCGGGCACGATCGGCACCGTGCACTCGGTGCCGCGGCTGATGCGCGGACAGGGCGCGATCATCGGCGTCGGCGCGATGGAGTATCCCGCGGAGTTCCAGGGCGCCAGCGAGGAACGCATCGCCGAGCTCGGTATCGGCAAGCTGATCACGCTCACGTCGACCTATGACCACCGCATCATCCAGGGCGCGGAGTCCGGTGACTTCCTGCGCACCATGCACGAGCTGTTGCTCTCCGACGACTTCTTCGACGAGATCTTCCGCGAGCTCGGCATCCCCTACGAGCCGGTGCGGTGGCGCACCGACAACCCCGACTCGATCGAGGACAAGAACGCCCGTGTCATCGAGCTGATCGCGGCCTACCGCAACCGCGGCCACCTGATGGCCGACATCGACCCGCTGCGGCTGGACAAGAACCGTTTCCGCAGCCATCCCGACCTCGACGTGCTGACCCACGGCCTGACGCTGTGGGACCTCGACCGCGAGTTCAAGGTCAACGGCTTCGCCGGCACGGAATACAAGAAGCTGCGCGACGTGCTCGCGGTGCTTCGCGACGCGTACTGCCGCCATATCGGCGTGGAGTACACCCACATCCTCGAACCCGAACAACAGCAGTGGCTGCAGGAACGCATCGAGGGCAGGCACGACAAGCCGACCGTCGCGCAGCAGAAGTACATCCTGAGCCGACTCAACGCCGCGGAGGCGTTCGAAACGTTCCTCCAGACGAAATACGTTGGGCAGAAGCGGTTTTCGCTGGAAGGCGCGGAGACCGTCATCCCGACCATGGACGCCGTCATCGACCAGTGCGCCGAGCACGGGCTCGACGAGGTCGTCATCGGCATGCCGCACCGCGGCCGGCTCAACGTGCTGGCCAACATCGTAGGAAAGCCGTACTCGCAGATCTTCAGCGAGTTCGAGGGCAACCTGAACCCGTCGCAAGCGCACGGCTCCGGTGACGTCAAGTACCACCTGGGCGCCACCGGCACCTTCATTCAGATGTTCGGGGACAACGACATTGAGGTGTCACTGGTCGCCAACCCGTCGCACCTGGAAGCCGTCGACCCGGTGCTCGAGGGCCTGGTGCGGGCCAAACAGGACCTGCTCGACAAGGGGGACGACGAGAACGGCTTCACCGTCGTCCCGCTGATGCTGCACGGCGACGCCGCCTTCGCGGGCCAGGGTGTGGTCGCCGAGACGCTGAACCTCGCGCTGCTGCGCGGCTACCGCACCGGCGGCACGATCCACATCATCGTCAACAACCAGATCGGTTTCACCACATCGCCTTCCGACGCCAAGTCGTCGGAGTACTGCACCGACGTCGCGAAGATGATCGGCGCGCCGATCTTCCACGTCAACGGTGACGATCCCGAGGCCGCGGTGTGGGTGGCGCGCCTGGCGGTGGACTTCCGGCAGAAGTTCAAGAAGGACGTCGTCATCGACATGATCTGCTACCGCAGGCGTGGCCACAACGAGGGCGACGACCCGTCGATGACACAGCCTGCGATGTACGACGCGATCGACCGGAAGCGCGGCGTGCGCAAGACCTACACCGAGGCCCTGATCGGTCGCGGCGACATCTCGCTGAAAGAAGCCGAGGACGCGCTGCGCGACTACCAGGGCCAGCTGGAGCGTGTGTTCAACGAGGTTCGCGAACTCGAGAAACACCCGATCGCCCCGAGCGCGTCGGTGGAGACCGACCAGATGGTGCCCGCCGGGATGCACACCGGCGTGGACAAGTCGCTGCTGGCCCGCATCGGCGACGCCCATCTCGCGCTGCCGGAAGGCTTCACCGTGCATCCACGCGTCAAGCCGGTGCTCGAGCGGCGGCGCGAGATGGCCTACGAGGGCAAGGTCGACTGGGCGTTCGCCGAACTGCTGGCGTTCGGCTCGTTCCTGGCCGAAGGCAAGCTGATCCGGTTGTCCGGGCAGGACACCCGCCGCGGCACGTTCAGCCAGCGGCACTCGGTGATCATCGACCGCAAAACCGGTGAGGAGTTCACCCCGTTGCAGCTGCTCACCATCGACCCCGACGGCAATCCGACCGGCGGCCGGTTCATGGTGTACGACTCGGCGCTGTCGGAGTTCGCGGCGGTGGGCTTCGAATACGGCTACTCGGTGGGCAATCCGGACGCGCTGGTGTTGTGGGAGGCCCAGTTCGGCGACTTCGTCAACGGCGCGCAGTCGATCATCGACGAGTTCATCAGCTCCGGTGAGGCCAAGTGGGGCCAGCGCTCGGATGTGGTGCTGCTGCTTCCCCACGGCCACGAAGGGCAGGGACCCGACCACACGTCGGGCCGCATCGAGCGGTTCCTGCAGCTGTGGGCCGAGGGCTCGATGACGATCTCGGTGCCGTCGACCCCGGCGAACTACTTCCACCTGCTGCGCAGGCATGGCCTGGACGGCATTCACCGCCCGCTGATCGTGTTCACCCCGAAGTCGATGCTGCGCAACAAGGCCGCCGTCAGCGATCTCAAGGAGTTCACCGAGGCCAAGTTCCGTTCGGTGATCGAGGAGCCCACGTTCGCCGAGGGCGACGGTGACCGCGGCAAGGTGCGCCGGATGTTGTTGTGCTGCGGCAAGCTCTACTACGAGTTGGCCGCCCGGAAGAAGAAGGACGAGCGGGACGATGTCGCGCTCGTGCGGATCGAGCAGCTCGCTCCGCTGCCCCGCAGACGGCTGGCCGAGACGCTCGACCGGTACCCGAACGTCGAGGAGTACTTCTGGGTACAGGAGGAGCCGGCGAACCAGGGGGCGTGGCCGACGTTCGGGTTGACGTTGCCCGAGGTGCTGCCGGACAAGCTCGGCGGCATCAAGCGCATCTCGCGGAGGGCGATGTCGGCGCCGTCGTCGGGCTCGTCGAAGGTGCACGCGGTCGAGCAGCAGGAAATCATCGACGAAGCCTTCGCGCCCTAGGGGTTAACGGGTTGATCGCGTGCATCTGGTGCGTGGGATCAACCCGTCAGCGCATACCCGGGATCGCACGTGGGGCAGAGTCGCATCCGACCGGACCAGCCCCGGCGGCGGAGTAGGTCACCGATCAGGACAGCGGTGCGGCATGCATCGCCGAAGACAAGTCCATAGGTCACCCGCGTGGTGACCAGGTCCGACCGGCTCAACTCCGCGAGGTCACGCAGGGCATCGCGATCGCGGTCTCGCGGCGCATCGTGAAACGCGCGGCCGTCGAGTTCGACCACAACCCCTTGCCCCCGGTAATGCACATCCTGATAGGTGAGCCGACCAGTCGCGGTACTCCGAGCTTGACGCTCGCCCCTGGGCAGCCCGTGCGCACGCTCGACCCGGTGGAGGTAGGCGCGCTCCAGCACCGAACATGCGCCGTCACGAAGATCGGCGAGCATTGCCTCCAACGTGCGCCGACCGCACACACGTTGGCGGGTCGCCAGTACCCGCAGTATTCGCTGCGGCGTGGTCCGCCGGCTGGCACACAACCGCGCCAGTACGGCGAACGCAGCCGCCACGTCCTTGTTGTGAAGTTCGCCGCCGACCACGTCAATCAGCGCGTGCTCCAGCCGAATTGTCGGCGGGCTGCGGTCAAGTTCGGCGCGTCGCTCGAAGTCGGGCGTCCTGTGCAGCACGATTCGTGGCAACGGCCGCAGATTGCGCTCCGCGCCTACGGCGATATGGACCACCGTCGGCGGCGGATCGGGCAGGGCCGAGGCATGAGCCAACGCGGCCGGCCAGAACGCCAGCACCGCAGCCCACTGGCGCTGCGCCAGTGTGAGCTCGCCGCTGTGGCTGACGTAGACGCCACGGTGGACATCGGTCAAATCGCGGCGGCGCAGCATTCTGGCGATGTCGGAATCGGTGCCGCCTGCGTCCAGAACTTGGCGACGCGAAATGATTCCGTCCTGCGCCGACATCAGGCGATCGACATGTCCGAGGCGCCAACGCGTCACACCGGTAAGCGTGACCGGGAACGAGCCGACGGCCAACCTGTCGCGACCCGGCGCTGTGGATAACTGCTTAACGGGTTGATCGCGTGCACCTGGTGGGTGGTATCAACCCGTTAGTCGATCGCGCCCCGCAAGGGGGTCCAGTATCCGCTACCGCGAGTACCGACTAACCTCGACCGCAGCAATCGATACGAGGGAGTGCGGTTATGGAGGGCTTCGCCGGAAAGGTCGCGGTGGTGACCGGCGCCGGATCAGGCATCGGGCAGGCGCTGGCGGTCGAACTGGCCCGGTCGGGCGCCAAGCTCGCGATCAGCGACGTCGACACCGAGGGTTTGGCCGCCACCGAGCAGCGACTCAAGGCGATCGGAGCGCCGGTGAAGGTCAACCGGCTCGACGTCACCGAACGCGAGGCCTTCGAGTTGTACGCCTACTCGGTGGTGGAGCACTTCGGCACGGTCAACCAGGTGTACAACAACGCCGGGATCGCCTACGTCGGCGATGTCGAGGTGACGCCGTACAAGGACCTCGAGCGCGTCATGGACGTCGACTTCTGGGGTGTGGTCAACGGCACCAAGGCGTTTCTGCCCCATCTGATCGCCTCCGGCGACGGGCACATCGTCAACGTCTCCAGCCTGTTCGGTATCTTCTCGGTCCCGGGTCAGGCGGCGTACAACTCGGCGAAGTTCGCCGTTCGCGGATTCACCGAGGCGCTTCGCCAGGAGATGATCGCCAACGGGCATCCCGTCAAGGTGACGACCGTGCATCCCGGCGGCATCAAGACCGCGATCATGCGCAACTCCACCGCCGCCGAAGGCGTCGACAAAGAAGGCCTGACAAAGACTTTCGACAAGCACCTGACGATCACCACGCCCGAGAAGGCTGCACGCGAAATCCTCGCCGCCGTGCGTGAGAACAAGGCCCGGGTGCTCGTGGGCCCGGACGCCAAGGTGCTCGACGCGATCGTGCGGCTCACCGGTTCGGGCTATCAGCGGCTCTTCAACACGGTGGTGTCACGGCTGATCCCCAACGCGCACTAACCGCGAGCGTGCGTAAACTCGCGGATTTTGACGGCGTGTCGCCCTCTGACACGCACGCTCGCCGATAGCGCGAATCTCGTCGATAGCGCGAGAGAAGTCAGTCGCCGAGGGGATGTTCGGCCAGGAACGCCTCGGCGACGTGGACCGGGTCTTGTCCGTCGGCGACGTCGGCGCGCATCTGCGCCAGCGCCGCGGTGTCCAGCACCCCGGCGACCTCGTTGAGCGCGAGCACCTGCCGCTCGTCGAGTTCATTGCGGCGATACAGCGGCACCACATTCTCCGCGCGGATCAGCGACGTCTTGTCCGACAACGTCAACAGCTCCGGCGGGATCCCGGTCGCCGCCGTCGTCGTCCACCCGGCGTCGATCTCGCCTGTCAGCACCGCCGCGAACATCGTTGCGCTGTCGCGAAACTCACGCGACCCCCTGAGCTCGCACACGCCCAGCTGCTCCGGCCCCGCTTCGTCAGCGACGTGACCGATCCGCAGCGTGTCGCAGTTGTGCACCGCGGCCGTGACGTCACGACCACCCCACTTCTCGGCCGTCTCCTCGGTGACCACGAGTGCGGGTTTGTCCTCGGCCGAGGTCGTGTAGTCGCCCGCGGCGATGCCTTCGGGCAAGGCGGACAGCAGGTCTCGGTACACCTGCGCTGCCGACCGCGCGGTCGCGTCGGGCATGAATCGGTGCAGCAGCCGTCCGGTGAAACCCGGGACGACGCGCACCTCGCCGGAATCCAGCTTGGCCAGCGGGTCGTCATCGAGCTTCACGTGCGCCGGGCTGCCGTAGTACCGCAGCGCCGCCGCGTACAGGTGCGCGACCACCGTCGCGTCGGGATCCGGTGTGGAGCCGACGGCGATGGACGGGGCGCCCGCGTCGTCGCCGCACCCCGCGGAGGCCGCGACGAGCAGCGCGACGAGCGCCGACGCCAGCCACCGCACGGCCATCGTCAGGTGCGGGCGGCCGCGGCAACCGCTTGTGCCACAGCGGGTCCGACGCGCGGGTCCAGCACGCTCGGCACGATGCAGTCGGGCGAGAGGTCGTCGGCGACCACCGAGAAGATCGCATCGGCCGCCGCCACTTTCATCTCCTCGGTGATGCGCCGCGCGCCGGCGTCCAGCGCCCCGCGGAAGACCCCGGGGAACGCCAGCACGTTGTTGATCTGGTTCGGGTAGTCGCTGCGCCCGGTGGCCACCACGGCGGCGTGCTTCTTCGCGTCCTCGGGGTGGATCTCCGGGTCGGGGTTGGACAGCGCGAACACGATCGCGTCCGACGCCATGGTCTCCACCAGTTCGGGCGGCACCACGCCGGCAGACAACCCGAGGAACACGTCGGCGCCGTTCAGCGCCTCGGCCATGCCGCCGGTCAGGCCGCGGGGGTTGGTCTGCTCGGCCAGCTCGGTCTTGTAGGCGTTGAGGTTGTCCCGGTCCCTGTGCACGATGCCCTGCGAGTCCAGCACCGTGATGTCGCTGATCCCCTTGGCCAGCAGGATTTTCGCGCAGGCCACACCGGCCGCGCCCGCGCCGGAGACGACGACGCGCAGCGAGGCGGGGTCACGCCCGACGGCGGTTGCCGCACCGATCAGCGCCGCCAGCACCACGATCGCGGTGCCGTGCTGGTCGTCGTGCATGACCGGGCAGTCCAGCGCCTCGACGAGACGGCGCTCGATCTCAAAGCAGCGGGGTGCGGAGATGTCCTCGAGGTTGACCGCGCCGAACGTCGGCCGCAGCCGGATCAGCGTTTCCACGATCTCGTCGGGATCCTTGGTGTCGAGCACGATCGGGATCGAGTCGAGGTCGGCGAACGCCTTGAACAGCGCGCACTTGCCCTCCATCACCGGCAGCGACGCCGCCGGACCCACGTCGCCGAGGCCGAGCACGGCGCTGCCGTCGCTGACCACCGCCACCAGCCGGTTGGCCCACGTGTAGCGGGCGGCCAACGTCTGATCCGCGGCGATCGCCCGGCTGACCTGCGCCACCCCGGGGGTGTAGGCGATCGACAACGCGCGCTGGGTGTCCAGCGGCGCCTTCAGCGCTACGCCGAGCTTGCCGCCGACATGGGCAGCAAAAATCTCGTCGTCGTGAAGGACGATCTCCGATTCCGTCACTGAATGTTCTTCCACCGCGTGCGACACGGGGTCGAGGGTAGCGACGAACCGGTAGGTAACCTAATCGCCTCAGATGAGGCCGAGGTCGGTGACCGCCTTCCGTTCATCGGCGAGTTCACCCGTCGTCTTGTCGATGCGGGCGCGGGAGAAGTCGTTGATCTCCAGCCCCTGCACGATCGTCCAGTTGCCGTTCTCGGTGGTCACCGGGAACGACGAGATCAGGCCCTCCGGCACGCCGTAGCTGCCGTCGGAAATCACCGCCATCGACACCCAGTCGTCCTTCGGTGTGCCCAGCAGCCAGTCGTGTGCGGCGTCGATGGTCGCCGACGCCGCCGACGCCGCCGAGGAGGCACCGCGCGCTTCGATGATCGCGGCGCCACGCTTGGCGACCGTGGGAATGAAAACGTTCTCGATCCAGTCCTGGTCGTTGACCACCTCGGCGGCGTTTCGGCCCGCCACCTCGGCGTTGAACAGGTCGGGGTACTGGGTGGCCGAGTGGTTGCCCCAGATCGTCATCTTCTTGATGTCGGTCACCTTGGCGCCGGTCTTGCGGGCCAGCTGGCTGATCGCCCGGTTGTGGTCGAGACGGGTCAGCGCCGAGAACCGTTCACGCGGGATGTCGGGCGCGTTGGACATCGCGATCAACGCGTTGGTGTTGGCCGGATTGCCGGTCACGCCGATGCGGACGTCGTCAGCGGCCACCTCGTTGAGCGCCTTTCCCTGGGCGGTGAAGATGGCGCCGTTGGCCTCGAGCAGGTCGCTGCGCTCCATGCCCGGGCCGCGCGGCCGCGCACCCACCAGCAGGGCGAGGTTGGCCCCGTCGAAGATCTTGTTGGCGTCCGCGCCGATCTCGACGCCGGCCAGCAGCGGGAACGCGCAGTCGTCAAGCTCCATCACGACACCCTCGAGCGCTTTGAGCGCGGGCTCGATCTCGAGCAGGCGCAGCTCGACCGGGCGGTCCGGGCCCAGCAGCGAGCCGCTTGCGATGCGGAACAGCAGGCTGTAGCCGATCTGGCCGGCCGCACCGGTGACGGCGACCTTGAGGGGAGTTGTGCTCACGTCAGATGCTCCTAGCCCGGATTTTTCACGGAAACTTGTGTTTGGTGGTGTGTAGATAA